>NZ_JAPSIB010000023.1 GCF_031179145.1 Brevibacterium sp.
ATCATTATTGAACGAGCGACGCCCTGTCGGGGTGATTCCGGGTTGAGCAGCGAGCATGATGCCGTACCTCCTACCCCGCCCTATTTGCCAGGAACTGTCTCACAACAATCCTGGCAAATAGGGTGCGGCCTGCACTCTCAATGGAAAACGGTCCGCTCGATGAGGCGCTGTTCCAAATGTGATGCAGAGCCGCGGGAGGCTTCCTCACAACAGCGGCTTCGTCAGAACAGTTGGCGGATGTTCGACTTGGCGAGGTCGATGAGTTCGTCGCCCCTGCCGGACAGCACTGTGCGGATCGCATAGAGGGCGAAGCCCTTGGCCTGCTCCGCGCTGATTGACGGCGGCATCGACAGCTCCTGCCGCTCGGTGACCACATCGAGGACGGCCGGACCATCGTGGTCGAGGAACTTCTTGACCGTCGCCGGCAGCTGTGACGACTTCTCGACCCGGAAGCCCTTGATCCCGACCGCCTCGGCGATGGCGGAGAAGTCGGGATTCGACAGGTCCGTGCCGAAGGTGACGAAGCCGGCGGCCTTCATCTCCAACTCGACGAAGTTGAGCGAGGAATTGTTGTAGACGACGGTCTTCACGGGCAGGTCGTTCTGGGTCAGGGTCAGCAGCTCGCCCAGCAGCATCGCGAGTCCGCCGTCGCCGGCCAGGGCGATCACCTGCCGATTCGGGTTCGACGCCTGCACCCCGACGCTCTGCGACAGCGCGTTGGCCATCGACCCATGGCTGAAGGAGCCGATCAGTCTCCGCTTCCCGTTCATCGCCAGGTACCGCGCCGCCCACACGACGGGAGATCCCACGTCCGGAACGAACACAGCGTCGTCATCGGCGAGGTCGTTGATGAGCTTCGTCAGGTACTGCGGATGGATCGTCCGCTTCGACGGTGTCGCCAGTTCGTCGAGACCCTTGCGGGCCTTAGCGTAGCCCTTCGTCATCGCCTTGAGGTGAGAGCTGCTGCGGCCGGAGTCGATGAGCGGCAGCAGAGCGTCCACGGTGTCGGCGACAGTGCCGACGAGCCCGACGTCGACCTTGGTCCGCCGCCCGATCTGCGATCCCCGCACGTCGACCTGGATGACAGTCGCGTCCTCGGGATAGAATTGCTGATACGGCAGGTCGGTGCCCAGCATGAGGAGTGCGTCGCAGTCCTTGAGCGCGTGATAGCCCGAGGAGAAGCCGAGCAATCCGGTCATCCCCACGTCATAGGGATTGTCGTACTCGACGTACTCCTTCCCGCGCAGGGAATGGACGATCGGTGCCTGGAGTCTGTCGGCGATCGCGATCAGCTCGTCGTGCGCCCCTGCGGTTCCGGCCCCGGCGAGGATCGTCACCCTCTTGCTCGAGTTGAGCGCCTCGGCGGCGGCTGTGATCTGGGGAGACGCAGGGATCACGTGGGACTGATGGGCACGGATCACCTCGGCGTGGGCGTCGATCTCCCCCAGCCCGACATCGCCGGGGATGACGAGAACGGCGACTCCGCGCTTCTCGACGGCCTCCCGCATGGCGATGCGCAGCAGGCGGGGCATCTGCTCCGGAGTCGCGACGTGCTCGACGTAGACGCTGCACTCGCGGAACACCTCGGTGGGGTGCGTCTCCTGGAAGTAGTTGGATCCGATCTCGTCGCTGGGGATGTGCGCGGCGATGGCGAGGACCGGGACGCGGGAGCGCTGCGCATCATAGAGGCCGTTGATGAGGTGGAGGTTGCCGGGTCCGCAGCTGCCGGCGCACACGGCGAGCTCCCCGGTCATCGCCGCCTCGGCGCTGGCGGCGAAGGCCGCGGCCTCTTCGTGGCGGACGTGGACCCATTCGAGTTCGGGATTCACCCGCAGAGCGTCCGTGAAACCGTTGAGGGAGTCTCCGGGGATCCCGTAGACCCGCTCCACCCCGCTGGCGACGAGTGTATCGACGATGTTCCTGGCGACGGTCGGCATGTGATTCCTTCCCGTGGAAACGTGGATCGCCGCCAGTCTAAACCCGCCCTCACGGAGCGGTCCCAGCAGTGTCAGAGCTCCGGTGCCTCGCTGACGATGCGCGCCCTCACGGGCATGGTCTGCGTTCCATGGATTCCCGGGATCCGACCTGCGCCTATGATTGGACCGCAGTGTGCGCATCGACTCACACGGCAAGACAATCGAATCCGAGAGCGCTTCAGGAGACCCATGTCAGAGAGCATCGACGTCCGCGGCGTTCGCAGTGACGATCTCAGCCTGCCCGAGCCCACCCCCGAGCACATCAGACGCTCCCTGCTCGGCCACCTGCAGTACACCGTGGGCAAGAGGCCCGAAGACGCATCACAGCTCGACTGGCGCATCGCGCTGTCACGCACGATTCGCGACCGCGCGGTGAGCCCCTGGTTCAGGTCGACGAAGCGCACCTGGGACGAGGATCGCAAACGCGTCTACTACCTGTCGATGGAGTTCCTCATCGGCCGGGTGCTCGAGGATGTCGCGATCAACCTGGGCCTGCGCGACGTCGTGTCAGAGGTGCTGGGCAGCTTCGGACTCAGCTTCTCCGAGATCGCCGAGGGCGAGCCCGATGCGGCTCTCGGCAACGGCGGCCTCGGCCGACTCGCCGCTTGTTACCTGGAGTCGATGGCCACCGTCGGCTGCCCCGGCTACGGCTACGGACTGCGCTACGAGCACGGTCTCTTCAAGCAGAGCTTCGAGCACGGTCGCCAGATCGAAACGCCGGAGAACTGGCTGGCCACCGATAATCCCTGGGACTTCACCCGCCCGGAATCGGCCTACCAGGTCCGGTTCGGCGGCGAGGTCGCCGAGGAGAACGGCCGACCGCTGTGGGTTCCCGGAAGCCAGGTGCTCGCCGCCGCCCACGACACCCCGGTCGTGGGCTACGGGGGAAGATGGGCGAACACACTGCGCCTGTGGGCGGCGATGCCGAGCGCCGACCTCTTCGACCTCGATCGCTTCAATGCGGGCGAATTCGCCGCGGCCTCGGAGCCCGAAGCGCTCGCACGCAGCCTCAGCCGCGTGCTCTACCCCAACGACACGACCGACGGGGGCAAGCAGCTGCGGCTGTCCCAGGAGTACTTCCTGTCGTCGGCCTCGGTGCAGGACATCCTGCGCCGCTTTCTCACTTCACACGACGACCTGACCCGCCTGCCCGAATACGTCGCGATCCAGATGAATGACACCCACCCGGCGATCGCGGGCCCGGAACTGATCCGTCTGCTCGTCGACGAGCACGGTCTCGAATTCGACTCCGCCGTCGAGATCGCCACCCGAGTGCTCTGCTACACCAACCACACGCTGCTGCCGGAGGCGCTCGAACGCTGGACCGTCGGCCTCATGCGTCACGTGCTCCCGCGCCATCTGCAGATCATCGAGGGGCTCGACAGGCAGTTCGTCGAGCTGCAGGGCGGCCGACCCGGCCCCGTGCGGCTCATCGGCGGGGATCAGGTCAACATGGGCGACCTGGCGTTCGCCACCAGCCACAAGGTCAACGGCGTCTCCGCCCTGCACTCCGAACTGGTCAAGCGGGACCTGTTCCCCGTGCACGACGAACTGCACCCCGACCGGATCGTCAACATCACGAACGGCATCACGCCGAGGCGGTGGCTCAAGCTCGCCAACCCGACGCTGGCCACCCTGATCACCGACACGATCGGGCCGGGATGGGAGACCGACCTCGACCGGCTGCGCGGTCTGGAGCACCATGCCGACGATCCTGCGTTCCAGGAGGCGTTCGGCCGGACGAAGGCCAGCGCCAAGGAGAAGTTCGTCGACTGGCTCGCCACCGAGCACGACATCGAAGTGCCGCTCGATGCCCTCTTCGACTCACAGGTCAAGCGCCTGCACGAGTACAAGCGACAGCTGCTCAACATTCTGTGGACCATCGCCCGCTATCAGCGGATCAAGCGGGATCCGAAAGCCGGCTGGGTGCCTCGAGTGAAGATCTTCGGAGGCAAGGCCGCTCCGAGCTACCACACGGCCAAGGACATCATCCGGCTCATCAACGACGTCGCCCGGATCGTCAACAGCGATCCGGAGACACGGGACCTGTTGCGCGTCGTCTACCCGCCGAACTACGGCGTGTCTATGGCGGAGAAGCTCATTCCCGCGTCGGATCTCTCCGAGCAGATCTCGACCGCCGGCATGGAGGCGTCGGGGACCGGCAACATGAAGTTCGCGCTCAACGGCGCGCTGACGATCGGCACTCTCGACGGTGCCAATGTCGAGATCCGCGAGCAGGTCGGGGCCGACAACTTCTTCCTGTTCGGACTCACCACCGACGAGGTGGCGGCACGTCGGTCCGAGCCGGAACACGCGCGCTCGGCGATCAGGGCGAGTCAGCCGCTGCAGGATGTTCTGCAGGCGGTGGCGGAGGGAGCGTTCAGCCCCGACGAGCCGCATCGCCACGGTCGCCTCGTCGATCTGATGTGGAACAGCGACTGGTTCCTCGTCGCCTCCGACTTCGACGCCTACGACCTCGCCCAGTCCGAGGTCGACCGGGCCTATCGGGATCCGCACCGGTGGCAGCGCATGGCGATCCTCAACATCGCACGGATGGGATACTTCAGCTCCGACCGCGCGATTCGGGAGTACATGAGCAGAATTTGGGACATCGAGCCCGCGCTGTGACCTCGTCGTCGCAATGAGAGCCACGCCTTTTCGAAGAGCCCGGCGGGAAGCCTGCGCAGTTCCCGCCGGGCTCTGTGCTGTCCACACTCGAACCCGGTGGTTATGCGCAGCTGACTTTCATGATTGGATTGAAACGGAATCCGTGGACGAGGGAGTCGAGATGGAAGATGGCCGTGCACCGTGGTCGGTGCTCGACGCTGCGCAACTCAGCGAGGGCGCCCACTCCGACCAGTCCGCAGCACCCGGGCCCACCGCCGATGGCAGGCACCTCGTCGTCCACCGGTCGGGGGCGGAGAAGGCAATCTATTTTGTGGAGGACAAGTCATGATCCCTCGGAATCACACAGGCAGTCTCTCGGGCTCGCACCTGCGGCTGAGCAGCCAGGCCATGGCATTCGTGCTGGCGGGCGGTCGAGGCAGTCGCCTGGAAGAGCTGACCGACAGGCGTGCCAAACCGGCGGTCCATTTCGGCGGGAAGTCGCGCATCATCGACTTTCCACTGTCGAATGCCCTCAACTCCGGGATCCGCAAGATGGCGATCGCGACGCAGTACAAGGCGCACTCGCTGATCAGGCACGTGCAGCGCGGCTGGGACTTCTTCCGGTCCGAGCGCAACGAGTACCTCGACATCCTGCCGGCGAGCCAGCGCGTCGCCGAGAACAAGTGGTATCTCGGCACTGCCGACGCCGTCACGCAGAACATCGACATCGTCGATGACTACCAGGTCCAATACGTCATCGTGCTCGCCGGCGACCACGTGTACAAGATGGACTACGAGATCATGCTGCGCCAACACGTCGAGACGGGTGCCGACGTCACCGTCGGCTGCCTGACCGTGCCGCGCGAGGAGGCCTCGGCCTTCGGTGTCATGCACGTCGATGAGAATGCCCGGATCGTCGATTTCCTCGAGAAGCCGGCCGAGCCGCCCGGCATGCCCGGTGACCCGGACATGGCGCTCGCGTCGATGGGCATCTACGTCTTCAACTGGGATTTCCTCCGCGACCTGCTGCTCGCGGATGCCGAGGATACGAGTTCGAGCCACGACTTCGGCCACGACCTCATCCCCGCGATCGTGAAGAACGGCAGTGCCTTCGCGCACAAGTTCAGTGAGTCCTGCGTCATGAGCGGGTTGGAGACGGAACCGTACTGGCGCGACGTGGGCACGATCGACGCGTTCTGGCAGGCCAACATCGACCTCACGGAGTTCGTGCCCGCACTCGACCTGTACGACAACGAGTGGCCCATCTGGACCTACTCCGAACTGACCCCACCCGCGAAGTTCATTCACGACGACGAGGGACGCCGCGGCCAGGCGATCCAGTCGCTCGTCTCGGGCAACAGCATCATCAGCGGCGCGGAGGTGCACAACTCGCTCCTGTTCACGGGTGCACGGGTCCATTCCTTCGCCGCCCTCGATCATGTCGTCTCCCTGCCGTATGTCGATGTGGGC
The DNA here is from genome assembly GCF_031179145.1 of Brevibacterium sp. GTDB lineage: Bacteria > Actinomycetota > Actinomycetes > Actinomycetales > Brevibacteriaceae > Brevibacterium. The sequence goes on from NZ_JAPSIB010000023.1 coordinate 6,054, forward strand.
CGAGGCGCCCGGCTGACCAAGACGGTGCTCGACAACCGGGTCCAGGTCCCGGCCGGCCTCGTCGTCGGGGAGGATCCGGAGGAGGACGAGAAGTGGTTCCGGCGCACGAAGGAGGGAATCGTGCTCATCACCCAGCCGATGCTCGACCGCCGTGCCGCCGCCCTCGAGTGACCTCGCCGAGGTGGTCCCGCCGAACCTCTCCCGCCGACCCTCCCGCACCGAAGAGTAAGGATCTCCATGTCACACCATCAGCGCCGAGTGCTGTCCGTGGCCTCGGAATGCGCGCCCTTGCTGAAGACGGGCGGACTGGCCGATGTCGTGGGCGCTCTGCCGGCAGCGCTGGCCCGGCTCGGCTGGCAGTCGCGGATCCTCATGCCCGCCTACCGGGGGATGCTCGACCAGGTCGGCAGCACGAGCGAGGTCTGGCATGATGACGACCTCTTCGGCGGCCCCGCAGTCGTCCGATCCGGCACTTGCCATGGTCTCGATCTGCTCCTGCTCGATGCGCCGCACCTGTTCGACCGCCCGGGCGGACCCTACAACGTCGACGGTCGCGATCACCCGGACAACCCTGTGCGCTTCGCGGCACTGTCGTGGGTCGGGGCGCAGGTGGCCATCCACGGCACCGCCGATGACTGGCGGCCCGACGTCGTCCATGTGCACGACTGGCAGGCAGGGCTCGTGCCCTCCTATCTCAAGTACGCCGGCTCTGACGTTCCGACGCTGCTGACGATCCACAACATCGCGTTCCAGGGGATGTTCAGCCCCGAGCAGCTCGATCACCTGCGCCTGCCGACGTGGGATTTCCACTCCGAGTCCCTCGAATACCACGGTCACGTCAGCACGCTCAAAGCCGCAATGGTGCACGCCACGCGGGTCACGACCGTCAGTCCCACCTACGCGGAAGAGCTGACCACCCCTGAGTTCGGCTTCGGTCTCGAGGGTGTGGCCAGGATGCGGCGAGATCGCGGCGAGATGCTCGGGATCCTCAACGGCATCGATACGACGGTGTGGGATCCGGCGACCGATCCATCCGTCATCCCCTACTCCGCTGCGGACCCCGCGGCGAAGGCTGAGAATCGCCGCGCTCTGCTGGACGAATTCTCACTGGACGAGCCGATGGGGCCGCTCGCGGTCGTCGTGACCAGACTGACTCATCAGAAGGGCGTCGATCTTCTGCTCGAGACGCTGCCGCGGTTCGTCGAGGCGGGCGGGGCGGTCGTCGTGCTCGGCTCGGGCGATCCGGCCCACGAGCACGGCCTGAATGAACTGTCGTCGCGATTCCCGAGGTCCGTCGGGGTGCGGATCGGATACGACGAACCGCTCAGCCACCGCATGTACGCCGGCGGTGACCTCGTCCTCGTGCCCTCGCGCTTCGAGCCCTGCGGGCTCACGCAGCTCTACGGTCTGCGGTACGGCGCCGTGCCCGTGGTGGCCGCGACCGGGGGCCTGCGCGACACAGTCGTCGATGCGACGCCTGCGAACCTCGCGGCCGGCACGGCAACCGGTTTCACCTTCGGCGACCCCAGGCAGGGCGGCATCATCGACGCGGGTGGCCTGAGCTTCGCACTCGGTCGCGCCGTCGATCTCTACGCGGATCGTGCGGCCTGGCTGCGACTGCGCGAGACGACGATGCGAGAGTCGGTGGACTGGGACACCTCAGCCACACGCTACGCCGACCTGTTCGCCGAGATGATGCGATGAGCGGATCTGCTGTCCGGCACGAGGTCACGGCGGGCAGTCGCGAGGTCACGGCGGGCCGGTCGTGGCCGCTCGGAGTGACTGCTGACCAGGGCGGTGCGAATGTCGCGGTCTGGGCGCCGGAGGCCACTCAGGTGACGCTGTGCCTCTTCGGCTCCGCCAGCACCGTCGCCGGTTCCGGTGATGCCGCCGGCGCCGAGGAGCAGATCCCCCTCCCCTTTCGGGACGGCGATGTATGGCACGCCCATGTCGCGAACGTCCCCATCGGAGCCCACTATGGATTGCGGGCCGACGGACCCAACCGGCCAGGTGAAGGCCTGCGCTTCAACCCGCACAAGCTCCTCATCGACCCCTACGCGCGCATCCTCGATCGGCCGGTGCGGTGGGATCCGATGATGTCGGGCTTCGAATTCGGACCCGACGACGACCTCGTCATGGACCGTCGCGACGGTGCCCCGGTGTCGCCGAGGTGCATCCTCGCACGTCCTGTGAGCGGCCCGGATCCCGCGGCGAATCGCCCTCAGCACGCCCTGGCCGACCTCGTCATCTACGAGACCCACGTGAAGGGAATCTCCGCGACCCACCCCGAGGTCCCGGAGGAGATCCGCGGCACCTACACAGGCATGGCGCATCCGGCGATCATCGACCACCTGACCTCCCTTGGTGTGAACGCTGTGGAGCTCCTGCCGGTGCAGGCGTTCCTCGACGACCAGCACCTCGTGGAGAACGGCCTGACGAACTACTGGGGCTACCAGCCGATCGCGTGGTTCGCACCCGAGCCGCGCTACGCCCACCGGACCGGCGACGCCGACTCGGAACTCCGGTCGCTCGTCCATGCCCTGCACGAAGCCGGCATCGAGGTCATCCTCGACGTCATCTACAATCACAACGGCGAAGGCGACGAACGCGGTCCGACGCTGAGCCTCCGCGGCCTGCACAACACCGGCTACTACCGGCTGATCGACGAGGGCCACCACTACGTCAACATCACTGGGACAGGCAATACGCTCAGGGCTGACCATCCGATGGTGCTGCGCCTCATTCTCGACAGCCTGCGCCACTGGGTGCAGCACTACGGCATCGACGGGTTCCGCTTCGACCTGGCGACCACCGTCGGTCGCACCGCTCAGGGCTTCGACCCGAGCGCGGCATTCTTCCAGGCGGTGCGCCAGGATCCCGTTCTCGCAGGAATCAAGCTGATCGCCGAACCATGGGACCTGGGATCGGGCGGCTATCAGCTCGGGCACTTCCCCCACCCCTGGTCGGAGTGGAACGACTGGTACCGGGACGGAGTGCGGCGAGCCTGGCGCGGGGACCCGCTCGGACAGGTGGCGCTGGCCTCGGGACTGCTCGGCTCGGCCCGACTCTTCGATCACTCGGATCGAGACGCGACGGCCTCGGTCAACTTCGTCACTGCACACGACGGGTTCACTCTTGCCGACGTCGTGTCGTACGCGAGGAAGCACAATGAGGCGAATCTCGAGGACAACCACGACGGTCACGACGACAACCACACCGACAACTTCGGCGTGGAGGGCCCCAGCGACGACGAACAGGTCCGCTCCGCGCGGGCCCGCCGGGTCCGCGGAATGCTCACGACACTGCTCGTGTCGCAAGGGGTGCCGATGCTGCTCGCGGGCGACGAGATCGGCAACAGCCAGAACGGCAACAACAACGCCTACGCGCAGGACAACCCCATCGGCTGGATCGACTGGTCCTCGCCCGACCTGGACCTGCTGACCTTCGTGCGGCATCTCATCGACGTGCGTCGTCGCCTCCCCGTGCTGCGCCAGCGGACGTTCCTGCACGGACGTGAGCGCGCGGACGGCCACCTCGACGTCGTGTGGCACCGCCCTGACGGCGAGGTCCCGACCCAGGAGGACTGGCACGATCCCGACTTCCGGGTGGTCGCGGCCGAACTCCGTGGAGCAGCAGGCGACCCCGCGGGAGAGCCGATCTCCGGCGCCGTCTTCGTCATCTTCAACGTCGGCAGCGACGCCGACGTCCGCCTGCCGGACGCCGGTGACAGGCTCCGCTGGCGCCTCGAGGTCGACTCCGCCCGCCCGGATTCTGACGGCCTCGCCCCCGAACCCTACCCCGTGTTGGCCCAGTCGGTCGTCGTCATGTCGACAGTCGCCGCCCCCTGAACAAGCGACTCTCGCGGAAAGGCACTTCATGACCCAGCTCTCCCCCGCCCGCAGTTCCTTCCACCCGGCCGTCGAGTCCGACGAGTGGTGGCGCAGCGCCGTCATCTACCAGGTGTATCCCCGGTCCTTCGCCGACGCCGACGGTGACGGGATCGGTGACCTTCCCGGCATCACCGCGAAACTGCCGTATCTGCGCGACCTCGGCGTGGATGCGGTGTGGATCTCCCCCTTCTACCCGTCTCCGCAGTCCGATGCGGGCTATGACGTCTCCGACTACTGCGATGTGGACCCGCTGTTCGGAACGCTGGCCGACGTCGAGGCACTCGTCTCCCGCGCCCACGACCTCGGGCTGCGCGTCATCGTCGATCTCGTGCCCAACCACACCAGCGACCGTCACGAGTGGTTCCAGCGTGCCCTCGCCGCGCCGCCCAATTCGCCCGAGCGGGACTGGTACATCTTCCGCGACGCGGACCCCGCTGATCCCGAACGAACGCCCAACAACTGGGAATCGGTGTTCGGCGGACCGGCCTGGTCGAAGACACCGGACGGACAGTGGTACCTGCACCTGTTCGACTCCTCGCAGCCCGACCTCAACTGGGAGAACCCGCGAGTGCGGGAGGCGTTCAAAGGCGTCCTGCGCTTCTGGCTCGACCGGGGCGTGGACGGGTTCCGCGTCGATGTCGCCCACGGTCTCGTCAAAGCCGCAGGCCTGCCCGACATAGATCGGACGACCGAGGAGCTGCAAGGCGAGGGGATGACGACCAGCGCCGCTCCCTTCTGGGATCAGGACGGCGTGCATGAAATCTACCTCTCCTGGCGCGCGGTGCTCGACGAATACCCCGAAGACCGGGTGATGGTCGCCGAGGCGTGGGTGGAGCCTTACGAGCGCATCGCCCGCTACGTGCGCCAGGGAGAGTTCCATCAGGCCTTCAACTTCTCGTTCCTCGAGGCTCCCTGGGACGCGGCTGTGCTGCGGGAGTGCATCGAGGAGTCGTTCCGGGCGAACGACCTCGTCGGGGCTCCCACCACCTGGGTGCTCTCGAATCACGATGTGATCCGCCCGGCGACGCGGCTCGCTCTCGCGCCCGAGCACTTCACCTCGCAGCTGGGCGCCCCGGTTCCCGCCCCGAACCCCGAACTCGGCGCCCGTCGCGCTCGCGCGGCCACGACGGCGATGCTGGCGCTTCCCGGCAGCGCCTACCTCTACCAGGGCGAGGAGCTCGGCCTGGTCGAAGTTCTCGACCTCGCCGAGGAGACACGGCAGGATCCGACGTTCCACCGCACCAATGGGGAACGGCTGGGCCGTGACGGCTGTCGTGTGCCAATGCCCTGGCAGCGGGACGCTCCCGCCTACGGGTTCAGCGAGTCGGGAGCGGCATGGCTGCCGCAGCCGACGCTCTACGGCGACCTTGCCGTCGATCAGCAGGAGGGCGAGGACGGCTCCCCTCTGGAACTCGTCCGCACGCTGCTCGCGCTGCGCCGAGAACGCGCGCTCGGCACAGGATCGTTCGACTTCGTCGATCTCGCAGCGGCAGCCGAAGCGCGGGCCGGAGCAGACAACAAGGCCAGTGCCGGTTCCGGCATCGTGGCCTTCGACGTGACTACCGCGGCCGGAACCACTCGCGTGGTGCTCAACCTCGGCCCGCAGGCTTGGCCGATTCCCGCAGACGCCCGGATCCTCGCGGCCAGCGATCCCTCTGTCACCGACAGCGTGCCGACCGACTGCGCCGTCTGGTTGGCGATCGCCTGACGTCGACGTACCCGGCCCGCCCGATTCAGGTCCGGCTGGACAGAAGGGTCGCGGCGGTGAGGACGGCAGCCATGGCGATGACCATCAGCGGGTAGCCGCCGAGGACTCCGGCGAGCGCAGGTCCGGCCACCGGAGCCAGCGCCGTCAGCGCCGTGATCGGGGCGATGAAGACGCCATTGACGGCGCCGAAATTCGCCGTCCCCCAACGGTCGGAGACCGCCGTCGCCTGCAGCAGGGTGAGACAGCCGCGGACTCCGCCGCAGACCATGGCGATGCCGATGAGCAGCCACAGCGGACCGGGTACGAACGCGAGCAGCCACAGGCCCGTGGCGCCGCAGGCGAACAGAATCATCATCCGACTCCGCGGCGAGGTCCGCTTCACCAGCCCCAGGTAGCCGATCCGTCCGGCCACCTGACCGAATCCGACGAGTCCGAGGGCGACCGCTGCCAGACCGAAGCCGGAGCCGCGGTGGATGAGCAGCGGGATGATGTTGATCGTGACCGCGAACAGGGTGAACGTCGCCAAGGACATGGCGATCTGCAGCAGCGCGAACCTCGGTGTGCGGGTGATGGCCCGGATCTGCCCGCGCCGATCGGCAGGGGTCGTGTCCTCTCTGCGCTCGGCCGCCTCGTCGGTCCAGTGCCGATTGAGGAAGAACGCGTGCATCGGCACCGTGATCACGGCGAGGATGCCGGCCATGATGACGTAGGACAACCGCCACCCGAACCGGTCGAGGAGGAATGCGATGATCGGCGCGAACACCGTCGACGCCAGTCCGCCGACCAGAGTCAGCGTCGTCAGGGCCTTGACTCGCTCGGCGCCGTACCAGCGGGTGATGACTGCGAAGGCAGGCGGGTACAGTGTCGCCGACTGGGCGAAGCCCGCCAGCAGCCAGGCCGCGAAGAACACAATGAGGTTCGGCGACCACGCCACGAGGAGCAGGGCGAGCACCCCGAGGAGTGAACCCGTGGTCATGACGACCCGCGGCCCGTGAGCGTCGAGGATCCGGCCCACCCGCACCCCGGCGATCGCCGAGACCACGAGACCGGCCGACAGCGCCGCTGTGGTCGTCGTCTGGCTCCACCCGGTGTCGGCGGCGATGGGGGTCACGGCCACCGGCAGTGAGTAGTAGAGCAGCCCCCAGCTGGCGAGCTCCGCGACGCAGAGCGCGAGCAGTCCCCCGCGCGGCCGGTCGGTCATCGGCCCTCCCCTGCGTCACTCACGCTTCCAGCCTACTCAAATGCTGGTGAGAGCCGACGAGGCGCCGACTTCACACGCCCTTCGATATGACAAGCAACTTGCCACTTCTCTGGAACGTGTAAAGATTTCGTCGATTTTTTTACACGTTCGGCGGGGTCATGGCAATAGACTTCACACATGTGGAAACCAGACGAACCGTACAACGATCTGCCGGAACCACCGGTCGACAACCTTGAGACTCGTTCCGTGCTCAAAGCCACCACAGAAGCACGCGCAGGGCTGGCGGCCCTCGATCAAGCGGTGCATCGTCTTCCCAATCCGTCGATTCTCCTCAACGCCGTAGTCTTGCTGGAAGCCCAAGCCAGCTCTGAAATCGAGAACATCGTCACAACCACAGACGAATTGTTCCAGCTCGCCTCGGTGAATTCCGCACACGCCAACCCTGCAGCCAAAGAGACCCTCCGATACAGAGAAGCGCTCTACGTCGGTATCAGAGAATTGGAGACTCGTCCGATTTCATCATCAATGGCCACTCAAGTGTGCACAAGTGTCAATGGACGCGAGACAACTGTCAGAGAATTGCCGGGCACGTTCATCGGCGATCCAGTCAACCACACCGAGCGCTACACCCCTCCCGAAGGCCCTGAGCTGATCACTGACAAGCTGCAAGCGTGGGGAGACTTCATCCATGGCGAACACGGCCTCGATCCACTAGTAACCATGGCCGTCGCACACTATCAATTCGAGGCAATCCACCCTTTCCCAGATGGAAACGGGCGAACTGGACGCATTCTCAACATACTGATGCTCATGGAGGCCGAACTCTTGCGGGTGCCTGTCCTTTATCTATCCCGCTACATCATTGAGAACAAGAACGACTATTATCGGCTACTCCTAGAGGTCACCAAGGAAAATTCTTGGGAAGCGTGGAATCTCTTCATGCTCGAAGGCGTCCGGTCGACCTCACTGCTGACGCTTGATCTCATCGACAAGATCCAGGTGCTTCAAACCGATCTCAGGTCGCGACTTCGCGAGCGCACGACCGCAGGAGCGAACTCGGACTTCCTGGACCTCTTGTTCGAGAAGCCGTATTGCCGCATCATCGACGTTGTCGAGCGTTGTGGCGTTTCCCGGCCCACGGCGTCCAAGTGGCTTAATGAATTGGAATCCGAATCCTTGCTTCAGTCACTCAAGATCGGTCGCGACAGACTGTTCATCAACGTACCCCTGATGCGGACCCTTTCGCGACGCGACTGATCTCATCGGACCGGTCGCCCCGCCAGCGCACTGATCACGGTCAGGGCGTGTGACCAGGGGATGCGCTCCTGCTCGAGCCTCACGTTCCCCTCGGTGCGGAGCCGCCCCAGGACGCGACGTTCGCTTCCCGTGAGACCGTTCACCGTGCCGGTGAACGGCTTCGGCTCCGTCACCCACAGGTCCCGGTGGGCCAGCAGGGTGTCTTCATCCATGAGAATCGAGCGCACCGCGGGGACGTGGCTGCGCAGGCGGCCCAGGATCGCGAACCCGTGCGAGTCGAGGTCGCCCCAGTAGAGCACCTTCGCCGAGGTGAGCCACGGGATCCGTGCCACCGCATCCACCGCGTATCCGGAACCGTGGACGGCGACCACTCCGGGGAGATTCGGCAGGGCCATCACGGATTCGAGGTTCTCGAAGACGAGCACTGAGTGTGGACTCAGCGGGAGCCTCGCGAGCTGGTCGACAGGCGCGAGGACATCGCGCAGCCCTCCCGGCCGCATCGATTCGTCGAGGATGCGGAGGCGCACAGTCGCCTCGGCGTCGAGGATGTTGAGGCGGGTGCAGGCATTCGCGAGTCCGAGGAGCGCAGTGACGAGGCTGCGGTGGTGGCCGAACCACTTCGAGTCAACGCCGCGGATGGGCAACTGGCGGGGCCGCATCGAGCCCAGCGGATTGGCGGCCAGCCAGTCGACGACGTCGAGGAGAGTGGCGAAGTCGGCATCGTCGAGAGCGAAGATCGGCTTCGCCTGCGCTCGGACGACGCGGATGAACGCGGAGGCGCCAGCGACCTCGTCGTCGACAGCGGCATTCGCCTCGTCGGCACTCCCGCCCCAGCGGCGGTCGATCTCGGCGACACGAGCGGAGAGGCGCGTCCACTCCCGCGCCGCGTCCCCTCCCGCGAAGTCCGCGAGCTCGTCGGGGCTGGTGATGCGCATCCGGACGGGGATCTCCTGGCGCCCGACCGCGCGCCAGGATCGCGACTCCCACTCGATGGTGAAGCCCCGCGCTGCCTCGCCGGCTCCGGCATCAACCTCGGCGGCCCTCCAGGACCGCGCCCACACCTCGGCGGCGGACTGATCACGGAGGACCTCCTTCTCCGTGGGCGGTCTCAGGCCGAGCTCGAACACCGGTGCGCTGACACCACCGCACACCGACTCGCCTGCCCACGTGGACAGCTGTTTCCGCAGACGCTTCGCGGCGAGTTCCCGAGCTTCGGCGACGGTGATCATGGCTCAGCCTTCGCCCCAGGTCATCGTCGCGACAAGCGACTTCTGCCGGCTCGGGTTCTCCACCGAGGTGGCCGCACCTACGTACGGCTCGATCGTCTGGAGCAGCTTCTGCGGCGTGGCGAGCACCATGTGGAAGCCGAACTCGATGAAGATGTCGATCGCCATCCGGGTGTAGCGGGTGTCGGCTTTGTCGAAGGCCTCGTCGAGGATGATGGTGCCGTACTTCGACACCGGTTCGTCGGGATCGGCCAGCTGGTAGCGCAGGGCGGCGGCGAGGCAGAAGACCACGAGCTTCTGCTGCTGCCCACCGGACATCGCCGCTCCCGAGTCGTAGGTCGCGTGTGCGCGTCCCATCTCGTCGATCTCCTCGGCGAGGAAGCTCACGTGCAGTCGGGTGTCGAGGCACTGCTGCTTCCACACCCGGTCGACGTGCTCGCTCGAGGCGAAGCGGCGCATGATCTCGGCCAGGATCGTGTATTTGGCTTCGGCCGCGGCCATGTCCTCATCGCCCCATGAACCCTCGGCGACCCGACGCAGCGAGTCGATGAAGCTCGTCACCGTCTCCGAGCGCCGGGTCTTGACCTTGAGCCTGAGGAACCGGCCCTCGTCGAACTTCGACCGCAGCAGGGAGGAGTTGATCGGCTCGACCCGATCGGTGATCTCGCGCGGGGCGGAGAGGATCTCGCCGAGCAGCTCCCCGATGAGGTCGCGGGAGCGCTGCCGGAGCATGTCCCGGAACCGGTGCTCATGATCGGGCAGGCCGTGGGCGGTGATCTCATCGAGCATGCGCAGATAGGCACCGCGATCGGCGATGTCGGCGGTGAGGTCGGAGGCCACTGAGGACCACTTCGCTTTGAACTCCGCCGCCAGCCGGGTCACCGACTGCCCGGCGGCACTCGCCCTGTTCTGTGAAAGGTCGCGCTCCTCCTGCAGCACCTGCGAGACCTGCGCGCCGAGGTCGGGCAGCACGGCCCGGGTGATGCTGCGCTGGATCCGTCGGAAGCGGGAGTCGAGTTCGGCGGCCACTGCCGGATCCACCTCGGCGATCTCCCCCGAGGCGACCGCTGACTCCAGCGCCGCAGCGGATTCGCGCAGACCGGCGAGCTCCTCACCCGCGCGACGCAGGGCGTAATCGGCTTCCCTTGCAGCGTCCTCGCATGACTCCTTCCGGGCCCTGGCCTCGCGTTCGGCGGCGATGGCCGTCTGCAGGTCGCCGTCGGAGTCGTTGAGTTCGCGCAGCTGCCTCTCCAGCGCCTCGACCGCGGACTGCGCGCCCTGGCGGTCGACGTCGCGCCAGGACTGCTCACGGATTCCGGCCAGGATCCCCATCCGGCGTTGCGCCTGGGCCTGGGCGGCACTCGCCGTGGTGACGATCTCCTCGGCGGCGGCGAGCTCCTTCTGCGCCTCGAGCAGCTCTTCGACGAGCGCTTCGAGTTTCGACTCCCTGTTGCCCAGCACCCACTGGCTGCGATCGTCGATGCGACGCCGATCGTCCTTCTCATAGCGGGTGCGCGAGGTCTTGAACTGACCGGCCAGGGTGACGGCCCGCGGGTGGTCGTCGAGTTCGGCCACGGTGTCCACGCACGCGACGTCGAAGCGCTCCGAGAGTGTCCAGGCCACCCATTCGCCGAAACTCGATTCCGCCACCGTCACCTTGTTGACCAGGGATTTCTCACTGTGAGCCGGTTTCGGTGCGGGCACAGTGGTGGGGATCTCCTCGAACACGAGCCGGGCGCGGATGCGGTGGGAGTCGACCCAGGAGCGCACCGTGGACAGGTGTTCGGTGCGCACCAGCACCGTCAGCGCCAGGGGCCGCAGCACCCGTTCGATCGCACCGGTCCATTCCGCCCAGCGGGGATCGACTTCGATGAGCTCGGCGACGAACGGCAGGCTCGTCTCGCTCAGTCCGGTGCCCTCGGCCAGCGCCCGGCGGACCTCGAGCAGGGAACCGGGCACCGTCGTTCCGGAGCGGCGCAGGGATTCGATGTCGGCCTCGAGGCCCCGAACCCGGCTCCGAGCTGCGGAGAATCGGTCGTGGTCGGCATGGCTCGGTCCCGATTCCTGCGCCCCGGATTCGAGGGTGCGCGCGATCTGGGACTGGAGTTCCGCGAACTCCGCCGAGGTGGTCGGCGCCGAGTCGATCCCGGCCTGCGCGAGCTGCCGGGACAGGGTCGCCCACCGCTCGGCGATCGCCCGCCGTTCGGTCTCGGCGGACTCGATGCGCTGCTGCAGGTATTCGGTCTCGGCACCGCCGAGGTCGAGGGTCTTCCGGTGCGCGAGATCGTAGTCGTCGGTGGCCAGGCGCAGCTCGGTCCGCGCTCGTTCGTCCGCGACCTCGAGGTCGACGAGTCTCTCCGCCAGGGTGGAGACATCGTCGCGCAGCAGCTCGAGCTCGCGACGCTTCTGGAACGGATGCAGGGCGGTCGAGAGTTCGAGCGCCTTCTCGGCGGCGGCGTGCGCGGAGTCGTAGGCGCGAGCGGCGGCCCTGAGCTCGGTGAGGTGGTCGCGCTGTTCGCGCAGCTGCACGACGTGCTCGTGGGCGTCCTTGAGGTCGTCGAACTGCGTCAGCGCGGTCTCGGCGAGGGCGAAGGTGCCCGGCTCCTCGAGCATGTGGTCGCGGAACAGCTGGTCGAGACTGTCGAGGCTCTTGGCCGACTGCGTCTTGTGCAGCAGCTGCAGCGCGGACTCGCTGGCCATCCCGAAGATCTTGCGCATCCTGGCGTAGAACCGGGCGTGGGCACCGTTCGAGGTCACCAGGGCGTCGGGGTGCTCGGACTTGAGCGCTCGGGTGGCCAGACCGTTCTTCGCGTACTGCTGCAGGTCGGCGAGGTCGAGGCCGGTGTTCTCGAGCAGGCACAGGTCGCTGACATCGCTCGAGCGGGTGCCGCTGCCCTTGAGGAAGAAGAGCCGGCACAGGGTGAGTTCGCCGTCGGCGCCGTCGCTGTAGCGCAGCAGGATTCCGGAGAATGTGGCCCGGGGACGCAGGAACTTGCTCACCACCCGGTCCTCGGTGTCATCGGTCGTCCGCGTCCAGGCGCCGCGGATGTAGCTGACGAGGCTGCGCTGATCGCTGCGCATGCCCGCCGTCTGCGCCGCGACGTTGAACCGCAGCCATTTGTCCGGGGTGAGCACGGCCGCGATCGCATCGAGGAGCGAGGACTTGCCCGAACCGGAGGGGCCGGTGATGAGGTGGCCGCGGCGGGCCACGGGAATGCGATGAATCGAGTCCGAGAAGGTGCCCCAGTTGGCGATCTGGATCTCCGCCAGCCGCCACTGCGAGCCGACGTCCGGGCGCGAACCGGCCCCCGCCTCGGCGAGCATCGACGGCTCCAGGTCGAAGAGCGGCATCTCGTTCATTCCGCGCCTCCCGTCTCCTCGGTGGTGGTCTCTGCATCCTCGCCGAGGTTGTCCTCGGTGACGGTGTCGCCTCCACCCTCGTCGCGGCGGTCCTCGGTTCCGCCCTCTCCTGCGGCGATGCGCCGGTAGACCTCAGTCAGTTCGCGCACTCGGTCCTCGTCGACGAGGAAGCGGACCATCGGCGAGATCTCGTACCGTCCTTCGCCGGCTTTGTGGAGGACGCGCAATCTGCTGCTCATCCGGGTCCAGGCGGCGTTGAGGTTACGCAGGAACGTCGACTCGTCGCCCCTGCGGTAGATCTCGAGCCGTTCGTAGACCTCCTCGCGGTCGACGATCACGCGCTTCTCACCGGGGGCGGCGAGGAGGAGCTGCCTGAGCACGAGGAGCATGGCGGTGTCGATGAAGGTGAGCCGCTCACTGCGGACCGCGGCCGGGACGTCGATCTCCTCGGTGAGGACCTTGCGGGTGAACGCGAATTCGTCGACCTTGTCGATGACGAGCTCGAGGAAGAGCTCGTGCAGCCGCGACCGGACCAGCCCTTCGTCGGCGACGAGCGCTGACCACAGCTGCGGACTCTGAGCACCGGAGACATAGGGACCCTTGAGCAGTTCGAGCAGCACCCGCCGGGTCCGCTCCCCGAGGACACCGGTGTCACCGGTCCACAGCCCGCGCCCGCCCGACTCGGGTGCGTCAGCGTGTTCGGGTGCGTCAGCATGTTCGGGTGCGTCAGCATGTTCGGGTGAGTCGGAACGCTCGGGTGTGCTCGGGGCCGAGCCATCAGTTCCGGCGTGCGCCTCGGCGATGGAGGTGGTCTCTTTCGTCATGCGTGGATGTCCTCGCTGAAGTAGTGTCTGCGGATGCTGGCGGAGCGGGGGACGCCGTCCACTCCGGTCCAGGCGATGCCTTCGGCGGTCTCGGGGTCGACGCGCCCGTGGGTGGCGGCCAGCGAGAGCAGACCGATGACGCTCGCCAGCCCCTGCGTGGCGGGGAACCGGTCGAGCACCTCGGCGACGGAAACCTGCTCCGCGGCCTCCAACGCCTCGTTGACGTTGTCGATGAGCTCGGAGAAGTCGATCTCGGATTCGCGGGCGACGGCGATGAGCTCGGCGAAGTCGAAGGTTGCGTCTTCCGCCTCGGTGAGCGCCTCACCGGCGTCGAAGTCGTCCGGATCATGCAGCGACACCTCCCCAGCGCTGGTCATCGGGACGCTGGAGAGCTCGAGGCCGACGCCGAGGTCGTCGTAGGGCCTGCGCACCTCGGCGACGGGAGCGGCGGCGGCGAGCGCGTCCTGCAGGAGAGTGCGCATGAGGCGGTCGCGCTGGAATTCGTGGGAGTGGACGTAGCGGCGCAGGCCGCGGGCGAACTCGGTGAGGATGTCCTGCACCTCGCGGGAGCCGTCCTTCATCTGCCGCATCAGCGAGCGCAGAGCGCGGCGGGTGCCGAGGTCGAGGACTGCGGCGAAGTCACGATCGAGGATCGCCGCGATGTCCTCGTCGAAGGCCGCCGAGGACTCGGGGTCGCGGATGAGGGCGGAGAAGGCGGCGAAGGTGCGGCCCTCGTCACTGGATTCGATGAGGTCGACGCCGCGGAACACCTCGTCGAGGACATGGCTCTGCGTCTCGTCGACGTTGAGGATCGAGAGCCGCAGCTCCTGGTTGAGCTCCTCGAACCGGGCCCGAACCCGGGCGAAGTCCGCCGGCAGCCCCTGCGCCTGGGAGAGGATGTCGGTGACTCGTTCGGTGGCGCGCCTGCGATCGAGCGTCGCCCGCGGATCGCCGCGGCGGACCCGGGCGATCTCGGCGTCGATGCGGCGCCGCTGGGCCTCGAGGGACTGCAGCCGCCGGGAGGTGTCCGGATCGGTGTCGATGGCCAGCTGGCGGACCGCCTGGGCGAGGCTGACCAACCGCGACTCGGTGGCCGTCTGCGGCGGGGTGCGCAGCTGCTCGAGGACCCGGATGGCATCGAAGCCGGCCGCGGAGAGTTCGTAGGTCTCCCCGCGCGCCGAGGTCGCCGGCCGGCGGATGATGATCTCCGCCCTCCGCCAGTCGTCGCAGTATGCCTTGGCCGAGCGGGCGGAGAGATCGAAGTGATCGCGCAGAACCTCGAGATCGGCGTCGATGTTCTCGTGGAGATCCTCGGCGAGCAGGCGTGTGCCCGGCTTCCCGAGGTGACTGTCGAGGGTCGCCGCCATGACCGCGAGGTGGTCCGCCCGCAGCATGCGCAAGGTCGCGTTGTCGTCAAGCAGCCGCTTGTAGGCGAGCGCGGAGGAGAGTGCGGACATGGATCATATTGTCTCGCGCGGCCGCCGATGCAGAGAAATCGGCGGCGAATAGACTGGGGGCGCACACACCGGTCGACTTCGAGACTGAGACCGAGACCGCCAGCGAAGGAGCTTCTCATGCAACAGCCGACGACGATTGACTTCTGGTTCGATCCGATCTGCCCCTTCACGTGGGTGACGAGCCGCTGGGTGGCCGATGTCGCCGAGCGGCGCGGACTGTCGGTGCACTGGAAGCCGTTCAGCCTCAAAGTCCTCAACTCGACTCCCGAGGCCGAGGACACCGACGAGGCCCACGGCCATGGTCACCGGATGGGTCGCGTCATCGTCCGCACCCTGCACGCGCAGGGCGCTGAGTCCGTCGCCGCGCTCTACGCCGCCCTCGGCGAGCGCATCCATCCCGGCGGCCGCGGCGATGATATCAACGCCGTCATCGCCGAATCCCTCGCCGAGGCGGGTCTTCCCGCCGATCTCGGCGACGCCGCGGATGATCCCCAGTTCGACGCCGAGCTCGTGGAGAGCACCGAACAGGCGCTGAAGAAGACCGGAAGCGGGGTCGGCATCCCGATCATCGGCCTCGACGACCGGGCATTCTTCGGACCGGTGTTCACCCGCCGTCCGGAGGGCGAGCAGGCCCTGGAGCTGTGGGACGCCTTCGCCACCCTCGTCGGTTACGAGCACTTCTTCGAACTCAAGAGCCAGATCACCGGCCGTCTGGAGTTCTGAGCACAGCGGCGCGGGAGATCTTCCCCGACCGCCCCCTTGTGAAAGGAACTCCGTGAGGCCTCTCGCGGACCTCGTTCGCAGGGCGCACCTTCAGGGCCTGCAGACTGCGACGCACGCGCAGAATCCGACGGCGATCAGGATGGTCGTCGACGCCATCGAAGCGGCGCTGGCCGCTCGACCCGACCCCGATGCCCGGCATCGGATCGAACACTGCGGACTGCCGGACCCGGCCGACATCGAGCGGATGGCACGCCCCGGTAGCCGAACCTCGTCCGCTCGTGGCGATCCAGACGGCCGTCACCCGGATCACCCGTCGCAGCCACCGTCTGGGTCCGGACTCGCTGCGCATCAGCGCCGCCCAGGCCCTGCGGGCGCACACCCTCGAAGGTGCCGTGTCTCTGGGGCGGGAAGCGGAATTCGGATCACTGGAGGTCGGCAAGCGCGCAGATTTCGTCGTCCTCGGCGCCGACCCGCTGGTGGTCGCCGGAGAGGAGATCGCCTCGGTGCCCGTGCTCGAGACCTGGGTCGACGGCGAGCGCCGATATGCGGGCGAGCGTCCTGAGGGCGAGCATCGTGAAGGGCTGTCCTCGATCTAGGAGTCGCCGCGACCGCCGAAGGTCCGCGGGTCGACGGGGCGGTCCTTCTTCGGCAGGCCTGCAACGACGAGGCAGTAGGACTCGAGCACGAGATCATGGAGCAGGCCCGGGTCGAGCCGGGCCCCGCCCGTTCCGGAAGTGCCGGCCTCGCCCGGGTCGGATTCGCTTGGGTCGGCAGGTCCTGCTTCCATCGTGCTCGCCGAGGTCCCGGCGACGGTGATCCAGTGCTTCTTGTTCATGTGGTATCCGGGTGAGATCTCCGCATACGCGTCACGCAGCACTTCCCCGTCCAAGGGATCGATCTTGAGGTTCATGCTCGGCACCCCGCGCAGCTCGAACTGCATCATGAACATCTTTCCCCGCACCTTGTAGACCTTGTGGTCCGGGCCGAAGGGATAGTCGATCGCGACCGAGGGGTACTGGATCGCCTGGTCATGGGCGAGTTCGAGCACGGTGTCGGCATCCATGAACCGAGGCTAGCAAATGCCGCAGACACGCGAACTCCCGACAGGCATCTCTCGATACACTGCAGTCATGTCCCCTGATTCTCCTCACCTTCTCTTCGCCGCACTCGGCGGGACGATCGCATCAACGGCCAACCACCTCGGCGGAGTGGCCCCTGCCCTCTCCGGCGCCGAGATCGCCGCAGCCGCAGGGCTGGAGGACATCTGGCCGAACCTGCACGCGGAGTTCGCCCAGGTCGCCCAGGCCTCGAGCGCGAACGTCACCCTCGACATCCTCCACGACGTCGTCGAGCTCGCGCGCACCTCACGCGCCACCGGACTCGTCCTCACGCAGGGAACCGACACTCTCGAGGAGAGCGCTTTCGCCCTGTGGCTACTCAATGATTCGGGGGTTCCCATCACCGCCACCGGAGCGATGCGCAATCCCACCCTGCCCGGTGCGGACGGCCCCGCCAATGTCCGAGCCGCCGCCCTGGCCGTCATGAGCCCCGGCCTGCGTCACCTGCCGTGCACCCTCGTCTTCAACGACGAGGTCCACGACCCGCGCTTCGCCCGCAAAACACACGTCACCTCGACCGCTGCCTTCTCGTCCGGTCCCGTTCTCGGGGCCATCGGCTGGATCAGCGAGGAACGAGTGCTGGCCCCGCATGCTCCGCGGCCATGGTCATCTCCGTTCGCCGGGCGCGATCGGCCGCAGAGATTCTCCCCCATCGCCCTCGTCGAGATCGGCATGGGCGAAGATCCTGAAGCTGTGCGGGCGATCGCCGAGAGCAAGTACGCCGGAGCCGTGCTCTCCGGGGTCGGCGGCGGCCACATCCCCGAGCACCTCATCACCGAGGTGGAGGATCTGGCCCAGCGCATGCCCCTCGTCCTCGCCTCCCGCCCCGGCGCGGGGGCGAGCCTGACGAACACCTACAGCTACCCCGGCGGCGAGATCGGACTGCTCACCGCAGGCCTCATCCCTGCCGGCATCCTCGACGCGAGGAAGGCGCGCCTCCTCCTGTCGCTGTGCCTGAGCTACCACCTCGACCCCGCCGAGGTGTTCGCCGCCTTCGCCTGACCCGAGTTTGGCGCGTGGGTTCCAGGTTCGTTCACATTTGACGCCTCCGTTCGGACTTGAATCCGAACGGAGGCGTCAAATGTGAACAGAAAGCTGGTTCGTCCGGTTCTCCTCAGGAGTCGGCGCCGACGGCGACGACCATCTTTCCGAAGTTGCCACCGGTGAGCAGGTCGTTGAAGTACACCGGCGCCCGTTCGAGGCCCGGACGGATGTCCTCGCGGTACTGGATCCTGCCGTCGCGGATCCATTCGCTCATATCGGACAGGAACGACTCGTAGAGCCGGCCGACGAACTCGGTCTGGATGAAGCCGCGCACGGTCAGTGACTTCGCCAGGATCGCCCCCATCAGCTGGCCCGACCGGTCGGGTCCGGCCGGCAGCTCCGTCTGGTTGTAGGTGGCGACGAGGCCGCACACCGGCACCCGTGCGAACGTGTTCAAACGCGGCAGCACAGCCTTGAAGACATCTCCGCCGACGTTCTCGAAGTAGACGTCGATGCCGTCGGGCGTCGCCTCGGCGAGTTCCTCCTTGAGGTTCCCTGAGCGGTGGTCCAGGGCCACATCGAAGCCGAGCTCCTTGAGATGGGCGACCTTCTTCTCCCCGCCGGCGATGCCGACGGTCCTGGCGCCCTTGATCTTCGCGATCTGCCCGACCGCAGAGCCGACGGGACCGGTGGCGGCGGCAACTGCGACGGTCTCGCCGGGCTCCGGCTGGCCGATCTCGAGCAGACCCGCATACGCGGTGAAGCCGGGCATCCCGAGCACGCCCAGGGCGGTGCTCACGGGCGCGATGTCGGGGTCGACCCGCCGCAGGTGGGCGGCCTTCTCCACGGAGTACTCCTGCCACCCGCCATAGCCGAGGACGGTGTCACCCTGCTTGAAGTCCGGGGACTTCGAGTCGATGACTTCGGAGACGGTGGCGCCGACCATGACCTGGCCGATCTCCACCGGCGCGGCATAGGACTTCGCATCCGACATCCGTCCGCGCATATAGGGGTCGAGGGAGAGGTAGAGGGTCCGCAGGAGAACTTCGCCGTCCTGCGGAGAGGAGATGGGGACTTCGTCGTGGTCGAAGTTCTCGGCAGTGGGAGCGCCGACGGGGCGGGACTTGAGGAGAATCCTGTGATTGGAGGTCATTGAGCGACGATTCCTTTCGATTGCGGGCGAACCGAGGCAGTCCGACTGCCCCGGGTTCAGAGGACGAATTGTCCGGAGACTAGATCCAGTCTCTGTCGTAGCAACCACTCCCGACCCTGTGAGATTCCCGCTCCGCGGGATCCGGCTCGGAGATCTCCGCGAGCTCGCAGGCGACCTGCCCCCACTTGGGATCGAAGGCCCAGGTGAAGGCGTCGAGGCTCTCGAGCACGCTCATCCCGTTGCGGCGGATGATGTCCGACCATGCGACAGGCCACACCCCGTAGGTCGCGGCTGCTGCGAGTTCGTCGACATCTTTGAACACCGCACGTTCAGGATGGAGGAACTCACTCGGACGGGGACGAGCTGAGCGCGAGGCGGTCGCTCCGGCCTGCGGGAAGGTGATGTCGAGGATGTGGTCGCTCGTGAACAGCGCCGACTCCGTGCGCCGATGAGTGGCCTCGAGGTTGACGTACCATTCGACGCGCCTTCTCGTCCGGACCGATTCCCCGTTCGTTGCTCCACCCAGTGCCGGTCGATCGTGCTTGAGCAGCACCCAGACCGAGAACGGCACGCGGGCGGGAACGATCTTGAGCACCCCGAGCCCGCGCCAGGCACCGGCGACCTTGACGCGCCTCGGCGCCGAGGCGGAAGGACCGAAGCGGGCACGCAGGGGCACATCGTGAGGGTCGGTGTCCTCCCAGCCAACGATCCGGGTGTCCGTCGTCGGCGTCCCGCCGGACAGCCAGAGGACTGCCCCCTCGGGCCCGTCCTCGATCACCTGCATCGGACGACGCACCTCGGCGTGATCGCGCTCGAAGTCGAAGCGTCTGAACGTCCACGTCACAACTTCCCCGGACGACCAGAACGGTGCCTCGCCGATGAATCCCGCATCCTTCGGGACGGCGATCTCATAGGGGTCCGCGAACCGCGCACGTCGATCGGTGATCTCCATGGGACGAGTCTACGACCCCTGATGCATCTATCAATGCATACATCTGCTAGGTTAGCGGCCATGGATTCCTCCTATGCGCTTCCGTGGGAATGCGACCACGCGTCCTTGGCCGAACGAGCCGCCGCCGAGGCAGCTCGGCGCATCGTGGAAGGGGAGCTCGCGTCCGGTCAGCTGGTGCGCGAAGCAGATCTCGCGGCAGCGACGAACATGAGCCGCACCCCGGCGCGCGAAGCCATGCTCCAGCTGGGGGCTTGGGGACTCGTCACCCTCGTCCCCAAGAAGGGTGCGCTGGTCACAGTCCTCACCGATGCCGAACGCCGCGACCTGCTGGCCGTGCGGATGATGCTCGAGACCACCGCCGCAGCGGAGCTGGGCAGCCACCCGGAGCGCACCGCCGGCCTCGTCGCTGCCCTGCGGGACCCGCTGGAGCGGCAGCGGGCCGCTCTTGACGCCACGGATCCGTTCGCATTCGCCGCAGCGGACTACGCCTTCCACGTCCGCCTCATCGAGAGCATGGGCAATGTCGTCGTCGCCGGAATCTGCGCCGATCTCGGCCCTCGCTTCGCTCGGCTCACATACTCCGTGGCCGCGAGCCGGCCCGACACCATGGCTTCGCTGCTGGCCGGGCACGAGGAGCTCGCCGAGCTCATCGATGCCGGAGACGTCACGGGCTTCAGCGCCCGCGTGCGCGAGCACGTCGCCGAAGGCCACGATCTCGGACGCGCCGGCCGGTGAGTGCCGTTCCCGTTCGCCCGTGGCTGCGAGTCGCCCCGGCCACATTCATGCTCGCCTGGGGCGGCAACCACTTCACTCCGCTGCTTCACGTCTACGAGACCATCGGTCACTATGCGCCGTGGCAGGCGAACCTGCTCCTGGGCATGTACGTCTTCGGCCTCATCCCCGGCCTCCTCATCGCCGCGGCGCTCTCCGACCGGCACGGACGCAAGGGCGTCTTCCTCTTCGGTATGGTCGCCACAGTCGTCGGCAGCGTGCTCCTGGCCTGCGGCCTCGACTCGTTCCCTCTGCTGTGCCTCGGACGGGTCCTCGCGGGCATCGGAGTCGGGGTGGCGATGTCGGTCGGCACTTCGTGGATGAAGGAGCTCTCCGCCCCGCCCTTCGACCTCACCGCCTCGGCGGTCGCAGGAGCCAGACGCCCCTCGCTGACTCTGACCACGGGCTTCGCCCTCGGCGCCGGCGTCACGGGAATCCTCGCCCAGTACGCGCCGGGACCGGCCCTTCTCCCCTATCTCGTGCACCTGGGCCTGAGCCTTGCGGCGCTGGTCGTCGCCTGCTTCGCCCCCGAGACCCGCACCGATCGCGCGCCTGCCGAGGGTCCGTGGTGGAGGGATCTGCGGGTGCCTGCCGCAGGTCACCGCCGTTTCGCCCGAGTGGTCGTCCCGGCCTCCCCCTGGGTGTTCGGGGCCGCCGGCATCGCCTACGCCATCCTCCCCGCGAGCGTCGAGCACCACCTCGGCGACAGCACGACCCTCTATGCCACCGTGCTCACCGTCGTCACCTTGGGCACCGGCGCAGTGGTGCAGACGATCACTCCGCGCTGGACATGGGTGGGTCGCAGCCGGGCGGTGGTGATCGCGATGACGGCGATGAGTGCGGGAATTCTCGCCGCCGTGATCGCCGCAGCTCTGCAGAGCCCCGTGCTCGGAATCGCCGTCGCAGCGTTCCTCGGCGGCGCCTATGGTCTGCTCGTCATCGCCGGTCTCATCCAGGTGCAGCGGATCGCGACCGCTGCGGACCTCGCCGGACTGACCGGGGTCTACTACGCCCTGGCCTATCTCGGATTCCTGCTGCCCACAGTGCTGGCAGCGCTGCTTCCGGTGATGAGTTATCCGGTGTCTCTGACCGTCGTGTTCGCCGTCTGCCTCGTCTGCCTCGGCGCCGTGACGGCGGGGTCGCGGCGCAGCTGAACGCTGCGCATCTGATCTTCCCCACCGCGGTGGACACCTCAGCGGGTGCGCAGCCAGTCCACGACGGTCACGGTCGAGAGCCTCGGAGAGTCCGGGATCAGCGCGTCACGGGAGACGGGCCCGGGGATCGAGATCGACTCCGCCCCGCCCGCAGGTGCCGGCTCAGTTCTGGTCGATGTTGATGTCGCCGGTCTCGGTGGTCACCGAGACCGGGATGACGCCCGAGCCCTCGGACTTCGTCCCCTTGGAAGCATCGTACTTCTCCAGGTCTTTGACCAGGGAGACCTCTCCCTGGGTCGAATCGGCGGAGATCCGGTAGAGCAGTTCCCGCGAAAGGTCCTTGGCCGGGGCCGGAGGCGCACCTGCATCGTTCCCTGCGCCCTGGCCGGATGCGGCTTCCGCGGCCATGCTGGCGCGGGCGGCGTCGAGGCGCGGCAGGTGCAGTGAGATGTCGCCATTGCCGGCCTTCGCCACGATCCCGGCCAGCGGCGCCATCTCGTTGGAGAAGTCGAGCGTGATCTCCCCGGTGGCGGTGGTGGCGTCGACACGGTCGCGCACGCCGAGGTCGCTGCCGTCGATCGAGCCCGCCTCGGTTCTGGCTTCGAGAGTCCCGAAGGTTCCGTAGAGATCGGTCGAGCCCCAGTTGGTCGAAGTGCGGACTTTGTCGGCCGAGCCGTTGATCTCGATGTCGCCACCTTCGCTGCGGCTGGCGATCTCGCGGTAGTCCCCCGCGATGTCGATGCTGCCGAATCCGCCGTTGAGGTCGAGCTTGAGCTCCTGCGAGGTTGTTGCGGGCACGACCACCTCGATGCGCGGGGATTCGACGCGGTCCAAGTCATCGACGGAGACTACCGCCGAGGATCCGGCCTCTCTCACGTCCAGCCCCGGGGCCTGCCCGCGGGGGCCGGTGCCGGTGAATCTGACGGAGGGGGCGTCGGTGCCGGCGGTCTTCACCTCGATATCGGCACCGGAGTCGAGGGAGATCTGCAGATCCGTCAGCGAGGCCGGCAGCGGTTCGGTGACCTCGAGCTTCCCGTAGTTGAGACGGGAGGCGCCGTGAGCGACGGTGATGCCGACGGGGATGAGGAGGACGATGATCGCCGCGATGACGATGAGAGCGCGCAGGCTCGATCGGGTGGAGGGGTTGAGCTGAACTGTGGCAGGCATTCTATGCTCCGAGGAAAGTGAGTACGGCAAGGACTCTTCGGTTGTCCGAAGTGTCGGCGGTGAGGCCGAACTTGGTGAAGATCGAACTGATGTGCTTCTCGACGGCACCGGCGCTGAGGTAGAGGGTGCCGGCGATCGCAGCGTTCGACTTCCCCTCGGCCATGAGCTGGAGGACTTCGAGTTCGCGCGGGCTCAGCGTTCCCAGCCCGTCGCGCTTGCGGGTGCGCACGAGGATCTGCGAGACCACCTCGGGGTCGAGGACGGTCCCTCCCGAGGCGACCTTCTCGACAGCGTCGAGGAAGTCCTCGACGTCGGCGACGCGGTCCTTGAGGAGGTAACCGAAACCGCCGGTGTTCTCCGCGATGAGTTCGGAGGCGTACTGCTCCTCCACGTACTGGCTGAAGACGAGAACCTTCACCTCGGGGTTCTGCTTCCGGATGAGAACGGCGGCGCGGATTCCCTCGTCGGTGAATGTGGGCGGCATCCGCACATCAATGATCGCGAGGTCCGGCGGCGTGGTGTTGATGACGGCGAGGAGCTCATTGGCGTCTGCCACGGCCGCGATCACTTCGTGGCCGGCATCGATGAGGAGCCTTTCGAGTCCGGCTCGCAGGATGGCAGAGTCTTCGGCGATCACGATGCGCATGGCACCTCCACAACTACAGTAGTCGGCCCGCCGGTGGGGCTGGTCAGGTTCAGTGTTCCACGAGCAGCCTCGACGCGGTCGACGAGTCCGGCGAGGCCGGTGTGCCGTCCGGAGCGGTCGATGCGGGCCTCGCCGCGACCGTTGTCGGTGACGACGATCTGGACCGCATGGTCGATGGGGGCGATGAGGACGCGGGCGTGGGAGGCGTGCGCGTGCTTGGCGATGTTCGTCAGGCACTCGGCGACGACGAAGTAGGCGACAGCTTCGGCCTCGCGTTCGATCCGCCCGTCGAGGCGGACGTCGACGTCGACCGGGATCGGCGAACGCCCGGCCAGGGCGGACACTGCGGCGTCGAGGCCGCGATCGGTGAGCACTGCGGGATGGATGCCGCGGGCCAGCTGGCGGAGTTCGTTGACGATTCCCTTCGCCTCGGCGTGGGCTTCGGAGACGAGCTCCTTGGCCCGCTCCGGGTCGGAGTCGATCTTCGCCTTCGCCATGCCCAAGGTCATGCTCAGGGCGACGAGGCGCGGCTGGGCTCCGTCGTGGAGGTCTCGTTCGATGCGCAGCCGTTCCGCGGCGGCAGCTTCGATCCCGGCCATCCGGGCGCGGTCGAGTTCGGTCACTTCCTCCTGCAGGGCGGCGGTGCGCGCCGGCGGCAGGAGGCTGCGGTCGAGGGCCCGGTCGAGGTACGGAGCGAACCACAGGATGGCGAGCGAACTGCCCAGGACGATGAGGGCGCCGACCGCGACGCCGACTCGGCCGAGCCCGCCGGCCGGCCCGCCGAGGAAGAAGGTGGTGACGCCTTCGGGGTTGATCGCGCCGAAGATCGCGAAGATGGAGGCACAGATCGCAGCGACGGTTCCGCCGACGATGACTCCGCCGAGCAGCATCTTGAGGTAGTGGTGTGCGGTCGAGCGCCAGAAGGAGCCGGACTTCACGAGCAGCCACAGGTTGTGGATGAACCGGGTGAAACCGGGTTCACGGTTGTTGCGCATCCGTGTCGGGACGGGGATGCCGTCCCCGTAGACGAGCTCGGCCCGGTAGCGTTCGAACACATTGGCGCCCTGTTGGACGATGACCCAGCCGACGAGCGCGAGGACGCCGAGGCCGAGAGCGAAGATGCCCCCGATTCCGGTGAACAGCAGGACCAGCGGGATCCAGGCCCAGATCACGGCCATGATCGCCGACAGGAACAGGTTCGCCACCCCGACGACGCCGATGCTCTTGCGCGGCCATTCGATCGGCCCGTCCGCAGGAATCTCGGTGACGCCCTCATGAGTCAGCGGCGCCGATCCGGTCACCGGTGCGGGGACGAGGTCCTCAGACCGAGTCCTCCGCCGCCGAGGTGACTGAGCGACTGGCATCGGCTGCGCGGGTGATTGCTGGGCGGGCTGGGGTGGGTACGGCGGTTGAGCCGGGTGGTTTACTGGTTGAGCCGGGTGAACAGCTTGCTGGGGGTGAGTCTGGGGCTGAGCCGGGTGGGACGCCTGAGCCGGGTAGTTCGTTGGTTGAGTCGGCTGGGTCGCGAGGACCGGCCGGGCTGCCTGCAGCGGTGGCTGCTGGGGCTGAGCAGGCACATGGGGCACGGACTGCGCAGCCCGCGGGTACTGCCGAGTGTCCTGTTGAGGATGCGTCGGGTACTCGAGGGTGGGGTCCGTCGGGTGTCCACTCCGGGACTGCGTCGGGTACTCGAGGGTGGGGTCCGTCGGGTGTCCGCTCCGGGACTGCGTCGGGTACGCGAGGGTGGGGTCGGGATGCGTGCTGTCCTGGGGAGTCTGCTCTGGGTGCGCGGGCTCTGGGTGCGCGGGCTCTGGGTGGGCCTCGGTGGTGGAGGTTTCCGCGAATTCGGAGCCCTGCGGCTGCGCCTCCGGCGGATTCTCGGGGGTCTTCTCACTCATACCCATTACGCTACGCCGACCGCTCGATGGCCGACAGCAAGATGCCCACCAACCCCACCTCGGGTTTTCCTCCGCGAACGGCGTCACACCCGCTTGCCGTCAATTCGCCCCGCCGGCTCGTATTCACCGCTTCAGCTCAGCACAACGCCTCGCCGGCTCCAACTCAACCCACCGGCTCAGCACAACGCCCCGCCCGCTCCAATCCCTACCCGTGCAACACGAGGAATTGGAGCCAGCGGGGCGTGAGGGCACAGACCCGCATTGAGGCGCAGGCCCGCATTCAGCCTTCACCACTTATCCGTGTCAGACTCCCGCCAGGACCAGTTGCCCAGTCCTGACGCTCCATGGATACAGTGCGTCCGCCACGCCTGTGGCCGTAGTCTGGTCAGCCTGAGATGCGGACAGCCTGCACGTTGGCGAACTCCGCGACGCCATAATCGGCGAGTTCGCGGCCATAACCGCTGGCTTTGATGCCACCGACCGGCAGTCGGGGATCAGAAGCCGAGATGGAATTGATGAACACCGAACCGGCGCCGATCTGCTCGGCCACGCTCTCAGCACGTGCTGTGTCGCGGCTCCACACAGCAGAGCTGAGCCCGTACTGGGTGTCATTGGCGATTGCGATCGCTTCGTCCTCGGTGTCGTAGAAGGTCACAGCTCCCAGTGGTCCGAAGGTCTCTTCTCGGAGCAGTGGCGAGTCATTGTCGGAAACCGTGACCAAGCCGGGAGCGAACCACGCGCCCGGTCCTTCAGGACGGGCAACCTCGGCGAGGATCTTGTCCCCTGCCGCAAGACCGCGCCGGCGTTGGTCGTCGAGTGCGTCAAGCAGATCGAAACGGGCCAGTGGTCCGACCGCGACCTCGGCATCCATCGGGTCACCGACCGTCATGGTCTCCAGACTTGCCTGCAAAGCTGCGGTGAACTCGTCCTTGATCGCCCGGGGAACGATGATGCGCTTGGCTGCGATGCACGACTGTCCGTTGTTGAGGAACCGCGACTTCACTGCCGCCGCGGCGGCAGCTTCGATGTCGGCATCGTCGAGCACGATGAACGGGTCCGAGCCTCCGAGTTCGAGAACGCACTTCTTCAATGACGCTCCGGCGGCCTGAGCGACAAGGGCACCGACCTGCTCGCTGCCGGTGAAGGTCACGGCAGCGATCCGCTCGTCTCCGATCGTCTCGGAAGCACGTGATCCGGGCAGCACCACGGTGTTCATGACGTTCTCGGAGAACGCTTCGCGGAACGCCTCCTGCACGGCGAAAGCACAGCCAGTGACGGATTCGGCATGTTTGAGCACGACCGTGTTGCCGACTCCGATCGCGGGAAGCATCGCGCGCACGACCTGCCACCACGGGTAGTTCCACGGCAAGATCGCAAAGACGACGCCGAGCGGACGCAGATGCACCTTCGCCGTGTCGGGGGCGACGTCGATCACCCGCGGTGTGAGCATCTCCGGAAGATGCTCGGCGTAGTACTCGCAGGTGCTGATGCACTTGTCGATCTCTCCGCGCGCCTGCCCGATGGGCTTGCCCATCTCGGCCACGATCTGCGTGGCGAACTCTTCGCGTCGCGAGGTGAGGATCCCGAGGAGAGACGTGATCCCGGCGATGCGCTCATCGATGCGGGTCCGGCTGAACCGGCCGAACGCGCCCCGGGCACCGGTGAGGATCTCGTCCAGCTCGGTCTGTGAGGTGTAGTCGTACTGGCTGATCTCTTCCCCGGTGGACGGATTGATCGTCCTGATTCCGGTCCCCGTCTTCACAGGCAGGCTCATTCCGGAACCTCCGCGCCCTGTTCCAGGCGGGCAGTGAACCAGGCCTGGAAACGATTTGTCAGCGTCACCGGGTCAACGAGCAGCTTCGGAATGTCAGCAGCATTGCCCACCTCGATCTTCACGTGCAGGAAGGTCGGACCGGCGGTGGTGAGCAGGCGTGCATACTCCGAGCGCAGGCTCGCCTCGTCATCGGCGAGCCCCACCGTCCAGCCGGCCGCCCCGGCGAGTGAACCGAGGTCCACCCGGTCGGCATAGGTCGGAATGGATGCCGTGGATCCGTAGACCTGATTGTCGAGCAGAATGATGAACAGCTTCTCCGGGGCGATGAATCCGCCGGTGGGCAGCACGTTCGGGTTCATCAGCAGGGAGCCGTCACCCTCGAGGCCGACGACCTTGGGCAGGGCCGAATCCCTGGCAGCCAGTGCCAGACCGGTGGTGATCGATCCGACCAGACCCATGGCATCGAGGACGTAGAAGTGATTGTCCCGGTTCTCCACCGACGCGAGCTCACGGCTGGTCGCCGCGCAGGTCACGACCAGCGGCAGCTCGGCGGTGAGTTCATTGATGTGCTGCAGCGCTTCGATTCGACGCATGTCAGGCTACCTTTCCGTCGGTGTTCCAGAACGAGCCCAGAACCACGACCGGGCGGTAGGTCATCTTCGCGTGGTTTCCCGCCTCGGCGACAGTGTCTTCCCAGTCCTGGACCGAGGACCGACGGTCGAGCTCGAGGACCGGCAATCCGATCGACTCGAGGATCCGCGGCACCGGATGGCTGATCGAATGGATCATGGAGTTGTATTCGCCGAGGCTGCCGCGCGTGTTGGCGAAGATGAGCAGCGGCAGGTGGTAGGACAGGGAGAACGTTGTCAGCGCGGTGAGGCTGTTGCCGAATCCGTTGTCCTGCATGACCACAGCACCGAACTTCCCTGCCAGGGGCAGGGCGCCCAGCACACCGACGGCTTCCTCCTCACGAGACAGCGGAGTGACGTGCTCGGAGCGACCATCAGCACCGCCATCAGTTTCGATGAGTCGGCTGATGACGGGCGCTACGCTCACCGATGGGACATACCCGATCAGGTCGGCACCGGAACGCCAGATTCCATCGGCGGCGGCCTGTGCATAAGTCTTCGAACTCATATCTGCCTTTCTTGATCTTCATTGACGGTCGAGGATCGACCGGTGAATCTGCGGATGAAACTCCACTCTTGGTACTGGATCTTCGGAACGAGCCTCAGGGACGATGAGGCTCACATCGCCCGCCTGAGGTCTGTCCACTTGTGCCCGGTCTGCCAAGCGACCTTCGAGGGGCTCAGAGCCTCCCCTGGTCAGACCGCTGAGGTCACCTCACGACTGACCATCTCCCGGTTGACGGCATACTGCGGTTCTCGTCCCGACAGCGCCTCGTGGATCTGCGCGGCCGCGGCATTCCCGACGTCGATCATCGACCGATCAGACTGCCCGGCGATGTGCGGTGTGACGACCAGTCCGGGAAGGTCGACGGCGATGCGCGAATGAGGAAGCGGATCATTCATGCTCACCGCTTCGCCTTCGATGACATCGAGCCCGGCGTACAGGCGGCCCTCTGCGATCTCGTCCTGCAGTGCGGCTTCGTCGATCAGCCCGCCCCGGCTCGTGTTGACGATGATCGATCCGTCCTTCAGTCTGCTCAGGGAATCGGCATTGATCATGTGACGAGTCTCGACGGTGAGCGGGACGTGCAGCGTGACGACGTCGGATGATTCGAGCAGTTGATCCAGCGCTGTCAGGCGCACGTCCTCGTCTGTGATGTCCGAGTCGCTGAGGATGGGATCGGTGACTACGATCGACATCCCGAAGCCGCGAGCAATGGTGGCGACCCGACGCCCGATCCGGCCGTAGCCCACGATTCCGATGGTCTTTCCCAACAGCTGGGTCCCCACCAGCCGTGGTTTGGCCGAATGCCATTCGCCGGCCGCGACTGCGCGCGCGCCGTCGACGGTCTTCCGCGCTGCGCTGAGCGCGAGGGCGAAGACGTGCTCTGCCACGGCGGGGGCGTTCGCTCCAGGAGTGATGGTCACCCAGATCTTCCGCGCCGAGGCGGCCTCGAGATCGACATTGTCAAAGCCGACTCCGTGGCGGGCGATGACCTTCAAGTGCGGTGCCGCATCGATCATCGCGGCGGTGATGTTCTCGCTGCGCACCAGGACGGCATCGACCTCGGGGGCCACCTCGGCCCAGGTCCTGGCGTCGTGGCCGTAGGCCCGGCAAACGGTGTATCGGGATCGAAGGTCCGCATACACCTCGGTGGCAATGGGGTCTGTGATGTAGACGGTCGGCATGGATTGGCCCTTCCTGGGTGAGAATGATCTGCCAACGGGTGGCAAGTGAACTGCGGCTGCCCGTGCTGCTGGAGATGGAACCGGGTGCCGAGGCGACGCAGTGCTCGGCACCCGGTTGGCAGAGTGGAGATCGAGAGTGGCGTCGGATCAGTGTGAGCAGACTGGACGGAACGCGCCCTGCTCATAGTTCTGCGCCACGGCGTCGAGCAGTGCGCTCGATCGACCGCTGGCGTTGACCATGGCGATCACTTCGCGCACTTCTCTGCCTCTGCGCTCGCGATGATCCGGGTGGGTTCTCACCATGCTGTCCATGATGGTGGTGAAGCTGCCGGTTTCGAAGTCACCGAAGATCCTCCGGTAGTCGTCGCCCAGGTTGTACTCCGCGGCGATCGTCTGGGCTTCGCAGGCCAGCGCCTCCAGGCCCTTGGTGACGATCGAGCGCACAAGCTTGAGCCTTGCGGCTGCCCCCGCTTCGCTGTTCTCCGCTCGGAGCAGTGACGCTCCGCTCGCGGAGATGAGCTGCTGTGCGGCTCCGGACGGGGTGCCGGCGATCGCCAAGGGTGTGCTCAGACCACCGGCCGCGATGGCACCCAGGATGGTGACATCGACGTAAGAGCTGCCGTGCGCAGTGCACCATTCGGCAATGCTCCTCTTGCCCTCCGGCCCATTCGACGAGAAGTCGAGGATCTCGGCAGGTCCGGCGGTTCCGTCTGGTCCGAAGGTCGAGCGAATCGCCGTCTCCGCTGTTCCACCGCTGACGAACACCAGGACGATGTCGCAAGCGCCGAGCTCGCTGGCCTCCGATGCCTGACTGAAGGGCGAGACATCGATATCCGCTGGTTCGAAGACTGTCGGCGTCATGTCGAGGGTGTCCCACGGGATGCCCCGCAGCCACGCGCTGCCGACCATGCCTGCGCCGAGGATTCCTACAGTTGTCATATTCTTCTGCTTTCGTGAATGATGGAGCTGCTGCGCTCAGGCGATCGTCGCCGGGGCCTTCTTCGCCTTTGTCCGCTTCATCGCCTTGGCGATCATCGGCCACACCAAGGTGAGGACGATCATGATGATGAGGACGACGGAGATCGGCCGAGTGAGGAACGACAACCAGATATTGTCGTCTCCCACGATGGTCATGGTCTGGCGAAACCCTCGTTCGGCGATCGGGCCGAGTATGAGTCCGAGGATCACCGGGGCGGCACTGATGTTGAGGACGCGCAGACCGTAACCGACGAGGCCGAAGACGAGCATCATGACGACGTCGAACATCGAGTTGCGGATTGCGAAGGCACCGAGCACGGACAATGCGATGATCACCGCGACAAGGACTCCGACCGGGGCATCGGCGACCTTGACGACGTAGCGAGCGATCGCCAGTCCGACGACTCCCATGAGGAGTGTGCCGATGATGAATCCGACGATGATCGAGTAGGTCTCCACGGCATCTTTGGTGAACAGCTCGTGTCCGGGGACCAGCCCCTTCATGATCAGTCCGCCGAGGAGTATCGCCGTAGCCGTGCTGCCTGGGATGCCCAGTGTCAGGGTGGGAATGAGCGCACCGCCGACCACGGCATTGTTGGCGGATTCCGGTGCTGCGATCGCTGGGTAGTGGCCGGTCCCGAATTTCTCCGGGGTCTTGCTCGCCCGTTTCGCCTCGTTGTAGGAGATCCATGAGGCGATGTCACCACCGGCGCCGGGCAGGATGCCGACTCCGGTGCCGATGAAGCCTGACTTGATGATGGTCGGGGTGATGCGCATCCATTCTTTGAAGCTGAGGTTGGACTTGCGCAGACTGGTTTCCTGTTTCGGGATCTCCTTGCCGCTGTCGGCGGGAGTGCGCAGCAGGACGATGAGCTGTGCGACTGCGAAGAGGCCGATCATGGCCGGAATCATCTGCACACCGGACTGCAGGCCCTGGACCTCGAACGTGAGGCGTTGGGTGCCGACCATATTGTCAATGCCGACAAAGCTCAGCCCGAGGCCGAGCAGCGCGGCGATGATGCCCTTGAGCAGGGAGGTCCCGGCCAGACCGCCGATGACAGTGAGCCCGAAGAGCGCGACCCAGAAATACTCCTGCGGACCGAAGACCAAGGAGATCCTGGCCAGCAGCGGGGCGAAGAGAATCAGCGCGATCGCACTGAGTATTCCTCCGGCCATCGATGAGACGGTGGCGATGATGATGGCACGATAGCCCAGACCCTGCCGGGTGAGTGGATAGCCGTCGAGGCTCGTCGCCGCATTGGCCGGAGTGCCCGGAGTGTAGAGGAGGATTGCGGAGATCGTACCTCCATATACGCCGGCAGTGTAGACCGTGACGAGCAGGATGAGTCCCGGGATGGGATCCATGAGGAACGTGACCGGAATGAGCAGGGCGATGGCCATAGTTGCCGAGAGGCCGGGCAGTGCCCCGATGACGACGCCGATGACTGTGCCCAACAGGATCGAGAGCAGACTGGCGAGCTGAAACACTTCGCCGATGACATCAATGAACATCGGGAACACCCCCTCCTCCGATTGTTATGCACGCGATCACAGCAGAACTCCTTCGGGCAGTGGAACATTCAGCTGCAAGGTGAAGGTCAGGTAGACGATGGCGGTGATGACGATCGGCACGCCCAGACAGAGGATGATCTTCCGAACCCCGAGTGCAAGCATGAGCCCGATCATGAAGAGGATCGTCATCACATAGAACCCGACAACAGGGATGAGCGCGACATAGGCGATGGTGGCCCCAGCGAAGATGAGCACGGGCCTGACCTGTCCGCCGGCACCGGATTCAGTTTCTTCGTCGGCAGGTGCCTGCGCCGGATCAGCGGACCTGGAAGCTTGAGCGGCTCTCCTGGCATCTCTGGTTCCGACAACGTAGTTGCGAATGATTTCGATGACGCCGATGACGATGAGTGCCCAGGCGACGCTCTTCGGGAACAGTGCGGACAGTTCAGGAAGGTCTGAGATGCTGACGAACATCACAACTCCGGCCAGGAACCCGGCTAGTCCGATATAGCTGATTCTGTTCTGCATGATGTCAGCTCCATCCCAGCAGGTCTTTCAGTCCTTCGATCTTCTTGTCCTCTTCGAGCATGAGGTTCTTGTAGTCGTCGGGTCCCTGGTAGTTGATGGCCAAGCCCTGCTCGTCCATCACTTTCTTGTGCTCTTCTGATTCGATGGCCGCCCGGAATGCGTCAGACAGCTTCGTCTTGATATCGTCCGGCATGCCGGCAGGGGCCCCGACACCACGAGATGAGCTGCCATGGACCGGTCCGAAGCCGGATTCCTCGACCGTGGGCACGTCAGGCAGGAACTCCGAACGCTCCTCGGCCAGCACTCCTACGGTTTTCAGCTCTCCCTGGTCATTGGGTTGGAAGGCCTCGCCCACATTGTTGAAGAGGACATCGACGTGGCCGCCGAGGAAGGAGGACATGCCTTCGGACGCGCCCTCGGTATGGACGATCTTGAACTTGGTGCCGAGTTCCTTGTTCAGCTGCAGAGCCGAGATGTGATCGTCACTGCCCACACCGGTGGACGTCGTCGTCAGCTCGTGGGTCTTGGCATACTCGATCAGCGACTTGAGGTCGGTGAAGCGGTCTTCGTCATTGCGGATCGAGATGGCACCGGGATCGGTCACCTGATTGGCCAGGAATGTGAAGTCGTCGATCGACTTCTCTCTCCCGAGCTCGGGGTTGATGTATCCGGATTGCAAGTTCGGGGTGTTCATATAGGTCAACGTGTATCCATCTGGATCTTCGCTGAGCACATGTTCCCAGGCCACCCACCCTCCGGCTCCCGGTTCATTGACTACCTGGATCTCCGCACCGTCACCGAGTTCCTTCTCGACCAGGGGCATGAGTTGGCGAGCACCGAGGTCAGTGCCGCCGCCGGCTGCGAAGCCGACGATGACCTGAATGGGCTCGGAGGGAAACGCACCGGCACTCTCGGGTTCGCCCGACCCGCAGGCAGTGAGCGTGAGGCCCAGAACTGAGATTCCGGAGATGGCTGTGGCTAGTCGTGTGTGCTTCATGATTGTCCTTCGTTAGGTGAGACTCGTGTGTGCTTCAGATGTGAACTGCGCCGATGCGGCTCATCTGTTCGGCCACCCATGGGCGATTGAATTCGCCGGTGGCGGTGATGGATTCGATGATCGTGGCTTCTTTGTCCATGACTCCGTCAACTTCGACGGCGATGTCATCGGCGTCATCGGCCGGGACGACTGCCAGTCCGTCAGCGTCGCCGATGACGATGTCGCCCGGGTTGACGACGACTCCCCCGCAGGAGATGGGGTAGTTGATCTCTCCGGGGCCATGCTTGTACGGCCCATTCGGGTTGGTGCCTCGCGCGAAGACCGGGAACGGGCACGCGGAGCTGATGTAGTCGAGGTCGCGGACATACCCATCGATGACGACACCGCCGATGTTCTTGGTCGCCAGATACTGCAGCATGAGCTCACCGATCACGGCGCGCCTGCTGCTGCCTTCAGCGGAGACGACGAGGACCTGACCTGCTGTCATGGTGTCCATGGCGACATGGATGAGCAGATTGTCGCCCGTCGGAACCTTGACGGTCACTGCCGGACCGCAGAGTCGGTGGTCGTTGAGCGGAACAAGATCGCCATCCAGCGAGTACAGACGCTGCATGGCGTCGCCGACATTGGCGACGGGCGCTGCAGCCAGACGGCGCAGAGTCTCCTCCTTCGGTGTCGGAATTGTGATGTCCTTGACGCGGTTGCCTGCTGATCCCATGGTTTTCCTCTTTCGTGGAAGTGCGGTTCTGTCAAGTGCTTAGTGCTGTGACTCGGAGAATGCGGCGAGGATGATGCCGATTCCGGCATGGCGATCAGCTCCGAATCTTCGTGGTCCTCAGGGGGCTCGAGTTATGACGTTATGTGAGCCGCATTACCCTCGTCCAATGCAAAAACAGCCACCACCGCATAACATGGTGGTTATGCGATGGTGGATACGAGGTTCCGGAGATGAGTGACGCGCTGAGATATCTGCAGACCATCGTCGAGCACGGGAACCTGACTCGGGCGGCAGACGCCTTGTTCATCAGCCAGCCTGCACTGAGCAGATACATCGCCCGGCTTGAGGCGACCGTGGGAGTCACTTTGATCGATCGCTCCGCTCAGCCGCTCGTTCTCACTGCCGAGGGACATCGCTACAGCGACTACCTGCTTGCGGCAGAGAAGCTGCGATCCTCAATGGAGGCTGACCTCAGAGGTATGGGGCAGCTGAGCGGTGAAACTGTTCGCCTGGGTGCCACAGGGTGGCGGACCCTGACGCTGATTCCTCAGGTGATGCCGGAAATCCTCGAAGTCTGGCCAGGATTGAGCCTCAATCTCTACGGGCTCTCCAACTCCGACCTTCTCAGTGGGGTGCGGGCAAAGAAGCTCGATCTGGCCGTGATGTACACGGGCCAAGCAGGGATCGGGGTGCATTTCGACAAGATCATTGACGAACAGGTGCTGTTGGCAGGCAAGTCTGTCGAAACTCTGCTTGCAGGACAAGAACGAGGTGCCGTGGTTCCTGCAATGCAGCTGAGGGCCTTTCTGCAGACCGAGCGGCTCATACTCATGCACCCCGAGCACAACCTCGGCGCGGTCACCCGAGATTTCCTCACCAAGCTGGGTGTCAGACTTCGGCGGGTGATGAATGTCAACAGTGTGGTGCCGATGATCGATCTGGCGGTCGCGGGCGTCGGCGTGACGTTCGTCCCGGACTCCATGGCCACTCGGTCCGAATATGCCGAGGTGCCCTATGTACGCATCCAGCATGAGGATCTCATACAGGAGATCGGTCTGGCCTGGCCGGCCGACAAGGAACCGAACGGACCCACCCGTCACCTGGCCGACGCCCTGGCCCGAGAAATCCGCCGGGATGCCGAAGTCGGCTGAGTTCGCTCGAGCCGCGAACTCAGCAAATCGATCGGCACAGCATCGTGGCCATCGACCTTGGCCCGATAGGCCCTACCGCGGCTTCCAATGTCCGGGAAATCACCCCTTAACCTGGTCAGCCCAGGTTAAGGGGTTGAATTCCTGTGTCGCCAGGAGGCCTTCGTGCCTGATTCAGGCACAAGGCAGCGTGTCTGAACGTCAGGCGCCGGTCAGGGCATCAGCCTTCACGCTGAGAGCAGACTCGCCTGGAGCCGCCTCGGCAGTCGTCGCCTCGGCAGTCGCCGCCTCAGCAGTCGTCGCCTCAGCGGTCGCCGCAGCGGATCCCGCCTCGCTCGGCGCCGGCTCGGCACGCCCCGCCTCGGCGGACTTGGCGAATGCGGCCTCGAGGTCAGCGAGGATGTCATCGATGTCCTCGATGCCGAGCGACAGGCGGATGAACCGCGGCGAGATGCTCAGCTCGCAGTCCGCCACGGACAGGTGGGTCATCGTGGCCGGGTGGTCGATGAGGGACTCGACTCCCCCGAGCGATTCGGCCAGGGTGATCAGCTCCGTGCCGGAGACCAGCGACAGGGCCCTGGCCTCGGTGTCCGTGCAGAAGGAGACGACACCGCCGAATCCGCTCATCTGCCTCTTCGCGATCGAATGACCCGGGTGGGACGGCAAGCCCGGGTAGTACACCTCGGCGATCTCGGGACGGCTCTCCAGCCATTCGGCAACGATCTGGGCGTTCTCGCAGTGCTTGGCCATCCGCAGCGGCAGGGTCTTGATCCCGCGCCGAGTCAGCCAGGCGTCGAACGGGGAGATCCCCAGCCCGACGGAGGCCAGGTGCTCACTCAGACGGTCGATCACCTCGGCGGCGCGGGGGCAGGTGGAGCCGTCTCCGGCCAGCACGGCACCCCCGATGACATCGGAGTGGCCGTTGATGAACTTCGTCGTCGAGTGGATGACG
Source organism: Brevibacterium sp. (assembly GCF_031179145.1). GTDB lineage: Bacteria > Actinomycetota > Actinomycetes > Actinomycetales > Brevibacteriaceae > Brevibacterium. Next base: position 42,468 of record NZ_JAPSIB010000023.1, read on the forward strand.
ACATCGGCCCCGAGTTCGATCGGGCGCTGCAGAAACGGCGTGGCGAAGGTGGAGTCGACGGCGAGGATGGCGTTCGCGGCGTGGGCCAGCCGGGCAGCTTCCTCGATGTCGATGATGTCGAGGCCCGGGTTGCTCGGGGTCTCGACCCAGACGATCGCGGTCTTGTCGGTGATCGCCGCGGCCAGCTCTGCCGTGTTCGTGAGATCGACGGTGCGGATCGTCACGCCCCAGCGCTGGTACTCGTTGACGAGCAGTCGGTAGGTGCCGCCGTAGATGTCGCGCGGGATGATGATCTCGTCGCCCGGGCCGAGCAGTGCGGAGAAGACCGCGGCCTCGGCGGAAGTTCCCGAGTTCACGGCCGCCGCGAACGTCGCGCCTTCCAGTTCGCACAGCACCTCTTCGAGGTCGCTGCGGTTCGGGGTGCCCGTGCGCGCGTAGTCGAAACCGGCGCGGGTCTCTCCGGGAGTGTCCATCTGAAAAGTCGACGTCTGGAAGATCGGAGCGACGACCGACCCGGTGTGTGCCTCGGGGCGAGCGCCGGCATGGATTGAGCGCGTCGAGATTCCGGTCGGGGTGGGGTGCGAGTCAGCGGCAGTCGTCGTCGACACCTGCTCACTCGGCGGCACGCGGTAGCTCACGGCGGGTCCTTTCTCACTGGGCTCTCCGACATCGCTGCCGAAGTACCACCAGTCTGGACCGGGGTCCTGCCCAGGGGAGGCATCTCTGACCCGGAATGTCACGGCTCGTCATGTTTCGACTTGTGCAGTCGCCAGGCATCTTCACGAGGCGCCCTGGGTCAGGTTCTCGACCGTGTCCTGTCACCTCGGGTAGGGACTCAGGCGCGAGAGACCCAAGTGCGACAATGGCGGCAGGACCCACAGCGAGGAGCACCGACCATGTCCACGATCGCCTTCGTGACAACCGACCTGCCGATCATCGGCGCACCCATGGCCGGGGGCACGACAACCCCGGAACTCACTGCGGCCGTCGCCCGCGCCGGCGGCTTCCCCTTCGTCGCCGGCGGCTACCTCACCGCCGAAGCACTCGCCGCTCAGGTCGACCGGATGCGCGAGACGACCGACAACTTCGGCGTCAATCTCTTCGCCCCGAATCCGGTGCCTCTTGATCGCGCGGCCTTCGACGCGTTCGTCGCCACTCTCGAGCCCTTCGCCGCCGAACGCGGCATCACCCTCGACCCTGAGCCCGTCAACGACGACGATCACTACGCAGAGAAGATCAACCTCCTCATCACCCATCCCGTTCCGCTGGTCTCGACGACGTTCAACCTTCCCACCGCCGAGGTGATCGACCGTCTCCATTCCGTCGGCACCCAGGTCGCGGCCACGGTGACGACCGCCGCGGAGGCAGACACCGCCCGCGAGCGCGGCGTCGACGCCCTCATCGTCCAGGGTCCACGGGCCGGAGGACACACCGGAACCGCAGATCCGACGCGGCAGATCGAGGACCGGGCCACCGTCGATCTGGTCCGTGAGATCCTCGCCGAGGTGGATCTCCCCGTCGCCGCCGGCGGCGGGGTCGACAGTGCGGAGGCGGTCGAGGAGCTGCTGGAGGCGGGGGCGAGCGCCGTCGTCATCGGGACGCTGCTGCTCCTGTCCGACGAAGCGGGCACCTCGGCGATCCATCGCCGGGCCCTCCAGGACAACGCATTCGCGGAGACCAGACTGACCCGCGCATTCACCGGCCGACCGGCACGGGCACTCGCCAACGACTTCATCCGCAGGTTCGACGGCCTTGCCGTCGACGCCTACCCGGCGGTTCACCACCTGACGAAGGAGTTCCGTGCGGAGGCCAAGAAGTCCGAGGATCCGCAGGCACTCCACCTGTGGGCCGGCACCGGATACCGGCGTGCGAAGGAAGGGTCGGCCGAGACGATCATCAAGGAACTCGGAGGGCCGTTCACGCGGGGATGATGAGAGACTGAATCATCCTCCGGTCACCGTGACAAAGGACTGACTCCCCATGGACACCGTCTCCCACGCATTCTTCGCACGACGACTCAAACGCGCGATCGTGGTGACGATGATCGTGTCGTTCAGTGTGGCCGCTGTCGGCGGAATCATCGTGCTGCTTTCAGACGTGTGGTCGGAGACCGCCGGCCAGGTGCTCGCCACGACAGTGATCACTGGTGTCATCAGCATCGCCGTGTTCTGCGGGGCAATGCTGGTCGGCAGACCCGTGCAATGGTTCGGGATCCTCACGGTCTCCGTTTCGGTCTGCGCCCTGGTCCTCCTGCTCGCACTCGTCTGGTACGACGTCATCTTCGAGAGCATCGGCTGGGAATGGCTTCCCACAGCATCGATACTCACCGCAACGGGGGCCGTTTCGTCCCTCATCCTGCTGCTGGTGCGGCACAGATCATTACTGGTGCAGATCGCACTCGCCATCACCCTCGCGCTGGTCGCCCTCGGCACCATCGTGACGCTCATCATGGTCTGGGTGGAAGAGGCCTCCGCTACGGATTGGTTCGTGCGACTCGTCGGAATCGTCTGGATCCTCGCCGCACTGGGCATCGTCGTCGTCCCGGTGTCCTCCCTGCTGCTGCGTCAATCGGCCCAGCCAGGACCGGAGGCGATGGGCCCGCCCTCGCCGAGCTCTCCCGCGCAATCACAGCAGGGCGGGCAGTCGCAGGGCGAGCTGTCGCAGGGCGGGCTGTCGCAGGGCGGGCTATCGCCGAGCTCTCCCGCGCAATCACAGGAGGGCGGACTGTCGCAGGCCTCGATGGACCGCATCAATTCCGCTGCGGGCGCCGCCGGAATCACCCCGGACGAACTCATCGAGCGGCTTCTCGGCACCTCAGACTCCGACGCCTGTGACGGCTCCCACGACCCCGACGGCCCCAACGACCCCGACGGCCCGGATAACCGTGACGACTCGGACAGCCCGGATGGCCCCGACACTCCGGCCTTGCCGCGCCCATAGCCGCTCACCTCGACCACCGAACGGTTCGACGCACTCACCCGATATCGTACGAAGTCCTTCAGCGATTCCGTGTACGCACTCTTGCGCTTCGAACGCCGGCTTCCGACTCCCGGCTCCCTATGATCGAGTCAGGATGATCTAGTCGGGCGACCGACCCGATCGGTCGTTGTCCGGCAGCGCCTGCACCACCTCGACGAAGGAGTCACGAATGCACCAGTCACCCCAGCCCTGGGTCCCGGCCGGCAGCCGAGCGCGCATCGAGGAGATCGCGCACACCCACCTCGGCGAGGGTGCGGCGCAGCCGCCGGGGGTACCGATGGCCGAGGTCGTCGACCGCATCGAGGGACTCATCGCGGCCTCCGATGCACTCCACGATGAGGAGGCCTTCAACCTCAATCCCGCCTCGAACGTCCTCAATCCGCGGGCCGCTGCACTCCTGTCCAGTGGCGCAGGGCCTCGCACCTCACTCGGCTACGCCGGTGACAAGTATGAGATGGGGCTCGAACACATCGAGCAGGTCGAGGTCATCACGGCGGAGCTGGCCGCGCGACTCTTCCACGCCTCCTTCGCCGAGGTGCGCGTGCCCAGTGGTGCGATGGCGAACCTCTATGCGTTCATGGCCACGTGCGTGCCCGGTGACACGATCATCGCCTCTCCGGCCGCGATCGGCGGGCACGTCACCCATCACGCGGAAGGGGCTGCGGGTCTCTACGGTCTGCGGACGGTCGGTGCCCCGGTCGACGCGAGCGCCTACAGTTACGACCTCGACGCCCTGGCAGACCTGGCCCGCGAGGTCAGGCCCCGGCTGATCACGATCGGCGGATCACTCAACCTGTTCGAGCATCCGGTGGCCGCGGTGCGGGAGATCGCCGATGAGGTGGACGCTCACCTGCTGTTCGACGCCGCACACGTCTGCGGGATGATCGCCGGGAAGCAGTGGGCCAACCCCCTCGACGAGGGCGCCCACCTGATGTCGATGAGCACGTACAAGAGCCTCGGCGGTCCCTCACGCGGACTGCTGCTGAGCAACGATCCCGGACTGTCCGAGCGCATCGACCGCATCGCCTTCCCCGGGTTGACCGCGAACTTCGACGTCGCCGCCGTCGCCGCACTCGGGGTGACGCTGGCGGACTGGATCGCCTGCGGCGAGGACTATGCCGCCCAGATGCGCGCGTGTGCCCAGGCGCTGGCGGCAGAACTGGCCGGCCTGGGGGTCCAGCCGTACGAATGCGCGCGCGGCTTCACCGACTCCCATCAGTTCGGTCTCCTCGCCTCCCCCTACGGCGGTGGCACGACAGCCGCCCGCACGCTCGAGAAGGCCGGCTTCCTCACCTCAGGAATCGGCCTGCCGGTCCCCGAGGTCCCCGGTGATCAGAACGGCATCCGCATCGGCACCCCGGAGATCGTGCGCCGGGGCATGAGCGTAAACAACATGCCGCGCTTGGCGTCGCTGATCGCCCGGGCGCTGGAGGCCGGAGGGGCTGACCCCGCCGAGGCGGCCCTGCGCGCGATCGCGACCGAAGTCTCCGCGTGGCGCAAGGAATTCGCCGGGGTGAGGTTCACCGTGTGAGCTCAGATCATTTCGGCTGCATGCGGATCGCGCCGTCGAGGCGGATCGTCTCGCCGTTGAGCATCGGGTTGGCGATGATCGATTCGACGAGCTGAGCGTATTCGGCGGGCTTGCCCAGCCGGGCCGGGTGCGGCACGGACCTACCCAGGGACTCCTGCGCCTCGGCGGGCAGTCCGGCCATCATCGGGGTCTCGAAGATTCCCGGCGCGATCGTCATCACGCGAATCTGCGTGGACGCGAGTTCCCGCGCCATCGGCAGGGTCACCGCGGCCACCGCGCCCTTCGACGCGGAGTAGGCGATCTGCCCGATCTGCCCGTCGAAGGCGGCGACGGAGGCGGTGTTGATGATGACGCCGCGCTCCTCGCCTTGCGCGTCCTGCTGCTGCATCGCGGCAGCGGCGAGGCGGCAGACGTTGATCGTGCCGATGAGGTTGATGCCGACGACCTTGGAGAACGCGTCCAGGGGCAGCGGGCCACGCTTGGACACAAGCTTGCCGGGAGTCGCAACGCCTGCGCAGTTGACGACGACCCGCAGATCGCCGAGGCCGGTCGCCGTGTCGACAGCGGCCTGGACCTGCTCCTCGTCCATGACATCGGCGGCGACGAAGTGGGCGTCGTCCCCGAGTTCGGACGAGACCTGCTCACCCACCTCGGCGTTGAGATCGACCATGACGACCTGCGCGCCGGAGGCCAGCAGGCGTTCGGTGGTGGCCCGGCCGAGGCCGGAGGCGCCGCCGGTGACCAGGGCGACAACGTTGTTGAGATCCATGAGTGTCCTTGGGTCGAGACTGAGTGATCGTTCTTTCACTCAGACTCTAAAGCACGGAAGTGGTCCGGGTCACCCAGGGAGCGCGGATCGCACGAAAGTGCAATGTTTCGCGGAGCGGGCGCTCCGCACGAGGTGCACCTTCGATCGATCACTGCACTTTCGGCGATCGGGGACGGTCAGGCGGCTGCTTCGTCCTCGGCTGTGCCCTCGCGCACCGACTTCAGCGCCTCGCCCCAGGCGACGATGTCGGAGATCATCGACGCGAACGGAGCAGCGGACACCTCAGTGGGGGTGAACTGACCGTCGGTGACGTCGGTGAAGATGCTGAAGGAAGCCTGGTCGCGGACGACGGCGAGCTTGTAGTTGGCGAGGATGTGACGCAGGTGCTCGGCGGCGCGCACGCCCTTGTCAGCGCCGTAGTTGACGATGCCGGCGACCTTGTGGTTGAACTCGCTCGCGACGAAGTCGAGGGCATTCTTCAGCGACCCGGAGATCGAATGGTTGTACTCGGGGGTGACGAAGATGAAGGCATCGAACTCGTCGAGCTTGGCACCCCACCCCTTGGTGTGGTCGTTCTGGTACATCCTGGCACCGGCAGGGATCACCTCGTCGAGCAGGGGGAGGTCGAAGTCGCCGAAGTCGACGACCTCGGCGCGCACGTCCTCGCGGCCGGTCAGCTGCTCAGCGACCCAGGCAACGATCTGGGGGTTGAGCGCCTGAGGGCGGGAGGTTCCGGGGATGATGGCGATGTTGAGCATAGTCGTCCTCTGTTCGTCGAGTGCTGCTGAAGTGGGCTCGCTGGCGTCGGCGCACAGCGCCGGTCGCCCGCATCGAATCCAACCTGATTGAAGGATCAACTATTCCGCTCGCCAGAAGTGAGTTGGGGCACTCAGTCTCGGCGGGAGGGAGTGGACGGCACTCGACCGGCACCGCATCGACGGGACCGGCAGGCGGGACCAGCCGAGGCTTTCCGCGACATTCCGGCCCACCGCGCTGGGGACTTGTTGTATTGTCGACTGGCAAGTGAGTGATTGTTCGATACCCAGCCCAAGGAGAACCGGCACCGTGCGTTCAACAAACGGCCGCAACAACATCCTCCGCTCGGCGCGCGACACGTTCGCCACCAAGGGCTTCGACGGCGCCTCCATCCGCGACATCGCCCAAGCCGCGGGCCTGAGCCTGTCCGCGCTCTACTACTACTTCCCGTCCAAGCAGGACGCCCTGTACGAGCTCGTCCACACCGCTTACTCCTGGTACATCGAGCACGGGCAGACCGTGATCTCCGAGGCGGGCGATGACGTCCTCGATCGATTCGCCGCATCGGTGCGCTACCTCGTCCGCTATCGGATCGAGAACGTCTCGGTGTCGACCGTGCTGCTGCGCGACACCGAGCGCCTCGAGGGCGAGAACGCAGCTGCGGTCAAGACGCTGCAGCGCCAGGCACGTGCCGTTCTCGGCGATGTCATCGCCGCAGGCGTCGACGCCGGCAGGTTCACGGTCGACGACCCCCAGCTCGCCACGCGCGCAGTCCTGTCGATCTGCAACTCGCTCTCGATCTGGTACCGCCCGACCGGCGAGCTGACCCCCGAGCAGATCGAACGCGACTTCACCCTCTATGCCCTGCGCATCGTCGGAGTGGAACCCGACCCCGAGGAGCTCGACCGCCTGCTCGAGCTCCCCATCAGCCAAGCCGGGATCCTCGACTTCATCTCCGACCCCCAGTAGCAGGCTCACCCCTCCGCGGACCCGACCCGTGCCCGGTCCCGCAGTTGCGGACCTGCCCTCAGAACCGAACCGGGAGTCGACCGCACGGAGCTGCGGACCGCAGTCAGACCTCGGGCTCGCGCAGCGCTCGGGCCAGTTCACGACGCTGGGCCTGCTCGACCGGATCCGGGACCGGCAGGGAGGCGATGAGCCGCTTCGTGTAATCACGGCGCGGAGATCCGAGCACCTGCTCACCTGTTCCCTCCTCGAGGAGTTCCCCGTGGTAGAGCACTCCGATGCGGTCCGCGAGCATGTCGACGACCGCGAGGTCGTGGCTGATGAAGAGCGCCGCGAAGTCGAACCGGTTCTGCAGCTCGACGAACAGCTCGAGCACCTTCGCCTGCACGGAGACGTCGAGAGCGGAGGTCGGCTCGTCGGCGATGAGCATCTCCGGGTCGAGTGCGAGCGCCCGCGCCAGCGAGGCCCGTTGCCGCTGCCCACCCGAGAGCTCGTGCGGGTATCGCGCCGCATACTCGGCCGGCAGCTGGACGGAGTCGAGCAGATCGAAGACCTTGGCCCGTCGATCCGCGGGGCCCATCTCCTTCCGGTGGATCACGAAAGGCTCGGCGACGCACTCCCCGATCGTCAGGTGCGGGTTGAACGAGGCCGCCGGGTCCTGGAACACGAAGCCGATCCTGCGCCGGACCGCGGAGAACCCGCGCTCCCGGAACCCCACCATCTCATGGTCGAGGACCCGCAGCGAACCTCCGCTCGCCCTGGTCAGACCGGCGATGGCCCGACCGATCGTGGTCTTGCCCGACCCCGATTCCCCGACGAGGCCGTAGACCTCACCTGCTCGGATGTCGAAGCTCACGGACTTCACTGCGTGGAAGTCCGAGCGGCCGAATCCGCCGGGGTAGACGATGTCGACGTCGCGTGCGACAACGACCGGTGCTCTTGTGTCCGTGCGTCCCTCCCCCGCCGAGGCGGTCCCGTTCGCAGTCACCTCCCCCGCCGAGGCGGTCCCGTCCGGGGCGCGACCTTCCGCCGAGGCGGTGCGGACTTCGGCCCGGGCCTCCTTCCGGCTTCCCGACACCGTCGAGCCCAGCCTGGGCACAGCCGCGAGGAGGTCACGCGTGTACTGCTCCTGAGGGTCGGTGAACAGCTGCTTCACCGGCGACACCTCGACGAGGTCGCCGCGGTACATCACCGCCACCCGATCGGCGAGGTCCGCGACGACTCCCATGTTGTGGGTGATGAGGACGGAGAGATCCACTTCACATCATACGCACAGGTAACAAAATAGGTGAACTCGGTCACAGGACGGGGGCGAGCCCGCCGCCTCGGACTGCCCGCCGAGCGCCGAGAAGGGGCATGAGTACCACAGATC
>NZ_JAPSIB010000024.1 GCF_031179145.1 Brevibacterium sp.
AAGCGTCATAATGCTGCTGTGATGTGTCTGGCCAGGCGTCGGCTCAATGTCATGTTCGCGATGGTCAAGCACGGGGTCTTCTACGAGGCGAAGACCCCGGCTGCTGCTTGACAATGAATGTAACGGGGGGGATCCGGCGTGCTTCCGCGCTCACGCGTGGGGGTCGACGATGATCTTCACGTGGTGTTCGTTGTTGTTGATGAGTTGATCGAAGCCCTCGGAAACCAGGCCGTCGAGCGAGATGCGACCGGTGATGAAGGGCGCCAGGTCGAGCTTGCCGCTCTGCACCAGCTTGATCGTCGCCGGATGGTCGCCCGCGTAGCCGATGGTGCCGCGCAGATCGATCTCCTTGAGGACGAGTTTGGGCATGTCCACCTCCGGCTTGTGCCCCCAGATGGAGACATTGACGATCGTCGCCCCGGGGCGAACAGCGTCGAAGAGCATGTCGAGGACGACCGGCACCGATGAGCACTCGAAGCCGACATCGGCGCCTCTGCCCCCGGTGAGCTCCCGAACGCGATCGGCGACGTCACCCTCACGCGGGTCGAGCACCTCGTCGGCGACCCCAGTGCTCCGCGCCATCTCCTTGCGCGCCTCGGAGAGCTCGGAGATGTAAACGGTGAGGCCTTCGGCCTTGAGCACCGCCGAGGTGAGCAGACCGATCGGGCCGGCGCCGCCGACGATCGCCACGTCCCCCTTGCCGGCACCCGACCGGACGAAGGCGTGGTGGCCCACGGACAGAGGTTCGATCAGTGCCGCCTGGTCGAGAGGGATGTCACCGACCGGGTGCACCCAGCGGCGGGGGACGACGATCCTCTCCGACAGTCCGCCTCCGCCGCCGCCGAGGCCGATGAAGTTCATGTTCTCCGAGAGCTGGTAGGACTGGTCGTTGCTGGTGTCGACGCCCTCGGCGATGATGTAGGGTTCGACGACGACGCTCTCTCCGACGTTCAGGTCGTCCACGCCCTCGCCGAGGGCGGCGACTGTTCCGGAGAACTCGTGGCCGAGCGTCACAGGTGCCGATTCTCCGGAGATGGGATGCGGGTGACCTGCGGGCGGGATGAATATCGGTCCCTCGAGGTACTCGTGGAGGTCGGTTCCGCAGATTCCGCACCAGGCCACGTCGATGGCCACGGTTCCCGGTCTCACCTCTGGTGCGTCGATCTCCTCGATCCGAATGTCGCCTCGATCGTAGTAGCGCGCTGCTCGCATTCCATCCTCCTTGACACAGATTGTGATCGCCGTCGGACCACTTCCACAGTACCGCTCTCACGCCGAGGCGAACAGGGGTGCGTGCCGGCGCTCACGCACGCGTGTGCGTCGGGTCCGCGGCAGTACTCGCGGGCGCGGCGGCCTCGGGTCCGCGGCAGTACTCGCGGGTAGGGTGAAGTCATGCACTTCTCCGAATACGACACGCGGCTCGCCGGTTATGCGGTGATCGTCAATGAGGCCCAGGAAATCCTGCTCAGCTGGTTCAACGGGGGCCACGATGCCTCACATGCGGTCTGGACCCTGCCCGGCGGAGGCGTGGAGTTCAACGAGGGCATCGAAGAGGCCACCGTGCGCGAGGTCAGGGAGGAGACGGGGTTCGACGCCGAGCTCATTCGCCCACTGACGACCCACACCTTCACCGAGACCCGCCGTCATGCCGCCTACGGAGAGGTGACGGCGCGGCCCTTCAAAGGGGTTCGGGTCGTGTACGAGGCGAGGATCGTCGGCGGCGAGCTCGGCACCCTCGAGATCGACGGCACCACGGACCGCGCCGAATGGCTCCCGCTCTCCGCATTGGCTCAGGTGCGCCATGCCAGGATCATCGACATCGGCCTCGAGGCCTGGCGCCGGGTCCACGCCGAGGCGTGAGCGCCCTCAGTCGCGCGGCCGCACGTCGAGGCCGGCGACGTCCATCTCCTCGAGCCCGACCACGGCCGAGCGTCGACCGGTGACGAGCCGGTGGATCAGCCACAGCAGCAGGAACGCGGGCAGGCCGATGTATGCCGAGGCCACTTCGAGGACCTGACCGCCCGCGATGGCCTGGAGGTTCTGGCCGACGATGACGATGACGAGCATGACCAGGGCGATGATCGGCCCGATGGGGAACAGGGGCGCCCGATAGGGCAGGTCCGCCACGTTCCCGCCTTGAGCGAGGTAGGCGCGCCGGAAGCGGAAGTGGCACAGCGCGATGCCCACCCAGACGATGAAGCCGGACAGACCTGAGACGTTGATCAGCCAGGTGTAGGCGCCACCGTCGCCCATCACCTCGGAGAGGAAGCCGAAGAGGCCGATGACGGCCGTGGCCAGCAGCGCCATGACCGGAACTCCGCGTTCGTTGAGACGGCCGAACAGCCTCGGCGCCGTGCCCTCCTTGGCCATCGCGTAGAGCATGCGCGTCGACGCGTAGAGGCCCGAGTTCCCGGCGGAGAGGATCGCGGTGAGGATGACGGCGTTCATCACGCTCGCCGCCACCGCGATCCCCGCGCGCTCGAACACGAGGGTGAATGGGGAGGCGGTGATGTCGCCGTTGTCGGCGGAGGTGAGCAGCGACGGGTCCGTGTAGGGCAGGAGGAAGCCGACGACGGCGATGGCGCCGATGTAGAAGAGCATGATGCGCCAGAACACGGTGCGGATGGCCTTGGGCATATCCCGGCGCGGGTGGTTCGACTCCCCTGCGGTGACCCCGACGAGTTCGGTGCCCTGAAAGGAGAAGCCGGCGATCATGAACACGCTGATGATCGAGGTCCACCCGCCGACGAAGGGAGCCTCGCCGTTCGTCCAGTTGCTCAGCCCCGGTGAGCTGCCGCCGATGATCCCGGAGATCATGAGGACGCCGAGGACGAGGAACGCGAGCACGGCGAGGACCTTGATGAGCGCGAACCAGAACTCACCTTCGCCGAAGGCCCGCGCGGAGAGGAAGTTGAGCCCGGTGAGCAGGGCGAGGAAGAGCGCAGCCCACACCCACGACGGGACGTCGGGCAGCCAGAAGGACATGATGACCCCGGCGGCGACGAGTTCCGCGGCGAGGGTGATCGCCCAGTTGAACCAGTAGTTCCAGCCCATCGCGAATCCGAAGGACGGGCTGACGTACTTCGAACCGTAGGTGTGGAATGAGCCGGCGACCGGCAGATGGGTGGACAGCTCGCCGAGCGACTGCATGACGAAGAGGACCATGATCCCGATGGCGGCATAGGCGAGCAGGGCCCCGCCCGGCCCGGCCTGAGAGATCGTGCCGCCGGAACCGAGGAACAGCCCGGTGCCGATCGCCCCACCGATCGCGATCATCTGGAGGTGGCGCGCCCGCAGTCCCCGTCTGAGTTCGCGCTCGCCCGTCACCGAGGTGGCTGTGTCGTTCATTGTCGATCCTCTGAGTCTCGGTTCCGGCGGCGTGCGCCCGTGTGGCGTGTGAATATCCTGGATATTCCTACCACACGCCGACGACCGAGGCCCCGGCCGGGAATCAGGCAGTGAGGAGTGTCACGGGCGGGGCCCGTTCACCGGCCGCACAGCCGGGTGAGGTGCGGACGGAATCCCGGATGGAGGCGGGACCGGGAGCCCGCGCACGAGATGGGGCCCGAGGTCGGCGATCGTCGCCGCGCCCATCAGCCCCATGGCGGTGCGGATCTCCGCCGACAGGAGTTCGATGACGCGCTCGACTCCGCGCTGCCCTCCGGCCATGAGGCCGTAGAGATAGGCGCGGCCGACGAGGACGAAGTCAGCGCCCGCACACAGCGCGGTGACGACGTCGGAGCCGGACATGATCCCCGAGTCGAGGATGATCTCCATGTCCTGCCCGACCGCCGCCCGCACTTCGGACAGAGCCGCCAACGAGGTGGGTGCCCGGTCGAGCTGTCGTCCGCCGTGATTGGACACGACGAGTCCGTCGGCACCGACCGAGACCGAATGCCTGGCATCTTCGGCGGTGAGGACGCCTTTGACGAACAGCTTCCCCGACCACTGCTCGCGGATCCACCTGAGGTCGTCGAAGTCGAGGGTCGGGTCGAACATCGACTGCGTCAGCTCCGCCAAGGTCGTCGAGGTGTTCGACAGGCTCGCGTACTTCGGCGGGTCGGTGGTGAGGAAGTTGAACCACCAGCCGGGCCGGTAGGAGGCGTCGAGGATGGTGCCCAGAGTCAGCTTGGGAGGAATGGCCAAACCGTTGCGGGCATCGCGCAGGCGCAGACCGGTGATCGGAGTGTCGACGGTGACGAGCAGAGTCTCGTATCCGCTGGCCTCGGCGCGGCGGAGGAGGTCGAGGCTGCGGTCGCGGTTCTTCCACAGGTAGAGCTGGAACCAGCGGTTCGAGTTCGGTGAGGCCTGCGCGACCTCTTCCAGCGAGCGGGTGCCCATCGTCGACAGGGTGAAGGGGATTCCTGCCTGGGTCGCTGCGCCCACACCTCCGATCTCCCCTTCGGCGTGCATGAGCCGCGTGTATCCGGTCGGAGCGATGCCGAAGGGCAGGAGGGCCCGCCCGCCGGCGATGTCGGTGGAGGTGTCGACGGAGTCGACGCCGTGCAGGATGCGCGGCAGGAGTTCGACATCGGCGAACGCCTCCCTGTTGTTGCGCAGGGTGTGTTCGGCGAGCGCTCCCCCGTCGACGTAGTCGAAGGGGGCCGCCGGGGTGACTCGTTTGGCGATCCGCCGCAAGTCCCAGACGTCGGCCGCGGATTCGAGACGGGCCGCGACCCGATCGAGGCGAGGAGGACCGAACTTCATCAATGGGGCCAGTTCCGACCAGTCGGGCAGTCGTCTCTTCATCGATTCGCTCTCCTTCGCGTCGGCGCGGTTCCCTGCGGCAAGTCTAGCGACGGCGGCGCCCCTACTTGAGGAGGCGGTCCATCCGCCGGTCACTCAATCGCTTCCCGCCGGTCTGGCACCCAGGGCAGTACTGGAACGAGCGGTCGGCGAACACCACCTCGGCGATGGTCGCTCCGCACACGGGACAGGAGGCGCCCGCGTTCCCGTGGACGGTGGACAGCTTCTTCTCCGCAGCTTTGATCCGCCCCGGCGGCAGGCCGCTCAACCCTGTCCTTGCCCGGTCGAGCACCATCCGCAGCGCCTCGAACAGGGCGTGCGGATCGGCGATCGTCGACGCTGTCGCGAACGGGGAGAGCTTCGCGGCGTGGAGGATCTCATCCGACCAGCGGTTGCCGATCCCGGTGATGAGCGACTGGTCGCGCAGCACGGTCTTGATCCTGGCGGAGGTGCCGGCCAGGATCGTCGTGAACTCCGCCTCGCTCAGTTCGGTCACATCAGTGCCCAGCTCAGCGATCCGCGGCACCTGGTCGCGGGAGGGGACGAGATGGATGGCCAGGCTCTTCTTCGTCCCCTGCTCCGTGAGGTCGAAGCCCGCCCCGGACTTCAGGGCGACCCGCAGCGCGAGCGGACCCTTGCCCATGCGCACGGGGCCGCGTGTGACCTCGGCGTACCACCGCAGCCACCCCATGAGCGCGAAATGGACGATGAGATGCGCATCGCCGATCTCGAGGTCGAGGAACTTGCCGATCCTCGTCACCGATCCCACCCGTGCTCCGAGCAGGGAGTCGAGGGGAAGCTGCGCCGACTTCAGCGCGCTGATCTCGCCGAGGTGGACCTCGGCGATCGTCTCACCGACAAGGGCGCCTCGCAGAAAGTCCACCAGGGCGTCGAGCTCGGGCTGTTCGGGCACGATCTCACTCCAATCCTCAAGCATCGAGCGGTCAGGAGCTGCGTTCGATCTCACCCGCCCGCAGCTGGACGAGGGTCAGGTCGAGCAGCGGGGTGGCGACGCCGAGTCCGGCGGCCGTCGTCGCCAGGTGACCGAGGATATGTTCGACCTCGCTCGGCGCGCCGGCCGTGACGTCGCGGTAGAGCGAGGAGGTGAAGGACGATCCCTCCTCGGTGAGCATCGACACTGTCGTCGCATGTCCCCTGCCATCGACAGGGTGCCCGGCGGCAGCGGCGACGGATTCGAGCTCGTCGACGATGGCGAGGACCTGGGATTCTCCCCCTGCGGCCATGATCGCGCCGACCGGTGCCCGGAACAGACAGTTGACCACTCCGGCGGCGGCGATGAAGACCCACTTCGCCCACAGGGCGTCGCGGACCGAGTCGATGACCTGCAGCCGGAAGCCGGGCACCTCGAGCGTCGTGGCCACGTCCGCGGGAAGCTCTCCCCCGCCGAGGTCACCGACCGTCATCACCGCCAGGTCCGTCATCTGCACAACGGCGCCATCGCGGATCGTCCCGACGATCTTGACCAGACCGCCGAGCACCTGTCCGGGGAACTCGGACTCGAGCCGGTCGATGTGGGCCATGCCGTTGAGGAACGGCAGGATCAGCGTCGAGGGCCCGATCGCGGGTCGGACGTCGTCGATGACCGACTCGAGAGCGGGGGCCTTGACCGCGACGATGATGAGGTCGAAGACGCGGTCGTCGTCCTTGAGGCCTGCGAGCTCGGCGGCGGTGAGCACCGGAACCTGGTTCGTCCGGTCCTCCCCGGGGGCGACGAACCGGAGACCAGCGGCCCGGATCCGCTCTGCCCTCGCCTCCCGGACGAGGAAGGTCACGTCCCGGTCGGCTTCGCACAGCCTGGTCCCGAAGGCACCGCCCGTGGCGCCGGCTCCGGCGATGAGGATTCTCATCGCGACTCCTCTCCCCCGGTCTCCAGTGCGCGGGCCCCGGTCTCCAGCTCGGACCTGAACCGGGCGGCGGCAGCGGCCGGGTCCTCGGCCTCGGTCACCGCGCGCACCACGACTGCGCGACTGGCTCCCGCGGCGACTACCTCGGCGAGGCGGGGGCCGGCACCGATTCCACCGATCGCGAACCATGGTTTGAGCGCCGCACCCGACATCTCCCGCAGAGGGTCGAGGCCGATCGCCGCGCGGCCGGGCTTCGTCGGCGTCTCCCACACGGGACCCAGGCACCAGTAGTCGATCTCGGGATCCGCCTCGGCGTCCCTCGCCTGCTCGACCGAGTGGGTCGAGCGTCCGAGGATGACATCGGACCCGAGCACGGCCCTGGCCTGCGCGCTCGTCAGGTCACCCTGCCCGACGTGGAAGACATCGGCGCCGAGGAGGAGCGCAACATCAGCGCGGTCGTTGACCGAGAACAGCTTCCCGTGTCGACGGGCGGCGTCGCGGACGACTTCGAGGGCCGCGATCTCCGCGCGCGCTTCGAGTCCCTTGTCACGCAGCTGGATGACGTCGACCCCGCCGGCATAGGCGGCGTCGACGAATTCAGCCAAGTCCCCCTGCCTGCGCCTGGCGTCGGTGCAGACGTAGAGCCGCGCTGCCTCGAGCTTCGCCAGGCGTGCGGCTCTGCGGCCGCTTCCGGCGGGCCCGGTGCCGCCGCCCCCTGCTCCGGAGGCATCTCGCACTGCGGTGTGTGTTTCCAAATCGGTGACCATGCTCCTAGAGTAGAGGAGTTCGCGGGAGCCTTGGAGAACAGGGCTGAGAGGGCGTAGGAGCCGACCGTCAGACCTGATGCGGATCATGCCGCCGGAGGGAGATCGTATGCACGTCGTTGTCGTCGGAGCCGGGATCATCGGCCTGAGCACCGCCTGGACCCTGCGCACCCACGGTGCTGCGGTGACGGTCATCGATCCCGCTCCGGGCCTCGGCGCGACTCATGCCGCCGCCGGGATGCTCGCCCCCGCCGCCGAGGTGGTGTGGGGGCAGATTCCCCTGTACCCGCTGATGCGCGCTTCGGCCGAGCTCTATGCCGGGTTCGCGGCCGAACTCACCGCCGCCTCGGGTGCCGACCTCGGTCATTCGAGAGCCGAAACCCTCGTCTGCGCCGGTGATCGGGCGGATCTCGCCTCCCTGCGCGAACTCGTCTCGGTCCAGGCCTCGGCCGGCTTCGACGTCACTCTGCTGACCGGATCGACGGCCAGGGACCTCGAGCCCGCTTTGGCTCCCGGCATCTGCGGGGCCGTGCGCCTCCCCGGCGACCACGCCATTGATCCGCGGCGGATCGTCCGGGCGTTGACGACCGTGCTCGCGCCTCATCTGGTCACTGCCTCGGTCCGAGCCCTGCGGCGTACCGGCGGCGCCACCGTCGGAGTCGAACTCGACGACGGAAGCGCCGTGGCCGCCGATCAGGTCGTCATTGCTGCCGGCGCAGACTGCACCGGGATCAGCGGCGTCCCCGATCTGCCGCTGCGAGAGGTCTGGGGTGACGTGATCCGACTGCGCGCACCCGCGTCGCTGACACCGCTGCTCACCCGCACCGTCCGCGGACTCGTCATGGGCCGACCCGTCTACGTGGTGCCGCGTCCCGACGGCGAGCTGGTCCTCGGCGCCACGTCACGGGAGGACGGACGATCAGGCACCCTCGCCGGAGGCGTCCACCAGCTGCTGCGCGACGCCGAACGACTGCTCCCGGGCATCCTCGAGTGCGAGATCACCGACATCACCACCCGGGCCCGTCCCGGCTCCCCCGACGACCTGCCCCTCATCGGCCGCATCGACGACGGCTGCGTCGTCTCCACCGGCTACTTCCGCCACGGCATCCTGCTCGCGCCCCTCGGCGCCCGGCTGACCGCCGACCTCGTGTTCGACCGGTCCTCCTCCTGGGCGCCCGCAGGAGCTCACGACGCCGTCTCCCCGCATCGCTTCGCTTCATCCTCCTCCACCCCGCAACCCGACCTGACAGGGAGTCAACTGTGACCGCACCGATCACCATCACCCTCAACGGCGAGCGCCGCGAACTCGCGCCCGCCACCACCGCCCTCGACCTCGTGGCCGATCTCACGGGCAAGGAGCTCGGTCCCGACGGCAGCCCCACGGACGGCTCCCGCCTCGGTCTTGCGGTGGCGATCGACGGCACCGTCGTCCGCCGTGGGCAATGGTCCGAATCCGTCTTCGCCGACGGGCACACCGTCGACGTCGTCACCGCAGTGCAGGGAGGCTGAGATGAGCTGGACCATCGACGAGGCGACCCTCGACTCGCGACTGATCATGGGCACCGGGGGCGCGAGCTCACTGAGCATCCTCGAGGACTCCCTGCGCGCCTCGGCGACGGAGCTGACAACGGTCGCGATCCGCCGCTACGACGCCGAGGCCCGGGACTCCGTCTTCGCTCTCCTCGACCGGTTGGGCATCCGGATATTGCCGAACACCGCCGGCTGCTACACCGCCCGCGATGCGATCCTCACCGCCCACCTCGCCCGGGAGGCCCTCGACACGAACTGGGTCAAGCTCGAGGTCATCGCCGATGAGGACACCCTGCTGCCCGATCCGATCGAGCTCTTCCGTGCCGCCGAGGAGCTCGTCCTCGACGGGTTCACCGTCTTCGCCTACACGAACGACGACCCGGCGCTGGCCAAACGCCTCGAGGACGCCGGGGTCGCCGCGGTCATGCCGGCCGGCGCCCCCATCGGCAGCGGCCTGGGCATCCTCAATCCCCACAACATCGCAACCATCGTCTCCCGCGCGCAGGTCCCCATCATCCTCGACGCCGGAGTCGGCACCGCTTCCGACGCAGCTCTGGCGATGGAGCTCGGCTGCACCGCTGTACTCCTGGCCAGCGCCGTCACCCGTGCCCACGACGCCGAGGCGATGGCCCGCTCAATGGCCCTGGCCGTCGAGGCCGGACACCTGGCCCGGCACGCCGGAAGGATTCCGAAACGGCCCCTCGCGCTCGCCTCCTCGACCTTCGACGGGATGCTCGAACCGGTCCCCGCCGGCGACTACGCCCGCGAGTCCGACCCCGCCCCTGATGTCGCGCGCGCCCGCGAAGTCCCGCGTGCTCACGAGGTCGGCCAATGAGCGGCGGCGTCAATCCCGGCCCCCTCGTCGACCCTGTCGAGAAGCTCAGCCGCCGTGAGATCGAGCGCTGGTCCCGGCACCTGAGCCTGCCGGACGTCGGCCCCGACGGGCAGCGGAGACTGCGGGCCGCCTCGGCGCTGGTCATCGGTGCCGGTGGCCTCGGCGCACCGGTGCTCCAGTACCTGGCGGCGGCAGGACTGGGGTCGATCACGATCATCGACGACGACACGGTCGAAGCCTCGAACCTCCAGCGCCAGGTCATCCACCGCGACGCCGACACAGGCAGGCCCAAGGTCGACTCGGCCCGCGACGCGCTCCTGCGACTCGACCCTCATCTGCGCGTGCGGACGATCAGGGACCGGCTGAGTCCGGAGAACGCCCTCGACCTCTTCGCCAACCATGACGTCGTCCTCGACGGGGCCGACAACTTCGCGACGCGGTACCTGTCCAACGACGCCGCGGAACTGACCGGCACACCCCTCGTCTGGGGCACGATCTTCCGGTTCTCCGGGCAGGTGAGCACCTTCTTCCCCGGTCACGGGCCGATGCTGCGCGATCTGTTCCCCGACATCCCCGACGCGGATTCCGTGCCCAACTGCGCCGAGGGCGGTGTCCTCGGAGTCCTCTGCGGCACCGTCGGTTCGGCCATGGCGACCGAGGCGATCAAGCTCATCTGCGGGATCGGAACACCGCTCATCGGCCGACTGCTGCGCTATGACGCTCTCGAGGCCGACTACTCCACGCTGCGGTTCTCCCCCGACCCCGACCGCGCCCCGGTCACGGACCTCGCCGAGGTGACTCTTGCCTGCGCCGCGAGGAGCGCGAGCGGCGGTTCGGCTGGGACCGGTGGGGCTGAGACTGCAGGAGCCGGGACCGCAGGGACTACCGAGATCAGCGTCGAGGAGTTCCTCGCCGCGAACCCGCGGCCGGTCCTCGTCGATGTCCGCGCGGACTGGGAGAGGCAGCTCTCCTCGATCCCCGGCTCGGTGCACGTCCCCCTTGACGCGGTGCTCGCCCACGGGTGGTCCGCCGTCGCCGTGGCCGTCGGAACCGAGACAGTCGGAACCGAAGCCGCCGAGGCGGCCGCTGACGAAGAGAGGACGGTGCAGGTCGTCGTCCACTGCAAGTCAGGTGTCCGGTCCGCACGGGCGCTCGATGTGCTGTCGGGGAGTGCGCCGGCAGGCACCTCACTGCGATCGCTGGCCGGTGGAATCGATGCATGGGCGGCAGCCGGTCACCACGCGCGCTGACTCAGCCACTTGTTGAGACCGGAATTCCCCGACCTCATCGCCAGGGCGTGAGTGCTCGGAGCCAGAGGTCGCAGCAGTCTGATCAGTGACCGGGTCGTCGTCACACACCACAGGATGGAGACCGTCGTCACCGGCCCGTCCTCGACGAGGCTCCAGTGCCCGACCCCGTTGAGGTCACCGGAAGCCGTGAACATCATCGCGTGGGGAGGGTCCTCCACCTGCACTTCGATGCCGAAGCGCAGGGTGAACCCGAGGGCACTTCTGATCTCGAGTCGGGCCCGACTGCCGGGCCCGACCACTGCGGGAGCCGAGGAGGTGCGTGCGTCGAGCAGCTGTGCCGAGCTGATTTCCGGCCACCACTGCGGCCATCTGTCGACATCGATGAGGGTCGCCCAGACAGTGGCGGCATCGGCGTCGGATCGCCATGTGGTGGTGAAATGGAAGGGAGCGGACTCGCGCATTCATCGTCCTTCCACTGTCTCGGCGTCGATCAGTTCAGTCTCTCGGTCGTGCCCGGCATGGTCAACACGGTGTCGTCGCCGTCCGCCTCGGCGGTAGTGTGATGGGGTGAGTGTTGATGATTTCAGAAGCAGTCGCAGGCCGTCTCCCCTCGGTGGGCGGAAGCCGACGAAGGCGGACCTGGCGCAGTTCGCCAACGCCGATCCGGAGTCGATCGATGACGTGCTCCCCCACGAGTCGGATCCGTCGGTCCGGCTCAGACTCCTCATCGTCGGGATCAATCCCGGTCTGTGGACCGCGGCGGTCAATGCGCCCTTCGCCCGGCCGGGCAACCGCTTCTGGCCCTCGCTGCACCGAGCGGGGCTGACCGATCACGAGGTCGATGCCTCTCGCGGGCTGGATCCGCGCGACGAGGCGGAGCTGCTGGCGCGCGGGATCGGAATCACCAACATCGTGGGCCGCGCCACGGCACGGGCCGATGAGCTGAGCAAGCAGGAGCTGCGCGACGGCGCCGCCCGGTTGGTCCGGCGAGCGCAGGCGCTGCGGCCGAAGTGCGTGGCCATCGCCGGGATCACGGCATTCAGGATCGGCTTCTCCCAGCCCAAGGCCCAGATCGGACAGCAGGACACGACCACGATTCCCGGCTGGCCCGACGATGTGGCTCTGCACGTGGTCCCGCAGCCCAGCGGTCTCAATGCCCACTTCACCGTCGACTCCCTCGCCGCAATCTGGGCCGACCTGTGGAAGAGCATCGGCGAATCCGGCTGAGGCGATCGCCTTCGGTCTCGACACCTTGAGGCGTGCCCGTTCCGCTGCCTGTCAGCACTTCGACGCGGAGGGATCACTCATGAGATCGGCGCGAAGTGCTCCCTGCAGCGGGCGACGTAGGATTCGAGTCCCCCGACGTGGCTGGGGTCGATCTCGGTCGCGCCCACCGGCCCATCCCCGTCCCGTCCAGTCTCAGCGCCGGCCACGATCCGTTGGTGGAAGACCGCGTCGCGACCGCAGATCGTGCACACGGCGGTGAGTTTGAGGACGTCTTCGGCCAGCGCCATGAACGTGGGCATCGGTTCGAACGGATCGCCGTCGAAGGTCACGCACAGTCCTTCGACGATGACGGTGACGCCGGTGGCGACCAGGCCGGTCACCAAGGGGACCAGCTCCGGGCCGAAGAACTGCGCTTCGTCGATCGCGACGAGATCGTAGTCGCCGGCCTCCACCACCTCGGCGAGGGCTGCAACATCGGAGACGGCGATCGCCGGGATGTTCACACCGATGTGCGAGGTGACCGTGGAGAGGTCGGCGCGGGTGTCGAGCGCATGACTGATCACTGCCACCTCGACGCCGGCGATCGTGGCCCGGCGGACCCGGCGCATCAGTTCCTCCGACTTCCCGGAGAACATCGGGCCGGCGATGACTTCGAGCCGACCCCAGGCGGCGTTCGTCTGATGAGTGGTCATGGTGCTCAAGCGTACGCTGGGACCATGAGCACAGTACATGTCATCCACGACAATCCCGACTGGCTCCCGCCGTTCCGGGCGGCCTTCGAGACCGAGGGGGTCCCGCTGCGGGAATGGCTGCTCACCAGCGGGTCCTTCGACCTGGCAGAGCTGCCGCCGGATGGCGTCTTCTGGTCCCGACTCTCGGCCTCTGCCCATACGCGAGGACCCGACCACGTCAAGGACTACGGTCGCGCTGTCCTCGCCTGGTTGGAGTCCCACGGACGAACGGTGGTCAACGGTCGGTCGGTCATCGAGCTCGAGATGTCGAAGGTCGCGCAGTACTCCGCTCTGCGCCGGTGCGGAATCGCGGTCCCCCGGACGGTGGCCGTGTTCGGCACCGCCGATCTCATCCGCCGGTCCGAGGAGTTCTCTGCCCCCTTCGTCTGCAAGCACAATCAGGGAGGAAAGGGACTGGGAGTGCGTCGATTCGACGATCACGCCTCGTTCGCGGAGTTCGTCGGGTCGCCCGAATCCGAACTTCCGGTCGACGGGATCACTCTGCTGCAGGAATTCGTGGAGTCGGCAGGCGGCTTCATCACCCGCGCCGAGTTCGTCGACGGCGAGTTCGTCTACGCCGTTCGCGTCGACACCTCGGCGGGCAATTTCGAACTCTGCCCGGCCGATGCCTGTGCGGTGCCCGGATCGACACCGCTTTTCAGCCTGCGCGACGATGCGAAGAGCCTGCCGATCATCCCCCAGCTCTCCCGGTTCCTCACGGCTCACGGGATCGGAATCGCCGGCGTCGAGTTCATCGAAACCGCGGACGGCTCGGTCTTCACCTACGACGTCAACACGAACACGAACTACAGCCCCGACGTCGAGGCGGTCGCTCCCCGATCCGGTCCGCGCGAGATCGCGCGGTACCTGGGCGATCTGGCGAGCGCATCCGCCTGAGCAGCAGACCGACGAGCGAACCTGCCTGAACAGCAGACCGACCGATCATGATCGTCATTCGGGTCCTGCCTCGCCGGGTGCTGCATCGTCGGGTGCTGTTCGTCAGTCGTCGACGGTGGCCTTCTTCGATTCGACGTCGACGGCGACCTCGATCTCCCGTCCCTGATCGTCGAAGTCGAATTGGTACTCCGTGCGCTTGTCATCGTTTTCGAGCTTCCAGCCTTCGAGTCGGCCAGAACCCTTCTCCTGGGCGAGTTTGAGAGCTTCGTCGTAGGTCATCGGCTTGTCGAGGCTGACGGCCACCGCCTTGTCGTCGGTGTCGTCCTTCTCGGTGTTCATGACTTCGCCGGACTCGGCATCGATCTCGACGTCGTTCTCCGTCTTACCGTCCTGGATCTTGATCTCGTACTGCCAGACCTTGGCGCGCTCGTTGAAATCGAGCTCGATCGAGGTCACAGTTCCCTTCCCCACCTCGTCCTGAGCGGTGGAGATCGCATCCTTCGGAGCCACCGACGGGGACTGCTTGCTCAGGTCCGCATCCGGGCCGAGACCCGCACCCGCCGCCGCGGAGGATGCTGCCGTCGACTCCGGGCTAGTCTCCGCGCCGGTCTCCGCAGGAGTCGCGCCGCTGGTCGACGCAGGGGCTTCGGCCTCCTGCGATCCGGAGTCGCCGCATCCCGCGAGAGTCGCGGCGAGAACCATTGCACCGGTTGCTGTCGTTGCTGCCACTCTGTTCATTCTCATGCCTCCACGGTAACGACACCTGTCTGATCACAACAGGCGTCTAAGAGGATTCTCATCGGGTGCGGATTCAGTCCAGGCAGAATTCGTTGCCTTCCGGATCACACATGACGATGAAGCCCGTCTCCAGAGGAGGGGACGGCTCGACGCGCTGTAGCCGTTGCGCGCCGATCTCGAGCAGCCGGGCGCATTCGGATTCGAGCGCATCCATCCGCTCGTCACCTTCCAGCCCGGGAGCGGCACGCACATCGAGATGGACCCGGTTCTTCACCGTCTTGTCCTCCGGCACGATCTGGAAGAACACGCGAGGCCCCCGCCCCTTGGGGTCCTCGATCGCCGCGCGCACGTCAGCGGGGTCGAGGTCGATGCCCAGGCCGGAGAGGAACTCGGACCAGGCCTCAAAGGGATCGACCCCCGCTTCCAGCGTCACCCCGGGTGGCCCGGGAATGATGTAGTCGAGCACTTCGGCCCAGAAGCGAGCCAATCGAATGGGGTCATGGCAGTCGAAGGTGATCTGCACAGCACGGGTCATGAACGTCTCCTCATTGAGATGGTGGTTCTGAGAATAATGGATTGGTTTCCGCCATGGTCAACTGCCTCGATGCATCAGCGGCAGCACCCTCACAGCCGCCTGACAGGCGAACGCCGGCGCGCCATACCGCAGGTCGTCCTTCCTGCTGACCATTCTCCTCGTCCTCTCCTCAGACGATCATCTCCACATTCTCACCCAGTTCCCACATCCCTGGGTCGAACCGCGACGCACTCCCTGGCACCAGAGGAACGGCTCACCGTCCTCCTCGTCGTCGGCCTCCGCTGGTGCGGACGACCGTTTGAAATGGAGAACGAGCGGGCGCGGACCCAGGCGGTAGGCGTTGAGGAAGATCTCGCAGTCGCAGCAGCAGGCCCCGGCTCTCGCCAGATTCCTCAGCAGTGCCGTCGCCCGAGGAGCCGTGCTGTCCCGAAAACTCCGGGCGAACCGATGTCCGCCATCACATCCGAACTCGGTCAGCTGCCGGTAGACGTAGCACAGCAGGCACTCTCCCTCATAGGGAGCCATGATCCTGGCTGCGGCCTCATCCATGATCGCCATGGCTTCAGATTCGATGAGCTTCTTGTCCATGCAGACACTGTTCCAGACGCCACGGACATAGCTTTGAGCAGGTGGTGACAGCGAGGCACCGAGTCGTCGCCCTCACTCCGCAGCAGTGGATTACGATGAACTGGTACCCGCAGGCGCCGACCGAGGTGAGGTGGCACATGCACATCCTGTCGAAGACAAGTGAACTTCCCGATCCCCTCGAGCCCTATCTGAGAGTTGACCGAACGCGGATCGAGCACGAGTGCTGGGTGGTCGGACACATGGTGGCCGGAATCGACGGCACCGCGGCGGTCCACGGCAAGGTCGGACCCCTGTCGACCGGCCCCGATCAGTCACTGTTCCGCAGGATGCGCCGGATCGCTGACATCGTCATGGTGGGAGCCGAGACCGTGCGCCGCGAGGGATACGGTGTGATCAGGCTTGATGAGGAGGCCCGCGCGGCGAGAACCGCCTGCGGTCGGCCGCAGACGCCTCCTGTCGCGATCGTCAGCCGGTCCCTCGACCTCGACTGGACGGCTCGCGTCTTCACAGACGCCCCGACCCACGCCCGCACCCAACTGATCACGTGCGCGGCATCCGATCCGGATCGTCGCGCCCAAGCCGCCGAGGTGGCCGACGTCATCATCGCCGGCGACGATCAAGTGGACCCCGCCGAGGCGTTCGCGGCGTTGGCCGCGCGCGGGCACGGCGTCGTGCTGTGCGAGGGCGGTCCCACCTGGCTGGGTGAGATCGTCGCGGCCGACCGTCTCGACGAACTGTGCCTGTCCATCTCCCCCGTGATCGGAGGCGATCCACTCCCGGTGTGCGTCAATCCTGCAGGCGCCGGCATCGCCGACTTCGAGCTGCTGGGGACCGGGGTCGAGGACAGCACACTTTTCCTCCGCTACGAGAAGAAGGCAGGTGAGCGTGGTGACTGAAAGCGCTTTCAACACTCTGATGGCGGCGGTGAACTCGCCGCTCATCGTGGTCACGACCGCGGTCGACGACGAACGAGGAGGCTGTGTGGTCGGCTTCCACTCCCAGTCGAGCATCGGACCGCAGCACTACAGCCTCTGGCTGTCGAAGGCCAACCACACGTATGTCCTCGGGCTTCGCGCACGCCACTTCGCCGTGCACTTCCTCACTTCAGAGGACATGGAGATCGCCGAACTGTTCGGCGGTCGCTCCGGCAAGGACACGGACAAATTCGCGGGTCTCGACCTCGACATCGACGACACCGGTCTGCCGCTGCTCAGACAGTGCCCGAACCGAATGGTGCTCGAGCGGCTCGCAGTGCTCGACGACGGCGGCGATCACGTCTGCGTCACCACTCGCGCCGTCTCCGCCGAGGGTGAGGGCGAGTTCGTGCCCCTGCGGGCAGTCGACCTCGCGCACCTCGACCCCGGTCATTCCAGCGAAGAGCGCGCGATCCGCCCATAGGAGAATGGTCGGTCACTCCCCATAGGAGATCCGGCCATAGGAGAATTTTCGGTCACCGTCGTCGGCCCGAAGAGGACGGACGCGACCCGCGATTCCCGTTGCGCTCGCGCAGCAGTGAGTATTTTCCCAGTTGCTCTCGCTCTGGTGAATCCGCTCAGCAGTCAGCAGATTGGAGGGGTGACCGGCAATGACGAATTCCTCCGAACCTTTGCTCAGCGGCTGCAGAGGCTGCGCCACCGGACCGGCCTCCCGCAGGAGCAGGTGGCATTCCGGTCCGGCCTCTCCGTGAGCACCTACTCGCAGCTCGAGCGGGGACGAATGGGAATCAACATCAAACGTCTGCCCGAGCTGGCGATCGCTCTGGACTGCGAGATCGTCGACCTCTTTGCCGATCACCACGTCGACGGAGTCGAACCTGAGTCACCCGCCGCCCGGGCTCAGCGACTGACCGGGCGGCTCGACTGACAGAGCCGTCGTCACCCGGCGAACGGCGCGAGGGAGAACCGTCCCCACGCGAGGAATGCGAAGGCCAGGAGATAGGCGATGTCGCCTGCCATCATTCCCCATTCGTTGCGACGGAACCTCGTAGTGGCAGCACCGGCCATGAACAGCATGAGTCCACACGCTGCGATCGGTGACAGCACCGGCAGGGTCCCGATCAGCGGCGGCACGATGAGACCGATGGCCCCGATGACCTTGATGGTGCCGATGGCTTTGATGTGGCCACGGCCGAAATCGTCGACCCAGTGCTGGGTGGCCCCGATAGCCCGGTACCTCTCCTTGCTCATCAGCAGCTGTGCGAGTCCTCCTGCGAAGAATGCCGCAGCCAGCGCGCCGGCGACGACCCACAGTACGATGTTCATGACTGAACTCCTCTCTTGGTTACGTCTGCCCCTTCGGGCTCGTCACACCTATGACGCACCGCCGAGCGGAAAGGTAACCGACATGGACGAAGAAGAACTGGCGACCGCCTTCGAAAGGCAGCGCCCGCACCTGCTGACCATGGCTGCGCGGACACTCGGGTCGATGGCCGATGCCGAGGACGCCGTGCAGGAGGCGTGGTTCCGACTGCGGAGACATGCCGACGATCCAATCGACAACCTCGGCGGGTGGCTGACCCGCGTCGTCGGGAGGATCTGCATCGATGTGCTGAGAAGCCGGGCAACGCGCCCCGAGTCCACGCTCGACGACTGGGCGGACGGACTCATCGTGACCGAGGACGCCGAAGTCCCGGAGGATGCTGCAGTCGCCGCGGACTCTCTAGGGCTGGCGCTGATCATCGTGCTGGAGACTCTGCGCCCAGAGGAACGTCTTGCCTTCGTGCTCCACGACATGTTCGCGGTGCCCTTCGCAGAGATCGGATCGATCGTCGGCTGCTCGACGGATGCGGCGAAGATGCTCGCCAGCCGAGCCCGTCGGAAAGTTCAGCAGAGCCCCCTGCCCAAGGGAGAACGGAAGCAGCGGCGTGAAGTCGTCGATGCGTTCCTGCACGCGGCCAGGGATGGCGATTTCGACCGCCTGCTCTCCCTGCTCGATCCCGACCTGCGCTGGCATCGCTTCACTCCGCACGGACACACGGTGACGATCGGAGCCAACGAGGTGCTCTCGGCGCTGCGCAGCAAGAGCACGGCTCGGATCGAGGCCCGGCGGGTCAACGTCAACGGCGAGCCCGGCATCCTGGTCTGGGTCCCGAGCGGACGACCGGTCGCAGTCATGTCCTGCACCGTCGTCGACGGCCGGATGGCGCAGATCGTCTCCATCCTCGATCCGGCGCGGCTCGCCCACATGCCACTGCCCGCCCGCGATGCGGAGAGGTGACGGTTGTCGATGAGCGCTCTCGCGGCAGGGCGGCGGCACTCCCTCGGTGTGCGCGCGGACGGCACCGTCGTCGCGACCGGCAACGGAGCCGCCGGCGAATGCGACGTCAGCGGATGGAGGGACGTGATCGCCGTGGCAGCCGGAAATGTGCATACGGCCCGCAACACGGGGCGCTCGCACTCCTTGGGCCTGCATTCCGATGGAACCGTCACGGCAACGGGGTGGAACGGTGACCGTCAATGCGACGTCGCCTCGTGGCGAGACATCGTCGCTGTCGCCGCGGGCTGGCGCGCGAGCCTCGGAGTGGGCGCGGACGGAAGAGTCCTCGCCACCGGCCGCAACGCCGAGGGGCAGTGCGAAGTGGACACCTGGCGAGATGTCGTCGCCGTCGCCGTCGGTGACTGGCATTCCGTGGCGCTCCGCTCAGATGGCTCGGTTCTCGCCACCGGCAGCAGCCGATTCGGGCAGTGCGACGTCGCCGGCTGGCAGGACGTCACCGCGGTCTCCGCCGGCAGCCTGCACACTGTCGGCCTCAGAGCCGATGGATCGGCCGTCGCCGTCGGGCGCCGACCGTCGGGAGCCTGCGAGGTCGGCCGCTGGCACGACCTCGTCGCGGTGTCGGCGGGGAGCTTTCATTCTGTCGCCGCGACAGCGAAGGGCAGGGTTCTCGCAGTCGGCGACAACTCGTTCGGCCAGTGCGATGTTGCCGAATGGACTGACATCGTCGCCATCGCCGCAGGTTCCACCCATACCCTCGGACTCCGCGCCGACGGCACCGTCCTGGCGGCAGGCAACAATGCCGCCGGACAGTGTGAGGTGGCAGGCTGGATCGACCTTCGCCGAGGTGACGGCCGAGGATTCAGCACATAGTGGCAGATTCAGCCGACAGTGGCCGATTCAGCCGACAGTGACAGACCCCGGGCTGCGGCTCATCGACCAGACCACGAGCCCGGACTGGATCTCCGTCGTCGCATGAGTGTCGAATCCCAAGCGCTGGTAGAGGCGCACGTTCCGTTCATCCGAGGTTTCGAGTGCGACAGGCTCTCCCCTCCCATCGATCAGTGCCAGCCCAGCGGCGACGACGGCCGACCCGAGGCCCTGACCCTGGCAGTCCGGGTCAACGCCCAGGGTCTCCAAAGTCCAGGCTCCCGCCGGAGCAGCGGGAGTCTGTGCCTGTGCCAGTGCCGCCATCCGTGATCCGTGCAGCTCAGCAACCTGCCGTTGGGTCGCTTCCTCGGGAGGAGGGCATCCCGGCGGCAGAAAGGCGGCGACGGCATGGATCTGATCGTCGACGAGCACGATCCCGTGCTTCAGAGCATGGCCGAGGTAGAGGCGCTGAACGCCGACCAGGCGGCGGGCATAGTCGTCCTCGGGCAGCGCCCAGCGGGTCCACGGGTACTCGGCGAAAGCGCGAGCGAGGACACCGGCCACAGGGGCGAGATCCGCAGTGGTGGCTGCGCGGATGGTTTCGGTCATACGACTGCTTTCTGTGCTTGAGGTGCCGAGGTGCTCTGTTCGGCGGGACTGTCCGGTCGAGCGGAGGAGAAGATGAGGTGAGCCAGTTCCGTCCGCCCCGTCTCTGTGAGCCGGACTGCTCGTCGAGACGCTCCCGGTTCGATCCGGTGTTTGGCTCGCATCGTTTCGAGCAGGGCATCGGCTGCGACTCCGGCCAGGTGCTCGCGTCTCTCGGTCCAATCCAGGCAGGGGCGCAGCAGCGGTCGCCGGCCCGCGTCCGGCAATGTGATGCCCAGCGAGTGGAACCAGTCGCGCCCGGGTTCGGTCAGTCCCCAGCCGCCGTCGACATAGCCGTGCTCGCGCAACCCGACGCAGAGGGCCACTCCGAGGCGACCGGCGAGGTGCCGGTAGCACGTCCGCGCTTCCCGCAGCTCCCGATCGGCACGCTGGGCCCGCAGCGACGCACCTGCCGGCCGAAGGTCGCCCGAGAGCGCAGCGAGGGCTTCGACGGTCTCCGCCACGGCGGGGTCCTCGATCCGCACGTACCGGTGACGACCCTGGCGCACCTCGGCGAGGAAGCCGGCGTCAACCAGCTGGTGCAGATGTTCGCTCGCGGACGGACGCGACACCCCGGCCACCTCGGCGAGCTCTGTCGCCGTCCAGGCCAGCCCGTCGAGCGCTGCCAGCATCATCGCTGCACGAGCCTCGCTCGCCAGCAGCGCTGCTGCTGCCGCGAGATCAGGGCTGCTTGCTCCATCCATGGTTCGAATTCTACGAGAGGCACAGTTCGGCGGCGACCGAAGTGTCCCCCGGCCAGACTGGACCGCATGGAAACGACGACGATCTCCCCCCTCCGTGTTCTACTTCGGCACCCCGGTTGCACTCATCACCACCCTGACCTCGGCAGACGGGTCGACCAACATCACGCCGATCTCATCGGCGTGGGCCCTGGACCGCACCTATGCGCTCGGGGTCGGTCGCGACAGCCAGGCCGGCCGTAACCTCGAGCGGTGCGGCGAACTGGTGATCAACCTGCCCGATGCCGCCCTGGTCGCGGCGATCGAACGGATCGCCCCGACGACCGGGGCGAAGGACATCCCCGCGCATAAGCGGGGGCTGTACCGTCATGAGCCGGACAAGTGGAGTCTCGGCGGGTTCTCTCCTCTGGGCAGCGAACGGGTGCAGCCGGCTCGGATCGCCGAGTGCCCGGTGCAGATCGAGGCCGAGTCACCCAGTTCACGCCCCTGGACAGTGACGATGCCGTGATGATCGTGCACTCCGAGGTGGTGCGCACTCACGTCCACAGTTCCCTCGTCGTCCCCGGAACCTCCCACATCGATCTCGAGCGCTGGCGACCCGTCTTCTCCACGTTCCGGCACTACTTCGCGCAGGGCGAGGCCGTCGGGATCAATTTCCGCGCGGAGCAGTGACCAGTCTCAGTCGCAGGAACCGCAGAGCCCGGTTGCCGAAATCTCGCAATGGTGGATCGGGCACATCGGCCGATTCGGCGGATCCGACTTGCGCAGCCGCGCCCGCTTCTGAGCGACCTGAGGGGTCAGAGTGGCAAATCCGCGATGGTCAGGCAGATCGGTGGCATACTCGCGGTAGCACAGGAGCCGGTGCTCGGCAGCGAGCCTCTCGACGTCGACGTCGTCCTCATGCGGCACGCTCTTCGGCGCCCGCAGATAACTGTCTCCCATGGTCCCGTTCTCGTGCACGCACAGCGCAGTCAGCGGCGGTTCCCCACGAGAACTGGCTTCGGCAGCCACGGTCTCGAGCACAGGGCCGATCCAATAGTGCAGCCGTTGCTTGGTGGTGATTCCCGATGTCGACTGCACCGTCTGGGCGATCTCCTTATAGGTGATCAGTCTGTTGTAGCTCTTCGCTGTCTCGCGGAGCGTGTCGTACGCTGCGCCCGCCCAGATCTCGTTGGCTGTTGCCTGAGGAACGAACTCGTCCTCGTTGTCGTGTGGCATACATGCCCCTCTCCGAAGCATCCGTCCGTGCGACATCCGCTCCTCCAAGTCTATCCGACTGCGCGGTAATACTCGTTGTCATGTCACTGTGACGCCGGTCCGATCATGCCCCGGACGCAGACCGTGCCGGATCGGTTGACGATGCTGTGAGAGCCCCGGACCTCCTCACCGCGGCGGGCCCTTCTTCAGAGTGTCGCCGAGGTGGTCGAGGAATTCCCGTGCATCGATCGCCCGGATGATCTCCGCATTGGCCTCACGCCCCCATCGTCCCAGCCAATCGGCGACGGTCTCACCCCGGGTGAGAGTGCCGGTGAGCTCGACGTCGACCGGAGCAAACATGGTCCGCGACCATGGCAGCGCCCCCGGCGTCCCGATCGGTATCGCCGCTCCCCTCTTCGTTATCTCCCCACCGGGATCTGCGGATCCGAGTGCCGTTTCGGACCGGGAACCGCCGAGGTGATCCCGCGCCCATGAGATCGCGCAGGCCAGCGCGAAGGGGTCGTGGAGATGGGCGATGAAGCTCAGTCCGTCGGATTCGTGGAATTCGAAGTAGAAGCGCAGGGCCTCGCCCAGCTGCGACAGGAGTTCTCCCCAGGACGAGTCCGTCTCATTGCCGGCGGCGAGGATCTCGGCCAGTCGCTCGGGCGTCATCTCGATCGCCTCGGTGGCTTCGATGGGCGCGATGACGGGAAGGTGCCCGGCAGTCCCCTCGGTGAATGCCGTGCCGAACGACGACAGGACTCGGGAGGTGGCTTCCGGGTCGAAGCTCACGTTCCATTCGGTGGTCGGACGAGTGTTGCCCCGGTAGTTGAACGCTCCGCCCATGATGAAGAGCCGTCGGACCAGCCGCGGCAGTTCGGGTTCGATGGTGAGGGCGTGGGCGAGATTCGTGGTCGGTCCGATCACCACCCCGATGAGCTCACCGGCGTGGGATCGGGCGGCCTCAACCCACGCCTCGGCGGCGCTGACCTCACTGACGGGGCTGTGAAGATGAGGGAGACGGGCATACCCGGCGCCCGACTCACCGTGGGTGGCCTCGGCATACTCCGGCTGGGAATCGGTTCCGTCGTCACAGGCCAACGGCAGGTCGCGGCCTGGGTGCACGGGAATAGCGGTGCGTCCGGCCAACTCGATCCACCCGTGCGTGTTCCGCACGACCTGTGCGGTGGGAACGTTTCCCCCGGAGGCGACGATGCCGACGATGTCGACGTCGGGCTGACAGAACAGGTAGGCGAGTGCGACGGCATCGTCGATTCCCGGGTCGCAGTCGAGGAACAGCGGGATGGACCGATCGTCTGAGGACATGGCGTCAATTCTGCCCGAACTCACGATGGAATTTCCGGGCCTGCGGCCACATCGTGCCGACGGACTTCGCCTCGCTGCGGCAGACTGGTCGTGTGAATGATCTGCATGTGCCTGCGGGGCCCGGAATTCCGGGCGGGCTGAGGATTCCGGCGGCTGAGCTGGTCGAGCGCTTCTCGCGATCGTCAGGTCCGGGCGGGCAGAGCGTCAACACAGCCGATTCCCGGGTGCAGCTGAGCCTTGATCTGGGGTCCACGAGCGCTCTGAGCGAGACTCAGTGTGAGCTCGTCCTGGCCCGGCTGGCGTCCACGCTGTCCGGAACCGTCCTCACCATCAGCGCGGAGGAGCATCGTTCGCAGCTGAAGAACCGCACCGCCGCTCGGGCGCGTTTGGCCGATCTGCTGCGGGGCGCATTGGCTCCCGCTGTCGACCGTCGACCGACCCGCCCCTCCCGGAACTCCAGGCGCAGGCGGGTCCGGGCAGAACAGCGCCGGTCCGAGATCAAACGCCACCGCAGGCGGCCTCACTCAGAGTGAATGTCTCAACGCTGGATGTCTCAGCGTTCTGGTCGTCTCAGTCCTGGGACTGTCTCAGCGCTGGGAGTACATCAACGAAGTTGGTAGTGGAGAAATGCGGTGCCGCTGTCGAAGACGCAGTGCTCGACGAGCTTCAGATCGAGGTGGACGTCAGCGGGAATCGCACTCAATCCCCCGCCCACCATCGTCGGAACGACGAAGAACCGGAAATCAATCACCAGGCCCGCGCGGATCGCTGCGCTCGCCGTCGCCGGTCCGAATATCTCAACCTCGCCGGTGGCATCGCTCGCGATCTGTTCGAGCTCGGTGAGGCCGAGGTCATTCACCAGTCGGGCACGGTCCGTGGCGAGATCATCGTGGCTCAGCGTAGTGGAGGCGACAACCTTGTCCAGTTGCCGCCAGCGCCGGGCGAATTCATGTTCGGCGGCTCCCCAGGAACCGTCGTCAGGGTCCGTCTCCCAGTACTTCATCAGAAGATATGTGTTCCGGCCGAGGACTTCCGTCGAGACCCCTGTCATCCGATCGACGTGGAATCGGAAGACGTCCTCGCTTGGTGCCGACCATTGGAAGTCGCCCGTCGCATCGGCCACATACCCGTCGAGCGAGATGCTGGCGGTATAGCTGAGGGTTCCCACGTGTCCGCCCCTTTCCCGGCGAGCGCCATCGTCAGTGCTCCACCTGAGCCTATGCCTGATGATCACCCGCGACAACGGGGGTACCGGAAGGCGCGGGCATGCATTGAGGAACTGTCACTGGATTCCGCGTGCATGCGACACAGCTCAAAGGCGTGACTATGACTCAGAGCCTGCGGGAGCAGCGTTCTGGAACTCTGCACGGACGTCACGGAGGCGGCGACCATCGCTGACTGCCCAGAAATACCATCCGTTCGTCGCCTTCTTCCTCAATGCATGGCCGGCGGCTGACGGCGTCGTATACCGTTTGCCATTCAACTCAATGTCGCCCTCAGCTGTCAGCAGCGCTGTCTTCCCTTGGAAATCTCGGTGCGTCGCAAACAGCTTGTCTCCTCCGGCAAGCAGCCCCACTTCAATCAAGTGCTTCAGCTCGACCCAGTCACCTGCCTTGGCTTGGGGATCAACGACCTTTCCGTGGTGCCCCTCGGGCACAGGCCAGACTTTCAGAATGGCATCGATCAGCTCTGAAGTGCGAATGTCTATGTGTTTCTCATCCCAGGCGAGGTGTTCGGTCCTGCTTACGACTCGACCGGTAAGCGTGATTGTGTTGTGCTGCAATAGGGCAGCCCGCTTGGTGGGCCAGGCCCCGTTGGATACTTTGGAATTCAGTGACTTTGTGAGGAGGGTGAGATTGCCCAGTCTGTGCACCCTTGCTTCACGCTCCGCGGCAGCTTCTTCGGTTTCTACCGGCCAAGTGTCTTTCCAAGTGCGTGGCAGCAGGTGCTCGATTGGATAGTCCTTCCGCTCGACCTGCGGTTGGCCAGTCTCTGCGCGGTAATAGTCCTCAACAGCTTCGAGGAACATGCGCAGGCGACCTCGGGGATAGCGGGAATATGCCGCTTCCGTGCTGAGCGTCCGCCGGACCTCCTCGTCACCGGGCCAATAGTTGCTGGTGACGTTGAGACGAGCGAGACGACCGATGACACGATCAGCCAGCTCGTCAGCGAGTGCGTCGACGTTGGCGCCGATCACGTCAGCTACGATGCGCCCCAAGTCGCTCCCCGGCAGCCGAAGAATCTGTCGACGATAGACCCAACTTTCGCCGGCTTGAATGACCCGATCAATTGCGTCCTGCAAGAGCTTGCGCCCCGGTTCATGCAACCAGATCAGCAAGGGCTTCAGCACCTCGACGCCGCTGACTCGCATCCGATAGAAGGACATGGCCGCAGAATCCAGGGTTCCGCCGCGTTGAGCTGCCGCATCAGTCCATCCCTGGTACTGCTGGGCCTGGTGCTTGATCAGCGGTAAGAGTTCAGCCATCTTCTGCCCCGACTCGTGTTCCACCCACGACTTGAACCTGGTGAAGGTGGCCTGCGGACTGACGTCTTCCCCGGTTCTCGAGACAAGCCACTGGTTGAGGAAGAGGGAACTGCGACTGACCAGGTTGCGCCCGACACTCACTTCCTGCATCCAGAACTTCGTCTCGAAGGGCCAATCTTCGCGATAGGCCTTCCCGGTGTCCCCGCCCTCGGCCTCGAGGCGTTGAAACACGAAGTTGCGCACCAGGTCTGCGGCTGTGAGAGGAGTCCCGCGTGCGTTGAGGGTCTCAAAGATCTCCTGTGAGTTCTCTGCTGCGTCCAGCTCAATCGAAACGAGTTGCAATCCATCCAGAAGAACATTCGTCAGCTCCTTAGCCCTGGCCGAGTAGTCATCCGTGCCGGCCAAACCGAGCCACTGCGCCACGACACCCGAGAAATAGCGGTGCGCGGCAACGATCTGAGAATCAGTGTGTGAAAGTTCCTCGTAATCAATAGGAGGGTCTGCGGCCATCACCTCGTCGAAAGCTTCCCTGTCCTTATTCAGATGGTGGAGCTTGAGTCGGCTCTCCCCATCTTCGACATACTTGTCGGAGTTGTGCGTAAGGTCTTCAAGCTGACCGGCAAGCTTCGAGTGGTCAGTCTGCGCGAACAGTGCGCAGGCTGCATCAGCAAGAATCTGCAATGTAGTCAGACGTTGCTGGCCGTCGATCACGTTCCAAGCCGTGAGGCGCCGACTTTGTGCCTCCTGCGCCTGAATCACGACGGCTCCGAGAAAGTGTATGGGGCTGCGGTGCGGTTCGGCGATCCGAAGTTCTGCAACTCGACGCACATCGTTCCACAATGGCTCCCACTGTTCGTCCTCTTTCCATACATAAGGGCGCTGAAACAGCGGGATGACGAAATGCTGCGGTAGGTTGAACAACTGCATCGGTGTTCGCTTGAAGGTCTCCACGCGCTCAAAGATACCGCAACAGTCGTACCCGAGTATCTTTGTGACATAGCTCTGCTTCATGTCCAAAAGACTCGCGATGTCTTCTAATCGTGCACGGCTGGCCGCCGGCATCGCGCTCAGCTTAGGTCACGATGTCGTCCTTGGGATCCTCAGCGTACAGTAGCGCCGGGAACTGCTTCGAGGATCGCTTTGATCCGAACTAAGTCCTTGGCCGTTGCTCGACGCATGGCATTCTCGATGAGCGGTACGGGCAGTTTGGCAAAGCCCGACGGTGTCCCACTGTTGTGCAATGTCATCAGGGCTGCGTCCGTTCCATCCGACTCCCATGTATTGGTGGTGCACATGGGGAACGGGCCGTTGGAGGTCCGCATCGTCATGCGTCTACGCGGTTCATACTCGGTGATTTCGTAGGTGTACGCGAGCGATCTGCCCAGAAACCGAGCTTCGAAATCGATCTGTGACCCCACCTCGGCGGAAGGTTCCGTTCACCACCGCACGGCGCGGACATTGGCGTACCACTCGGGTGCGCTGTTGAGATCGGCAGCATATGCCGCCACCACCCTCGCCGGGCGGTTGATCACGGTGTCGACTGTGACTTCCACTGACATGAGACACCGGACGACTAGTCGCCAGCCTCGCGACTCTCGTCTACATCAGATTCAGTCCGAAGCGCGTCGGCGACCTCTTCCTCGGGGCGCGGCGCGATCGACTCGTCGTCTTCGAGTTCGGGGCTCGTGAAGTCCCCCGGGACGTATTCGTGCTCGTGCTCGTGCTCGTGCTCGTGAGAAGGGTGTTGCTTCGGGTCAGACATGTCGGTTCCTCCCTCGCGGTGACATCAGGGTACACCCGGCGATCAGTATCGAACGGGCAGTCATCCCGATGCGCCGCATTCGGACCGTGGGCTCATGCCCATTTCTCGAGCTCACGGTCCACTCGTGGGTCCGCGCGAACCCACACCTCACCGGTGGCAGCTCCAGCTGGAGTGTCAACAACTTCAAGTCCCATGGCCTCGACCGTTGTCAGCAGCTCATCTCGAGCCGGGCCCACCTCGTCGATGTCCCGGCTGTCGAAGAGTACGTGGTACACCTCGGAATCACTGACATATTCGTTGTATCCATTGTCCGCCCAAACCTTGCAGAACCGCGTCAGCAGTTGCCGGTCAAGTTTGGGCAGCTTTGTGATTTCTCGGCGCCGCTGCTCTTCTCTGTCCAGCTCTCGAGCCCATGCGAGCTCAAGGTTCTCGAATGACGCGTCGGGCAGAAGAGTGTCGCGATCCGGCGTCCATGGCCCGTACTTGTCAATCGCGTCATAACCGCTCGAGGCAAATGAGACTATGATCGTCGCTGCGTCTGTGCGGCGTTCGTAGCGGCGGTAACTCGTCTCAGGATTCTCACTTTGCCGCACGCGTCCAAGGATGCCGAATTCTGTTTCAATGATGAGCACCTCGTCGGTGAGCACATGTTCGAGGCGAAAGGTCGAGTTCTCTTCGCTGACATGCTTCCTGACGAAGTTGTTGAAGGCCGTCGAGAATTTGAGGTGGTCGCTGTCGCCCATTGTGAATGAGCGCTTGTGCCCCTGCTCGTCTCGAATTGCCAGCTTCCGTTCGCTCACATCACGCCCGTTGATTCGATGGCCGGTTCCAACCATGTACAGATCCTAGAACACCGCGAGGCGTCAACCGAGCCCCAATGAGACGACAAGAGTTCATCTCGAGCCACCGTCGAGTTGTGTGCGGACGACTTGCCACTGATCCCAGCACCGCTCGGGGTCGATGTCAGCATAACCGCGCTGCTCCGTGATCGCGTCGGCCACAGATCTCCTGACTCGGATGCAGACGGAACCGTCACGCAGGTCGAGCACCTCCGCCTCGGTGAGGGGGCTCCCTTTCGAACGCTCAGCGGCCAGCAGCACCGCAACGAGCGGCGGAGAGAAGTCGAGAACGAACTCGTCATCGTGGGCCATGTTCGACATCATATAGCGGGTCTTCACCCCTCTTCGGCTGGCAAGCCTGCGTTGCCGAGGGAACGCCTCGATCACGGCCGGGTTGTCAGGCAACCGCTGAGGGTCCGACGCGATAGCGCAAATGTGCCTCGCCGGCATAGGCTGCGGTCTCGACGCGTTCGAGGTCGATACGCCTGTCTAGGCCCGCGAACAGTGAGATCCCGTGACCGAGCAGAATCGGCACCACATGCAACTGAATCTCGTCGACCAACCCCATCTCGAGGCATTGCCTCGCGATGCTGCCTCCCAAGAGACTCACTGACCTGTCTCCGGCGTCCTGCTTGGCGAGCTCCACAGCTCGCTCGAGGTCATCGACGACGAAGGTGTACGTGGTGCCATCCTTCTGGACCGGTTCGTGAGCGCAGTGAGTCATGAGGTAGACCGGCACCTGCAGTCCGCCACCATACGGAGCCTCACCGTCCTCAATCGTCTGCGCCTTGTTCGCTCCCCCGACGACCGCACCGATCTCTACCACGACCTTCCGGACGAGGCTCTCGTCCTCGGGAGCGACGGGGAAGCCGAACATCCAGTCGGACCCGCCGTCCTTGTCCGCCATGAATCCGTCGAGCGACACCGTCGCGTGAATGATCACCTGTGCCATTGTCCGAACCTCTCAGAAAGGTGAGTCCGTTGACTCACCTTTCTGAGACTAGCCCTCGCTATGTCGTGAGTCAACCCACTCACCTCAGTGGCATACTGGTGACATGTCAAGAGAGATCTCGGCGTACCACCGCCAGGTCGCCGCGGCCAACCGCGCGGCCATCCTCGATGCCGCCGCGGCCCTGTTTCTCGAGTCGGGCTACGATCGGACCTCACTGGCGCGCGTCGCAGCACGTGCCGAGGTCTCGAAGGCGACTCTGTTCAAGCAGTTCCCGACGAAGGCGGTGCTCTTCGAGGCCACAGTTCTCGCCGCGGGTGACTCGCCCGAGGAGGAACTCGTCGATCCTCCACCCGGAGACTTCCACGCAGGTCTGGTTGCCCTCGGCACCGCGTACGCGGAGTTGCTGGCCCGCCCCCGGATGGTGGACCTGATGCGACTCGTGATCGCCGAGTCGCCACGCTTCCCTGAGTTGCGCGAGCGCACATTCGACTTCGGCACACTTCCCGTCCTCACAGCTCTGACGCGCTACTTTCAATCCGAGACCGCCGCCGGAAACGCCGCCGTCGACGATCCGGACGTGGCGGCGCCGCAGTTCCTCGGTATGATCGCCACCGTTGCCTTCTGGCCGCGCCTCGTCCATGGCAACTGGTCGCTCAGCGACGACGATGTCCGCAAGGTCATTGACGAAGCATCTCGGACGATGACCTCCCGCTACGGGGCATCAGCAACCCGTTCCTGACTGCTTCAACTCCATGTGCAGGATCGGATACGGAAGCCCGTCGCCGTCCACTGGGCTTCGACCGCTTACGGCAAAGCCTGCACGTTCGTAAAAGCCCAGTGTCAGCTCATTCTGCTCATTGACATCAACTGTGGTCACATCGTCGGTGACGATCGCCTGCTGCAACAGCTTTGAGCCGATGCCGCCGCCACGGTGACCAGCATCGACGAACAGCATTTCCAGCTTGCCGTCGGCCGTGCCTGCAAATCCGACGGACCTCCTATCATGTTCCGCGACAATGAGCGTGACGCTCGGCAGGAATTCGGCTTCGAGTCGCGCCGCGATAGCTTCTCTATGCTCCAGTGCAAGGAAACCGTGCGTCGCCTCCACGGCCGTGCGCCACACAGTCACCAACCGGGGATATTCCCCCGCATCTTTCACCGGTCGGATCACAAGTTCCTCAGCCATGTGAATGGACCTTAGTCACCCGTCATGATCTGGGCAACAGCGCACCCTACGAGCGCCCGGACGCTCGCGCAGGACAGGCGGTAGGCTGAACAGGTCGTACCCCGCACCCCCTGCGGCACTGTATGGAAGTGATTCAGGCGGCACGCCAGCGACTACCGCGGGACTCGTGACCAGTCAGCACTTTCCGTGGCCGACTGCATCGCCTCGGCGACCCTGCCCCGGCCGAGCAGCGAGCGACTCGCGCCGTGGGCGAGGATGAGTCGACGGTCCCAGCGGATCCGGACGAAGAGTGCGTCGACCTCGTCGGGCGTCCCCAGCCGTACTGGGTCCAGAAGCGCGGCGGCCGCACCCTCATCCCACGGTCTGCGTGTGCCAGCGTCATAGCAGAGAGGGAGCAGCGCGCAGTGGAGCTGCAGGTGCCGAGGTAAGCTGTCCCGCAAGACTCGTCCGTGCTCCTCGCTGATGGGTACGGTGAACTCCCTGGGATCGTGGAGGGCATCGGCCCCGCCGATCACCAGAAGCCGAAGGACGCCATCGAGCATCATCACGGATGGCATCCAGTTCGAACGGGTGAAGACAAACTCACGCATGGGCCAATTCTCCCTCGTCGTCGGGTTCCGCCATGTCACGCCGCGGGCCGCACGGTGGACGGGTTCTCGCCCACCAGACAGCCGACGGTCAGAGGATCTTGGCGAGAGCCCAGACGAGTACACCGAGACCGACGAGGACCGCCAGGAGGGAGGCCGGGCGCATCGCTCGTTCGAAGGACGTCACAGACCCTGGATAACGCCGGTGAGCGCTTTCCGGCGTGAGGCACTCGGGAACGATCTGCGGTTCTGTCGCGAGCGGCGCGAGTTCCTGCAGTGCGGCACCTCGGCAACGCGGCGT
Organism: Brevibacterium sp.; assembly: GCF_031179145.1. GTDB lineage: Bacteria > Actinomycetota > Actinomycetes > Actinomycetales > Brevibacteriaceae > Brevibacterium. Next base: position 31,771 of record NZ_JAPSIB010000024.1, read on the forward strand.
ATATGCCGCCACCACCCGACCTTCGCCACGGAGCAGGACACGAGGAGTGTTGGCAGAGGCGAACAGGCCAGAGATCTGGAGACGCTGGAGCACGATGATCTCGTCGACTTCCTCTGCGGGGACGACCCGGCGTGGCTGTAACACATACCTCAGCTCGATCCGATGACGGTCGATATGAGTTTCGACATAGAGCGGAAAGACGATGAGCCCCGCTAGGAGGGCGACTACTCCGACCGCCGCGAACGCGACTGCGGGGCCGACGAGTCCGCTCACCCAGTCAGCCCGGATCGCGAACACCGCCACGGTCGCACAGACCACGGCCACGATGGCGGATAGAAGCATGAACACCCGCCCGGCAATGATCGACACGCTCGAATTCTATAATGCCAGTCGTAGATGGAATTCGTCCGTTTGCCCTTGAGAGGGTGCTTGGCGGACCGTGCGGACCCCTCCCGGGTGGTCGGGGCGATCCTGTCAGGGGAACACCTAGCGCCGTTCTGCAGCGCTGGTTCTTTCGCTCAGCGAAGCTCGGCGGACTTCCGCTGCCCGCTGCTCGCGGACCAAGATTGTGCCGGCAACCAACCAAGACACGAACATGGCCAGCATCATCACCGCAATGACCGTAAGCCAAACGGTGTCTCCGAAGTCAGGAGCTGGAACCGCGCCCTGAGCCCTGGCGATCCAGTCGCTGACGGCGCCGAAACAGAGCAGGCCAGTGATAGCACCGAACGGCACGAGGGTGACGATCATCCATCCTATGCGACTCCGGGCACTGCGAGGAGGTTTTCTAGCGCCGACATTGAGGAGAGCTGCTGGCATACTCCATCTACTCCTGACTCGACGCGTTCCGGGGACTTCTCGTTCGGATCCGCGGCCCTGCCATTCCTACTGGCTCTGGTCGAAATCGTAACAGAGCACGCTTGCAGGTTGGATCTTCGGGACAAGGTTCCAACGCATCGAGTAGACGCTGGTACGAGATCGCCCCAGGATGTTGAGTCGCTACCTCGCCCACGCCGGACTCCGCCGTTGGCGGCTGTCCTCATCGACAGTGACATACGAGACCGACAAGCGCGTCGCTCCGACGGATAGGGCCAGCTGGCCCAGATCGTGCTTGTCCCCCAGGCGCGACCACTTGAAATCATCGCGCTGCGATCGCACAGTCCGGCAGGGTTCCCACGACTGCCAGCACTAGCCGGACAGCAGGCCGAGGTCTTTTGCGCGCTGCACGGCCACCAGGCGATCATTGCATTGCAGCACGACATACAACTCGCCGAGATGTTTGCGCACAGTTCGTTCGGTGACGCCCATGCGGTGCCCGATCGCCCGCGCTGTGTGGCCGGCCGCCAGATGCTTCAGGAGCACAAGCTCTCGGGGCTTCACACGCACATCGGAGAGCCGCTGCAGTCCAGTGCGCGTTGTCTCAAGTGCGATGAGAACGGGCAGGACCCTGTTGGCAAGGGCGACGTCTCGATCGGTGAAGTCGGACCCGGTGCGTGTGAAGGTCCACCCTGTCCCGATGCCGGGCGCAACCATGCGCGTCATGAGCCCGAGTTGATGTGCCGGACCGAAATCGCGATAGACCTCTTGGTAGAGCGGGGTCTGGTGCCATTGCGTCTGCGACGCCACATCCGACATCCGACGAGGCGAGCGGTCGTGGGGGAACTCCTCGTAGTTGCGCACACCTTGGTGTGTTCGGCCGTACCGCGCAAGGCCGGCAGCACGCACGTCATTGATGTCCGAAGATGCGCCGCAGACGATCGCCCGGCCCGCAGCGAAATCTACACCGGCCCAGATGACCTCGTCCGCGGGCAGCATTCCCGCCAGCAGGCCGGATGCCTTGGCGTCGTACTCCGTGGTACCTGACAGTTCCATGAGCTCATGGGCAAGATCGATGACTGCGGCGTCCCGCGGCCGAATGGGCATCGCGTTCCTCCCTGCTTCGCTGTTCCAGGAGTGTGCTGCCAGTGTCGACGTGTGAGATCGCCTCATCCGTCCGAGCCGAACGGCCACGAACGGCAGATGTCAAGTGGCGTATCCGACACTACTCCCTGGGCGGTGCCGAGAGAATACTTGACCTATCTCGACGCTGAGGGCTCGGGAGTTCCACGAAGGAGTTGGAGATGTACACACTTGTGGCATTCGCGGCCGGCGATGGCAGTCAGCTGACTGCTGAAGGCGGCGGAGGCGAAGAGGTGCTCGCCAACCGTGGCGGGATCGGACCGTGGGAGACCTTTCGCGTGTTCAATCGGACCAGCCCGGGCGCGCAGCTGCGTCATGGCAATTCAATTGTGCTGCAGGTGAGCGATGGACGATTCATCGCCGCGAATGATGACGGTTCCGTGCAGGCCGCGCAGGCCTGGATCGATACGGCAGCCGTGTTCACCTTGGAGCGTGTCGCCGGAGCCGGTTTCGTCGTCTCCGGCGATGCGGTCGCTCTCCGCTCTCACGATGGGAGGTTCGTCGTAGCCGAGAACAATGGCGGCGGTGCGGTGAACGCGAACCGGACTCGCCGAGGCCCCTGGGAGACGTTGAGAATCACGACGATGGGGCACCAGCTAGTCCGCCTTCGCGCATGGACCGGAAAGTACGTCACTGCCGAAGGCGGTGGTGGTCGGCAAGTCACAGCCAATCGCGATGCAGTCGGCCTGTGGGAGACTTTCGCTCTCGTCAACTTCTCGCGGGCCTCGAGCCGGTTCTCCGGGGGTGACACAGTCGCACTGCGAACACTGAGCGGCGAGTACGTGCGTGTCACCAGCCTCGGCGAGGTCGATGCGGGGGCCAACCAGGCCCGCGCCGATGCGCGTTTCCGGGCGATCGCGGCGAGCGGCCGAGTCGTTGGTCACCGGCAGCGCGTCGCGTTCCAGTCTCTGCGCACCGGCAGGTTCCTGACCGATCGAGCGGGTGCGATCGACGCGCGCAGCCGAACCGGAACGGGATCTGCGCTCTTCACTGTCGAGCTCGCTGAGCTGAACGGGATCGACTTCGGTTGGATTCCGGACGGTTCAACTGTCGCGGGCAGGCCGTTCGCCACTCCCCCTGCTCCGGCCCCTTCACCGCGAGATGTCCTCACGCTGCACTTCTTCGAGCGGGCCGGCGAACCGGTCACCACCAGCGCCTTGATCCGCCGCGCCCTCACCGGACCCGCGCCGAGCCTCTCCACATGGTTGGCGTCGATGTCCGGCGGCGCGTTCCACATCCGCGACGTCGGCGTCCACGGACCATTCTTCTCCACTCCTGTGCCTGAAGGCACTCCACGCGGGGCCGCGCACGCGCTGGGCCACGATCTGCTGCTGAGCGCTGCTGAAACCAGCAGCGTGCCACTGGCAGCGCTTGCAGAGGATGGGGTGATCGATGGCCGGCGGACAGCACTCGTGCACATCAAGGCCGGGGCCATTGGGGGCCAGGTGCATGGGGGCAATGCCCGGACCGAGTCAGGACTTCGCTTCGTCGGACGGGATGCCGGAGTCGGTGTCAGCGTCGATGTGAACGAAGCCTCCCGCGGCGTACTCGCTCACGAAGCTTCCCATCTGATCCTTGATGTCGTCGACCGGTACGGGGTTCGTGTGCCGATCCGTGGAGACCTCATCGCCAACCGGGTTTCCGTCGGCGGCTGGGAGCACTTCGTCATCGAACGAGCGGCCGGTGCAGGCACTGTGACCTCCGGAGACGAGGTGACGCTCCGGGCTCACGACGGTCGGTACGTGTCGGTCGACGGCACGCCGCCGAACTTCGTCAACACCGAACCGTCACGGACCGGCCCACCAAGAAGGTTCACGATCGAGGGCGTGAGTGGCGGCGTCATCGCGCACGGATCGCCGATCGGTCTCCGCACCGCCGCCAGACGATGGGTGACCACCGAGTTGGGCAGCGATGGCGTCGTCACCGCGAACCGGGCAGCGCGAGGACCCTGGGAGACGTTCGAAGTGCAGAAGCACGGCGGAGGCCTCGGGCAAATCGTCTCCGGTGACAGCGTCTGCTTCCTGAGCGCGGCCGACCGATTCGTGTCCGCAGAAACTGCGGGGCGAACTGCGGAGATCTCTGTTGCGGACCGCCGGCGGGGCTACCGTTGGGCAGGCTCGACCGGCAACGGACAGGGCGGCAGATTCGACAATGCTGATGCGAACTACAGCACGGTCATGCTGTCAGTCTTTGACCGCATCCGTCTTGGCTGGGTGCGCCCCCGGTACCTGACACCCGACAACCGAGGCTGTTACACGATCCGTCCATTCCTCGACTCCCGGGAGGCGCTGGTCCTCTTCGACCCGGTGAATCCGCACGAGTGGTACACCGTCGAAAACCGCCAGTTCCGCGAGAACCTCGATGAGGTCCCGTCTTCGGGACTCGTGATCTCGTGGGTGCAAGACGATCCGGGCTATTGGCAGTGGTGGTTGAACCGTTCGAACGACCCCGAACACCCCAACTTGGGCGAGCGACTTTCGCCTGCAGTCATCTCGGGTGCCGCACGCTCGGTGCCACCCAACATGCTCGCCCGTCCAGTCGTCTTCGACCACGCGTCAGTAACCAAGCGCAACGACCCGGCAGCGGCCTTCACCGACGGCGAGATCGTCCTACCCCTCGGCAATGGCGATCCCTCACGATTCCATCTGTCGTTCCGTGCCGCCGCTTCCGGAAAGGTGGCCCTCTGCCTGCACTGATCCCTCGGTTCTGAGATGAGCGCCGAGCCTCGTGCGACGGGTCCGCAGCAAGAAGATGCACGAGGCAGCGTTTGGCGTCCGGCAGGCTCGTCACATCTCCTTGACGGGACATATCGGGTGCGGAGGTGAACGCCTCATGGACTGCGGCTGCATCGACATCTGGGACGGCGCAGCCGCGCTCAAGCGATCTTCAGCGGAGTGATCTCGGCGAGCTGTTCAGCAACTCGATCCTCAGCAAGCTCCAGTTCGTAATGGCTCTGCAGGTTCAACCAGAATTGAGGATCGATTCCGAAGTAACGCCGGAGGCGCAGCGCGGTGTCTGCAGTGATCGAACGCTTGCCGTGCACGATCTCATTGATGCGTCGCGGCGGCACGCCGATCGATGCGGCGAGCTTGTTCTGAGTGATCCCGAAGCCCTTGATGAAGTCCTCCATCAGGACCTCACCCGGGTGAATGGGAGCCCACTTCTCAGTGGTAGCCGACGAGTTCGACATCGTCAGTACCTCCTTCTGTCCAAGTGAAACAGATCCGCCATTGCGCGTTCACGCGGATGCTGGGCTGCCCGCGCCGATCGCCGACCAGGCACTCCAGCCGGTGGCCCGGCGGGACCCGAAGATCCTCGACATCCTTGGCCGCATGGATCAGCTCGAGATTGCGCAGGGTCGCCCGCTGCACCGTCCGATCGAATCGCTTGATGTACTGCTCCTGCCAGATGCTCTCGGTGTCCTTGTTGCCGAACGATCTGATCACCGGCCCAGCATATGACGCAGGCCGTCAATAACGCTAGACGTTAAACCGGAACTCCCCGAGTTCCGCAGCCGAATAGCGTCACGCAGTCTGCGATATAAGGGGCACGGCCCCCTGGCCTATCCGGAGGTCCCGCGGTGCGCGACGCGGTAGCTCGGCTCGCGCAGCCTTCGCACCCAGGGGTAGGTGGTGGACCCGGAGAGAGGATGCCCTACCGGATCGAACCGAAGCTCGGCCGAGTCCGCCTCGGCGGCGGGCTTGAGCACGACGTCTGCGAATGGGTGCCACTTGTCGGTCGGCGCCGCGTGATAGAGCCGGACCCGCCACGGCTGCTCTTCGAGCGCCCGCCGCAGGCCCCCCAGGTCAGCCGGGAGCACTCGAGAGGGGACGCTCCGGGCGCAGATCAGCGCAGGTCCGCGCGGCGAGCGGTACGGCAGGAGACTCCCGAACGTCGCGCCCGTCGCCGAGCGCCGGGGCACGAGTACGAACCGAAAGGGGAAACCGATGCCGGTCGACGCGAGCAGCACATCCGCGCGCCGACCGTCGTCGACGTGGAATCGCAAGGCGAGACCGAGCACGTCCGGCAGTTTGTCGGGCAGCCCGACTCCTCGGGACAGCCGCGCGGTCACCTCGAGCGGCTTTCCCCGGATGTCATCGATCCAGCCGATGCCCGACGGCGCCGAATCACGAATCCAGGTGGCGTGCCCCGTCAGCACCAGCCCGCGCGAATGGATGGGGCGCGGATAACGGATGCGCCGGAGCAGAGAGAAGAAGCCGCCCAGCGCGGTTCCGGCCACCTCTACAGGTCGAGCGAACATGCAGCCATTATCCCAACCGAGCGGCGCCGTGGTAAGCCCCCTCCTGGCGGCCTCACACGTTGAACCGGAACTCCACCACTTTCCGGTACGTACGGCCATCTGCATCGAACGTCAGCGTACCTCGCGAACAGTTCATACCACGAGGTGGTGCTCGCGTAGAAAGCTGACGACGGGTGGCCACACTGAGCCGGGGTCGGTGAAAGGTGCGGCGTGGCTGAGTCCCGCAAGCTCCAGATACTCAGCCCGAGGAATCGCATTCGCCACTTCACGCGCACGTAAGGCGAATGTATCGCTGTCGAGCTCGAACCCCATCACGAGGCACGGCCTCTTCACGCCCCTCAGCGCCTCCAGCCTGTTCTGATATGAGGCGATGAACTCCGACGAACGCCGGCGGAGGTCGGCGTCTGGCCGATTACCCCATCCAGGTTGTGACTTCATGAAACTCCGAACGAAGGCGTCCTCGGAAAGCATCCCGGCAGGGAATGCTGTCAGCAGGCCGAGGACAGCGCGGACGCTGTCAGCCCCTTGCTCAGCCAGAGAATCCCATGCCTGCTGGAGCATCTTGTCGATCTCGTTCTGGCGACCGTAGGGAGCCAGCAGAACAGCCGAACACACCTGCTCGCCGGCCGCGAGCGTGACCTCCTGGCCGATCACCGCACCCTGCGACCATCCAACCAGCGACACCGGCTCTGCTCGGAGTTTCACAAACTTCGTCACACAAGCAACCACGCTTTGCCAGTCAAACTCGCTTGGACGATGCTCGAACGTCGTCACCCTGTACCCCGATGACACCAACTCATCTCTCACCTGGGCCGTCCAGGCTACGGGATCCGCGAGCGGATTACTCAGAAAGACCACTTCGGGCCCGTCGCCCCAGGTATGGACAATGCCAAGGTCATTCTCGCGAGTTCGACTCTCCACCGACCTACCCAATCAACTCCACGACACCGGGGCCACCCCGCACAGACGCCAGCCGGCGATCCCTCGCACCTCTAATGTTGTGCTGACCGGCCCAATCGCCCTTGAGCGCTTCGAGACGGTCACCGGGCGGGACTCCACAGCCGCACGGCGTTCTTGTCGTCAAACGCTCCGATCATCAACCTTGACTATAACCGAAGTTGTCGACGCCGCATACTCAACTTCAACTCCATCGAGGCCCTGCACGGAAAGCGATCTGCCGTAGCCCCTACCACGGACGTCCGCGCAGGTCGATGTCACCTTCCGGCCACAGCTCGAGGGGCACGGAGATCGGCAGGATGAGCAGGGGCTGACCCGGTTCGTCGACGGTAGGTTCGCCATCGCATCCGATCGACCTCTCGCGCGCAACGATTCGCGTCCACTCACAGGACGCGTAGAACGGGACGACTTGCTCTCGACAGCCCAGGTAGCCGAATGCGATGCCGCCGTGATCGCGCATCGACTGCGCTATCTGCCCCATGAGATCGACTCCGCGACGTTGCCCTCGTACCTCTTCGGAGATCAGGACACCACCGACTCCCGCGATTGCCACGGGTTCTTTGCCGACGGCGATCTCGCGGCGTGCCCATCCCACGTGGCCTACGACGCGGTTACTGATCCGTGCGATGACGTGAACGTCATGCGCTGCGTAGCCGTAGGGCTGCTCCGGGTTCCACTCCCCTAAATCATCGAGATACTCGGTGTCGAAGAGCCGCCGAAGCTCACCCAGATCGGCCTCGGCGAGATCCTCGTGGGCGAGGACCTCGATCGAATGAGGCTTCATGCGTCAACCTTCCTCGGATCAACCAGCTCGATTCCGATGTGCGCGAAATCTTTGGCCTTGCGCGTCGTGCAGATCGCCCCGTGCACCAGGCAGATCGCGGCAATCACCTCCACAAATCGCTGACATCATGATATCGCTCAAACGTCGGCGGGCAGGAGCCGCAGATTGACCATCTGCTACGAAAACCGCAACTGCCGTCCATTCGACCCACAAACGGCGTCGCCGGCGTCAAGGAGGCTGCCCACCCGGTGTCGCTCAAGGAAATGTACGGTCCCGCGTCCCGCGCAGCGGCAGTCGGGTCACGAAGCGAACTCTTCAACAGCATCGGCGAACTCCGCCACCGGTCGTCGACCATGCAGCTCGACTATTGCGCCCTCCCGAGCAGCGGTTCGAGATCCCGGCGCCCGACATTCAGTGACCAGGACTCGAGACAGACGCCGATTCTACGGACGAGATTGCATCTGCTCCCGGGTACGACTTCCTATGGGCTCTCCGGATCCGACCTGAGCGGGTTTATCGGCCAGTCGATGCCGTTGATCAATCGAACTGGCCTGCGTCAATCAATGCAGAAAGGCGAAAAGGAGACGCTACACGTTAAACCGAAATTCCACCGAGTTCAGGCACGTAGGGCCATCTGGGTCACGAGACACTTGCGCCCGACGGAACGACGTCGCCGTCACCGCTCCTCGTCATCGAGCCTCGGCCAGACTCTGCTGACTGGGCCCGAGCGCGGCTAATCATCTCGATGGTCGGCCACGTCCCCCGTGCCACTCGTTACGCAACAGGCTGGGCCGCCTCCGAAGCTCTGCCGGACCGAGGACGCGAGCCCTGACCAGAACCGACGACAAGAGGCCGCGATCTCTCGTTCCGGCAACAGCATCAGCCGAATAAGGTTGAAGGGAAGTAAAGAAACACGAATTACGAGCGGAGAACAGCGATGACGAGCTGCGCGGCTGAAGGCTGTGAAAACGTTGGAGCATTCAGGACGCGAACTCGCCCGACCTGGTGCCTTAAGCACCTGCAGGTCCTGTACGAGGAAGGCGGACTCATCCTTCTCGACAGCTTCACCAAGCCGTCCGACTACCTCTTAACTCGCTGCATACGCTGCGGCTTCGAGGGCCATTACCGGTTCGAGTACGTTATCGACCGCCGCAAGCACTCGGAACCAGTCTGCCGGGCCTGCTACTGGACCAGCTGGGCGAAGGGCTGCTCCGGGCGGCGCTGAAGGCTCTCGACGAGGACGACGCCGCGCTGGCGAGGTCGCTGGGAATCCTCGGCATGGAGGAGTCCGGCAAGGCGATCGCGCTGCACGAGCGCAGAGTGTACTTAACCCACAGCCCGGAGGGCGAGGAGTTCGTCGACGACGGGCTCAGGAAGCTATGGCGGGAGCACCACCTCAAGCTCGACATCGTGCACCGGTTCCTGATGCTGGAGCAGTACTGGTTCGGCGTCGAGCCCTCGAACTTGGAGGAGAACGCCGAGGTGCTCGGGAGGATCCAGGAGTGGAAGCACATGCACAACTCCTTCAAACAACGCGGCTTTTACGTCGACGTGACGGCGGAGGGAGAGCTACTGACTCCGCAGGGCGTCGCCGACCCGTACGCCGTGCGAGCGGTGCTCGAGCACGTACACCAGATCGGGTGGCAGCTGCGGCTCGGCGAGCACATCGAGGGCAGACGCCAGGAGGACAGGGAGCGCGCTGTGCCGCCGGCAACAGAAGAGATGATCGAGCGCATGAGGAGCCTCACCTGCCACATGGATCCTGTGCTGGTCGAGCAGGTGCTCGAGTCGATGCGCGAGGGCACCGAAGGCGAGGAGATCAGCAACGCCGCCTACGGATTCATACTGTCGGACAAGCCGCTCGAGAACGTGAGCCGGCCCGGCTACGAGGCCCAGGACCGCGAGCTGCACGCGCTGTGGCAGAGACTGCACGGCGACGACGAGAAAGATGCCGAGCAGGTCGAATGAACAGCGAGGCCATACGGCGATCCTACGCCTTGGACGCGCGCGCTCATCGGTAGACTGGGGAGAGAAGCACCGGTCAGAGCAGGCCGAACACCGAGCAGGAGGGGTCGAGTGGCACGCGCACCAATCGACGGCAGCACCCTCAGATGGGCCCGCGAGCTCGGCAGGGTACCCCGCGAAGAGCTCGCCAAGGCCCTCGGCGTCGAGCCCGAGCGCATCGACGCGTTCGAGTCCGAGGAGGGCCAGCCGACATTCCGTTAGCTGACGCTCATGGCTACCAAGCTCGACAGACCCTTGGGGTTCTTCTTTGCCCTCGCGCCGGCTGAGCCGGACGTGCCGGAGACTGCGGATTTCCGCGGGCGGGTCCACGACGAGCTCCCGCCCGGCCTCGCGCGCGATATGCGGCGCGCCGAGCAGCACCGCGACGCGATGCTGGACCTCGACGACCAGCCGCGAGAGCGCCTGGAACTCGTGCCGCTCACTTGGCAGACCCTCGCCCAGAGAGCCACGGACCTGCGTCGCCAGTTCGGCCTCCTGGACTCCTTTGTCCCGACCGAATCCCAGAACGGGCAGGTGTTCAACTTCTGGCGGGGCCTCATCGAGGCGCGCGGCATCCTGGTCTTCCAGACGACGAAGATCCCTCTGGAGACGTTCCGCGGCCTTTCCATCCACCACGATCGGTTGCCGATAGTGCTCGTGAACGGCGGCGACAGCGCCGCCGGCCGGGTCTTCACCCTATTCCACGAGATCGCCCACCTCGCCAACCGCACCAGTGGGCTGTGCATGCTACGCGAGAACGTCAACGAGGAGGCCCTCGCAAACGGCTTCGCTGCGAACTTCCTCATGCCCGAAGCGAGCGTCCGCCGTCACGTGGCGGCGGACGAAGACCCTTACGAGCTCGCAGTCAGTCTCGCGTCCGTCTTCAAGGTGAGCCCTCTGGCAGCAGCCGTCCGTCTCAAGACGCTCGACGTCATCGACGACGAGGACCTCGCGGAGGTGCGCGCGACCAGCGACGAGGCGTGGAAGAAGGTTCGGGACAAGAGGAAGAACAGCGACGGCTTCGTGCCCCCGTGGCGACTGCGGTACCGCGATCTCGGCAGCACTTACATCGGGGTGGTCGCGCATGCTCTCGAGGACCAGCGCGTCGACATGATGGACGCCACCTACCTGCTGAACGCGCGGATCCCCATGGTCGAGCAGCTGCTCAGCGAGTACTACCGGACCGGCGGTGCCGATTGACCTACACCCTGGACAGCAACATCCTCATCGGGCTCGTGCAGCGCTATCCGCGCGACATCTTCCCGGGCATCTGGGACAGCATCGAGGAGTCCGTCGCCCGCGGCGAAAGCTGCATCTGCGAAGCGGTGCATCTGCGAAGCGGTGCATCTGCGAAGCGGTGCATCTGCGAAGCGGTGCATCTGCTCGACGAGCGGCGAAGAACTTGCGACCGTGAGTGCGATCGGGCAGGCGCATCCCGGATGGGTCCAGGGCCAGTTGAACGAGGCTGACCCGTTCGTGATCGCCCACGCGAAGTTCGAGGGCTCGGACGTCGTGAGCGAAGAGAACCGCAAAGGCCCCGGCGTCATCGACAAGAACTTGAAGATCCCCAACGTCGCCGACGAGCACCAGGTGCGAGTGCTGAAGTTCTTCGACTACGTCCGCACGGAAGGATGGTCCTTCTAGGACATGCCTGGCTCTACACGTTAAACCGGAACTCAACCACTTTCCGGCACAGACCAACGTCTCCTGGGAGTGTCGACCGGCAGTCGACCGTCAGTCACCTTCGATCACGTATCCCCCGGAGTCACCCCTGTACAACGCCGTCCTCGCTGTTGATCCCCGATGGCCGAGACCACTCTGGAAGCTACCTAATCTCCGAAGACAGGCAGTCAGTCACATACATTGACAAACGACCCGCTCACCAAGGAACGTGCCATCCATAGGTCGTTGCGTACTCGGCCCCAAATGTGAAGTTATCCCAGTGGTTCCATGGGGTTTCTCTCACTCCTGCCGAAAGCACCTCGCTCGCGTCCCAGATTCGAGCTTTGTCGCGCCCGCCAGAGTCAGCGCCCATGAGCGAGAAGGAGTCGGCAAGCGTCTTGAGTTCATGGTCCTGAAGCGCGAGCCCCGAATAAAGTGAGGTAAGAAACGATGCCAGGACATCACCTTCACGGCGCGCGGGATTAAGCACGAACGCGGATCTAACATCCATGGCACTAAACATGCCGATAGCCGCTTGGCGCTCTTCCCCCGGTATGCCCTCGAACATTTGCGGGTGCGAAGGCACGGGCGGTCGAACACTCGTAATGTGATTCCAGGTACCCAGATCCGGGACGCAAACTAGATCTAGCGATGCGATCGGGCGCGCGGCAAAACTATGATCCGCCTCAAAAAGCTGCTTGGACACATTGTAATGGGGGGCGGGAAGAAGGTTGCTTCCATTCATGCGAGCTCGCGAGCAGCCCGAAAACGACCGATCGCGTCAGTTCGTTCCTCGGGGGCCTTCCCTTGTAGCCATCGTGTGCTGCAGGCGGGCACAAGATTGCGCAACTTGTTGAATCGACGAACTCTTAAGCGTTGATTTCACTGAGAACGCCGCGGCGACACCCCCCCACCAGAATGTGCGATTTAGATCGCAGTAACCTCGGGTAACTGGGTCGGAGGACAACGATATCGGTCTCTTCGGGTGGCTCACCATTGTCAATCTCGCCAACGATGTGCTTGTTCTTGACTACCTCGTACTGCGGCGGCAGCCAACTCTCGAGGAAGGTGGCCCACGCCGCTGCGACCTGCATGCCGGACTCCTGAACTCGTCCAGTCGTCGCCGATAGGCGCATAGGCGCGCGAATACTTCTTCATACTCCTCCGCCATTTGCGAGGAAGTCGAATTTAGCCACCGCAAGTGCTCGCCCGATAGTGGTTGGGGGTGTCCACCGAGATTGCCGAACCCATATTCCTCAGCGTCCTCGTAGGCAGTGGTTCCACTCACGAGCCCTCCTCCCATTTCATTGCCGTAGCCGAAGGTTAAGCTGGATCCCAACTACACATTGAATCTAAATTCAACCACGTCACCACGGTTAGCAACCAATGCCGGCGTCGGCAGGTACAGCAGGTCAGCCTACGCCGGAGCTTCTCTAGTCACGGTCGTGTCCAGAGCTTCGACATCAGCGATCAGCTCCATCACCGACTGATAGCGCCGGTCAGGCTGAGAGTCGATGCACTTGTGGATGATCTGCTCGATCGGAGTTGCATTGCTCCGCCCCAAGTTCTTCCGCCCAGTGAAGATGTAGAGCAACACGAAGCCTGCAGCGAAGATGTCATGGACAGCACCGAAGTCCTTGAACGAGCCGAGAGCCGGGTCGATCTTCGTGCCCTTGAGTTCGGTCTCCGTCATCGTGAACTCGGACCCCTTGAGCTTGGCCAGGCCGAAGTCGGAGAGCTTGACCAGCACAGCTGAACCGCCGAAGGTGCGGAGCAGGACATTTCTGGTGCTCAGATCCCGGTGGAAGTGCCCCTTGGAGTGGATGAAGTTGAGGCCGTAGAGGAACTGCAGCGCGATCCGCTTGCGGGTCGTCGGGCCGAAGCCTGGCTGGTTGTTGCGCTTGGCGACGTAGTCCTCCAGCGAGGTGTCGCAGTGCTCCATCGTGTACGACCAGTCCGACTCCTTGAGGTTGTAGACCTCGAGGACGTACGGGAACTGAAGCTCCTTCATCAGCTCGAACTCCCGTCGGAAGCGCTCCTTCTCCCGGTCATCAGCACCGGGTTTGAGCTTCTTCCTCGCCAGGGTCATGCCGTAGTTCGGGTCAGTGAACCGATGAACTAAGGCGAAGGCACCCTCGCCGATGGGCGTCAGCTTTACCGTGCGGGAGTCGGACACCGTCACGGCTTGGTCACCAAGGCTGAAGACTGGCGCGTAGCTCTCGACCTCGACGGGAGTGAAGCCTTCAGGGATGGGGCTCCCTCCACTCTCAACGAGCCATGCCGGTGCGTTCTCGATGACCCGCTGGTACTCGGGAGCCATGGTAAGCGAGTGACCGGCCTTGTTCAGTATCGTGCGGGCTTCGGCCAGGAGGTCGATGAGATCTAGCAAGTTCCTCGAGTTGTCGGCGTTGAAATGTCCGCTGCTACCGCCTCGGGCCTTGTAGTTCATGTGCTTGAACTCGACGTCGAGGCCAGCATGAATGTAGGCGAAGGCGCGGGGCAGGACCGGCTCCCGGCGGTACAACTCGAGGTAGGTGGAGTCGATGTCCTTCTCATAGAACGTGCGTTCGAAGCGCTCCACCCGCTCCTGCTCCATGGTCTTCATAGCTCTAGGCTATCGGCGACCTAGGACAGAAGGACGCCATCGAGTGAATGACCATTGGATAGATACAGAGCTAACCTGGCGTCGACACTCTCCTGGCGGGTCAGCCGAGCGGTTGGACGCGCGAGGTCTTTCGGGGCGGCAACTCCCAACCTTGGCGTTCGTGGATGTCCACGACCAGGGCCTCGGCGTTGTCCTGAAGCTTGGTCAGCGCCTTGGCATCGTGACCGACGGACCTGAATTGACGGAGGCTGCTGCTGAGTGCGTGTGCCCAATCCATGAGAGGCACGAGGTTGTTCACTCGCTCCTCGACACCGTCACCGGGCTTCGCGGCGTCCATGACCTGACGGCCGATCGTGGCACTGAGGACGTGCTCTGCCTCCAGCCAGGCGTCGAGACACTCCCAGGTTCCAAGCTGGTCGACCAGTGCGATCGAAGCGATCCTCAGGTTGGCCAGCCGGTCCTTGATGGGTTCAGCAAAAAGAAGAGCGAACCAGCGAGCATCGGTCGCTACCTTCTGGGACGCATTCAGGGCTTCATGGGAGCGCTTGTTGGCGAGGACGGTCCCAACGACGGCGACAATCAGCGACAGGACTGAGAGTACGAGAGCGAGGAGGTGTGCGAGAGAGCGTTCGGCGTTCGGCGTCCGCCAGGCCAGTCACATCTCCCTGACGGGGCATATCGGGTGCAGAGGTGAACGCCTCATGGATTTCGACTGCATCGGATACCCCGGGACGGCGCAGCACCACTCGGGATCCGACCGTCACGCGACCTTCAGGGGCGTGATCGCGGCGACCTTCTCGCGCAGAGCGCGACGCTCGCGCCGCAGCTCATAGTTCGACTGCAGGTTCATCCAGAACTCCTCGGACGTCCCGAAGTATCGCGCCAGACGGATCGCCGTATCAGCGGTGATCCCCCGCTTGCCGTGCACGATCTCGTTGATCCGGCGCGGCGGCACACCGATGGACACGGCAAGCTTGTTCTGCGTGATCCCGAAGCCCTCGATGAAATCCTCCAGCAGGATCTCTCCCGGGTGAATCGGCTCGATCAGGTCACCCTCAGTGGTAGTCGACGAGTTCGACATCTTCCGCACCTCCATCCCTCCAAACGAAGCAGAGACGCCATTGCGCGTTCACACGGATGCTGTGCTGCCCGCGGCGATCGCCGACTAGACCCTCCAGCCGGTTCCCCGGCGGGACCCGGAGGTCTTCGACATCCTTCGCCGCATGGATCAGCTCGAGCTTCCGCAACGCCGCCCGCTGCACCGTCCGGTCAACGCGCTTGACGTACTGCTCATGCCAGATACGCTCGGTGTCCTTGCTGCCGAACGATCTGATCACGCGGCAAGTGTATAACGGGAACCGTCAATAACGCTAGACGTTAAACCGGAACTCCACCACGATCCGTAGCCGATAACCATCTGCCGTTGGAGGGCGATGACGCCGTCCCAGCTCGTCGACAACGTCATGACCTCATACGACTAGTCCTCGATCGTCAGCTCGGCGTCAATAAATCCGCGAGTGACTGCCTCCGACATTTCCAGTTTTTCGCGCTCATCGTTTGCCGATCGGCTGGTCTGCCTTTCGAGTTGCTTCTTTCGTTTCGCGATCTCATCGAGCCGACTTCGCAGCGTCACAAGAGTAGTGGTCGCTTCGTAGCCTGCCGCCACGTCAAACACAGGAACCTCTCCGACCGGCGGCTTCGGATATCGCGGCTGCTCGGTGAGCATCCGGATAAGCGGCTCAAACGAGTCAGGGTCGGAGGGGTCTACCGACACGCGAGAGACCCGTTGCAAGTCGGGTGGGACAACCGATGATTCGACGTCCGGGAACATGACAACTACGGCTCGGCGCTGCCACGCCTCTTGGTCTCGGGTGAACAGCCCCTTCAACGCGTCGGCTTCCGCTGCGGCACCGGCACCCTCACGAGGTGGGTTCGTGCCACTCCAGCGCTCGGCCCAAGCCCTGGACATGACGATCAGCGTGTACTTGGCGCTCTCGACTTGGTGGGGACCGTAGCGGGTCCAGTCGACAGGTTCATCGAGGTGGAACAAGTCGACCTCACCGCGTATCCCGAGGAGCCGCAGCAGTGCCACGAACGCCGCGACCTGGGACTCCCAGTCACTAGCCTGCTCCCGCGTCCAGGTCGAATGCGAGTGCGCCCACGACACAAAGGCAGTGGGCGGTTCGACCGGCTCGCCCACCGTCACCGGGGCTGATTCCAACTGCTCGACGGGCAGGGCCACAGCTCCAGTTGAGGCCGATTCAGGCTGCGGGACCCGACCTGTCGTCCCATCGCCAATTGAACCAGCAGCCATCTGTACCTCTCGGACTACCCGGAGGCCAAGCCGCAGCCCATCATCCACGGCCATACAGATGCTTGGCCATGCTCTTGAAGATCGTGTCGATTTGGCTATCCGAGGCGTCCGCCGAGATATGAATCTGAACGTCAATGTGCAGGTTCGGCCCCAGCGTGTTGGCGGGGGAAGGCGGCGTGAGCGGCGGCGGCTGCTCGTGACGACCGGTGCCGACGGGCCGCTCTTCCCCGACTGTGTCGCCCTTCGGGGCGGACTTCTTCGCGGGCACAGCCGTGGTCTTCTTCGCGGGTGCAGCCGTGGTCTTCTTCGCGGGTGCAGCCGTGGTCTTCTTCGCGGGTGCAGCCGTGGTCTTCTTGGCCGCTTCCTCGGGCGAAGGCAACTTTGCTTTTAACAAAGTGAGGTACAGCTTGGCCTGGTTCATCGCGGTGGTCTGCCCGGTGCCCGCGTTGCGCATGAACCAATTGGCGACCTTTGCTGAGTCTTCGTTCGGGTCGTTCCAGGCGGATCTGAGTGCTTCCGGGTAGACCTGCTCCAGCACCCGCGCACAAGCGGCGGCGTACTCGTCATCATCCCGCAGGTCATGAACAATCTCGGTGTTCGGCTTCCCGTCCGAGAGCAGCACACCCACCGCTTTGAGCTGAGGAAGGATGTTCCGAGCGCCCTTTTCGGATGTGCCCAGCGCGGCCATAACCCAGTCAACGTCAACGACGGACGGCAGCGACTGACGCAACTTCGCTCGGACGCCGTACCACTGGCCCGCTGACATATACGGATAAGCGACCTTAGTCTCGCGCTGATCGGCCATACTATTGCTCCTCCACTGTCTGGCAGAACGAGTTTTGAATGCAGGCATGTTTCTGCGCCTCTCGGCTTTCCGCCTCGCTCAAACCTTTGAATGTCGGACAGACGAGCTTTCGTCCCCATGAGAAGAACCCACAGCAAGGGTGAGGCCAGAAGTTAGACCTGAACTCGACTATACGTTAAACCGGAACTCCACCACGTCGCCGCGGTTAGCGAAGGTCTGAAGCCTGTCACCTGGATGTGCTGGTCACGCGCTCGGGCGCGACGCCGCCGCCGATGGCCTCGAGGTCGCCGTACGGCTGTCCTTGG
>NZ_JAPSIB010000037.1 GCF_031179145.1 Brevibacterium sp.
GCCGTCTCGAGCGAGTAGTCAAGGTCAGCGACCCAGCCGAGCTGGAACGGAGTGCCATCGCTCCACTCTGCTGGTCCACCACCGGAGATGACACCGACAGCGGTGTCTCCCTGGTAGACCGCGCCACCGGAGTCACCCGGCTGCGAGAACGGATCGGCGATCGTCGATTCAACGGCGAAGCCGTGAACCCAGCGCCCGCCGACGTTCATCCAATCAAAGCCGACCTGTTCGGCCGGAATGACCTGACCTTCGGTGACACCGGTGGTCCGACCCGACTTCGAGACCGAACCTTCGGCGTGAGCGCCGACCTTGCTGATCGGCTTGACGCTGGTGGAGAGATCATCCGAATCGGCGGTGGTCCAGTCGGTCACGCCGTTCTTGACGTCGTAGGTCGCGTCATCGAGCTCGATGACAGCGAAGTCGATGTCATCGGGCTTGGGCTGGGGATCGGTGGGGACGCCTTCGATGACGTCGCTGCCGAACTTCGTGAAGCCCCATTGTCCGAGGGGGCCGACACCCTGAGGCTGGAAGCCTTCGCCGCCGTTGGCCTGAGCGGTCGAGGGCTGCTCGGTGTCGACAATCGTCGACTTGCCGACGGTCTCGTTGGTGGTCTCGTCGAGAACTTCGGCGCAGTGACCTGCAGTGAGAACCACAGGATTTCCCGCTCCGTCCCAACCCGAGAATCCGGTCGAGCAGACGCCCGAGCCGCCGGGCACCGACATCAGGTAGCCGGCGCCACCGACGGCGTCGGTCTTGGCGTGAGGCTCAAGCTCCTTGACGCCGAGGGTGACCTCTACGTTGGAGTACTTCTCCTGAAGCTCCTTGACTTCCTTCGTCTCGGCTTCGACGCCGATGTAGAGCTTGCCGCCGTTGATGCCGAAGGCGTTGACGCCCTCGATGTCGGCTGCGACAGCGGCCGCCTTCTTCTCGTTCTGCACGTCGAGCTTCTGCGGCACCTTTGCGGCTGCCGAGGCCGACGCGGACGGGGTTGCGGCCGCGGCGGGAGCAGCGGCGAATGCGCCGCCCAGTCCCAATGCCACAGCAGCGCTGAACGCCAGCGAACTCTGCACGAGTTTCTTCTGCATACTTTTACGTCTCTCTTTCGGGAGCTTCCAATGTCGACCGACTTCCTACATCGCTCGGCGCTCGGGGAGCGCCAGGCGTTGTGCGTAAAGTCACGAATCGATTGACCTTAGTCACAGAAAGATTACGGTTTGGACACGGCTTCTACCAAGAAATTGCTCATGAAACAGTGAACAAAAAGAACGAAACAGCAAGTGCCCTCGACCACATGGTCAAGGGCACTTGCTGTAGTTGGGCCGCGTCGCCACAGGTCGGACGCGGATTTTACCGCACGTCAGAGGCTTTTCTCGCGACGACCGCGGAGCTCAGGCTCCCACGATGCCGGGGTCAGTCCTACTTCGCACGACGCATCGTCATTACGACTGCCGCACCGCCGATGACAAGCAGACCGGCTCCCGCCGCGAGACCGGTCATCTCAGCACCGGTGCGGGGCAGATCCGCTCCACCTCCGGCGCTTCCGCCGCCCTGACCTTCCTCATCGGAAGTGACCTCGAACGAACCGGTCAGCGGCTTCTCCTTGGCAGAGTCGTTTGCGCCGGTAGCCTCCAGGTCGTACTTGCCGACATAGGCTTCCGGGTCGTTCTCACTGGTTCCGTAGACCGCGAAGGTGGCCTTGCCGTCCTTGTTCGCAGTCTCCTTCAGCTCGATGCCTTCGACATCCTTCGGCCCGCCGACGACCTCAAGTGTGACTTCCTCCCCCTCCTCGAAGCCCTCTGTCGTGATCGTCACGCTCTTGTCCTTCTTGACGAAGTCCGACGCGGCAATCTGCTCGGGGTCGATGGTGATCCCCCGCTCGGCAGGAGCCTCGGGCGTCTCCTCCGGGGACTCGACGGTGACGTCGAACTTCGTCGCCTTCGATTCCTGGCCCTTGACGGCGGCTGTCGCCGAGTACGCATATTCGCCCGGCTCGGCGGGCCCCTGAAGGGTGAAGCTGCCCTTGTCGTCGACCTTGACGGTCTCGCTGCCCTTGACCGAAGCATTCGATGCGGTAGAGCTCTTCGACCCGGAAGCATTCGACTCGCCCGCTGGCTTCCAGCTGACGCTCACCTCGGCGCCGGGCTTGGCTTCACCTTTGACTTCACCTTCGGGTTCGATGGTCTGGTCCTCGACCACGGGAGCCTTCGGCGCCGGAGCTTCCGGCGCTTCCTTCTCGAGGTTGAAGTCGACTCCCGACTCCTCGAGTGAGTAGTCGAGGTCGGCGACCCAGCCGAGCTGGAACTTCGTTCCGTCCTCCCATTCGGACTCTCCGCCTCCGGAGATCACTCCGACGGCCTTGTCGTCCTGGAACACGGCTCCGCCGGAGTCGCCGGGCTCTGAGAACGGATCGTCGATCGATGATTCGACCGCGAAACCGTGGACCCAACGGCCGCTGACATTCATGAACTCGAACGGAGCCTGCTCGGCCGAGATGACCTTGCCATCGGTCAGGCCGGTCGTCCGGCCCGACTTCTCGACGGTGCCTTCATGGTGAGCGCCGACCGAGGTGATCGGCGTCGTCGAGGCGGACAGATCGTTGGAATCGGCACTCTTCCAATCGGTGACGCCGTTCTTCACGTTGTATCTGTCGTCGACCTCGATCACTCCGAAGTCGATGTCGCCCTCGTTGCCGGTCGTCTCACCCTCCTGCACCGGGCTGCCGAACTTGTTGTAGCCCCACGAACCCAGGGCACCGATCCCATTGCGGTCGAACCCTTCGCCCCCATTGGCGGTCGAGGTCGACGGTCGTTCGGTGTCGACGTGCTTGGTCGCGCCCAGGGACTGACCGGAATCCGCGTCGATGTCCTCAGCGCAGTGACCAGCTGTGAGGATGATCGGCTTGCCGTCGCCGTCCCAGCCGGAGAACCCGGTGGAGCAGGAGCCGGTCTCGCCGGTGCTCGGTGTGTCCATGAGGTACCCGGCTCCACCGACGACGTCGTTCTTGGCGTGCGCCTGGAGCTCTGGGACGCCTGTCTTGACGACGACCTTCTTTGCGCCGTACTTCTTCTTCAGCTCCTTGATCTCGTCCGACTTGAGATCCTTGTCCTTCTCGACGCCGAGGTGGAGGGTTCCGTCCTTGAAGCCGAAGGCGTTGACCTCGTCGACCTGTTTCGCAGCCAGCTCCGCAGTCTGCTCAGTCAGCTTCGGCGCTTCGACAGCGGTGGCCGGAGCGGCGAAGAATGCCGTTCCCAGACTCACTGCTGCGGCAGCGGTCAACGCCAGTGAGCGCGACGCGATGTTCTTCTGCATACTCTTCGATCTCTCGTTCGTCAGTCAGTTGCCCACGCAACGTTACGAATTGATAACGGTGGCACGCAATCTCGCTTCGAGCATGACTGAACACAACGAACTAAAGTGCAAGTGCTCTTGCTCTGTCCTGCGCGAGCCCCCGCGTCCCAGCTGCGTTCCGCCCGCGTCCCGACCGAGTTCCTGACCGTGTTCCGAGCATGATCACGCGCCGAGCCTTATAGGATTGGCCCATGCGTTCACTTCGATCAGCACCGGTACCACTGCTCATCCTCACCGGATTCCTCGCCGTTCTGGCGCTGGTGCTCACCGCGTGCGACAAGCAGGAACCGACCGATGGCCTCGGTGACGGCTCCGCCCCGGAGACGAGCGAAGCGACCACCGCTCCCCCGGCAGACACCGGGGACACGAGCAGGATCGACGTCGATTCGCTGACCTCCGGGCGCTGGTATGCGGCGGCCCAGGGTGACCCATTCCTCGAGTTCACCCAGCAGGGCGCAGTCTCCGGAACAGACGGTTGCAATGCCATCGCGTCGACATGGAGGGCTGAGGGAGACACGATCAGCATCAAGCCGTTCACGACGACTCAGAAGGCCTGCGCGGGCGTCGATCCGTGGCTCGGCAACGTCTCGAAGGTGAAGGTCGACGGCGACACCATGACTGTCTTCGACATCAAGGGCAACGAGATCGGCGAACTGAAGAAGGTGGAGAAATGACTCACCCATTCATCGGCACCTGGCGGGCAGATGCGAACCCCCGCGCCTTCCTCCGGTTCACCGAGGACCATCAGGTCCAGGGCAGCGACGGGATCAACCGTCTCGTCACCACGTGGGATGAGGACGGACGGATCGCCTCGGCGGACAAGAGCGAAGTTGCGGACGACGGCGAAGATGGGAACTCCGGCGACGTTGCCGGCAAGGGTGCAGGTTCGAAGGCGATGATCCGGCCCGCGATGACGACCCTGATGGCCACTCCGAACCTGCAGGCATGGGTGACCGGTGCCCGCACCGTTGAGGTTCGCGGTGACGAACTCGTCGTCTTCGATGTCCGGTCACAGGAAGTCGGCAAGCTTCGCCGCGACCTCGAGGCAGATTAGCCCTCGAGGCAGACCAGTCCTCGGGTCAGCCCAGTCCTCGCAGAAACCCCATCACTCACCACTCAACGAATCGATAAAGGGAACGCTCTCATGGCCGGTGGTCTCATCGCACTCCTCGACGATGTCGCAGCGCTCGTCAAACTCTCCGCAGCCAGCCTCGACGACGTGGCCGCCGGTGCCGGCCGAGCGGGCTCCAAGACCGTCGGCGTCGTCGTCGACGATGCCGCGGTGACTCCCAAGTTCGTCGAAGGAGTCGACCCCAAGCGGGAACTGCCCATCATCCGGCGCATCGCGCTCGGTTCGCTGTTCAACAAGATCGTCATCATCCTGCCGATCATCCTCCTGCTCAGCCAGTTCGTGCCGTGGCTGCTCACCCCCCTGCTCATGGTGGGCGGCACCTATCTGTGCTTCGAGGGCGCGGAGAAGGTCTTCGAGAAGTTCGGCTGGATCGAACATCACGAGAAGCCGGTGACGAAGCAGCCCAAACACGGCAAAGACGCCGAAGGGGACCCCGAGAAGAAGATCGTGCGCGGTGCCATCACCACGGACTTCGTTCTCAGCTGCGAGATCATGGTCATCGCGCTCAACGAGGTGGCTGTGGAGTCACTGCTCAACCGCGCCGTCATCCTCGTCGTCGTTGCTCTCGCGATCACCGTCGGCGTCTACGGAGTCGTGGCACTGATCGTCAAGATGGACGACATCGGCCTGCACATGGCGGAGCGGACCAAGCCCGGTGTTCAGAAGTTCGGAAGATTCCTCGTCATGGCGATGCCGAAGCTGCTCGCCGCACTCTCCGTCGTCGGAACCTTCGCAATGCTGTGGGTGGGTGGCCACATCATCCTCGTCGGCACCGACGAACTGGGCCTGCACGCCCTCTACGGATTCGTCCACCACCTCGAAGAGCCGGCCGCGGCGGTCGCAGGCATCGGCAGCTTCCTCGGATGGCTGGTCAACACCTTCTTCTCCCTCATCCTCGGGCTGATCTGGGGCAGCATCGTCGCCGGAATCGCTCTGGGCATCACCGCCCTGATCAAGAAGGGTCAGAAGGGCGAAGCTCCTCAGTCCAGCGTGGAGGCGCCGGAGAAGGGTCAGAAGGGCGACACAGCTGCGAAGTAGAGGTCAGGCTCGCTTCCCCGGCATTCCGGGAACGATCATCGGCGCTCCCGTGACCGGGTCGTCGATGACAGTGCAGTCGATCCCGAACACCTCGCGGACCAATTCGGTGCTGACGGTGTCGCTCGGCGCGCCTTGGGCGACGACCGCACCGTTCTTCATCGCGATGATCGAATCCGCATACCGGCACGCCTGGTTGAGGTCGTGGAGCACAGCGACCAGCGTGTGGCCACGCTCGCGGTTGAGCTCCGAGAACAGGTCGAGCAGGTCGATCTGGTAGGCGAGGTCGAGGAACGTCGTCGGCTCGTCGAGCAGCAGCAGGGGCGTCTCCTGGGCCAGCACCATGGCCACCCACACACGCTGGCGCTGACCGCCGGAGAGTTCGTCGACCGGACGGGCGGAGAGCACGTCCGTGTTGGTGGCCCGCAGTGCCGCGAGCACTGCCGCCTCATCGGCGTCGGTCCACTGCCGCAGGAACGACTGATGCGGGTGGCGGCCGCGGGCGACCAACTCGCCCACGGTGATGCCCTCCGGCGCGATCGAGCTCTGCGGCAGCAGGCCCAGCCGTCTGGCGATCTGCTTCGTCTTCATGGTCGCGATGTCCTGCCCGTCGAGCAGCACGGTCCCGGCGGTCGGCGGCAGAAGCCGGGCGAGGGCGCGCAGGAGCGTCGACTTCCCGCAGGCGTTCGGCCCGACGATGACGCTGAACGCGCCGGCCGGGATGTCGATGTCGAGGCCCGAGATGATCTGACGCTGGTCGTAGGCGAGGTCGAGGCCGCGGGCGGCGAGTGGAGCAGGAGCATCTGTGTCGACCAAGGCGCTGGAGGGTCGGTTCACCTCGGCGGTGATGAGAGTCTGAGGATTCATAGTGCCTTCCGAGCTTCGTGGACGAGCAGCCAGATGAGGTAGATCCCGCCGATGCACACGGTCACGACGCCGACGGGCAGCTGGATGTCTCCCAGTGCATGCTGGGCGATGAGGTCGGCGGCGACGAGCAGCAGGGCCCCGACGGCGGCCGCGGACAGGAGGCTGGTTCCCTGGGCCCTGGCGATCCGTCGTCCGATCTGCGGGGCCGCCAGCGCGACGAACGCGATGGGTCCCGCGGCGGCGGTGACCACGGCGACCAGCGCCACACCGCAGAGGATGAGGGCGGCTCGAACGGGTTCGTTGCGCACTCCGAGCGCCTTGGCGGTGTCGTCGCCGAGTTCGAGCGTCGACAGATCGCGAGAGAAGAGACCGCAGGCGATCGTCAGCACGATGGTCGCGATGCCCGCCGGGATGATCGTCTCCCACCCCATCGCATTGAGCGTGCCGGCACCCCAGGTCGCGGCCGCCATCGCGAGGTCGAGGTCGGCCCGCATGATCAGCCACGTGTTGAACGCGCCCAACATCGCGGTCAGGGCGATGCCGACGATGATGAGACGGAAACCCTGGACACCGCCCTTCCAGGTCAGGAGGTAAACGAGGACGGCGGTGGCGAGGCCGCCGATGACCGCGCCGGCGGCGGTGGAGAGGTAGCCGGCGCCGAAGACGAGGATCGTGAGGATCCCACCGGTGTAGGCGCCGGTGGAGAACCCGATGATGTCGGGGCTGCCGAGTGGATTGCGGGTCAGGGATTGGAACACGGCGCCCGAGACGCCGAGGCCCGCGCCGAGGATGATGCCGGCCAGAACGCGCGGAGCCCTCCATTCGGCGACGACGATGTTGACGATCCGCCGCTCGGCCTGCCCGAACAGCCCGGCGAACACATCCGCCGGGGTGAGGTCGAATTCGCCGAGCAACAGGGCGACGAACCCGCAGGCCAGGGCGAGAATTCCGAGCACGGCGGCGGTGACGACCACCCGGACGTCGATGCGGAACCCAAGGACCCGCAGCATGGGCCGGCCGAAGTCGACCCGCTCCCCCGTCGTCGCTCGAGCAGTTCCCGCGATATCCGACGTGGCCGTCGTCGATGCCGCCTTCACAGTCCGCTCGCCTTCTTCCGGCGGACGAGGGCGATGAGGACCGGGGCGCCGACAAAGGCCGTGACCACGCCGACCTGCAGTTCGCCGGGTCTCATCACGACGCGGCCGAGGACGTCGGAGACGAGCAGCAGGACAGGTGCGAGCAGTAGCGAATAGGCGAGGATCCAGCGTTGGTCCGTGCCGGTGATCCAGCGAGCGATGTGCGGGATCATCAGGCCGACGAACGCGATCGGACCGGCCGCCGCCGTGGCCGCACCCGCGAGCAGGGTCACGGCGAGGATCGACAGGACTCTGGTCCGGTGCACGGAGACGCCGAGGCCCGCCGCCAGATCGTCACCGAGCGCCACTGCGTTGAGCGCGCGCGACAGGAGCAGAGTGAGGACGACCCCGGCTGCGATGAAGGGAGCGACCGCGCTGACCGTGTCGAAGCCGCGGCCGGCGATCGCCCCGACGTCCCAGGCGCGGAACGCATCGAAGGCGCGCTCATCCGTGAGCAGGATCCCCTTCGTCAGCCCGGTGAGGACCGCGGCGACCGCGACCCCCGCCAGAGTCAGCCGCATCGGGTCGACGCTGTGGCCGGGCCCCGCCGCGCCGATGAGGTAGACGGCGATGGTCGCCAGCAGTGCACCGACGAATGCGAACCAGATGTAGCCGGAGATCGAGGTGATGCCGAAGAAGCCGACCCCGATCGCGACTGCCAGGGACGCTCCGGCGTTGACCCCGAGGATGCCGGGGTCGGCCAGCGGATTGCGAGTCAGCGCCTGCATCAGTCCTCCGGCCGCCCCGAGGGCGAGGCCGACGAGGATGCCGAGCACTGTCCGCGGCAGCCGCATCTCGAGGACGACCAGGTGGTCGCTGCTGCCGGTGGGTGCCGTGAAGGCGCGGACCACCTCGGAGACGGGAATGTCCCGGGAGCCGAGCGCCAAAGACGCGAGGACCATCACGCCGAGGGCGACCGCGGTCACGAGGAGCCCGATGGCCCGTCGCCGCCGCAGACCGGTGCCGGTGGCCGGAGCAGGGCCGGACGCTGCGTCCGCATCGGTTCCACGACCGCGTCCCGCACCGACTGATGACGGCGCCGAGGTGGTGGCGAGACTGGTCATGGCAAGTTCCTTAGGTTCGACTAACGAAGGGCAGTCTCACCTAAGTTATCAGATGGAGTCGATGCGCTCCGAGACCTGCCGCTGGATCCGCGAGAGCATGCCGCTCATACCGCGTAGCCGCAGGGGGCTCACGGCCTGGGTCAGCGATAGCCGCAGGGGCAGATCGGCAGGAACCGACAGCACCGCCTCGGCGGTGAGACCGTCGAGCCCCTCGCGGAGGATCCCGGCGAATCCCCGCGTCGTCGGGGCCTCTGGTGGGGCGGAGAAGTGCAGGTGCACCGTCGCCCGCTTTCCCTGGTCGGGGTCATCGACCTCGGTGACGAGGAAGATCGGCGACTGGCATTCGGGGACCGGCTCGAGCAGCTCCGGATGCTCAGCATACTTCTCCGGCAGCTCGGGCAACTCCGAGGAGAACTCGAGGAGCAGCTCGAGTCGCTCGCCCGGGTCGGTCTCGGCGAAGTCCTCGACGATCTCCCGCAGGGTCTCGGGCAGGTCGGTGTTCGTGTCCGTGGTCATCAGCGCCCGGGCACCTCACCGGGCTCCGCTCCGACCGCGATGGGAACGCGCACGGCGTTGCCCCATTCGGTCCAGGAGCCGTCGTAGTTGCGGACATTCTCGTAGCCGAGCAGGTGCTGGAGCACGAACCAGGTGTGGCTGGAGCGCTCGCCGATGCGGCAGTAGGCGATGACTTCATCGGAGGTTCCCAGGCCCGCCTGCTCGGTGTAGATCTCACGCAGCTCGGCAGCCGATTTGAAGGTGCCGTCCTCATTCGCGGCCTTCGCCCAGGGCACCGACTGCGCGGTGGGGATGTGACCGCCGCGCAGGGCGCCTTCCTCCGGGTAGTTGGGCATGTGGGTGCGCTCGCCGGTGTACTCCTCCGGGCTGCGCACGTCGATGAGCGGGAACTGTCCCAGCTGGTTGCGGACATCCGGAAGGAACGCGCGCAGCTTCGAGTCGTCGCGTTCGACGACGGGATAGTCGGTGCGCTCCCGTTTCGGCTTCTCCGTGGTGAGCTCACGACCCTCGGCCTGCCACTTCGCGCGGCCGCCGTCCATCAGGCGCACATCCTCGTGGCCGAAGAGGGAGAACACCCACATGGCGTAGGCGGCCCACCAGTTCGACTTGTCGCCGTAGATGACGATGGTGTCGTCGCGGGAGATCCCCTTCTTCGACATGAGCTCGGCGAATCCGGCGCCGTCGACGTAGTCGCGGGAGACGGGATCGTTGAGCTCGGTGTGCCAGTCGATCTTCACGGACCCCGGGATATGCCCGGTCTCGTAGAGGAGGACGTCCTCGTCGCTCTCGACGATGACGAGTCCTGGCTCGCCCGCGTGCTCGGCCACCCAGTCGGTGCTGACCAGTCGTTCGCCGTGGACGTATTCAGCGAACTTGGCCGTGGAATCGGCCGGAATCGATGTGCTCACTCGCTCCTCCTCAGTGTGTCTTCCGCAATGCCCTGCATGTCTTGCTCTGTGTGTTCAGCGCTCTGTGTGTTCAGTGCTCTGTGTGTCTTCCGCAGGGTGATGGCGTCTCGCTGACTCAACGTCGCCGGATCCCAGCATATTCCTGTCCGTGCCCCTGTCGACGCCGGGGCCGTCACCCGCGACCGAGGAACGTCCTCAGCGCGGAGACGAAGGTCTGCGGCTGCTCCGAATGCACCCAATGTCCCGACTCCTTGACGGTGAGCAGAGTCGTGCGCGGGAACAGCTCGCGCATCGTGCTCAGATCGTCGGGTCGGATGTAATCCGACCGCTCCCCCGCCATCCACAGCACGGGATGGTCGAAGCTCCGCGCTCCGATCTCCTCCACGCTCGGAAAGCCCCCGATCACCGGCAGGCGGTCCTTGAGCAGGGCGAGGTTGGGCTGCCACGAGTACCCCGCCGAGGTGGGGCGCAGGTTCTGCAGCAGGAACCCCCTGACCCGGGGGTCGGCTATCGGCTCCCGAAGCGCCTCGTCGGCCTGCCCCCGCGACGTGATCCGGTCGAGGTCGAGGGCTGCCAGGCTGGTCAGCAGATGGTCGAACTCCCCACTGGCTCCGCCCGAGGTGGGGGCGATGTCGACGATGACGAGACGCTCGACCAGCTCAGGGTGCCGCAGGGCCAGCACCATCGCCACCTTCCCGCCCATCGAGTGCCCGACCAGGTGCACGGGCAGCGCATCCGGTTCCGTCACCTCTGCGATCGTGTCCGCGACGGCGTCGGCCATGTCGATGTAGCTCAGCGTGTCCGTCCAGGCGGACTCGCCGTGGTTGGGAAGGTCGACGAGCAGGCTCGAGAAGTCGGGCTCGAGCGCCTTGGCGATCGAGGTGAAGTTCTTCCCCCGGCCGAAGAGCCCGTGGAGGAAGACGACTCTGGGGCCGGCCTGTCCGATCAGTCTGGTGGCGATGTCACTCACGCCACCAGACTACCCGGGTCACTGACGGGCGAAGTCACTGCCGGTTACGGAACTGACGGGCGAAGTCACTGACGGGTGACTGCGCGCTCGAGGGTCGCCAGCGATTCGTCGAGGAATTCGGGTCCGACGACAGGGAACCCTCCGAAGAAATCCCGGGTCTCCTGCGTGGTCGCGGACCAGTCGTAGGTCAGTCTCACCTCGGTGCCGGTCTCGACCTCCTCAAGGTCGTAGCGCCAGCGCCAGCCTCCCGGGATGACGGTTCCGGTCTCGTCCGGCTGACCCGGCTCCCAGGCGATCGACCGTTCGGAGTCGAAGGTCGTCACCGTGTTGTGCATCTGGTAATCGCCTCCGGCGCCCTCGCCGTACATGTTCATCCCGAAGATCTGTCCGACCTCGGTGATGGGCTCGGGATCGAACGCGGTCCGGACCCAGTCGCCGGGTTCGGTCTCCTGGTGACGGCTCGGGTCGGCCAGGACAGCGAAGATCGCCGAGGCGGGCGCCGGGATGGTGCGCGAACGTGAGAAGCGCTCATCGGGGTAGGGATCGGAATCGGCCATTCGGGTTTCCTCTGCTCGTGCCGGTTCCCGGGGGG
>NZ_JAPSIB010000005.1:0-44399 GCF_031179145.1 Brevibacterium sp.
TCGACGAACTCGGGCTCGTCCTCCGCGTGCCCTACCGGCCTCCCGAACTGACCGCCGAGGGGCGGAAGATCGCGCTGTCGATGGTCCGCAGGCACCGGTTGATCGAGACCTTCCTCGTCGAATCCCTCGGCTACAGCTGGGACGAGGTTCATGACGAGGCCGAGTCCCTCGAACACGCCGCCTCCGACCTGCTCATCGAACGCATCGATGACTTCCTCGGCCGTCCCGCCGCGGATCCCCATGGAGACCCGATCCCCAGCGCCGACGGTCGGGTGGTCTCACACGATCCCTCCCCGATGCTCGCCGAGGTGGGGCCTGGCTCCTATCGGGTGCTCAGGGTCTCCGATGCCGATCCCGAGGTGCTGTCGCAACTGGCTGAGGTCGGAGTGCGCCCGGGTGCGCGGATCGAGATTGAGGACAGAGTCAGCGGTGGACCCGCCAAGACTGATGGACCCGCCAAGACCGACGGACCCGCCAAGACTGATGGACCCGTCAAGAACGATGGGGCTGTGGGCGCGATCGTCGACGGCCATCGCTGTGACATCCCCGCCGAGGCGGCCGCCGCAGTCCACCTCACCGGCGCGGAGGGAACTTCGGCTCCGCAAGCAGAAGGATGATTTCGGTCGCTTCATGGGGTGAGCAGCCTTCGTCGCGCACCAGTCGTGGCCAGTCCTCCCACAGCACGGATTCGAAGGGGACGGCGGGATTGCAGTTTCCTGCGGTGATCATCCGATTCTTGGGGTGGGAGCGGTAGGCCCATCGCTTGATCGATTTCAGTGAGTCGAAGAGCTCCTGATAGAGCGTGGGAGTGAAGCCGTCGCTGCGCGCTGCATCCGCTGTTGTCACCCACTCGTCGACAACCGGCAGCTGGCCGCGATTCGTCGCCTGCTGAAGCTGCCCCATCAGCCACGGGCGGTACGGGGACGGTGGGTGCCGGTTGAACACGCGGCACCATTCGAGAGCCTCGTCATCGGGTATTCCCGGCCACCTGTTCTGCGGCGACTCGACGGGCATGTCCTCGTCATCAGGCGAGGGACCGGAACTGAAATCTGCTGACACCGGCAGTTCCTCCTCGGGGCGTGAGGCCCCGGATCGAGACTTGCCCGACACCGATCGGTGCGGACCCGTTCTTCCCCTGGGGCACCCGGTCGATGACGGGTTGCCGTGTGGCCGGCCAGGTACCGATGGCCACAGCTCGTGAACGTGAGCATCACTGTAGGCGAGCAGCACCGACGTGGCTCAATGAGTGTCATCCTGTGTCACCTGAGCGCTCGCCGTCTATCTTCGCCTCGACCATGTCTGCCAGCGGTGAGCGCGCGGGGACTGCGCCGGCGTGCAGACATCAGGTCCAGCAGCCGCCGAGGTGCCCGCCGGAACGACCATGGCCCCACTTGTTCACGCGAGCCCCGGTTGTGATTGGTGTGCTCTCTCAGGACATAGTGGACAGTCTCTGTCAGGACATAGTGGACACTCGAGGTTCAGGACATAGTGGACGGCAATTCTGGAGGCGTGTGGGCACTGAGGAGCCTTGCTAGCCCGGTCTCGGGGTGCGGTGGCGGCCAGGCCATGGTGAGCATGTGAGCCCCGTTGACATCGAACCAGCTGATGTACGGTTCCTCGCCGGTGACTTCCAAGATGTAGTGGATCTCCTGGCCTACCCAGCGCTTGCCGAATTTGAACCTGTAGCCGCCGACACGGATCCGCTTCGAGGTAGTGAGCCTCACCGTGTGTGAACAGTTGATGACCTTGCGCTTGTCCGGCGCAACAGGAGACCTCCCCGCAGGCCTGATGGGCACACCTGTCGCAGCGATCTTCTCCCAGGCCGCATAGGCCTCTCCAGGAGCTGTGTGAGGCGGCAGTGCCTGGTTGGACCGGTCGTTGTTGTACCAGTCCCGGTACTCCTCCAGCACCGCATCAAGGTCGTCGAGGGTGAGGGGATCATGGGCTTTGATGAAGTTCTGAATGGTCTGGTGAGCGCGCTCAACCTTGCCCTGTGTTCGTGGCGTCATCGGGCGCCCGGTGATCGTTTTGATGCCCAGCCCGTTGAGGAAGTTCTGTAAGCGGGTGATGACGTTGTAGCGCTCCCGGTTGAACGCTGCCCCGTTGTCGGTGTGGACTCTGACTGGCAGGCCGTACGTGTCAATCGTCTTCTTGAAGGCGTCGAGGACCACGTGGGCTGTCTCTGCCGGACCGGGATGCTCGGCGAGGCTGAATCGGGAGCAGTCATCGATGATCTCCACGATGACGACTGTGAGCCCGGATGTCAGTGTCATCTCAAATGCGTCGGACTGCCAGGACTCATTGATGTATTCGGCTTGGAAGCGACGGTAAGAGCTTTTCGGGCGCTTACGTCGATTGCGGGCGACGAGGTACTCCCGGTCCAGGATCCTGGCGATGGTCGACACCGACACCAGCGGGGTAAACCCATCACGGCACATGCGGTCCTGGATCGAGAGCGCCCCAGCGTCCTTGCCCTCGCTGGTCAAACGCCGGCGTAGGGCCAGGACCTCGGCTTTAACCGCGTCCGGGACGCGGGAGGGCGAACGACGTGGCCGTGTCGACTGCTTCGACAGTGCTGCCGCCGCGCCCTCCCGCGCTACTTGGGCGCGGACTCGGTAGAACCAGGACCGGGACACTCCGTGCCGGCGGCAGAAGTACTCCACCGCGCCGCGCGGAGCATCCTCGTCCCACTCGACGACCACCTGGCGAACATGCTGGGTATGCGACTCATGCACCATCATGACCACACTGCCGAAGTGTCCACTATGTCCTGACAGAGACTGTCCACTATGTCCTGAGAGAGCACACCGGTTGTGATTGGGGCCGGCATGACCAAGTGGGGCCATGGGCGCTTCGGTGCAGACGGTGCGCACCAGACAGTGCGCACCGGCTCGGTGCGCTCCTCGCTCAGGCGAACACGGTGCGCAGGGTGAGGACTCCGATCGCGCCGATGGTGGCGGCGGCCGGCAGGGTGATGACCCACGCCATGGCAATGGGCTTCATCAGCTTCCAGTTCGCCGAGCGGTTGACGAGTCCGACACCGAGGATCGCTCCGATGAGGATGTGGGTGCTCGAGACGGGCAGCCCGCTGAGCGAGGCGGCCATGACCACGGCGGCCGCGGCGAGCTCGGCGGCGAAGCCGGAGGCGGGGTGAATTTTCGTCAGGCCGGTGCCGACGGTGGTGATGACCTTGCGGCCGATGAACCACAGGCCGGCGATCAGGGCGACACCGCAGGTGATCATCGCGGCCATGGGCACGGTCGCCTCGGCGTTGATGGTGTCGGTCTTGAGGACATCGAGGATCGCGGCGAAGGGCCCGATCGCATTGGCGATGTCGTTGGAGCCGTGGCTGAAGGCGAATGCCGAGGCGGTGAACACCTGCATCCAGCTGAACAGGATGAACGTCGACTTCGACAGTGGTTTCTTGCGCAGGGTCTTCGCGAAGACGAACACGGCCATCCACACGGCCACCCCGATCATGGCCATGACGAGGACTCCGCCGACGGTGCTCAGCCCGAGGTCAAGGTTCTTCAGGCCCTTGAACAGCAGCATCGCGGTGATGACGACGGCTGCGCCGGCGGCGATCAGGGGAACCCAGGTCAGCAGCGCCCGGTGGGCGTTGAGGTTCTGCTCCTGCTCCTCGATCGCGCTGAGCTTGCGGTCGACCTCTGACTGGTCAATGACCGTCGAGGAGTAGGAGGAGTCCCGGATGTCTTCTTCGAGGCTGGTCGATCCCTGGTGCAGGTCGAGTTCGGCGCGGGCTTCGCGGATCGCGCGGATCTTCGTGTCGACCGCCTCGTTGTATCCGAGCACGTGCTTCTTGATCATCCCGAAGATGAGGAAGGCGACGAGTCCGCCGAGGACAGGGGAGATGACCCAGGACATCGCGATCTTGCCGACCTCGCCCCACTGCACCATCTCGAGCCCACCGGTGCCGGTGACGAAGCCGATGGCCAGAGAGGCACCGATGATGCCGCCGATGATCGAATGCGTGGTCGACACCGGCCATCCCATGCGGGTGGCGATGAGCAGCCAGACGGCCGCACCGAGGAGGGCCGCCATCATGATGTAGACGAACTCCATCGGGTCGAGGGAGACCGCCCCGAGGTCGACGATTCCGCTGCGGACCGTGTCCGTGACCTCGCCGCCGGCAAGCAGGGCGCCCGCGACTTCGAACACGGCGGCGACGAGCAGTGCCTGCTTCATCGTCAGCGTTCCCGCGCCCACCGAGGTGCCGAAGGAGTTCGCGACATCGTTGCCGCCGATGTTGAACGCCATGAAGGCGCCGAAGACGATCGTGGTGATCAGGACGGTGCGGTTGGTGCCCGCACCGACGTACCCGAACGACCAGAGAGTGAAGCTGATGAGGGCGATTGCCAACAGCGCGCCGAAGCACAGGTGCCACATCCGGTCATTGCTGCGACCGACTGTGGGCGTCGGAGAGAACTTCTCCGGTGCCAGGGTCTGAGACATGGGCGACTCCTTGAGGGCTGAACGAAAACCGATCAATACTCATGGTTCGCCTCGTGGGTGTCCTGAAAGTTACGGGGAAGGTGAATGGAAGGTGAACGACACCGCGAACAGTGTCGAACTTTGAATGCACAGTTAGGGCAATTCCGGTGCTGTTCACTCAACGTTCCAGGTCAGGTGCTATGAGCTCGGTGATAGGCGAGGAACTCGGGCTTGGGTGAGACGGCCTTGTGATGATCGACACGAGTGCAGGTCCGGTGCAGCGCAACGAGAGTTCCCGTCACGCTGCACCGACCCGGCGTCGGACCCGGGATCCGACCCTGCGTCGGACCCGAGATCCGACCCGGCGTCGAATCCGGCGTCGGGCTCAGCCCTGTCGTCGCGGCAGGTTCCACCGAGGTTGCGGCTGAGCCTTCTTGTGCTGCGGTGTGAACCCGCGCTCGGGATTCGAATGCGCCTTGTCGTGGCTCTTCGCCGTGGCGCCCAGCCCGGGCACAGGAGCATGAACGCCCTTGGCCGCCGCGTCGGCCCCGACGATCGGGATCTCCCCGGTGATCACCGGCTTCTCCGCGACCAGAGGAATCTCGCCGGTGATCGGCGGGAGGTGTCCGAACGCGCTCGGGTCAAGCACCTTTTCGCCGGCTACCGGGTTAGTTCCGTTCTTCTGGGCAGTCTTGTCGTTTCGCATCGTCATCTCCTTGTTCGTCGTCGACTTCGTGTTCGACTTCTTCATGTTCGACTCGGCATTCGAGCGAGCCTTCGGTGCCAGGGCCGAGTACAGTCCGGCCCATTGGTCGGGGGCGAGGTCTCGTGGCAAGGTGTCTCCTTCGATTTCGTTCTTCTCCATGACGGACTTCAGGCTGTGTCGATCGGTCAGATCCATCTGGGTGAGGATTCCTTTCATCCCTCGCCCGCGGCCGGTGAAGGCGGTGCGGACGAACTGCTGATAATCGGATCGCTGCCGGGCCGGGAGCAGCCCGGGCGTCATGCGGTCGATGGCGAGGAGCCCTCCATCAACGCTGGGTCTGGGCGTGAACGCGTGCGCGGGAACTCGTTCGATCAGACGGAAGTCGTACCAGGGAGCCCATTGGGCGGTGAGCATGGTCGACCCTCCGACCCCGGCTCTCTTGCGAGCCACCTCCCATTGCGTGAGCAGGATGGCGGAACGCCAGGCGCGGGCCCGCAGGAGCTTGCGCAGAATGGGTGTGGTCAGGTGGAACGGAATGTTTCCGACGATCACGGGTGCGTCGAACGGAGTGCTCAGAGCATCAGCGTGCCGGACCTGTGCGCGGGGGAATTCATGTTCAAGATGATTGATCCTCGTTTCATCGAGTTCCACGAGCGTGAGCGGTCGACCGAGCCGGTACAGCTGGGCGGTCACCGCCCCGGTGCCGGGACCGATCTCCAGGATCGGTCCGGTGGTCGCTTCGGTCAGGCTCGCGATCGTGCGAATAGTGCGGTGGGAATGAAGAAAGTTCTGGCCGAGTTCATGACGGCCGCCGAAAGATGAATGGGTACGCATGGGATGGCGCTCCAGGAATCTGGGAGGGAGCACCCAAGGCAGCGCAAAGAGGAGAACAGTGCCGCTCGCCCCGGATGCCGATGTCGGTCCGGGATTACAGCGCGCGTGCTTCTACAGGTCGTCAGGATCCGCGCTGACAGGAGATCGCCGGCGTCAGCCGGAGGACTCCGTCAGGGGTTCAGAAGTCGAGAATCGTGCGCGCCGTCAGGAGCGGCGGTCACGGATGTAGAAATTGAGCGCTGTCATTGCGCTGCTGTTCAAAGTTCCCATGCGAGTCAATGTAGCACGGGCGTCGTGAACCGACCAGGGTTCAGCAAGGGGAAATTTTGGGCGACTTCATCCTCAGCTGCCCGACGGCTGGGAGGGGCTCGATGCCTCGCCGAGGTGACTGACGGTGTTGCTGCGCGTGCAGTCGCGTGGGCGAGAGATGAGGCGGCTACTCGATGATCTCGCCGCGAATGGTGTCGCCATTGCCGCCATTGTGGCGCCGCGGATCGCGGGCCATCTGGGAGTCCAGCCGGCGCAGCCGCCAGCCGAGTGCGATGAGGGCGATGCCGACGATCCCGATGAAGACCGCCAGGGTGAAGATGAGAGCGGTGATCCCCGCCTGCGGGGCGAAGAGGAAGAAACCACCGATTGCGATGCCGATCGCGCCGATGATCGTCAGCACCCACCACGCACTCACTCCGAGCTGGCGGATGAACAGGGAGGAGCTGATGGCGAGCACGCTGAAGAAGATGATCGCGATGCCGACCACGATCGTCACGAAAGCGGCGAAGAACATCGGCGAGACGAAGATGAGGGCGGCGAAGGCGATGAGGAGGAGTGAGCGCACGACCAATCCACCCGTGCGGCCCCCGCGCGGAGCAAGGACGATCGACGTCACGGCGATGAGGCCCAGCCAGCAGGCGAAGATGCGCACAACCACCTCGGCGGTGGCGCCGGGCCAGGCGATCATGAGCGCGCCGACGAGAAAAGCGATCGCGCCGTTGACGATGACTGCCCTGCTGGTGCGTTTGAGATCCATGTGCCCAGCGTAATCAGCGGGGATTGAAGGACGCTGTCAATCCCTCATCCCGATGCCGGAGCGACATCGGGTTTCGTCCGCGGAGGCGTCACCGTGGGTGTGCGGTCCGGAGCCGCATGATCCGTGGTCGCGCGATCCGGAGATGTGGCTGCATGATCCGTGGTCGCAGGCCGGTCCTCGGCGGTGGCGTCGGCCTGCTGGGGCGTGTTGGACTCGAGGAACCGGAGGAGCTCGACAGGGAAGGGCAGGACCAGCGTCGAGTTCCGCTCAGCGGCGACTTCGACGATCGTCTGCAGCAGACGCAGCTGCAAGGCCGAGGGCGTGTTCGCCATCGCCTCGGCGGCCTGGGCCAGTTTGTTCGACGCCTGCAGCTCACCGTCAGCGATGATCACCCGGGAGCGACGTTCGCGCTCGGCCTCGGCTTGTCGCGACATCGACCGCTTCATGCCCTCGGGCAGGGCGACGTCCTTGATCTCGACTCGGTCGATGTGGATGCCCCAGTCCACGGCGGGGTTGTCGATCATCAGGGCCAGGCCCTGGTTGAGCTGTTCCCGGTTGGTCAGCAGATCGTCGAGTTCGCTCTGGCCGATGATCGACCGCAGCGATGTCTGAGCGACCTGCCCGACGGCGAGATGGTAGTTCTCCACATCCACGACGGCGCGTCGCGGATCGACCACCTTGTAGTAGATGACGGCGTCGACGCGGACAGTGACGTTGTCACGGGTGATGCCGTCCTGAGCGGGGATCGGCATGGTGATGATCTGCAGGCTGACCTTCTGCATCTTGTCGACGAACGGGACGATGGCCGTGAGACCCGGGGGCTTGGGGGCGCTCGTGACGCGCCCGAAGCGGAAGATGATCCCGCGCTCGTACTGCTTGACGATTCGCAAGCTGTTACCGAGCAGGAGCGCACCCAACGTGACCAGGCCGATTGCGATGTACAGAGCGAACATCGAGACCGCCTCCTTCAGCGATGAACGGTCAATTCAGGCTAGCACCGAAAGTTGTGCGAATGCTCTCCTTCGGTTACCATTCGCGGCCGATCAGGATGGGGGAGTCGTTGACCGGCTTGCGGCCGATCAGGATCGGGGAGTGGCAGCTCGCTCCCTGGCGAGGAGGCGTCTGCCTGCGGGGTAGGCGCGCAGAGTCTCGGGCAGCGAGATCCGGCGGCCGGAGGCGAAGGTGGCGAGGATCCCGCCGGACGCCCGGGAGCCGTCGGTCTCGCTGGGGCCTGCGGCCGCCTCGGCGTCGGAATGAATAGTGTCGGAATGAACGGAACCGGGGGCACTCGCGCTGCTCGCCGACGCGAGGTCGTCGCCGATGCGGCGCAGGGTTTGCTTCGCCACCGGGATGGGGGAGTCGAAGAGGGTGATGGCTCCGGCCCTGGCGGCCATGATCCGGTCGGCGACGAGGCCGTAGTGGGTGCACCCGAGCACGATCGTCTCCATGCCGGGCTCCATCTGGTCCAGTGCGGCGTCGATCGCTGCGTCGATCGCGGGGATGTCGGCGACGTTGATCGCCTCGGCGAGGCCGGGGCAGGCGACCTTGGCGACGGCGACGTCCGCGGCGAACATGTCGATGAGGTTCTGCTGGTACATGCTCCCCGTCGTCGCCGGAGTGGCCCAGATCGCGAAGTCCTCACCGGTGCCGGCCGCCATCTTCACTGCCGGAACCGTGCCGATGACCGGGATCTCGGGCTCGTAGAGCGCCCGGACGGCCTCGAGCGCCTGCACCGAGGCGGTGTTGCAGGCGATGACGATGGCGTCCGGCTCCCACTCGGCGAGCACTGCCGCCGAACTCAACGTCCGTGCCTCCAGGTCGGCGGCGCTCAGCGAACCGTAGGGGGTGAAGTCCGGGTCCATTGCGAGCACCAGCTCCACGCTCGGGCACAGGTGGAAGAGTGCGTCGGCCGTGCCGAGCAGGCCGAGCCCGGAGTCGAGCAGACCGATGCGCGTCATGAGGCCTCTTTCGGGTACACGAAGTCCTTGATCTCCTTCAGGTGCGCGCGGGTCAGGCCCTTCGCGAACTTGGGGGCGATGAGCTTGAGCTTGTTCGCAGAGTACCGGTCGATGAAGTACTGCCGGGTCGCCGGGGCGACGAGGTCGTCATCGATCCAGATCGCGCGGCCGTGCTCGTGGGAGTCCAGCCACTCCTCCATGGCTCGTGCCTTCCACCACACGTGCGGGTCGTTGGCGAAACGGTTGTGGGTGTCGTCGGGCATCTCGATGCAGTCGAAGGAGTTGCGCAGTCCGAACTTCGGCTCCAGCTCGGTCTTGCACCGCCCCGACCAGGTGGAGAGCCAGACGACGGAGACGTCGTGAGTCTCGACGAGGCGGTCGAAGAATTCGATCACCGCCGGCTTGTAGTGAAGCTCGTAGTCCCAGGCCTGGAGCCGCTTGCGTCCTTCGGTCACGATCCGCAGCTTCGGCACCGGATAAGAGTTGAGGACGCCGTCGACGTCGAGGAACACAGTGACGTGCCGCGCCTGCCGACGTGCCGAGATCGGCGACGGGGATGCAGCGGACATCGTTCCTTCCAAAAAGGTCGCCGAGGCTGGGGACTGAGTTCGGCGGCAACCGGTTAGTCTGAGTATGGATCCCCGCCGAACGGGTGGGATTTTCGATCCTAGGATACCGCTCGAAGCTGAAGGGTCACGGGCGAGCCATGTACTCAGAATTCCGAATCCCGCGCCTGGCCGCCACGTTGTGGCGCTCCGAGCCGGAGGAACCGCTCGACGAAGCGCCGGCTGAATCCCTGATCGTGCCCGACGGATGCATGGACCTCATCGTCCTCGACGCCGAGGTGGTCGTCGCCGGAGCCGACTCCACAGCCCGTGCCTTCCGCGGGGCCCGGCAGACCGCCGTCGGCCTGCGCTTCGATCCCGGCGTTCTCCCGCAGCTGTTGGC
The DNA here is from genome assembly GCF_031179145.1 of Brevibacterium sp. Classification (GTDB taxonomy): domain Bacteria; phylum Actinomycetota; class Actinomycetes; order Actinomycetales; family Brevibacteriaceae; genus Brevibacterium. Next base: position 9,926 of record NZ_JAPSIB010000005.1, read on the forward strand.
CACCTCGGCGGCGGAGCTCGCGAACGCGATCACGCCGCTGGACGCGGTCACCTCGCTGGACGCGGCCACGCCGCTGGACGCGGCCACCTCGCTGGACGCGGTCACGCCGTTGGACGCGGTCACGCCGTTGGACGCGATCACGCCGCTGGACGCGGTCACCCCGTTGGACGCGGCCACCCCGCTCGACTCCGATGGAAACTCGGATCGACCTGTGGATCGGGCCTCGCGGGCACTGCTCGGAACAGCGCGCATGCTTGCCGATCGGACGGAACTGAATCCCCTTCCGATGGCGTTCGCGTCGAGTCTTCGTCCCTCGCCTTCCCCGTCGATCGCCGAGGCGGCCGAACAATTCGCCTACTCCCCGCGGCAGCTGCGGCGGTTGTCGGCCGACTGGTTCGGCTACGGACCGAAGCACCTCGCGAAGGTGCTGCGATGGCAGGCGGCGAGGCGGCTCATCGCCGCCGGGCAGACGAAGACCGCAGCGGCCGCGGCGGCCGGCTATTCCGATGCCGCACATCTGTGGAGGGACGAGCAGGCGCTCCTCGGCAGATGAGTCGTGAGGCGAGGGCTCAGGACAACGCAGCGAGTGAGTAGTGAGGCGAGGGCTCAGGACAAGGCGGCGAACAGATCCACGGTGTTGCCGTCCGGATCGGTGATCACGGCATAGCGCTGACCCCAGAACGCATCCCAGGGCTCGTTGGCCACGCCTGCCACCGGTCCGCCTTCGGTGCCGGGATCAGTGAGCTGGGCGAAGGTGGAGTCGACCACCGCGGGAGTGGTGCAGTCGAAGGCCAGGGACATCTTGTGCCCACCCGTCGGTCGGGTCCACTCAGGACCGATGCTGAGCACGACCTCTTCCGTGTCGAGGAGAACCCGCAGGGTGCCGGCGGAGAACTCGGTGTGCGGGGCCTCGGGACCTCCGTCGAGGAGTTCGAGACCGAGTGCTGAATAGAAGCGCACGGCGGCGGGCATGTCGGCAGTGATGATGGATATCGCGTCGAGTTTCATGTCCTCAGACTAGGTGCGAACACCGAGACCGACCATGAACAGAACGGACATCTTCCCTCGCATTCTCTTTCGCAGGGCGCTGACCCCATAGGGCGCCGAAACGTGTCAGGAAGGCCGCCACTGGTGTCGATCATGGTCGATCTGGTCCGATTCTCCAGGCGTGGACCGGACCGGAATGACCTCAATCGGGGAGGTAATCCTCGAGGAAACGGCGGGCGACGTCCGTCAGGGGCGCCGGCCGCTGGGTCTCCCTGTCGATGTGGACGAGCACCACATTGGAGTCGAAGACCTGGCGCCCGCTCTGGTCACCGCGTGTGTTCACGGTGAACGAACTGGACCCGATTCTCGCCACCGAAAGGGTCAGCGTGAGCTCAGGGCCGTACATGACGGGCAGCAGGTAGTCGATCTCCTGCCGGGCGACGAGCAGACCGCCGCCGGTCAGCCGGACGGTGCCCATCTCGTGCATCCACTTGATCCGCCCCTCTTCGATGAGCGTCAGCATCCGGGCATTGTTGACGTGGCCGAGCAGATCCTGGTCCGACCAGCGCACTTCCGGTCGGTATTCGAACGTCTTCACAGAGCCTCCGGGTGAAGGTGGAGCGGCAGAGCTCGGAGCAGGGGGTGCCTGGGCCGAACTCGGTGTCAGAAGGGGGTGAACGCGCAAGTGCATTGTCCGCACTGAACGATCGTTCTACAGTTAAGCAGGACCGCCCAGCGAAAGGGAAATCCATGCCAGCTGTCCCCGACAGCAGTCACACCATCAACGAAAATCGCCCCGTGAACGAAAGCGATCCGTTCGACGACGGCGGCCCGCTTGGTGGAAGCGTCCCGCAGAACGCCAGTCCGTTCGACGCAAGCCGCCCGCTCGAGGGGACCCGGGTCCTCGACCTCGGCGGCATCGGTCCCGGTCCTTTCGCGACCATGGTGCTCGCCGATCTCGGCGCCGAGGTGATTCGCCTCGACCCGCCTTCCCTGCAGGATGAGTTGAGGAACCCGGTCCTCGACCGGGGGAAGAAATCGGTCATCGCCGACCTGAAGGCTGAGCCCGGGTTCGAGCGGGCCCGGACGATCGCGGCCCGGAGCGACATCCTCGTCGAAGGGTTCAGACCCGGGACGACCGAACGCCTGGGCCTCGGACCGGCCGACCTCCACGAGATCAACCCCGCACTCGTCTACGGACGCATCACCGGTTACGGGCAGACCGGTCCCAAGGCACAGAAGGCCGGGCACGATCTGGGCTACATCGCCTCAACCGGGCTGCTCCATCAACTCGGCCGGGCCGAGGACCCTCCTCAGTTCCCGGCCAACCTCATCGCAGACTTCGGCGGCGGCGGAATGCTGCTCGTCGTCGGGGTGCTCGCGGCCCTGCCCCGGGCCCGCGCCACGGGAATCGGCACGGTCGTCGACGCCGCGATGATCGACGGCGCGAACCTGCTGTGGTCGATGATGCACGGCTTCAGCGCCATGGGGCTGTGGCACCACGATGCCCGCGGCCACAATCTCCTCGACTCGGGCGCGCCCTTCTACGACGTCTATCCAACCGTCGACGGCCGGTATGTGTCCGTGGCTTGCATCGAACCGGCCTTCTTCGCAGAATTCGTGCGCGCACTCGACCTCGAGGACCAGTTGCCCGAACCCTTAGGAGAACTCGACCACTGGCAGCCCCGGCACTGGCCGGCACTGCGGGCCGCCTTCGCGTCTGCGCTCGCCTCCCGCACCCTGGACGACCTCGTCGCGCTCTTCGCCGACCGCGATGCCTGCGTCGAACCCGTGCTCACCATGGCCGAGGCCAAACAGGACCGACACAACGTCGCGCGGGGGCTCTTCAGCACCGATGGCGCAGGCGTCGACCAGCCCGCCCCCGCGCCCAGGTTCTCCCCGGCTGCCATCAGGCGTGAGGACGGTTAGGGTCGGCTCCGGTGTCCGGCGGAATCCCAGGGAGCAGATGGTCGAATCGGGATTTCCAGGGAGCAGATGGTCGAGATTCGGCGCTGATTTCGACCATTTTCTCCCTGGGAATCACGGCGCCGGCCGCTGAACCACCCCGCTCATCTCCGACGGCGCGTGATCTCCTCGTTGATGGCGGCGACGACCTCGTGGAGGTCGCCGATGATCGCGTAGTCCGCGCGCTGGACCATCGTCGCCTCCTCATCGGTGTTGATCGCGATGATCGACTTCGCCCCCTGCACGCCTGCCCAGTGCTGGATCGCCCCCGAGATCCCGCAGGCGATGTAGACGTCCGGGGAGATCCGGCTCCCGGTCTGCCCGACCTGCTCGGCGTGCGGTCGCCAGCCCAAGCTGGTGACCACGCGGGAGACCCCGAGCGCCCCGCCGAGGTGGTCGGCGAGTTCGAGCACCTCGGCGAAGCCATCGGCCGAACCGACACCGCGGCCGGCCCCGACGACGACCTTCGCCTGCGTCAGACCCGAGGTGTCGTCGGCCTCCTCGACCTCGGTCCGCACGACTCGGGTGCGCAGGTCATCAGCTGACGCCTCGGGCGAGTGGGTGAGGATCTCCGGTTCGGTCGGTGCAGTGTCCTCCGGGTCGCAGGCGTGGCCGGCAACAGTGAGGACCTGCAGGGCGCCGGTGAGCTTCAGCCTCTCGAAGGCGGCACCGCCGAGCACCTGTCGCAAGAACCCGTCCTCGTCGACGGCGACGACGTTCGCCGCCATCCGAGCGCCCAAGCGCGCGGCGACATGAGCCATGAGCTCCATGCCCCGTGGCGTGCCCGAGGCCATGACCGTGCCATGGGTGGGGGCGACGTCGACGAGCGCCTGCGCCCACGCGGCAGCCGAATAAGCGTGCACGTCGGGGGAGTCGATGTGATGGATCCGGTCGACGCCGAGGTGGGCGAGCCGGTCCCGCGCCTCGTCCGTGAGTGCGCCGATGACGGCGACCTCGAGCGGGGACGAGTCCGCCGCGCTGCCGCCGTCGAGGATCGCAGTGTTCGTGCGGGCGAAGGTCACCGCCTCGGCGGAGGTCAGCTGCACCCCACCGGACCCACTCGGCGCATCCGGGCCCTCGATCTCCACGAATACGAGTGTCATCGCAGGACTCCCAACTCGTCGAGCACATCGACGAGGGCACCGGCAGCCTCCGGGCCTTCGCCGAGGACGGTCACGGTGCTCGACTGCTCCGGCGGCAGCTCGAGGGCGTTCCGCGGGTTGCCGTGCACCGGCTCGGGGGCGTCCACCTCGTCGAGGGGCGCCTTCTTCGCCTTCATCCGGCCCGGAATCGAGGGATACCGGGGTTCGACCCCGCCCTCCTGGACGGCGACGACCGCGGGCAGCGGCAGGCGGAAGACCTCGGTGCCGGCCGGGCCGATCCCGTAGGCCTCGACGGAGGTGGGGCCGCCTTCGGAGGCGGCGTCGACCTCGGCGGCCTCTTCGGCCAGTCTGAGCAGGGTGATTCCGGTGAGCACGGGGCGGTCGAGTTCGTAGGCGAGGCGGACGCCGACCTGGAAGTCGCCGGTGTCGGCGGCGTCGTTGCCCACGAGCACCAGGTCGCAGCTCCGGCTGTCGTTCGCGCGGGTCCGGACCGCCTCCGCGATGGCGAACGCGATGTCCTCGGGCCCGTACGCGCCGGGGTCCTCGGTCTCGATGAGCACGGCGTCGTCGGCCCCGACGGCCAGGGACGCCCGCAGCTGCTCGACCGCGTCGTCGGTGCCCAGCGTCAGGATGGTCACCTCACCGTCGGTGGCACCCGCCAGCTGGACGGCGAGTTCGACGGCGCATTCCTCGTGCGCGGAGATCGTATGGCCGAGCGCCCCGTGGTCGATGTCCCGGCCCGAGGCGTCGAGCGTGATCTGCCCCGAGATGTCGGGGACGCGTTTGATGCAGACGAGAATGTCCATCACCTACCTCCTGATCCGTTCGTTGTCGGGGTCGAAGAGCGGCGTCGCATCCACGCTCGCCACCGTCACCGGATAGCGCTCCTCGAGATAGACGACCTGGAGCTGGTTGCCCACGACCGCCTCGGCGGGTGGGAGGAAGGCCATGAGCACATGCTTGCCGAGGCTCGGCGCCGATCCCGCCGAGGTGACGTAGGAGCGGCGCCCATGTCCGTCGATGAGCGGCTGTCCGTCCCGGTCCACGATCGGCTCCCCGCCGAGCATGTAGCGCTTCTCGCCCGTCGAGCTCGTGTGGTCGTCGACGGTCAGCGAGCACAGAACCGTCTTCGGTTCCTCCTCCCTGTGTCGCAGGTGCGCCTCGCGGCCGACGAAGTCCTGTGCCTTGACCTTGGGCCTGCTCATGCCGACCTCGACGACGGTGCGCTCCGAGTCGAGCTCGGCGCCGAAGGCCCGGTAGCCCTTCTCGATCCGACCGGTGGTGCCGTAGACGCCGAGGCCGACCGGCACGAGACCGTGACCGGCACCGGCTTCGCGGAGGGTGTCCCAGAGCTTCGCCCCCGACTCCATCGGCACGTAGAGCTCCCAGCCGAGGTCGCCGACGTAGGAGATGCGGGAGGCGAGGACCTCGAGGCTGCCGACCTCGATCGTCCGCGCGGTGCCGAATCCGAAGCCGTCGTTCGTCATGTCCGCCGAGGTGAGAGCTGAGACGATGTCGCGGGCGCGGGGACCCCAGATGCCGATCGTGGTGAAGGAGGAGGTGAGGTCGGCGATGGCGGCGTCGGACTCGGGCAGCCGGTCGGCGAACCACTTGACGTCGACCATGCCATGGGCTGCTCCCGTGACGACCCGGAACCGGTCATGGGCGAGGCGGATGATCGTGAGGTCGGAGCGGAAGCCGCCCGCTTCGTCCAGGACAGGTGTGTAGACGACCCGACCGATCGGCACATCCATCTGGGCGACCACGATGGCCTGGACGGCGTCGAGGGCGGCAGCCCCGAACACGTCGAAGATGACGAAGCTCGAGAGGTCGACGATGCCGGCCCGCTCCCGCAGAGCGAGGTGCTCGGCGTTGATGATCGGCGACCACCAGCGCGAATCCCATTCGGCGGTGCGGTCCATGACCCGGTCGCCGAACTCCTCGAGCAGGTGCGCGTTCGACTTATACCACTGCGGCCGCTCCCACCCGGCGGCCTCGAAGAACACCGCGCCGAGCTCCTCGTGACGCGAGTGCATCGGAGACAGGCGGACCTTGCGATCCGACTCGTACTGCTCGCCGGGGTGGACGATGCCGTAGGTCTTGATGAACGCTTCGGAGGTGCGGGCCCTGACATGTTCGCGGGTGCGCTGGTGGGGGTGGAACCGGGCGATGTCGGCGCCCTGGACGTCGACCTCCGGCAGCCCGTTCGTCATCCACTCCGCGACCGCGCGACCCACTCCCGGGCCTTCCTTCACCCACACGGCGGCGGCCGACCACAGGCCTCTGACCTGCGGTGACTCGCCGAGGATGGGGGAGCCGTCGGGTGTCAGGGACAGGAGGCCGTTGATCGCGTAGCGGATCTCGACGTTCGGGTCGGACAGGACGTCGGGCATGAGTTCGAGGGCCTGCTCGAGCTGCGGATCGAAGTCATCGGCCGTGAACGGCATCTCCGTGGGGGAGAGCTTGGCCGCGGCGATCGAGGGGATCCCATCGGGCTCGTGGAGGATCGCGCGGTGGGCGTAGGAGCCGATCTCCAGGTCTGAGCCGTGCTGGCGTTCGTAGCAGAGGGCGTCCATGTCGCGGACGATGGGGAAGGAGATCTCCCCCGGGATCGCGGCGAGATCGGGCACCGGGCCGACGCTGATCATCTGGTGCACGGCCGGAGTGAGCGGAATCGCCGCTCCGGCCATCGCCGCGATGCGCGGGCTCCACACTCCGCAGGCGACGAGCACCCGATCGGTCTCGATCGCACCTCGGTCGGTGTGGACGCGGACCACCCGGCCGCCTTCGACGTCGATGCCGGTCACCTCGGTGTTCGGTGACACCGTCAGCGCTCCGAGGGTCTGCGCGGATTCGCGCATCATGGTGCCCGCGCCGACGGAGTCGACGACGCCGACGCCAGGGGTCCAGAACGCCCCGAGGATGACGGACGGATCGACGTAGGGCACTTTCTCCACGACCTCCTCGGCGCTGACGAGGTGGGATTCGATGCCCCAGGCCTGAGCCGAGGACATGCGGCGCCGCAGCTCCTGCATCCTCTCCTCGGTGCGGGCGATCTCGAAGCCGCCGGACTGGGTGAAGACGCCGAGCTCCCGGTACTGCCGGATGCTGTCGAGGGTGAGGTCGGTGATCTCACGGGAGTGGTCGACGGGGAAGATGAAGTTCGAGGCGTGTCCTGTCGAGCCGCCCGGATTCGGCAAAGGTCCCTTGTCGACCTGCACGATGTCGCACCACCCGAGCTGCGCCAGATGATGGACGAGGCTGTTGCCGACGATGCCTGCTCCGATGACGACGACGCTGGCCTGACTGGGAACGGAAGCCATGACGGCTCCTCTCCGAAGACGAAGACGCCCTCGTCTTCAACGGCAGTGTGCTGCTCTCCTCGACACTGTAGCCCAGGTGGCGAAGCGGCGACAGGGGCGAGCGCCGGTCATGTAGGGTGAGAGCCGCCGGGGTGCCTGGGTGCGCCGGCGGACCATTGACTTCACGGAGTGCGAGCAGTATGAGCAACGGGACGCAATCGATCGATCGTGCCGCAGAGATCCTGTCCCTGATCATCAAGGCGGACGAGCCGGTGTCCTACACCGAGGTGGTCGAGGCCACCGAGCTGGCCCGGTCGACGGTGTCCCGGCTGCTCTCGGCTCTCGAGCGCAACGGTCTGGTCGAGCGCAACCAGGAGGGTCTCTACCGCGGCGGGTCCCTGTTCGCGACCTACGCCTCTCGCTTCGACCGCGTCGAAACACTGGTGACCGCCGCCGACCCGATCCTGCAGCGTCTGAGCGAGGAGACCGGCGAGACCGTCAACCTCGCCGTGCCGGGCGCGGCCGGAGTCGTGCAGGTCGCGCAGGTCGACTCGACCTACGTCCTCGGCGCCACGAACTGGGTCGACGTCGAGGTCCCACCCCACTGCTCGGCGCTGGGCAAGGTGATGTTCGCCTTTGACGTCATTTCGATCCCGTCGGGTCGCCTCGAACGCCGGACCCCGCACACCCTCGGCTCCCGCAAGGAGCTCATGGAGAACCTCGCCGAGGTGCGCGCCCGGGGATACTCCATCGTGCATGAGGAGTTCGAGGAGGGTCTCGATGCGCTCGCCGCCCCCGTCTACGGAGTCGACGGCACGGTCATCGCCGCAGTCGGCATCTCCGGACCGACCGTGCGGATCGCCGAGAACCACGAGAGCCTCGGCCAGCTCCTCGTCGCCGAGGCGGGACTGCTCTCACGCAGCCTCAAGCGCAAGGTCAACCACCTCTAGGACGAGGCTTAGCGGCGTGATTCGGTGCCGACTTTGAGACCGCCGTCACCGCCGAGCTTGTCGATCTGCTTGCGGCGCCACTCCTCGGTGTCCTTGATCTGATTGAACGTGTAGATGTGCAGGCCGACGACGCCGAGGCTGCGATCGTCGAATACGGACTCGAGCTTGTCGAGGAACTTCTGGGGGTTGTAGCCGCCGGGCTTGGCCATCCGGGCGAAGGTCGCGGTGTTCTTGCGCAGGAACCGCGTCGACTCGCCGACACCGATCTTCGAGGCGATCTTCGCCAGCTTGCCCAGTTCGACCTTTCCAGCCACGCCGAGGTACAGGGGAAGCTCGATTCCGCGCCCCCTCACCCGTTTGAGCCATGCGGAGACGAGAGAGGGTTCGAAGCACAGGTTCGACACCAGATAACTGGCGTAGTCGCGCTTGTCCCACATCGCCTGCACGGTGATGTCATCGGGGATGAGCGGATGGGACTCGGGGTAGGCGGCGACGCCGATATCGGTGAACGGGGCCGCCATGCTGGTCAGGTCCAGGAGCAGGTCATGCGCCCCGCTGTAGCCTCCGACCGGGGGCGTAGCGTCGCCGGCGGGGACGAAGATTCGGCTGATGCCGGCGGTGGTCAGCCGGTCGACGATCTCCTCGAGTTCGGTGCGACCGTGCACCATTCGCGCCGCGATGTGGGGTACGGCGGCGAATCCCAGCGCCTGCAGCTGCTCGGCGGTGCTCAGAGTCGCGTCGAGCGTGAGGCCGGTCGACGCGGTCACGGTGATCACCCGACCGGGTGCGACGTATTCGTGGACGCGTTCGACGATCCCGGTGGTGGGGAGGATCTCGTAGCGGGCGGACTCGAGCAGCTTGCGGATGGTTGTGTCGGACATCCTCGTCTCCTGCAGTGTGTCTGGGCGACAAAGGGCCTTGCCGCGGGATGGTTCTTTGTGGGTAGAAATTATTCGTGCGGACCCTTGCTTCCTCGGTGTGATCAATCCTACACTCGAAGTACCCATATTATGGGAATCCTGTTCCATAATATAGAACTGTTATGCAGGGGGAACACAATGGACAACAACGTCCCATCCGTCGATCAGACCGATAGAGCAGTCCCGATCAATCTTCGCCAGTCAGGGCCCACTCCAGTCGAAATGCTCATCGACACCAGAGTTCGCAAATCTCCTTATTGGGAGCTTTCGGTTCAGCAGGGCTGCTGGCGGGCTTCGATCTACAACCGCATGTACCACCCCCGCGGCTACATTCCGCGGGAAGAGGGCGGCATGATGGCCGAATATCAACCACTGGTCAATGATGTGACCTTGTGGAACGTGGCCGTCGAGCGCCAGATCCAGGTCAAGGGCCCCGACGCCGAGGCGTTCGTCGACTACGTCATCACCCGTGACGCGACGAAGATCCCGGTGATGCGGGCCCGCTACGTCATCCTCTGCAACGAGGCAGGTGGGATCCTCAACGATCCGATCCTGCTCCGGGTCGCAATCGACGAGTTCTGGTTCAGCCTCTCCGACACCGACCTCATGCTGTGGCTCCAGGGCGTCAACGTCGGCAAGAAGTTCGACGTCACCATTCAGGAGATCGACGTCGCACCGGTCCAGGTCCAAGGCCCGAAGTCCGTCGACGTCATCGCCGACCTCGTCGGTGAGGAGGGACGCGAGCTGCCCAGCTACGGACTCATGGAGGCCCAGGTCGGCGGCCACGACGTCATCATCTCGCAGACCGGCTTCACGGGTGAGAAGGGCTACGAGATCTATCTCAAGGATGCGACGAAGTACGCTGAGGACATGTGGAACGCGGTGCTCGAAGCCGGGCAGCCGTACAACCTCCGGGTCGTCGCGCCCAGCCATCACCGCAGGATCGCGGCCGGCATCCTCTCATGGGGCCAGGACATGGATTTCGAGACTCTGCCCTTCCAGGTCAACCTCGGCTACCAGGTGCCGCGGAAGAAGGAGGCTGACTACATCGGCAAAGCACGTCTCGAAGAGGCCCGTGCTCAGCTCGACGCGGGCAACCCGCCGTACCGGACACAGCTCGTCGGACTGCTCCTGGGCGGCAAGCCGATCACGGACTACGCTCCCGACTTCTGGCTGGTCAGCGATTCTCCAGGCAGCGATCCCGTCGGCTATGTGACCTCGCCGTGGTATTCGCCCGAGCTCGAGGCCAACATCGCGATGGCGCACGTGCCGGTCGACTCGTCCGCGCTCGGCACCGAGTTCTGGGTCCAGCTGCCCGACGAATACGCGGACAAGCCGGGTGAGCCCGTCCACGCCGAGGTGGTGGAGATGCCGTTCCGTCCGAGCGTCAATCCCAGCCAGCGTGAGCGCCTGAAGACACGTGGACTCGACGCCGCCGTCTGAGCGCGATGGCCCTACTTCCCACCGGTAGCGCGACACGAACCACCAGTAGCCTCTCTTCGCACAGTTGCAGCAGTGCGAAGAGAGGCTACTGGTGTCTGAGGTGAGAACCGTGCTCGGCGGGGTCGTGCCGGCGCGGCGAACTGGGGCTCTCGCGTCCTGCGCCCCGGCGGGTCAGGCCCTCCGGCGGTCCCGGACCTTGGCGAGGAGCTCCACCTCGGCGTTGGGCCCGGCCTTGACTCCCTTGGGCAGCAGGAACATGAAGACGACGCCGACGAGCATCCAGGCGAAGAACATGATCCACGACTGCGGTGCCAGCTGCGCCGAGACCGGAGTGATCGGCACGTAGAGGATGAACAGGAGGAAGGTGAGGACGACGGAGATGGCGCCGATGATCATTCCGCCGTTGCCCGAGCCGCCGATCCGCAGCGGCCGGTCCATGGTCGGCTCACTCCTGCGCAGGACGAGGAAGGCGACGCTGACGAGGAAGTACGCGATGACGATCGCCGGGGATCCCGCATCGACGATCCAGCCGAGAGCCGTCGGTCCGAGGAACGGCGCCAGGGCCGAGAGCACGCCGATGAAGAGGATCGCGTTGACGGGGGTGCGGTAACGCGGATGCAGCTTTCCGAACCAGGCGGGGATCATTCCGGCGACGGCCATCGCCCACATCAGCCGCGACGATCCCATCAGGAACGCGTTCCACGAGGTGATGATGCCGGCCAGGCCGCCGGCGATGACCAACTTGCCCCAGAAGGCGGAGCCGAACATGGCAGCGAGGGCATCGGCGGTGACCAGTGCGTCGGCGCCCATCTCCGAGGCGGGCATCGCCAGGGAGGTCATGCCGATGATGATGATGTAGAAGACGACTGCCATGAGCACGGAGATGACGACGAGCTTGCCGATCTTGCGAGCGGGCAGATTGATCTCCTCGGCGGACTGAGGGATCACATCGAAGCCGACGAACAGGAACGGGACCACCGCGACGACGGCCATGAATCCGGCCCCTCCGCCGGTGAACAGCGGTTCGGCATTGGCCGCCTCGCCGCCGACCAGTCCGCCGGTCAGGAGCAGGAGGGCGACGATGATGAGGAACGAGACGACGAAGGTCTGCACCAGGGAGGCGATCTTGACGCCCCGGATGTTGATCCAGGCGATGAGGATCGCGGTGACCGTGCCGATGAGAGCCCAGGTCAGGTACACGTCGGAGTCGGCGATCGTCCACAGCTTGATGTGTTCGATGTCGGGAAAGAGGTAGAGGGCCGTGCGCGGGACCGCGACCGCTTCGAACATGACGACGCTGATGTAGCCGCCCGTGATCGCCCAGGACCCGAACAGGGAGACCTTGGGTCCCATCGCCCGGATCAGGTAGTTGTGCTCACCGCCGGCATGCGGCATCGCAGCCACCAGCTCCGAATACACGGTGCCGACGAAGCACATGATGATGCCGCCGACGACGAAGGCGAGGATCGCGCCCATCGTGCCCGCACTGGTGAGCCAGTCGCCCGTGAGAACGACCCAGCCGAATCCGATCATCGCGCCGAAACCGATGAACAGGGCGTCGACGGTGCCCAATGCCTTGACGAAACCGTGGTCCCGGTCATTCGTGGTGGTCTGCGGCTGACTCATGATGTGCCTTTCATAGCGCCGGTGAGATGAAGGTCTCAGCTGCGCCCGGTGCTCCGAGCGGCGCTGCGACGAATCGAGCTGTGCGGTGTCCGGCGAGCGAATTCCTCGCTCCTCGAACAGTGCTGAATGGAACAGTAGCAGGACTCTGAGAGTTACCTGGCAGTCGCCGTCGATTGTGCGCAAAGTGTTAGGTTTCCTCTGTGCACAGCACTCATCGCAATGCCATCGGCCGAGTGGTCGCTGGCTATCTGTCCGCTCTCGTGCTCGGGACCGGCCTCCTCATGACACCCGCAGCCACCGTCGCACCGGGCGGCATCTCACTGCTGTCGGCGCTCTTCACCGCCACCTCGTCCCTGAGCGTGACGGGGCTCGTCGTCCTCGACACCGGCAGTGATTTCACGTTCTTCGGACAGATCGTCATCCTCGCCCTCATCCAGGTCGGCGGCCTCGGCGTCGTCCTCCTCACCACACTGCTCGCCCTGGTCGTCGCCGGCCGGGCGGGCTTCCGGCTCCGCCAGTCGGTGGCGACGGAGACGAAGAGCGGCACCATCGGAGGGATCAAGTCGATGGTGCTGCGCATCGTCGGACTCACGCTGGTGGTCGAACTCGCGGTCGCCTCGGCGCTCTTCCTGCGCTTCCTCCTCCACTACGACGAAGCTCCGGCCCGGGCAGTCTGGGACGCGGTCTTCCATGCGATCTCCGCGTTCAACAACGCAGGATTCGCACTCCGCAGCGACAGTCTGATGGAATTCGTCACCGATCCATTCATCTGCGGTCCGATCGCTGCGGCCGTCATCGTCGGAGGGCTCGGCTACCCGGTGCTCATCGAGCTCCTCCATCGCTACCGGCTTCCGCTGACGTGGAGCATGACGACCCGCGCTGTCGTCGTCTTCGCTCCGGTGCTGCTCATCGGCGGTACGGCATTCATCGCCGCGATCGAATGGAACAGCCCCGGAACCCTGGGTCCGCTCGACTGGTGGGGGAAGATCCAGGCCGCGGCATTCCAGTCCACGATCACCCGCACCGCCGGGTTCAACTCCGTCGACATCGCGCAGATGCACCCGGTGACCTGGTTCGGAATCGAAATCCTCATGTTCATCGGTGGCGGGCCTGCGGGTACCGCCGGGGGTGTGAAGATCACGACGGTGCTCGTCATCGGGGCCATGGCATGGACGGAGGTCACCGGCGGGCGGGCGGTCAACCTGCTCGGGCGACGGATCTCGCGGTCCGTCCACCGGCAGGCGACGACGGTCATCATCCTGGCCATGGGGCTGATCGTCGCGGTGACCATGGTCATCATGCTCGACGCCCCTGAACTCGGATTCGACCGGATCCTCTTCGAGGTCGTCTCCGCGTTCGGCACCGTGGGTCTGAGCACCGGGATCACCGCTGATCTGCCCCCGCTGAGCCAGGCGGCCATCATCCTCACCATGGCCGCGGGCCGGCTGGGCCCGGTCACCGTCGCCTCGGCGCTGGCCCTGCGTTCGCGGCCCGTGCGCTATGAACTGCCGAAGGAGCGACCGCTCATCGGCTGAGGCACCCGTACCCACTTCGCCCTCTCGTGGGGAACTGATACCCCCTCGTGGGGACCTGATACCCCCTCATGGGGACCTGATGCCCCTGACGGGGACCTGATGGAAGGACTGCAATGAACGAGAAATCCTGGTTGGCGCGACCGGCCGCCTTCTTCGCCGGCGACCCCAAGCCGATGGGGCGGGAGGGAGCCGTGGCCGTGATCGGGCTCGGCCGGTTCGGGGGATCGCTGGCGCGCGAGCTCGCGTCGCACGGAGTCGACGTCATCGGCATCGACATCGCCGAGGCGGCCGTCGAGGAATTCGCGGACTCGCTGGCCTATGCCTCGCGTGCCGACGCCACCGACGAGGTGGTGCTCCGTCAGCTCGGCGTCGACGAGGTCAGCCGTGTCGTCATCGCCATCGGCAGCGACCTGCAGGCGAGCATTCTCGTCGCCTCGCGGATCCTCAAACTCGGCAACCGCCACATCTGGGCGAAGGCGATCAGCGAACCCCACGCCGAGATCCTCCACCAGATGGGCATCGACCATGTGGTGAGGCCGGAGAACGACATGGGCAAGCGGCTCGCCCACCTCATCCGCGGGCACATCTCCGACTTCCTGCCGATCGACGAGGACTTCGTTCTCGCCCGCACGAAGACGCCGGTGCGGATCGCCGATGTCCCGCTGGCCTCGTTCGGGGTGCGCACGAAGTACTCGGTGACGATCGTCGCGTTCAAGCGCAACGGCACCGAGCATTGGGACATCACGGACCCCGAAGTGGTTCTCTACGCCGAGGACGAGATCCTCGTCGCGGGTCATCCGCGGAAGGTGGAGGCCTTCAGCGAGCTCGACAAAGACCCCGAGAGGTAGACCCGCGGGCGCCGAGCCGATCGCCTCGGCTGCCGCAGCCATGCCCCCTCAGCCGAGGGTGCGCACCGATTCGCGGACGATGAGCGGCATCGGCACGAGCGTCTGGCCGAGTTCCCGGTCGCCGAGCACCATCTCCACACCGAGGCGGGCCATCTCCTCGTAGGGAAGGCGGGCAGTCGTCAGGCCGGGCCTCTGATATCCGGCGAGCTCCTCGTCGTCGAAGGAGACGACGGAGAGATCCTCGCCGACGCGCAGCCGCCGCTCGGCGGCCGTCTGGTAGATGCCGAAAGCGGTGTTGTCATTGCCCGCGATGAGCGCGGTGAGGTCGGGGTGCGCGTCGAGCAGACGGGCCGAGTGCTCGCGTCCGACCTCTGGGCTCCAGTCCGGCACGTCGGTTCTCACCGGTGTGACCCCGGCTTCGTCCATCGCCTCCGACATTCCGGCGAACCGTTCGGCGATGGTGATCGATCGGCGGGGATCCCCCGCGACCTGAGGGAGGTCGCCGATGATGCCGATGCGGCGGTGCCCGCGCTCGATGAGGTGACCGGCGACCTCTGCCCCGGCAGCACGCTCATCGGGAAGGATGCTCGCGTGCCCCTCCGGCGACGCGCCGTTGACGACGACGAGAGGCAGCTGTGTGTCCGGCACCGGCGGAACATCGATCATCCGCGCCGTCATCAGCCCGATGAGCAGGGCGTCGACCCGTCGATCGGTCATCTCCTGCACGGCCTGGGTGAGGTCGTCGCTGCCCCCGGTCTCGGTCATCAGCACGGTGTGGTCGCGGGCTCTGGCGGCGTCGAGGACCCCGCGGATCATCGCCGAGGCGTAACGGGTGATGGTCACCTCGTCCGAGACGAAGCCGATCGTCCGCGTCCGGCCCAGGCGCAGACTCTGGGCGGCCGGATTGGGGCGGTAGCCGAGCTCGGCAGCGGCGGCACGGACACGGTCGGCCGCCTCGGCGGAGAGTCGGGAACCGGGACGGTTATTGAGGATCATGCTCACCGCGGCGGTCGACATCCCCGAGAGCCGGGCGACGTCGGCGAGAGTGGGCCGACGGGCGGCGGGTGGAGCCACGGGTCCTCCTCGAATCGATGGGTCTCACGCTCACCTTAGCGAGCCGGTCGGCCCGCTGCTGACGAGCTGTCCGGAAGCCGGGCGGCCCGCTGCTGACGAGCTGTCCGGAAGCCGGGCGGCCCGCTGCCGACGAGCTGCCCGGAAGTGGGTCGGCCCACTGCCGATGAGCTGCACTGGGGGCGGGGCGGTGAACCGAGCGTGACGAGCGGGTGAACGCGGCCGTTGACCTACTTCCGGCTCACGTGTTAACTTACCAGTGCTAAAAGCTTTTAGCATATGACCGGCTCGATACGGCTCCGACACTCCGGGAAGGTGTCCTGGGCTGACTCGCAAGACCAATGGAGGTCTCGACATGTCTTTCAATCTGAAGGTCTTCCGCAACGGCGCGTACCTGCAGAGCTCAGCGACGCTGCTCCTCTTCTTCGGATCCTGGGGAGTCTGGTGGTCGTTCTTCCAGATCTGGCTGACGAGTGAGGAATCCGGCCTCGGGCTCAACGGCGAGCAGGTCGGAACCCTGTACGCCGCGAACTCCTTCGCGACCCTCGTCGTGATGTTCCTCTACGGCACGATCCAGGACCGGCTCGGCCTCAAGCGCCAGCTCGTCATCCTCGCCTCTCTTGCGATGGCGTGCACCGCACCCTTCGTCATCTTCGTCTACGAGCCGCTGCTGCGGAACAACTTCGCGATCGGCGTCTTCGTCGGCATTCTCTTCCTGCCGATCGGCTACACCGCTGCCGCCGGGCTGCTCGAAGCCGTCTCCGAGAGGATGAGCCGCACCTACGGCTTCGAGTACGGCCAGGCCCGCAGCTGGGGATCGCTGGGCTACGCGGTGGCCGCCCTCCTCGCCTCCTTCCTCTTCACCGTCGATCCGATGCTCAACTTCGTCGCGGGTTCGGTCTTCGGCGTCATCTGCCTCCTCGTGCAGCTCTTCTGGCGGACGGACAGGGTTCCGCTGGCACCCGGTCACAGCGACCACCCGAAGACGCCGAGCTTCACCGAGATGGCAGCGGTGCTGAAGATGAAGAGCGTCTGGCAGATCGTCATCATCGTCATCTGCTCCTGGACGTTCTACAACCTCTACGACCAGCAGATGTTCCCGGACTTCTACACGCATCTGTTCGCCGAGGAGGAGGCCGGGCAGCGCACCTATGGTGTCCTCAACTCGATCCAGGTGTTCGTTGAGGCGGGCTGCATGATGCTCGTGCCGATCCTGATGCGGAAGGTGGGGGTGCGCAACATCCTCCTGCTCGGCATCGCAGTGATGGCCCTGCGGATCCTCGGCTCCGCCGTCTTCGACGATCCGGTCATCGTCTCCGGTGTGAAGATGATGCACGCGATCGAGGTGCCGCTGTTCATCCTCGGCATCTTCCGCTACATCACCCTCCACTTCCCGGCCAACCTCTCGGCAACGATGTACCTCGTCGCCTTCGAGGTGTCCGCGCAGGTCGGCAACATGCTCCTCGCCCGCCCCTTCGGCGCGGTGCGCGACGCCATCGGCTATCAGCCGACGTTCTACATCATCTCCGCCCTCGTGCTCGGAGCCGGGATCTGGGCCCTGTTCGTGCTCAAGCGCGACGACCAGCAGGTCGTCGGCGACCCGTTCGTGCGGGATCCATGGCGGAAGACCCGAGGCGCTGCCGACTCGCGCGGAAGCGTCGACCAGGACGACAGCGCAGGCCCGCTCGACGAGGCGCCTCCGGAGCGAGTCGATTGACCACCGCCGATCGAAAGAGTTCCCGGCATCGGCCGCCTCGGCGCTGCCTCACCGGGCACCGGTACCCGGGAATGAGACCACCGGGCGGTGGTGTACGTTTGAACCGTTTGCCCGGACCGATCCGACGATGCCAGAGCTTGGAGCCATGACACGCCTGCACTACTCGCCACCCCGCAACTGGGTGAATGACCCCAACGGACTGGTCCATCATAAGGGCCGCTACCACCTCTACTTCCAGTACAACCCCCTCGGCGTCGAGCACGACAACATGAGCTGGGGCCACGCTTCGAGTCCCGATCTCCTCGAGTGGGACGACCATCCGGTGGCGATCGGCTTCGACGACGAGGAGCAGGTGTTCTCCGGCTCGATCGTCGTCGACCACGAGAACTCCACAGGCTTGGGCACAGTGGAGGAGCCGGCTCTCATCGCCTTCTACACCTCTCACTCGAAGACACAGAGCCTGCAGACGCAGTCGATCGCCTACAGCCTCGACGACGGGCTGACCTGGACGAAGTACTCCGGCAACCCGATCCTCGACCGTGGTTCGGAGAACTTCCGCGATCCCAAGGTCATCCGCTGCACGGGCGCCGAGGAGACGTACTGGGTCATGGTCGCCGTCGAGGCAGAGGACCGGCAGGTCGTGTTCTACCGTTCGGACGACCTGCTGCACTGGACGCACCTCTCCACCTTCGGACCCGCCGGAGCCGTCGGCGGGGTCTGGGA
This sequence comes from Brevibacterium sp., assembly GCF_031179145.1. Taxonomy (GTDB): domain Bacteria; phylum Actinomycetota; class Actinomycetes; order Actinomycetales; family Brevibacteriaceae; genus Brevibacterium. The sequence goes on from NZ_JAPSIB010000005.1 coordinate 28,116, forward strand.
ATGCCCGGACCTGTTCCCGCTGCGGGTGGAGGGGACGGACGAGACCCACTGGGTTCTGCTCGTCAGCCTCAACCCCGGCGGCATCGCGGGCGGCTCCGGGACGCAGTGCTTCCTCGGCGAGTTCGATGGTCGGACCTTCACTCCGCACACGGACTTCCCGCTGACACAGTCCGCGGACGATGCGGGGATGCGCAGGCTCGACTGGGTCGACTACGGGCGCGACTGCTACGCCGGGGTCACGTTCGCGGGGCTGCCGGACGAGGAGCGGACACTCATCGCCTGGATGAGCAACTGGGACTATGCCAAGCAGATGCCCGTCGACGAGGGTGCGCCGCAGCGCGGGAGCATGACTCTGCCCCGGCGGCTGTCGCTCGTCGACGTCGACGGCCGCCTGCGGCTGCGGCAGGTTCCGGTGGCACCCTCCGTGGTGGAGGGCGCTCGACTCGAGGAGCTTGAGGTCACGCAGAAGTCCCACCTGCCGGTGGCTGTGCCGGACGCCGGGCGTCTCGAGTTCGCGATCTCCCTGGGGGAGGCCTGCGGGTTCGAGATCGGTCTGGAGGGCGAGGACGAGGCGCGAGTGGTGCTCGCCTACGACGCTCAGGCCGAGGAACTGTCGGTGGACCGGCGGGCAAGCGCCGCCGGACTGCCGGCCGAATTCGCCAGTGCAGAACGGATGCCTGTGGCGGCCGCACCCGTGATCACCCTGACCCTGTGGCTGGATCGCCGAGCTGTGGAGATCTACGCCGAGAACGGGACGCGGGTCCTCACCGACCTCATCGGCTCACTGCGGTCGCCGCAGCTGAGTCTGGCAGGCATCGGGGGAGCGGTGCGGCTCGAGAGCCTCGTCGTCGGATCCGTGGTGGGCACATGAAGCCGCGCGCCGTTGTGGTCGGCGAAGCGCTCGTCGACGTCGTCGGCGACGACGCCTATGTCGGCGGTTCGCCGCTCAATGTCGCCGTCGGGCTGTCCCGCCTCGGCGTGGCCGCGTGCCTCCACGCCCGAGTCGGCGACGACGATCATGGCGCGCTCATCGCCTCCCACCTCGACGAGGCGGGCGTCGAGCGCTGTCCGACCTTCGTGGATTCGGGGCGCACCTCAACGGCTGCCGCGACCGTCGAGGCCGACGGCTCGGCCAGCTACGAATTCGACCTCGACTGGCGGATCGACGAGCCGGACGTGTCGGAGGCGACTCTCGTCCACACCGGTTCGATCGCCGCAGTGCTCGAACCCGGCGGTTCCGTGGCCCGCGCCGCGATCCGCGCGGCGGGCCCGGCGACGCTGCGCAGCTTCGACCCGAACATCCGCGCCGACATCATGGGCGACGCCGGCCGGGCCCGGCGCCTGATCTGCGACCTCGCAGCCGTGTGCCATGTGGTCAAACTCAGCGACGAAGACGCCGCCTGGCTCGGAGTCGAGACCGGGCAGACCGCCGAGGAGGTGCTGCGTTCCATCTCCGACTCCGGTGCGAGACTCGCGGTGATGACCCGCGGCCGGAACGGGTGCATGGCGATCGTCGACGGCGCTGCCGTCGAGAGGCCCGCGTATCCGGTTGAGCTCGTGGACACGATCGGCGCCGGCGATGCCTTCATGTCCGGACTGCTGTTCGGGATCGTTCGCGACGGCATCGACCGGCACCTCGTCGAAGGCAGGAGCCTGGGGCCAGAGGAGATCGTTCGAGTGCTCGACACTGCGCTGGCCAGCGCGGCGATCGCGGTCTCCCGCAGCGGAGCGCAACCGCCGAGCCCCGATGAGCTCGACGGGCTTCTCGGTCGCGGGTGACCGCTCAGTCGCCGAGGTCGACGACTTCGAATTCGAGGAGATCGGCGGCTTCGGAGACGGGCTTCTGGCCGGTGCTCTCGTGGGAGGACTGGCGATTGGCCTTCCAGTTCTCGAAGTCTTCGCGGGTGGCCCACTGGGTGTAGACGAAGTAGCGGTCGCCGCCGGCCACCGGGCGCAGCAGCTGGAAGCCTTCGAAGCCGGGAGCGCTGTCGACGGAGTGCTTGCGGGCCGCGAAGCGCTTCTCCAGTTCGGCGCGGGCCGGTTCGGGGACAGAGAGGGTGTTGATGGCGACGATGGACATGTTTCGCTCCTAGTTCGGTGACGTGGTCGAGTGTGATCAAGGGACCGACCGCCGGCTGCTGACCGGCAGGTCGGTCCCTCCGACCGTGTCGAGCCTACGACGCGAATCTGAATCCGGCCTGAAGCGTCCACGTGCTCGACTGTCCGGATTCAGCGCGAGGATCGGGCAGGCTCACCGCGAAGACGGGGCGCTGTCCCCACGATTTCGAACCTACGCCGAGTGCGGCGCCCCCATGCCCGGGTCGATCTGGACCGGGCCATCCGCCGAGGGCGTGACGTCGAAGTCGAACATCGCGGTCGGCAGGTACACCGTGGCGCAGGCGTTTGGGATGTCGACGACCCCGGAGAAGCGCCCCTCGATCGGGGCGGCTCCGAGCAGCAGGTACGCCTGCTCCGGGCTGTAGCCGAACTTCGTCAGGTAGTCGATCGCGTGCAGACAAGCGCGCTGATAGGCCAGGTGCGAATCGAGATAGCGCTGTTCGCCGTCGAGGGTCACCGAGGTGCCGGAGAATGCGAGCCACTCCGAGTACTGCGGGTCCGTGTTGCCGGGCTGGAAGATCGCATTCTCGGACACGCCATAGGTCTCCATCCCGCCCTTGATGATGTCGACGCGGATGTCGAGGTATCCGCCCATCTCGATGCCGCCGCAGAAGGTGATCTCGCCGTCGCCCTGGCTGAAGTGGAGGTCACCGGCGGAGAAGTTCGCCCCGTCGACGAAGACCGGATAGAACACCCGGGTTCCCTTGGTCAGGTTCTTGATGTCCTGGTTGCCGCCGTTCTCCCGCGGGGGAGCCGTGCGTGCTCCTTCGGCCGCCACCCGGTCGAAGTCATCCCCGGTCAGGGAGCCGAGGATGGCGCCGTTCGGCTCGGGCGGAAGGGCCAGCGGCGGTTCGCGGTCGGGGTCGGTGGCGATGAGTGCGGCTTCGCGGGTGTTCCACTTGCCCAGCATGTCCTTGCTCGGGGCGGTGCCCATGAGTCCGGGGTGGACGATGCCGGTGAATGACACGTGCGGAACGTGGCGCGAGGTCGCCTTGCCGCCGCTGAAGTCCCAGACCGCTTTGTAGGCGTCGGGGAATTGGTCGACGAGGAACGATCCACCGTTCTTCTTCGCGAAGATACCCGTGTAGCCCCAGCCCTGGCCGGCCAGGGGACCTTCTTCCTGGGGGATGGGCCCGACGTCGAGGATGTCGACGATGAGCAGGTCGCCAGGCTTCGCACCTTCGACCGCGACGGGTCCGGACAATGCGTGGACGATGTCGACGGGAGCGTCCCTGATGTCGTCGGCGCTGTCGTCGTTCTTGATGAAGCCGTCGAACCATTCCCGGCAGTCCAAGCGGAAGGAGTCACCCGGCTTCACATGGACTGCGGCAGGGATGTCCGGGTGCCACCGGTTGTGACCGGTGATCTCCTGCTCCGTGAACGGTTTGGTCGAATCGAGTGGAAACACGACGTCTGGCATGGGGAATCCCTTTCATAGTGTCGGCATTGCATGCGGTCGGTGCTGATCGAGGTAGTGCTGATCGCTGTGGTGCTGATCGCTGTGGTGCTGACCGCGGTGGAACTGTGGGGTGGCGCGGATCGAGACGGTGGTGCGGATCGAGAGGGCGGTGGGGATCGAGACGGTGGTGCGGATCGAGAGGGCGGTGGGGATCGAGACGGTGGTGCGGATCGAGCGGCGGATCTCAGGCCCGCGGCAGCTTCGCATGGCGAGGGTCGCGACTCACGGGGCGCGGGCGGCGCCGTGAACCGGGCAGCTGTGAGACCACGCCAGGAGTCTCGGCGGTCTTCTTGGTGGCGTCGATGAGTCGATGCGCCGTGCTCGCGCCGGCGCCGAGGTGGGGCGCCGCGAAGACGGTCGTGGCCGTGGCTCGGCACTCGGGGCAGGGGATCGTACTGGGCTTGTCGCTGATGGGAAATGACTGCTCGATGTCCCCGCAGGTTCTGCATCTGTAGGTGTATGTCGGCACTGCATCACTCCTGGGTGGACGGCGAGGGGAAAGATAAGCCTCAATGCATTCCTACACCCTGACCAGGAAAGATATCAAGGGCGCCGCGAAGATCAGAACTTTCTCGAAAAGAACTCGTCCGACCTGTCGATTGGGCGGTCGCTGTGTCGTCATAGGGGCGCAGGAGGCAGATCCGCCTCCTTGCTAAGCTCAACGCCACAACGAGAAAGTGCAGGAACGATCATGCGATACACACTGCTGATGCACTACCCGGAACCCAAGGAAGGCGAGTTGGAGCTCCCTCCCGAGGCGATGCAGGAGGCTCAGGCGCAGATGTCGGCCTACGTCACCGCGCTGCACCAGGCCGGAGTCCTCCTGTCTGCCGAGGTGCTCTCACCCTCTCCGCTGACGACCACCCTGACGATGGTCGACGGCTCCGTTCAGGTCAAGGACGGCCCGTTCGCGGACACGAAGGAGCAGTTGGGCGGCACATTCGTCATCGATGTCGACGACCTCGACGCTGCGATCGAATGGGCTCGCCAAGCACCTCCGCTGCAATGGGGCGCCATCGAGATCCGACCCGGTGCGACTCATGTCGTCGACGGGAACTGGACGATGGGAGAGCAGAGCCCCGACAGGTGCCCATCCGCCCCCGCTGAATAGCGGACCCGGCACACGGATCACGCCGATGACGATGCACGAGGAGCCGAGGTCGGAACCGGAGGTGGGATGACAGATCCCGTGCACGAGGTGCTCGCGGTCGCGGCCAGGGAGTCGCGGCCGCGCATCATCGCGCTCCTGGCCTCGGCCGACGGGGATGTCGAGCTCGCCGAGGATGCGGTGGCGACGGCCTTCGAACGGGCGCTGATCCGGTGGCCGGAGGCCGGGATTCCCGGCAACCCGGGAGGCTGGCTGCTCACCGTCGCGCGCAACCACCAGCGTGACGTGTGGAAGTCACCCGCCCACCGCCGGCGAACCGAATTCGACGAGGCCTGGATGAACGCCGACTCAGCCGAGGCGAGGGCTGACGAAATCGGGGCCGAGGAGATCGAGGACCGCCGCCTGTCCCTGCTCTTCGTCTGCGCCCACCCGGCGATCGACCCCGCGGTGCGGACTCCGCTGATGCTGCAGGTCGTCCTCGGATTCGAAGCCGCCGACATCGCCCGCGCCTTCGCCGTCACACCGGCGACGATGGCTCAGCGGCTCGTGCGCGCCAAACGTCGGATCCGGGATGCCCGGATCCCTTTCGTCGTGCCCTCCCTGAGTGACCTTCCCGACCGCCTCGGCGCTGTCCTCGAAGCCGTCTACGGGTGTCTCGCGATCGCGTGGGCGGAGAGCCCGGACATCGACCTGGCCGAGTCGATGGGGCATGAAGCCCTGTTCCTCGCCCGCACCCTCACCCAGCTCCTCGAGACCGAGCCGGAGGTCCACGGCCTCGCCGCGCTCGTGGCGTTCTCGCTCTCCCGCGCACCGGCGCGGAGAGGAGACTATCTGCCGGTCGAGGACCAGGACCCGTCCACCTGGAATCGGGAACTCATCGCCGAGGCCGAGGCCCACCTGCGCCGTGCCCTGGCCATCGAGCGCCCCGGTCGTTTCACCCTGGAAGCGGCGATGCAGGCGGTGCACGCGGATCGTGCCCGCACCGGCCGGACGGATTGGCCCGCGCTCCTGGTCCTGGTCAACGCACTCCTGGTGCTGGCGCCCTCGCTCGGGGCGCAGGTCGCACGGGCCGCGATCACCCTGCGCACGCATGGACCCGAAGAGGCGTCGGCCCTCCTCGGTGAGCTGTCGGAGGATCCCGCGTGTGCTCTTTTCCAGCCCTATTGGGCCACCCTCGCCGAGGTGGCGCGCCGGTCCGGTCGGAGGGCGGAGGCAGCGGAAGCCTATCGGAAGGCGATCGCACTGACCTCGGACGAGCGCAGCGCGGCGTGGCTGAGGCGACGGGAGGCGAGCCTCTGAGCGGCAATCCCCGGGTCGGCGTGCTCCGCCCCGAGGATTTCCAGGGAGGAAATGGTCGATTTCGCCGGTCGATTTCGACCTTTTGCTACCGGGAAATCTTCCTCCCGCGGAATCGTCATCCCGGGGGAATCGTCATCCCGGGAAATCGCTGACCGTGAGTTCCTCGAACGACAGCTCCGGTGCGTGTCTGGCGCCAGCGCGGCGAATCCTCTCGGCGGTCAGGTCGCTGATGGTGCGGAAACGTCGCTGACCTCGGGATTCACCTGCGTTCAGGTCGTCAACCGCATCCATCTCGCCCACCAGGACTCGTGTCCGCAACGGCTCCGGAGTCTGCACGAGAATGAATGTCCGGCTGCCCTCGTCGCGCTCATTCGCCGCCATCACCGCCTGCGCAGTGGTGCCGGAGCCCGCGAAGAAGTCGAGGACGATCGCATCCGGGTCGAAGAATGTCTGCGATGCCACCAGTGTCTTCACCAGCTCGACCGGTTTGGGATAGCTGAAGATCCCGGCCAGCCCCAGCTCGTCGAGGTCGTTCTGCCCGCCCAGGGCCTTGATGATCGAGTAGAGCTTCGAGCTCGCCTTCTCCGCCGGAGTCACCCGCACCACGGCGTGCTTCCCGTCCTCACCCCAGGGCCGCAGGATGTACTCCCCCGAGTCCAGCTTCGCGTCCACCTCGGCGAGCTTCTTGGGGCCTTTGACCTTGAGGATGTCCTCGTACATGAGGCGTCGCTCCTGCCCACGGGCGTAGCGGCCGAACCCGGCGCGCAGCACATCCGTCTCGACGAGCATCCGCCTGCCGTCGATGACCTCGAGCTTCGCGGGAGCCTTCTTCTCGGTGAGGAACGGGCCCACCTGTTCGGCGTCCTTGCCCCAGACGTGGATGTAGTCGTGGCCGCGGACGAACGAGGGCGAGTTCCCGCCGCCCTTCGCGCGCTGATGGATGAGGGTGCCGAGCGAGTTCTCCTCGCCGAAGATCTCGTGCCCGAGCAGCTGCGCCCACGCGCTCTCACCGTCGTCGAGGTGGAGGAAGAGCACACCGTCATCGCTCATGAGTTCGCGCGCGAGGAGGAGCCGCGGAGTCATGAAGCTCAGCCAGCTCGCGTGATCGTGACCGTGGTCCTTGTACGCCAGCGCACTGCCCGTGTTGTACGGCGGATCGATGTAGACGACTTTGACCCGACCGCGGTGCGTGGCCAGGAGCGCGGTGAGCGCGGGCAGATTGTCACCGACGATGAGGAGGTTCTCGTCGGTGCCCGGGGCACAGCGCTCACCTCGGCGAAGGAGGTGGGTAGTGGACGACGTGGCCGAGATCGACTCCTGCCCGAGGGCGAATGCGGCGGCTTTGCCGGGCCAATCCAGGGTGGTCGTCATCCTTCTCCTCGCCGCCGATCGGTGCCAAGATTGCTGTATGAGTATCGCACGAGTGGCAGTGGTGGGCGCGGGGCTCGTGGGCCTGGCCCTCGCCCGCGAGATCGCCGACAGGCTCCCCGAGGCGCAGGTCACCGTCTTCGACAAAGAGGACCGGATCGCGGCCCATCAGAGTGGACACACCTCGGGCATCGTCGACTCGGGCCTCGAGGAGGTGCCCGGCTCCCTCGGCGCCGCCGTCTCCCGCCGAGGTGTGGAGAAGTTGGTCCCCTACGTCAGCGAACGCGGCATCCCCTACCGCGAGTGCGGGCAGCTGTTCGTCGCCCAGGACGCCGACGACGCCGACCGCCTGGAGGAGATGCTCGCCCGCGCCGCGGCGAACGGGATCCCCGGAGTGCGGCTGCTCGACCGCGGCCAGATGCGCGAGATCGAACCCCATGCCCGGGGCGTGCTCGCCCTGTACTCACCGCACACCGCGGTCATCGACTATCCCGCCCTCGCCGAGGCGCTCGCCTCCGACGTCCGAGCCGCGGGCGGTGAGTTCCGCCTGAGCACCGAGGTCACTGGCATCGACGTCATGGCCGACGAGGTGCGGCTGCGGGCGCGATCCGTGAGCTCCGGGGCCGGTGAGGCGACGTCCGATGAGGCCGGGAGCGAGGACACGAAGGGCGGAGCGGAGGATGTCCGGGTCGACCCGGAGGATGAGAGGTCCGACGCCGATGACATTCACGTCGAGCCGGGGGACGTGCGGGCGGATCGCGGCGTTGACGAGCATCTTGACGAGCAGGTTCGGGAGGTGCCGCACACCTACCGCGGACGCGACGCGGACCCGGTGATCGGGCTCGGCGACGAGCTGCGCAGCCGGTTCGGCGAAAAGGACTGGTTCAAGCAGGTGGAGGATACGCTCGACCGCTGGGGTGAGAAGATCTCCGGCGCGGGTCACGGCACCGGAACCAGTGAGGATTCGGACACCCGCCGGGACTCAGACGCCGGGCGCGTCGGCCGGGACTCAGGCGCAGAGTTCGGGCGGACTCACGATGCCGGACACGGCACCGACGACGTGCGACCCGCACCGCAGGCCGCTCAGCCGCGCAGCCGGTCGTCCCGGATCCCGGATGAGGATGCCGGGTCTTTCGACCTCGTTCTCGTTTGCGCCGGCCTTCACGCGGACCGGCTGGCCGAAGCTGCCGGGCTCGACCCCGAACCCCGGATCGTGCCGTTCACCAGCGACTGGTTCGTCGCGTCCGAACCCGACGCCGATGCGGTCCACGGAATCATCAGCTCCGTCCCGGACCCGAAGGCACCGCTGACGAGGACCACCCTCGCCAGAACGGTCAGCGGAACCCTGCTGCTGGGGCCGAACACCTACCCGTCACTCGGCCGTGAGGCGTACGAACGGCGAGATGTGAACTTCGGCGACCTCAGCTCGACTCTCGGGTTCAAAGGGTTCTGGAAGTTCGCCTCGCAGAATGCGAAGACCGCGGTGCGCGGAGCGAAGTCCGTGGTCAGCACCTCGGCGTTCGTCGAGGGCGTGCAACGATTCGTGCCGGAGATCAAGGCCGGTGCGGTGAAGCCGGGGCCGCGCGGAGTCCACGCCCAGACCATCGACTCGGCAGGCGAACTGCGCGACGAGCTCATCGTCACCACGCGCGGGAGGCTGACCGAGGTGAGGAACGTCCCGGGGTGGGGAGCCACCTCGGCGCTGGCTGTCGCCGAGCACGTCGCCGATCAGGCTCTGCGCGCCTACACCCGCTGATCCCCTCACTGCGCGCCTACACCCGCTGACCACCTCACTGCGGGCCTCCGCCCGCTGATCACCTCACTGATCGTGGCGCGAGGAACCCGTAGGCCTCACTGCGCGTGGCGTTCGAGGAACTCGTAGACCTCGGTGTCGTCGACGCCGGGCAGGGCCCCGGGCGGCACCGCGGCGAGCAGGGAGGCATGCATCCGCGCGGCCGGCATCGCCTGGCTCGCCCACTTCTCCGCCAGCTCCTCCGGGGCCTGCCGGCAGCATCCCGGATCCGGGCAGCCCGACCGGGAGCGGATCGGCGACTCGCGACCCTCGAACCACTTGACGTGGGCAAACGGCACGCCCACGCTGATCGCGAAGTCACCGCCGGGCAGCACCCGGGCCGTGCACCAGTAGGAGCCCGCCGGTGTGTCCGTGTACTGGTAGTAGGGGCTGAATCGGTCGGCGACGCCGAACACCGTCCGGGAGGTGAACTTCTTGCACGCGAACTGCCCCTCGACCGCACCGAGGGGGTCGGTGGGGAAGGGCAGCCCGTCGTTCGAGTACGCCTTGTGGATCGTGCCGGAGGTGTGGACCTTCATGAAGTGAACGGGCAGACCCAGGTGCTCCGTGGCGAGGTTCGTGAATCGATGGGCGGCCATCTCGTAGCCCACGCCGAACATGTCACGCAGGTGCTCGACGGACAGCTCCCGCTTCCGTTTCGCCTCGGTGAGCATCGGCACCGCAGCGCTCTCGGGCAGCAGCACCGCGGCTGCCAGGTAGTTGGCCTCGACCCGCTGCTGGAGGAACTCGCGGAAGTCCTTCGGGGAGTCCTGTCCGAGCACGTGCTGGGCCAGGGCGGTGAGCATGTGTGAGCGCGGGTCGAAGGCGGCGTCCTCGTTGGACAGGTAGAGGCGCTTGTTCACGGTGTCCGAGATCGACCGGGTCGACTTCGGCAGGTCTGAGACGTAGTGGAGGCTGAAACCGAGCTTCTCGGCGATCATCGCGGTCTGGCGCTGGGAGACGGTCCCGGCTCGGTAGCCGACGAGGTCGAGCAGCTCGGCCGCCTTCGCCTCGAGCTCCGGGAAGTAGTTGTTGCGCGCCCGCATCTTCTCCCGCAGCTCTCGATTGGCCCGCCTGGCCTCCTCCGGGGTCGCAGCTCTGCGGGCGAGCACCTCGGCGAGCTGGCGCTGCAGACCGACGATCGCCTCGAGGGCGTCGTGGGGCAGGGATTTGGTGCGCACCTGCGGCAGCCCCAGGGATGAGTACATGGGGGAGGCCTGGTAGCGCTCGGCCTCCAGCTCCAGGGCCTGCCGACCGTCGACCGGGGTGGGGTCGAGGAGGTCGGCGATGTCGACGTCGAGGGCAGTCGCGAGGGCCGTCAGGAGAGTGACAGAAGTTTCTCGCTTGCCGTTCTCGATCGTCGAGATCTGGGACGCCGCGCGGTCGACCTTCTCGCCCAGGTCGCTCAGGGTCATTCCACGCTGTTTGCGAAAGAACCGGATTCTTCTGCCGATGCTCAGGCTGTCCGGCTGGACCTCCTCGGCGAGGGATTCGGCGATCTGCTGAGTCATGGCGGGTTCCTTCGCAGGTGGATGGTCGAACGGTGATGGTGTTCATCAGTATGACAGAACCCCGAAATTTCTGAAATGAGAAGAATGCCTGTTTTTCATGCGGCTTTTCTCTGTCGACCCCTTCTCGGCGGCGACAGAATGAACTCACAGACACCAACCCCGATGAGGCAGGAGCAAGGAAGATGACTGAGAACACCGCGAACCCGTTGCATGATGTGGAAGCGATCCGCCGCGATTGGGCCACCAACTCCCGGTGGTCGGGAGTCGCCCGCGAGTACTCGCCCGAGGACGTCGTCAAGCTGCGCGGCACGGTCGTCGAGGAGCACACCCTGGCCCGCCGCGGGGCCGAGCGGCTGTGGGACGAGATCCACAGCAACGATTTCATCAATGCCCTCGGCGCACTGACCGGCAACCAGGCCGTCCAGCAGGTCAAGGCCGGCCTCAAGGCCATCTACCTCTCCGGCTGGCAGGTCGCGGCCGATGCCAACCTGTCCGGCCACACCTACCCGGACCAGTCGATCTACCCGGCGAACTCGGTGCCGGCGGTCGTCCGCCGGATCAACAATGCGCTCATGCGCGCCGACCAGATCGAGCATGCCGAGGGCATCAGGACCGTCGAGGATTGGCTGGTGCCGATCGTCGCCGACGCCGAGGCAGGCTTCGGCGGACCGCTCAACGCCTTCGAGCTGATGAAGGGCATGATCAACTCGGGTGCGGCCGGTGTCCACTGGGAGGACCAGCTCGCGAGCGAGAAGAAGTGCGGCCATCTCGGCGGCAAGGTCCTGATTCCGACCTCGCAGCACATCCGGACCCTGCAGGCGGCGCGCCTGGCAGCGGACGTCGAGAACGTTCCCTCGGTCATCGTCGCCCGCACCGACGCCGATGCCGCCACGCTCATCACCACGGACGTCGATGAACGCGATCAGCCGTTCATCACCGGTGAGCGGACGGCGGAGGGTTACTACAAGGTGCGCAACGGCCTCGAGGCGTGCATCGCCCGCGGCAACGCCTACGCGCCGTACTCGGATCTGCTGTGGATGGAGACGTCCCTGCCGGACCTCGAGATCGCCAAGCAGTTCGCCGAGGCGATCAAGGCCGAGCACCCGGATCAGCTGCTCGCCTACAACTGCTCGCCGTCGTTCAACTGGAAGAAGCACCTCGACGACGCCACGATCGCGAAGTTCCAGCGTGAGCTCGGCGCGATGGGCTACAAGTTCCAGTTCATCACCCTGGCCGGCTTCCACGCCCTCAACTACTCGATGTTCGACCTCGCTCACGGCTACGCCCGCGAGCAGATGAAGGCCTACGTCGACCTGCAGGAGCGGGAGTTCGCCGCCGAGGAGCGCGGCTACACCGCGACGCGGCACCAGCGCGAGGTCGGCACCGGCTACTTCGACCTGGTTTCGACCGCGGTCAACCCGGAGAGCTCGACCACCGCACTCGCCGACTCGACCGAGGCCGCCCAATTCCACTGAGCCGGACGACCGGCACCGCCCCCGCCGCCGAGGTGGGGGCGGGGTCCGCCGGATACCACCGGCACCCCGCACGACCGATTCGCACGTCCCATTGATGATTCGCCCCCGGGTGAGGAGAAGCCCCATGTCACACATCACCGTCAACGCACCGATCGAACGCGGCTTCGACACCGTCCTGACCGCACCGGCCCTCGACTTCGTCGCGGAGCTGCACGACCGCTTCGCCGATCGTCTGGCGTCTCTGCTGGAGAAGCGCCGGACTCGCTCCGCAGCCATGGACGGCGGCACGCTTCCGCGGTTCAACCCCGACACCGCCCGCATCCGCGCCGACCTGTCCTGGATGGTCGCCGGCTCGGCAGGCGCCCCGGGTCTCGAGGACCGCCGGGTCGAGCTCGTCGGTCCGGTCACCGAACCCGAGGTCGTCGCCGCCCTCAATTCGTCGGCGAAGGTCTGGGTCGCGGACTTCGAGGACTCGACGAGTCCGACCTGGACGAACATCGTCGGCGGTCAGGTCTCCCTGTTCAACGCGGTGCGCGATCGGCTGCCCGGAGTGGACAACTCGCACCGACCCACCATCGGGATGCGGCCACGCGGATGGCATCTGCCGGAGAAGCATCTGAGCGTTGTCGATGACGAGGGACGGCAGACACCGGCGTCGGGTGCGCTCGTGGACTTCGGCCTCTACTTCTTCCACAACGCGCAGGCCCTCATCGACACCGGCTCGGGACCGTACTTCTACCTGCCGAAGCTCGAGTCGGCTCTCGAGGCCCGCCTGTGGAACATGATCTTCGAGTTCGCCCAGGAGCGTCTCGGCATCGACCGCGGCACCATCCGGGCGACCGTGCACATCGAGACGATCACCGCGACCTTCCAGATGGAGGACATCCTCTGGGAGCTGCGCGAGCACTGCGCCGGGCTCCAATCGGCGGGGTGGGACTATCTGTTCTCCGTCGTCAAGAGCTTCCGGAATCTGCCGCAGTTCGTGCTGCCGGACCGTGAGCGCCTGACGAACGCCCTGCCCCTCATGCGGGCGTTCACCGATCGACTGGTCTGGACGTGCCATCGCCGCGGGGCCTATGCGATCGGCACCATGAGCAACCTCATGACCGATCATCCCGATGAGGAGTACGTCGCCGCCGAGTTCGACCGGCTGCGCGAAGACAAGGCGAGGGAGGCCTGGCAGGGCTTCGACGGCACCTGGGTCGCCGATCCCGGTCTCGTTCCCGCGGCGCTCGCGGTCTACGACGCGGCTCTCGGGCAGCGTCCGCACCAGCTCGAGAACCTGCGCCCCGACGTCACCGTCTGCGCCGAGCACCTGCTCGACCTCACGGGCCTCGAGCCGATCGTCACCGAGGAAGGCGTGCGGGTCAACATCCGCGTCGCCATCGGCTACATCCGCGAATGGCTGGGCGGGCGCGGCAATGTGGCGCTGGAGAACCTGCTCGAGGATGTCTCGACGGCAGAGATCTGCCGCTCGCAGATCTGGCAGTGGATCCGCCACGAGGTGACCCTCGACAACGGACACCGGCTCACCCGCGGGCTCGTCGAGGCGTACATGGCCGAAGAACTCGCCCGGTTCGAGCGGAAACCTGACGATCACCTCGCCGAGGCGGTGGCGGTCTTCCGCCGCAGCGCTCTCGGCGACGACTTCCCCGAGTTCCTCACGATGCCGGCCTACAGCGAGTTCCTCATCGGTGAGAGTGCCCCGGCGAAGGAACCGATCGTCGCAGCCTGACCGCCCGTCACCTCGGCGGGGATCGGTCCGCCGCCTCGGCGGGGTTCGCTTCGCCACCCAAGAACCCGGCGCGGGTCGACAATGTTTTCACGGGGTTTGCATTGTCGACTCGCGTCGACGCATTCACATCCATTTCCCTCCCAAACCCCTTAAGATCGGACTCAAACCCCGACGCATCCGGCTCCGGTCGATCTCCACGAACTCGTGATCGCTGCACAGGCCTCGTGATCGACCGCAGGGTGAGGAGAAACGCCATGTCACACATGAAGATCAACGCACCAATGCCGCCCGGTTTCGATGCCGTGCTGACCGCTGGGGCCCTCGACTTCCTGGCGGCGCTGCACGACCGGTTCCGGATCCCGCGAGCGGATCTGCTCGAGGCGCGCCGGATCCGGGCGGCGAAGATCAGCCATGGAACTTTCCCGACATTCAAACCCGAGACCGAGGAGATCCGCAGCGACCCCTCGTGGAAGGTCGCAGGATTCGCGGGTGCTCCCGGGCTGGAGGATCGTCGGGTTGAGGTGACCGGACCCGTCACGGAACGTGAGACCGTCGCGGCACTCAACTCTCGGGCCAAGGTGTGGCTGGCCGATCTCGAGGACGCGACGAGTCCGACCTGGATCAACATCATTACCGGCCAGCTCAATCTGATGAAGGCCGTGCGCGGTCGACTGCCCGGGGTCCACAACCAGACTCCGCCGGTGATCGGACTGCGGCCGCGTGGGTGGCATCTGCCCGAGAAGCACCTGCACTATGTCGACGACAACGACGCCGACTTCTCGGCGTCGGGGACGCTGGTCGACTTCGGCCTCTACTTCTTCCACAACGCTCGTGAGCTCATCGAGGACGGGTCGGGTCCCTACTTCTACCTGCCGAAGCTCGAATCCGCGCGGGAGGCCCGGCTGTGGAACGAGGTCTTCGTCTTCGCCCAGGAGCACCTCGGCATCGACCGCGGCACCATCCGGGCCACCGTTCACATCGAGACGATCACCGCGGCGTTCCAGATGGAGGAGATCCTCTGGGAGCTGCGCGAGCACTGTGCTGGCCTCAATGCGGCGCGTTGGGACTACTTCTTCTCGATCGTGAAGAACTTCAAGAAGTACCCCGAATTCGTCCTGCCTGACCGTGACAAGCTGACGATGACGATTCCGATGATGCGGGCCTTCACCGATCTGCTCGTCGCCACCTGCCATCGGCGCGGTGCCCATGCGATCGGCGGCATGAGCAACCTCATGAGCAAGCATCCCGACAAGGAGTTCGTCGCCGCCGAATTCGCCCAGATGCGCGAGGACAAGGAGCGGGAGGTCGCCGATGGGTTCGACGGGACCTGGGTCGCCGAACCGGCCCTCGTGCCCGTCGCCCTCGAGGTCTTCGACGAAGTGCTGGGGGACAAGCCGAACCAGCTCGATGTGCTGCGTGAGGACGTCGATGTCACCGCGGCTGACCTCCTCGACGTCCACGGGCTCGATCCGGAGGTCACCGAGGAGGGGGTGCGGCTGAACATCCGCGTCGCCATCGGCTACATGAATGCGTGGCTGGGCGGCAACGGGCATGTGGCGCTGGAGAATCTCATCGAGGATGCGTCGACGGCGGAGATCTGCCGGTCCCAGATCTGGCAGTGGACCCGGCACGGAGTCACCCTCGACAACGGCAAGCAGCTGACCCGCCGCCTGGTCGAGCGCTACATGGGGGAGGAGCTGGCTCTGATCGAGCGCCACCCCGCCGATCACTACACCGAGGCGGTGGAGCTCTTCCGTCAGTGCGCCCTCGACGACGCGTTCCCGGAGTTCATCACGATGCCGGCCTACACCGAGCACCTCGTCGACCGCGTTTCGAAGGGATCGATCTTCGCGGCGTGAGTCGCTGAAGAGCAAAGGGAAAGGGCAGCGGAGAGAATCCGCTGCCCTTTCCCTAATACCCTGACGCTCGGCCTCAGAGCACCGTCCTGCTGCTAGTTGATGTGCGCGCGAACGGTTAGCGCCCGGTCCGGGTCCGTCTGGTCAGCAGCAAGAGAGAAGCTCCGACTACGAGGAGCGCGATCGCGACTCCCACCATCCAGAGGTTACCGGCACCCGTTGTGGGAAGGTCCCCTCGTGCATCGGTGTCAGCAGTCACTTCTGCTCCTGCACCGGCATCGACTTGTCCGCTTGCGGTGGTGCTGGCGTCGGCGGTTGTGTTCACTCCGGCGGTTGCGTCGGCTGTGACTTCCGCTCCGGCGGTTGCGCCGGCGTCGGCGGTAGTGTTCACTCCGGCAGTTGCTTCGGCTGTGGCTTCCGCTCCGGCGGTTGCGCCGGCGTCGGCGGTGGTGTCGACGTTGGCCGTGGTGTTGACGTCGTCGGTGGCTTCGGCTGTGGCTTCCGCTCCGGCGGTTGCGCTGGCGTCGGCGGTGGTGTCGACGTTGGCCGTGGTGTTGACGTCG
>NZ_JAPSIB010000005.1:44499-180420 GCF_031179145.1 Brevibacterium sp.
TGGCCGTGGTGTTGACGTCGTCGGTGGCTTCGGCTGTGGCTTCCGCTCCGGCGGTTGCGCTGGCGTCGGCGGTGGTGTCGACGTTGGCCGTGGTGTTGACGTCGTCGGTGGCTTCGGCTGTGGCTTCCGCTCCGGCGGTTGCGCTGGCGTCGGCGGTGGTGTCGACGTTGGCCGTGGTGTTGACGTCGTCGGTGGCTTCGGCTGTGGCTTCGGCCTCGGCGGTGGTTTCGGCGTCGGGGGTGGCGTCGGCGTCGGCGGTGGTGTCAGCTGTCACTTCAGTGTCGGCAGTCGTACCGGCATCGGGGGTGGCGTCGACGTCGGCGGTCGGGTCGGCCTCGGTGGCGTCGGCGGTGGTGTCGGCCTCGGCAGTGGTGTCAGCTGTCACTTCAGTGTCGGCAGTCGTACCGGCATCGGGGGTGGCGTCGACATCGGCAGTCGGGTCGGCCTCGGCAGTCGCATTGGCATCAGAGTCGACATCGTCACCGTCGTCATCGCATCGCGGATCAGTGATGACATTGCTGTCGAGAGTCACGGCTCCATTGCGAGCGAGCGCTCGACCATCGACGGTGGTTCCTGTCACGAGCGACACGGAAGTCAACGCCATGATCGTGCCGACGAATGAGGTATCAGTGCCGAGCGTCGCCGAGCTTCCCACCTGCCAGAACACATTGCACCTCTGCGCGCCGCCGATGAGCGACACCGAGCTGGCGCTCGCTGTGGTCAGAGTGGATCCGATCTGGAAGATCCAGACGGCAGACGGATCGTTCTGGGCGTCGAGGGTAAGTTCTCCCGTCAGCTCCGCGGCAGTTTCGGCCGTGTAGACACCCGGAACGAGTGTTTGCCCGCCGAGGTCTGCGGTGATGTCGAAGTCACTGGGCTGTCCTGCCGCAGTATCGTAGGCCGTGGTGAGGTCGGTCTGGGCCTGCTGAGCCACTGCGTCGTTCGCGTGGATCGCCCCTCCCTGCACGATCCCGGGAGGGAATCCTGTAATTTCCGTGCCAGGGGCGACGCCGAGGTCGCCGTTGAGAATCGTCGGTCCGGTGTTCGTAACAGTCGATCCGCCCAGAACCGTAAAGGACTCCGCTGTGCCGAGGTTGACTGCGGTAGCTGCTTCTGCGCTCGGCGCCCACGCGTTGATGCTTGCCAGCACGAGACTGATGACCCCAACTGCAGCAGCCAACGCACGGAATCCACGCGGCCGCGCCCTGACTCCGGGCTCTTTCCAATTGTCACTGAGAACCAATGCACCTTGTATTCGTCTGAACTCTGCCACTGCTCACCTTCTTTTCGTTTAGGGGCGGCGCACAAGAGTGAACGTGAGCCTTTCCCAGCATATATGTCACCGACAGTTAGTGCGACAATATTCGCTGTTTCGATGAATCGCGCTGAGGCATTCTGGAGATGACAGAGGTATGAGATCGGAAGAAGGGAAGGAGAATTGGAAGAAGGAAATCCCCATTCGGCTGAGAAATTCACCGGCGAACTCGGGGGCTCACCTGGGATGATTCCGCCATTGCGAACGGGACGCTCACCCGCGCCGCTCAAGGGCTCCGTTTCGGCACGGAAGCCCTAGAGGTGCAGAGCAATCACAGAAATTCAAGGAGGCCCTCGTGCTGTGAATTCGAGGCACCCGATCGCTGCAGGCATGGTTTCGCGGACCAAATGCTGATCATCACCACCGATGCCACGACAATTGCACGTCGTCGTTCAATGTGTGCCGTGCGACCATCAGACAGCAGTTTTGTTCGGATAACACTGTGAGCTCACAGATCCGACGTCGCCGTCAGAATTTGGTATCAGTTCGCTGGAAACAGCGCCGGACTCTACCTGCCGCTTTGGAACTCGAGGTCGTTCGCTATTCTCAACACAGGTGCCTGAATCATGACTCATTCGTGGGCCGTGATTATGATCGAAATTTCGCAACGGTGTTCTCGACCAGGAGCACACATGATCGAGAACGCCGTCGTCACCAGTGCATTCGCTCTGCAGTGGTTCAGTGCTCGGGCAGAGAGGGTTCGGCATCGTCCGTGAGGTACTCAGGCGGCCATGGTTCACCGTCCGCGCGAGCGTTGAGTTCGTAGGCGATCGCCCCATCGATGCTCTCGCGGATGATGTCGGCATGCCCGGCGTGGCGGGCGAGCTCGGTGCTGATGTGGTTGAGGATCCAGCGCACGTTCATGACGAAGTCTTTGGGGTACCACGGCATGTCCGGCACAGGGACTGTGCTGTCGAGGTCGACCTGACCGTTGTCGACGAGCCCGCGAGCAGCCGCGATCTCCGCCGTCGCTGTGTCGAATGCGGCGAGCAGTTCGGCCAGGGTGAGATCGGGGACGACCGAGCCGTCGCACATCTCCTCGATGCCGATCGCGCGTCCGAACGACATGTAGTCGTCGAGGGTGAAGACCCGGCTGGGGTCCTTGACCTGCTGCATCCACCCGTAGATGACCTGGGCGCTGTGGGCGATGAGGCCGGAGATGCTCAGCGCGCTGGTCGTTGGGGTTGTGCGTGCTTGCTCGTCCGTGAGGTCGAAGGCGGTGAGCCGCAGCTGGATGGCCTGCTGCTCGATGAAGCTGAAGAGGGCATCGGACTCGGTGGTCACGCTCGGTGCGAAGAACGACATCGTCACTCCTGTGTTGGGGGATAGGGCTTTGACTGGCAGCTCCGGGGGAGGAGCTGACTCCATTCTCAGCGGCGTCGCGGACATATACTGTCCTCAATTGTCGGCGAAATGAGATACTCCCGACCAGCGCCAGAGGAGGCCACTGATGACGGCGGATTCCAGGCTCCTGTCCCTGCTCGGTGTGTTCGCCTCGGGACGGACATTCACCGCCGCCGAGTTGGCCGAACAGTTCGCCGTCACCGCCCGCACCATCCGCCGTGACATCGCCGATCTGCGGGACCTCGGCTACACCATTGCGTCCGTCCCCGGAGCTGCCGGAGGCTACCGCGCCGAATCACGCACCCTGCTGCCGCCCCTGCAGTTCGGGGCCGGCGAAGCCCTGTCGACCGCGATCGGGCTCGCGCTCCTGCGCGGGACCGGGCTGAGCAGTTCGAATGCGGCCTCAGCCTCGGCGAAGATCCAAGGAATGCTGCCACCGGCCATGCGCGAGACCGTGGGTGCGATCGGCACCGCCGTCTCCGTTCTGCCCGGGCACGAGCCCGAAGTCGATCACGCTGCGGTCGTCACTGCCGCCTCGGCGATCGCCTCCCGGGTCGTGCTGACTTTCACGTACACGAAATCGCGTGCCCCCGCGCAGACCGATCAGGCGCGTGAAGGCGAACGAGACGGTGCGGGTGGGGCGAGCGAACGACGGGTGGAGCCGGTGCAGCTGGTCGTCCTCGGCGCGCACTGGTACCTCTACGCCTGGGACCTCGGGCGGGCGGACTGGCGGGTGTTCCGGCTCGATCGGATGAGCGCCGTCCACGCGACGACGTTCGGTTTTCCTCACCGGGACCATCCCGACGCCGAGGCGGCTGTCCGCGCCGCTGTCACCTCGGCGGCGTATGAACACAAGGTCGTGCTGCTGGCCGACGCCACTGTCGCCGAGGCGCAGGCGTGGTTTCCGTCCCGAGCCGTGACGGTCACTGCCGCAGAAGAGGGGTGCCGGATCGAGTTCGGCGTTGCGGATCTCGACTGGGCGGCGGCGGTCGCAGCGCACATCCCCGTCGACTTCCGGGTGGTCGAGCCTCCGGCGATGGTGGCGGCTCTGACCCGGCTGCGTGACCGTGTGACGCGGGTTGTCGGCGGGTGACGAGAAGGCTGTGCGACCGCGTGGCGTAGGCCGAGGGGAAGTGACGACGGAATCGGTCAACGGAATCCACTGTGAGCAATACAATGTGGGCATGACGATTCTCATTGGCTACCTTCCAGCCCCCGAAGGTGAGGCAGCGTTGCGTGCAGGATTCGCTGAGGCCGAACTCCGATCGACTCAGGCCGTTGTGGTCAACGCTCAACGTCGCGGGGCCAGTGGAACCCCCACGGAGATCGGTCAGGACGAGATCGACCGCATCGTCAGCCTCGGGCGGGACTCCGGAGTCGAGGTCGAGGTGCGACAACCCGATCATGAAGACGACTTGCCCGGCGCCCTGAACGAATTGGCAACGGAATGCGCAGCCGAGCTCATCGTCATCGGGCTGCGGAAACGGTCTGCGATCGGCAAATTCATCCTCGGATCACAGGCGCAGCGGATTCTCCTCGAAGCCGAGGTTCCGGTCCTCACCGCGAAGGCCTGAGCCCCCACCCCCAAGCGAGGAGCTCGGCCAGGGACACTGCCTGCCAGTCACTGAGATCGGTGATCTGGGTCCGGCAGGAGTAGCCGTCGGCGAGAACGACCCGCACCGGCTCGGACGCGCTTCGGGAATGCGGCTCCGAGTGCGCTGCGGAGTTCTGCGCAATATCGTTCTGCACAGTGTCGCTCTGCTCCTCCAGTTCTCGCAGAGCCGGCAGCAGCGCCACCTCGGCCACGGCGACCGAGGTCTCGTAGTGTCCCTCCTCGACGCCGAAGTTCCCGGCCAGCCCGCAGCAGCCTCCGAGGAACAGCGTCTGCGCACCGGCCCTGGCCAGCAGTTCCTTGTCGGCGGCGAGTCCCAGCACTGCCGACTGGTGGCAATGAGGCTGGACGAGCGCTTCGACTCCCTCCAGACTCGGCAGCTCGGCGCCGATGCCGAGCAGGAACTGCGCGAGGGTCTGCACCCTCGTCGCCACGCGCGCAGACGCCTCGTCGCCGAGGAGCTTGAGCGAGTCGTCCTTGAGAGTTGCCAGGCAGGAGGGTTCGACCCCGATAATCGGCACGTCCCCGGTCGAGTCCAGAGCGCGGATCGTCGCGGAGAGACTCGTCCTGGCCGCATCGAGCTGTCCGGTCGAGATGAGCGGCAGACCGCAGCAGACGGTCTGCTCGACGACGCGCACCGTCACCCCCGCATGCTCGAGCACAGCGACTGCCGCGGCGAGGATCCGCGGAGCGAAGTGATTCGACCAGGAGTCGGCGAACAGCACCACCTCGGTGACGTCGCGGCGAGTGCCGACAGCGGAAGGCCCGGCACCAGCGGATGCGACTCCCACCTCGGCGGAGTTGCGGCGACCGCCCGCAGCGGAAGCTCCGGCACCAGGGGACCGGGCTCCCGCCTCGGCGGCGGTCGTCCACCACTTCCGGAACGTCGTCGAGGCGAAGACGGGAATGGTGCGGCGGACGTCGATGCCTGCCATCCGCTTCGCGAGCGTCGAGATCCCCGGCAGCCCGGCCACGCGATTGAGGACCGGGGCGATCGGTGTCGCCGCCCGCGCCAGCTGGGGGAGGAAGCCGAGCGCATAGTGCTTCATCGGGCGCAGACGGCCGCGGTAGGACTGGTAGAGGACCTCTGCCTTATAGGTGGCCATGTCGGTTCCCGTCGGGCACTCCGTTCCGCACGCCTTGCACGACAGGCACAGGTCGAGAGCCTCGGCGACCTCGGGCGAGTCCCACCGGGTCTCGACGAGATCCCCTGACACCATCTCCTGCAGCACCCGCGCGCGTCCCCGGGTGGAGTGCTTCTCATCGCGAGTGGCCTGGTAGGACGGGCACATGACACCGCCGCCGACCGCGGAGTCCGCGCGGCACTTGCCCACCCCGGTGCACCGGTGCACCGCCGAGGCGAACCCTGCCGCCTCTCCGTCGAAGCGCATCCCGAGGTTCCCGGTGAGTTCCTCGCGCAGCGGCAGGGAAGTGAGCCGGAGGGACTCGTCGAGAGCATCCGGGTCGACGATGACGCCGGGATTGAGCAGATGCTGCGGGTCGAAGAGCTCCTTGACCTGCGTGAACAGCTCGAGGACGGCGGGAGGGTAGACGAGCCGGAGCAGCTCTGACCGCGCTCGCCCGTCGCCGTGCTCACCCGAGACCGAACCGCCGTAGCGGGCGACGAGCTTCGTCGCCGCGACCATGAAGCTCCGCAGAACCTCACGCCCGTTCGGAGCCTCGAGCGGGAAGTCGACGCGCATGTGCAGACACCCGTCCCCGAAGTGGCCATAGGGGATCCCCCACAGCTCGTGCTCGGTGAGCAGGGCCATGAGATCGTGCAGGTAGTCGCCGAGGTGCTCGACCGGAACCGCCGAATCCTCCCACCCGGCGTGGGCGTCGCGACCGTCGGGGGTGCGCGAGACGAGGCCGGCTCCATCCGCGCGGATCGCCCACACCTCGGCGGTCGTCCGCGTGTCGAGAACCGCCGCGTCGAGGGCCCGGGACTGCTCGATCAGCCGCACGGTCTGCGCCTGCAGCTCCTCGGCGTCATCGCCGGTGAGCTCGACGACGAGCCAGCCGGCGCCGGCGGGCAGAGCGGGGACCGCCTCGGCGCCCTTGGTCTCGATCACCCGAGCGAGCATCCTCGAATCCAGGCCCTCGCAGGCGGCGACCGGGTAGCCCTGCAGGAGCGGGGCGTCGCGGGCCGCGGCCACCATGTCCTCGTATCCGAGCACCACCGCCGAGGTGAACGCGGGGTCGCGCACCAGTCGCATCTTCGCTGCGAGGATGATTCCCCAGGTGCCCTCCGAGCCGGCGAAGGCGCGGCGGAGATCGAAACCGTGCTCGGGCAGCAGGGACTCGAGGCCGTACCCCGAGACCTGGCGGGAGAAGGTGCCGAGATGGGTGCGGATGAGGCCGAGGTTCTCGGAGATCAGGTGGTGGAGGCGAGGGAAGTGCTCGGCGGCGTTGTCCTCGTCGATGTCGACGATCGTGCCGTCGACGAGCATCACCCGCAGGCCGAGAATGTTGTCGCCGGTGCGGCCATAGCCCATAGCGCGCGGGCCACAGGCGTTGTTGCCGATCATCCCGCCGATCGTGCAGCGGGAGTGGGTGGAGGGGTCGGGGCCGAAGCGGAGCCCATGTTTCTTTGCCTGTGCTTGCAGCTGCGCGTGGATGCAGCCTGCCTCGACCCAGACCGAGCGCGTGTCCGGGTCGAGGGCGAGGACCTTGTTCATATGGCGGGAGAAGTCGAGGACGATTCCCGTGCCGATCGCATTGCCCGCGATCGACGTGCCGGCGCCGCGACTGGTGATCGGGATCTGCAGCCGGCGTGCGACTCTCAGCGTGCGAGCGACATCCTCTTCGTCAGAGGGGAAGACGATGGCCGCAGGGACCAGTCGAAACAGAGAGGCGTCCGAGGAATACGCTGCCCGGTCGACGCCGGCAAGGCTGAAGTGGCGGACTCCGGCTGCTTCGAGCTCCCGGCGCAGGGACTCGAGTTCCTGCGCCCGGGGCTCGGATTCCTGTTCCCGGGATTCGGGAGCCTGTGCGAGGGGCGCGGGTTCCTGTGCCCTGGGCGAAGTGGGCGTATCAGCGAAGGACTCCATGGGACGCATTCTGCCACCTGCTCGCGTGAGGCCTCGATCCGTGCGCCACGGTACTTCAGCCTGCCCGTCAGGGCTCTGTAATCGAGCTGTGACTGGCAGGCTGATGAATGGTCAACGAATTTCTGAAATACGGGAAAATATTGTTTCACTTTAATATATGTGGTATCCAGTTCCTACACAGTTTGTTGTGGCGGCCGGCCACAGCAACAGGCAAGGGAAGTAATGATGTCGCGTCGCGCTCGAGAATTAACTGCAGATCAAACGGCTCTGGTGGGCGCTGTTCGCAAAATTGCGCGTCAGAGGAACAGAATCAATACCAATTACGTGATGGCGATCCTGCGCGCCCGCGAAGAGGGCGCGACCTTCGGTGCCATCGCTGCTGCCGCAGGCACATCCTCGCAGGCAGTGCAGGAGATCGTTCGCCGCCACGGACAGCTCAAGCGACAGAGCGAGTCGTCCGGCGCCTCGTCAGAGCCTGTGCTGACCAAAGCATCGGTCGCGCCCGCCGCCGAATAGCGAACTCCACGCCGGTTTCAGTCGCCGGAGCCAGGGTGTCGGAAACGCCTCCCTCAGGCGCTCTCGCGAGGTTTTGCTCCGGCCGGGCGAATATCCTCGGTAATCCGACAAGATTAATGGCAAGTCTCCTTTATGTAATTCCGAGCGCGAATGGATAACGATTATCCGGACGGTCGCCGCGTTGAGCAGATCGGCTCTCGATATATCAGCGGCTATTGCAGACGAGAGCTCCACGTTCTCCACCGGTATTGCAGAATCGCAATATTCTCGTCCTGGGACTGGAGCCATGGGTGGCCCCGCTTCAATTGCGGTGGGCTAGCGGCCGGGGGTGCCAGGCAGGCGGCCGGGGGCGTGGTGGGCGAAAGCTGCGAGGCGGGGCAGCCGTCCCGGATTCTGCGCTCGGGGCGACGTGGGAGGGGCGTCCCCTCTAGAGTTGAACCATGAGTTCTCAAGTCCTCCCGTCCGCTGTGCTCGCACACCCGTTGCTCCGCATCGCTGCCGATATGTCCGCCATCGCCTGGAAGCAGATGGAGGAATGGGGCAGATCGCTGGGCTTCCGGTTCGACGTCGCTGTGGTCGACACCAAGACGTCAGCGAACGACCTGGTGACTCAGGCGGATGCTCAGATCGAATCCCTCGTCCGCGGTTACCTGGCCCATGTGCGCCCCGACGACGTCATCGTCGGAGAAGAGGGCGCCGAGGAGCTCGATCCGGTCGAGTTCTTCGACGAAGAGTTTCTGCGCTCCCTCAACTGCTACGACTCCGGCACCGGGGCACTGGTGCCTGTGCCCGTCGAAGACAGGGTGCCCGAGGTGGGGCTGGAGTGGCATGTCGATCCGATCGACGGAACCGTCAACTATGTGCGGGGGATTGAGTTCTACTGCTTCTCCGTGGGCGTCTGCCGTCCGGAACTTGCCGAGGTGGCAGGCTCTGGGGCGAGCTCCGACGGTGACCTCGGAAGCGGGGAGTGGCTGTTCGGTCTCGTTGCCTCGCCGGGGCTGAACGCGACCTGGCTGGCAGTCGCGGGCGCCGGCGCGTACAAATCCGAGGGACTGCTGACCGATCACCCGAGCGGTGGACCGGTTGCGGCCAGGCGCCTGCACGGATCACCGGACGGCCTCTCGGGACGGATCCTCGCCACGGGCTTCGCGTATAAGGGTGATACGCGCGCGCCCCAGCTCGCGAAGCTCTATGACCTGATGACCGACTACGACGACATCCGCCGCTGCGGATCTGCCGCGATCGATCTCTGCATGGTCGCCGAAGGCAAGATCAACTGCTATGCCGAGCGTGGACTGGGCATCTATGACTACGCCGCGGGTGCCCTCATCGCCGAAGAGGCCGGCTCCCATGTGCGCCGAGGCGGAACCGGCGGTCCTACCGCAGCCGCGGACTCCGCGCAGGAGTTGGACCGCCTCATCGCCACGATCTGAGACTCAGAGTTTCTCCGCCCCGTTGAGGGCTCGAGTTCCCGCCGTCCGATCCCCTGACCCGTGGAGTCTTCTCCGACCGCTGAGGACTCGAGGTCCCGCGCAGCGTCGCCGGTCCCTCGCGTCTCGGCGCTCCCCCTCTTTCGACGACGCCGGTAATGCGGGGGCCGCTCGATTTCGGCTCACATTCGTCGTCACCAACTGTGGGCAGACCGTATCCGGGTCACCAGGCGTATCCGCCGGTTCATCGAACCAGGCACTCCAGCCCATCCCTCCAGGCCCTGCAGTAGGCGGTCCCACCAGGCCTGCAACGTGGTCGACCCCGCTTGTCATGCCCTGCCCTACCCTGCCGCAACCTGCCGAGCGCGTAATCCTCATAACGAAACGTTCGTGTACCGTATTTCTGAAAGCTTAGGCTAAGCTAATCTCCAGATGGCACACATCTGGCCCCAATCTTTTGCTGAAGGAAGTAGAACAACATGGTTTCGACACGTCTCCGCCTCGGTGCTGTTTTCGGCGTTCTGGCGCTGACCTTGGCCGGCTGCGGCTCTGCCGGTGACGAGGACAAGGCTGCAGCGGACAGTGCGGGAAGCACCGTCACTGTCACTGACAACAACGGTGAGCACACGATCCCCAGTCCGCCGAAGTCCGTGGTCGCCACCGACAATCGCACCTTCGAGACCTTGGACTCCTGGGGCATCAACCTCAGCGCCGCCGCTGTCGGTCTGATGCCGCAGGACCTCTCCTACACGAAGGACAAGTCGATCAAGGACCTCGGTTCGCACCGCGAGCCGGACCTGGAGCAGGTCGTCGCCGCAAAGCCGGACGTGATCGTCAATGGTCAGCGCTTCGCTCAGTTCCACGATCAGCTGGCGAAGCTCGCCCCCGAGGCCACAGTGCTCGAACTCGACCCTCGCGACGACAAGCCCTTCGACGAGGAGCTCAAGCGCCAGACCACCGTCCTCGGTGAGGTGTTCGGCAAGCAGGATGAGGCGAAGAAGCTCGTCGATGACTTCGACGCCTCCGTCGCGCGGGCCAAGTCCGCGTACGACGGCAGTGACAAGACCATGGGTCTCATCACCTCGGCGGGCGACATCGGCTACGTCGCTCCCGTCAAGGGACGCACCATCGGACCGGTGTTCGACATCCTCGATCTCAAGCCCGCTCTCGAGGTTCCCGAGGGCAGCGACGATGAGGCCGGCGACGACATCTCCGTCGAGGCCATCGCCAAGTCCAAGCCCGATCTCATGGTCGTGATGGACCGCGATGCGTCCTTCGCTCCCGAAGAGCGCGAGAAGGGCTCGGCTCCCGCCGCAGAGGTCATCGAGAAGTCCGAAGCGCTCAAGGACGTCCCCGCGGTCAAGGACGACAAGATCGTCTACTTCCCCGAAGACACCTACCTCAATGAAGGCATCCAGACCTACACCGAATTCTTCAACGACTTCGCCGACAAGCTCGAAGCCCAGAAGTAGTTCGCCAGGTGGGCATGCTCCTCGGCTGAGGGGCTTCACCTTCACGGCGGTGGATGCTGCTCACGGCTCATCCACCGCCTTGTCACGATTGAGATCCCCGCATGACCAGATCAGAGAACTCCGGCCGGACGCCGGGCCCCGACCTTGCCGAGGTGACCGGACGTTCCGGTGCCGGCCTTGCCGAGGTGACCGGACCGAACAGCGATGCAACCGGATCGAGCCGCGGTGCGGCGCGTTCCTCGGGCAGTTCATCCGCCGAGAAGAGCGCGCTGTTCAGCTGGAAGCTCGTGCTGGCCGCCGCCGGTGTTCTCGCGCTCCTCGTTCTCTCCCTCTTCACCGGGGTCTATGACATCTTCGGCGCGGATGACGGCGCGGAGATGTTCCAGATCACGCGCGTGCCCCGCACGATTGCGCTGGTGCTCGCGGGTGCGGCGATGGCGATGTGCGGACTGGTCATGCAGCTGCTCACGCAGAACCGATTCGTCGAGCCGACGACGACGGGAACCACGGAATGGGCGGGCCTGGGTCTCATGCTCACCGTCATCCTCTACCCCGATGCCTCGATCCTGGCCCGCATGGTCGGCGCCATCATCGCCGCCTTCATCGGCACGCTCATCTTCTTCCTGTTCCTGCGGCGGGTCTCGCTCAAGTCCTCGCTGATCGTGCCCATCGTCGGCATCATGCTCGGCGCCGTCGTCGGAGCGATCTCGACGTTCATCGCCGTGCAGACGGACATGCTGCAGAGCCTGGGGATCTGGTTCGCGGGCAGCTTCACCTCGAT
Source organism: Brevibacterium sp. (assembly GCF_031179145.1). GTDB lineage: Bacteria > Actinomycetota > Actinomycetes > Actinomycetales > Brevibacteriaceae > Brevibacterium. The sequence continues at coordinate 56,020 of NZ_JAPSIB010000005.1, forward strand.
CCTGCGCGGCCAGTACGAAATCCTCTGGATCGTCGGCCTCGTCGTCATCGTGGTGTTCATCGTCGCCGACAGGTTCACCGTGGCGGGGCTGGGCAAGGAGATCGCCACCAATATCGGCCTCAACTACAACCAGGTCATCCTCATCGGGACCATCCTCGTGGCCGTCGCGACCGGTGTGGTGACCGTGGTCGTCGGCAACCTGCCGTTCCTCGGGCTCATCGTCCCGAATATCGTCTCGATGCTGCGCGGCGACGATCTGCGCAGCAATCTGCCGTGGGTGTGCCTGCTCGGCATCGCGATCGTCACCATCTGCGACATCGTCGGTCGGATCATCATCATGCCGTTCGAGGTCCCGGTGTCCCTCATCCTCGGGGTCGTCGGCGCGGCGGTGTTCATCCTGTTGCTGCTGCGGCAGCGGGGGAGGGGTTGAGATGAAGGAGAACACCGTGACCACCTCGGCGAGCCCTATCGGCACTGACCCTGGCGCACCTGCGTCCAGCGCCGCCTCGACCCCGGGCACGACTGCGGTCGACACCACCTCGACGGACGCACCGGGGGCAGCATCGCCTCGGCGGCATTCGGGCCCGCTGGCGACCTCGCGTGCCAAGTGGCGGTACTGGTCGATCATGAGCGGCCTGAGCATCGCGGCCGTAGCGATCGCGTTCGGTCTCCTGGCCTGGGACAACCCGCTGCCGATCACCGACGAGGGATTCTGGCTCATCGCCGAGCTGCGGGCTCAGAACCTCATCGTCATCGCGATGGTCGCCCTCTGCCAGGCCTTCGCCACGGTCTCGTTCCAGACGGTGACGAACAATCGGATCATCACGCCCTCGATCATGGGATTCGAATCCCTCTACATCGCGATCCAGACCGGGGCGATGTACTTCTTCGGCGTCACCGCGATCGCCGACCTCAAGGGACTGACTCCCTTCGCCATCCAGCTGGTGGTCATGGTGGGGCTCTCGCTCATGCTCTACGGCTGGCTGCTGTCGGGCAAGTACGCGAACATCGAGATCATGCTGCTCATCGGAGTGGTCATCGGCGGCGGCCTCGGCGCGGTGGCGACCTTCATGCAACGGACCCTGACGCCGAGCGAGTTCGACGTGCTGTCCGCCCGGCTCTTCGGTTCGATCGCGAACTCCGACGCCGCGTATCTGCCTCTCGCCATTCCACTCTGTCTCATCGCCTGCACCCTGCTCTACGTCAGTTCCTCGCGGCTCAACGTGCTCGCGCTGGGCAAGGCAGCGACGGGCAACCTGGGTCTCAACCACAAGGTCGAGACGATGAAGATCCTGTTCCTCGTCTCGATCCTCATGGCCGTGTCCGTGTCGATGATCGGGCCGATGATCTTCCTCGGCTTCCTCGTCGCGATGCTCTCCTACCAGTTCGCCGACACCTACGACCACAAGTACGTGCTGCCGATGACCGGGCTCATCTCGTTCGTCGTCCTCGGCGGGGCGTACTTCATCATGAAGAACGTCTTCTACGCCGAAGGAGTGGTGTCGATCATCATCGAAGTCGTCGGCGGCGGGGCATTCCTCTTCGTCATTCTGAGAAAGGGTCGCCTGTGATCACCCTGAGCGAAGTCCGCAAGAGCTACAGCGACGAAGTCGCCATCGGTCCGGTCGACCTGCAGATCCCGGCCGGGGGAGTGACCGCCCTCGTCGGGCCCAACGGGGCAGGGAAGTCGACGCTGCTGACGATGGTCGGCAGGCTGCTCGGCATCGACGAGGGCGCCATCGAGGTCGCCGGTTACGACGTGTCCTCGACCAAGTCGAAGGACCTCGCGAAGATCGTGTCGATCCTGCGGCAGGAGAACCACTTCATCACCCGGCTGACGATCCGCCAGCTCGTCGGCTTCGGCCGCTTCCCCTATTCGAAGGGGCGTCTGACCGCCGTCGACGAAGAGGTCATTTCGCAGGCCATCGACTTCCTCGAGCTTGGTGACCTGGAGAACCGCTTCATCGACGAGCTCTCCGGTGGGCAGCGCCAGCGCGCCTACGTGGCGATGGTGCTGGCGCAGGACACCGACTATGTGCTGCTCGACGAACCGCTGAACAACCTCGACATGAAGCACTCCGTGCAGATGATGCAGCACCTGCGCCGCGCCGCCGCCGAGATGGGCCGCACCGTCGTCATCGTCCTCCACGACATCAACTTCGCCGGCCACTACTCGGACCACATCTGCGCCGTGAAGCAGGGGAAGGTCGTCGAGTTCGGCACTCCCGAGGAGATCATGAACGCCGAGGTGCTCACCCGCGTCTTCGACACCCCTGTCGAGGTCATCGACGGCCCCCGGGGTCGATTGGCCGTGTATTACTGAGGGGGTTTCGGCGCCGGCCGGGGCTCGCGTGGTTTCGGCGCCGGCTGGGGCTCGCGCGGTTTAGGCGCCGGCTGGGGCTCGCGCGGTTTAGGCGCCGGCCGGGGCTCGCGTGGTTTCGGCGCCGGCCGGGGCTCGCGCAGTTTCGGCGCCGGCTGGGGCTCGCGCGGTTTTCCATCAGTTCTGGAACCATACATCTGTTCCGGAACAGATGTATGGTTCCAGAACTGATGGACCTGGCAACGTCTTCACCTGCAGCTGACCACTTCATCGTGGTGATTCCCAGCGTCTCCTCAATTGAGGTGCCTGTGCGAAGAGCTTGGTGGCGAAAGCGTGCAGGTGGAGCAACTCCGAAAATCGGAACCGGATCACTGTGTATCCCAGTGCCAGCAGCCGGTTGTGCTGATAGGTCTGCTTGCTCATCTGCTCACGACCGACCTTGACGTACTTTTCAATCCCATCGACCTCGATGATCGTGTTGGTCACGTGATCGATGAAATCGACGCGTGCAATGAGGCCAGCATGGTCGTAGATCTTCACCTGTTGGTCCAAGCCGGAGATGCCGAGCGCATGAAGATTGAACGAGCAGTAGCTTTCCGCGATGCTCTCCGAGCGAGCATCGATGCAGTCTGCCATTCGGCGAGCCGTCGCACGACCCACTGTTAGCCGTTCAATCACTGGGCGGAATTCGCTGTCGACACGGTTCCGGCTCTGCTCGACGAAAACCTCGGGGTAACCGTGCTTCAGCCATGGTGGATCAGTCGGGCCCAGAAGAGATCGTCGCAACACCCACTCCTGGGCAGCGAAACCCGCCTGCTGCCCCAGCTGTCGAGTCAGTTCGAGAGACGTGCGGACAGGGGTGGTCAAAGCCAATTCTCCCTGGCAGCAGGTATCGACGCCGTCGACCGCTCGTTTGGTTCGGGTGATCTCCGGGCTGCGAGAGTTGCTGGTCGGGTTGATGACGGAGATCGGATGATCATTGGGGACCCCGAACAATGGAATGTGGTGGAGGACTGCTGCTGACACGCCCCAGAGCACGTCGTGCTCCCTGTAGTGGAGGTACGCGCTGATTCGCAGGCGATGGAGGAGGTCCTGGTACTTGTAGTCTGATTGGAGATCGCCGGCATTTCTCGAGCCATGCAGCGCGAGCCATTCCTTATCGTCGACGAACGCCGCGAGTCGTCGATGTTGCTGCTGTTGGCATGACGAGATCACCGAGTATATTCCTGGGCTCAACTTCAGGACGCAGCAATTCAGCGCCTGCCTGATCGTGCGGGTCGATAGCCCTGCAGCGACGAAATCTCGGCGGGTGAAGAGATTGTACATACGACCACAGTTGAAGATGCGGGCTGACTCGTCAATGGGCAGTTTTCGGCCTGTGGACAGAGCCTCACCATCCACAGGCAATCCGAGCACGAGTGAGTTCGCGTTTCCGACCAGGCCGCAGCTATTGCTTCATCACTTTTGGAACTATGCATCTGTTCCGGAACAGATGCATAGTTCCAAAAGTGATGAGCCAGGTGCAGGATGAGCCAGGTGCAGGATGAGCCAGGTGCAGGATGAGCCAGGTGCAGGATGAGCCAGGTGCAGGATGAGCCAGGTGCAGGATGAGCCAGGTGCAGGATGAGCCAGGTGCAACAGCTCCGCTACACCCCCGGCCGCACGGCCACCCATCGGCGCATACCGACGATGATGGCTGCTACCAGGCCCACGATGAGCAGGCCATCGGCGGCGATGTAGAGGTAGTGCCAACTCGAGCCGCCGTCATCGACTCCGGCGAGCACGGCGTCCGTGCGCATGTTGAGCAGCGGGCGAATGAACGTCACTTTGATTGCCAGCACCGCCATGAGTCCGAAGCTCAGTCCCCGGAACATCCTGCCGACCGAGTCCTTGAGGACCGCCCACAGCAGGATCACGGCAATGACGATCTCGACCCAGTTCATCGCAGTGAAGACCAGGCGACCGATGCCCAACCCGAGCGGGATCGTGATGCCCGGTGCCTGGAACTTCAACGGTGCTTCGATCAGGGAGATCCCGATGATGAGACCGAGCCAGATCGCCGGCAGGGCGAGGCGGAATCCGGCCGCCAACCGGGAGTCCCGAGTGTTGAAAACCTTAGCCATACTTCGGATTCTACTCCCCGTAGAAACGGTGGGTGGGGCCGACCGAACCGCCGCCGAGGCGGGCCCTAGACTGGTGCCCATGCGTCTGTTCTCCAACGCCGTCGTGCGCACTTTCGCCCCCGGCGAACCCGCCACTGCGGCCCCCAGCTGGGCCAACCCCCCGGCCCCCAGTGAGTCCGACTCCCCGGCAGTCCGCCTCGCGCCCGATTCGATCCTCGTCGACGGGGGAACGATCGTCGCGGTCGGAACCCGGTCGGAACTGCTCGACATCGCCGAGTCCACATCGGCGACCTCGGCGGCGCTCGCCTCGGCGGGAGGGATCGGCGCCACCGCTGTGACGCCGAGCGCACGGCTCGAGGAGATCGACTGCGGCGGGCAGGTCATCCTGCCGGGACTCGTCGACGCGCACATGCACTCGATCGCCTACGCGGACTCTCTGACGAACCTCGACCTCTCGTCGGTGAGCTCCCTCGCCGAGGCGGTCGCCGCCATCCGTGACCGTGCACAATCCCTGCCGGTCGGGTCCTGGGTTCTCGGCTCGGCGTGGGACCTCAACAAGTGGGAGGATCCCAGGCCGCCCGATCGGGAGCTACTCGACCGCGCGGTGCCCGACCACCCGGTCGCCATGTGGTCGGTCGACCTCCACACGCTGTGGGTCAATGCCCGGGCACTGGAGATCGCCGGCATCGATTCGCGCACCCCGGACCCGTCGGGCGGAGAATTCGTCCGCGACCACGACGGCCGTCTCACCGGCCTCATCAGGGAGGAGGCGACCGAGTTGGTGGCGCGGTTCGTGCCAGAACCCACTCGCGACGAGCAGGTCGAGAGGCTCGCGACCACTCAGAGGCTGTTCCTGTCCCAGGGTCTGACCGGGCTCCACGATTTCGACGGCATCGCCTCGACGCTGGCATGGAACGACCTGCGCGAAGCGGACCGCCAGCACATGCGGGTGATGAAGTACCTGCGCGGAGTCGAGGTGCCGTGGGCGATCGAGACCGGCTGGCGCACCGGGGACGGCGACGCGTGGCTGCGCCGAGGTGGACTCAAGCTCTTCTCCGACGGCGCGCTCGGCTCACACTCCTGTCACATGTCGGTGCCCTTCCCGGACCCGGTTCCCGCAGGAGCCACGGCAGCAGCCGGTTCGGCAGTAGGTGTGGCGGCTGCGGCGAGTGGTTCGACTCCTGCCGTTCCCGGCGACGCGGGCGAGGTTCAGGCCAACTACGGGATTGCGCAGATGACTGAGGGCGAGCTCTTCGAGCAGGCGCGAATGGCCACCGAGGCGGGAATCTCGGTGGCGATCCACGCGATCGGCGACCAGGCCAATCATCACGTGCTCAACGTGTTCGAGCGGCTTCGACCCATCACCAAGACCGTCGAGGAGAAGTTCCGGCGACCCCTGCGCCACCGGGTCGAGCACGCTCAGTTCATCCAGCCCGCCGACGTCGCCCGCTTCCGAGAGCTCGGCGTCATCGCCTCGATGCAGCCGCGCCACTGCATCTCCGACCTGCACCTGCTCCACCTCATCGACGAATCCGCGCAACTCGCCGCGTACGCCTGGCCGGACCTGATCGACGCCGGAGTCGAGGTCGCATTCGGGTCCGATGGACCGGTCGAGCCCGCGAACCCGTTCGCAGCGATCTATGCGGCGATGACCAGGGCGAACATCGGCGGAGACCCGCGCACGAGTTTCCAGCCCCAGCGACGGCTCTCCGCTGCCGAGGCGATCCGACTGCACACACAGGGACCGGCCTACACCGCCGGCCTCGAGGACCGGCGAGGCCACCTCGCGCCGGGCATGGACGCCGACTTCATCATCGTCGACACCGACCCGTGCACCGCGGATGGTCTCCGCGATGGAGGGACGGTGAAACGTGCACCGACAACCTCCGCCGAGGTGACCGCAGCTCGAGATGGTCTGCTCGGCTATTCGAGCGAGGAGGCTCTCTTCGCCCACGCCTCGGCGATCCGGGACACTCGCGTCGCGATGACGGTTGTCGGCGGCGAGGTGAAGCACTCCGTCTGAGTGAAGCCCTCCACCCGGGTCCTCTACTTGGAGCCGATGATGCGGCGGACGAAGGTCTCGGCGTGTTCGCTCAGGGTCGCGACGCGGCGCGCGATGAATGCCTCGGGGTCGTTCTGACCTTCGACGGCACGTGGAGGTGTCCGGACCAGTTCGGAGCAGTTGAAGTCTCCGTGGATGAGGGTGCCCAACGTGTTTCCGTTGCGACCGGACGAACCGGCCTTCTTTGCCACGAACATCTTGACGTTGCCGAGCTCGTGGATGTCTTCGCACCAGTTGCACATCGCCTGGCTCTTCGCCGATGGAGTCGACCGCAGCACCAGTCCGTGCGGGACTTCGTCGATGGAGACGATGACGTAGGCGCGCTGTGGGATCTTCGGATCGGTCCAGCCGATGTACTCGCGGTTCGACCAGTCCGCCTCGGCGAGGTGATCGGGGATGCGGATCTTCTCGACCTCACGGCGGGAGGCGTTGACGAAGGATTTCTTGACCTGGTTCTCGGTGAGCTGTTTCATTGTCATCTTTTCTGGGTGGGCCCCGGCACGGTCGCCGTCCGCAGACACGACGCGTCGACAGCGGTCCCTGAGCCGAATGACCGTCAAGGGTCGGAATGAGTGGCCTGACCTCGCTCGGTCGGACGGCGGCAAACGGGACTGAGGTGCCTGAAGTTGAACTGTGTCGGAGCAGTGGGAATGTCGGAACAATGGGATTCTGATGGAGCAAGTCGCAAATGGACACGACTCACGGCTCATTCGGTGCGCGCTGCAGGTCACTGCGACGGTGCGCTCGACTCGAATGAGTGAGGGGACATCAGACTAGAAGCTGGCCACGAGGGCCACCGATCCCTTCTCCCGAATACCGTGGGAGGCTCGACGACGGATTACGAGCCAGTAGCCTACGCGCTGCACGAAGAACTCGGCAAGCTGGGCCGACGAAACGAACCGGCTCGGGGCAATCTCGGAGCAAGAGTCCGTTCGACACCCGGATGCACTTGCCGCCGCCTGCCTCACCCTGCGGAAGCGCCCTTCAACGCCTGCCGCAGCCCGTGCGCATATCGTCGAGCCATGAGCGTCTGACCTGCCACTGACAACGGTGCGACGGCCCGGAGCAGCGGGTGCCCAGGCATCGACGTCGAGGAGATCGTGACGCCGAGGCGACCATCGGCTCCGACCGAGACGAGGAACGTCTCGTCCCCGCTGACGAGGTGGCCGGGCTGCGTGCGATAGGTGAAGCCCGCGCGATCTTCGTCGTCGACCACCTCGGCGATCTGGCAGGCACCGACAGGGATCGTCAGTTCCTCCCCACGCAGGCACCGAGGTGGACGCGGCCACATGGGATTGAGCCGCAGGTCGACGAGGTGGCCCACTTCAATGCGCCGTAGCGGACGGGCCAGGACGCCTGCGGATTCGTGGAGCTCCCACGAGAGGATGGCCTCACGGGCGAGCGGGAAGAGTTCCGCAGCACCCAGGTCCAGGGTGTGCTCAATCCGGTTCATCGCGAGCTGGCTCTTCCGACGTACCCCGCGGCCTGCCGGCAGATCTCCCCGTATCGTTCAGCCACCCCGGCCGGATCAAGCTCCCCATCGGGGCGGAACCACTGGGAGACGCCCATGCAGATCGACGTGATCGCCCGCGCGGCGTCTCGGGGATGCGGCGTCGAAAAATAGCCGTCGCGCACACCATCGGCGACCACCTCGTCGAGGAGACTCTGCTGACGATCACGGGAGGCGATGTGCTCCGCCCGGAACTCCGGCTCCAGGCTCCTGATCTCACTGAATGCGACGAACGCCAAGGTCGCGGACTGCGCGTGCAGAAGCAGCAGGCACTCGATGAGGCGATCGAAGCGCGACAGGGAATCCTGAGGTCCATCGGCGAGCGCGGCATTGCTGCGCGACCACAGGCTATTCATGGCGAAGCGATCGAGGTCGACGAGGATCGCCTGCTTCGACGGGTAGTGATGGTAGAGCCCGGGCACCGACAGGCCCGCCGCCTCCGCCAACTCTCGGGTGCTCGTTCCGTGGTAACCGCCCCGCGCAAAGCACTCCAGAGCGGCCTCGAGGATCGGCGGCAGCGACGACGGGTCCGGCACCCTCCAGTCGTCCATGGCTGCTCCTTGTGGTCGTCGGCACACCATGCCTAGGATACAAGCAGGAAACCGAGCGAACGCTCGGTGCTGGAACCAGACCTCCCTCGCTGCGACCACTGAGGAGCACCCATGACCGCAGGACACCGCTCCGCCGACGAAGTTGAGAACGTCCGAGTCCAGGAATGGCCCTCTCGCCGCCGGAATGCCGCGACAGAACCCGGCCCGAACCGCGCGGGCGCACGCCGCTTCGAAGGGCAGGTCGCCCTTGTCACCGGCGCCAGCCGCGGCATCGGCCTCGGCGTCGCGCAGCGCCTCAATGACGAGGGGGCGACGGTGGTCCTCACCGCCCGCAAGCCTGAAGCCCTCGCCGAGGCGGTGGCCCGATTCCCCGACGGCACCGCCCTTGGCATTCCCGGCAAGTCCGACGACCCCGCCCACCGCGCCGAGGTGTTCGACACGATCGCAGAGAGGTTCGACCGCCTCGACGTGCTCGTCACCAACGTCGGGATCAACCCGGTCTACGGACCGACGATCGACATCGACCTCGACGCGGCGCGCAAGATCCTCGAGGTCAACGTCCTCGGCACACTCGCCTGGATCCAGGGCGCGGTTCACCATCAGGGGATGAGCTTCCGCGAGAACAAAGGTCGGATCGTGAGCATCTCCTCGGTCGCCGGCGGGACTCCGAGCCCCGGCATAGGCCTCTATGGGATCTCGAAAGCGGCCGTGTCCCATCTGACGAAGACATTGGCCGTGGAGCTCGGCCCCGATATCCGCGTCAATGCCGTCGCCCCCGCCGTGGTGAAGACGAACTTCGCCACGGCTCTCTATGAGGGCCGGGAGGACGAGGTCGCCGAAGCCTACCCGGTCAAGCGCCTCGGCACCCCGGAGGACATCGGAGCCGCTGTCGCCTACCTGGCCTCGAGCGACGCCGAGTGGATCACCGCCCAGGTGCTCACGGCCGATGGCGGACTCATCGCCGCAGGTGGGTCTGCCTGAGTCGGTCTCCGCCGCAGGCGAAACCGCCTGCGTCCGAGCCGGGACGCCTCACCGCTCGAGCAGCTCGTCCGTCAGCGCCGCCGACAACTCCTCGAGCTTGTCCAGCGCGGAGGCGTCGACCTTCACGCCCTGCCAGATCCCCTGCTTCCGGTCCGGCCGGGCGAAGACCTCAATATCAAGGTACCCCGGCTCACTCGCTTCGCCGAGCGCGATCTGAGCCCGCCGACTGGTGTTCCAGCCCTCGGTCCGGGCCTCGCCGATGATTGCCGCATGCCCGCTGATCTCGGTGGCCTGCGCAGACGATGCCGACACCACCGAGTCCAGAGTGTCGGTGGATGCCTGCAGCCGGACGACGAGCGAATGCCGTGGCTCGACGAATTCGCACACCGTCTCGTCGTCCTTCTGCGCTGTGGGCTCCCGCAGGGCCGTGACTCCGGCCAGTTTCGTTGCAAAGATGTCCTGCACGCTCGCGTGGGCGGCAGCGCAGAGGACGTTCGGGTCGGCTTCGGACTCCATCACCACCTCGGCGGGGGAGTTCGGGACCTCAACGGAATCCGAGGCCGGCGCGCACAGGCGCTCGGCCTGGGCGAGGACATCGGCACAGGCGCCCACGGCCGGCCCATCGTTCTCCGCGGCGGTGTACAGGGACACCGGCCCCGACGTCTTGGCGGGCTTGGCCGCTTTCACGGCCGGGACCGCCTCCTCGGCGAGGGAGATCGCATCTTTGCAGGTGGCAGCCTCCACCTCGGCGCGGATCACGTCTCCATCGGAGAGCGCCGAGGCGGTCTTCGCATCCCAGAGCAGCCGGCACTGGCCGTCGTCGTCCTTCTTGTCGTCGGGGTCGGAGCTGAAGAGGAGGACCTCGGTGCCGTCGATCGTGAGCAGGGGGTAGTCGTCCCATTGGCCGTCGGCGCGCAGGGTCTCCAGGGGAGGGGAATAGCGGAAGACCAGGCCCTGCACGGGGTAGACGGGGACGAACCCGGAGCTGTTCTCCTTCCATACGCCGCACCGATGCAATGCCGCGCCGATCCCTTCCCGCGCTTCGATGACGGTGTCCTTCGGCGGGGTTCCGATGAGCGGTGCGAAGACGTCGCAGGCGACTATCCCGTCGTCGTCCTCGCGCTCGAGAGCGGCAGGGTCAGCGCTCATCGTCTCGAAGGCCTGCGTCGCGAAGGCTTCCGGAGCGGCGCAGTCGTAGCCTTGGTCGGTGTCCTGGGAGAAGACGATCGCATGCTCGTGGTCGACCGGAACCGAGATCCCACACTGGCCCGTCTTCTCGCTGTCGCGATAGGCCTTTATCCCCGCCAGGGTGATCTCGTCCTCCCAGAAGCGCTGGTGCTGGCCGAGCTCGGCGTAGACCTCGACGCGCACGTGGTCGCGCACGACGCAGCTGAACAGCTCGCGGTGCTTGTCGCTGTCCTCGATCCCCAGGTCTTCGCTGGTCTCGGGATCGAGCAGTGCGCAGGGGTCGAGGGCAGCGAGTGCGGAGCGCACCTCGGCGGCGTCGCGATCAGCGGCGGGGGAGGGGACGTCGCGGGCGACGGGTGGAAGGGGTTCGACCGTGGTCGTGCAACCTGTGAACAGTCCACAAGCGACGAGCACCGCGCCCAGGCAGGCGAACGCAGTTCTCGGACGTCTCATATCGATCCTCCCTCGCACCGAACCAGCCCAGTATAGAGTGACGTCCGGCCGCGCCGAGGCAGCCGTTCGACCCCGCCGACGCAGCCGTCCGACTCCGCCGGCAAGGCACCATCCGACCCTGCGGACAGAACCGCCTCCAGTCGTGTTGTCCGCACCGAACACAGCTACTAGGATGGTTCCCATAAGTACATAACTGCCGCAACGACATGAGGTGGGAGAGCTGCGCACAGCGCAGCGCCGTAGGTGCAATTCCCTCCCCGGGAAACTCTCAGGCCCAATACCACCGAATGCAGGCACATCTGAAGGATGACGACTCAACTCCTGACACCAGCACCGCGACCCCGGTCGCCTGCGTGCGAAACAGGGTGAACGAGCGACATTCCAACAGATCGGGGAGGACTACTCACTGCACAGTGCGTCCTCCCACCGGTGGGCGCCGCCTACGACCAAGGACGGCAATGACAAGTTCACTCGCCCACACCACCACGCCCACCGGCGACACCAAGCGCCCGTTCTCCGACCGTCACATCGGTCCCCGCGCCTCCGACATCGACGCCATGCTCGAGGAGCTCGGCTACGAGTCGCTGGAAGCTCTGTCGAACGCCGCGGTGCCGGAGTCCATCCAGATCGACGGACTCGACTTCCACTCCGGGCACTCCGAGGTCGCCGTGCTCAGCGAACTGCGTGAGATCGCGGCGAAGAACACCCTGCGCAAGCAGATGATCGGTCAGGGCTACTACGACACGATCACCCCGGCCGTCATCCGCCGCAACCTCGTCGAGAACCCCGCCTGGTACACCGCTTACACGCCCTACCAGCCGGAGATCTCCCAGGGCCGCCTCGAAGCCCTCCTCAACTTCCAGCAGGTCGTCCAGGACCTCACCGGCCTCGACATCGCCAACGCCTCCCTGCTCGACGAGGCCACCGCCGTCGCCGAGGCGGTCCTCCTCATGCGTCGCGCCGTGAAGAAGGGCAACACGGTCGTCCTCGACTCCGAGCTCCACCCGCAGACCATCGCCGTCGTCCGCGCCCGCGCCCGGGCCATGGACTTCGGCGTGATGGTCGCCGACCTCTCCGAAGGACTCGTCGGTGACGACATCTTCGGCATCGTCTGCGCCCAGCCCGGCACCACCGGCGTCATCCGCGACTTCTCCGACGCCATCACCGGCGCCCACGACCGCGGAGCGCTCGTCACCTTCGCCGCCGATCTCCTGGCGCTGACCCTGCTCAAGGACCCCGGCTCCCAAGGTGCGGACATTGCCGTCGGCTCCGCCCAGCGCTTCGGCGTGCCCCTGTTCTTCGGCGGACCGCACGCCGGCTTCATGGCCGTCAAGTCCGGCCTCCAGCGGCAGATGCCCGGCCGCCTCGTCGGTGTGTCCAAGGACGCCCAGGGCAAGCCCGCCTACCGTCTGGCGCTGCAGACCCGCGAACAGCACATCCGCCGCCAGAAGGCCACGAGCAACATCTGCACGGCCCAGGCCCTGCTCGCCAACGTCGCCTCGATGTACGCCGTCTACCACGGCCCCGTCGGGCTGACCCGGATCGCCTCCCGCGTCCACCGTCTGGCCCACGCCTTCGCCGACGCCGTCGACACCGCCCCCGGCGCCGAGGTGCTCAGCCGTGAGTTCTTCGACACCGTCGCCATCCGTGTGGTCAACTCCGAAACCGCTCGCCTCGTCGCCGACGCCGCCGGCTACAACATCCGCGTCATCGACGGCACCACCATCGGCGTCTCCTTCGGCGAATCCCACACCGTCACCGACGCCAACGCTCTCCTCGCCGCCCTCGGCGTCCACGCCCGCATCGAGGCGAGCGAGTTCAAGGCGGCGGCTGCCGGAACCTTCGGTCCCCACCAGGTGCCGAAGCCGCAGTTCGACGCGAGCTTCCACCGCGAGACCGAGTTCCTCACCCATCCGGTGTTCAACACCCACGGCTCCGAGACCTCGATGATGCGGTACCTGCGCACTCTCTCCGATCGGGACCTGGCGCTCGACCGGACCATGATCCCGCTGGGTTCGTGCACGATGAAGCTCAATGCCGCCGCGGAGATGGAGGCCATCACCTGGCCGGAGTTCGCGAACATCCACCCCTTCGCCCCGACCGAGCAGACGCTGGGCTGGCGCGAGCTCATCATCCGCCTCGAAGCCGCGCTCGTCGAGATCACCGGCTACGATCGAATCTCCCTCCAGCCCAATGCCGGCTCCCAGGGTGAGCTGGCCGGACTGCTCGCCATCCGCAACTTCCACGTCGCCAACGGTGAGACCGACCGCACCGTGTGCCTGATCCCGCAGTCCGCGCACGGCACCAACGCCGCCTCGGCGGTGCTGGCCGGTCTCCAGGTCCAGGTCGTCGGCACCGCTGAGGACGGCTCGGTCGACATGGACGACCTCGACGCGAAGATCGAGAAGTTCGGGGACCGCCTCGCCGCCATCATGATCACCTACCCGTCGACCCACGGAGTGTTCGAGCTCCAGGTCCGCGACGTCTGCGAGAAGGTCCACGCGGCCGGCGGTCAGGTCTACGTCGACGGCGCCAACCTCAACGCCATCGTCGGACTGGCCAAGCCGGGCGAGTTCGGCGGCGACGTCTCGCACCTCAACCTCCACAAGACCTTCTGCATCCCCCACGGAGGCGGCGGCCCGGGCGTCGGACCCGTCGCGGTCCGCGAGCACCTCGCACCGTACCTGCCGGGTGACGCCACCTCGTCGGAGCTGGTCGCCAGCGCAGAAGGCGCGAAGAACCTGCCGATCTCCGGGTCCCTGTTCGGCTCTGCCGGAGTGCTGCCGATCAGCTTCGCCTACCTCGAGCTGATGGGCGCCGAGGGTCTGCGGGAGGCGTCGCGCGTGGCCCTGCTGGGCGCGAACTACATCGCGAGCAAGCTCGGTGACATCTTCCCGCCGCTCTACTCCGGCCTCGACGGACTCGTCGCCCACGAGACGATCCTCGACCTGCGGGACATGACCGCGAAGACCGGAGTGACCGCCGAGGATGTCGCCAAGCGGCTCATCGACTACGGCTTCCACGCACCCACCCTGTCCTTCCCCGTGCCGGGCACCCTGATGGTCGAACCCACGGAATCCGAGGACAAGGCGGAGCTCGACCGCTTCATCGAGGCGATGCGCTCCATCCACGCCGAGATCGAAGCCATCGGCACCGACTACTCCTACGAGGAGTCGCCACTGGCCGCCGCCCCGCACCCGGCGACCGTGGTGATGGACGACTGGGACGCCAAGTACACCCGCGAACAGGCCGTGTTCCCCGTCAGCGGACTGCGCCAGACCAAGTACTTCCCGCCGGTCAGCCGCATCGACGGCGCCTACGGCGACCGCAACCTGGTGTGCTCCTGCCCGCCGCCCGAGGCCTTCGAAGAGAACGAGGACGACTGATGACCACAGAGACTCCGCTGCATGACATCCATGCCCAGCTGGGTGCGACCTTCACCGACTTCGGCGGCTGGGACATGCCGCTGAAGTATGGTTCGGAGCTCGCCGAGCACCGCGCCGTGCGCGAGGCCGCCGGGATCTTCGACCTCTCCCACATGGGCGAGGTCCGTGTCACCGGTCCGGCTGCGGTCGCCTTCCTCGACTACGCCCTCGTCGCCAAGTACTCGACGATGACGATCGGCAGAGCCAAATACGGCGTCATCGTCAACGAGGAGGGCTTCCTCCTCGACGACCTCATCACCTACCGGATCGGTGACGAGGAGTTCCTCATCGTCCCCAACGCCTCGAACACCCCGACCGTCGTCGCGGCCCTCGAGTCGCGCCTGCAGCACTTCGTCACCGAGGTGGAGCCCGGCGCCGAGGTGGTCCTGACCGATGAGTCGGCCGACACCGCGCTCATCGCCGTCCAGGGACCGAACTCGGAAGACATTGTCCTCGCGGCCCTCGACGCGGGCGCGGATGGGGAATTCGGCCCGAGCACCACCTCGGCGGACGAGGCGGAATCCCCGGCGGAGGATGCCTCTGCGGGCGAGTCCGCCTCGGCGGCCGGCGCGAGCGTCGCCGACGCCGTGCGCGAACTCAAGTACTACGCGTGGATGCCGCTGACGATCGCCGGGACCGACCTCATGCTCGCTCGCACCGGATACACCGGCGAGGACGGGTTTGAGCTCTACATGCCGAACATCGCCGCCGAGCGGCTGTGGAACGTGCTCGTCGAGGCCGGCGCCGACCGTGGGCTCGTGCCCTGCGGGCTCGCCGCACGTGACTCGCTGCGCCTCGAGGCCGGGATGCCGCTCTACGGCAACGAGCTCAGCCTCGAGACGACGCCCTTCGACGCCGGACTCGGACGGATGATCGGGTTCAAATCCAAGGGTGACTTCGTCGCCCGGGAGGCGCTCGCGAAGCTCGGGGAGACCGAACCTGCGCGCGTGCTCGTCGGTTTGAGCTCCGAGGGCCGCCGTGCCGCCCGCTCCGGATCGACTATCCACTCCGGCGATGCCGAGGTGGGCGTGGTGACCTCCGGTCAGCCCTCCCCGACGCTCGGCCACCCGATCGCCCTCGCCTACGTCGACCGCGGCGTGAGCGAACCCGGCACCGCACTCACCGTGGACATCCGCGGCAAGGCCCACGACTTCACGGTCGTTGAATTGCCGTTCTACACCCGCAACTGACAACCCGACCTGCTTCTCACAACCTGGTCGGCAAACCCCTATCCCGGCATTCCGGTGGCTCTTACACTGGAACGACTGCCTCCCACTCCTTGAAAGGAACACCATGGCTGAACTGCCTCCGCTCCCAGAGAACTTCACGTACTCGGCCGAGCACGAATGGATCAACGCCCCCGCGGACGACATCGTCGGCAAGACCGTGAAGATCGGCATCACCGCTGTTGCCTCCGACGCCCTGGGCGAGGTCGTCTACGTCGACCTGCCCAGCGTCGGTGACTCCATCACCGCAGGTGAGACCTGTGGAGAGGTCGAATCGACGAAGTCGGTCTCTGACCTCTACTCGCCGGTCACCGGTGAGATCGTGTCCGTCAACGACGCCGCGGTGGATGCCCCCGGACTGCTCAACTCGGACCCGTACGGCGAAGGCTGGCTGTTCGAAGTCAGCGTCACCGAACTCGGCGACGTGATGGACGCAGCGGGCTACGCCGAGGCCAATTCGCTGTAACTCAACAAACCTCGTGGACAGTGTGGTCGACGACGGTCTTCGCGGACTGAGTGGCCACACTGTTCCTTTACCAGAAACGGTGTTCTCCCTATGCCACTGAGCGTTTTCGATCTCTTCACTGTGGGAATCGGGCCGTCGAGTTCCCATACCGTCGGGCCCATGCGAGCGGCCTCGAGATTCCTCACCCTGCTCGGCGACAGACTCGGATCCGTGAAAGACATCAGGGTTGATGTCTACGGCTCCCTGGCCGCCACCGGTGCCGGCCACGGCACCTTCGACGCGATCCTGCTCGGCCTCGAGGGCTGTTCCCCGGAGTCCGTCGAGGCCAACGAACTCAGCGCCCGCCGCACGCGGATGACTGAGACCGGCTCCATCATCCTCGGGGACTCGCGGCGTGCCGCGGGCACTGCCGGGACCACCGGCGACGACGAGACCGGCGCCGCTGCCGGTGTCGAGATCGCCTTCACCGAGGCCGACATGGTCAAACGACCCCTGACCGTCCTGCCCCGACACACCAATGCCATGACTCTGACCGCCTACGACGCCGAGGGCGCAGTCCTGGCCGAAGAGACCTACTATTCCGTGGGCGGCGGCTTCGTCACCTCGGAGACCGAGTTCCGGGAGCAGGAGAAGGCCGCCGAGGCGAGTGCCGCGGCTGCTGCAGCGCCGTCTACTGCGGACAGTGGCGCCGAGGCGAGTGCTGGGGGCTCCGAATTCGCCGTCTCGGATGCGGTCGTCGAAGCTCAGCTCCAGGCCCACGCCGAGGTGCTGCCCTACCCGTTCCACTCGGCCGTTGAGCTCCTGCAGCGCTGCAAGGACAACGACCTGTCGATCGCGGAGCTCATGCTCGCCAATGAGAAGTCGATGCGCAGCGAGGAGGAGATCCGCGCGGGCCTCCTCCACATCTACTCCGTGATGGAGGAGTGCGCCTCGAACTCCCTCGATCGCTCCGGCTACCTGCCGGGCGGGCTCAAGGTCCGACGCCGCGCCCACGACTGGCACCTGCGCCTCAAGGCGGAGGACCCCGACCGCAATCCGAAGTACTACCTCGAATGGGTCAACCTCATCGCGATGGCCGTCAACGAGGAGAACGCCTCGGGCGGACGCGTCGTCACCGCCCCGACGAACGGTGCGGCCGGCATCATCCCGGCCGTGCTCCACTACGCCCTCAACTACGTCGACTCCGTGGTCGAAGGCGGAGAGGCGGCCAAGCACGATGCGATCATCGACTTCCTGCTGACCGCAGCGGCGATCGGTGTCCTCTACAAGGAGCGGGCGTCGATCTCCGGCGCTGAGGTGGGCTGCCAGGGCGAGGTCGGCTCTGCGTCCTCGATGGCTGCCGGCGGTCTGGCCACGGTGATGGGCGGGACTCCCGAGCAGATCGAGAACGCCGCCGAGATCGCGATGGAGCACAACTTGGGGCTGACCTGCGACCCGATCGCGGGTCTGGTCCAGGTGCCCTGCATCGAGCGCAATGCCATCGCGGCCGGCAAGGCCATCAACGCGGCCCGCATGGCGCTGTGGGGAGATGGCCAGCACCGGGTCAGCCTGGACGAGGTGATCGAGACGATGCGCCAGACCGGGGCCGACATGAGTTCGAAGTACAAGGAGACTGCGCTCGGCGGCCTGGCCGTCAATGTCGTGGAGTGCTGAGGCAGCGAATCAGTGGAGTTCTAGGCACGGAATAAGTGGTCAGAAACCGGAGGGAAATCGGCGTTCTCGCGCGATTTCCCTCCGGTTTCTGACCACACATTGTGCGCTGAGACCACTCCGGTCAGTCGCCGAACTGCTCGAGCAGGGCGGCGACTGAATCCTTGCCGAGCTGGTTCGCCGCCAGAGGGCTGTCGCCGGTGAGGACGTTGCGGTCGCGCAGAGTCGCGCCCGCCATGTCCGAGTTGGTCACCGTGATTCCCGCTGCCCCCAGCCTTTCGCCCAGCTTCCATGGCATCTCGCCGGGCAGGTATCCGATGTCGACATTGGCGCCGAAGTCGATCTCGTCGGGGAACGCGACGACCGAATAGCCGGAGAACGGATTGGACTCCCGGTCGAGGCCGGCGGCGAGGAACGCAGCGGGCCCGTGGCACAGCGAGATGATCAGCCGGTCGTGCTCGAGGAAGAAGTCGAGCGCCTGCTGGACACTCCGGCTGTCGGGGATCCCGTTCATGGCACCATGACCGCCGGGAACGAAGACCGCGGCGTACTTGTCGAGCCCCTCGGCGGCCACAGATGCCAGGGACTGCGGCGCCTTGAACGCCTCCGCCAGTGAGTTCCACGTGGCATTCACGGCGTCATCGCTGCGGGGGAAGGCCCACCACTCGACCTTTGCCGGAGCTCCGGTCGGGGTCGCGATGTCGATGGAGTAGCCAGCTTCGGCCATGTGATGGATCGGCAGGAGAGTCTCGACCGGATGATTGCCGGTCGAGAAGAACCGGTTGTTGCGCATGAGCATGTAGCGCTCTTCTGTGCCGATGACGAGCACCCTCCAGCGATCGCCGGTGTACTTCTCCTCGGTGGAGAGCCCGTCGAAGTCCGTGGTCGGAGACGTGTATTGGCTCAGCGAATAGGGGGAGGGGAAGAACGCGTTGTCCTCGGCCGGATCGGGGGTGGGGTTTCGGTCGTCTGTCGACGCAGCCTCTGCTGAAACATTCATGGGGCATCCTCTCGCTCGGGAACGATGGCGGCTTTCTCGGGGCCCAAGCTATGTCGCTGACCTGCTCCTGGCTAGGGGGATGGACGTCATTCGGAGCCGATTCCAAGGTGATCGTTTCTGGAACACGTGTTCCACACCACTCGTTATATAACGAAACGATAACGAACCCTACGGCTCAGTATTGTGGCGCGGACTGCCCCTGCGCATCCCAGAGCTGTTGCGGGGAAACCGGGGTCGGCGTGCGAGCGCTCCTCGCACTACATGAGCCCTGAATCGGGACTGAAGCAACCAACCTTGGGTTGACGCTCATTCTCAGCTCGTTAGGTTTGTTGGCGTGAGAAACGCACTCGCTGAACCAAAGACGGAAACCGATGTTCGCCCTCCCCTGCTGGAGGACGGACAGCATCTGTGGCGGCTGGCGAAGGACTCCGCCGTTCTCGATCTCAACTCCTCATACTCCTACCTGCTGTGGTGCCGGGACTTCGCGGACACCTCGGCGATCGCCTGGATCGACGGTCGTCCGGCCGGATTCGTCACGGGCTACACCCGTCCGGACTCACCGGACACCCTGATGATCTGGCAGGTCGCGGTGTCGGAGGACTTCCGCGGTCGCGGGCTGGCCTCGACGATGCTCGGCGAACTGGCCGACCGGACGAAGGCCATCCGGCTCGAGACGACGATCACCGCGGACAACGACGCCTCCAACCGACTGTTCCAATCGTTCGCCCGCGACCGCGGCGCGGACTGCGAGCGCCGGCCGCTCTTCACCCCCGACCTCTACCCCGACGGCCACGACACCGAATACCTGTACGAGATCGGACCGCTCTGATCGGAACCCGATCCCCATGGGACCAGGCGAGACGGAGGACCCACCTCCGATGCCCCTGCTTGAACGCGGCACCCTGATCCGCCTGACCCCCACGGAGGCACCGCCTCCGACACCCCTGCCCGGATCCGACCGATCCGCATCGCTGGCACGGCAGCCCACAGTCTCGAAAGGACTCAAGTGATGACCGAAAAGCCCGATACCCCCAAGGCCGATCAGCCCGACATCTTCGAAACCCGCGAATCCGAGGTCCGCGGCTACTCCCGCTCCTGGCCGGCGACCTTCGCCCGAGCCGAAGGCGCGAAGCAGTGGGACGAGGACGGGCGGGAGTACATCGACTTCTTCTCCGGTGCCGGTGCCCTCAACTACGGCCACAACAACCCGGTCGTGATGGAGCCGCTCATCGACTACCTCCAGTCCGGCGCGGTGCTCCACTCGCTCGACATGAAGACGCCGGCAAAGCGTGAGTTCCTCGAGACCTTCGAGCAGCTCATCCTCGAACCGCGCGGGCTCGACTACACCGTGATGTTCCCCGGACCGACGGGAACCAACACGGTCGAGGCAGCGCTCAAGCTGGCCCGCAAGGTCACCGGCCGCCAGCACATCCTGTCCTTCACCAACGCGTTCCACGGCATGACACTGGGATCGCTGTCGGTGACCGGCAACTCGATGAAGCGTCAGGGCGCAGGAATCCCGCTGACCAACAGCTCGAAGATCCCCTACGACGACTACTTCGATGGCGAGACGCCTGACTTCCTGTGGCTGGAGAAGGTGCTCGAGGATTCGGGTTCGGGCGTCGACAAGCCGGCCGCGATCATCGTCGAGACCGTGCAGGGCGAGGGTGGCGTGCGTGCTGCTCGAGCCGAATGGCTGCGGTCCTTGTCGGAGCTGTGCAAGGCCCACGAGATCCTGCTCATCGTCGATGACGTCCAGGCTGGCTGCGGCCGGACGGGAACGTTCTTCAGCTTCGAGCACGCCGGCATCGAGCCCGACATCGTGTGCCTGTCGAAGTCGATCTCCGGCTCGGGCCTGCCGATGGCACTGACCCTGTTCCGGCCCGAACTCGACGTCTGGTCTCCCGGTGAGCACAACGGAACCTTCCGCGGCAACAACCCCGCGTTCGTCACCGCGACCGCTGCGCTGAAGACCTTCTGGGCCGACAACTCGTTCCAGAACGAGCTCGCCGACACCATCGCCAACCTGCACCAGCGCCTCCACGTCATCGCCGCGAAGGCCGACGGTGCGACCGTGCGCGGGCGCGGTCTGCTGGCCGGTCTCAAGTTCGACGATCCCGAGATCGCCGGAAAGATCGCCGCCGAGGCGTTCGCTCAGGGGCTGCTCATCGAGACCTCCGGTCCCCGCGACGAGGTCGTCAAGATCATGCCGCCGCTGACCATCTCGGCGAAGGACCTGGAGTCGGGCCTCGAGGTGCTGGAGGCAGCGGTGCTCAAGTTCGCCTCGGCGCCGGAACTCGCCGCAGTCTGAGCCCGCGAACTCGCACCGACCCTCAACGAAAGGACGACGTATGTACGTAGTCAACCGCGACGACCTCAACGACACCGAGCGCGACGTGAAGTCGGAGACCTGGCGCAGCCGCCGGATGGTGCTGGGCAAGGAGCGCGTGGGGTTCTCGTTCCACGACACCGTGATCTACGCGGGAACCCGCTCGACCTTCCACTATCAGAACCACGTCGAAGCCGTGTACTGCGTGCAGGGCGAAGGAACCCTCATCAACGAGGAGACAGGGGAGAGCTACCCGCTCTCCGACGGCACGATGTATCTGCTCGACGGACATGAGAAGCACACGGTCGTGGCCGACACCGAGCTGCGGATGGCGTGTGTGTTCAATCCGCCGGTGACGGGACGTGAAGTCCACGACGAGAACGGTGTCTACCCGCTCATCGTCGAGGAGGACGCCGTCGCGCGCTGACGAGCACCCGGATCAGGAGGCTGGGACAACGGAGTCCCAGCCCCCTTTGTCTTCTCTGCGGCCGTCCGGAGATCCATCGGGACCAATCGCATTGTCGGAGACTCCGTCGGGGTGGGAAAAGTGGCACCCAGATGTCACTGCGCCTGTGGTAATCTGAGGTTTCCGTGACTTTACCCGTACGTAACTTCTCCTTGCCGACTGAACTCGTTGAGACTTCGACTGATGGCATCCCCATTCCTCTGAACTCAATGGAGTTTTCATGAGATTCTTCAAGCGTGCCCTGATTGCGGCAGTCGCCTCCCTCGCACTCGTCGTCGGCCCGGCTGTCACCGCGAATGCCGCCTCGACCTCATTCGACGTCACGAAGCTGTCGGCGAAGAGCATCGTCGTCTCGGACGCGAACTGTCGCAATGTCGATGTCCACATGTCGCATAAGAAGTCGGGCATTGACTCCTGGGGCGTCTTTGCCGATGTCACTCGTAAGGGTGGTTGGGTGGATTCGGCGTACTTCTCCAGCGATGGTGATACGAAGACGACCCGAGCCTTCATCTGCCCATCCTGGGACGGGCTCGGGAAGTACGGCATCGGTCCTTCTGACGTCTATGCCTACAACGAGTCGTCCTGGGATACGGTCGATCGGACCGACTACACCAAGGGCCACTTCTACGTCCGGGGGCAAGGCGACGGCGTCGCTGTCGACCAAGCGCAGCGGAAAGACGGTCACACTCAGCGCGAAGACGAAGCGTTACGATCCTGAGTCCTACGGCTGGGTCAACTACAACCCGAAGGTGAAGTTCCAGGTCAAGAAGGGCGGTCAGTGGAAGACCGTCAAGACGATCAAGGCCAAGAAGGGCAAGGCCACCTACAAGTACAAGTCGAAGGGCAAGAAGTCGTACCGGGTCGTCTTCGACCAGGTGAGCTGGGCGACCGGAGCGAAGTCCAAGACGGTCAAGAAGTAGACCTTCTCATTTCGGACGTTCCCACGATTCGATGGGACCCGGCACCACCTCGAAGAGCGGATGGATCGGCGGAACCTCGATACGCGCAGCCTCAGCGAACCGCTCGGGGCTGCGCTGCTCGAGCTTGGCAAGCAGGTGTCGCCACTCGTAGGCGATCTGTCCTTCGGTGACGGGAATCCGGGCCGCCTCGACCCGCGGTTCGGCAGCCCCGTCAACGGCCACCTCGACCCATCCCACCGGCGGGGGCGCATCGATCCGGGACGTGTCGAACGAGTACCCCCTGGTGGAAGCCTCCTCGGCGATGGCCTGAAGATAGGCGCCGATGGCGGCGAGCGGTGCGGGGTGGGCGCGGAACCGCACCAGCTGCGGGTGCCCGCGATAGCCCTTCGTCCTCTCGGCGAGGACCGCCTGGGCGAGCAGGGACTCCCGCCAGACCGCCGTCAGTCCCTGGCGGTCGAGGCACCGAGGATGAACGCTCCACATCCTCATGACCACGCTGCCCTGCTCAGACCCATGACCGTTTCCCTTGCTGCCTGCAATAGCTTTCAGCCCGCCCGCGTCAGAACCCTCAGGCGCCCTTCTTCGCGTCCTTGGCCTCCCAGAACTCGCGCTGGGTCACCTCGTCAGTGCCGTCCCAGGCCTCGAGGCCTTCGATGTCGGGCATATCGCTGCGGTGGAAGACCGGTTCCAGGCCCATCTTGCGCTGGCTCGTGTAGTTCTTCAGCAGGCGCAGCGCGGTCGGCGCGAGGAAGAACACGGCGACGAGGTTGGTCAGCGCCATGATCGACATGAAGATGTCGGCAGCTGACCAGGCCAGGGGCAGGGCGATGACGGATCCGGTGAACACGGCGGCCATGACGATGACGCGGTAGCTCATGATCGCCGGCCTCGCCTTGGTCTTGAACAGGTAGGCGATGTTCGCCTCGCCGTAGTAGTAGTTGCCGAGGATCGAGGAGAACGCGAACAGGAAGATCGCGATCGTCAGGAAGTGAACGGCCCATCCGCCCAGCTGTGAGGCCAGCGCGTTCTGGGTCAGCGATGCGCCCTGGGCCTCGTCGTAGACGGGGTTGGACAGGAGCACGATGAACGCCGTGATCGAGCAGACGAGCAGGGTGTCGAAGTAGACGCCGAGGCTCTGCACAAGTCCCTGCTTCGCCGGGTGCGAGACCGACGAAGTGGCGGCCGCATTGGGCACCGAGCCCATGCCCGCCTCGTTGGAGAACAAGCCGCGGCGCACTCCCTGCATGATGACGATGCCGATCCCGCCGCCGACGACGGAGTCGAAGCCGAGTGCGTTGGAGACGATGAGCGCGAACATCGCGGGCACCTCGGTGATGTTGAGGACCACGACGATCGCGCCGAGGATGAGGTACGCGACGGCCATCACGGGCACGATGACCGCGGAGATGTTCGAGATGCGGTGCACCCCGCCGAGGAAGATCAGACCGGTGATGAGCGCCAGACCGATGCCGAAGCTGATCGGCATCCAGGAGTTCGTCGCGGTGTCGAGACGCAAGCTCGTCGCCGTGGCGTCGACGATCGAGTTCGCCTGGAGCGAATTGAAGACGAGGCCGTAGGTGACGGAGATGATGACCGCGAACAGGGCGCCCATCCAGGGCTGCCGCAGTCCCACGCTCATGTAGTAGGCGGGTCCACCGCGGAAGGAGCCCTTGTCCTTGACCTTGTAGAGCTGGCCCAGCGTCGACTCGACGAACGCGGTGGCGCTGCCGAGGATCGCCATCACCCACATCCAGAACACCGCGCCGGGCCCGCCGATCGAGATCGCCAGGGCGATGCCGGCGATGTTGCC
This sequence comes from Brevibacterium sp., assembly GCF_031179145.1. GTDB lineage: Bacteria > Actinomycetota > Actinomycetes > Actinomycetales > Brevibacteriaceae > Brevibacterium. The sequence goes on from NZ_JAPSIB010000005.1 coordinate 80,500, forward strand.
CGTGCCCACCCGGGAGGCTGCGGAGATGCAGAACGCCTGGAATGAGGAGATCGACTTCCTGCCGGTTTCGTCTCTGCCGGCGGTCTCGCCGATGACGCGGAACATCTCCGGCACGAGGCGGAGCTGGACGAAACCGGTCCGGACGCTGAGGTAGATCGCGACCCCGATGAGGATGACGAGGAGGACCCAGCCGAGTCCGGAGTTGACGGTGTCGATGAATCCGTCGAGGGGGTTCATGCGTTTCGCTCCCATGCAGCAGTCCATTGCGGTGGCTGAGCCTCATTCTGCCAGAACGCAACATTCACCTTCCCGCCACCCCCGCATCACCCGTTCCTTGCCCGCGCTCCCTAGGGTTGAGCGCACCCCACCCGCTTCTGAACCCGCTTCACAACCCCCGCCCGCTCCTTAACCCCGCCCGCTCCTTAACCCCGCCCGCTCCATCGGAGGAGTCGCCTCATGCCCATCACGCTGATGACCCATTCCGTGACCGACGGTGTGCACACCCGAGTGCCCCCGCTCGTCATCGCCCACCGAGGAGCCTCGGCGCACTGGCCGGAGAACACCATGCCCGCCTTCGCCGCCGGAATCGAGCAGGGCGCGGACATGATCGAGATCGACCTGCACATGAGCCGCGACGGTCGGCTCATCGTCATCCACGATGATTCGCTTGAGCGCACCACCGACGCCCGCCACGTCTACCCCGACCGCTCGAACCTGCGCATCGCGAGCATGACCGCGGCGGAGATCGCCGCCCTCGACGCCGGCAGCTGGAAGTCCCCGACCTTCGCCGGGACCCAGGTTCCTCACCTCGCCGAGGTGCTGGCACTGGTCCACGCCACCCGCACCGGGCTGCTCCTCGAGGTCAAGCACCCCCGGCAGTACCCCGGCATCGCCGAGGCGATCGTCCGGTCCTTCGCGGAGGTGCCCGGCTACCTCGGGCGCGCACTGGCCGCGGGGCTCCTCGTCGTCCAATCCGCCGACTGGGACTTCGTCCGCGATTTCCACGCTCTCGCTCCCGACATCCCCGTCGGTCTGCTCGGCCGGCCGGGCCCGGAAGAGCTGCGTGAGTTCGCGAATTGGGTCGACCAGATCAACCCACACCGCGGGGAGGCAGATGCGGAGTTCCTCCACTCGGTGCACGAGCTCGGGATGTCGAGCCTCGTGTGGACGATCGACGAGACCGCGGAGATGGAGCGCGCCATCGACTTCGGAGCGGACGGCATCATCACCAACGTCCCCGATCGCCTCCTCGCCATGGTCGAGGAGATCTGACCCGCTCCCTCGAGGGGCTCTGACCTATGCCTTCGGCGCGCGGCCTACTCCTTCGGGGAGCTGACCTACTCCCTGGGGGCGCGGCCTACTCCCTAGGGGAGCTGACCTACTCCCTGGGGGCGGGGCGGGGAGCTGACCTACTCCCTGGGGGCGCGGCTCGCAGTGGACAGCGCGGAATCCCAGAGCTGCGACTCCGCCACCTGGAAGCGGCGTCCGGTGACCACCTCGGCGACGATCCTGATGAACCGGCTCTTCGGGCCGGGCTGCCATGGGGTGACGCTCAGGGAGACGGTGTCGAGGAGTTCGTCGGTGTCGTTGATCGGTGCGGCCTTGCCCCTGAGCACGACGCTCCACGCCGTCTCGGTCTCAGGGTCGAAGCCGTCGACCTCGAATGCGACCCGCGGATTCTCCATCACGGCGTCGACCTTCGTGCCCTCGCCGGAGCGGAACACGATTGCCGAGTGTTCAACTGCGTAGTTGATGGGGAAGATGTCGGGGCCATCGTCGATGACCACGGCGAGGCATCCGATGTCGGTGCTGCGCAGGCATTCCCAGCACTCCTGGACCGAGAGCACCTCGACTTGGTCGGAGTTCGTGTGCGAGTTCATCATTCCACTCCTTCTCATGGACGGCTGAGCGATCGCCTTCTCGTGGACGGCTGATCGATCGCCGAGCGGCCGACGTTCACGACCATCGTAGTCATTCCAGGATAAGTCGGAGTCGCCGCATGTGGGGGACCAACGGCGTGCTGAGACTGCCATTCTCAGTTCGGCCGCCGCTCGGTGCGGTCTCAGGGAATTCAGCGGCACCGCCGGTTGCCCTCCGTGAGAGGCTGGAAGCATGGTCAATGAACTCGCGTCATCCACCAGCCCCTACCTCCGCGCTCACGCCGACAACCCAGTTGACTGGCGGATGTGGACGCCGGAAAACCTCGCCGAGGCGGCCCGCCGCGACGTCCCCCTCCTCATCTCCATCGGCTACTCGACCTGTCACTGGTGCCACGTCATGGCTCACGAATCCTTCGAGGACGAAGCGGTGGCCCGCATCATCAATGAGCACTACCTCCCGATCAAGATCGACCGCGAAGAGCTCCCCGACATCGACTCCTATTACATGAACGCTCTCCAGGCGATGCGCGGCCAGGGCGGATGGCCGATGACGATCTTCGCCACCCCGAGCGGCAGCCCCTTCTACGCGGGCACCTATTTCCCGCCCGCTCCGCGCGGAAACATGCCGTCCTTCACCCAGGTGCTCATGGCTGTGTCCGAGACGTGGGTCAACCGCCGCGACGAGGTCAATGAGATGACCGGGCGGATGGACCGTGGGCTGGCCGAGATGGCGAATGCCGTGACGAAGGCCCTCCCCGCCGAGGCGACGCGTGAGGCTCTGAGTGCCGAGGAGCTCGACGACGCGGCCGCAGCCCTGCTCGACTCCTACGACCCGGCGTGGGGCGGTTTCGGCGGTGCCCCGAAGTTCCCGCCGCTGATGAACCTCCTGCAGCTGATGGCGACGTTCGAACGGCTGCGGCGGGGCACCTCGGCGGGGGAGTCGGTTGAGGGCGATCGATCGACTGGGTCGTCGGGTGAGGGCGACCATTCGACGGGGGAGTCGGGCGAGGGCGACCGCGTGCGCGAGGCGCTGGCGTCCGGCAATGTCGACCTCCTCGGTGCCGACGGGAACCTCAGTGGTGACCTCGTCCTGGACTGCCTCATCGCCGTGCGCAGCACCCTGGCGCGGATCGCCAGCGGCGGGATGCGGGATCAGGTGCTCGGTGGGATCGCCCGGTACAGCGTCGACCGGCAGTGGTTCGTCCCTCACTTCGAGAAGATGCTCTACGACAATGCCCTCTATCTCAGGGCCGTGGTGCAGTGGGCGAAGGTGGAGCACTCGCTCAACCCCGACTCCAAGTGGATTGCCCTGGCCGAGCGGGAGGTCGAAGATACGGCCCACTTCCTCATCGGATACATGACCGAGGGAGGAAACCGATTCATCGCAGCCCTCGATGCGGATTCACTCAACGCCGATGGTGTCTCCGAGGAAGGCGCCGCATACGTGGTGACCCTTGATGAGTTCCCCTCAGACAGCGATGGCCTCCTGGTCCTGGTCGATTCGCCGGCGGACGCGGAGCTCTCCGGCAAGGTCATCGCTGCGACCGGGATCATGAACTGGCTGCGCGACCCGAACTCGCCGTTCGACGCCGACCAGCCGGCGCCATGGCAGACCGAATCCACACGGGCACAGCAGGATGCGCTGAAGACGCTGCTGAGTCAGCGACCCCAGCCCGCGCGAGATGAGAAGACCATCACCGAATGGAACTCGATGGCGACCACCGCGCTCGCCGAGGCGGCGCTGTTCACTGCGTCTGCACGAGGCAGGAACTGGGCTGACACTGCCGCGACGATCTGGGAATCGTCCTACGCGGAATACAAGGAGAGCGGACTCAGGCGAAGCTCCACCGATGGGAAACCCGGCCCGGGATCCGCAGGTCTCGCCGACTGGGCACAGTTCCTCATCGCGGGGATCACCGTTCGACAGTTGCAGGAGGCCGGACTCATCGAGGGTCGAGTGTTCGCTGACGAAGGCGCGTTCGACAACAGGGAGATCGGACGGCTCGCTGCCGAAATGATCGCGACTTTCACCTCGGGTGCCGAGGCGCCGACGGGTCCTGCTGCTTCCGCAGAGGACCACTTCGAGGTCTTCGACTCCCAGGGCGACGAGATCCTCAATGTGCGCGCCTCCGACCCCGTCGACAACGCGCTGCCCTCGGGCAGGTCGGCGGCCGCCGAGGCGATGCTCCTCCTCGGAGAGCTGGGCGTCGACGGACCGCTGACGACGAGCCAGTCTCTGCAGATCCGCGACCAGCTCCTCGGTGTCTACCGGGCGCTCGCCGGTCGGGCGCCCCGCGGCTGTGGCCACGCCCTGTGGCAGGCCGAGCGAGCGCTCAATCCGGTCCGGGTGGCAAGCCGCGACGCCGATCTGCTCGCGTTCGCCGCCCACCACCCCTCAGTCACGCTGCTCACCGGCTCCACCGGGGTGCCGGACGAGAACGGGGAGGAAGTCGCGGTGCCGAACGGGACTGCGATCGTCTGTCGAGGCACGGAATGCTCGCTGCCGGTGACGACGACAGTGGAGCTGGCCACGCTGCTCGACTCCTGAACCTCTCCGGGGCGCGACCTCTCATCACTTTTTAAACTATGCATCTGTTCCGGAACAGATGCATAGTTTCAAAAGTGATGGGTTTTGGCCCCATTGCCGACGCCGACTGCCGACGCCGACTGCCGGCGCCCACTGCCGACGCTGACGCTGCGTCAGTCGACGAGGCGCAGGCCGCGGTATCTGTTGAGCGCTGCGGCGATCTCCTGTGCTCGCGGCCGGGCCACGTGCCCGGGGTGATCACGGTTCCCGGTCAGCCCGTCGACGCCCTGTGCGTTGAGCATGTCCTCGATCTCAGCCAGCGCCTCGGAGACGGCGGTCTGCCCGTCGAAGATCTCCGCCATGTACTCCAGTGCCTCGGCGAGGCCGCTGGTCTGCTGGGGATCGACCAGCTGGGCGACCGCACCGAGGTCGATGAAGCTCTTCCCGAACTGGATCTGGCTGAGGCCCTTCGCCTTCGCTGACTTCGTCTTCGACGCCGGGCGCAGCGCCTTCGCGGTGGGCACGCGGCCCCGGGCTGGGGAGAAGACCTCAGCCGCGCCGGGAGCGTCGGGAGCGCCGGGAGCGTCGGGAGCGGATCGACTCTCCTCGAGCTCCACCGCAGCGACGCCCACCAGCTCGTGCGCGTGCGTCGTGACGTCGCGGGGCACATAGGCGTCGAGGGCGATGACTCGGTCCGCGACCTCGAAGAACGCACTCGACCCGCCGGCGACGAGCACCGTTGAGACACCTCGGCGGGCGAACAGGGGCCGCACCCGGTCGACGAACGGGGTGATCGGTTCACGGTCGGCGGGGATGAGCGCGCGCATCCGGTCGTCACGGATCATGAAGTTCGTCGCCGAGGTGTCCTCATCGATGAGCAGCGTGTGTGCACCGGCTTCAAGAGCCTCGACGAGGTTGGCCGCCTGGGACGTCGAGCCGCTCGCGTTCGTGGTCGTGAAGAACCTCGTGTCCGTGGCGGATGGCAGATTGTTGATGAACGGAGAGATGTCGTCGCCGGTGACGGCGCGCCCGTCCTCGGCGCGGATGGAGGTGGCGCTGGGCTCGGTGATGACCCATTCGCGGCCGTCGCCTGCGATGTGCGGGTAGACGCCGCGCTCAAGAGCGCGCAGGATCGTCGACTTGCCGTGATAGCCGCCGCCGACGATGACGGTGACGCCGCGGGGAAGCGCCATGCCCGTCACTGTCCGACCGCTCGAGAGGGCGAAAGTGCGCTCGAGTGATTCCGGACTGCGGAACGGAACGGCATCGTCGGCGTCCATCGGCAGATCCGAGTCCCCGGAGCGTCGCGGCAGTATCGCTCCGTTGCCGATGAAGCCGAGAAGTTCGTCCTCGCCGAGGCGGTCACGCAATTCCAGCTGATCGCGGTGGAGCTGCACGTGCTCGCGCAGCGCCGTCGGGAGCGAGGTGGAGAAAGTTGGGAGCGAACTGGAGGAGGAGACAGGGCGACGAGAGACGTTCGCCTCGGTTGCAGATGGATCGTCGCCCCGCCACTCGCCGTGGAGGAACATCGCCCGGGCGAGGTCGGGCAGATCACGGGTGAGGATGTCGGCGGCCTGGTGGCCGAGGATGCGTCGACCTCGGGCGGGGAGATTGACGAGCAGCCGGGCTTCGAATCCCGAGTCGTCGATGACGACATTGGTGCGGTCGAGGATCTCCTGACCGGGGCGGCCGAGGATGATTGCGCGCTGGTCGAGCCGCGACAGGACCTCGTTGCCGACACGGAGGAGAAAGTCGGACACTGCAATGCGATCGGCGCGACTCGTGGTGAGCTCGGCGGGGAAAGCTGCGTCTTCGCGGCTGACCCGCACGCGCAGCTTCGACGGAGAGGCGAAGGGGTCGACCTGGACCCGATCGATGAAGAGGGCGACGGGCCCGAATCGATACTCACCGCGGATCTGTTTGTAATTCCCGTAGCTTCTGCCGTCGAGGCCGTGCAGTGTCGAAGCAAGCTGTGATCGTGGGGAACTCATTCCAGGAATGGTACTTGACCCAGGTGGCCAGGATCGAGGAAGCCTCATCGGCCGAGGTCGGCACCGAGATGGGCTGAGGTCGGCACCGAGGTCGGCACAGCGATGGGCATCGACGCCGGCACCGACTGGTGGACTCCCCTCCCGATCAGCGGAACTTTCGGCAGGTTTCTCCGTCGAAACCTCTGCGGCGGTCGCGGATGGCTATAGTGTGAGTGAGTTCACAGCTTGAGCCCGCGTAATTGAAAGGGACACTGATGTCCGCACAGCCTCGCGCTGCTTCCGCCGATACGCCACTTCCCAAGGCGAACGTCGACGAGCTGATCGCGCAGTACGACGAGGAGCTGCCGCAGCGCAGCCTCACCCGTCGTCTCGACCTCGGCATCAGCATTGTCTGCTTCCTCATCTCCCTCTACGTGCTCAAGCAGGTGTTCTTCCCGCTTCCCCAGGGCAACCAGTACTACCTCATGTGGTTCCTCGCCCTCGTCCTGCCGCTGGTGTTCATCTGCTACCGGCCCGGGTTCACCCGAAAGCCGGCAGACTCCACTCGCGACCACGACAACCCGTCGATCATCGACTGGGTCCTTGTCGTCCTCACGTTCCTCACCTGCGCCTACCCGGTGCTGCCGTTCTTCTCGGGAGGATTCAACGAGTTCCTCAACCGGCAGGGCTCCCTGACGACTCTGGACGTCACGATGGGTGGCATCCTGCTGGTGCTCATCCTCGAGGCAACGCGGCGGACCACCGGGCTCATCCTCCCGCTGTTCTGCGTCTTCTTCTTCCTCTACAGCTACTACGGGGCTTACATTCCGATCGGCTGGCCCGGTTCGCACGCCGGCCAGAACTTCGACCAGATCGTCAACGCGCTCTACAACGACGCCAGCGGCTTCTACGGCATTCCCCTCGACGTCGCGGCCACCTACATCGTCCTGTTCACGATCTACGGGGCCGTCCTCGACAAGACAGGGGCTGCCAACTTCTTCATCGAGCTGAGCTTCTCGCTGTTCAAGAAGTCCAAGGCCGCACCCGGTCGCACGGTGGCGCTGTCCGGCTTCCTCCTCGGCACGGTCTCCGGATCAGGAACCGCCACCGCGGTCTCGCTCGGCGCCGTCACCTGGCCCGTGCTGAAGAAGGCCGGGTATCCGAAGGAGAACGCGGGCGGCATGCTCGCGGCTTCGGGCATCGGCGCGATCCTCTCACCTCCGACCCTCGGCGCTGCGGCCTTCATCATCGCGGAGCTCCTCAACGTCTCCTATGGGATCGTCCTGCTCTGGGCAGTCGTGCCGACTCTGCTCTACTACTTCGGGATCTTCCTCGCCATCGAGATCGACTCCCGCAAGATCGAGGTCGACTATCAGCCGCCTGCGGGCCTGCGCTCCTGGCCGATCCTCAAGAAGGGCTTCTACCACTTCATCTCGCTCGGCATCATCGTCGTGTTCCTCGCCATGGGCATGGCTCCGTTCAAAGCGGTGGTCTACGCGTCCCTCGTGGGCATCGGATTCGGGATCGCTGAGATCATCATCAGCCGCCGCAATGAGCCGGGGTCGATCCTCGGCGCCGTCTGGGATGTCATCTTCTCGGCGCTGTCGACCGGCATCCGCTCGGTCCTGCCCGTCACCAGCGTGTGCGCGGCGGCGGGAATCATCGTCTCGACGATCACGAAGACCGGCCTCGGGCAGGTCATCTCCGACATCCTCATCAAGGGTGCGCAGGCGATCTCCGACAACCCCACCGCCGTCATCGTCTTCACCTGCATCTTCGCCGCCGTCGCCGTCACGGTGCTCGGACTCGCGGTGCCCGTGACCGCCTCGTTCATCATCAGCTGGGTGATCGTGGGCCCGGCGCTCATCACCCTCGGCATCCCCGAGGCGGCTGCCGCGATGTTCATCTTCTACTACGCCGTGCTCTCCGAGGTCTCACCCCCGACCGCGCTCGCCGCAGTCGCCTCCTCCGCGATCACCGGCGGCCGCGTCATTGCGACGATGTGGCAGGCGTGCAAGTACGCGATCCCGGCGTTCCTCGTGCCCCTCGCTTTCACCTTCACTCCCGAAGGGGCATACCTCGTCGCGCAGGGCGGATTCGTCGGCGCGCTGTGGACCGGCGTCGTCTCCGCGTTCGCCGTGGCCGCACTGGCCGCCGGCGCCGGCGGGTGGCTCCTCCGCCGTGCCGGGTGGCCCGAACGCGTCCTCTGCTTCGTCGCCGCGGGGGCGCTGCTCTACCTGCAACCGCTGTCGATGATCATCGGATTCACGGCCCTCGTCCTCGCCGTCGTCGTCCACCTCATTCTGCGGCGCCGGCCGACTTCGACCACCCCACCGAAAACGACAGAACCGAACGAGGCCGGATCCCCGGCCGAGTCCAGTTGAGAAAGGACCACTCATGAAACGGACAAGGACGTTCACGACCGCTGCGATGGCGCTGGCCGCCGTGCTGGCGCTGAGCTCATGCGGCGGCAAGAGGGAGAACACCCCGGCGGCCGAAGGTGGCGACAGCTGTACCGCCGCCTCCGGGCAGATCACCATCGCGACAGGCAACTCGACCGGCGTGTACTACGTGCTCGGCGGCGGTCTGGCGCAGGTGATCTCGAGCAATACCGAGCTCAAGGCCACCGCGGCGGAGACCGGCGCCTCCGTGCAGAACCTCCAGCAGCTGGCCAGCGGCGATTATGACATCGCGTTCTCCCTGGCCGACACCGCAGCCGATGCGGTCAGCGGCAACGGCTCGTTCGACAAACCGGAGGAGATCTCCGCCCTGACCCGGATCTACGACAACTACACCCACGTGATCGTGCGCAAGGACGCGAACATCAAATCGGTCGAGGACTTCAAGGGCAAGACGATCTCGACCGGTTCGCCCAAGTCCGGCACCGAGGTCATCGCCAATCGCCTCATCGAGACCGCCGGTCTCAAGGAGGGCGACGTCACTGCGCAGCGTCTCGACCTGGCGAAGACCGTCGACGGCATGAAGGATGGCACGATCGACGGCATGGTGTGGTCGGGCGGCCTGCCCACGGCCGGTGTGACCGACCTGTTCACCTCCAACGGCAAGGACGTTGAATTCCTCGACATCTCGTCGCTCGAGGAGCCGATGAAGGAGATCAACCCCGTCTACGAGGTGGGTGAGGTTCCGGCCGAGACCTACAAGGGGGTCGCAGCCGTCAAGACCCTCGTCACGCCCAACGTCCTCATGGTCCGCAACGACATGGATGAGGGCACGGCGTGCGCGCTGACGAAGCTCGTCTACGACAAGAAGGCGGACCTCGAGAAGGTCCACGCCGCGGCGAAGGAGATCAACGTCGAGAACGCCGAGGCACCCGATCCGATCAAGCTCCACCCGGGCTCGCAGAAGGCCCTCGAGGAGCTGCAGAAGTAGGTCGAGCCCAAGGGCGTCGGGGTCGTGCCTGCCAACATGACCCCGACGCGCCCACCTCACCCCTGGAGGAACGCCCTTGCGACGGCGTTCAGGGCGGCGACGTCGCTGATCGCGCACATCTCCCGTGCCGAGTGCATCGAGTACAGGGCCGGGCCCACATCCACGGTGGTCATGCCCAGTCGGGTCGCGGTCAGCGGGCCGATCGTCGACCCGCAGGGCATCGCGTTGTTCGACACGAAGTCCTGGGACTCGACGCCGGCCGCCGCACAGGCCGCCGACCACACGGCGGTGCCCACGGCATCGGTGGCGTAGCGCTGCTGCGCATTGAGCTTGAGCATGGGTCCACCGCCCAGCCGGGGCCGGACATGCGGGTCGTGGCGCTCGGGATAGTTGGGATGCGCCGCGTGACCGGCGTCCGAGGACAGGCACACCGACCCGGCCAGCAGGGCGAGGTAGTCGCTGCGCGTGGAGTCGGGGAACAGGGACTCGGCGATGCGTTCGGTGATGTCGGCGAGGAATGGTCCGCAGGCTCCTGAGCGCGAATTCGACCCGATCTCCTCATGGTCGAATCCGGCGAAGACTGCGATCGCCTCCAATCCGTCGGGGTCCACGGACCGGCATGCGGTGAACCCGGCGTGGACGGAGAGAAGGTTGTCCAACCTCTGCGAGGCGAAGAACTCGTCCTCCGCGCCGAACAGCGACGGGGATTGGGTGGGGACCGTGTAGACGTCGTGGCCGACGACCTGTTCGGGGTCCACCTCGGCGGAGGCGGCGAGGAGTTCGATGATGTCGGATTCGGCGAGGTCGGCGAGACCGATGATCGGGGTGGTGTGACGCTGTTTGTCGAGCGTCAGGCCCTCGTTGACTTGTCGGTCGAGGTGGATGGCCAGCTGCGGGATGCGCGCGATCGCCGGGGTCTGCGCGAGGACGACGCGACCATCGGCGAGGCTGAGGCGGCCTGCGAACGCGAGCTCGCGGTCGAGCCAGGAATTGAGCAGCGGACCGCCGTAGATCTCGACCCCGACCTGCCGAACGCCCTCGGAGGCGAACTCGCCGCCCGGTTTGAGTTTGAACGCGGGGGAGTCGGTGTGCGAACCGAAGACGCGGAAGCCGCTGATCGCTTCGAGCGAGGAGGGGACACGCCAGGCGATGATCGCGCCGTCACGAACCACATAGCACCCGTCGCCGGGCTCCAGCGCCCACTTCTCGCGCTCGTCGAGTTGCACGAAACCGGCCGCGTCCAAACCGGCCGCGGTGACGGCGGTGGCATGATAGGAAGTGGGTGAGGAGCTGACGAAGTCCGAGAGTTCGGACGCGACCTGTGCATTCGTCTGAGGGTTCATGGGAGTTGTGCTCATTTTCACAGCCTATCGTTTGCCCCTGACCCGGAAACGAGTGCCCGAGCACGAGGAGGATTCGACGTGGACCAGTTCGTTGCAGAATGGAACACATGGCGTGATTCGCGAAACTCCGCGTTGGCCAGGCCCTTCGGATGGCTGTCCGTCGCCGGCCTCTACTGGCTCGATGAGGCCACGACCTGGCCCGGTGCGCCCGGAGACTTCACCGTCGAAGACGGCTGGGTGCGGGTCGTCCTCAAACCCGGGACGACTGCCGGTCCCGCCGCCGAGACCTTCGACCTCCTCCGTGGGGAGAAGGAGACCGAAACCACCGCCGCCGCACCCGCCCCGCCTCGACCCCAGGTGCAGGTGGAGGAGAACGGGTTCAGCGCGAAGCTGCCCCCGGAGGGATCGCTCGACTGGTTCACGGTCGGCCACGTCCTCTATGAGCTCATCGAGCGGGGTGGGCGCACAGCCATCAGGATCCGCGACTCGAAGTCCCCTCTGCTGAACAAATTCATCGAAGTCCCCGTGTTCGACCACGACCGGTCCTTCGTCTTCCTCGGGAAGTTCACACCCTATGACCCGCCGCAGAAGCGCATGATCGGAACCGCGCAGTCCGACGTGCAGCTGCAGACAGAGGTCGTCGGCACGGTCAGCTTCGAGTCCGAGAGCGGAGAGGTGCGGCTGGAGGCCACCGGCAGCCCCACGACCGGGCTGCACCTGACCTTCCACGATCCGACGAACGGTCGGTCCACCTCGATGTGGCGGATGGTGGATCTGGGGATTCCGGGGGCCGACGGCTCCGTCATCGTCGACTTCAACCGCGCGGTCAACTACCCGTGCGCGTTCACGGCATTTGCCACCTGCCCGGCCCCGGTCGAGGGCAACGTCGTTCCGTTCCCCGTCACCGCCGGCGAGCAGCGGCCCCCGTTCTACCTGTCGGAGAACGGCGTCAACACCCCGTTCCTGCTCTACACGTTCTGGGATGAGGGGAGGCCGGATCCGACCCCGGACTGGTACGCGGACTTCGGGCTCGATGCGACGGTGCTCGATCCGGTCGAGGACACGGATCCCTCCCTGGTCGGCTACGACGGACTGGCGTTGTCGGGCAAGGATCTCTCTCCGCTCGGTCGCCGGGCGCGGTCCCGACTGATCAAAGTCTCCGCCGAGGCGCTGACCTCGCGGATCCCGGTGGTGGGAGTCGGCGCGTATTCCGAATTCGTCATCACCGCCCAGCGTGAGGTGCGCGAACTCCTCGGATACCAGGACGGGGTCGAACCGGTCCATGAAACGAGTCCGGGACGACTGCTCGTCGTCATGAGCTCGGAGCTCAAGCCGGCAGAGGCGGGCTTCAGAGTTCTGCGCACCGACAAGAGCGGGCTGAGCTATATCGAGCTCCCGCAGGGGTTGCCCCTGGACTCGGAGTTCGCGGACTCCGAGGCCTTCGAGGACGCGATGGAATCCGGTGCGGAGGTGTCGAGCTGGCAGGAATTCGCCTACCGGCTGGCGACCCTCGTCAGCGGCCACCGCTGAGAACAGGCATACGATGAACGGCCCGGCACCCTCGCTCGAGGGTGCCGGGCCGCCGCTCTACTGCGGGGCTGTGGCCGCTCTACTGCGGGGCTGAGGCCGCCCCACTGCGGGGCTGAGGTCGCTCTACTGCGGGTCCGTCACCAGATGGTGACGCGGGATTCGGGGGCGAGGTACATGCCGTCGGTTTCCGTGACCCCGTAGGTGTCGTGGAACGCGGTCATGTTCTTCACGACCTGGTTGCAGCGGAACTCCTCCGGCGCATGCGGGTCGATGCTCAGCCGGCGCACGCGCTCCTCGGTGCGCATCTTCGACCGCCAGGCCTTCGCCCAGGCTTCGAAGAAGTTGCGGGCCTGCTCGGCGTCGGGAGACCCGCCGAGCTCGAGTTCGAGGGCCTTCCACGCGATCGACAGACCACCCAGGTCGCCGATGTTCTCACCGACGGTCAGGGCGCCGTTGACGTGCTGGGTGGGATCGAGTCCCGCCGGCACCAGAGCCTCGTACTGCTCGATGAGCGCCGTGGTCCGCTCCTCGAACCGTTCCCGGTCCTCAGCCGTCCACCAGTCGACGAGGTTGCCATCGCCGTCGTAGCGCGAACCCTGGTCGTCGAAACCATGTCCGATCTCGTGGCCGATGACCGCGCCGATCGCCCCGAAGTTCGCAGCGACGTCACCCTCGGGATCGAAGAAGGGCGGCTGCAGGATCGCGGCCGGGAACACGATCTCGTTCATCACCGGGTGGTAGTAGGCGTTGACCGTCTGCGGGGTCATCAGCCACTCGGTTCGATCGATCTCCTGGCCGATCCGCCTGATCTGCCGGGCATGCTCGGCCCGTGAGCACCGGCGCACATTGCCGACCAGATCGGTGGCGTCGATCGTCGCCGGATACTCGCGCCACACCTCGGGGTAGCCGACCTTCGGGGTGAACTTCGACAGCTTGACCAGCGCCCGCTGCTTCGTCTCCTCACTCATCCAGTCGAGTCCGGTGATCGACTTGTCGTAAGCCTTGATGAGCATCTCGACGAGGTGGTCGATCGCCGCCTTCGCTGGCGGCGGGAACTCACTTGCGACGTAGAGCTTGCCCACCGCCTCGCCGAGGAGGCCCTCGACGAGCCCGACACCGCGCTTCCAGCGCTCCCGCAGGGCAGGGGTGCCCGAGAGGGTGCGGGAGTTGAAGTCGAAGTTCTCCTCGACGATCTCGTCGGTGAGCAGGGTCGCGTTGTCGGAGAGCACGGTGAAGCGCAGCCAGGTCTTGATCGTGTCGATGTCGGTCTCCGCCCACACCTGGGCCATCCCGGTCACGTAGGAGGGCTGGGCGACGATGAGGGACTCGAGTCCGCCGTCGACGTCGGCGGCCAGCGAGGAGAACCAGGAGTCGAAGTCGAACTCCGGTCCGAGCTCGCGCAGCTGACCCACCGTGTACTTGTTGTAGGTCTTCTCAGCGTCGCGGCAGGACACCCGGTCCCAGTGGTGGCGGGCCAGCGCGGTCTCGAAGGCCATCACCTTGGCGGCCACCTCGGCGTCGGGGAGCCCGCTGCGGGTCCCGATCCCGCCGAGGGCGGACATCCTCTTCACGTGCTCGACGAACTTCACCCGCACCTCGGCGTGGTCGTCGTTGAAGTAGTAGTCCTCGTCGGGCAGGGAGATGCCGGCCTGGACGAGGTAGAGGGCGTAGATTTCGGAGTTCTTCGCGTCCGCGGTGACGTAGCCGCCGAGCAGCCCGCCCATGCCCTCGGTCTCGAGGCGGCCGAGGAGGGCTGCGAGCTCGGACTTGTCCTCGGCGGCGTCGATGGCCTCGAAGATCGGGTCCAGGGGAGAGGTGCCCAGTGAGTTGATCCGCTCGAGGTCCATGAAGGAGGAGAAGAGGTCGGCGACCTTCTGCCCTTCGCTGCCGGACTCCTGCGGGGTTTCGGAGACGGAGGTGATGATGTCGCGGACCTTGTTCTCCGCGGTGTCGAAGAGTTCGCGCATTGCGCCGTCGCCGGCGCGGTCGTCGGGGATCGTGAACGAGTCGATCCACTCGCCGTTGATGTGACGGTACAGGTCATCCTGAGGACGCGCCGAGGTGGGCGTCGCCTGGGCGCCTGCTGCTGCGGTCGCCGGTGCGGTGGCAGAGGGTGGCGGGGCGCTCGTGGTTTCAGAAGTCATGGTGCAACAGTATCGCGGGCAGGCTCAATGAAATCAGAGAAATCATTGACACAATGGAGAGGGTCATCCAGGCAACTGGTGGTTTGCGAACTAGACTCTAGGCAAACGTTGTAAGGAGAACTTCCCATGATCCCCATGACTCGAACCCGTTGGACCGCTCTCAGGCTTGGCTTCGTGGCCCTGCTCGTCGCTGCCATGAGCGTCATTGCCTTCGCGCCTGCCAGCGCCCACGATCAGCTCGTCTCCTCGAACCCCGAAGACGGCGCCAAGCTCGACAAGCAGCCCGAGTGGATCGAGCTGAACTTCTCCGGCGACGTCCAGCAGGTCGGCAGCGAGGTCAAGGTCGAGATCGACGGGACCAACGTCTCCGCCGGTGAGCTCGCCGTCGAGGGCACAAAGCTGACCGTGGCACTGCCTGACAACCTCAAGCCCGGCGAGTACAAGGTGATCTGGCGCGTCGTGTCCGCCGACGGCCACCCGGTCTCCGGTGAGTACGGCTTCACCCTCAACGACGCCGAGGGCGCCGGCGGCTCCGTCGAGCAGTCGACCAAGGCCGGACTCGGCGGCGCGGTCGTCGACGAACCCGGCAAGAAGGGCGAGGACCGCGGCGAGATCGGCGAAGCGTCGAACAGCGAATCCGGGATGTCGACCCCGATGATCGTGCTCCTGGCCGTCGGCGGCCTGGCCATCATCGTCATCGTCGTCCTCCTCATGCGCCGCAAGTCCCAGGGCCTGCCCGGCACCGGAAGCGGCCCCGCAGGAGCTGACACCGACACCGACAGGGACGGAAAGCCCGGCGCCTGACCGTCGACTGACCTGAAAGGCGGGAAGCGGGAGCTAGGCGGCTGACCGGCAGCTGACCTATCAGATTTCCAGGGAGGAAAGGGTCGAAAAGTCATCGAGACTTCGACCCTTTCCTCCCTGAAAATCTGTCACTTTCCTCCCTGACATCGGTCAGAGCGCCGAGGCGTCGTCCCCCGACCCGCGCCTACTGACCTCAGCCCGCCGGGCCCTCGTCCGGCCGCCCCTTCGGGTGGTACTCGATGTCGTCGACGTCGACATCTCCCGCGTCATCGGGTCCGCCCGTCCCGGGGGCAGTTCTCACGGCGGCGTCGTCGACATCGGGCTCCCGCAGCGTCTCGCTGTCGCCCGGCTTGTTCTGCCGCTGCCGGGTCTCGGTCTCGCTGCTCGGCGACTCGACGGTGTCCTCGTCCATGCTGTCGTTGTGGACTTCACGATTCTGATCACTCATACCCAAACGCTACGCACGCCGCCGAGGCCTGTCCAGGGGTCGTGTGCCCCCGGGCGGATTGCGGCAAGCATCCCTACCCCACCAACCGCACGTGGTCGGCCAGGCCTGCGGACTCCGCGCTGAGCGCGTGTGCGGTGGCGAGGATCGTCTCCTCCATCGCCGAGGCGGCTGCCGTCGCCCGCACGTCCGCCCGGGCCGCGAGACTCACCGTCCGGGACAGGCTGGGCGCCAGCAGCTGCGCCGACTTCAAGCCCGGCCGGTCGACGAGGACCATCGCCGGGACGATCGCGACTCCCAGCCCACGCTCGACGAACCGCAGGGCCGCGTCCATCTCCGCCCCCTCGACGACGATGGTCGGGACAATCCCGGCCGCGTCGAAGGCCGCCGAGGTGGCCGCCCGCAGGTCATATCCGTGGTGGAAGGCGATCTGGGGGAGTGCGGCGACCTCGGCCAGGGTGACCCGGTCCGCCTCGACCAGCGTCGAGGTGTCGGCTGAGATCACGACGAGGTCCTCGGCGAGCAGGCCCTGGGTTCGCAGTCGGGGGCCGGGGGCTCCGGCGTCGAGGGTGCGGGTGACGAGGGCCAGATCGAGCTGTCCTACGCCGAGCGCGTCGATGAGCTCCCGGGATCCCTTCTCCATGAGAGTGAGCTCGATCCCGGGATGGTCGGTGTGGAACCGGCTGATCGCCTCGGCGAGGAGACTCACACACAGCGTCGGAGTGGCGCCGAGGCGGATCCTGCCCCGGCGCAGACCCGCGAGCTCGGCCATGTCGACCTTGACGGATTCCGCATCGGCGAGCATCCGGCGAGCGGTCGGGAGCAGAGTCTCGCCCGCATCGGTGAGACTGATGTGTCCACGCGCGCGGTTGAACAGCTGCGCGCCGAGTTCCCTCTCCAGGGTGGAGATCTGCCGGCTGAGGGAAGGTTGCGCCAGGTGAAGGGCGGTGGCGGCTTTCGTGAAATGTCCCGTTTCGGCGACCGCGACGAAGCTCGCCAACTGCTCTAGATTCATGGTAATAGCCTACTGCTATGAAGTCGAGCAGAACAATGCATTGGACGTATCGCCGGGGTGTTCCTAGCGTGGAAGCATGACCTCACCACAGAATCTCCGCGAACATGTCCTCTCCACCTCGGTGCTCGTCATCGGCACCGGCGGATCGGGACTCCGGGCGGCCATCGAAGTCGCCGAGGCCGGAGTCGATGTCCTCGCCGTCGGCAAACGTCCCAAGCACGACGCCCACACCTCGCTAGCCGCCGGCGGCATCAACGCCGCCCTCGGCACCATGGACCCCGAGGACTCCTGGCAGCAGCACGCCGCCGACACGATCAAGGAATCCTACGGACTCGCCAACCCCCGCACCGTCGAAATCGTCACCCGGGGCGCGGCCCAGGGCGTCGCCGACCTCGAGCGCTGGGGCATGGACTTCGCGAAGGAGGACGACGGGCGGATCTCCCAGCGCTTCTTCGGCGCCCACACCTTCCGCCGCACCGCCTTCGCCGGCGACTACACGGGCCTCGAGATCCAGCGCACCCTTGTCGGCCGCAGCGAACAGCGGGGCATTCCCATCCTCGACACCGTCTACATCACGAAGCTCCTCGTCTCGGACGGCCGGATCTTCGGCTGCTTCGGCTTCGACCTCGTCGACGGCAGCCGCTATCGCATCCACGCCGACGCGGTCATCCTCGCCGCCGGCGGCCACAACCGGATCTGGCGTCGAACCAGCTCCCGCCGGGACGAGAACACTGGTGACTCCTTCCGCCTCGCCGTCGAGGCGGGTGGGCGGCTGCGCGACGCCGAGCTCGTCCAGTTCCACCCGTCGGGCATCATCGAACCGGAGAACGCGGCAGGCACCCTGGTTTCCGAGGCCGCCCGCGGGGAGGGCGGAATCCTGCGCAACAGCCTCGGCGAGAGGTTCATGGAACGTTACGATCCCGAGCGGATGGAGCTCTCGACCCGGGACCGAGTGGCGCTTGCGGCCTACACCGAGATCGCCGAGGGCCGGGGGACTCAGAACGGCGGCGTCTGGCTCGACGTCTCCCACCTCCCGCGCGAGACGATCATGAGCCGGCTGCCCCGGGTCTACCAGACGCTGATGGAGACGCAGATGCTCGACATCACCTCACACCCCATCGAGATCGCGCCGACCGCGCACTACTCGATGGGCGGGGTGTGGGTCGACCCGGTCGACCACAGCACCGACGTCGAGGGACTGTGGGCCATCGGCGAGGCCTCGTCCGGCCTCCACGGGGCCAACCGCCTCGGCGGCAATTCGCTCATCGAACTCCTCGTGTTCGGTCGGATCGTCGGCCGTTCCGCGGTGACGTACTCGGAGGAGTTGGAGGCGCAGGTGCGGTCGCGGGATTCCGTCGCCGAGGCGCGGGCTGAGATCGATGATCTGCTCGCCTCCGATGGGCCGGAGAATGTGCGGGCGCTGCAGCGGGAGGTCCGCACTCTCATGACCGAGCACGCCGGAGTCGTGCGCGACGAGGAGGGTCTGCTCGCCGGCTTGGAGAAGCTGGCCGGGATCGAGGACAGGATGGGGCAGGTGGGGATCCATCCCGACATCGCCGGGTTCTCCGACCTCGCCCATGCCTTCGACCTCAGGTCCTCGGTGCTCGCTGCGCGGGCGACCCTCGAATGTGCTCTCGAGCGCCGGGAGACGCGCGGCTGCCACAATCGCAGTGACTATCCCGACCTCGACGAAAGTCTCCAGGTCAATCTGGTGTGGTCGCCGGAGGCCGGGGTGATCAGGGAGGACATCCCGCCGGTCGACCCCGAGGTGGCCGCGCTCATGCGCGAGGTCAGCCAGGAGGGCAAGCTCGTCGAATGAGCGGTGCGGCTGAGGGGCGATGGTCCGGCCGCGGGCTGATGGTCCGGCGCCCGGACACACAGCAGCTCCGGTGGGTGTCCCACCGGAGCTGCTGCGTCTCTTCATGCGCCCGACTGCTTGAGCGCACTGGCTATGAGCTGTTCAGACCTTGGCTGTTCAGGCCTGGTGTTTGCCGCCCGGCTGATCCGAGGGGTAGCCGGGGCCGCCTGGCTGCGTCGAGTAGCGCGGCCGATCCGGATCCCCGGTGACCACCGGTCGGCTCGACGGCGCGGTGCCCGTCGGACCCGAGTGGTCTGGCTGGCTAGAGGAGCTCGACAGTCCGGACTCGCTCGAATCCTGGACATTCGACTTCGCCTCTTCGGCACGTCCTTTGACGTGCTCGGCAGCGTCCTGCCCCTCGCTCTTGACGTTCTGCGCAGCATCCTGCGCAGTGCCCTTCACTTCCTCGACGGCCTCCTGGGCGGGCTCCTTCATGCCCTCGGCGACGTCCTGGGCGGCGCCCTTGACCTCGGAGACCAGCGGTTCGGACTTCTCCTTGATCTGCTGTGCCGCCTGCTTCTCGCGCTCGCTCACCGGCAGCAGCGCGGCGGCGAGCATTCCCGCGCCGAAGGCGATGAGGCCTGCAGCGACGGGGTTGCCCTGGGTCTGCTGGCGAACCTGCTGCGGAGCACCTTGGACCGCCTCGGCGGCCTCGTGGGCCTTGTCCTGCATCACGTCCTGTGCGTGCTGGGCCTTGGCGCCGGCAGTGCCGCTTGCGTGGTCTGCCTCGCCCATGACTTTGCTCTTGAGCTGACCGACCTTGCTGCGGACTCCGTCCATCTGACGCTGCGCGATCGACGACGGGCTGACCTTCTCCTGCACGGCATCGACGTCAGTGCCCAGTTCTGCGCGGGTCTCTTCGATCTGTCGACGGATTTCATCTGGTGACTGGCTCATGATTCATCGCCCCTGTTCACTTGAGTGCTTCTGGGATCTCTTTGACGGTCTCCGTGGTCTGCGGAACGCCCTCGACTGCTTTCAGTTCCTTCTTGCCCTTGAGGGCGAGGATGGCCGCGACGATCGCCCAGATGATTGCGACGATGATCGCTGCCCACACCGGACCGGTGAGGTTGGAAATGCCGGCCCACAACGCAAGCGAGAGGAAGAGCAGCACCATGTAACCGGCCAAGGCGGCGCCGGTGAACATCCCGGCCCCCTTGCCTGCTTTGCTGGCCGACTCGCGCAACTCGGCTTTTGCCAGTTCGACCTCCTGGCGCATCAGCGTGGAGAGGTCCCGGCTGACCTCCTTGAGCATGTCGCCCAACGACTGCTCGCGTGCGCGCTGGTCAGGATCGGCACCGATGAGGTGGTCCTGGTCAGACCGCGGGGCGCCGGCTCCTGGGACTCCGGTCCCCGGAGATCCGGCTCCCGGGACTCCGGCTCCCGGGACTCCGGCTCCCGGGGCTCCGGCTCCTGGAACTCCGGCCCCCGGAACTCCGGCTCCTGGGGCGCCGGTCGGGTGGGCGCCTGGTTCGTGGCCGGGCATATGGTCTCGTGGCTGTGTCATCGGTTCGACCTCCTCAGTTCAGTCCTCGAGCGCCGTCGTCCGGGAACGTCGGATCGACTCGGCTCGGCGCCGCACTCGGCGAGCTGGTCGGGTATGCCGGTGGCTGCGACGGGTACCCGGGCGCGGTCCTCGTCTCCGGGGCGCCGGTGGCGGGAACTCCGCCCTCGAGCGGATCCCTTCTGTAGTCGCCCGCCTGCGGAGGAACCGAGGGTGGGCTGGAGACGGGAGCGCCGGCCCCGGACGAGGGAGAGCCGGTGCTGGAGTTCGAGCTGCTGCTCGAGCCCGAGCCGCTGCTGTTCTCCTTGAGGCTGCGCGCGAGCCGACCGGCCACCAGACCCGCTCCGGCGGCGATCGCCAGGAACGTTCCCGGGCGGTTGCGGGCGAATCGCTTGGTCTCCTCGAGCACCGAGGAAGGATCTCGGTCGTCGAGCCAGCCGGCAACGCTTCCCAGGCGGCTGGCGGCTTCCTGCACCCATTGAGTGGCGATGCCGTTCTGCTCCGAGTTGTCTGCCATCGAGCGCAGCTCTTCACTGACGGACTTCAATCCCTCGGCGGCACGCTTCTGCTGGGTGCCTGCCTGCTCGTTGAGGTCGTGCTGGAGGGTGTGCATCAGGCTCTGAGCCTGGCCCTTCGCTTCCTCGGCGACATTCCGGGCTTCGCCCTTGGCGGTGTCGGCGACGTGGCGACCGGCGGCGGCGCCTTCCTGGCCGACCTGCTGGGCCTCACCCTTTGCGACATCGGCCCTGGAATTCTCGTCCTGACCCGGTGACACCGCAGGCGGCTCGGACTGTGATGTGGAGCGCGGCCGAAATGGCGGTGAACCCAAAGGATCGGTGGCGGATGTTCCGCTGGGGCGAGTTGCCAAGGGGTCGTTGGCGGCGGTTGGTTCGGTTCGGGGTGCCAAGGGGTCTTCAGGGAAATTCTGATTGCTCATAGCGCTTCCTCCTTGTTCAGGGTGCCTTGCCGTTGTCGCGCGATGTTGCTCATGGCCTGCGTGCCGATCGGACGGCAGCGATGAATCGGCCGTCACGTGTCATCAGTTCCGCAACGAAAGCATCACTCCTCCGTATCGACGATGATGAGCAGCTGCGAACAGGTGTTGGATCGGCGAAAGCCACCTTGTGTCCATCTGATCCGCTGCAACTGCTTGGAACACCGAGAATACGCGGTGGGGACAGAATGAAAAGGTGTGCACGAAACTCACTTAAAGTACCCGCGGACGGGAAAGGAGGGTTGCGAGGCTCTCAGGACGTCTCTGCGCTCGTGGAGCAGTCGGCGCAGATTCCGAAGACCTCGAAAGTGTGACTGATCGCGGTGAACCCGTTGGAGCGACCGACGTCGTCGAGCCACTGCTCGACGGGCGGACTGATCTCGACGGCGGTGCCGCACTGTCGGCAGACGATGTGATGGTGATGCTCGGCAGTGTGGCAGGAGCGGAAGAGCCGTTCACCGTCGGGGCTGGTCACGGTATCGATCTCGCCGTCATCGGCGAGGCGGTTGAGCTGCCGGTAGACCGTTGCCACACCGATTCCTGAACCAGAGGCATTGAGCAGCCGGTGGAGCTCCTGCGCGGAGACGAAGCCACCCAGCGTCGACAGTTCCGCGCTGATCGCGCTCTTCTGCTGCGTGCTGCGACGCGGTTTCCGAGTCGCCTCCGAGTCGGCGGGGCCTGTGCGGCCGGTCATGAGGGCTCCCTGGGCAAAGCTGCGGCGTCGATGATCGTCTCTCATCCTAGTGGCCGCCCTGCGCCACGTGTGCCGACAGCCCGTGCACATCATGTAGGATCACTTCCACTAGTGATAACGACTATCAATAAATATAACAGAACGACTATGTGAAGGACCTCCATGAAGACTCGACAGCATTTCGTCGTCCCGTCCGCGGTCTTGGCCGCAGGACTCGCTCTCCTCGGCGGGTGTGCCGGTGAGAGCAGTGAGACCTCGGCTGCAGCAGGAGAAGGCGAAACCTCGCCATCGGCCCGGCCCTCCGTGCCGCCGACGGAGCTGAAGAAGCCGGAACCTCGGCTGGTGCTGACCTACGACGGCGGCCTCCTCACCCTCGACGCGCAGACGCTCGATGTCATCGACGACACCCAGCTGGACGGGTTCAATCGGGTGAACCCGGCCGGAGACGGTCGTCACGTGATGGTGACGGCCGGGAACGAATTCCGGCTCTTCGACGCCGGCTCCTGGACCGAGCCGCATGGCGACCACTCCCACAGCTACTCCGTCCCGCCCGGAATGACGGACACGTCGTTCCCCT
Source organism: Brevibacterium sp. (assembly GCF_031179145.1). Lineage (GTDB taxonomy): Bacteria > Actinomycetota > Actinomycetes > Actinomycetales > Brevibacteriaceae > Brevibacterium. The sequence goes on from NZ_JAPSIB010000005.1 coordinate 103,175, forward strand.
CGGACAAGCCCGGTCATGTCATCCATCATGGACAGTCGACCGTGCTGTTCGGCGACGGGGACGGGAAGATGCAGATCCTCGACCCGGAGAAGCTCTCCGATGCCGACCCCCAGCCGCGCATCGTCGAGGCCGAGGCACCTCATCATGGGGCCGCAGTCCAACTGGACACCGGAGAGCTCATCCACACCGTGGGCACCGAGGAGGAGCGATCGGGAGTCGTGGTCCGCGACCAAGAGGGCCGCGAAACCGCCAGGAACGAGGACTGCCCGGGCGTGCACGGCGAAGCTGCCGCGAAGGACGACGTCATCGCATTCGGCTGCGAGAACGGGATCCTCTACTACAGCCAGGGAAAGTTCACCAAGGTCGACTCAACGGACGAATACGGGCGCATCGGGAACCAGGCCGGCGACGAGAATTCGTCCGTCATCCTCGGCGACTACAAGGTCGACGAAGACGCCGAGCTGGAACGGCCGGAACGCGTGAGCCTCACCGATACCCGCACCGGTCACCTCAAGCTGGTCGATCTGGGAACGTCGTACAGCTTCCGGTCTCTCGATCGTGGCCCCGAGGGTGAGGCGCTGGTGCTGGGAACCGACGGACAGCTCCATGTCATCGATGCCGAGTCGGGCAGAGAGGAGTCCGTCATCCCGGTGGTCGATAAGTGGACCGAGCCCCTCGAATGGCAGGAGGCGCGGCCGACTCTGTACGTGCAGGGGAAGAACGCCTATGTCAGCGAGCCCGCGAAGAAGACTCTCCACGTCGTCGATCTGGAGTCCGGGAAGGTGACCAAGAGCAAGGAGCTGCCCCACGCGAGCGACGAGATCACCGGAGTCACCGGCTGATCCCACCCGGCCATCAGCCCTTGAGCGACACCTTCCGGCTGAGCCGCGCCTCGTGGCTTGAGCGCTTCGGGTTGAGCAGCTTGAGCAGGCTCACGGCGAGGATGGCGCCCATGAGCGCGCAGCCGGCGGGCAGGAGCATCGCCGACTTCGCGCCATGGGCGTCGATGATGCTGCCGGCGATGGCCGAGCCGAAGGCGACGCCGAAGCCCAGGGATGTGCCGAGCCAGGCGAAGGCTTCGGTCAGTCGCCTCGGCGGGGCGAGCTGTTCGATGACGGAGTTCGCGCCGATGAGGCTGGGGGCGATCGTGAAGCCGACGCAGAAGAGGATGATGCCGAAGGACATCATGCCCTCGGCGAGCAGCATCGTGCAGGTGCCGATCGCGAGCAGCGACACGGTGACGCCGAAGCGGTGGTGGGTCGCCGATGACCAGCTGCGGGCGCCGTAGAGCGCTCCGGAGATCAGCGAACCCAGGGCGAAGGCGCTGAGCAGGACCCCGGACAGGGGTTTGAGGCCGAGCTCGTCCGAGAATGCGACCGCGATGACGTCGATGGCCCCGAAGTTCACGCCGAGGAACACGTTGACGATGATGATCGTGAAGATGCCGGGGTTGGAGAAGACATGGCCTTTGGGCTCGGTGCTGCGCTCGATCGGGGGCGGTTCGGTCGACTTCTGGATGTAGAGGAGGACCGAGCCGACGGCGGTGGTGATCATCGAGAAGATGACGCCTGCGGGCGGCCACACGGCGGTGGCGAGGACAGTGGCGAGCACGGGGCCGGTGACGAAGAGGAGCTCGTCGGCAACGGACTCCCAGGAGAACGCCGTCTGCAGCTGCTTGGGGGAGCCGACGAGATGGGACCAGCGGGAGCGCACGAGCGAACCGACGGAGCCGACGGTGGCTCCGCCGATGCCGGCGAAGAGGAAGACGAAGCCGACCCACCAGTCGAGGTACACCGAGAGGATGAGCAGGAGCAGCGCGGCGAGGTGGATGATGACGATGGGCACCATCACCGTGGCCTGCCCGCGACGGTCGACGAGGCGTGCGATCACCGGGCCCGCAATCGCTTGGACGATCATGTACACGGCGGTGACGATGCCCGCCAGGCCGTAGGAGCCGGTGACGCCCTGGATGAAGAGGACGATTCCCAGACCCAGAACAGCGATGGGCATGCGTGCAACGAGGCCGGCCAAGGAGAACTTGAGGGCACCGGGAAGAGACAGAATTTCCCGATAGTTGTTGAACACCTCAGAAGTCTACCTACTACCGTCCAGTCGGTACAGTAGTCCGGCGGCGGAATCTCGGGTGAGAACGGTCACCGCCCACCAATCCGCCCGAGCCCGCCAGGCCGCCCCGCCCGAGCCCGCCGGTCCGCCCCAGACCGGAGCCCGCGCCCCATTCGACGCTGAGTCCCGATGCCAGCCCATGACTATACAATGAGTGCGATCCTTGACGCTTTCTGCCGTTGCCGTGCGCCCCGATCAGCACGACCACCCGCGCGACGACTGCAGCACCACCCCTCTTGACACGACTGGAGTGCCGATGACGGACCACAGCAATTTCGACGACATGTTCGGCCGGCAGGACGAGCAGCGCGAACGTCCTCGCAAGAAGCGTCGGGTGTGGCGCAAGATCCTTGTGGCGGCCATCGTCGTCGTGGTCCTCGGCGTCCTGGGCGTCGGACTCTACCTGTGGAACGTGGGACGCAACTTCAACGAGGCGGCCAACCAGCTCTCCGACGAGCAGGTCTTCGGCGACACCAAGGCCAAGGAGTCGAACGACAAGAACGGAACGAACATCCTGCTGCTCGGCTCGGACGAGCCGATGAGCGAAGTCGACATGAACGACAGCCGCGGACTGCGCTCGGACTCGATGATGGTCATGCACCTGCCCGAATCCGGATCGAACGTCCAGGTGATGTCGATCCCGCGTGACACCTGGGTCGACATCGAGGGCCATGGTGAGGCGAAGATCAACGCCGCGCTGTCCTACGGTGGATTGCCACTGGCGGTGTCCACGGTCTCCGACTTCATCGACGACGACATCGACCACGTCGCCGTCATCGACTTCGAGGGGTTCAAGGGACTGACCGACAGCCTCGGCGGGGTGACCGTGAACTCCGAGCAGGCCTTCACCCGCGACGGCCACGAATTCGTCAAGGGCGAGAACCGCCTCAACGGCGAAGAGGCACTGGCCTTCGTGCGCGAACGCAAGAAGTTCTCCGACGGCGACTTCCAGCGCGCCCGCAACCAGCAGGCGTTCATCAAGGGCCTGATCAACGAGATGATCTCCGCCGACACTCTGTCGGACCCGCAGAAGATCGCGAACATGGTCACCGAGTTCGCGCCCTACATGTACGTTGACAGCGGGCTCACCGCGCAGTACATCTCCGCGACTGCATTCGAGATGCGCGACGTCCGCCCATCCGACATCCAGTTCTTCACCGCCCCGACCGCGGGCGTCGGTCGCTCGGCCGATGGTCAGTCGATCATCGAGGTCGACGAGGCGGAGCTGAAGAAGGTGCGCGAGGCGTTCAAGAACGACACCCTCGCCGAGTACGTCGAGACCGCGCCTGAGCAGCACCTCTGATCGGTCGGTCGTCCTGACCGGGCGACTGCCTGGAGACTGACAACGGCGGCTCCCTTCATCGCGAAGGGAGCCGCCGTTCGTCTGTCAGCGCATCGGCCTCACTTGAGCACCGAGTCCACCAGCGTCCGCGCGTCCTTCTGCACCTGCTGCAGGTGCTCGTCGTCGCGCAGCGACTCGGCGTAGATCTTGTAGACGTCCTCCGTGCCCGACGGGCGGACCGCGAACCAGGCGTTCTCCGTCGTCACCTTGAGTCCGCCGATGGGTGCGTTGTTCCCCGGCGCCGAGGTGAGCACCGAGTCGATCTGTTCCCCGGCGATGGTCTTCGCGCTGACTTCCTCGGGCTTGAGCGAACCGAGTCGCGACTTCTGCTCCCGAGTGGCGGGAGCATCCTGGCGGGCGTAGGCGCTGGTGCCATGCTTGGCGGCCAGACCGGCGTAGCGCTGGGACGGCGTCTGCCCGGTCGTCGCGGTCATCTCAGCGCCGAGCAGGGCGAGGATGATCCCGTCCTTGTCCGTCGACCAAACCTTGCCGTCACGGCGCAGGAACGACGCTCCCGCGGACTCCTCACCGCCGAACGCCAGGGTCGAGTCGAGCAGGCCGGGGACGAACCATTTGAAGCCGACGGGAACTTCGAACAGCGTCCGCCGGTGGGCGGCGACGATGCGGTCGACGATCGACGAGGTGACCAGGGTCTTCCCGATGGCCGCCGAGGTGGGCCACCCGCTGCGATGCTCGAGCAGGTAGTCGATGGCGGTGGCGAGGTAGTGGTTGGGGTTCATCAGTCCCGCGTCGGGGGTGACGATTCCGTGCCGGTCGGCGTCGGCGTCGTTGCCCGTGGCGATGTCGTATTCGTTCCGGGAGGCGATGAGGCCGGCCATCGCGAAGGGCGAGGAGCAGTCCATGCGGATCTTCTCGTCCCAGTCGAGCGTCATGAAGCTCCACGCCGGGTCGACCTCGGGGTGGACGACGGTGAGGTTGAGGTCGAAGTCCTCGGCGATCGCGGCCCAGTAGTCGACGCTGGCCCCGCCCAGGGGATCGGCACCGATCTTGATGTCGGAGCTGCGGATGACGTCGATGTCGATGACCGAGGGGAGGTCGCCGACATAGTTGGCGATGAAGTCGAAGTTCTCGGTGTTCTCGAGGTGGAAGGCGCGCTGGAAGGACTTCCGCGGGATCTTCTCCCACCCGGCCTCGAGATAGGCGTTGGCGCGGTCGGCGATCCACTTCGTCGTGTCGGTGCCGGCTGGACCGCCGTGGGGCGGGTTGTACTTGATGCCGCCGTCGGAGGGTGGGTTGTGGCTGGGGGTGACGATGATCGCGTCGGCCTGAGCGTCGGTGCGGCTCTTGCCGGCGTTGAAGCCGAGTACGGCGTGGGACACAGCAGGGGTGGGCGTGAACCCGTCGCGTTCGTCGATGAGGGCGGGCACCTCGGCGGCGGCGAGGACCTCGAGCACGGTGAGGAACGCGGGCTCACTGAGTGCATGGGTGTCGCGGCCGAGGAAGATCGGCCCGCGGGTGCCGTGATCCTTGCGGAAGTCGACGATCGCGGCGGTGATCGCGGCGATGTGGGCCTCGTTGAATGCGCGGTTGAAACTCGATCCGCGGTGCCCCGAGGTCCCGAAGCTCACGGCCTGGGCGGCGACGGAAGCGTCAGGGACGAGATCGTAGTACGAGTCGAGCAGGGCGGGGATGTCAACGAGGTCCCGATCTTGGGCAAGTTGGCCGGCGCGAGTAGTCATGTCCCTACCTTGCCAAATCCCCGCCCGGGCACACAGTCCTCGACCCCGAGGTCTTGAATGGTGGACGATATCGGTTCACTTCAGGGGTGCCGCACAGGCGCGTCCCGGTCCGGCTTCTACCCTGCCGGCTAACCATCATCCGCCCGTCCGTCCTCGGGCCGGAATAGCCACAGCACAACGAACCCCGCTGCGACTCCGATGATCCCGCCGAGGCCGTTCGTCACGATGTCCCAGGCCTCGGGCAGTCGGGCGCCGCCGTAGAACAGGAACTGCACGCCCTCGATGCCGATGCTGGCCAGCAGGAGCACCGAGGCCCACCACCAATGCGGCCACAGGAGAACCAGGCCGAAACCCAGCGGAATGAACATGACGACGTTCCACACTCGTTCGAGGCGACCCGGCGTGAATGTCTCCGCATGGGGGAGCCAGCCGAACACCGCCTGGAACGCCTCCCAGACCTTGAAGTTGGCAGAGGCGATCACGCTCCCCGACGGGAACAGGATGAGCAGGACGCAGAGCGCCGCACAGGGGATGAGGATCGCGAGGCCGACGCGTCGCAGCCCTCGGGTGGTCGTATATCGCCCTATTTCACCCAGGGTTCTTCACCGGTTTCGGACACGATCGGCTTGCCGTGGTCGAGGTTCCACGCACCCATACCGCCGTTGACGTTGATCGCGTCGAAGCCGTTGCCGTTGAGCCAGGCCGCTGCGCGGCGGGAGCGACCGCCGGTGCGGCAGATGACGTAGACGTCCTCATCGAGGGGAACCTCGCCGTAGCGGATGGGCAGATCGCCCAGGGGAATGTGGATCGCCCCTTCGATGTGCCCGGCCTGCCACTCGTCGTCCTCGCGCACGTCGAGGATTGGCGCCCCCTCGGGGATCTCTGTCACCTGGACCGAAGTTTCATCACTCATGAATCCAGTCTAAGCACCGAGGCGAGCCCGAGCATCCCCTGGCAATACGATGGGCCTATGGGCAAACGGATCGTCATCATCGGGGCAGGCCTGGCAGGCACCACCGCCGCGCGCGAGTTCGGCGAACGCGGTCAGGCAGTGACACTCATCGACCCGCAGGCGGGGGAGACATACGAGCGGCCGCCCCTGTCGAAGCACCTCTTCGACGGTTCCCGCTACCACCTGCCCTATCACCTCGGGTCCTCGGAGCTCGTGACCTTCGTCAGTGCCCGGGCACTGCAGATCACCCTCGCCGAGGCGACCGCCGAGTCCCAGCCACCTGCCGAGTCCCGGCCGACCGCCGAGTCCCAGCAGGACACCGCCGCCCCGTTCGGCGAGTCCGAGATCGCCGGCACCGTGTCCCTCGATTCCGGCGAGACGCTCGAGTTCACCCACTGCATCCTCGCCACCGGGATGGAGGCCAATGCTCCCCACGTCCCGAACTACCCGGACGCGCTTCCGGTCTACAACCTCGGCGAGGCGGAATGGATCCGTGCGCGCGTCGAGGCATCGACGAAACAGCTGAACGTTGGCGTGCTCGGTTCGGGATACCTGGGGATGGAGGTCGCGACCTCGGCTGTGGCCGCCGGTCATCGGGCCACCGTCTACCTGCGGGGGACCGAACCGCTGCGCAGGCAGCTGTCGAAGCCGGTCCGTGACGCGCTCGTTGCCAGGCACAGGGACGCCGGCGTGGAATTCGTGATGAATCTGACTGACCCGGCGGACATCCCGGCCGGCGTCCACGATCTGCTCGTGACCAGCGTCGGAGCCCGGCCCGAGCTCATCCCGATCAACGGGGACGTGCCCGAGTTCGCCTGGGATGTGAATGAGAAATTGGCAACATCGCATCCCGGGGTCTGGGCGGCAGGGGATTGCGCACGGGTGACCGCGGGTCCCTATGCCCTGGCCCACCCGTGGGCGTGCGAGCCGGTGGCGGAGACCCACGGGAAGTTTCTGGTCCAGCTGCTCACCGGCGAGACCGAGCAGCCGTGGTCCGACGTGCCGTGGCATTGGAGCTTCCAGGGCCCGGAGAAGGTCTTCACCGCCGGTCTGACCAGACCTGACGCGGGGGACGTTGTCATCCGCATGGGACCGGACGGGAAGAAGATGCAGGTCTTCCACTTCGCCGGGCCGGAACCGGACGCTCTGCTCATCGGCGTCGAAACGCTGGGCTGGCCGCCGATGCAGGCCGCCGCGCGACGCGTACTGGACGGTGGTCACATTCCGACGAGGGCGCAGATCGAGGACCCAGAATTCGACCTCAAGGCTCACAGCCGACTGTGAGCCTTGGTTAGAGCGATCGCATAGACTTCCTTTGTTCGTAACCAGTCGCCGACGAGAGACCTTTCATTCATGGATATGGCCAAGCTTGCTGCCGAGCACGGGCTCGAAAGAGTGGGTGGGCGGCCGTCTTTGCCCGAATACGTCAAGGAGCTGTGGCAGCGCAGCGATTTCACCCTGACTCTGGCCCGGTACCGGATCCAGAGCGAGAACGAACGCAACCGCCTCGGCATGCTCTGGGTCGTCCTGCGTCCCTCGTTCTCAGCGCTGATCTACGGACTCGTCTTCGGTTTCATCATGAAAGGCGTCGGCGCCAGGCCTGATGACTTCGTGCCTTTCGTCATCATCGGCGTGTTCTCCCTCGAATTCTTCAACTCGTCGATGAACGGCGGCGCGAAGTCGATCATCCAGAACGCATCACTGGTGCAGTCGCTGCCGTTCCCGCGTATCGTGCTGCCGATCGCCACGGTGCTGCAGAACCTCCTCAACTTCATGCCGACGCTGGCGCTGATGATCATCCTGTCCATGATCTGGGGATCGCGCCCAAGCTGGGACTGGCTGCTCTTCATCCCCCTGGTGCTGATCTTCTGGGTCTTCAATCAGGGCATTGCATTCATCTTCGCCCGGATCACGGTCCACTTCCGCGACCTCAGCCAGGTCATCCCGTTCATCTCCCGCATGATCTTCTACACCTCGGGAGTGTTCTTCAACCTCAACGACATGATCCAGAAGGTCGCGCCCGGCTGGCAGCCCTTTGCCGACTGGCATCCCCTCAACAACGTCCTGGCCATCAGCCGTGGGATTCTCATGAAGAACATGACCGTGCCCTATGAGTACTTCTTCAACCTCTCCGTCTGGGCAGTGGTGGTGTTCGTGTTCGGCTTCGTGTTCTTCTGGCGGGCCGAGGAAAGGTACGGTCGCGATGAGTGAGGCAGAGATGGCAGCGCCCGAAACCAACGAACAGACCGATCCGCCCGTCGTCATCTGCGACGAGGTCCACGTCAAGTACAAGACCCTGGCGACGGGGAAGAAGCTGGCGCTCGGCACGGCGAGCGGATTCCTCCAGCGCAAGCGCGAGCTGCGTGAGGTCCATGCCCTCAAGGGAATCAGCTTCATCGCCCACGCGAACGAGTCGATCGGCATCATCGGCAGCAACGGGTCCGGAAAGTCGACCCTGATGCGCACGATCACGGGGCTGACCCCCACCTCCTCCGGTGCGGTGTATGCCAGTGCCAGGCCCAACCTCCTCGGCGTCGGCGCAGCCCTCATCGGGGACCTGTCGGGCGGTCGCAACATCATCCTCGGCGGACTGGCCCTGGGGATGACCCGGGAGGAGGTCGAGGCCAAGTACGACGACATCGTCGAGTTCACCGGTCTGGCCGACTTCATCGACATGCCGATGCGCACCTACTCCTCGGGCATGTCCCAGCGCCTGAAGTTCGGCATCGCCACCGCCGTCCAGCACGAGATCCTCATCGTCGACGAGGCGCTGGCCGTCGGTGACAAGCAGTTCCAGAAACGCAGTGAGGGCAAGATCCGGGAGATCCGCGAGAACGCCGGCACCGTCTTCCTCGTCTCGCACTCGATGCGCTCGATCAAGGACACGTGCAACCGCACGATCTGGATCGAGAAGGGTGTGCTCCGCGCCGACGGACCCACGGAGGACGTCGTCAAGGAGTACGAGAACTTCAAATAAGGGCGCCGAGGTGGTCGAGAGCTTCGAGGTCTTCGCCGATCGCGAGTCGATCGAGCCCACTTCCGCGCACGAAGGCACCAATGCTGCCCGATTCGCGATGATGGCCGCCCTCGGCCCGGGGCCGAACACCCATGGTGCTTCGTCGGACATGGTTGTGCCCGACGGTAGCCTCGCGAGCGTGGGACTCGACGACGACCTCATGGCGGCGCGGCAGACCCTGACGACGCCGCAGCACCAGAACCGTGAGGTGGAGTGGCTGCTCGATGCCTATGCAGCCGATTGCTCCGCTCTCCGTCGGGAGGCGTTCGCCGATCTCCAGGAGTCGGGAACACCACGGGCGCGACTGGCGCTGCTCGCCGCCGGACTCAGCAGCGGCCTGGAGCGCGAATCCGTGACGGCAGCTGCAGCGCTACTCACCTCGCTTCATTCGGTCGAGCGTGTCAATCGTCCGTTCGGCTGGACGGAGGGGCCTTGGACCTGGTCCGGCGGTGACCGGCAGGGGTCTGATGACGGCTGGCAGGGCTCTGGCGGCGACTGGCAGAGTCAGTGTGAGGATCCACTCGACCGAGCGTTGAGGACGCATAATCCGGATCAAGTAGTGAGAACGCTGCGTGATCTGGCCGAGCTGCGCGTGCGCCAAGGGTGGGAGTCTGGGGACGCTGTCGTGCGCGAGATCTCGTTGGCGCCGTTCCTGTATCAGCCGAAGGTGATCGACCCTGCGGACAGCAGCTCAGCTGCAGGGTCGTCCTCTGTGCAACGCCACGCGCGGACGGCGGGCGTCTCGACGATGGTGCATGGTACCTGGGACTGGAAGGACACCTGGTGGTACCCCGGAGGCGACTTCCACACCCTCATTCAGCGTGACGTTCGCGCCGACCTCTACGACGACGGCCAGGAGTTCTCCTGGTCCGGTGCTCTCAGCGAGGATCAGCGGAATCTCGCGGGCCAACGGTTCCATCGCTGGGCGGTGGCCGCGGGCGGAGGGAATGCGCTCCACACAGTCTTCGCATTCAGCTACGGCAGCGAGGTCCTCGCCCGCGCGGTGAATGCGGGGGTCTCGGTCGATGAGGTGGTGTTCCTCAGCGCCCCGGTGAACGCCCACCACCGCCAGATGCTCGACAAGGTGCGCCGCGTCGTCGACATCCGTTTGAAGTTCGACATCGTCCTCGCCGTCGCCCGCACCGCGCAGCGCCTGCCCAGCGCCCCCAACGTGCACGTGAAGCTCATCGACCGGCTGTTCTGGAGCCACAGCGCGACTCACGACCCGGAGGTGTGGGAGGAGCTTGGGCTTGCGGCGGAAGTTGGGTTGGTTCCGCAGGCATGAGGAACGGGGTTCGGGCGTTCGGTAGCGAACGTCACCTCGTTTATAGTGGTAGTTGAGCTGAGGCAGAATACCGAGAGATGACCATGGAGCAAGCGAGCCGAGTAGAACTCAATGTGCTGCATCTTGTGGGGCCCTCGAGTCGCAGTTCGAAAAGCCCAATCGGTCCGAATGGCAACCTTCGACGACATTACGAGACAATCCCAACGATTGTCTTGACGAAGGGCGTCGCCGAGCAAATTGTCACTGGGATGTGCCTTGAATAAGAAGACAGTCGCTCTCATCGGCGGTTCGCTGGTGCTATTGATAGCGCTATCCCTTGTGGCTTTGCCAGCCCTGGGTTATCAACCATTCGGCTTGGCGCTTGCCCTAGGCGTCATAGCGGGTTTCATCGGAGTCCACGTAGTTTTGTCCCGAAGGCAACATCGGTCCCTGTTGCAAGAGCTGATCAAGGTCGACAATCGGGTGAGCAAGGTGGAGTATCGCACTCAGCCCGTCCACGATATCCGCGGTTCGGTTGTCAAAACATCGGTCGAAATGCGTGAGGTCCTGGCGCATCTTCGCGAGCTTGCAGATGGGGGAGTCGCGGCATCCCCCTTGAGTTCCGACGAGAGGCATGCGGCACCGTCGCAGTCGACCGAACGGTCCGTGTTCGCACCCGGGGCAATCCCCGCGAACGCAATTCAGGGTCGCCCGAGAATGCACATCGCAGGCCGGGACGCAGCAACGCAGGATATGAATCACCCAGGTGAGCGCAATCTCGCACGGGTACTACTTGCGGCTGAGACTGCTCTGCGGAGGGAAATCGCTTACATCGGCGGACAAGGCCTCATTCCGAGCCTGGAATCGGTGGGGTCGATAACTGGGGTTGCGCCAGGAATGGGTGAGGCAGCATTGTCGGTCTCCACATCGTATTTCGTGATCGACTTGGATACCCTGTCCGAGACTCCTTGGCGAGGTGCGTTGGACGCAAGCAGAACACGTCTATTCCAGGAGCTCCGTACTATCGTGATGTCGGCTCGGAAAATGGGGATCGTAGTAGTGGTTCACGGCGATGACGTGCCGAGTCATTTTACAGCGTCCCTCGAGAACTTGGCACACGTCCGAATTCGTAACAACGGGCTCACGCCTACTCGTTGGGGGCATGACGTCAACTCTGCCCTTATCGACGCTATATCAGCGTCTAAAGCCCACGCGCCCACCGGCGAAGGGACACAGCGACGATGAAGATCTTGCTCTACGCTGATCTTGATCTTAGGTTGATTGATGGTTCGTCCACGTGGCTGGCCTCTTTGGCTGAAGTATTATCGTCAGGTGGACACGAAGTTCATGTACTGTCGAAAGTCCGATTCATTGAGAGCCGCGTCTTGGACCGGCTCCGAGATCGGTATCCTGAAGTGCAGATTCATATGCCGGCTGACCGCGACCCCGACTTGTCACCGAATCAGGCTGCGAGTCGCGCCGTGCGACTTCGCCAAAAGCACGACTTCGATGTGATCATCACTCGCGGATTTGCCGCCTGTCTCGCGTTCAGCGAGAAGACTGAGACCGCGTCTGTTCTGTGGTCATACATCACCGATCTGCCTTTTCCTATCGAGGAGCTTTCAAACGATCAGTCGGAACGGCTACAGCGCGTAGCGACGGCGAGTCGGCGAATGTTCGCCCAGACTGAGGCTGCTCGTTCGTACCTCGAAGCCGTGGCACCCGCTGCGGCAGGAAAAACACTACTGATGCCTCCTATGATCCCGGACGAGGCGTTCGAACGTGACTCATCTGCGGCTGACACACGGTTGCGCTTGATCTATGCAGGGAAAATGGCAAAGCCGTGGCACACATACGAAATGCTCGATCTGCCAAGAGCACTTGCTGGTCGTGGCGTGGACGCAGAACTAGTCGTAGTGGGAGACAAGTTCCAGCACCATGAGCAAGATCCAACGTGGGCGAAAGGAATGCGCGAAGCACTTGTCGCTGCGCATGAGGATCCTGACAGCCACGTAACGTGGCTAGGCGGAATTGATCGCAATCGTGTGTTGCATGAGATCAGCAAAGCGCACGTGGGCATCGGCTGGCGTAGCGCAGAGCTTGACGCAAGCCTTGAAGTTTCTACCAAGGCACTGGAGTATGCCGCGTGCGAAACCGCGCCTTTGCTGAATGTCTCTGCAGATCATCTTTCCCTTTGGGGAGAAGACTATCCCCTGATCGTGGGAAGCGACGCTTCGGTCGAACAAGTGGCTGATCGCATCGCGAATATCGCACCGGATCTAGCTCTCACGGCCGCAGCAGCCCGCGAGGTTGCGACGGAATATTCGATGTCTGCCGCTGCTACGCGACTCAAACGGTACTTGGTGAGAGGTGCAAGGTCGATACCGCGCACTGACAACGGGACAAAAATCGTGATCAGTTCCCACGACTTCAAATTTCTCGGAGAGCTAGTTGACGGCCTGCGGCAACGCGCTGATATTGATCTGCAGTTTGACGGATGGACAAGTCTGCACACTCATGACGAAAGCTCGAGCATTCAGAAGAAGGCCGATGCCGATGTCGTATTTTGCGAATGGGCAGGACCTTCACTTGTCTGGCACGCTGAGCATAAGAACCCGGGGACGAAACTTGTCGTGCGTTTACATGGATTTGAACTCCGAGGTCCATGGTTGGAAACCTTGAAGATTGACGGGGTCGATCATTGGGTTTTCGTCTCCGAACGATATCGTCAAATCGCAGTTGAAAACTTGAAGCTCGCCCCTGAAAAGACTTCGGTCATTCCAAATATGATCGAAAGCGATGATTTCAACAGACCGAAGCTTGCGGGGAGTCAGTTTCAACTCGGTATGGCTGGCATTGTTGGATATGGAAAACGTCCAGACCGGGCGCTTGACCTGTTGGAGCTCTTACTCGAATCTGACGAGCGGTACATGCTGCGCATCAAGGGTCGCCCTCCCTGGGACTATCCTCACGAGTGGCGCGATCCGTTGCAGCGGCAACTATACCTCGACTTCTACGCAAGAATTCGCAACAGTAAACACCTGCAGAACCGGGTCGTTTTCGAATCGTTCTCGCCAGATATCGCGTCGTGGCTCAGGGGAGTTGGCTTTATCCTGTCCCCGAGCCACAATGAGAGCTTTCATCTTGCACCAGTTGAAGGGATGGCGAGTGGCGCAGTCCCTGTAATTTGGGAACGGCCGGGGGCCGAAGAGATTTTCGGACGAGAGTGGATCGTGCAAGGCGCCGATGAGGCTGCTCAGAGGATCGTGGACCTCAACAACAGCAATAAGTTGGCTGACGCCGCCGGACGAGCACGCCGGCAGTCATTGCAATGGGATCGAGACCGAATACTGAATCGATGGTTCGACGTTCTCGGGGTGGAATGAGTTTTATGCATCAATCAGCGGATCGCTCAGGCCAGGACCTCAGACCACACCTTGTTATGGCGGTGGGAAACCTTGTGGTGGGTGATTCACGGGTAGAGAAGGCAGCTATCTCTGCGCGCGACCTCGGATACAAGGTAACCGTGGTGGGCGTGCGCCGCCGAACCGTTCAGCAGGTTTCGTTTATTGATGGTGACATTCCTGTCGTAAGGCTGCCCATAGGACACGAAAACCATGATCGCATCGCTGCAGCAGTCGCGGCTCGGGAAGATCGTTTAGCGTGGAGACGGCGACAGATCAACCGACTCCGGAAGCCTCTCAAGAGGCCTGCCTACCTGGCGCACCGCAGCGTAGTCCGCAGTCGAGAAGCGGGTGTGAAAGCGAGCCGGCGTCTCGGGCGATCCTGGCGAACACTCTGGCCCCATCTCGTCGACTATGAAACTACCTTCTTCGACGCATTCAAAGCGCTCGAACCCGATATTGTGCATGTGCATGACAGGCACCCGCTCCCCGGAGCTGCACAGTATTCCCGCTGGGCCGCGCAGACGCCGGGAGTGCGTCCCGTGCTGTGGCTTTACGACGCACACGAATATGTTCCGACCCAACACTTGCCTCCCCCGGTCGAGCAACAGGAGGCTTGGATTGCGGTGGAGGCTGAGTGCATTCAGCGGGCAGACGCTGTACTGACCGTCACCGACGAAATCGCCGAGCTGCTTCGGCGAAGCCACCGCCTCGCCGAGGCCCCGACAGTCGTCAGAAACCTGCCGAGCACAACGCAAGCTGATAAGAACACTCTTCGCACAGATGTACGGAGTGCAGTGGGGCTTGCATCGGATGTTCCGCTGGCTGTTTACGCCGGTGGCATCGCCCCCCAGCGCGGTGTTAGTACACTCCTGGAAGCACAAGCTCTGTTTCCGGAGTTGCATGTCGCCGTCCTCTGCAAGAACGACGGCGACCTCCGCGAAGACCTTCGAAAGCAAGCGAAACGGCTCGGGACACAGAAGCGGCTTCATCTCCTCGACTATGTTCCCGCCTCACACGTCAGCAAGTTCCTTTCCACGGCTGATGTAGGTATCAGTGCGCTCTTGCCAAGCGCTGCACATCAAGCCGCTGCTCCGACAAAAGTGTCCGAGTATCTCCACGCTCGCCTGCCAGTGGTCGTCAGTGATATGCGCGCTCAGGCTGAGCGTGTGCGGCGTTTGGGCTTCGGCGCAATCTATCCGAGTGGCGACTCCAAAGCGATGGCCGAGACGCTGAAGTACGTGCTGGCACATGCCTCGGAATACAAGGAAAAGATCACCGACGGAATCATCCTTGAGAACTCGTGGGAGGCGGATGTTCCCGGATTGGAGTCCATCTGGGCAAATCTCTCGCCGCACGATCGTCAGGTGCAGCCTCCGAAGAGGCATGAGGAGCCAGTAACAGTTTTCAGCAGAGAAGGTGGAGCTGAGAAGGCTTGGGGTCCTGCCTTTGAGGTTCTCGGCAAGAGAACGAGCGTCTTAACCGCTCTACCGCAACTTAAGCGAATCCGCGGGGACCTCACTGACGGCCGGTTCGTGCTCACCGAAGATGGTCTGCGGTTTCTCGACTTCTGGAGGCACGAAGCTGCGCGACTACGAGGTGTGTTCTATGAGAACCCGATCTCCTTGGTCGACAGCTGGTCCCCGGCGCTGACCACAGGGATCCTCTCAATGTCCGGAAAGCCGGCGATACGATTGCTCGCCAATAAGACCGTATTCGATGTTGACCGCCTGCGTGCCCGACACCCGTATCACTGGCTGCACGAGATCTCCGATCAGGAAGCGGATCGGCTCCGCTCAGAGTTTGTAGAGCTGCGTGAAAGCATTGGTGCAAACGACCGCCGCGTTATGACCAACTGTCTGACGTCGAGCTGGTCGCTGGGCAACGTATCCACGTTCCTTCCGTCTCCGCTTGCTGTGGGCAACCGGAACGACCGCCCTCTTCACGAGCCCTTGCGACTCGGGTGGTTTGCTGATCAACGGAGATCAGCGAGCGAGCGCACTGCATTGGAAAGTTTGCACTCCGCCGTGGGGCCAGAATTGAACGTCATCGAGATTGAGAACCAGAACACCTCAACAGACTTGAGCGACTTCGACATCATCATCGACTCGCTTTCCGCTGATCTCCCAACTGCGAGTGGGCTGCGTGCGCTTGCCGCGGGTTGCGTGCTTGTTACTGGGAGTGCCGACGAGCAATCCAACCCCGATGGGCGAAGCGAAGTAACAAGCGTCATTGCTGATATGCCTCTGGTCTACTCATCACCCGATGCGATACATTCCACAGTCACAAGCCTGCTGCAAGACCGGCAAGAAGTCGCGGAACGACGTCGGCAGAGCCGAACTTTCGCTCTCCAGCAACTTTCTTTAATGGCGGTCGTTGCAAGAATGGAATCTATGATTTCAGCTTGCCGATCATGACGTACACGGTACAGGCGCGACCCGGAACGAACGGCAAAGGACCAAGCGGTTCAGAAACAGAAAGCCTGATGCTATATAATTCGGGGTCGGGAAAGCGGAAGCGTCCCAGGTGGCGCAAACCTAACGAATAGCGCGGAAACTGATCAATCTGGCTTCACGAAGCATTAACCGCGGGAACTGAGTTCCTGCGCCCACTGAAAACGTAAAGCCTATTTTTCCCAACTCCGATCGGCAGCTCAGAAATCGAAAAGTCATCAAAGTATTGCGAATATCTTTGCTTTACTGCTAACTGGCTCTCAAAATGACGGACATGACCGAACGTGTGAAAACTCGGAACTGAACAGTAACAAAGGATTCCGACGGGAAATTTTTCAATAAGTGACAAGTCTTCGAGCACGTGTTCAAGAACCTCCGTGCACACGATAGAGGTGGTAGGAGAACAATGTGGAAGGTCGGCTTTGATGATGTCCAGTACGTGGAAATCAGTGCCGGGGATACTCCGATCCAAGGCGGACCGGATGGCAATCGGGCTGTAATCAATACCAATATAGGGTATTGACATGCGCGACCTTAGGTACTGTGCGAACTGCCCGGGTCCGCATCCTAAATCGAGGACTGCGTCTGTCCCTTCAGCTTCGAGTAAATCACAAATTAACCGAAAGTGCTTTGCATCGTCAAGCTCGGATCCGTCTTTGCTGTACCGAATCGAGCTTTCATACACAGCATCGTAATAGTCGACCGAAACTACACCACCTTGCGGACGTCCATTGGCTATCCAACGTGTAAGTTCCTCTGCAACCGCACTGGCTGCGGTATTATCCGGGCGGATTTCAGCTACTCGAAGGTACCGTTTTCTCGCCTCGGCATAACGGCCAACCTTCATTAAACTGTTAGCGTACAGTACTTGAGATGGCGCATGGTCTGCCTTCAGGTCAGCTACGATGCCGCGATGATGTGCTTCGCTATGGCGGTCGTCACCTTGGGCAGCGAGTTCCGCGAGCGCTAAGTGAGCGGGCACATGATCGGGTCTTAACACCAGGACCTTCGCAAACGCCTCCCTCGCGACTTCAGTTTCCCCTTGCTCCCGGGCAAGGCGCCCTAAAGACTCCCATGCGATCACGGATTTGGAATCAAGCTGAGCTGCCTTGCGAAAAGCGGAAGCTGCCTCGGAGGGACTCTTCGATGCTGCTAGTGCGCGGCCAAGCAATATTTGAACTTTCGCTGATTCAGGCGCAATTCTAGCTGCGCGGTCTAGCTCCGCGACCGCTTCATCGGTACGGCCAGCCTCTATTAGGATCTGGCCTAGGGTGGTCCTCCAGCCAAAATTGTCAGGGCTCATTGCAACAGCGTCGGCGATGAGGTCTAGCGCTGTACTTAGGTCGCCGGATTCTAGGGCTTTACGCCCGGCGACGTATTGATCGAGTGCACTTCTTTTGTTGCTATTCAAGACGCTCCTCCGGACAGCTGCATGCGCACGAGACTACCACGCGCGTGTGGTGTGCTTAGATGAGCCAGCGGCATTGGTGGGGATAGAAGCCAGCCGGGTGCCGAACCGAGGGGCCCCGAAGGACCTACACGTCGTGAAAGTGTCAGTGCGCGGAAGCGCCGTACTTTCACGGTTCACTTACAACACGGAAGACATGATGTTCGGTCACCATGCGGCCAAGCGTAGGTCCAACCCCCAACCAGCCGGACAGCTCACCATACCCATCGCACGAAGCGTACAAGTGGGGGAGTCTTCAGTTGCAATCCTAGCGACTGCTTCGCCCCTTGAGACTTCAGCGACGGCGCCGGCCAAAGCATAGCTTTCATGGTGGGTCCAGCCCAGTAACGGCTCTGATAAACTAGAACAGTTATGGGAAAATTGGACTTTGGCGCCTGGTGCCGCCACCTCTTCTTCGGAGAGCGGGATCGAACAAGCGATCCACAAAGTGAAATCACTTCCCCGACCACGTCAGGCCGGCGACCTGCGGGGGATCCGCAGGATACTACCGCGCCCGGAAGTCGGAGCGCGGCAGAGCATATCCATTCTGACAGAGTCGGAACACATTTTCCCGGTGCAACTGAACTCGAAGACGAGGATCAAGCTGGTCGCAGTAAAGTTGGACATGAGCGGAGCCGGAGACGAGGTGTCGAGGATGCAGCCGCCGCAATCCGACACCAGGAACTATCACCGAACACCCGAGAAGACTTCAGTCCGACAGAATGGGACGAGGGTCTCCCGCCGCGGGAGGGTTACACAATGGTGCAAACGGACCAAGTGGCGCCACCGGTAGACATTTCACGTCAGCAGGTGGCGGAACTCGAATATCAGCTTGAGACTATACAGGAACGCGAATCGTTACTTAAACAACGATTGTCCGCGACCGAGACTCGACTTTCAGCTTCCATGCGGCAAGTCGAAAAACTCAAAGAAGGTGTGCGGGAGCAACAGTCACGAGTAGTGCGAGCCAACGAGAACGTTGCTCGAATTAAGGAAACCAGCAAGGAGCGCTTGGCAACTTCCTCCGAGCGAATTGAAAAGCTAAAATCTAGCGTGCAAGAGCAGCGCTTAAAAGTAGTTCAAGCTAATGAAAGAACAGCCCAGCTAAAAGATACATTAAAAGAACGTACTCAAGTATATAAAGACAAGCTTGCGTCAAGTAGAGAGAAGCTGATTCTAAAATCCTCTTTCTACGACGCGGCACGAAGATACTTCGGCATATATCGACAGGGCTTCTTGTTTGATGAAATATCGAAATCCGAAGTAGATTTCGGAGCAGATGCTTATCTCTGCTTGCTTCCAAGTACTGTGCCCGCGGGACTTTCGTTGAGGCGCCTGAAGGGCGGCCGCGTTTTCTGTGATTCAGTTGAAAACGTCGAGGTTCACAAGCACTCTTTGGCGCCGCGTGTTCATCCACCGACTCTGGAGTTGATAAACTTAGCCGCCTTCGGATCTCTAATGGCTGCCGACGGTATACTCACGGTAGGTCACGCGCTGGCGAAGACACTCACTCGATTTGGTCCGCCGGTGCACGTGCTTCCCAACTATCGGTGGTTCGAGGACTCCCGCCCGGCCAACCAGCTTAGAGAAGACTGTGGGCTCAAACCCGATGATCGTCTTCTGTTTGCTAGCGGCAATGTGGTGGTGGGTTTCGAACCGGTCATACGTGCATTGGCAAGGCTACCTGAAGACGTGCACTTAGCCGCGTTTGTTAAGCTGAAACCGGCCGAGTATGAAGAAAAGATTCACGAGGAAATACGCGAGCTTGGTCTAGCGGACAGGATTCACTTCTTCGACTTTGTGGAATATTCAAGGCTGGCTTCTCTGGCTTCGGATGCCGACGTCGGTCTGATTACAAGCGACGTCAGTAACCCTAATGGTGCAGTCGCATTACCCAACAGGCTTTTCGACTATTTGACCGCTGGTTTGCCGGTCATCGCGCCCCCGATGCCGGATGTCGTGGACCTCGTACAACGGCATCGGTTTGGGATAACCTTAAAAGAGGTAACGACCGACCAGTGGGTTGAAGCAATAATCAAAGTGCTGGAGGACAGAGAAACTTTCAAGCGCTATGCTTTAGAGGCAAAGCGCACGTTGACCTGGGAAAGTGGCGAAGAAGATCTTATCGAATTCCTGGGTAATCCGCAGACAGTTACACTCATAGGATTTCGGGATATTTCCCGTTATCAAAGATTCTTACGTATAACGAGAACGTTAACGTCCCGAGGCGTGAAAGTAAAGGCCGTGTTCTTATCGGATGACCCTGCTCCGGTAGATATCTCTGGTGCGGAGTTCTATTACTTCTCGAATCGTTACGGTCTTGGTGACGGCCCTGTTCGGGTAGACCACGAAAGGTAGACACTTGTTTCAGAAGAATTCGACGGTCCTGGTTCTTGCGCCCCATACGGACGATGGGGAATTGGGCTGCGGGGGGACTATTGCAAGGCTGATCCGTGAGGGTCATGAGGTTTACTATGTTGCCTTTTGCAGCTGTGATGAGAGTCTCCCCGAAGGAGTGCAACCAGGGACCTTGCGTGCTGAAGTAATGCGAGCTACTCAAGTGCTCGGGATATCTCAGGAAAGGGTTAGGGTTCTGGATTTTCCAGTTCGTTTCCTGGCGGACCACCGACAGGCAGTACTGCAAGCTATGGTGGAACTCAATCGAGAACTTGACCCTGAAGCCGTATTTTGCCCCACCCGTGAGGATCTGCACCAAGATCATGGCGTGGTCGCTGCCGAAGCGATGCGTGCATTTAAGGCGCGGACGATTTTGGGATACGAGATGCCATGGAACAATATTTCGTTCGACGCCAACTTAATCGTCAAATTGGATGAAATAGACGTGGATCGTAAAGTGGCCGCGCTAGCCGAATACGAGTCGCAGCGTCACCGCCCCTACATCACTGAGAGGTTTATTCGGGGCCTCAGCCACTCACGTGGCGTCACGATTGGGCATGAGTACGCGGAAGCCTTCACTCTTTATCGCGGCGTGATCTGACCAATGGCTGGGACGCATATTGCTATTCTGGGGGAGGAAGAGCTAAATTCACGCCTCCAAGAGCTACGCGCTGTTGACTCGGATATTGAGTGGATGTCCTGGGAGGACGAAGCTTACGCGGTTGATCTGCCTAAAAAATGGGAGCTATCACGTTCTGCCGAAATCGATGGTGAAATTGTTGGCTATGCATTGTGTTCAGCCAAAGAAGATACACTCTGGCTTCATAGGTTAGTAGTCAGCCCGCAGCACCGCGGTAGTGGGTTGGGAGCGCGACTGCTTCGGGAAGTCGAGCTCACCGGGCGTGCGCACGGCTTTCTCAAGGTTGGCTTGAAGACACCTGCCTTCAACGAATCGTCATACAGGTTTTATAGAACCCAAGGGTACCACGAGGCTTCCAGCGATACGGAATATATTCATTTGGAGAGAGCATTGAATTTAGTTACTGTCGGGGTGCACCAGCCGAACTTTCTTCCTTGGCTAGGCTATTTTTACAAAATGAGCCGTAGCGATGTTTTCGTCATCCTAGATGACGTTCTGGCGCCAAGCCGGGGATACTTCAATCGCTCGAAAGTTCTAGTCCAAGGCGAGGCGCGATGGTTGAGCGTCCCTGTCCATCGTAATGATGGATATATCAACCATATGACGACTGTCGGCGATGAATGGATCGCTAAGCATCTCGGTACCCTGAAACACAATTACCAGCGCAGTTCGTTCTACAAAGATTTGATGCCGGAGCTGACCGCAACCTTAAAACGTCATTCTGAAAGCGGTCTGTCCGAACTGAACCAGGCGCTTATTTCTCACGTGGCTTCATTGCTGGATATCTCAACCCCTACCGTAAGATCGTCCAAGTACGAGTTGAGCAGTAAGGGGGATGAGAGGCTCGTTGACCTCGTGCGTGGTGTAGGTGGTTCGTGCTACCTTTCGGGACATGGCGGGGATAACTATCAGGAACACGAAACGTTCAGTTCTGCTGATATAGAACTAACCTACACGGGTTTCGAGGGTATGCCTTATCCTCAGCAGAATACGGATTCCTTCGTTCCGGGGCTTTCGGCTATTGACGCTCTGTTCAACATAGGCCCGGATGCGACTCGGAAGTTGATCGACGACGCCCCCGACCCGGAGCCCGTACGTGTTTGTTAGCTCAAATTTTAGAGTTCTAGGCACAGGCTCGGGCCTCGTTTTGTTGGGTACATGAACTTCGGGGCGTTTCCGGCAACTTGCCTTTGTCATGCTCTTAACTCGTTTCATCACCTGGAAGCTGTCCTAAGGGCGGTGTGTCAGTCAGCAGTTTTAAAAAATATGAGACCGCGAAATGCAGTTTCGATCACCATCGGATGGATCGTTTCACCAGTGATTCTGTGATTCCACTCCGACCTATTTTAGATTGCCTTGATATGATCTCAACTCTTCGAATGGCGCCTGAATGAAAATTGCTATCGTCGTACACAACGGAGTTCGTCATGATGCCCGTGTAATCAAACAGGCTCAGACATTGAAGGCTGCAGGGCATTATGTGCATGTCTTTGGATTGAGTGCAAACTCGCACGAAAAATTTTGTCTCGATGACGGTACGCCGGTTCAACTTGTGAGCCGCGGCAAAATTGACGTTTTGAAGTTCCTTGAGGAGCGTGGACTTGCACCCTCCAGAGAAAACAAGGTTTGGGCGTCGTTCACTGAACAAGGTCGCCTTGTGTTTGAGTGTGTTCGCGAAGTAATGCGTCCGGACGTAGTTCACATTCATGATCATGTGTGTTTGACAGCCGCAACCCGCTACAAAGATGCTTTCGCGGTCCCGCTGATTTGGGACGCTCACGAGATCTATGAGGACTTAGCTGGGCTCGACGACGTGCGACGGATAGTCAACCCGCGTATAATTCGGGAGAACGCTTCGCTCGTCACCGCGTTCATTACTCTCAACGAGAGCATCGCGCGCTTTTACGCCGGTCGATACCCGGAACTGCCTTCCGCTGTTCTCATTCCCAACGCGTCTCGTTTTTCGGGTGTACCGGTGTACGATGGACGTTTGCATCGAGCGGCGGGTCTCGAATCCCATCAGCGCATTTTGCTATTTCAGGGTGGCTTCGCAGAGAATCGGGGTATCTCCACACTATTGGAAGTCGCTTGCCAACTGGACGCACGGTGGTCGGTGGTCTTTATGGGATGGGGAAAGCTCGAGAATTCGATACGCGCGCGTGCCTCTCAATTGAGCGATCAAGCATCGACGCACGCCAGAGTTGTCGTAGTTCCCGGCGCGCCGCAACCTGAGCTTCCTCTTTGGACCGCGGGGGCCGCCCTAGGGGCGATTCCATACGAAGATACCGGCCTCAACCATCGCTACTGTACACCCAATAAACTTTGGGAGTTCCCGGCTTCGGGGGTGCCTATTCTTGCTACCGATTTGCCGGAAATGGCGTCGCGTATTCGGGCCGCTTCGATGGGGCTTATTGTCTCTGCCAATCTTGATTCCGCGGAAATCGGATGTGCCATTAATAGTCTTTCTGATGAGGATCTTGTTTTTTATAGGCAAGGCGCCAAGAGATTCATAGCAGACGATAGCTGGGCACGATACGAGCCCAGGCTGCTCTCCGTTTATGAGAATCTACCCAACCTGCGTAAAGGTCTACGCAGTATATTCAGGGCGTTGGGCCCTCGTCGTTAATTTGAGGCGGCTTGTAGGAGCACTTTAGTGGTGCTCGATCAGTGCGTTTGCAACTGCGTGCGCGGCGTTTCCTTGTCCATATGGGGAATTGCGTTGCTCTACCCCCGTAGGACGAGTTGCGGTTTGGGACAGTCGAGTGAGATCGGGATCGAGAACGTTCCAGCCGTCAGCTAGCGTTTCCACCCACTCAGTTTCGGTGCGAAGGGTCGTGCACGGCGTGCCGAGAAGAAAAGCTTCCTTTTGTAAACCTCCCGAGTCCGTAATAACTCCTACTGCTGCAACTACTGCCTTCACAACTTCCGGATAGCTCAGCGGTTCGACGAGACGCAGTGCTCCTCCGTTGAGCGGTATTCCGAACTCGGCAGCTTTTGCGACTAAACGCGGATGTGCAGGCAACACAACTGGAAGGGGAAGATCACGTAGGGCTTTTAGAACCGTCTCGAGACGCATTGCGTCGTCAGTGTTCTCAGCTCTGTGGATTGTGGCGATCAGGAAGCGTTCGTCTGGTTCAACGCCAGGCACTGGAGCATCGGAATTCTGAACCGCATCCCTGGTTAGGTAACAGACATCCACCATGACGTCTCCCACCAACACCGTGCGTTCACTCAGTCCCTCTTTTGCAAGATTTTGGGCCGCCGTTGCAGATGGGGCTAGGCAGACGTCCGCTGCGTGATCTGTGAGCACTCGATTGTGTTCTTCAGGCATGCTCCGGTTGTATGATCGGAGGCCCGCCTCGAGATGCGCAAGGGGCAGGTGGAGTTTCACTGCAGAAAGCGCCCCTGCGATAGTGGAGTTAGTATCGCCGTAAACTAGTACCCAATCCGGTTGGAAGCTCATTAAAACCGAGTCCATTTGCGCTAGCATGCCACCTGTTTGGACCCCGTGGGTGCCGGAACCGACGCCTAGGTGTACATCCGGATCGGGGATGGACAGATCTTGGAAGAAGGCATTTGACATGTTCATGTCGTAATGTTGCCCAGTGTGGATGATTTTGTGATCCACGCCCAGATCTTCGAATACTCGAGCTATAGGAGCAAGCTTCACGAACTGGGGGCGGGCACCGACGATGCTGACTACGCGCATTATGAAGCGGCCTCTCGTCCAGGGGTTTGGTATGAAATGTTATCAGTAAGCCTAGCGTTAGGCTGTTCCAGGAGGTCTTTCCTTACGACTGCCGCGCGGGCCTTCCATGATTCTTTCTCGTGTAGGTTTGTCCAGTCCGCTTCGTCCAAACCGAAATTCGATTCGAATGTATTGAGTGCAGTCGTGACCGATTCTGCTGCGCGGTCGACGACTGCTCCAGCCCTGTACGTTTCAATCAGACCTGCCGGGGAAGAGTTTCGATAGACCAATGCCGGAATCCTCTTCTCGAGGTAGCTCAGCACCTTGAGCGGAAAGCTGGCAAAGCCGTACTCCGAGTCCAAAAGCGCCAGGCCCACTGCCGTGCCCTCGGTCGCGGGGAGATTGGCGAACTCGCCGCACTCGATTTGAACCCTGTGATGCGGCAGGTGCGAGGTCACCTGACGCGCGACAGCTTCGTCCTCGGCACGCACTGTCAAGTGCAATTGCCATTCGTTGTCACAGTCAGCCAACGCCTTCATCGCTGTCCGGAGCTCGTAGACGCCGCCGAGCCCACCGGTGTAAAAAACGTGGAGGGCTCCGTGTTGTGCAGAGTGAGAGCGCGGAGCCCCCAAGCAATTTGAAGAATCGATGCCGGGAGGTAGTGGTTTCCAAATAACGGTCTCCCCGTCGAAACTCCTGCGGAGAAGCTCATCAAACATGCGCGACGCTTCCCTTGAGGGAGCGTACATTATATCCGCGAGATCCCTCATATCTTCGAGCTCCGCGAGGCCGGCTTGACGCAACTCGTCAAGACCATCTCCAGCTTGGGAAACAGAACTGTTAGGGTCAAGCCAATGGAAATCTCGTACGTACCACGCGAACCGGAGCCCGCATTTCCGTAGTTCACGTACACCTTCCCTGAGCGCGACTCGAGATTCCAGCGGCATAGGAGCCGTCGAGTTCTCCCCGTACCCGAAGCGGGGTTCTGCCCCTAAACGTACGAGGTTTATAGCGCCGTGCAGTCTTCGACGAAGCAAGTTCAGGTTGGAAGTCATTCTCACAAGAGGAACGCCGGGCTCTTCGAATGCCTGTGACATCGCTCTAATCCGTTGCGGACGGGCACCGTCATTACGGTTTTCTATTGCCGCTGTAGAGAAGAACAGATCGAATTCGTGTTGCTCAATGTCGACGACGGTCTCTTCGTGCCAATCGGGAAGTTCTTTAGCAGCGGCGGCCTCGAACTTCGTCCGAAACTCACTGGCGGAGGGAACGGATAGCCCACTGCTCTCAGGTGCCGTCTCGTGGTCTCGCACAGCAGTGGCAACCCGCTCAGCGAGCGCAGCCCCGCGGGCTATCCGTTGTTCATCGAGCTGCAGGCGGCGTGCCACCGCAGTATTCTCGATAGTCGCCTCAGCAAAGACTTCAACCGATTGGTAGAGCAGTGCGGCCCCCGCGAAAAAGTGATGTCCACCCTTGCCGATGAGTACCGCATGAGAAATCCCGCGCGGTACGCGGCTCTTTACCGCGTCGCTCCAGCTCCTTCCCAGCTTCATATCATCTTCGGTATACAGCTGGTCGGCCGGGCAAACTTCTGACCTCCCGCCGGCCTGAGATATCGCGTCTTGCAAAATTTGTGAAATGCGTTCTTCAGCCGGAGATTGCTGCTCATGTGACGTCAGAATCGCGACGAACGCTGCTGCCGTTCTCTCCACCTGCTGCGCGTACAGGATCGGACGGGGAGCCAAAAGATGCGGCCGATCCGAACCGTGCGCACAAGCCTTGTCCATGGCAACAGTGCTATCGAACCACAATCGATCGCAAGACGAGAAGGCGCCGAGGAGCCGATTCTGACGAACTTTGTTGCTAAACCGGAAGTCGAGTTCGTGATGCAGGAACACGCCCTCGATTGGCATATCTGGTAGTGATTCTCGAACCGCGTATACAGCTTCTGACCCCACTGCAATAGCGCGTGTCGCACGCAAGTTCTTTGCTGTGGTGCGGAGAGCATTCCCCGACGTGCTCGGATGCTGGTTCAGCCATACAACAGCGCACGCTTCTTTCCAAGCAGTCTGGGCGCTCTCAGTTAGAACGACTTGAGCTGGCCCCACACCCGCCAGCACCAGAAGTGGGCGCTCACTTGAACCGTGCGTAGCTCGCCCGCGAGGGACCAGATCAATCATCTTGCTACGCATCTCGACTATCCAGTCGGCTACGTGCCGTCTCACTGTTTGTGGACAGTTCGATTGCTGATGAGGGCTATTCGCCGCCACCGATTACCAACCGCCGGACACCGCGCCACTTTGCCGCGTCAGTCAAATTGCGTCCGTCCACCAGCACTCGCACTCCTGGGAATGAATCGTCATTGAGGTCACGATACTCTGGGTGATCCGCCTGCAGCACGAGCCCATCGGCTACATCCCCGACTTGGGCGGGTTCGAAATTGAATGCTCGAAGCTCATCGTCACCGTACATGGGGTCGTGCACAGATACGATCGCGCCGCGCTCCTTGAGCAACGATACCGTCGGGAATACGCCGGAAAACGCTGTCTCCTTGACACTGCCCCGGTAAGAAGCGCCAAGCACCACTATGCGCTTGCCCTGCAGGTCACCCAGTTCCCCCTCGAGCAGTTGCACAGCATGTGCCGGCATGTTCATATTGGCTTCTCGAGCGGTACGCACAATGGTCGCTTGCGGGTCGTTGTACAGGTACAGGCGCGGATACACGGGGATGCAATGGCCGCCGACGGCGATGCCAGGTAGATGGATATGGCTGAAGGGCTGCGAGTTTGATGCCGCGATAACCTTGTAAATATCGATCGAGTTCTGCTCCGCGAACTGGGCGAACTGGTTTGCAAGCCCGATATTGACGTCGCGATAGGTAGTTTCAGCCAGCTTCGCCATTTCGGCGGCTTCTGCCGTGCCCAAGTTCCATACGCCGTTGACTTCGGGAGCCAGGTCAGGTCGTTCGTCAAAGTCAAGAACGGATCGGTAGAAGTCCATCGCACGTTGCGTTCCTTCTGACCCGAGGCCGCCCACAAGTTTGGGATACTTGCGCAGGTCCTCGAAAACACGGCCAGTGAGCACGCGCTCGGGCGAAAATGCAAGGAAGAAGTCTTCACCTTCGATGAGTCCCGAAATTTCCTCGATCATCGGCTTCCATCGCTTGCGAGTTGTGCCCACAGGAAGTGTCGTTTCGTATGAGATCAAGGTTCCCGGGGAGAGATGTTCGGCTAGCGAACGAGTGGCGTTCTCCATCCACTTGAAATCCGGCTGCCAAGTCTCGTCGTTGACAAACAAGGGAACAACGATGACGATGGCGTCGCTCCCGGGGATTCCATCCGAATACTCGGTCGTCGCGCGGATAGTGCCGGCCTCACGTGATTCGCTGAGTTTCCTCTGCAGGTCGAATTCCCCTGGGAATGGCTCAACTCCGGCGTTCACTGAGTCGACGACTCCTTGCTGGACGTCGACTCCCACGACGTCATGCCCTTTGGATGCAAATTGCACGGCAAGCGGAAGGCCGATCTTCCCGAGTCCGATGACGCTGATTCTCACGATCTGTGCCTCTTCTTCTCTCCGTCGTTCAAGACAGGTTGACAGTTGTTCTGGTTGTACTGGACTCGAGGATGGCCTCACACACTCGGAGCACCTCAGCTCCTTGTTGCAACGTGACAATTTCGCGAGTGCTGTCGCCGATGATCGCATCGCGGAGGTATTCGTGCTCTACCCGCAGCGGCTCTGGCTTCGGGAAGGCGAACCGGGTGATATTCCCCTCTGCAACGCCGCGAAAGTGCGACATTTCCTCCCACTCCGAGTTCACTGACGCATTTGCGTAGAACGTCAGATCGGAGGTGAGGGTGTCGGCGACGAACATTCCACCTTCGCCAACGACTGTAGTTCGCCGCTCCTTCGTCGGCGTCAGCCAGTTGACGAGATGATTCACTGTCACATCGTTGTTCAACAGCCCAGTAGCGGCGACCATGTCTTCATGCTCCCTCCCCGACTTGTGCAGTGATTGACTGGCCACACATTTGTATCCGCAGTCGGCTACCCAAACTGTGAGGTCGATATCGTGAGAGGCAAGATCCTTGACCACGCCGACATCCGCGATCCTGCGTGGGAACGGTCCCTGCCTGCTGGTCGAGATTTGATAGATATCGCCGAGGTCACCTGACTTCAACCGACGGCGCAATTCCTGCAGCGACGCGTTGTAGCGCTCGATATGACCAACCGCCCCAACTAACCCTGCGGCTTCGAAGAGTTCGGCGAGCTCAACTGCCTCTGTGTACGTTCCTGCTAGCGGCTTCTCGATCAGCGCATGCACTCCAGCAGCAGCCAGCTTCTTACCGACTTCATAATGGAGATGAGTTGGTACAGCTACCACGCAGTAATCGATACCGTATTCGATCAGCGAATCAATATCGGAAAACACCGGCAGGTCTCCCGCTACGCCGTGTGGATCACCGAAGGAGTCCGCTAGAGCGACAAGATCGACGCCCTCCAAGGTATGCAGAATCCGAGCATGATGGCGTCCCATCATGCCTAAGCCGATCAATCCGGCTCTCAAGTTGCCCATGTCACGCTCCTGCCCGTACGACGGAGTTGACGCCATTCACGATGCGCTCGAGATCGCCTTTACCGAGTCTGGGGTGGACCGGCAGGGAAAGGCATTCCTCGGCCGCTCGCTCAGTCGTCGGTAGCTCGAGCTCCGGCGCGAAATCAACCAGAGACGGCAATCTGTGATTCGGCACTGGATAGTAGACACCTGTCCCGATATTGTGCTCGTCTTTGAGTACGTTGGCAATCTGATTACGGTCGTCTGCGCTTGCGCCATCGATGCGGACCGTGTACTGGTGATAGACATGCTTGCGCCCCTCCGGCACGGGCGGTGTCACGACGCCTACCAGGCCATCATCGAGTGCAGCAGCGTTAGACTGACGGACGGCTGTCCATTCAGCCACTTGTTGCAACTGAGCGCGACCGATAGCTGCGTGCACGTCGGTCATGCGGTAGTTGAACCCGACAACTTCGTTCTCATAGCGTCGTTCCATACCCTGGTTTCGGTAAACACGAACGAGTCGCAAAAGTTCCTCATCGGTTGCCGACACCATACCGCCTTCGCCGGAGGTCATGTTCTTCGTGGGATAGAGCGAAAAGGCTCCGAACATCCCGAATGTCCCTACGTGCTGGCCTCTGAACTCAGCAAGGTGGGCCTGAGCTGCGTCTTCGAAGAACAGCAGGTCGTTCTCATCGCAGACAGCCTGGAGTGCCGCAATATCTGCGGGCAGCCCGTACAGGTGGACCGCCATGACCGCTCTGGTGCGGGCCGTAATGCTATTTCTCACTGACTCCGGATCGAGTGTGAAGGAATCGATGTCGATATCGGCGAATACCGGTGTTGCCCCCGAGAGGGCGACAGAATTGGCAGTGGCAGCGAAAGTGAAAGATGGCACGATGACCTCATCGCCCGGTCCGATGCCCGCTGCGAGAAGACCCAAGTGGAGGGCGGAAGTACCCGAATTCACTGCTACGCAAGTGGTCGTCTTGGCTATCTGCTCGGCGAACTCAGTTTCAAAGGCCGCGACTTCTGGCCCTTGCGCGATCATGCCCGTCTGGAGCACCGCGTCCACTGCCTTACGCTCGGCGTCACCAATAATCGGCGACGCTGGCAATATGAACTCATCGCTCATTCTGTGACCTTCTCCAGTTCTTCTGCGTTGTTTATCTCTCGGTAAGTTTCACCTGTGGAGGTATCCAGCCACAGACCGGCGTCGTTTTGTTTGAGAGGCAGGCCGGACTTGCCGACCCAATTGATGCGACGTGCAGGTACTCCGGCGACGAGTGCGTGCGGCATAACGTTTCTAGTTACCACAGCACCGGCGGCAACTGTGGCCCATGCCCCGACTCGGACCGGCGCGACACACACGGCGCGGGCACCAATGGATGCACCTTGCTCGATCTTGACGCCGACAGCATCCCAGTCATTCGCATCCTTCTGACTGCCGTCCGCATTGATCGCGCGTGGAAAAGTGTCATTGGTCAGTACAGCTGCCGGTCCGATGAACACGCCGTCCGCGATCTCCGCAGGTTCGTAAACGAGCGCGTAATTTTGGACCTTCGAGTTGTCGCCGATCTGCACACCCGATCCGATATATGCACCTCTACCAACGACGACGTTCGTGCCGAGACGCGCGTCATTACGCACCTGGGCTAAATGCCAGATCGAGGATCCCTCGCCTATGCGAGCACTTGGGTCGACGTCGGCCGATTCTTGAATTCGTACGTTCATAGGTGCGCTTTCTTGACGGTTTCCTGCGCGCTCGCGCGCACGGATGCTAACGTAGTCGTCACCGTATGAAGCATACGGCAACGGCCTGCCGAAAATACAACAGCCGCATTGCATCTAAGACACCCGACGAGGAGAGCCGCGGCAACTTCGCTTCCGACATCTGTCACCCGTTCCCCCTTACTCGGTGTCAAAGAGGGCGGCGGAATCTTTCAACTCCATACTCCACGAGTATCGTGGACGATCTTCTGCGCCAGGAGCGCAGGGTCGAGATGGACGAACTCGTTGTGGTCAACAAGAAGGAGCACAATGTCGGCGGCCCCGATGGCAGCAACCGTCTCTTCCAGCGTGACATTGTCCCGCGCGGCCAGTTCCGCAGGCAGCTCTTCGATGTTCGGCTCGACGGCCAGGATCGAAGCGTCCGGTAGTTCGTCGGCCAGGCGGCCCACAATGTGGCCGGCAGGGCTCTCGCGTAGATCGTCAACGTTCGGCTTGAATGCGAGACCCAGAGTTGCGATCTTCACGTGGTCGATGCGACGTGCTTGGAGGAGCAGCTTGTCGAGGACGAATTCGGGCTTCGAATCGTTGACCTTACGGGCGGTCCTTATGAGTGACGACCTTTCCGGTGAGGCCGCGACGATGAACCAGGGGTCGACGGCAATACAGTGACCTCCAACGCCTGGTCCGGGCTGCAGGATGTTCACTCGGGGGTGATGATTGGCCAGTTCGATGAGTTCCCACACGTTGATGTCGAGAGAATCTGCGATCATCGACAGCTCATTGGCGAAGGCGATGTTGACGTCGCGGAATGCGTTCTCCGTCAGCTTCGACATCTCGGCGGTTCGTGCATCAGTCATGAGGAATTCACCCTCACAGAAGAGTTGATAGAGCTCCCGAGCCCGTTCGCCGGCATCCCCGTTGAGCGTGCCGACAACTCGGTCGTTGGTGCGCAGTTCGATCATAATTCGACCGGGCAGCACGCGCTCGGGACAGTGGGCGAAGTAGATAGTTTTCGCCGTATCAGGCTCGAGCGTAAGATCCGGACGTGCAGCTAGCACCGTCTCAGCCAGAAACTCGGTCGTGCCCGGGGGGGAGGTCGATTCGAGGATGAGGAGTTCGTCGCCTGCGAGCAGCGGAGCGATCTGTTCACCAGCAGTCTTGATGTAGGAGAGATCCGGCTTCTTTCCATCGGAGAACGGAGTGGGAACGGCCACGATATAGATATCGGCATGAGGCATCTCCGTCGTGGCCCTGAGTCGTCCCTGAGCCACGGCGCCAGCAACGGTGGTGACCAAATCCGGTTCCACGAAGGGCACTTCGCCCGCATTGATCACGTCGATGTTCCGCTGGTTGATATCCACCCCGACGACATTCGCCCCTGAACTGGCGAGGACCGCTGCGGTTGGCAATCCGATGTATCCGAGTCCGATGACTGCAACCGACGGGCGAAGGCTTCCGGGATGGAGGTTCATCAAATTGTGCTCCAGACTGGTGAGTCGAGGTGGAATCTGTTCCACCTGAGCACTGCAGACGAGTGCCGGAAAGATAGCAACAACTGAGATGATAGTGAATGACGTCAACGTGATGAAACTTCGGGGCGTGGCGCCTTGAATTTGACAGACGCGGAAACCAGAAGATTCCTGTTGCTATATTGTGGCGGTGACCGCCACGACCAAGGAGGTTGAGTGAGTGCTGATCTGCCGTCAGGCGTCCCAAAGGTCATGGTCATCTACGGAACTCGTCCAGAGGCCATCAAGGTCGCCCCGGTGATAAAGGCTCTCGACGAAGACGGGGCGCTCTCACCGATCGTCGTCGTCACCGCTCAGCATCGCGAGATGCTCGACCAAGTCAATGAGGTGTTCGGCATCGCCCCCGACGTCGACCTCAACCTCATGGCACATGGTCAGACGCTCAACGATATCGCCGGAAGCGTCATCACTAAGCTCGACGCCGTGCTCGTCGAGCACAAGCCCGACGCCGTTCTCGTCCAAGGCGACACGACCACTGTGATGGGTGCAGCGATCGCGGCATTCAACCGGGAGATTCCGGTCATTCACCTGGAAGCCGGGCTGAGAAGCGGGGATATGAGTTCTCCCTTTCCGGAGGAGGCGAACCGGAAGATCGTCTCGCAGATCGCTCGGGTCCACCTCGCCCCGACCGATGTGTCCCGTGAAAATCTCCTCCGCGAGGGGGTTCGCCGCGAGAATATCCACGTCATCGGCAACACCGTCATTGATGCGCTCCAATGGGCCGTGTCCCGTCCCGAGAAGCTCACTGCATCCGAGCTCAGGGGTCTCGACGAGGGCGGTCGACGAGTTCTCCTTGTCACTACCCACCGGAGGGAGAACCTTGGTGAGAACATGGTGCGCATCGGCAATGCCATGCGCCGGCTCGCGATTTCCTACCCCCATCTGGTCATCGTGTGGCCTGCGCACAGGAATCCGAAGGTCCGCGCGTCGATTGCGCCGCAAATCGGCGACCTCGACAATGTGATTTCGATAGAACCCGTGGGATATGGGGAATTCTCGCACTTGATCGCACGGTCCGACATCGTCCTCACCGACTCCGGTGGCCTCCAGGAAGAGGCCCCTAGTCTGGGCAAGCCGGTGTTGGTGCTGCGGGAGAACACCGAGCGCCCGGAGGCAGTGGCCGCTGGCACGGCCAAGCTCATCGGCACGGCGGAGGACCGCATTGTTGCCGAGGTGGCGCAGCTCCTCGACGAAGAATCGGCATACGCCGCCATGGCAAATGCGAGCAATCCTTATGGAGACGGTCAATCTGCCGAACGTAGCGTGTCTATCATCCGAGACCTACTCAGCGTTGCTCAGAAGCAGTAATGCTCAGGCGCGAATCCGAAGGAATGGACGTCGCTATTGGCCAGGAGGTGATCAGAGTCGACTGACCATGTGTGCGAGTGATCGCCGCGCACCTGGACGAAGTTGAATCGATCGGCCGAATAGATACGCGCACCGGCAGTTACCAACCGGCGTTGGAGTTCGGTGTCTTCCCCCTGAGTTCTCTCCGCGAATGGATGCTCAATGAAGAGTTCTCTGCGTCCCATCAATGTCGGGCCCATGACGAGGTCGGTGTATCGGTGCTCTCGCTCCGGAAATCGACACATGACTACATTGCGCCCTCGGAGATACAGATAGTGGGCTTGCTTTCCGACGAGGTCCGCGTCGGAGTACCACAGCGCGGCCAATTGATCGGATAGGTAGTCGGCACCGTAAATGTCGTCATCATCCATTTTCGTAACGATCGTTCCCGAGGCTGCGGCAACTCCGAGGTTGAGGCAGGTTCCCAGTGGTTCGGCTGCCTCCACACGGACGACCGTGAGGTTTTCAATCCCCTCATCGGCAGCGCGGGCTGCCAAATCCGGCGGAGCTTCGAAGCCGTGTGTCACGAGAACTAGTTCTCGGTCGGCGTGGATCTGTTTGGCGTGAGTGGCAATGACCTCGCCTAGGTGCTGCGGTCGGTTGGTTGCCACCACAGCGGAAATCGAGGCCTGGAGTGGGTTGCTGTGGGACAACCCAAGCGAATCCATCACAGTGAGGGCGCGGTGGGTGTAGGTATGCTCACCCCATATGCGCCGTTGAGCTTTATGAACAGCCCGATCCCTGAGTTCTTTACTACGCACGAACGCACGCAGAACGTATTCTGCGTCCTCCTGAATTTCAGGTTGTGGGACTTCGTCTGCGGGGAAGAACTCTTTCGTAGCAGCGCTGGGAGTTGTGATCACGGGAGTTCCTGCCGCGGTGATCTCAAAGATCCGTCTCGCGCACATGCTCGGCGAGTCGACGACGGAATTGACGTTGAGGAAGACCTTATAGTGTTTGTAAGCAGTCAGCAGATTCCGGTAAGGAAGCGATCCGATGACGTGTTCGGCGAGCTTGCCAGGAAACTGATATCGGTCGTCCTCGCCGAGGAAGCGCGAGTAGATTTCGAGGCCGTATTCCATCCGTGCTGAAGCTCTGGCGGCCGCTCCAAGCAGCATCTCCATCTGTTCGCGGCGTTCTGGATACTTATGAGCGAAGTACATGCCAGCAAAGGCAATGTCTCGCTCCGCGAAATCCCGGGCCGGTCGTGCAGGATTGTGAATGGCGGGCTGGGCTGCGAATGGCAGAACCGTGACCCGGTCGTGGCCCAAGCGAGCCTGGTATTCGGGGACCAGTCGAGAATCAGTGGTGAAGACGACATCGCACAGTTTCGCCAAAGGTAGGAAATCTTCGAAGTGAGGCGGATCTTCCTTGTTCCAGAACACAATAGGTAAGCCTCGACGCCGGCTCTCGGCCAGCAGTTCGACGATCTCCGAGCTAGGACCGGAAGGTCCGGTGAGCTTGTACTTCCAGTCGCCTGAGTTTCCGTTCCACGCGGACTCGATGAAGACGAAGTCAAGGCCGTCGAGGTCCTTCGACCAATTCGTAGCCGAGAGTTCGGTTGTAGACCATTCGAAGCCGAAGCTCTGCGCAGAGAACTCATCGAGGATGACACCTACACGGCAATGGTCGAACACCGGAGTCCGTGGCGGGACTGGCATGGGAGGAAAGAGCTCGGCCAAAATCTCGTTCGACAAGCTGCCCGCGGTAATTCGGCCCGAGGGCTCCACCGATCCTTGAGTGATCGAACGGCGGCGCCTCCAGGTTGAAAGCTGGGAAATCCCTCCCTTGCGCCAATGCCAGAGGGCAGTTCTCAGTGTGCGAAGCGGCATCCTGTCCACGGTGTGTTCCTCTCGTTGGAGATTTGCGCTCCACTCTGCGCAGAACCCGATCGCATGGTAGCAGGCAGTCTTCTAGCTCGAACCGGTCTCTGAAGCAGACGAGGCTTACCGGTGCGAGCGAGTCGGAGACGAACGGAACAGTGCCGCCGATGCTCATGTATGTATCCCGGCACTGCCAATAGTACAATTGTGAAGTTGAATAGCGCTCGGCGGAGTCTGACCGATACAGGCGGAGCCGTGAACGCATCTGCTTGTCAGGGCGCTGAATCCGAGCGAAAAGAGGACTGTGGGAAGCAACTCAGAGCCCATGCCCTCACGCGCCCAACTGCCCGGGAGTATCAGGGCGCTCGTTCTGTCCCTGGGCGACGGCATCGTCTTCGCTTTCCTTGTCGTTGCGATGACGCTGGTCCGTTACGACTTCCATATGGAACTGGTGAATGTTCCCGGGACGATCGTGTGCTCGGCCATTGGATTTATAGTCTTCCTCGTTTGTGGGCCGCTCGCGATTTACCGCGGTCGGTATCGTCGCGGGTCGACCGACCAGTTCACGGCGATCATCGGGACTGTGGCGTTGGCAGTTGGGCTGATGTGGGTCGCCGAGTTCGTTTTTGCCAGTCGGCTTCTCATCCCCACCAGTGTGCCGATCGCTGCCGGTGCGATGATGGTCGTCTTCAAGAGCCTGGAGAACTGGGTCCGCCGCAACCTGCGTCAGCGCACTCTGTCGACCTCAGGGTCATCTCGACCGACTCTTGTCGTCGGGGCTGGCGATCAGGGAATGCTCGCTCTGGACATGATCGAACAGGATAACCGCAACGAATACGTTGCCGTCGGCATTCTCGACGACGACCCGAGCAAACGTCATTTGCGCTACAACGGCACCCGGGTTCTCGGTCCGATTTCGGATGTCGCGAATCAGGTTGACCGCACTGGTGCCGGTGTGATCATCGTCGCGATCTCGGATCTTCCTCCGGAGGTGCTCCAGGGCATCGCGTCGACTCTCGACTCCCGCCCGGTCGAAATCAAGATCATGCCGAACCTCGAGGAATCCGACTACCTCCGTCCGGCCCCGGACGCGCACGACATGGCCGACCTGCGTCACCGGAACTTCCGCGACATCAGCCTCGAGGACCTCATAGGTCGTAAGCCGGTCTCAACCAATGTCGAGGATATCTCGTCGGAAATCGCTGGCCGGGTCGTCCTCGTCACCGGTGCCGGAGGCTCGATCGGCTCCCAGCTGTGCAGACAGGTGGCTCGTTTTGACCCAGCCAGACTGATCATGACCGACCGCGACGAGTCCGGTTTGCACGCCACTCAGCTCGGACTCGAAGGTGCTGCGCTGCTGACGAGCGAAGACCTCGTGCTGGGTGACCTGCGGGACTCAGGTTTCATCGAAGCCCTCGTCGCCGAGGTGAAGCCCGACATCATTTTCCACGCTGCAGCACTGAAACACCTGACGTTCCTCGAACGCTTTCCAGAGCAGGCCGTACGCACCAACATCGGTGCGAGCCTCGACCTGCTCGACGCCGCAGTCGCCAACGGCGTCGAAGCATTCGTCCACATCTCGACGGATAAGGCCGCAGGGCCGACTTCAGTCTTGGGGCGAACGAAGTACTCTATCGAGAGAGCGGTTGCCTCTGTAGCGGCACAATCAGGTCGGAAGTACATGTCTGTGCGCTTCGGCAATGTCCTTGGTTCCAGAGGGTCAGTCCTCGAAACCTTCGTCGCCCAGGTGGCCGCCGGGGACCCGGTAACGGTCACGGATCCAGAGGCCACTCGCTATTTCATGTCGGCTGACGAAGCCTGTGAACTCGTCCTGCAGGCCTCGGCAATCGGCAGTCCGGGAGAGACCCTCGTGCTCGATATGGGCGAGCCGATCAGGATCGACGACCTGGCAAAAAGGGTCATCGCACTGTCTGGGCATCCCGGTGCCCACATCGTCTACACCGGACTGCGGCCGGGAGAGAAGCTCACAGAATCGCTCCTGTCCTCGGACGAAGCCGACAGGCGTCCCAACCACCCGCTCATCACTCAGGTGTCGATCTTGCCGATTGACATCGACGCACTGAGGCAAATCGTCAACGCCGCCCGTGACCCAAAAGTCTATGCTCATCGGGAGGAACTGATTGGCGAGTTGGAGCGGATCGTCGACGGGACCATCGGGATCGAGGCCGGCGAGATGGGCGCGGAGATCGTTGCCTCGGAGGATGGCTCCGGATCGCAGGACGCCGGGGTAGCCCACTGATGGCTCTCCAGTCGCTGGT
This sequence comes from Brevibacterium sp., assembly GCF_031179145.1. Lineage (GTDB taxonomy): Bacteria > Actinomycetota > Actinomycetes > Actinomycetales > Brevibacteriaceae > Brevibacterium. Next base: position 140,866 of record NZ_JAPSIB010000005.1, read on the forward strand.
GATCCTCATCGTGGCCTCCACTGTCACAATGATCAGCGCTCTTATCGTCTTTCCGTTGATGCGGCGTGCCGGGATTGTCGACATCCCCTCTCATCGATCATCACACACTCAGGTGACCGTACGCGGTGGCGGAATCGCCGTTGGTTGCGGAATCACTGCGGCGACCGTGGTCGCGATGATCTGGAACCTCTCCGAGCACGGCGTATTCGGCATCGGCAGCACCTTGATCCCGGTCGCATTCCTTCTGCTCACCTGGTGCTACTCGACCATCGGGCTGAATGATGACCTCGACTCGCTGCAGCCCATCGGCCGTCTGCTGGGGCAGGTCATACTTGCCTTGGTATTCAGCGCCTGCATCGCCATATTCTCAACCCACGGAATCGCGCACATCCTCGCATTCACCATCATCGGCGTCAGCGTAGTCAACGCTGCGAACTTCGTCGATGGGCTCAACGGCTACGTCGCCGGTTGGACGATTATCACCGGCGCATGGTTCGCTTTTGTCGGCTTCTGGAACGGGGAGAACGACGTCATGCTTCTCTCCCTCGCACTGACGGGGGCTGCGGCCGGGTTCCTCCCGTTCAACATTGGTCAGGCCAGGGCCTTCTTGGGCGATACCGGAAGCTACGGCATCGGGGCCGCGGTGTTCGTCATCGCGGTGTGGCTATTCGTTCTGGGAGTTCCGATCGTCGTCATCATCGCGCCTATGATCTTCGTCCTCTTCGACGTCGGCCTCACTCTCGTGCTGCGTCTGTTCCGGGGAGAGAACATCTTTCTGCCGCATCGGCAGCACATCTACCAGCGGATCCAGCAGGCAGGTTGGACTCATGGGAGAGTGTCCCTCTTCCACGCCGCGCTGTGTGTCCTGGCTTGTGTTCTCGCCATCCCGACACTGTTGAGCGGCAATGTCGCAACCACGTATCCGGCACATGTGTTCTGGGCCGGCCTTCTGGCCCTGTACGTTCTGTTGCCTTTGTGGTTGCGGAAACGCGACGACGCCGGGACGGTGCTTACATGAGAATTCTGCTCCTGACACATTACTACTACCCAGAGGTCGGCGCCCCGCAACGGCGCTGGCGCATACTCGTCGATCACCTCCGAGCGGCAGGTCACCAGGTCATAACTGTCGCTCCCCATCCGCACTATCCGTATCCCGATCGTGACCGATTCTTCGACTCCCAGGTTGGCCGCGGCAGACGCCGGGTGGACCTTCGGCTCCGAGGCACCTGGGATGCCGGAGTCGAAGGGGAGCGGATCCTGCGTGTGCCCTATCTGCGCAGTGGCTCGTCCATGACGCGGCAGATGCTCGATCAGGCGGTGTCGGCAACCGGTGCCATGTCCATTGTCCTCGATCGACTCCGCGGCAGTTCAAAACCCGATGTCGTCGTCTCCACGACTCCTGCGTTGCCATATCTGCTCGCTGGAGACACCCTGTCGCGGATCCTGCGCGTCCCCCATGTTGCCGAGGTGCGTGACGCTTGGCCAGACCTGATTTCGGAGATGAATCTGGTCACGAGTGCCGTAGGGAAATACCTGCCGCGCAAGTTCACGAGCTCCGTCGAGCACGCACTCCTGCCTGACCTGCTTACCCGAGCCCAACGGCGCGCCGCGGTCGTGGTCGTCACCACGGAGGGCTTCAAGCGCCGTTTGGAGGATCGCGGTGTCACCGCTGAAGTAGTGCGCAGCGGAGTCTCGCCCGCAGAACTCGCCGGCGCCTCAGGGCTGACCGCAACGGGCGCGATCCCTGTGGTCTCCTCCTCATTCGACAAGCCAAGTGAGTCCACCACGCCGAATCGTGCGGAAGCGCGGTCTGGTCTCAACCTGCTCTACGTGGGGACTGTCGGTCGCTCCCAGGACCTCGGCACCTCGATCCGTGCCCTGGCCCGCACAGAGGGTGTTCGTCTACGCATCGTCGGTGATGGCGTCGACACAGCGGCTCTCAAAGCTGCCGCGGCAGAAAACGATGTCCCCGTCGAATTCTTCGCTCAGCACGCCGGAGCGGAACTCGCAGCCCATTGGGAATGGGCCGACGCCGGGCTTGTCAGCCTCAGTCCGCTCGAATCCTACGAGTGCACGGTGCCCTCGAAACTCTACTCGCTCATGGCACGCCGGATTCCGGTCCTCGGTGTCGTCGCCGGCGAGGCTGCTGACATCATCACCAGCACCGCCGCAGGCGAAGTGGCGGACCCGGGAGACATCGACTCGATAGCAGCAGCGATGACCACTATGCGAGTACGCATTGAATCCGGAGCGGAGTTCGGCACCAATTCCTCAGCTGAGGAGCCCCGCGAATGGGTGATTCGGCACGCCTCGGCTGCGACCATGGGACACGACTACGAACGCATCCTCAGAGGGGTGGTCGCATGAATCTGCTCTTCGTCGCCCGTCAAATCACCAATGTGACCTCGACGACGTTCTCCCATATCAACGACGACCATGTGTTCTTCGGCATGCAGCTGGCGCGACGCTTGCCTGGTCCGTTCTCGCGTCTCGCGGGTCATGCTCTCGGTCGGTTCCCCGGCGATGCGGCTCAGGCTGCCTCTGCATGGCTGCTCGGCCAGGAGACGAAAGCAAAGGACCTAGTGGCAAATTCGCGGACCCCATCTCGGCTGCTCGGGGAAATCGCACTGAACCTCGGCCTCCTCGAGCAGGCTGAAGCTATTTCAGATGCGCTGCCCGAAGCTGCCGCACTGAGCTCACGAATCCATTGGACCAAAGGCCAGCTCAACGAGGCCATCGAAGCTGTGCCAGCTGGAGCTCGCCGAGCGAGGCTCCTCGATGAGCTTCTCTGCCTGCAGCCAGGCTGGTGGCCGCAGGTAACTATTCACGTCACAGCCCGACCGGCCCATGACTCGGGAGAGGACTCGGCAGCAGGCTCGGTGGGAGAAACCTCCCGACCCGCAGCGCTCCACGTGCTGACGAACTCCCTGCCCCATACGCGCTCGGGTTATGCCTACCGCTCGCATGCGATCCTGGCCACCCTGCAGGACGCCGGGCATCGAGTGGCTGCCGTGACTCGGCCCTCCTACCCGGTGACGATCGGACGGGTGAGTTCGGGACCAGTCGAGACCATTGACGGTATTGACTACTTGCGGCAGGTGCCGCTGCGTCCTCTGCCCACACCCACCGCTCGGCTGAGCGATCAGGCAAGCTGGATCGTCGCCCAAGCACAGGATCGCGGTGCGCAGATCCTCCACACGACGACGCACTATGTCAACGGTCTGGCCACCGGTGCAGCCGCTCGAGCAGCCGGGCTGCCCTGGGTCTACGAAGTCCGCGGCGTCCTGGAGGAGACTTGGGCGGCGGCCGGCGGCACTCCGGCCGAGCGTGCCGCACGGCGTGCCAGCCAACGCTTCGAACTCATGCGGGCCAAGGAGATCGAGGTTGCGAAGGCCGCCGATGCCGTCATCACACTGGGTGAGACCATGCGCGAGCATCTGGTCGCAGGCGGAGTCCCGGAGGAATCGATCACTCTTATACCGAACTCGGTCTCCGAAGCCGTCGTGAACGCAAGCATCTCACGTACCCCCTCCGAGGTGAGAGCCGGTCTCGGCCTGCCCGAAGCTGGCATCTGGGTGGGAACAGCGGCTTCGATCGTGGGCTATGAAGGACTCGACGACCTCGTCGACGCCGTCATCCTCGCCAGGGACACGGGCATCGATCTGCGCCTACTTATCGCGGGCGATGGTGTCGCCTTGCCGGACCTGCGTGAACGTGCTGGAGCGTTGGGGGAGAATGCGCTCTTCACCGGAAGAGTGTCACAGGCTGAAGCGATCGAGTATCAGCTCGGCCTTGACGCTATCGTTGTCCCGCGGAAGGACGAACCGGTGTGCCGGCTGGTCACTCCGATCAAACCGATCGAAGCGATGGGTCTGGCGAGGCCGGTCGTCATCTCAGATCTGCCGGCCCTGAGAGAACTCGTTCCGGACAGTGCAGGATTGTGCGTGTCCCCCGAAGATCCGGGAGAATTGGCTGACGCACTGTCGCAGTTGGCCTGCGATCATAGTGCGAGATTGAAGTTTGGACGGAATGGACGTGAACATGTTCTCGGGACACGGAGGTGGAAGGACATCGGCCGACGGTACGGCCAGACCTATTCCCACCTCGTGGGAGCTGATGCGAAGTGAATGAGCCCACGAATCCGAGCGAAGTCAGGAATCCACTCGGGCTGAGCACGATCCCTTCGGTCTCCAGTGAGGGGCTCGTGCCTGTCGGCAAGCGAACCAGTTTGCGCAGCTATCTTGCAGCGCTGTGGAACCGTCGACATTTCATCATCGCCGAATCGCGTGCCAAGATGAGCGGTTCGACGCGGAAGAATCTCCTCGGTTACGGCTGGTTGTTCCTCAACCCATTGCTTTCGGTACTTGCATTTTGGTTCATCTTCGGTTTTATCCTCCAATCCTCCCGGGGCATTGAGAACTTTCTTGGCTATTTGGTCATCGGTGTCTTCTTCTTCCAGTTCACTGGAAAGAGCATGACCGGTGGAACTGGATCGATCCGCGCAGGTGCCCAGATGATCAAGGGCTTCCAGTTCCCGCGTGCCGCCCTGCCGATCTCCACTGTGGTGAGGAACTTCCTTGATTTCATCCCCACGGTGGCCGTCATGCTTGTCCTCATCGCGGTCATTCCTCCTGCCGAAGTGATCACCTGGCGAGTGATCCTCGTCATCCCGGTGATTGCGCTGCAGACGATCTTCAACGTCGGACTCGCGTGCCTGCTGGCCAGGATCGGACACAAGATCCCGGACCTGACGAACTTCATGTCCATCGTCAGCCGGTTCTGGCTCTACGGCTCGGGCGTCTTCTTCTCGATTGAAGACCGTCTGGCTGATTACCCTGCGATCCTCACGGCGATGCAGTTCAACCCAATGCACGCGTACCTGACTTTGGTGAGAAACTCCCTGCTCTACGGTGTCGACTCACCAGCTTGGTTGTGGATTTTGGGCACTGTATGGGCATTCGGGTTGCTCATCGTCGGATTCCTGTTCTTCTGGCGAGGGGAGGAGAGCTATGGTCGACTCTGAACCCCAAGCTCCCAATATCGTTGCTGAAAACGTCCAAGTCCGGTACACGGTCAACACCAACGACCCCGGTCAGCGCTCACAGGGTCTGCGACGCATTGGAAACGCCATGCTTGGGAGGAGGGGACAGACAACCGTCCGGGCGCTGCGTGGAGTCAATCTCGTCGCGCGTGAGGGCGAGATGGTGGGCGTCGTCGGAGCCAATGGTTCCGGGAAGTCGACGTTCCTGCGCAATATCGCCGGTGTCGAGCAGCCTGACCGGGGGCGCATTCTCGTCCGCTATCAACCGCTGCTACTCGGCGTGAGCGCCGCTTTGCAACCGGCCCTGTCCGGAAGTGAGAACGTTCGCTTGGGGTGTCTGGCGATGGGTCTGTCACCGGAGGAAGCAGCTGAGGCCTTCGACTATGTGGTCGAGCTCTCTTCCTTAGGTGCTGCCATTCATCGACCAATGGGCACATACTCCTCGGGAATGGGCGCCAGGTTGCGCTTCGCGATCGCGTTGGCCGCTCGACCGAAAATCCTCCTCATCGACGAAGCACTCTCCACAGGTGATGCGACTTTTGCCGAGCGCAGCGAGAGAGCTATGGATGAGCTTCTGGCTGAGGCGGGCACCGTCCTTTTGGTGAATCACGCAGCGAAAGTGATCCAAGAACTGTGCACTCGTGCTGTGTGGATGCACAAGGGTGAGATCCTCATGGACGGCCCCGCCGAAGCGGTGGCGGAGAAATACCGATGGTGGGCCTGGAACGTCGCCAAGGGCAAGGAGGACGTCGCTGAGAAGCTGCTCCACGATATTGTCAGAAACGCCGTGAAAGAAGAGATCAACATCCTCGAACCGGAACTGGTGAAGAACCCCATTCCACGTCATGCGGCACGCGCAACGAAAAAGGAACGCGCATTTGCGCGCCATATCAAACGCCGCGATCACGCCGAAGTCATTGAAGAGACTGCGACACCCCTACTTGCCTCCGCAGAGTCTCAAGTCTGGCCGGAAAAATTCGAAACACCGCAGAGCCCAGCGAAGTTTCCGGCGTTGCCCAAACCCGCCTCGGAAGCCTTCAGCGCGGTGAAATCTCAGGCCGGTCCACCCCCTCTGAGGCTTCGACCCAGCGACAAAAAAGTCATTCTGCGAGCATCCGATCCCCTCGACAGGGCTTCGGCAATTGCTTCCGAAGGAGATCTCACCGGGCGCCGTCTGGCCTTGCAGGCCCGCAAGGTCGCGGACAAACGCTACCAGGACCGACAGAAGCGGCGTGATATGGACGATTCGGAATCAGTGAGCGCCTCGAAGACCCCGCATGAAAGCTCCATCGGCACGCATTCAAGGGATTCCAAACGATGAATATAGCGATCTTCGGGTCTTGCGTGAGCAGAGACACCTGCGAGTTCGCTGCTGATGTGAACGTCATCGCTTATGTCGCTCGACACTCGGTGACGAGTCTTCTGTCTCCTCATGGCGAATCAGGTGTCGCATTTGGCGCGCTCGAGTCCCCGTTCCAGCGACGCATGGTCAAGAGCGATCTTCGAGGAGACGGTGTCGACAGACTGGTCAAGCAGGCCCATCTGATCGACGTTGTCCTCATAGATCTGGTCGACGAGCGTCGGGGCTTCTGGTTGTTTCCTGACGGCACCGCGATGACGAACTCCCTCGAAATCGAATTGTGCGGTGCTGGAGCGAGAGCGACAGAAGCAGGTGCACGCTTGGTGGCTTTTGGGACCGACGAGCATTTTCAGGCGTGGCAAAAGGGCTTCTCCATGCTCATCGATAAGCTGAAGAAGGCCGGGATCTGGGACAAGACTATTCTCTTGGACATCGAGTGGGCGGGCGCTGTCGACGGAGCTCCGCACCCCAAGAACGATGCGGCGGCGAAATTCGGTAGGCGGTTGCGGAAGGTACAGCGGGCGGCTCGGGATTCCAGGCGCGCACTTACCAGCGGGAAGGGAGCGGCTGAAGCGCTCGGCCAGTTGCGGAATACCAAGTCAACTGAATCTGAGGAGTTCGCGGATAGGGCGGCCCGGGCCAACGCCGAGTACGTGCGCTACCGCAGGATTGCACAAGCTGCAGTTGCGACCGTGATCACGAGGCGAAGCGATGAAGTAAGAATAGGACCGGATCATAAATGGGGTCCGCAGCCGTTCCACTACCGGGACGAGGACTACGTGTCCATCGTCAATAGCATCTACGAATGGCGAACTTCGACGAATCAAGATCAGCGACGAGCTTGAAGCAGCAGACGATCCGGACTTCATTGACTGTTGTCCTTCAGTGTTCGGGTTGCGGACATATCGATTCGGACGCCTAGCTTCTTATCCCGCAGGGTCCTGCTAGTCCAGAGTCGGCTCCTACAGCTACGAAGTTTCAGGCTCGGATTAGAAATCTAAAATGCCGAGTGCGGTCTCGTTACCGCCGATGACTTGAGAAGTTGTGAGTCGGTTGCCAGTGCGGTGGATCAATGGACTCATGGGACGATTGGAGTACAAGAAGTTCCGGCAAACTACCGACGGTTCCTCTTCTCTGAATCCATTGACAAAAGCGGCGGGAGACCAAGTCGAGTGCGCATTCGTTTTCTGACTCTTTCCATGGCAGTGTGTGTCCTTCTGACGTCGGCATGCACACTCGAGGACCGCTCAGATGCGCAATCCACGGAAGCCAGTGAGTCTTCAACCCCACAAATATTCACTCAAAAGTTCACGGGCCCAATCAACGGCGACCCTACGACCATCAACATCTCCGACAAGCGCACTGGCAAGAAATTCCGCGACGACAACATCGGGATCTCCTTCGAGTCGACGGAGCTCGCAGATCCCAGGATCGACCCGGCCGCCTCGAACCTCGATGACCTGCTCAACCACCTCGGCGATCCTGCGCTGCGCTTTGGAGGGAACGAACTGGACAGGCGGGTGTTCTGGACGTCGACGGGGGAGAAGCCGACGAAGTCGGAACAGGTCGTCGTCACTCCGGATGATCTCAAGCGGCTGAAGAAGCTCGTCGACGCGACCGGTTCCACCGTCACCATCGGCATTCCGCTGGGCGCCTACGATCCGCAGCGCGGAGCCGACATGGCAGTGCACGCGGTCGACATCCTCGGCGACTCCCTGGTCGGCCTGGCCATCGGCAACGAACCCAACGGCTACACGATCAAGTCGGTTCCCAACGGTGCCGTCCGGGGCTCGGGGTGGAACACCGCTGAGTACTCCAAGCAGCTCAAGGCATATGTCAGTGCCATTCATGCTAAGCGCCCGGACGCGCCCATCATCGGGCCGGACGTCTACGAGGGGAAGTGGATGGACGCCTTCCTCGACGCCGACGTCAAGAACACGGCTGCCCTGTCTCAGCACTGGTATCAGCTCTACGAATGCTCGTCGACGAAAGTTCCCGGTCGCGGGCCGCAGGCCCAGAACCTCATCGACCCCTTGGCCAAGGACAGCGCGGAGAAGATCCTCGACATCGGTCTGTCCAAAGCCGAAGGCGCCGGCCTCCCGCTCTGGCTGGAGGAGACCGGGACGACCAGTTGCCCCGGCACCAACGACGCCTCACGCACCCATGCCACCGCACTCTGGGCTGTTGACTATTCCCTCTACGCGGCGACTCTCGGCGTCGAACGCATGGCGATGCACTCGATGCTCGGCGCCTGCCTCGGCGGAGCGCCGATGTCCCTCGTCTGCGATCCCGCCGACCACGGGACCCAGTCGTCGACCTTCACCGGGCGCCCCCATTACTCCGCGCTGCGCCTGCTGGTGCCCAGCACCGGCGGCAGCTTCCTTGACACCACGGTCAAGGGTGGGGGAAACATGAGCGCGTACACAGTGAGCAAGGACGATGGGAACACCTTAGTCACGACGGTCGTCAACGCCAACGACGCCAAGACCTCCGGCGGCAACCCTGTCACCCTGATCGCACCGCAGGGGTACACGGTGGCCGAGGCCGCGCAGGTCCACGCGCCCTCGAACGAAGCCAAGAACGCCACCGCGGTCCACCCGTCGACGCCATTGCCCAAGTCGGTGCCCTACAGCGGACCGGCTCGGCCCAGCGACGACCCGAAGGCGACCGAGTTCGACATCGACCTCGCCGCGAGCAGCGCCACCGTGCTCATCTTCCGCAAAGAGAAATCAGCCTAGACCACGCTGCACTCGAGCGGGCTGGTCCAGGCTGACGAAATCGGAGAGCGAACTCAGACTTTCTGGACAGACGGTTCTGCGGGGTCGAGGTCCAATTGCGCGAAGACGCTCACCGGAGTTGCGGCTGCGTTGTCCAGCGCCACAGTCGTGCGGGTCGCCGAGTATTCGGCGAGCACCTGTGTTGCCGGCTCACTGAGGGAAAGATCGTGGACAAAGAGTGCTGCCGAGTCGCAGGCGGAGACGAGGAACAGCCGGTTGACCATGAGGTCGACGAGCTCACCGGACTCGAGGGCTTCCACGGCGGCCACGAAGCGGGCATCGGTACGGTGTCTCACCTCGGCGAGGTCGAAGGCATCGATGTCGGGCACGATGTGGACATCGATCCTCGGCTCATTGCCGGTGCCGCGGCGGCAGTCGTAGGAGAAGCGATTGACCTTGGTGTCGCGGACGATGACGTACTCGGCGGGTCCCTCAGCGTCGAGGCGCAGCGTCGCGGTCGGGTGGGTGCGTCGGGGCAGAACGTCCTCGGTGAGCTCATAGGTCTGCGGCAGTGTTGCGATCCACTCTCCACCGGATTGGTCATAGGCGACGATGCTGCGAAGTCCACGAAGATCGTCGATCTCCGGGTGCAGCCTCTGCTGTTCGTCGGTGTACTTGACGAACGGCAGGTGATGATCGGAGAGGAACTGCAGGAACCTCGTGCGCCCCAGCGTGCCTTCGAGGTACCAGTTCGCGGCACTTACCGGCGTCTGATCCGGATCGACGCGGACCTGCAGGGCACGGGCGCCGTCGTGATTGAAGCAGTGGACTTCATCGACTGTGGTGGTCGAAGAACCCGTGTGATCAGAGAGGAACCGGCGCATGATGGCGAGCATCGTGGGCAGTGCCTTGCGGGCCACCTCGCCGTGCTGGCCGTCGACGCGGTACTTGGAGAGACCGGGGACGTCCTCGACGAGTTCGATGAGCGAGTGGTTGCTCTGCTCGTCGGTGTTCGTGTAGAAGTAGTCGATCGTGCGGCCTTCGGCGAAGTAGTTGCGGATGAGCCGCTCCGGCTGCGGGACCGAGTGCATTCCTTCCTGGGCGAAGATGTTGTCCTTGAAGAAGGGTTTGTCCAGGTAGTAGCGCAGGTTCATCTGCGGCACGGCGACCAGCAGACGCGCCTGGGGGTGGTTCTCGGCGTATTGGATGGCGATGCTGCCGCCCTTCGACGCCCCGAAGAAGAGCATCTGGTCTTCGGCGATACCGTAACGATCGATGAAGCCCTGAATGACGTCATTGACCCTCTGGACGAGGGACCGGCCGCCGTTGTCGACGAGCATGTAGGAGCCTGCCGCCAGGTAGCGATCCTGGAAGCAGACCATCAGGGTGTCGCTGAGGTCCGCGTCGGTGAGGGCCTTGAGGTAGCTCACCGCGTAGGAGATGCGCGACGTCGAGGGACCGAAACCGGGGAAGGTGATGAGTAGCTTCGATGGTGAGGTGGTGTTGCCGCGCAGCGAGTAGAACACGTCGCCGTGCTGCTCGACGCCGTACTGCTTGTCGTAGGCCACCTGCTGTGGGGTGGTGAATGCCCCGTGCCCGATCTGCAGGCTGAAGGAGGAGTCGATCGAGAGGCGGAACTTCGCCACATCGGATGATGTCACGATGATGTTCCGGTACTCCAGCGGGAAGCCCTTGGCGGGTGGTTCGATCTCGTTGCCGTAGACGACGGTCGAACCCTGGAGGAGCTGGAACGATTCGCCCTTGAACTTCTGCCAGTCGTCAATGCTGAGCTTCGCGAAGTACATGCCCTTGGGCAGGCACTCCGAGGTGAAGCGTCGGACGTGGCCGTCGAGTCCCTTGGCGGCGAGCTTCCTGCGCAGGGGCTCAGCCTTCTCGGAGGTGATCGCCGTGCGTGCGAGGTTGCGGACCGTCGGTGAGTACGCCGCCCGCTTCGCCTGATTCGCGAGCGTACGGCGCAGCTTGGCCGCGGGGTTCGTCATAGGCTCAGCATCCTCTCGATGATGGTGTCGTTGATCCTTTCGGTGTCGACACCTTCGAAGAACCGTTCGCTGCGGCGAGCGAACTCCGGATCGGATTCGGCATAGCGTTCGGCGGTGATGTGCACGACGAGCTCCGCATGGTCGGTGAAGACCGGGCCCAGGCCCTCGGAGCGATAGTCGAGTCGGCTTTCGTACGGCTGCTCGTGGAAGAAGTCGCTCGCGTCCCACTGGTAGTAGGCGATCGGGGTGCCGACGAAAGCGGCGTCGAGCACGGCAGAGCTGTAGTCGGTGAAGACGAACTCCGCGGCGGATATCGCCTCGCGGTAGCTGAGCTCCGATCGCACCACGCGGCGGGAGAACGAGAACTGCGCGGCCCGCTTCTCGATGTTGGGGTGCAGTTTGACGTGCAGGGTCCGATCCGTGCGCTCGAGGTAGTTGAGCAGCGCCCTGTCCGTGAGCACGGCATTGATGGCCTGGAAGTACTGGGAGCCGCGGAAGTGCTCGGGGGAGGCCTGATGGAGGTTGAACCGCCACGTCGGCATGAAAAGCAGGTCGCGTGAGCCCTCCGAGTCCCGGCTCAGCGTCTGCAGTCGGGGGAGTCCGGAGTTGAGCGTCTCGACCGGGGCCACGGTCTTGAGGTAGTCGGCTTCGACCTTGCCGGTGGCCACGAAGACGTCGAAGAACTTCGACGCCACCCAGTTCGACATGTCGTTGAGCTGGACGCCGTGCTGCAGGTAGACGAATCGCGAGTTGGCGAGCGTCTTGCCCTGGTGCCGCAGGTTGAAGATCTGCGAGGACACCACGAGGTCGGAGCGGAGGAAGAGTTCGTAGAACTCTGGGGTGAAGATCGGCACGAGCTTGAAGCCGCGCGCGGACAGCCTCTCCCAATCGGGGGATTTGGGATTGAGCGCGAAGTACGCCTGGGTGAACTCGGGGTGCTCGGCGGTGAAGTGAGCATAGAGGTGCTCGGCGTTGTCATCGGCCTGCATCGGGCGGTCGAAGAACAGGATGACCGAGTCCGCGGTGATCGGTCGACGGTAGAAGTCATAGTGGTCCGGCGAATCCAGCTCCGGACGGAGGTCGCGCGGCAGGTAGGACTTCACAACCGTCAGGGTCTCCTCGCCGAGTTCGATCCGGTGGAGGACCACATCGGAGGATTCGCCGAGGTGGCCGTCGCGGGCGATGCCTTCGTCGCGGCGGTCTCTGCTGTCGCTCTGATCATGCGGGGCGTCATCGAACACCAGGTAGGCATCCTGGTCCGACAGCTGCTTGAACAGGTGCTCCTTCGTATCCGGCCGGTCCAGCCACCGGATCCAGGCGCATTCGAAGGCGTGCATGTGCTCAGCCAGATCGAGGTTCTTCGTCAGATCGAATGTGCTGACAAGTCCGCGGAGGTGATCGAGCGTGACGTCGGTGCGTTCCGTTTCGCGCAGGCCGCGGAGGAACAGGACGAGGTGCCGCAGCAGATGCAGGCGCATCGAGCTCGACGGAGTCGGAATCAGCGGGACGAGCCGGGAGACGTCCGGCTGCGGGCTGATGCCGATGGCGGAGCTGGTGTCGGATGAGACGGAATAGCCCTCTTCGAGCGGAGTGACCGAGTTGATGGACCAGTACAGGCGGTACGCCAGGTACACGCCGGTGCGGTCGACGTCGCGGATCGCATCGAGAACATCGCCGAGGCGACCGACATTGAATGCGACGCCGTAGACATCCGTGTCGCGGGTGTAATGGTAGTTCCGGTCGATCGATGTCGACGCGAACTGCTTGGGAATGGCGCCCGTGTACTTGAATGGCTCTGCCAGGTAGACAGTCCTCGAGCTGAGGAACTTGAGGAGAGTCGGAAGGTAGGTCGCAGTGATCTGGTGAGTCTGTCGGACGAAGACGATGTACTTGCTGCCAACCGTTGCGCAGAGCTCAGTGATCAGGGCGGTGGTCAATGGCTCTTCGACGACGCGAACCGTGAACTCCGACTCCCAGCGCAGACGTGCCGACATGAGGCGGCGGTAGGTGGTCGATTCGCGATCCAGTGGCGCGGGCGCCTCGATAACGACGGTGAGCAGGTGCTCCTGAACGGCCATGTAGTCCTCATCCGTGGTCGTGTGGCGGCATTTCTCGGCGACGGGCCGACGGTCAGGTGTTCATTCACCCGCGGCTCGGCGACCTGTGGGTCACCTCGGCGTGACGAGAGTTCTCGGCGATGCTACAGGTTGTCCTGCGACTTCCTCTGTGGTAGAACGACCGTAGTTGACAGCATCTGACGTGATCAGAGGCTTGAGTAGCGACAAGGTGACTGTCTGCAAGTGACGGTTTTGAGCTGGAGTTTTCCGGGTCCGGCGTCCGGGCGGAGTCGCGGAGGAGTGGGTGGGGCGGGTAGCCTGCCGAGCGTGAAGAAGCTCACGAGTCTGGCAGACTTCTCTGACGACGACGGCAACGTTGTTGAATCGCCGACAGTATTCGACAAGAACATCGCGATCACAATCCGCGGCAGGAACAACCGGATCATCGTCGACCCTCGCGCGCGGATCAAACGGCTGCTCGTCGTCTTCGACTGTGACAACGGGACCCTGATCATCGGACCCAATGCGCGGCACGGCTTCGCGATGAACATCCGCATCGGCCAGGACGCCACGGTGAAGATCGGCGCAGACGTCACCACCACAACGATGTGCATCGTCAGCGCCGTCGAAGGGGCGACCGTCGAATTCGGCGACGACGTGATGATCGCGAGCGAGAACCAGTTCCGCGCCGACGACGGCCACCCGATCTTCGACGTCGACACCGGGCTGCGAGCCAACCCGGTCAAGGACATCCGGATCGGCAGCCACGTCTGGTTCGGCGCTCAGGCGGTCGCGCTGGGTGGGGCTGACGTGGGGGATGGGTCGGTGATCGGTTTCCGCAGCGTCGTCACCCGGACGATTCCGAACAACTGCATCGCGGTGGGAACTCCGGCCAAGGTCGTGCGCCGGCACATCGCCTGGGAACGTCCTCACCTGTCATTCGTCGCCCCTCCCTATAAGCCGGACATCTCGGCGATTGCGAAGAGCGAGGGCTACTGGAGGCACACGGAAGAGGCGGGGCCGGTTGAAGAGACTGTGCCGAGCGAAGCGGCTCCGGTCGTGAGGGCGTCGAAGCCCGGGATTGTCGAGAGAGTGCTGGGGCGGTTCGGGTACGAGAAGGTGCGGTGAGCCTCAAAGCGCCATGAGCAGACGCCCAGGCGCGATATGGGAAGATTGAGAGCGTGTCGAAACGTTCTGAATCCCTGACCCCGGACAGCCTGCCGCCGCTGGCCGAGCTCCCCGGAGTCTCCTACATTATGCCCGTGCTCAACGAACAGGAGCACATCGCCAAAGCGATCACGACGATCCTGGCGCAGGAGTACGACGGCGACAAGGAGATCGTCATCGCGCTCGGGCCCTCCACCGACGACACGAACCGGATCGTCGCCGACATGGCCACCCGGGATCCGCGGATCAAGACCGTCGACAACCCCGAGGCCGCGACGCCCATCGGCCTCAACCTCGCAGTCGCCCAGACCACACAACCGGTGATCATCCGCGTCGACGCGCACTCCGGACTGGCGCCCGATTACACCCGCCAAGGCGTCACGGTCCTCTCCGAGACCCGCGCCGCCAACTGCGGCGGGCTCATGCACGCCCGCGGAAAGACCGCCTTCCAGAAGGCCGTCGCCCGCGCCTACATGTCACCCGTCGGCCTCGGCGGTCCCGCCTACCACTCCGGCGACGAAGCGCAGGACTCGGAGTCGGCCTACCTCGGCGTCTACCGACGGGAAGTCTTCGACCACCTCGGCGGCTTCGACGAAGGGCTGCGACGCGGGCAGGACTGGGAGCTCAATCTGCGCATCCGCGGCGCCGGCGGGCGCATCCGCTTCGATCCGCGACTGCAGGTCTCCTACTGGCCGCGCGCGCACTGGTCGAACATCGCCAAGCAGTTCTGGGCCACTGGGATCTGGCGGGCCGAACTCATCCGCCGCTACGGGTCGAAGAACTCGATCCGCTACTTCGCGCCGCCGGTGCTCGTGCTCGGGATGACAGCCAGCCTGATCGAAGCGCTCCTGCAGCTGGGCGGGCAGACGAAACGGTGGCCGAGGTTCCTGCGCCGCTTCACCTCACTCGTCCACGTCCCCAGCTTCGCCTACATCGCCGCGATCATCGCCACCGCAGGCAAGGCCAAGGACTGCGGCCGCCGCGAACGCTTCTGGTTCGGACTCGTCCTACCCACCATGCACCTGTGCTGGGGTGCAGGCTTCCTCAAGGGCCTCGTCACCGGAGCCGGCACCACGACGGATGGCAGCCGATGAGCACTGCAGATCGCACCCCTGTGCCCGAGCGCCCGGAGCCGAAGAAGTTCAACGCCCCGCTGATCGCCGGCGCGGTCGTGGTCATCGGCGTCATCGTCGTCCTCCTGTTCAACGCCTTCGCCCCCCGCGAGAACCTCACCGTCGACGCCCTCGAACACCCGGCCGTCGCCGCGCTCGACGGGGGATCGGCCGTCTACCCCGCCAACTCGAAGCTCGCCTTCACCGAAGACGTGAAGTTCGGCTACCTCCCCGCGCCCACCCTCGCCGAGCTCGGCGACGGCACGGTCGTCGCCGCCGACCCCAAACTCGCCCCCGAGCTGATGGGTGCGACCGGCGGCCTCGACAAGCTCAACCGCGACACCTTCTCCGACCTGAGCATCAGGTCCCCGCGCGAGGGCAACTCGGCCGGAGAGCCGATCACCTGGGATGAGACCGTCGACAGCTTCGCCGGCACCACCGTGCTCATGCCCCAGATCGAACCCACCGAACTCGCCGACAAGGCACTGGCCCCCATCGCCGAGGCGAAGGCCGAGAAATCGACGATCGTGCGGACCTCGAACCCCGAGGTCGCGGCCGCGGCCAAGTCCGCAGGCATCGCCGCGATGTTCGTCGGCGACTTTGCCTCCGCGAGCGCCGAGGAGCTGAAGTCCCAGGGCTATACGATGATCGCCGTCGACGCCGCAGACGTCGACACCTGGCTCGACTCGGGCCTCGAGGTGTGGGCGACCGGCGTGAAGTCGAAGGAGCAGCTCACGGAACTGGCGAAGAAGGACATCTTCGGCGCCCTGAGCACCAACCCCTACGCCATCCAACCGTCCGCCGTGAAGACGGACTGACACGAGAACCGAGGAATCACCTCGGCGACGGACAATCGCACACGGACACACACTAAGGAGACGCACATGACTCAGCCCATCGGGAACCCCTCGCACATCGGCAACCTCAATGCCGGGCAGCTGGGCCCGCAGCCCACCTACTTGCCCGAGGACCACGCCGACGTCGAGGCAGGCAGGCGACTGGCTGCCGGCGAGGAGGCCCTCGACATCGTCGCGGACCTGCCCGCCTCCTCCCTGGCGTGGTCGGTTCTCGCCGATGAGGCGTTCGCCGATGGCCGCCTCGTCGACTCCTACGCCTACTCGCGCGTCGGCTACCACCGCGGCCTCGACGCCCTGCGCGCCGCCGGCTGGCGTGGAGCCGGCCCGATCCCGTGGTCGCACGAGATCAACCGCGGATTCCTCCGCGCGCTCTACGCCCTGGGACGCGCCTCGGCGGGGATCGGCGAAGCCGAGGAAGCGGCCCGCATCGAGGACTTCCTGCGCGCCTCGGATCCGAGCGCGATCGACGCCATCGCCGCAGGCGAATGACGTTACGCTGGGCTCAATGACGTTACGTTGAGCGGGGGACCGGCATGGACGTGAACACTGAGATCATCCGCAGAACTCTTACGCCGCGCCGGGTGCTCGTGCTCGGGGCGACCGGCTACATCGGCGGTCGCCTCGTGCCGCGCCTGCTCCAAGCCGGTCACCACGTCAGCGTCGCAGTGCGCTCGCCCGAGAAGCTCGAGGGGGTCCCGTGGGCCGGCGACGTCGACGTCCATCGGGTCGACCTCGACGACGGCAAGGGCCTCGTCGAGGCGATGGCCGGCATCGACGTCGTCCACCATCTTGTTCACTCGATGGGTTCGGGCAGCGACTTCGAGACTCGCGAGGCCCGCACCGCCGCCCGGGTCGCCGAGGCTGCGGAGAGCGCCGGGGTCAGCCGCATCGTGTATCTGGGTGGGCTGCATCCCGAAACGGAGTCGCTGTCGACCCATATGCGGTCGCGGGCGCAGGTCGGGCAGATCTTCCTCGACTCCGCAGTCGACACGGTCGTGTTCCAAGCCGGGATCATCATCGGCTCCGGGTCGGCCTCGTTCGAGATGATCCGCCACCTCGCGATGAAACTGCGCTGGATGCCCGCCCCCAACTGGGTGTCCAACCGGATCGAGCCGCTGTCCGTGCGCGACGTCCTCTACTACCTCATCGCCGCCGTCGACATCACCGAGCCGGTCAACCGTGCCTTCGACATCGGCTCGCGCGATGTCCTCACCTACGCCGAGGTGATGCGCGCCTTCGCCCGCATCGCCGGGCTCAAGCCCCGCCACGTCGTCTCCATCCCGCTGCCGGCGCCGAAGCTGTCGGGACTGTGGGTGGGCCTGGTGACGCCACTGCCGTTCTCACTGACGCTGCCTCTTGTCCAGTCGCTGCAGGAAGACGCCGTGGCGTCGGAGCGCGACATCGACTCTCTCATCCCGCCGCCGTCGACCGGGCTGCTCAGCTACGAGCAGGCCGTGCGGCTGGCTTTGCAGCGGGAGACCGAGGGCGCCGTCGACACCAATTGGGATGCCGACACCGGTGTGCTGGCACGGGCGGCTGACCCGCTGCCCAATGATCCGCAATGGGCGGGGCGCAGGCCCTACACCGATGACCGGACGTTCTTCTTCCCGGGCGTATCTGCCGCGCAGCTGTGGTCCGTGGTCGTCGGGATCGGTGGGGCGAACGGCTGGTACTCCTGGCCCTTGGCGTGGAAGGTCCGCGGGGTTTGGGACAAGATCGTCGGCGGCGTCGGCCTCAACCGGGGACGCCGCCTGCCCGACTCGCTGCGGGTGGAGGATCCGGTCGACTGGTGGCGCGTCGAGGCTCTGGAGCCGGAATCCCGGCTGCTCCTGCGCGCCGAGATGAAGATGTCCGGGGATGCGTGGTTGGAGTTCACGGTGGAGGAGGGCGTGACTGGTGGCGGTCGGGCGGGGTGCCGGTACCGGCAGCGGGCGCTGTTCGTTCCTCGCGGACTGCGGGGAGAGCTCTACTGGGCGTTCGTCTCACCGTTCCACCGGCTGATCTTCCCGCAGATGGCGAAGAACATCGAGAAGGCCGCCCGGCGGGTGCCGCGATAGGAAGCCTCGCGAGTGACCCACTATTTTGCTATAGAAGATCGTGAGTATGGTCATCGCAGTCGAGCGTAGCGGGCGAGACCAAGGGCCCTCGCGTGCTCGGCAGCCTCGATATCAAAACCGAGACTTTTGCACAGCAACGCCGGGGTCGCAGCCGTAAGATCTGCCCCCGTGAGTTTAGACGGATGTTCTAGGCTAGAGGCAGAGAGGCGGTGTGCGTGAACTTCAGTGAAGAAAAGAACCAGTTGCGATGGCCCAAATCTGTATTCGTAGAAGAGGCAGCTGAACTTTTCAATGAACCTCATTCCCCTCTTTGGGAGAAACGTTTCGAACTTCTGCTAGAAGATGCGTTTGTGGGTGCGGCCGACAGCGAGCCCGCTAGACAGCTTGCCGTCGTAACACCGATGTGGGGTCAGACTCTTGACCAACCGCCAAAGGGATCCCCAACGCGCAAGTTGCTTGCGGATCTCATCAAGATGGCAAGAGACGGAGAAGTGCGAGAGTACAGCCCGCACAACCGTCCCTACTGGTCGCAACGTAAGCATGAGGGCAGGGAAAACAATGCCCGAATGTCTGTGGCGGCTCTTCAGTTCACCGACTTCGTTCTCGAGTTGGAGGAACGTGGATACTTGGAGAAAAGCTTCGGGAAAGATTGTCCGGACGATCCTTCGCGCTCAGATCCTTCCGAGATTATGGCTCGAAAAGTTGACCGTGCAGACCTTTGGCCGCTCAGCCCCAAACGCCTGGCTTCCGACCTCGACCTCTTCTGCGATGCCATCGAAGTCATTCATGACCTTGTCGCAAGACCGCGCAGTCGTGTGCAACACTCGTTCAATGATTGCGGGTGGCACTATGAAGATTTCTCGTCGACAACGGGGATGAAGATATACCGGTGGCGGATAAACGCGATCTGTGAGAACAACGAACTTAATGTACGAATTTCCAACATCGGCGAGGATGTCGGGAGAATGGTTATCATCACAGATCTGGCTCGGTCTGACCTCATTGATTCCGCGGCATCCTCCTCCGGTTCAGCCGGAGGTGCGGTCAGACATGCTATCGCGCTGTTCAGGAAACGGGACGCCGACGAGCATGACAAGCGCTCTGCGATCGTATCTCTCGCCTACATATTGGAGGAGAGAAGGGCCAGACTCAAGCAGGAATTATTCAAGAAGGATGAAGGCTCGCTGTTCCAAATTGCCAACGAGTTTCACATCCGGCATAAAACAGCGAGTCAGAAGGCAGACTACGACCCAGTATTCCTTGATTGGGTTTTCTGGTGGTATTTAGCGACAATTGAATTGACCAATCAGCTCCATGAGCGGGAATCCGAAGAATGACTGTCGAGTGGTGTTGTAGCACGAGGAACAATTTGCTGGAGGAACCAGTTCAGCGAGTGCAGGCGAGAGTGGGCTAAATCGACTGCAGGCTTATCGCCGCCTAATGAATCTTTGGCCGTCACGCCCGTCCTGCTTTTGGCTACATATTAATCGTCCTATGCATGTGGACCGCGCAACCCGTTGGGTCAGATGCTGGCCTGAGCTCGAGCATCAAACTCCGGTTCGTTCGCATCGGCCAGGAGGTCAGGTTCTCGGGAATAGCTCAGAGTCTTGGTGCGCGAGCGCCCTCTGGGTTCAGGCGGACGATCTCGCTGTTGAGCACGGTCGCGAACCCCACCCAGCCGGCGTAGGAAGTGAGCAGGAGCGCGGAGGTGCGGTCCACCTCGGCGGCTTTCTTGATCAGTTGCAGCGTCGACGCTTCAAGGGCCACGGAATCGAGCAGGGACGCCCGCGGGCGCTGCGCGGAGAAGAACAGCCAGCTCCAGGCGACGTTGATCGTCATATTGACGGCAAGGTTGCGAGTGAACGTGCTGCGGGATGCCTGGTCGGGCAGTCGGTTGAGGACTCGCCCGGACGCGATCGTCGTCAACGCGTACAGCGTGGTCCATGCGGGACCGAAGACCCAGCCGGGCGGCTGCCACGTCGGTTTCCGCAGGCTCTTGTACCAGTGAGAATCAACCTTCGTGCCCAGTGCGCCGAGCACGGCTGCCCCGGTGCACAGGGCTGCGGGGAGTGCGAAGTGCTTCGAACTGTCTCTCATCTGCTGAGTCTATGCAGACCCCCACGGGTTCGGGAAGACCTGCGGGACGGCAACTCGCCTGGTCGGAATACTCGCCGTGGTCCGCCCGCGGGGAACGTCGCGTCGGGGTGACCCAGTAGACTGATCCGGTACTGACTCCCTCTCTTTCACTTCGGGGTGAACTTAACTCATGCCAGCAATCGTTGTGGTCGGCGCTCAATGGGGCGACGAAGGTAAAGGCAAAACCACCGACATCCTCGGCACCAGCGTTGACTACGTGGTCAAGCCGAACGGCGGGAACAACGCAGGCCACACGGTTGTCGTCGGTGGGGAGAAGTACGAGCTCAAGCTGCTTCCGGCCGGGATCCTCTCACCCAATGTCGTGCCGGTCATCGGCAACGGCGTGGTCGTCAACCTCGAGGCCCTGTTCGAAGAGATCGACGCCCTGGAATCCCGCGGCGCGGACACCTCGAAGCTGCGGATCTCAGCCAACGCCCACCTCGTCGCGCCCTATCACCAGACGATCGACAAGGTGACGGAACGATTCCTCGGCAAACGGGCCATCGGCACCACCGGTCGCGGCATCGGCCCGGCGTACATGGACAAGGTCGGTCGTCTCGGCATCCGAGTGCAGGACATCTTCGACGAGTCGATCCTGCGGCAGAAGATCGAAGGATCGCTGCGGCAGAAGAACGAACTGCTCGTCAAGGTCTACAACCGTCGCGCAGTCAGCGTCGATGAGATCGTCGAATACTTCCTGCGCTACGTCGATCGCCTGCGTCCCTACGTCGCCGAGACCGAGCAGATGCTCAACGACGCCCTCGACCGGGACGAGGTCATCGTCATGGAGGGCGGCCAGGCGACCATGCTCGACGTCGACCACGGCACCTACCCGTTCGTGACCTCCTCGAACCCGACCGCCGGTGGATCGTGTGTCGGATCGGGCATCGGCCCGACCCGGATCAACCGGGTCGTCGGCATCGTCAAGGCCTACACCACTCGCGTGGGTGCCGGACCGTTCCCCACGGAGCTGTTCGACGACATGGGCGAATACCTGCAGAAGGCCGGGGGAGAGTTCGGCGTCAACACCGGTCGCCCGCGCCGCTGCGGCTGGTACGACGCCGTCATTGCCCGCTACGCCTCCCGCGTTAACGGCTTCACTGACTACGTGCTGACTAAGCTCGACGTGCTCACCGGCATCAAGGAGATCCCGGTCTGCGTGGCCTACGACGTCGACGGCCAGCGCCACGACGAGATGCCGGTCAGCCAGTCCGACTTCCACCACGCCAAGCCGATCTACGAATACTTCGAAGGCTGGGACGAGGACATCACCGGAGCCCGGACCTTCGAGGACCTGCCCGCGAACGCGCAGAAGTACGTCCTGGCGCTCGAGGAGATCTCAGGCTGCCGGATGTCGGTCATCGGCGTCGGACCCGATCGCGAACAATCGATCGTGCGCCACGACCTGCTGGATTGAGGAGGTCCCCGTGGCTCAGTTTCAGATCCGTCCCGAGTACGTGTCGTTCGATAACTACGGGACCCTCATCAGTTGGCATATGAATGACACCGCCCGAGAACTGACCCGGGGACAGCTGGATGACGAGCAGTTCGCCGCGTTCACGGCAATCTTCCGCCGGTATCGCTACGACGCCGTGTTGGGCGACTACCTGCCCTATGACACCATCCTGCAGAACTCCTTCGATCGCGCGTGCAAGCGGCACGGGATCGAATCAACGCCGGAGGCCGGAACGGTGCTGGGTGAGGCGGTCGCATCGTGGGGCGCCCACGACGGCATCGTCGAACCGCTGACGACCATGGGCAAGAACTACAAGCTGGTCATCCTCTCCAACGGGGATGACTGGCATTTGAACAAGTCGGTGGCTCGCCTCGGCGCCGATTTCCACGCCGTCCTCACTGCGGAGCAGGCGCAGTCGTACAAGCCGCGGTACCAGGCGTTCGAGTACATGCTCGAGACATTGAACGCTCGGCCGGAGGACTTCCTCCACGTCTCCTCGCACACCCGCTACGACCTCATTCCCGCCGATGACCTCGGGTTCACCAACAAGGTGTACTTCAACCGGGGCTTCGACCCGCACGCTCGGGCGTACAATTACCGGACCGTGGCGTCGCTGGGCGAGGTCAATGCGATGCTGGGGCTGTGAGACGACGAGGCGGCAAGGTCGAAGCGGATCGTTTTACACCGTGGGCCCATCACCGACGGCTGAACTTCCACCATCAATACCGAACTTCCTCGGTGCCCTGTGCGAGATCGATGTCCAGTTCCTCCTAGGAGGAATGATTCTGCGATATTCGAGCCAGGCATCCTGGTCCTAAGACCAGACGTACTCCACGTCGTCGATTGAATCTGTCTTGTACACGTATACGAACTCGAGGGGAACGTCGCCGGTATTGCGGATACCGTGCTCTCGGTTCGACGGGATGTACACTCCCGAACCGGCACGCACGGCGTGCTCGATGCCCTCCAAAATCACGACGCCCCGGCCCGTGAGAACTTGATACACCTCGGCCGCAGCATGACAGTGAAGACCCAACCACCCGCCGGGCTCAAGGCGAGCGACACCCGAGCACAGGTCTTTCGTTGGCGTGCTGCCATCTCCAATGACTGTCCGGAACGAGATCTTTCCGCGATCGTCAGACCAGACCTCCTTCTCTGCTTCGTCGATGTGCCGGGTTGTAGGTGTGGCGGTCATTCTTTGCCCTCCTCCGTGTAGCTGGATCGCTCAGACGTTCGCTTCTGATGCCTCGATGCAGAGACAGAGTTCCGGCTCCCAAGTTTCCGTGCCGGGAACCCGACAGTGACATTGCCACTGCTGCCGGAAGATCTGAGGTCGTCCTGTGCTGACGATGCAGCAGTGAGTGGGCAACGGTCATTCTCCTGCGAACCGGTTCGCAGGCGGGGCCGGGTGGGGTGTCGGGCTATCGGTAGGGTGTCCGCGCACCGAGGTCGCGCAGGCGATTCCTGCGACTGTTCCTGTGCCAATGGCGACTGGGATCAGCTGCAGTCCCGCGGTGATGTCCCCCGCGGCGTAGACCCCGTCGACGCTGGTGAGTTGGAAGTCGTTGACGATGATTCGGCCCTCGTGGTCGAGTTCGCATCCCAGCTGTTGGGCGAGGTCATGGACGGGGTGATGGCCGTAAGAGAAGAAGACAGTGCCACCCTTGACGAGGTTTCCACCTGCCAACCGCACTCCGCTCAGAGCTCCCGGTGCCCCGACCAATGACTCAGCGACACCGTCCACGACGTCAATCTCATGACTGGCCAGCGTAGCCCGCTGGTCGTCGGTGACTCCGTCGACGGTGGGGTCGTTGATGATCCGCACGGTGTCGGCCCAGTCGAGCAGTTCCGCTGCGTACTCGGGCAACTGGGCACCAGAACCCAATACGATCACCGTCTGACCACGAGCGGTGTACCCCTCGCAAGCCGGGCAATGGTGAACGTCGACGCCGTAATGATCGCTGAAGCCGACGATCTGCGGGAGCTGGTCTTTCACCCCGGTGGCCAAGATCACCCGTCCCGCGGAGATCTCGCCGTCGCCGACAGTCGCGTGAAACAGACCGTCACCATCTTGGTGCAAGGATGAGACCGTCCCGTGGCGAAGAGCCACGTGGGGGTACTGTTCCAACCCGGCACGGGAGTCGATGAGCAGCTGCTGCGGGGTGATCGGATCACGGCCCAGCAGGCCGTGGGCACGATCAGCAGGAAGATTCCGCTGATTCCCTGCGTCCACGACTACAGTGCTGCGCCAGTACCGCCCTAGCCAAGTGGCTGCGGACAGCCCGGCAGGACCTCCTCCGACGACAAGGGCATCGACAACAGGGGGAAGATCGGAGCTCATCGGCCCTCCACGGCTCGTCGCAAGTACTGCATCATCAGTCATAGCTCATCCTACGGAAACACAGGCTCTCCACGAAGGGCCTTCTTCACCACACCTGACGAGCCGACCCTGAGCACGGCCTTGCCATGCGCACGCCTCGGTTGAATCACCTCGGCGGTACCATCGACGTGTGAGCCTCAGCCTCCGGAAACTTCTCGAGAATCCCTCGCTCGATCTTCGTCTCATCGTCGACCCGAGCGAGGATTCCGCGTCTGAGGCTGCCCTCGACCACGAATTCGAGTGGCTGCACGCGACCGACATGATCGACCCGACGCCGTTCCTGGGACCGGCAGAAGTCATCCTCACCCTGGGCTGGCAGTTTCCGATCACCGACTCAGTCGACCCGTCCGTGTCCGAGGTGCGGGTCCCCGCCGACAAGCTCGAGAAGATCTACGACGACTATGCCGCACTGGTCGCTGCTCATGGGGTGATCGGAATCGGGTTCGGTAGCGACGTCGTCCATCGTGGCGTGCCACGCCCTCTCGTCAACGCGTGCAGCAAACACAGCCTGATTCTCTTCGATGTTCCCTACGAGATCTCGTTCATGGACCTGCTCCAAGAGGCTGCACGCGTCGTTCAACGGGACCAGAGTGAACGGCAGACTCGTTCACTGCGGGCGCAGAAGGCGATCGCTCACGCAGCGACCCGGCGCGATGGACTCAACGCAACCCTGCGAGAAACAGCACGCCAACTGGGCTGCGGAGTGTCCCTCTTCGATTCGCTCGGACACTCGGTGATCACGGTCGAAGCGCCCAGAGGACCGCGAGTCGGTGAAACCGAGATCGCTCCGGTCGTGAGAAAGGCACTGACCGAGCAGCTGCGATTCTGCACTGCGCAGGTCAGCGACGAAGTCGAGGCCATCGTCCAGATGCTGGGTGAGTCGACCGATCCGACGGGTGTTCTCGTCCTCACTCTCAGCGAAGGTTTCGACGACGTGTCGCGGAATGTTCTCTCCAGCGTTCTCGCGCTGGTCAGCGTCTCCCTCGAGCAGAACCAGGCGCTCGCCTCCCTGCACACGACACTTCGCCAAGCCCTGCTCCAGCTGCTGCTCTCGGGCAACATCGGCATGACGCGGCACATCCTCGAAAGCGTATGGGGGCCGCTCCCCGTCCCGCCGATGGTCGCGATGGTGGGCATCCCACGACGATTCGAGGTCACACGGATTCTGCCGCGACTGGAGTCGATGACCTCCAACGACGAGGCGCCTGTGTTCTACGCGCGATACCAGAATGACCTCGCGGTCCTCCTCCAGGCCGAACACGTCGAGCAGGTGATCGCGCATCTCGAACCCTTCGACCTGGTCATCGGGCGATCCCGCTGCGACCGCTGGGACGGACTCGAACTCGCCCTCGAAGAGGCGAGGAAAGCCGCCGAGTACGGCATCCGCACGGGGAAGACCGGGGCGATCGCCTTCTCCGGAATCTGGCAGGACGGGGTCGCCGACCTCATCGATGCTTCGGACGCCTCCCACGTCTCCAGACGAGTCCTGGCGCCCCTCGCGAGATTCGACAAATCGAACAATGGCGAGCTGATCACCACCCTGAGGGTATGGCTCGAGAACCACGGCAAACTCCAGCCCGCCGCACGAGCACTCGACGTGCACCGGCACACTCTGATGGCGCGTCTCGAGAAGATCGCCCAACTGACCGGTTCCGACCTCGATGACTTCCAAGTCCGCGCGAATCTTGTTCTCGCACTTCGCTATTACCGCCAAGGGGCGGCTGATGAAGGCAACGGAAACTCGTCGATGCCCTGACCGGCACGTTTCGTTCTGGTTGACCGACCACCGACGCTCGACAAAGTGTCCAGCCCGAGCCGACTTGGGTCGACGGATTTGTGCAGCCACCGGCGCGGATCCCGCTTGAGGTTGTCGAGTTCATCTGCAGTTTCCAACACTGTGTCGATGTTCCTCAGGTCGTCCCAGGCACTAGATTGTCAACGGCGCAATCACGCATCACGGGCAAAGGAGCACAATGATGACGAAATTGAAGCGGAGCCTCGGATTCGGGGCGGCCTATGCTGCCTCGACCGGATTGGTCGTCTCCGGCACGGCAATGGTGTCCCTCGGCAACGGGTTCGGCATCGGCGGACTCGCCTTCGCGATCCCGGCCTTCGCCGGGCTGATCATCATCACCATGGTGGCGATCTCTTACGGAGAGCTGGCATCGATGCTGCCCGGCGGTGGAATGGTCGGCGAGTACACACTCCCGGCGCTCGGACGTCTCATGGCGATCATCGCGGTGCTCGGCGGGTACCTCGTCCTCGTCTCCGCCGACGGTGGAACTCAGCTCCTCGTCGCCGGAGAGTCCTTCGAATCGCTGACAGGATTCCCCGCCGCAGCCTTCTCCTTCGGCCTGCTCATCATTCTGCTCGTCCTCAACATCTCAGGCGTCGACATCTTCGCTCGGGTGCAGATTCCTGTCGTCTTCGGCATGATGGGCATCCTCGCGATCATGGGAGTCGCCGGGGTCCTCGGCCTCTCGAATCAGCCGACCGTCGACAACCCGGTCCTCAACACCGACTGGGGCACACTCGCTTCGATGGGTGCGGTGGCGATCTGGCTCTACATCGGAATGGAGTTCGTGGCACCCCTCGCCGAGGAGGTGCAGCGTCCCTGGAAGAACATCCCACTGGCTATGGTCGTCGGCGTCGCCACCATCTTCGTCGTCGACGTCCTCTTCGGGTGGGGCGCTACTCACTACGCGAATCTCGGCGAAATGGCGGAATCCTCCATTCCCCACGTCGTCGGAGCCACCGCGATCTTCGGCGCCGCCGGAGGATTCATCATGACGGTCGTGACGATCCTCGCCTCGTTCTCCACCGGCAACTCCTACCTCGCCGCGATCCCACGCATGCTCTACGGCCTGGCCAACGAGGGACTGCTGCCGAAGTGGCTGGCGAAGGTCAGTCGACGCTCGCGCGTGCCCTGGACGGGAATGCTCGTCACCGCCGGGTGCATGGCATCGGTGCTCGTCTACTCGACGATGTCCGACGGTGGCATTGACCTGATCCTCCAACTCGTCAGCATCGCCTGCACCACGTGGCTGCTCAGCTACATCATCGCCCAGGTCGACGTCATCGTCCTGCGCAGGCGGTACCCCAATGCGAGCCGGCCCTTCAAGACGCCGTTCTACCCGCTCCCGCAGGTCATCGGAATCCTCTCCTGCACCTACCTCATCGTGTTCATCGTTCCCGAGCTCGAAGCCAGGTTGGTTGTGTGGGGAACCGCGGCCGTCATCATCGCCGCAATTGCGCTGTTCGGAGTGGTCTGGCTCAAACTCAACCGACTGCCTCTGTTCACGCCCACCGACTTGGTCCAAACTCAGACGAACATCGTCGATCGGTCCGAAGCTCTCGAAGGTGACAACCCGAGCGGTCCCGTCGCATCCGTCACCCGCGAAGTCTGAAGGGCGGGGACCATGAAGAGAATCTGGAGCAAACCGCAGAAGAACGCCCTCGACGGCGACGGCCCGATCG
This sequence comes from Brevibacterium sp., assembly GCF_031179145.1. Classification (GTDB taxonomy): domain Bacteria; phylum Actinomycetota; class Actinomycetes; order Actinomycetales; family Brevibacteriaceae; genus Brevibacterium. The sequence goes on from NZ_JAPSIB010000005.1 coordinate 168,683, forward strand.
TCGATCGAGCTCGGCAGGCGCTCTACCGGGTCGCAGCCCAATTCGGTGAAGTCACCGATCGGGAGCGGACGCAGGCCACAGTGACAACTCCCGACGGACTCGAGCTCGTCTTTGCGTACGACAACGGAAACTACATCTTCTCCAGGGTGTACAACCTGTCCATCTCAACAGTGCTTCCAATGGGCACCGAGGTGCAGGCAGGCACTGAGGTCGCGTTCAAGGGAAGTGCCGGGCCGGCTTTCGTCCCGGCCAAGACTGCTGGTGGTCTCGCCGTGGCAAGGACCGCGACGACGACGGCCTCCTCGGCGACGACCACCTCGGCGATGGCCGACCTCAACGCGGTCGCGGGTGACCACCTGCGCGGGATCGACCTCCTGTCCGCCCAAGTCCGCTCCCAGGCGGGCCGGCGGGTACTCCACCTCACTCCGATGGGCGGCTCCTTCGTCTGGGTGCTCATCCCGCCGGTCTTCAAAGCAACGGCCTTTCCGCCGGGCGAGCCCGGCCGGATCCTTGAACTCATCCGCGCACTCCGCGGATTCTCCACCTCCGCCACCACTCCGAAAGGACATCACGCATGAGCACTGTCGACGTCAGGGCAGCAGTCTTCACCGGGCCGAACAAGCCCCTCGAGATCCAGGATCTGAGCATTCCCGCCGAGCCGGGACCGAACGAGGTCCTCGTCCGGCTCGCAGCTTCGGGCGTGTGCCACAGCGACCTCCATGCTCTCGACGGCGAGTGGGAGACCCCGGCTCCGCTGGTGCTCGGTCATGAAGGCGCCGGAATCGTCGTCGCAGTCGGTTCCGAAGTCAACGACCTCGAGGTCGACGACCACGTGATCCTGTCCTGGACGCCGTCGTGCCAGAAGTGCGAATTCTGCGTCTCCGGGCGTCCCGTTCTGTGCCAGTTGGCGAACGAGACCGCGTACAAGCACGTGTTCTTCGACGGCAAGCCCCGGCTGAGTGCGGGCGACGAGGAGGTCAAGAGCTTCCTTGCCGTCGGCTCCTTCGGCGATCACGCGATGGTCCCGGCATCGGCCGCGATCAGGATCCGCAAGGACGCTCCGTTGGCCCAAGCCGCGCTGGTCGGCTGCGCCGTGACCACCGGAATCGGTGCGGTAGTCAACACCGCCGAGGTGGAACCCGGCAGCACCGTCCTCGTCGTCGGATGCGGGGGAGTGGGCCTCAACGTCGTCCAGGGCGCTCGACTGGCAGGTGCCAGGCAGATCATCGTCGCCGACATCAGCGAGGACAAGCTCGAGCTCGGGCGGAAGTTCGGCGCCACCCACACGATCAACAGCAAGGAAAACAACCTCGTCGAGGCCGTCCGCGAACTCACCGATGGGCGAGGAGTCGACTACGCTTTCGAAGCGATCGGCCTGCCCTTCACCATCGAAGCCTGCTACGAAGCGATTCGCCGAGGCGGCACCGCAGTGGTTGTGGGACAGGTGGCCGACGGCGTGAAGATCTCGATCGACCCATTCGTCATGAGTGACCAGGAGAAGCGGCTGGTCGGATCGAACTACGGCTCGAGCCGCCAGTCGATCGACTTCCCGAAGATCATCGACCTCTACATGGAAGGACTCGTCGACCTCGATTCCATGATCACCGACCGGATCGCTCTGGACGAGGTCAACGAAGCGTTCGACGAGATGCGTCAGGGGCGGGGCATCCGCAGCGTGATCGAGTACTGAGGCGAGGCTTCCTCCAACTCGTGGATCGAGGTCATTTTGGTCTGATGTTTCCTGGTGGGAACGGACCAAAACGACCTCGATCTGCGCTGTGACCCGATTGAGGCAGGGGTCTCACATGGAATGTGTTCGGCCGCGCCGTTATTGTCGCCGCAGATGATGCAGAATCTTCTGTTCGAGTTGTCCGAAGTCGGTTCGGCTGGTGACGCGGAGGACTGTCCACCCCTCTTGGTGGAGCGCCTCGTACCTTTCGATGTCATGGGCCCACTGTCTGCGCGAGAGCAGATGGTGCTCGCCCTCGTATTCGAGGGCGAGTAAGGCGTCGGGGTACCCAAGATCCGGCTCCACCGACTGCCCGAGCAGCGCAGAGTGCACGGATGGGTGCACGACTGGTTCGGGGAGTCCGACCGATCTGAGCCACAGTCGCAGGTCGGTCTCTTTGGGCGAATCAACGGTTTCGCGCACGAGCTCCAATCCTGCTCGCAGATGAGACCTGGCGCGGATCTGAGGCCGTCTTGCCTTCATATTCAACTCGGTCAACGAGATCTGAGGAGGCCCGTGCCAGTTTCCGACTGCTGCGTCGCCGAGGCGGACTAGCTCCGGCAGTGCCAACTCGGCTGCGAGACCAATGATCACATCCGCTGCGTCGAGCAAAGGCAGTCCGAACCAGTTCCGAAGTGAGTGGTGGATGGTGCGATGGAGTGTCACGTTCGGCAGGCGAAGACGGAGGTTCCTGTCGTTGCTGGCCACGTGCAGATGAGAAGTCATCAAACGCTGAGGCAGGGGCCACCCGTAGAGCTGCGCCGCGGTGGCATGAGCTCCTACGATCCCGGGCTTCTTCAGCGAGGCGGCTCGAAGTCGCTGGGCGGTCCGCATCCAGTCCCAGTCGGCCCACAACGGTACTGGATATTTGGTGAATGTCTCTGTGTCCATTCGGACTCCGGGCAGTACCACTGGATATCTCTGTGACTTGAGCAGGGCGTGGCGGCTGATGCCCAGTTCCGCGAATTTCTTCGCTTCGAACAGAACAGGAAAGTCGCGGAATTCCCATTGGAGCTGATTGAACATGCTCGAGATGCTCGTCGAAGCGGAACGGGTTCTGAAGAGTGTGGTTGTCGACTGTGGAGTTCGCGACTGGGTCCACACCGCTCAAGCACCGAAGTGGCGCTTTCGTCCCCAACCAGTCATGCACGAGTCAGGCTCGCCCGGAATCTGCCGATCGAGGTCGTTTCGGTCCGATATTCCATGGAGTGGCCGGACCAAACCGACCTCGATCGGAGATTATGGACGAAGAGCGGAGGAGGGAGGCGGATCGGCTCGGGACGAGTGATGTCCTCCGGCTGCTGAGGACGAGTCGACTCGTTCCTCTTGAGCCAGCGACGGTTCTCGACTCGTTCTTCTCGAGCTCGAGGCAGCGACGCCGGGTTTGCCGTAGTCTCGTTCAGGCTGTCGGCTCTCGGACGTCGAACGTCCCTACAGCCCCAACCGCGCCAGCACGTTCTTCACGTGCTCGACGGCTTCCTCTGCTGACAGGCCCACGCTCTCCTTGAGGTAGAGACCGTCGCCGATGAGCTGGATGGTGTGGGCCAGATGGATGTCGCCCAGGTGGTCGTTGATGACCTCCAGCCACGCGTTGCGGATCTCCCGGAGGGTTTCGCGAGCCTCGTCGTACTCATGCGACAGCCGGCTTGCGGCGACCAGGCTTCGGTCGAGGGGAGTGCCGATCTCCGCCGAGGTCTCGAGGTAGAAGATGTGCGGCCCCGCCTCGGCGGCCTTCATCTCCTTGATGTCCTCGCTGACGAGAACTCGGAGGCGGTCGAGGCTGCCCTTGACCAGCTCCGCCTTCGACCCGAAGTGATAGAGCAGTCCGCCTTTGGAGACTCCGGCTTCGGCCGCCACCGCGTCGAGGGTCGCGCCCGAGGTGCCGTGTCGTTCGAGCAGGGTCTCGAATGCGTCGAGGAGCTTCTCTTTGGTGTCGGTGGACTTGCGAGCCATATGGGTGAGCCTAACTGAAACTTCTCTGGGCATTCATGCGCGATCGCGCCTACGACTTTTAAACTATACCGTCCAGACGGTATAGTTGAAGCATGTTCACCACACAGACACCACGAAAGCGCGCCGGCCGGCGTGAATGGGCTGGCCTGGCTGTGCTGATGATTCCTGTTCTGCTGATTTCGATCGACAACACCGTCTTGGGATTCGCAATACCGGCAATCAGCACCGGGCTGCATCCCACCGGCACCCAACTCCTCTGGATCGTCGACATCTACCCCCTCATGCTCGCGGGTCTCCTCGTGGCGATGGGCAGCATCGGCGACCGCTTCGGACGCCGCCGACTCCTCCTCATCGGAGCCGTCGGATTCGGACTCGCCTCATTGCTCGCGGCGTTCTCCACCTCGGCGGAGATGCTCATCCTCGCCCGCGCGCTGCTCGGCGTCTTCGGCGCGACCCTGATGCCCTCGACCCTGTCGCTCATCCGCAACATCTTCCACGACGCCAAGGACCGCCAGATCGCGATCGCGACCTGGGCGGCGATGTTCAGCGGCGGCGCGGCATTGGGCCCGATCGTCGGCGGGATGCTCCTCGAACACTTCCACTGGAGCTCCGTCTTCTTCATCAACCTCCCGCTGATCGCTCTCTTCCTCCCCGCAGCCCTCCTGCTGCTGCCCGAATCCCGCGACCCCAACCCGGGACCGGTCGACCCGTCCTCGATCGTGCTGTCAATGCTGACCCTGGCGCCGTTCGTGTTCGCGATCAAACACGCCATGGAGTCCGGCGCCGACCTCCTCTTCTGGGCCAGCATGAGCATCGCCGTGGCGGCCGGTGCGAGCTTCGCTCTGCGCCAGCTCGCCGCGACCAACCCGATGCTCGACGTCAGACTCTTCTCCAACAAGGTCTTCACCTCGGCGGTGACCTCGAATCTGCTCAGCGTCATGGGCATGGCCGGATTCCTCTACTTCGGCACTCAGATGCTGCAGCTGGTGCTCGGTCTGTCCCCGGTCGAGGCCGCCCTCGTGCTGGTGCCCGGCCTCGTCGTCGCCGTCGTCTCCGGCTACGCCGCCGTCCCGATCGTCGCTCGACTGCAGCCGCGCGTGGTCGTCCCGTGTGCGCTGGTCCTCAACGCTGTCGGCCTCGGCATCGTGGCCTTCGACCCCGAGCACTCCGTGGTCGGTATGGCGATCTCGTTCGTCCTCCTCGGCGCCGGCATCGGCACCGCCGAGGTGATCACCAACGACCTCATCATCGCTGCGGTCCCAGCGGAGAAGGCCGGAGCCGCCTCGGCGATCTCGGAGACCGCCTACGAGGTGGGCTCGGTCATCGGCACTGCCGTCCTCGGTGGGCTGGCGACGATGACCTACAGCGGGCACCTCGAATCGCTCATCGGCGCCCGCGCCGAGAAAAGCCAGTTCGAGACGCTCGGCTCGGCGCTCGAGTACACCGAGTCCCTGGGAACGGCGGCGGCGACGAGAATCGCCGACGCAGCGACTCTCGCCTTCGAACACGGAGTGCAGGTCTCGGCAGGTGTCGCGGCCGGCGTCGTGCTCCTGGCGGCGGTCCTCACTGCCTTCGGGCTCAAGGGTGCGGGACGGACTGCCGCGGTGGAGACGACGGAAGTCAGTGAACGAGACGCCGAGGCTTGCCGCTCCTAGTTCGGGCCCTCTCGGTCAGCCTGACCATTCCGCTGGGCCGGAGCCCCACGGGTGCAGCGGCGTCGGATAGCCGGTGGGCGCCCCCGGGAAGTCGAGAACCGGGGGCGCACACTCGACCGACAGTGGTTCACCCGAGTTCGTTGCCACCGGAACCACCGTGCTGGGCAGAGTGACGCCCGAGTTTCCTGATACGGGTTGTGATGGGTTCGAGCGGTGTTGCTTCGCCGGGGATTGCATCAGATCCGACCGTTCTGGGTCCTGGGCTGCCGGCCCCGCGGCCAGGAGCGCGAGAGCGATGCGCGCGAGAGCGATGCGCGCGAGGCTGATGTCGATCGCGAAGGTACCGCCTTGGGTCCTCTGGCGGTGCAGCGCCGTGGCGATGGCGGCGGCGAGGAAATGCCCGGCGGAGTGGTCGAGCGCCTGCACGGGCAGCGCCCCCGGAGTGGTCCCGCCGTCCTTGCTCTCGACCACTGCGATTCCCGACGCCGCCTGGACGAGACTGTCGAATCCGCGCCGCTGTCCCCACGGTCCGTCCGTTCCCCACGCGGAGAGCTGGGCGACGACGAGGCCGGGATGCTTCTCGATGAGCGCCGCCGCATCCAGACCATACGCGGCCAGGGCTGAGGGCCGGTAGCCGTGGACGACGACATCGGCGTCCTCGAGCAGCCGCTCGAACCGCTGACTGTCCCTGCGATCGCCGAGGTTGAGCAGCGTCGTCCTCTTGCCCTGTCCGGTGTCGTAGTGCTGCCACTCCGGTTCCGGCAGTTCGGGGGAGTCGATGCGCAGTACCTCGGCGCCGGCCAGCGCGAGGTCACGAGTGGCGACGGGCCCGGCGATGACACGGGTGAGGTCGAGGACTCGCACTCCCGAGAGTGGGAGTCCGCCATCGGTTCGCCACTGTCGGGGGTCGGCACGACCATGGGAAGCAAAGCCCATCACTGGCGCCGTCTCGAGGAATGTGTGCTGCGGATGGCTGCGCCACTCGTCGGTGTCGCGAACAGCAATGGCCAGAGCGCCCGCGCTCGCCGCCTGATCTTCCAATTCCAACCGCGGCCATTCGCGGATTGCCGCGGCGACCGCCGGCTTCTCCGCGTCTGCGGGAAGTCCCAAGAGCGTCAGGAGTCGCTCGGCATGATGAGGATAGTTCCCGTGCGTGCGCACCCACCCATCGGCTGCTCGCCAGAATCCCGACAGAGGTGCCCACACTGGCGGAGCGGCCGCGTTGACCTTCAGCACTCGATCACTGCCGAATGATGACTGGACTCGGGCGGGATCAACCTTGACTCGATGTTCTCCCGCGATTCCGCGATCCCGCGCAAGGAGAGTCATCGCGAGAGACGAGAGGGCGACACTGTCGACGGCGAGCTCGGCGACTCTCAGATTGGACGTCCAGGTGGGCAGTTTCCGGGCCGATGCGATGGTCTCGAGTTCTCCCGGCCGCAACTCCAAGACGGCGGCCACTTGGCGGCCGAGAGCGTGGACGGGTTCACGCTTCGGTCTGCGCCCGAACTCCGTCCCCAGTTCACGAGCGGTCTCGTTGGTCTGATCGTTCATCATCGCCGCCCCGTCGTCGGTCCGCCTATTCCTCTGGTTATCGTCCCAGGTCCGACTCGTGCCGACCAGCAGTTTTCTCGTGATACGTCCGGTGCCGCATGGCGCTGACGACTGCCACCATGTCCTCATGGTCATGACCGGACGTCGCCGCCTCGGCGAAGAGCACAGTGCAGGTCTCCATCAGCGGAGTGGCAGTGCCTGCCTGACGGGCCTGATCGACGATGAGCCGGCAGTTCTTGAGCACATCCGGTATGGCGGCCTGCGGTGTCCAGTCACTATGGGCGAGTTTCTCACTCTTGGCTCTCGAGACTGCCGAGGCCATCGGGCCGACGTCGAGGATGTCGCGGAGAAGGTCGACGTCGAGCCCATTCTCCTCGGCGAAGTGGAAGGACTCGGCCAGGCCAGTGACCACCGAGATGAGGAACGTGTTCACGGCGAGTTTCATCGTCAGCGCCGCCGGTGCCTGACCGCAGCGGACCACGGTCTGACACATGGCACGAAGATGCGGTTCGACCGTGTCGAGGACGGAATCCTCACCGGCGACCATGGCGATGAGCTTCGCGTCCACGGCCGGCTGCCGGGAACCGGAGACGGGGGCCTCGACGTAGGCCCCACCCCGGCGCTTGATCTCCTCAGCCAGAGTTCGCGAGAACGCGGGAGCCACGGTGCTCATCAGCACGATGATCCGATCCTGCAGGTCCACCGATCCGTCGCGGGGGAGCACCGCGTCGATGGCGGCCTCGTCGGAGAGCATGAGGAAGACGATGCGGCACGTTGCGAACACCTCCGCTGAGGTGGTCGCCACGTGTGCTCCCAGCTGTCCAAGCGCCGCGGTGGGGGCCTGCGATCGGTTCCAGACCGTGAGCGGAGTGGATTGGACAAGGTTGGTCACCATTGCCGACCCCATCAGCCCCAACCCGATGAACCCGACTTCCGGGGCAGCCTCGGGGCTCCTTGTTCTGAATACCTGCCGCGCTTGGCTCTGCAATGACGTCATGTCGATCTCGCTTCTCTTCTTCCGCAGTTCTGCACTGTATCGAGCCAATCCAATCGCGTCAGCGGCAGGGACGAACAGTGCCACTTCGACTAAATTGGACTCATGGGCAGCTACCGACTCTCTGCTCGAGCTCTCCTTGACCTCGTCGGCGAACTCGACCCCTCGCGTGCCGTCTACGAGATGCTCGCGGAGCGGATTCGGCTGCTCATCATGGACGGCAGGATCCCCGCAGGGACTCGCCTGCCATCGGAGCGGGAACTCGCCGCGCGAGCAGGGAGAAGCCGAACCACCATCGTCGCCAGCTACCAATCCCTTCGCGATGCCGGGTATCTGGTGAGCCGGCAGGGGTCCGGGAGCAGCGCTGCCCTCCCGGACGGCCAATCCGGGCGGGTCGATACAGACCGTGTCATCGACTTCGCCAGGGCCGTGCCGCCTCCGGTCGCCGGGCTCGAGGCGCTCTTCGCCTCGGTGTCATTCGTCGAGGCGTTGAACGGTCCCGGGTTCGACCTGCAGGGAAGACTGTCTCTGCGCAGCGCCATCGCCCGGCGATACTCCGAGCGCGGACTGCTGACGACGCCGGAACAGATCATGGTGACGATGGGCGGGCAGCACGCGATCGCCCTGATCGCCCACACCGTCATCTCACGCGCCGACAGCGCACTGATCGAAGCGCCGACCTACCCGCATGCCTACGATGCGCTGAGACGGGCGGGAGCCAGACTCGTCACGACTCCGGTGACGACCGACGGGTGGGATCTCGACCATCTGCTCGAGGTCTTGTCCACCGTCCGTCCGGTTCTGGCGTACCTGGTCCCCGATTTCCACAATCCCACGGGAGCGTCGATGCTTCCCGAGGAACGGACACGCGTCGTCGAGACCGCCCTGGCTTCGGGAACCACGCTGGTCATCGATGAAACGACCGCCGATCTCGACATCGACCGAGACTGGGACGACGGTCCCTTTGCCCGGCACGTACACCGGCGCTCGCCGGCCGGCAGCGACGGAGTGATCACGCTCGGGTCGCTGAGCAAGTCCATCTGGGGCGGGCTGAGACTGGGATGGGTCCGAGCATCCACCTCGGTGATTCGTCGCCTCGTTCAGGCACGACCAGCCGGGGATCTTGGCACCCCGCAGATGGAGCAGCTGCTCGCGGAGCAGATCGTCACCTCCCTGCCGCAGCTGCTCGCTCAGCGACGCGAACTCCTGCGCGAGCACCGGGAAGCGCTCAGCCGGCTCCTCACCGAGCATCTGCCAGGGTGGACGGTGCCGGCGCCCCACGGTGGTCTGTCGCTGTGGGCTCAATTGGATCGGCCGGCGAGCTCGGCGCTGACCAGTGTGTGCGAAGCTCATGGTCTCTCCCTCGTCGCCGGCCCGAAGTTCTCGATCGACGGCGCCTTCGAACGGTTCCTCCGCCTGCCCTTCACCTCACCGATCGCCGACCTCAACGAGGGAGTGCGCATCCTGGCGAGGACCTGGGCACAACTCTCGGAGTCGCATCCGGCAGGACACGCAGCGCCTCAGGGGCTCGAGGTGGTCTGACCGTCCACTTACGTCAACTGGACCACGAGCTTCATCGCGAGGACATGATGGAATGAAGACCACACGTCAGCGAATCCCGAACCTGGTGACACTCACCTCGGAAAGGGCATCAAGGCAAAGGAGCACCATGACCCCAACAGCCATCGTCACAGGCGGAAGCCGCGGCATCGGAGCGGAGGTAGTCGGTCGATTGGCGACGACCGGGCACCACGTCCTCCTGGTCTTCACCGAGGATGACCGCGGTGCTGAGGAGACCGCCGCCCGAGGTTCGAATGCCGACGCCTCGGTGGTGCCGTTCAGGTGCGACATCACCGCCGACGATTCACCCATCAGGATCTTCGATGCGGCAGCCGAGCTGGGCACGCCGACCGTCCTCGTCAACAATGCGGGAACCACGGGCGCAATCAGCCCTCTGCGCGACGCCACCGACGAGACCATCCGCAGAGCCATCGACGTCAACCTCACCGCGACGATCAGGCTGTGCCGCGAGGCGATGAGCCGCTGGACTTGCGATGAAAAATCGCGGAACGGCGGATATGTAAGCGACGAAGAACCGCAGAACGAGGGGCCAGCGACCGAGCACGGGCCGCACTGCGACCGCCGGGAAGCTGTTCGCCGTTCCCCGCGCAGCATCGTCAACGTGTCCTCGATCGCGGCGAAGATCGGTTCACCGAACGAGTACGTCTGGTACGCCGCGGCGAAAGCCGGAGTGAACGCACTGACCACCGGGCTCGCTGTCGAGGCCGCGCCTTTCGGCATCCGGGTGAACGCCGTCAACCCCGGCACGACGAGCACGACCATTCATGCGCGGGCAGGCCGACCGAACCGTGCGGCTGAGGCCGGGAAGCGCTCGCCGATGGGCAGACCTGCCGAACCCGACGAGATCGCGGCCGCTGTCGAATGGCTGGTGAGCACCGACGCCAGCTACGTCAATGGAACGATCCTCGACGTCGCCGGCGGGATCCGCTGACGAAGGGTCGCGGTCTCGCCGATCCGGCATGACTTCCTTTGAATGGCACTGTTTGCAAACAGTGCCATCGAAAGGGAGCAGTGTCCGAACGTGAACACGTCTGAAGGAACCAGTGCTCCCGAAAGCAAACCGAGCCGCAGTCGGGCTGCAATCGCCCCGAAACCACAAGATCGCCGAGGTGGTCCCCGGAACTCGGGGACCACCTCGGCGATCGCGGTTGCACCTGCGCAGGACACGTTCAGCGGCTCCGCGCGGGTGCGTGCTCTCGAAGTGCCGTGCCTCAGAGCATCGGCGTGCTCGACTCACGTGGCCTGGAGCCGAACTCGTTCTTCTGCCTCCGCCGAGCCAGCACGCGGCCGGTGCCGGTGTAGACCAGGGCGCCGATGAGCAGCACGTAGAGGACGATCGTGATCGGTGAGGACACGAGGGTCGCCCAGTTGCCGTCGTTGGCGATGAGCGCGTCGCGCAGGCTGGTCTCGGCCAGGGGACCGAGGACCATGCCGATCATCAGCGGTGCCAGCGGGACGCCGTAGCGCTTGAGCACGAAGCTGATGATACCGATGCCGAGCAGGATGAACAGCTCGAGCTGTGACGCCGAGGTCGCGTAGATGCCCAGTCCGCAGAACACCGCGATGCCGCCGTAGAGGTACGGGTCGGGGATCTTCAGCAGCTTGGCCCACAGGGGAGCGAACGGCAGGTTGATCGCGAGCAGGACGATCATGGCGAGGAAGAAGCTCGCGAGCAGACCCCAGACGAGCTCCGGGGACCGGTCGAAGAGCAGCGGTCCCGGCTGCAGGCCGTACTGGCGGAACGCAGCCAGCATGATCGCCGCCGTCGCGGAGATCGGCAGACCAAGAGCCAGCAGCGCACCCATCGCGATGCCCGTCGTCGCACTTCCGGCGGCTTCAGGGGCGGCGAGGCCACGGATGGCGCCGCGGCCGAACTGCGGGTCCTTGCGCTTGGCGTCGAGCTTGCGCTCCAGGCCGTAGGCCATGAACGTCGGCACATCGGCGCCACCGACGGGGATGACGCCGAAAGGCAGACCGATCGCGGTTCCGCGCAGCCACGCCGGCAGAGCCTCGCCGAACTCCTTGCGGGACAGGAACGGCCGGCCCGAGGAACTGATGGTGTTGTCCTGGACCTGCCTGCGGATGCGGGAAGCGATGAAGAAGACCTCACCCAGGGCCAGCAATGCGACGGTCACCGTGACCAGGGAGACGCCGTCGAAGAGCTCGGGCACCCCGAAGGTGAAGCGTTCGGTGCCGGAGACGGAGTCGATGCCGATGACCGAGATCCCGATGCCGAGCACCAGGGCGGACAGGCCCTTGAGCACGGAGTCGG
>NZ_JAPSIB010000025.1:0-24564 GCF_031179145.1 Brevibacterium sp.
TCGACCCGGATCGACCGATCGAGACGCATCACCGTCTTCCGGCCGGGCTGGGTGAGGACGAGGTGGACGTCCGTGTGCCCCTTGTTGGCCTCGAGGATCCGGCGCAGCTTCACGGCCATCTCCTCGGTCGCCTTCTCCATCGGCATCATCAGGTTGAGCGGCCTGTCCTTGGGGTCGGTGACGTCGGGGATGGTCATCGACATCGCCATCATCGAGGTGGGCCGGTCATCCGAGTGTCGGATCCGTCCCGTCAGCGAGATGACGAGGTCGGTGGCGAGCAGGCTCGCCACGGGCTCGTAGGTGTCGCCGAAGAACATCACCTCCACCTCGGCGTCGAGATCCTCCAGGGACACGATCGCATAGGGCTTGCCCGAGTTCTTCGACACCTTCCGCGTCACCTGGGTGATCATCCCGCAGACCTTGACCTGGGATCCGTCGGGGCGATGGGATTCGGGGTCGACCACCTCGGCGATCGAGGCTTCGGACTCGGCGGCGAGCACACCTTCGAGGCCGTTGAGCGGATGGTCGGAGACGTAGAGGCCGATCATGTCGCGCTCGAACGCGAGCTTCTCCTTCTTCTCCCATTCGGGACGGTCGGGGATCGCGACCGAGAAGCTCGGGGCGTCATCGCCGCCGCCTCCGAGGCCAGCGAACAGGTCGAACTGTCCGTTGGCCTCCTGCCGCTTGACGCCGATGACCGAGTCGACGGCCTCCTCGTGGATCTCGACGAGCGACCTGCGGGTGTGCCCCAGCGAGTCGAAGGCGCCGGACTTGATGAGCGACTCGATCGTGCGCTTGTTGCACACGTGGCTGGGCACCTTGTCGAGGAAGTCGGTGAACGAGGTGTAGGTCCCCTTCTCCTCCCGCGCTTCGACGATGCCGTCGACGACGTTGGAACCGACGTTGCGCACCGCGCCCATGCCGAAGCGGATGTTCTCCCCGACCGGGGTGAAGTGCAGGGCGGAGTCGTTGACGTCGGGCGGGAGCACCGTGATGCCGAGCCGGCGGCACTCGTTGAGGTAGATCGCCAGCTTGTCCTTGTTGTCGCCCACCGAGGTGAGCAGCGCCGCCATGTACTCCGCGGTGTAGTGCGCCTTGAGGTAGGCCGTCCAGTAGGAGACGACGCCGTAGGCGGCCGAGTGGGCCTTGTTGAACGCGTAGTCGGAGAACGGGAGCAGGATGTCCCACAGCGCCTGCGCCGCCGCCTCGGAGTAGCCGCGCTCCGTCATGCCGCCGAAGAAGCCGACCTTCTGCTTGTCGAGCTCCGACTTCTTCTTCTTGCCCATCGCGCGACGGAGGATGTCGGCCTGACCCAGCGAGTAGCCGGCGACCTTCTGCGCGATCGCCATCACCTGCTCCTGGTAGATGATGAGGCCGTAGGTGGTGCCGAGGATCTCCTTGAGTGGCTCCTCGAGCTCCGGGTGGATCGGGGTCACCTCTTGGAGGCCGTTCTTGCGCAGGGCGTAGTTCGTGTGGGAGTCCGCGCCCATCGGGCCGGGCCGGTAGAGGGCCAGGGTCGCCGAGATGTCCTCGAAGTTGTCGGGCTTCATCAGCCGCAGCAGGGCGCGCAGGCCGCCGCCGTCGAGCTGGAACACCCCGAGCGTGTCGCCGCGGGCAAGGAGCTCATAGGCGCCGGAGTCGTCGAGTTCGAGGTGTTCGAGGTCGAGGTCGAAGTTCCGGTTGGCGCGGATGTTCTCGACGGCGTCGGAGATGATGGTGAGGTTGCGCAGCCCCAGGAAGTCCATCTTGATCAGCCCGAGGCCCTCGGAGGTCGGGTAGTCGAACTGGGTGATGACCTGACCGTCCTGGAACCGGCGCATGATCGGGATGACGTCGATGATCGGATCCGAGGACATGATCACGCCGGCCGCGTGCACACCCCATTGGCGCTTCAGTCCCTCCAGGCCCTTCGCGGTCTCGAAGGTCTCCCTCGCCTCGGGGTCGGTGGCGACGAGCTCCCGGAACTCGCCGGCCTCGTTGTAGCGCTTGGCCTCCGGGTTCTCGATGTCGGCCAGGGGGATGTCCTTGGCCATCTCCGCCGGCGGCAGCGCCTTGGTCAGTCGCTCCCCCAGCGAGAACGGCTTGCCGAGCACTCGGGCCGAGTCCTTGAGCGCCTGCTTGGTCTTGATCGTGCCGTAGGTGACGATCATCGCGACGCGCTCGTCGCCGTACTTCCGCGTCACGTATTCGATGACCTCGCCGCGGCGACGATCATCGAAGTCGACGTCGAAGTCGGGCATGGACACACGGTCCGGGTTGAGGAAGCGTTCGAAGAACAGTCCGTGCTGGAGCGGGTCGAGGTCGGTGATGCGCATCGCGTAGGCGACCATCGAACCGGCGCCGGATCCACGTCCGGGCCCGACCCTGATGCCGTTGTCCTTCGACCAGTTGATGAAGTCGGCGACGACGAGGAAGTAGCCGGGGAAGCCCATCGAGATGATGATGTCGAGCTCGTAGTCGGCCTGTTTGCGGACGGCGTCCGGGATCCCGTTCGGGTACCGGTACTCGAGTCCCTTCTGGACCTCCTTGATCAGCCAGGACGTCTCGTCCTCGCCGGGCGGGCACGGGTACTTCGGCATGTAGTTCGCCGAGGTGTCGAAGGAGACCTCGCACATCTCGGCGATGCTCAGGGTGTTGTCGCAGGCCTCAGGGAGTTCGGAGAACAGGGCGCGCATCTCCGCCGGGGACTTGAGGTAGTAGCCGGAGCCGGAGAACGCGAACCGGGATCCGCCCTGGTCGTAAGTGGGCTCGATGAGCTTCGAACCGGACTGGATGGCCAGCAGCGCCTCGTGCGCCTTCGCATCGGATTCGTGCGTGTAGTGGAGGTCGTTGGTGGCGACCAGTGGGATGTTCATCTCCTTGGCGAGCCGCAGCAGGTCCTTCGTCACCCGCTTCTCGATGGACAGTCCGTGGTCCATGAGTTCGCAGAAGTAGTTCTCGGCGCCGAAGATGTCCCGGTACTTGCCGGCTGCCGCCTTCGCCTCCTCGTACTGTCCCAGCCGCAGGCGGGTCTGGATCTCTCCGGAGGGGCAGCCGGTGGTGGCGATGAGGCCCTCGGAGTAGGTGTGGAGCAGGTCCTCGTCGAGGCGCGGCCACTTCGCCGTCACCGAGTCCAACGAGGCGTGGGAGGAGGCCTTGAACAAGTTCCGCATGCCGGTGTTGTTCTTCGACAGCAGCGTCATGTGCGTGTACAGACCGCCGCCGGAGATGTCGTCGCGCTTCTGCGACTCGTCCGTGCGCCATTTCACCCGGGACTTGTCGCCCCGGTCGGTGCCCGGAGTGACATAGGCCTCGACGCCGATGATCGGCTTGAGCCCGGCGCTCGTGGCCTGCGACCAGAAGTCGAAGGCCCCGAACAGGTAGCCGTGGTCGGTCGTCGCGATGGCCGACATCCCCGAAGCCTTCGTCGCGGCCATGAGATCGCCGAGGCGGGCCGCACCGTCGAGCATTGAGTACTCGGTGTGAACGTGAAGATGGACGAAGTCGTCTTTCGGCACTGGCAGCCTTCCTAGAGCACGGTGTTCCGCATCCACCTTAGACCATCGCGAAGCTGCCGCTCAGGAACTGCGGAGGCGGTCGAGCGCCGTCTGCAGATCCTGCGGATACTCGCTCTCGAACTCCACCCAGTCCCCGGAATCGGGGTGGCTGAAGCCGAGTTTGACGGCATGCAGCCACTGTCGCTCGAGCCCCAGCTGTTTGGCCAGCACGGGGTCGGCGCCGTAGGGAAGATCACCTGCGCAGGGATGGCGCAGGGCGGAGAAGTGGACCCTGATCTGGTGGGTGCGGCCGGTCTCCAAGTGGATCTCGAGCAGCGAGGCCCGGCGGTGGGCCTCGAGGACCTCGTAATGGGTGATGGCGTGCTTGCCCTCGCTGTGGACGGCATAGAGTCCGTCGTGACGGGGATGGCGAGCGATGGGGGCGTCGATCGTGCCGAGCACGGGATCGGGCAGGCCCTGCACCACCGCGTGGTAGGTCTTCTCGACCGTCCGCTCCTTGAAGGCGCGCTTGAGCACGCTGTAGGCGTACTCGCTCTTCGCCACGACCATCAGACCCGAGGTGCCGACATCGAGGCGCTGCACGACGCCCTGACGCTCCGCAGCTCCCGAGGTGGCGATCCCGAAGCCGGCGGCGGCAAGCCCGCCGACCACGGTCCGGCCGGTCCAGCCGACGGCCGGGTGCGCAGCGACCCCGACCGGTTTGTCGACGACGACGAACGACTCGTCATCGTGGACGATCCGCATCCCGGGAACGGGATCGGGGACGACTTCGAGAGGCCCTTTGGCCTCGGGCATGATGACGTCGAGGCGTTCGCCCGCGACGACGCGGTCCGATTTGGCGACGGGGCGTCCGGAGAGCTGCACTCCTCCGGTCGCGCAGATCTCCGCCGCAGCGGTCCGCGACAGGCCGAGCAGCTTGCCCAGGGCGGAGTCGACCCGCTGACCTTCCAGACCTTCGGGGACCAGGATAGAACGTTCAGTCATGCGTGTCCTCTCTACTCGAGTGTGCTGATGGGGCCGTGGTCTTCGATCCGTCCAGGTCGATTCCCCGCAGACTCGTCACCACCAGGGTCAGTGCCGCCGCGGTGATGGCGATGTCGGCGACGTTGCAGATGAAGAGCGAGAGGTCGATGAAGTCGACGACCGCACCGTGGAGGAAGCCGGGCTGCCGGAACAGGCGATCCACCAGGTTGCCGAACAGCCCACCCAGCAGCAGACCGAGACCCACTGCCCACGCGGCAGAGCCGAGCTTCCGGGACAGCACGAGGATGGCGACGAAGACCGCGATCGCGATCAGCGGGAACACCCAGGTGACGCCGGCCCCCATCCCCAGTGCGGCACCGGGATTGCGATAGAAGGCGAATCCGGCGAGACTGCCGAGGACGGAAATCGGCTCCTGACCCTCGAGGAACCGCACTGCCAGGAATTTGGTCATTTGATCGAGAACGAGCACTGCAGCGGCGATGCCGAACAGAATGCGGAGCATGGTCCTGCGACGGATCTTCGCCTCGGGGGCCTGGGATTTCATCTGGTCCATTCTAGCTCACTGCCTGGGCCCGGCTCCCGGGCAGGCGACAAGGTCCGGACACCCGCAAGGGGTATCCGGACCTTGTTCGGTGACGCTCGTCTCAGAGCTTGTGGTTCGACGACGACGAACCGAAGGAGTTCCCGTCGAGGGTCTCCGGCGCCAGGCTCGTGGAGTTCTCCAGTTCGCGCAGCTGGTCGTTGAGGTAGCTCTTCAGGCGAGTGCGGTACTGACGCTCGAAGTTCGAGAGCTGATCGATCGCACGCTCGAGGGTCGACTTCTGCGACTCGAGCGAGGACAGGGTCTCGTCGCGCTTGCGCTCTGCCTTTCCGACGATGTCCTGAGCTTCCTTCTCGGCGCTGCGGATGAGCTCATCGCGCTTGCGCTGACCTTCGGAGACGTGCTCGTCGTGAACACGCTGAGCCAGCGCGATCAGACCATGAGCATCTGCGTCTCCGCCGGCGTTGACAGCGGCAGCTCCCGCAGGTGCCGGCGACGGCGCGGCCGCCGGGGCGGACTGGCTCGGTGCCGGGGACTGGGGTGCCGGAGCGGCTTCCTTGACGACAGGAGCTGCGGGCGCCTCGGGCTTTGCGGCCGGGGCGGCCGGAGTCTCGGGAGCCTTCTCCTCCTTGGGCTGCGAAGGAGCGGGAACAGCCGCGGGCATGGCCTGAGTGGCGTCGATGTCGGCAGCCGGGGCGGCCTTTGACGATCCTCCACCGTTCTCGAGCTCCTTCACCTGCTGCTCGGCAGCGGAGAGCTTCTGACGCAGCTCGTCGTTCTCCTGGTAGAGACGACGAAGCTCAACGACAACCTCGTCAAGGAAATCGTCGACTTCATCCTGGTCGTACCCGTCGCGGAACTTCACATGCTGGAACCGCTTGTTTACTACGTCTTCAGGCGTGAGCGCCATGAGGTCACCTTTGGTCGATCTGCATTCATTACGTGGCCACCCATGGAGGCGGCTTCAACGTCACAATAGCGTAACACCAACCCGTTTGTCGTGCGGAAATGCCGCAATGGACAAGTCTTTGCACGAATTGATGCGCGTGTTCTGCCGGCGCCGGCGAGCCGCCGCCGCTGCGAGCCGCAACTGCGCCCCGCCTCGGTGAGGTGGAGTCGGCGCGCGGACTCGGAGCCGCAGCCCTCAGCCCCGGCACCCCTGCCAGCGGGATCAGATGGTCGTGCGCGAGAGTCCGAAGAGGAAAGAGGCGATGATCTGGATCCCGATCAGCAGCACAATGAAGCCGAGGTCCAAGGAGACCTGGCCCAGGCGCAGCGGAGGGATCACCTTGCGCAGAAGCTTGAGCGGCGGGTCGGTGAGGGTGTAGACGAACTCGGCGAGAACGAGGAAGAATCCGCGGGGGCGCCAGTCGCGTGAGAACACCTGCACGAGGTCGAGCACGACGCGCGCGAGGAGAACGTAGACGTAAAGGCTGAGTGCCGTGCCCAGGATGTAGAAGATGATGGCCACGAGTCGCCAGTGCCTTTCATTGTTCCGGTCAGGTCGGTCCCAGCCTAACCGCTCCGGCTGGGAAGAGCTCAAAGAGAAGGTGGGCGTTCTCAGCTCTGGTTGAAGAAGCTCGCCTGCGTGTCGGGGTCGGCTTCGCTCTCACCGGTGACTTCGATGTTCTCCGGGGTCAACAGGAACACCTTGTTCGTGACCCGTTCGATCGACCCGTGCAGGCCGAAGATGAGACCGGCGGAGAAGTCGACGAGGCGCTTCGAGTTGGACTCGTCCATCTCGGACAGGTTCATGATCACCGGGGTGCCGTCGCGGAAGGCGGACCCGATCACCATGGCATCGTTGTAGCTGCGGGGGTGGATGGTCTTGATGCGATTCATCGAAATTCCTGGCGCCGGGGTGTCTACTGGACGGATCGGTGTCGGGTGGATCGGGGTCACCGGTGCCGGTGCCTGTTCCCTGACCGGCTCCCGTTCCGGTTCCGGCTGCTCATCAAAGGTCTCGACGACCTCGCGACTGCGCCGCTGCTGCTCCACCGGCTGGTCGTCCTCTTCGACGAATCCCAGGTATTCCAGGGTTTTCTTGATTGCTGACATACTGTGCTCCTCGACCTTGCGGTGCTTGCTCGCCTGCCGCCCAAACTATCGCACTTGATCCGCCTCGGCGTTCAAGCCTCACTGGTGTGTCGTCAGTTTTGTTCCTGCAGCCACACCACGCCCGCGAACCGCCCCGTCCTCTGCCGCCGCCGGTAGGAGAACAGGTCGTCCGATTCCCGCGTGCAGGTGCGGGAGAAATGATCGATCGTCACGCCCGCCCGGCTCAACTGCTCCGCAGCGGCTCCGGCGATGTCGAGCGCGGGCGTGCCGGACACCGACACCGAGGCGGCGACGGGTTCGACCTGGGCGACTTCGTCACGCAGCTCGGCCGGCACCTCGTAGCAGCGGGGGCAGACGGAGGGGCCGATGACGGCGTGAATGTCCTTCGCACCGTGGGCCCGCATCGTCTCGAGAGTGGCAGGGACGACACCGCCGGCCAGTCCGGGCCGGCCCGCGTGGACGGCTCCGATCACCCCGGCCGCGGTGTCGGCGAGCATGATCGGCGTGCAGTCGGCGACCATGATGGCCAGTCCGACGCCGCGCACTGCCGTCACCTGCGCATCGGCTTCGGGTGTCTGGGTGCGCAGGTGCTCACCCGCGGCGACGACATGGACGTTCGTGCCGTGGACCTGGGTGACGAAGCTCAGACGCTCGGCGCTCATCCCCAGCACCTGGGCCAGTGCCGACCGGTTGGCGTCGACCATCGATTCGTCGTCCCCGACTTGCCGGGCCAGGTTGAACGAGGAGAAGTCCCCGCTCGAATACCCTCCATGCCGGTCGGTGAAGGCGATGTGGGCGCCCCTCGGACCGGGGACGACGAATCGTGAGTGCAGCATGCTACTTGAGGAAGTCCGGGATATCGAGGTCGTTGTCGAAGTTCGACGAGCTGCGCTCGCTCGGCAATGACGTCGGGATCTGGTGCTCCTCGATCCGGTGGTCGGTCTCCTTCGCCGCCGAGGTGTCGGGGACGGTTGCGGGAACCGGCTCCGGCTCCGGAACGGCGGCGGGAATCGCAGCGGGTGCCGCCTCGGCGCTCGTGCTCTCCTGACCAGGGACGCTGTTGTCGAATCCGGCGGCGATGACGGTGACCCGGCATTCGTCACCGATGTTGTCGTCGATGACGGCGCCGAAGATGATGTTGGCCTCGGGGTGAGCGGCCTCCTGGACAAGTCGCGCGGCCTCATTGACCTCGAACAGTCCCAGGTCGGCCCCACCCTGGATGCAGAAGAGCACTCCGTGGGCGCCGTCGATGCTGGCTTCGAGCAGCGGCGAGGCGATGGCCGACTCGGCCGCCTGGACCGCGCGGTCGTCGCCGGTCGCCGCACCGATGCCCATCAGTGCGGTGCCGGCGTCCTGCATCACGGACTTCACGTCGGCGAAGTCGAGGTTGATCAGTCCGGGCACCGAGATGAGGTCGGTGATGCCCTGGACACCGGAGCGCAGCACCTCGTCGGCGGAGCGGAACGCCTCGACGACGGACACGCTGCGATCGGAGATCGAGAGCAGGCGGTCATTGGGAATGACGATGAGTGTGTCGACCTCTTCGCGCAGAGCGGCGATGCCGGCTTCGGCCTGAGCCGAGCGGCGACGTCCCTCGAACGTGAACGGGCGGGTCACGACACCGATCGTCAGCGCGCCCAGCGAGCGGGCGACGCGGGCGACGACGGGGGCCGCACCCGTCCCGGTGCCACCGCCCTCACCTGCAGTGACGAAGACCATGTCGGCGCCTTCGAGGGCATCGCGGATCGCGTCCTCGCTGGCTTCTGCCGCTTTGCGCCCGATCTCGGGATCGGCGCCGGCGCCGAGTCCGCGGGTCTGCTCACGGCCGATCTCGAGCTTGACGTCGGCGTCGGAGAGCACGAGAGCCTGCGCATCGGTGTTGATTGCGATGAACTCCACGCCGCGCAGGCCGACGTCGATCATCCTCTGGACAGCGTTGACACCGCCGCCGCCTGTGCCGGCGACCTTGATATCCGCTCCGGATTGTGGGAATTCAGCCAAGTCGGTTCCTCTTTCGGCGCATCACACACGCTTGTTCAGCATGCCTCTTCGAAGTCTTGTCTGCCATGACGCTATTGTCCAGGGCAACTCCACTGCAACCATTCTCCCCGGAGTGTCGGGCATCGACCAAACTTGACCCCGGTGTGTCGGCGCCAATTGTGACGGATATCCGCGGCGGGCTGAATTGTGTGCCGCGGGGCCCGAGAACGGGGCTCGAGAACGGGATGCTCGCGGCGGGCCGAATTGTCCGATGCCGACCTCGAGAGCGGGTCCCGACAACGGGAAGCCCGTGACCACCAGGCTCGAGGCTCAGTTCGTCACCGGGACGGAGGGAACCGAGACGTCGATCGAGGTGCGTCCTGCCTCTGCCAGCTGGACGGCGGTCTCCAGCTTGAGGCTGGCGCCGGTGCTGTCGCCGAACACGACGTTCGCCTTCGTCTCCCCGGCTTCGATGGTGCCCTGGAGGCTGTTCGAGTTCACCGCGGAGATCGTGTGCAGCTGTGAGCGCAGCTCGGGACTGAGCTCGGCCATGAACCGGATCACCGCCGCCACCGTCTCCTTCGCCGGCGGACCCTTCGTGTCCTCGAGGACCGTCAGCCCCGCCGGTGCCTTCTCCACAGTGCCCAGATGCACGGCGTCGGGGTCGAAGAGCTCGAAGCCTCCCTCCCCGGCGACGGCGAGGACCGGCTGGCGGTCCGTGATCTCGAGGCTGAGGCTGCGCGGTCCGGAGTAATGGACGGAGACCTCGTCGGCACGGGGGAACCTCTCCAGCACCTCGGATTCGACCGTGCCGGGCCGCACCTGCGGCAGCGGGGTGCCGCCGTGTTCGGCGAGGACGAAGCGCTCCACATCGCCTGCCGCGACGAGCCGGCTGCCGCTGACGGTGACCTGATCGAGGCGCAGCACCGGTGAGAACCAGGCGACGGCGACCAGGGCGAGCAGGGCGACGACTGCGCCGATCACGCTCAGCCGCCGGGTCCACAGCTGTCTGCGCCGCAGCCGGATGACCGCAGTGAGGTCCGCCGTCGAGTTGTCGTCGGCGCGAGGTTCGTCGAGCGGCACAGGTCTCAGTTCTCCAGCGCGGTGAGCAGCTCCGGACCGAGGATCGTCACATCCCCGGCTCCGACGGTGAGCACGAGATCGCCCGGGCGCACGCGCTCGGCCACGAACGGCACCGCCTCGCTGAAGGACTCGAGGTAGGTGACGTGCTCGTGCGGGACCGTCTCGGCGACGATCGCACCGGTGATCCCGGGCACCGGATCCTCCCGGGCGGGGAAGATGTCGAGGACGACCACCTCGTCGGCCAGGCCCAGGGCCCGTCCGAACTCCTGCCGGAACTCCATGGTCCGCGAATACAGGTGCGGCTGGAAGATCGCCCACACCCGGCCCCCGTCGGTGACGACGCCGCGGGCGGCCGAGAGCACTGCGGTGACCTCTGTGGGATGATGCGCGTAGTCGTCGATGACCCGCACGCCGCCGGCGATGCCCTTCTCGTCGAAGCGGCGCCGGGTGCCGCCGTAGCCGCCGAGTCCCTCGGCCGCCCGTTCGACGTCGGCGCCGAGGGCGTGGGCGACGGCGATCGCCGCGCTGGCGTTGAGCGCGTTGTGCGTGCCCGGCTGCTTGAGGTGCACGGGCAGTCCCTGCTCCCGCCCGGGAATGTCGAGGACGAAGTCGACGCCGAGGCGGGACTCGAGGTCGCGCAGGCGGATGTCGGACTGCTCCGACTGCCCGTAGAGGAGGACCTCGGTGCCCTGCTCCCTGGCTCTGGTCGCCACGGACAGCGACCCCGGGTCGTCGGCGCAGGCGACGACGGCGCCGCCGCGGGCGCCGATCCCCGCGCAGAATTCGACGAAGGCATCGGAGACCGCCTCGGCGGTGCCGTAGTGGTCGAGGTGGTCGGCTTCGACGTTGGTGAGGATCCCGATCGCGGGCTCGTAGAGCAGGAACGAGCCGTCCGATTCGTCCGCCTCGGCGACGAACACGTCACCGCTGCCGAGGTGGGCGTTCGTGCCCGTGGTCGACAGGACTCCCCCGATGACGAACGAGGGGTCGAGCCCGCAGGCCTGCAGCGCCACCGTCGTCATCGACGTCGTAGTCGTCTTCCCGTGGGTGCCCGCGACGGCCACCGCCCGCTGCCCGAGCATCAAAGAGGCCAGTGCCCCGGACCGGTGGAGGATCCGCAGCCCGCGACGCTGCGCCTCGGCGAGTTCGGGATTGTCCTTCCGGATCGCCGAGGAGATCACCAGGGTGTCGGCCGCGCCGAGGTTGTCGGCGGAGTGGCCGATGTGGACCGTGGCGCCCAGCGTCCGCAGGACGTCGACGACCGCGGAGTCCTTGGCGTCGGACCCGGAGACGGGAACTCCGTTCATCACCATGATTCGGGCGATGCCTGACATCCCCGCACCGCCGATGCCGATGAAGTGGACGGCGCCCAGCTCGGCGGCGGGGACGATCTCGGTGGCAGTCATGGTCAACCTCTCAGCGCGGATTCGACGATTGCGGACATGGTGGCCGCGGCATTGGTGGGGTAGTGCAGGTCGAGCGCGGCGCGGCTCATCGCCTCGAGACGGGCGGTGTCCCTGACCAGCGGCAGGACCGTCTCGGCCACCACCGCCGAGGTGAAGTCGGCGTTGTCGACGAGCACCGAGGCGCCCGCCCGGACGCTGCCGGCCGCGTTGAGCCGCTGCTCCCCGTTGCCGATCGCCAAGGGGACGTAGACGGCGGGCACGCCGACGACGGTGGTCTCCGCGACGGTCGCGGCTCCCGACCGCGCGACGAGCAGATCGGCGACGGCGTAGACCTTGTGCATTCCGTCGACGTAATCGACGACGTGGTAGTCGGGAAGCGCGGCAGTCGCTGCGCGCAGTGCCTCTCCCTTGCCGCGTCCGGTGATGTGGAGGACCTGGACCGCCTGCTCCTGGCACAGTGCGGCGACGTCGAGGAAGGCGTCGTTGATCCTCTGCGCTCCCGATGAGCCTCCGGTGACGACGAGCACGGGAGCGTCGTCGCGCAGACCGAGTTCGGCTCGGTGGGCTCTGCGCATCGCGTCGTCGCTGCGGTCGAGTGAGGAGATCTCTGCGGGCATCGGCATCCCCACCAGCTTCGCGCCGGGCAGCTTCGTCCCCGGGAACGTGACCCCGACCCGGCCGGGCTGCGTCAGGCGGGCGCCGAGGCGGTTCGCCATTCCGGGCTTCGCGTTGGCCTCGTGGATGATGAGCGGCAGCTTCGCCCTCCGGGCGGCGAGGAAGGCCGGCGGGCAGACGTAGCCGCCCACGCCGACGACCGCGGCGACCTCGCGCTCGGCGATGATCCGGCGGACGGCGGAGATGTTGGCGGCGAAGCGCTGCGGAAACTTCAGCGCCGCCGGGTTCAGCGACCGCGGCATCGGGACCTTGTCGATCGTGAGCAGTTCGAAGCCGGCTCGCGGGACGAGGTCGGCCTCAAGTCCGTCGGAGGTGCCCAGAGCGAAGACATCCGCCTCGGGGTGCCTGGCTCTCAGCTCTCGCCCGATGGCCAGCATGGGCGAGATATGGCCGGTGGTGCCTCCGCCGGCCAGCAGAATGCTCAACGTCATCTCACTTCTTTCGTCGTGCTTCCGGTCTTCCGCCGTCTGGCGAGGACCGCGAACGAGGATCGCACGCGCGCCCGGTGAGCCGCGATGGCGGCCTGGGCGCCCTTCTCGGAACGGGCGAAGGACAGGATCACCCCGATCGCCAGCAGGGAGGCGATGATCGAGGAGCCGCCGTAGGACACGAACGGCAGGGGCAGCCCGATGACGGGCAGAAGTCCGGTCACGACTCCGATGTTGATGGCGGCCTGGCCGATCAGCCAGGCGAAGAGTCCGGCTGTCGCGATCTGGACGAACAGCTCATTCGAGCGCATGATCACGCGAATCAGGCCGTAGGCCAGGGCTGCGAACACGAGCACCACGACGAGGGTGCCGAGGAGTCCGAGCTCTTCGCCGATGATCGCGAAGATGAAGTCGTTGTGGGCCTCGGGCAGCCAGGACCACTTCTCACGGCTCGCCCCCAGTCCGACTCCCAGCCAGCCGCCGGAGGCCAGCGAGAACAGACCGTGGTTGGATTGCCACGCTGAACCTGTGATGTGGGCCGACGTCTGGTCGGCGTGCCCTGTCAGCATCGCTTCGATGCGGGCAAGTCGATTCGCCGAGCTGAGCACGTAGAAGAGGACGACGGCGACACCGCCGGCGAAGAGCAGCGTGAAGTGCCTCCAGGGGAAGCCGCCGACGAACAGGCAGACCGTGGCCATGGCCATGAGGACGATGGCGGTGCCCAGGTCGTTGCCGGCGATGACCAGTCCGACGGCGATGGCGATGCCCGGCACCACCGGGATCATCGCATGGCCGAAGGTCTTCATCCTCCCGAACTTGCCCGCCAGCACGAAGCCGAGCCAGACGGCGAGGGCGATCTTGAGGAACTCGGAGGGCTGCAGCTGGAACCCGCCGAGCTGGATCCAGTTGGCGTTGCCGTTCGTCGACTTCCCGATCCCGGGGAGGAACACCGCGGCCTGCATCACGATGCCCACTCCCAGCGCGATCCATGCCACTCTCTTCCACAGGCGCAGCGGGACGCGGGCGGCGACGAACATGAGGACGATTCCGATCGCCGCGAACCCCAGCTGCTTGTTGAAGTAGGCGAACGAGGAACCCTCACCGCCGTCGTAGGAGGTGATCGAGGACGCCGACAGCACCATCACGACGCCGAGCGAGGTCAACGCCAGGACGGAGACGAGCACCAGGTAATACGTTGTCAGGGGGTAGGCGGAGACGCGGCTGAGCTCCCGGCCGAGGCCGATCAGGGCGTCGCGGAACGGCTGGGCCCGATTCCCCGACTCCCCCCGGGCAGGCTTCGTGGAGCGAGCTGGCTTCGTGGCCCCTGCCGAGCGAGCTGGCTTCGTGGCGACCTTCGTGGCCCCTGCCGACCGGGCTGCCTTCGTGGCGGCCTTCGTGGACCCAGCGGGGCGCGCTGCCTTCGTGGCGCCCGCTGACTTCCCGGCGGCCGGTTTGCGCTCGCGCTTGACTGCCTTGGTTCCGCCCTTCGCGGACTGGGCGCTCGTGCGCTCCGAGGCGGCGGACGTCGCATCCGCCGAAGTCCCCTGTGCACCTCTGGCAGTCGTCTCCTCGGTCCCGGGTGCCTTCGCACTCTGGCGGGAGGTCCCGCGCAGTCCGCGTTTCTGCGCGGACTTCGACGAGGCGGGGCGGCGGGGAGCTTGAGTCTGCCGTCCCATGTCAGCTCCCGATGTGAGCGTGGACAGCCTCGGCGAAGAGGTCGCCGCGCGTGTTGTAGTTGCGGAACTGGTCCATGCTCGCCGCAGCCGGCGCCAGAAGCACGACGTCCCCGTCGACGGCCAGCCTGCCGGCCGCCGCAACGGCGGCGCTCATGATCGCCTGCCCGCGACGGTCCGGCGATTCGTCCGGTTCGGCCAGGTCCGGGTCGATCCGGACGACCGGAAGGTCCGGGCACGCCTCGGCGACGGCCCGCCGGAACGGACCGTCCTCGGCGCCGATCAGCACGAGGCCGCGCAGCCGGTGACCGTGGTCGCGCAGGAGCGGGGTGAAGTCGGCGCCCTTGGGCAGTCCCCCGGCGATCCAGACGATCGAGGGGAAGCTGGTCAGCGAGGCGTTGGCCGCGTGGGTGTTCGTGGCCTTCGAGTCGTCGATCCAGCGAATTCCGGCATGCGTGGCAACGGGGACCATCCGGTGCGCCCCCTGGGAGTGGGCGGCCAGCCCCTGCGCCACCGCGGGTCCGGGCACGCCGATGCTGCGGGCCAGGGCGGCGGCGGCCAGTGCGTTGGCGACCTGGTGCCCCGCCGGCTCGTGCCCGGACACGCCGGTGGCGGTCGCGACGTCGGCCAATGTCGCGAGCTCCGCGGCAGACGAGTAACGCTGCGGGATGAAGGCTCGGTCGACGAGGAGGTCATCGACGAGTCCGAGCTCGCCGGGGCGGGGAATGTCGGTGGTGAATCCGATCGCCTTCGCCCCGGCGATGACGTCGGCTTCTTCGACCATCGTCCGGGTGGCGGGGTCTGCGACGTTGTAGACGCAGGCGGTCTTCACGTTGTGGTAGATCCGGGCCTTGTCATCGGCATAGGCCTCGGCGGAACCGTGCCAGTCGAGGTGGTCCGGGGCGATGTTGAGCACCGCGGCCGCATCGGCGCTCATCGAGAACTGCCAGTGCAGCTGAAAGCTCGAGAGTTCGATCGCGAGCACCTCCAGCCCGGGTTCGAGGACCGCCTCGAGCAGGGGCGTCCCGATGTTCCCGCAGGCCCTCGCCCGGTGTCCGGCGGCCAGCAGCATGGATTCGAGCATCGTGGTGGTCGTCGTCTTGCCGTTGGTGCCGGTGATCGCCAACCACTTGGCGTCATTGGCACCGCGGATGCGCCAGGCCAGTTCGACCTCACCGATGACGGGGATGCCTGCGGCCATGGCCGCGGCCAGCACCGGCTGATCGGGGCGCCAGCCGGGAGAGGTGACGACGAGGTCGAGCGGTTCGGCGGGCAGGGCCTCGACGTGTTCGGGTCCGCGTCGGATCTGCACGTCGAAGACCTCGAGGATCTGGATCTTGTCGGAGACGTCGGCCTGCGCGTCGCCGTCGATGACGATGACATCAGCACCCCGCTCGGCCAGGTGCACCGCGGCGGGGAACCCGGTGACCCCGAGTCCGGTGACGAGGATCCGGAGTCCGGCCAAGGACGAGCTCGGGCCGGTCAGCGCCGCAGGGATCGCCTCGGCGTTCGGGTAGGCGGCGACCGGCGCGTCCGGTTCCCCGTCGGAGCCGGTCAGGTGGGCGGCGGGGTTCTCAGCCAATCCGCGACACCCATTCGGCGTAGAACAGACAGATACCGGCGATGACGAAGAGGGCGGCGATGATCCAGAAGCGCACGACGATCGTCACTTCCGCCCAGCCCCTGAGCTCGAAGTGATGCTGCAGCGGCGCCATCCGGAAGACGCGCTTGCCCGTCGTCTTGAACGAGGCGACCTGGATGATCACCGACAGGGTGATGATGACGAAGAGACCGCCGAGGACGACGAGGAGGAGCTCGGTGCGCGACATGATCGCCAGCCCCGCGATGGCGCCGCCGATGGCCAGCGACCCGGTGTCGCCCATGAAGATCTTCGCCGGCGACGTGTTCCACCACAGGAAGCCGAAGCAGGCGGCGGCCATGGCCGCAGCGACCATCGCCAGGTCGCGCGGGTCGCGGGTGTAGTAGCAGGCGTTGGTCGCCTCGGACATGAGGTTGCAGTTCTGCGTCGACTGCCAGGTGCCGATGACGACATAGGCCGCGAAGACGACCGCCGAGGCGCCCGTCGCCAGACCGTCGAGGCCGTCGGTGAGATTCACGGCGTTCGAGACGGCGGTGACGATGAGGTTGGCCCAGATGACGAACAGGATGAGTCCGAGCACCGCGGAGCCGAAGGCGAGGTCGAGGTTCGTGTCGCGGATGAACGAGACCTTGGTCGACGCCGGGGTCTCCCCGAAGGAGTTCGGGAACTGGAGACCGAGGACGGCGAACGAGATCCCGACGAAGCCCTGGCCGATGAGCTTCGGAATCGGGCGCAGTCCCAGGGACCGCTGCTTCTTGATCTTGATGAAGTCGTCGAGGAACCCGACGACCGCGAGGCCCGCCGCCAGCCACAGGACCAGCAGTCCCGAGGCGGTGGGAACGGATCCTGTGAACAGATGACCGAGGAGGTAGGCCAGGATCGCAGCGCCGATGATGACGACGCCGCCCATCGTGGGCGTGCCGCGCTTGGTCGCGTGCGAGGTCGGACCGTCATCGCGGACGAACTGGCCGTAGCCCTGTCTGACGAGGAATCGGATGAACAGCGGCGTGCCGAGCAGAGTGAGGAACAGGCTCAGGCAGGCGGCGAGCAGTACGGCAATCATTGGGCCCCCGATACACCGGCGATCTCATCGCCGAGATACCGCAGACCGGCATCGCGTGAAGATTTGAACAGGACGATGTCGCCGGGCGCCAGTTCCGCCAGCAGCAGTTCTTTCGCCTCGGCGGCGGTGGGCACCCAGGTCGCCTCGTTGCCCCAGGAGCCTTCGAGGTTGGCGGCGTTGTAGATGGGCTTCGCGCCCTCTCCGACGACGATCGTGCGGGTGATGTTCAACCGCACGACGAGTTCTCCGATGTCGGCGTGGGCGGACACGGAGTCCTCGCCGAGTTCGAGCATCTCCCCGAGCACGGCGAACGTCCGGCGCGGACGGTTGTCCTCGTCGCCGCGGCCCATGGCCGCGAGCGTCTTCAGGGAGGCCCGCATCGAGTCCGGGTTGGCGTTGTAGGCGTCGTTGAGCACGGTCACGCCCGTCGGTGAGTCGATGAGCTCCATCCGCCACCGGCTGGCAGCCGAGGAGGTAGCCAGAGTCGTCACGATCGACTTGATGCCGACGCCGCAGGAATGGGCGACGGCCGCGGCGGCCAGGGCGTTGCCGACGTGGTGTTCGCCGACGAGGGCCAGGCGCAGGTCCTGGGGCTCTTCCCCGGGCAGGTGCAGGGTGAACTGGGCGTGGCCGGAGACGTCGGTGGTGACGCCTGTCGCCTGGACGACGGAGTCGTCGTCCGCCACCCATTCGGGCAGGGACTCGCGCTGGGAGAACCACAGGGTCTTGACACCGGGGGCGAGGACGTCGCGCATCGCCGCGACCCGCGGGTCGTCGGCGTTGAGCACGGCCACGGAGTCCGCGGTGAGGGATTCGACGAGTTCGGCCTTGGCCCGGGCGGTGTTCTCGATCGAGCCGAAGACTCCAGAGTGGGCGGTGCCCACCGCGAGTTCGACGGCGATGTCGGGACGGACCAGACTGGTCAGGTAGGCGAGGTTGCCGATGGAGCGGGCGCCCATCTCGAGCACGAGGAAGCGGGTCGTCTCCCCCGCCCGCAGTGCGGTCAGCGGAACTCCGACCTCATTGTTGTAGGAATTCGGCGGCCATACCGTCTCGGCCTCGCCGGCGAGCAGATCGGCGGTGAGGTCCTTGACGGTCGTCTTGCCCACGGAGCCGGTGATCGCGATGACCGTGAGGTCGGATTCGGGGTCGGCTCGCAGCGCTTCGATGCTGTGCTTGGCCAGCAGACCGAGCGCCTCGGTGGCGTCGGCGACGACCACGGTGGGCAGGGTCCGCTCATCGACCGTGGGGACGGATTCCCCGATGATCAGGGCGGCTCCGGCCTCGACGGCCGCGGCCGCGAACTCGATGCCGTCGAAGTTCTCGCCGCGTCGGGCGATGTAGATATCGCCGGGCCCGACCTCTCTGGAGTCGGTCACTACGCCGGCGGACAATTGGGTCTCGGGGTCAACGCCGTACAACTCGCCGGAGACGGCGGTTGCGATTTCGGCTGCAGTCAGTCGCTTCATATCAACTTTGCACTTTACCTGTTTCCGCGCCCTCAAGTCGTGCGCAGAGAGCTGAGCGTGTCCGTTCGCGGTCGTCGAACTCGGTGACGACCCCGCCGGTGTCCTGTCCGGTTTCGTGTCCTTTCCCGGCGATGAGCACGGTGGTTCCGACCCTCGCCGAGGCGAGGGTTTCGTCAATGGCCGCACCGCGGTCAGCGACTTCGACGACTCGGCGCACACGCGCCGATCCCGTCGCGATCTCCGCTTCGATCCCCTCGCGGATCGCGGCTCGGATCGCGTCCGGATCCTCGGTGCGAGGATTGTCGTCGGTGAGAACGATCACGTCGGCGCCGCGGGCCGCGGCACGTCCCATTCCGAATCGCTTGCCCGGGTCGCGGTCGCCGCCGGCGCCGAACACGATGACGAGTTCGTCGCTGTCGGCGTCGAGGGAGGCCAGCGCCTTCTCGATCGCGTCGGGAGTGTGCGAATAGTCGACGATCGCCCGAGGTCCCTGTGCAGACTGAAAGTCGTGGCCTGCGCTGATGACCTCCATCCGGCCCGGCACCGAGGCGGTGAAGGAGCGGCCGACCGCGCTGAGGTCCTCCGGCGAGGTTCCCGCTTCCAGGAGCATGGAGGCGGCCAGTGCGGTGTTGGTGACGTTGAAGTCCCCGGGCAGCGGGGAGCGCAGCGGGATCGTCGTCCCCGCCGCGTGGAGCGCGAAGTCGGACTCCCCCGGAGTGTGCTCGATCCTCCATTCGCTGCGGTCATCGCGTCCCAGGGTCCGGACCGGCACCGAGGCCGCTGCGGCCATCCGCTCTCCCCACTCGTCCTCCACCACGATCACGGCCGAGTCGGAGAAGGAGGGGGTGAATAGCTGGGCCTTGGCGTCGAAGTACTCGTCCATCGAATGATGGAAGTCGAGGTGGTCCTGCGACAGGTTCGTGAACCCGGAGACGGCGAAATGGGCGCCGTCGACGCGATGCTGGGCCAGCGCGTGGGAGGAGACCTCCATCACGCAGGTGTCGAGCGCGGCCCGGCGCATCCGGGCGAAGAGTGCGTGGAGCTCGGGCGCCTCCGGGGTGGTGCGCACGCTCGGCACGGCCTCTCCGTCGATGAGCGTCGCAACCGTGCCGATGACTCCGGTGCGACGGCCGAGGGCCTCGATCAGTCCGGCCATCAGGTAGGTGGTCGTCGTCTTGCCGTTGGTCCCTGTGACTCCGAGGAGCTCCGGCGTGTCCGTGGTGCCGTAGACGGCGGCGGAGACCGCGCCGAGCACGGCCCGCGGATCGTCCACGACCAGTGCGGTCACCTCGGCGAGGGCAGATTCATCAGCGGCCGCGGTGATCATGTCCCACCCGCGCGGATCGGTGAGGATCGCGCTCACCCCTTGGGCGATGAGGGCGGGGGCGAACTTCGCCCCGTGCACGTTGGCGCCGGGCAGAGCGGCGTAGAGCTGACCCGCAGTGACGGTGCGCGAATCATGGGAGACCCCTGACACCTCGGCGTCGGGGTCCCCATGGATGGTTCCGGGGGCCGCTGGCAGCAGCTGAGAGATTCGCATCATTTCCATTCTCGTGCGGGTAGCTGGGGCTCGGTCGTCGATGGGGGAATCCGCAGATGCCTCATCGCGTACCCTGCCACGTCGGAGAAGACCGGAGCTGCGGCAGTACCACCGTAATAGCCCTTCCGGGGGCGCTGCAAAGTCACGGAGATCGCCAGCTGCGGGTCTTCGGCGGGGATCACACCGACGAAAGAAGCAGTGTATCCGTCGTATCCGCCTCCCTCGGCCGCGGGCGCCTGAGAGGTGCCGGTCTTGCCCGCCACCCGGTAGCCGGACACGGAGGCAGATTTGCCCGTGCCCTCGGCGACGACGCCTTCGAGGATGCTCGTCGTCTGCTTCGCGGCCTTCTCACTGATCACGCGCTTGGGCGCGCCGCCCGGATTCGGGATCGTCCGCCCGGAGGGGGTGATCTCCCCGGAGACGAGGGTCGAGGGCACATGCACTCCCCCGTTGGCGATGGTCGCGATGACGTCCGTGGTCTGCAGGGCGTTGGCGGCGATTCCCTGGCCGAACATCACCGTGTACTTCGTCCGGCCGTCCCAGTCCTGGTAGGGATGGAGGATGCCGCCGGTCTCAGCTGGGAAGCCGATGCTCGACTTCGATCCGAAGCCGAATCGCCTCAGGTACTGGTAGCGCTGCTCTTCGCTGAGCTTGTTGCCGGCGAGGATCGTGCCGGTGTTCGACGATTCGGCCATGATCCCGGCGAAGGTGAGCTTCTGGTCCGGGTGCTCGTGGGAGTCCTTGAACTCCTCATCGTTGGGTGCCTTCCACTTGTAGGGCACCGTGAACTCCTGCTCGGGAGTCACCAGGCCCTGGTCGAGGAGGGCCGCCGCGGTGACCATCTTCGCCGTCGACCCGGGTTCGAACACGTCGGTGAAGATCCGGGATCCGCGCTGCCCGCCCTCGGTCTTCCCGGGGGCGTTGGGGTCGACGCTGGGAGCGTCGGCGGCGGTGAGGATCTCCCCGGTCTTCACGTTCTTGATGACGATCGAGGCGGATTCGGCCTTGTGCTTCTTCCGCTGCTCCTCGATCGCCTGCTGGGCGTAGTACTGGAGGTCGGTGTCGATCGTCGTCTGGACGCTCTTGCCGTCGACAGCGTTCTGGATGTTGTTGTCGCCGAGGGGGATGATCTCGCCGCGGGCGCCGCGTTCGTACTGCTGCTTGCCATCGCGACCGCGCAGCACATCGTCGTAGGCGAGTTCGAGCCCGGCCTGCGCCTGCCCGTCCGAGCTGAGGAAGCCGACGATGTTTCCCGCCACTGCTCCGGCCGGGTAGGAGCGCACCGCGTACTCCTCGGAGGAGACGCCGAGGATGTTGAGCTTCTTGACGGCGGCCCAGGTCTCCGAGGTCAGGCCCTTGGCGATCGGGTTCCAGCGCTTGTCACCGACGAGTTCGGGGTAGATCAGGCCGGGGTCGGTGTGCAGGGGTCCGGCCAACGCCTCGGCCGCTCCCCAAGCACCGAGCAGCTTCCCGTCCACGGTCCACTTCGCCACGTTCTGCTGGTCGACGACGAGCTGGTAGCGCGAGACGCTGTCGGCGAGGACGGTGCCGTCCGAGGCCAGGATCTGGCCCCGGGAAGCGGGCAGGGTGCGGGTGACGAGACGGTTGGACAGCGCCTTCTCCGCCAGCTGCATCGAGTCCATGCCCTGGATCGAGATCAGGCGGGCGGAGGTGATGAGCATGACCACGACCGAGAAGACGGCGATGATCGTCATCCGCAGTCTGGGGTTGGGGCCGCGCCGCTTTCCCTTGTGCTTCACCCGTGTGGCTCCTGTGCCCATTGCGCTGTCCTTGGTCCTTCGAGTTCGGCGAGCGGCTGACCGGATCCTGCGGGCAGCCTATCTGGGGGTCTGCTGCTCGGGGGCCGCGATGTCCCTGCTCGGGGTTCCCCCGACCACCGGCAGCGTCTCATCCGAGCGTAGGTTGGGACGCAGGTCGTTGCGGGTATCGGCGCGCGGGCCGGGGACAACTGTGGGCTTCTTCTCACCATTGACGTCGATGGGAGGCGCGTCGATGATCTTCCCCGTCCTGGCGTCGAGGAACTCCGGCGAGGAGTCGCGGACCAGGCCGAGCTCCTCGGCGGCCAGCGCGATGTTCTGCGGGCTCTCCCGGTAGGAGTTGTCCTCGACGAGGCGGTCCTTCTTCTCCGCCAGCTCCTCCTTCTGGGAGTTGAGTCTGTCGATCTCGTAGGAGGTGTGGGAGATGAAGATATTGAGCAGGAGCACCGCGACGAGGCCGGCGACGAGGATCGCCACACACAGCATCGAGAACGGCACCCTCGCCTTCGGCAGCTCGAAGGTGAGCAGCCTGAGGCCCGGCCGCGACTGACGCGCCGGGAATTCCTGGACAGAACTCATCGCAGCGGTGTCCGGGACCGCTGCCGTCGTGGCGTTCCTCACGATCGTGCCTCCCTGATCTTCTGGACTGCGCGCAGGCGCACGCTCTTGGCTCGTGGATTGCGTTCTGCTTCTTCGTCATCGGCGAGTTCGGAACCTCGCACGATCTCTCTCAGCCAGGGCTGCAGGGCCTCGGGCACGACGGGCATCTCGGGCGGAGCGGCGCTGGTTGTGCCGGCTCGGAACACCTTCTTGACGATCGTGTCCTCGAGGGACTGGTAGGACTCGATGACGGCCACTCCCCCGATGTGCAGGGCTCTCAGTGCCTCCGGCAGTGCCGTCTTGAGCACTCCGAGCTCGTCGTTGACCTCGATCCGGAGCGCCTGGAAGGTCCTCTTCGCAGGGTGGGATCGCTTCTTCGTCTCCGGCAGCACCCGCCCGAGCATCGCCGCCAGCTGCTGCGATGTCTCCCACGGGGTGTGCTCACGGTCGGCGACGATGATCTTCGCGATCCGCCCGGCCATCTTCTCCTCGCCGTACTCTCGGAGGATGCGGCGCAGCTCGGCTTCCGGGTAGGTGGCGAGCACCTCGGCGGCTGTCAGCGTCTGGGACTGATCCATCCGCATGTCCAGGGGCGCCGGGCGGGAGTAGGAGAATCCGCGCTCGTCCTCATCGAGTTGAAGTGAGGAGACGCCGAGGTCGAGCAGGATCGCGCTGATCTGCTCGATCCCGAGGTCGCTGAGGATCCCGGGGAGCTCGTCGTCGACGGCGTGGACGATGTCGGTGCGGGAGGAGAAGCGCTCGAGGCGGCTGCCCGCGATGTCGATGGCCTGCAGGTCGCGATCGATGCCGATGAGGTGGACGTCGGGGTACCGGTCGAGGATCGCTTCCGAGTGACCGCCCATGCCCAGGGTTCCGTCGACGACGACAGGAGCGATGCCCGCATCCCTGGCCGCTTCGACCCCGACCCCGATGAGCTCGACCACGCGCTCGAGGAGCACGGGTACGTGTTGGGAGTCCATAGGGGTGTCCTTTGCGGGTCGTCGTTTCGTCGGTCTGCGGGATGTGAACTGCTGGAGCTTGAACCTTGTCCGCCGCCGCCCTGCCACCGGGGAAGTGCGTCAGGACTGCCGAGCTTCGGAACCGGGGAAGTACCCCGAAACTGCGAACACGGCGGACAAGGATCGAACTCGAGCAGTGTCAGATCACTCCGGGAATCACCTCGTTCTCACGTTCGGCGAATGCCTGCTGCGCGTCGACGAGGTACTCCTCCCAGGTCGGGGCGTCCCAGATCTCGACTCGGTTGCCCATGCCGATGACCGCGACTTCCCGGTCCAGTGATGCGTACTGCCGCAAGATATGAGGAACCGTGATGCGTCCCTGTTTGTCCGGCTGATCCGCAAATGCCGCCGACAGGAAGACACGCTGGTAATCGCGGGCCTCTTTGTTCGTCTTCGGCGCGTTCTGGATTCGCTCATGCTCGGCTTCGAACTCCTTGGTCGGGAACAGGGTGAGACAGTTCTCCTGACCTCGGGTCAGTACGAGTCCGGGCGAGAGCTCCTCGCGGAACTTTGCGGGCAGGATGAGGCGACCTTTGTCATCGAGCTTCTGCATATGAGTGCCCAAGAACATGTCGTCTCACCCCTTTCGAAACCCAATCGGCTCCGATAGCAACCACACTACTCCACTTCCCTCCACCCAATCCAGCACTTTTGCTCCGAACTCGAGTTTTGGCGGTAAAACTCCTGGTCAGACTGGTGGAGGAAAGTGGAGAAAATCAGGCTGGGCGAGTCTTCCGCAGGTCCGGATGAGCCCTCTGAGCCCCTGTCTCGGGGTCAGATTCCTGCGGTTCGCCGCAGCCGATCAATCGATTTGATCCGCGTCATTTCGCGGGTGGAGTGAAGTGGGGAGCGAAGTGGAGGGACCGGGTGGAGCGAAGTGGGGAGGAAAGTGGAGGGGTCGAGTGGAGCGAAGTGGGGTGCGCAGTGGGGACGGCGGGTGGAGGGCGGTGGGGAGCGAAGTGGGGTCGGCAGGTGGAGGGCGGTGGGGACCGTCGGTGGAGGGCGGTGGGGACGGTCGGTGGAGGGGGGTGGGGAGTGAAGTGGGGCCCCTGACAAGGCGGTGTGTGGCGGAAGCACGCGGCCGCCTGAAAAAGCGGTGTGTGGAGCGGATCGGCGATTTGGGGGAGAATGGGGTGCATGTCGATCAGCCATGAAGCCACACAGACCAAC
>NZ_JAPSIB010000025.1:24664-40977 GCF_031179145.1 Brevibacterium sp.
GGGCCCCTGACAAGGCGGTGTGTGGCGGAAGCACGCGGCCGCCTGAAAAAGCGGTGTGTGGAGCGGATCGGCGATTTGGGGGAGAATGGGGTGCATGTCGATCAGCCATGAAGCCACACAGACCAACTCTGCGATCGGTGCCGAGCACATCGAATGGGTGCAGCAGCTGACCTCTCGCGCGCGGACCGCGATGAACGCAGTCCTCGAAGGCAAGGATGAGGCAGTCGGGCTGTCCCTCATCACTCTCCTGGCAGGAGGCCACGTCCTCCTGGAGGATGTGCCCGGGGTCGGGAAGACCCTGCTCGCGAAGGCGATGGGGAAGGTCGTGGACGGATCGGTGCGACGCATTCAGTTCACCCCCGACCTGCTGCCGACCGACGTGGTGGGAGTCAACCTGTTCAATCAGGAGACCCGCCACTTCGAGTTCCGCCAGGGTCCGGTGTTCGCGAACATCGTCATCGCCGACGAGATCAACCGCGCCTCACCGAAGACCCAGTCGGCGATGCTCGAGTGCATGGCCGAGAACCAGGCGACCATTGACGGCACGACCTACCCGATGCCCTCGCCGTTCATCGTCGTCGCCACTCAGAACCCGATCGACATGGAGGGCACCTACGCCCTGCCCGAGGCGCAG
Organism: Brevibacterium sp.; assembly: GCF_031179145.1. GTDB lineage: Bacteria > Actinomycetota > Actinomycetes > Actinomycetales > Brevibacteriaceae > Brevibacterium. Next base: position 25,299 of record NZ_JAPSIB010000025.1, read on the forward strand.
CGTGACCGCTTCATGATCCGTGTCTCCCTCGGTTACCCACGCATGCAGGATGAAGTCGACCTGCTCGACAACCAGATCGCCCACGATCCCCTCGGCAGCGCCCAGCCGGCGTCGAACCTCGAACAGATCACCCAGGCCAGGGATATCGTCCGCCACGTCGGTGCGAGCCGTCAGCTGCGCGAGTACATCGTCGCGATCCTCGACGCCACCCGCAATGATCAGGCGATCGTTCTCGGCTGCTCGCCGCGCGGCGGCGTCCATCTCCTCCGTGCCGCTAAGGCTCGGGCCGCACTGTCGGGCCGGACCTATGTCACCCCCGATGACATCCAGTCTCTGGCGCCCTACGTCCTCGCCCACCGCATCATTCCCCGCGACGGGGACGACGCGGACCTCGCGGCCGACCTCATCGGGCGCGTCATCGCACGCGTTCCCGTCTCTGCGAACCAGTGACCGCATGCGTCTGAGCACCTCGGGGATCATCTTCGTCATCACGGGGGCCGCCCTCATCGTCGCGGCCTATCGCTTCGCCCTGCCCGGACTGCTGCCCGCCGGAGTGCTGCTCCTGGCGCTCGTTCTGCTCTCGGCCCTCCTCATCCTCTGGGGCACCAGGAGGGTGTCCATCACTCTGGAGACGACGCTGCCCGAAGTCGCCCTTCCGCACTCGTCGGATCGCTACCCGCTCGCCCCCGAAGGCAAAGAGGTAGAGCTCGAAGCCCTGGTGGTCAACACCGGGCCGCTGGCGATCCCCGCCTCGACGATCGACTTCGTGGCCGCCGACGGCTTCGGCGAATCGACGACCGGTGAGGTCCCCGCACTGCGCCGGGGACAGGGACAGACGGTCCTGACCTCATTCATCCCCAACCGGCGCGGGCTCAGCGGCCTCGAGTCGGTGCTCATCACCGTCGCGGGGCCCTTCGGACTGGTCACGACGAAGAAGAAGGTTCTCGACGGCTTCCCCGTCGCAGTCGCCGTGCCGACCCTGGCCGCACGGATCCCGAAGGACTCCGCGATCCGACCGGCCCGCCTCGACGAGGGGAAGATCCGGTCCGGGCACACCACGCGCGACTTCCACACCCGCGAATACGTGCCCGGCGACGACCTGCGGCACGTGCACTGGCCGACGACGGCGAAGTCGGGTGAGCTCATGGTCCGCCACGAGGCCGAGGAGGAGACGCTCCACGCGCTCCTCGTCGTCGACCTCGAAGGCCCCGATGACCACCCCGACGAGTTGGAGACCGAATTCCTGCTGGCCGCCGCCACAGCCGCCGGCATCGCGTTCCTCCGCGCGGACTACGAGGTGTTCGCCGTGATGCCCGGGCATCAGATCCGCTTCAAGGGGGCGCGCGACGTGGACAGGCTGCGCCTGCTCACCGCCCTCGTCGAGCCCGGTCCTGTGCAGCTGCCGACCCATGACAATCCGAACCATGTCCTCATCTGCGCCGCGGACCAATCGCGTGCCGAGGAGATGGCTGCGCACTTCACCAAGCGGACGCCGGTCACGATCCGCAGCCTCAGCGAGCTCGACGACATGACGCTGCTGGGCCTGAGCGAGGATCTTCCCGAGTCGTGGACCGCCTTCGATTCCAAGCGAGTGAGACGATGAACGACGACCCCAGAACTCCAGCCTGGCTCGAAGCGGGCGCCGTTCTCGTGGCCATGGCGCTCACGGCCGTCGGCCTCTCCGCCGTGTTCGCAGACGTCAACTGGCTGCCCCCTGTGCTCGTGTCCGTGTTCCTCATCGTCGCCGTCGGCGCTCTGTTCAGAGGCATTCCGGCCCTGCGCGCCAGCGGGACGGCGGTCGTCGCCCAGTGCGTGGTCGGTGTGCTGACGGTGCTCGTCCTGTGTGTGCCGCAGACGCTGCTGTTCGGCTTCATTCCCACCGGTCGCTCCTTCGTCGGCGGCATCGACCTGCTCTCCACGGGAGTCAGCGACCTCTACGCCACGACTCCCCCGGCCCCGAGCACGCCCGGCTTCACGGCGATGCTCGTCATCGCCTTCACCCTGATCACGATCCTCATCGACGGTCTCGTCGCGGATCTGCGCGCGCCGAAGGTCAGCGGGGTGCTGCTGCTGGTCCTGTGGATGATCCCGGTCTTCTTCGCCCCGGCCCAGGTCAGGTGGTGGCATGTCGCAGCGATCCTGACGGCATTCCTGCTGCTCATGCTCAGCCCCTATTTCGCCTCGTCGAGGTGGCGGGGCGGACTCACCGCCCTCGTCGCGGGTGCTCTCGCCGTGGCGATCGGGCTCGGGATGCCAACGCTCCTGCCCCAGGTTCCGACCATCGAGAACCGGGCATCGGGCAACCAGGCCGACCTGACCGTGACGAACCCGTTCCTCGACCTGCGGGCGGATCTCGGCAACCGCGACGATGCCAAGCTGTTCAGCTACAGCACGACCGCGAAGAACCCACCGCCAGTGCGACTGACATCGATCGACGCGTTCGACGGCCAGAACTGGACGCCTTCGCCGTTCACGCTCGACCCCTTCGCCATCGCCGCCGAGGGGCTGCCGTGGCCGCAGGGCCTGCCCCGGGACAAGAACTACAGTGAACAGAGCATCGACGTCACGATCGGTGACTACGATCAGCAGTACCTGCCGACCCCTTATGCCCCGCAGCAGCCGTCCGGGCTCAACCGCCGATGGATCTATGACGAGAACTCGCTGGCGATCGTCGGAAACGGCGAGCGAACGGCAGGACTCAAGTATTCGATGGACTATCTCTCCGTCGAACCATCGGCCAAAGATCTGCAGTCGGCGACTCCCGTCGACTCGGGCGACTTCGAAACCGAACTCGAAGTCCCGGCCAGCCTGCCCCAGAGCGTGCGGGACACCGCCGACGAGGTGACTGCTGGGGCGGAGAACCAGTGGGAGGCAGCGGTTCTCCTGCAGGCGTATTTCCGCAGCGGCGAGTTCGAATACTCCCTCGATGCTCCCGAGCAGGCCAGCGGCGACGCGATCTCGGACTTTCTCGTCGACAAGAAGGGGTACTGCGTGCAGTTCTCCTCCGCGATGACGATCATGGCGAGAACCATGGGCATTCCGGCCCGGATCGGCGTCGGCTTCGCCGGGGGCGACAAGTCCGGCGACGAGTACGAGGTCAGTATGAAGGACTCGCACGCCTGGCCGGAGCTCTACTTCGAAGGCGCCGGCTGGGTACGGTTCGAACCCACCCCGGGCGGCCCGGCCGGTGCTCCTCCGCAGTGGTCGGTGGCCAGCGGGGATACCGGTGAGGAGTCGGAGGACGCCGAGGAGACCGCTTCACCGACCGAAGAGCCCACCGAGGATGCCTCCGAGCCGCCTGCGGCCGAGTCCGAGGCTCCTTCCGAGGAGCCGACGACGGCCGCGGCCGAGGAGACTGGCGCCGACTACACCACATACCTCTGGGCGGCACTGATCGCCGTGGTCGTCATCCTGCTCCTGGCGATTCCGGCCATCTGGCGAGTTCTCCAGCGGCGACGACGCACGGGCTCCCCGGTGGACCTCGAACATGTCTGGGCGGAGATCCGGGCGCTGGCGACCGATTACGGGCAGAGCCTCGATCCCAGTCGCACCCTGCGCTTCAACGAACTCGTCCTGGTAGGCAAGGTCACCGGAGATGCCAGTGCTGACGGCGACGGAGCCTCGATCGGTGCGACCGGTGCTGATGGCACTGGGACGGCGACGGGTGCCGAGTCCGCTGGCAGCGCTCTCGAGTCCCTGCAGAGTCCGCTTCCGACCCTGGTGCGACCGCATCGCGACTCGGCGTTGGCCTCCTTCATCGATGCGCTCGAGGCCCAACGCTATGGGTCTCGTGACGAGGACTTCAGCACCTCCGAAGGCCACGCCGTGGTCGATGAGGTGAAGACGGCGCTGTCCGACAGTGCGACGCCGGGCAAGAGAATCTCCGCCGTCATCTGGCCCGCCAGCGTCTTCGATCCGCCCAATTGAACCAGACCGTACCACCAGCCGCGCTCGCGCATTCACGTGTCGTGCGCGCTCTTCCGTTCACATGTGGTGCGCGCTCTTCCGTTCACATGTGGTGCGAGCGATCAGATTCAAACCTGATTGCTCGCACCACATGTGAACGGAACAGGAACGGCGTGCACTGAGTGTGATTGGAACCAGTCGAGGCCTCGCGACCTCAGTCTCGCGACGCCACGCCAGGTACAGGTTTCAGGCGGTGCACGGGGTTCAGTCGGCGGGGTGCCCACCGGACTTAATCGCGTGATCGCATGAACCTGCATCTCAATCACGTGACGGCACGAACCAGCATCTCATCACGTGACGGCACGAACCTGCATCACTTTTGGTGCTATACATCTGTTTCAGAACAGATGTATAGCACCAAAAGTGATGTGAGGCTGAACCCCTCAGACGCCCAACACTCTCGGCGACGGACCCCTCAGATGCCCAGCACTCTCGGCGACGAAGACGCGGTGGCAGCACTTCGCGGGCGGACTGCGCCGGCGATTCAGCGGGCCCAACAGGCACGACATCAGCGGGCCCAACAGGCACGACATGAACGTCCACCAAGCGGGCACAAAAAAGCGCCCTCCGTGAGGAGGACGCTTCGAGATGCCCTGGACGATGAGTCGGCGGTCACTCGCCTCGCTGGCGCTTCTCCCACCGGTCCTCGATGCGGTTCATGAAACCGGAGGGACCCTTGGGCTGCGACGTCGGGCCGGAGGACGACGGTGAACTCTTCACCGAACCACCGGCGTGAGGACGGCTGAACGCCCAGTACATTCCGGTCACCATGAGGCCGAATCCGACCACTCCGAGGACGATCCAGAGACCATGATGCGTGGCCATCGAGATCGCGAAGATGGCAGCGGCGAGACCGGCCAGGGCGAGTAGGATTCCCACCACGAATCGCCTCGCGGAGAAACCTGGGCTGCTGACGGCGGCCTGGGTTTCGGTGATGTTGCGCGCGAAACGTGGGTCTTCACTGCGAAGCTGCTTCTCCAGTTGGTCGAGCAGCTGCTGTTCGTGATCGGAGAGTGGCATCTCGAACCCCCGTTTCGTGCGCGTTGACTGATGCCTCAATCATAGTCTGTGAACACTGAAAAAACATATTGAGTACCAAGGGATGAACCTGATTCCCATGCCCTCTTGAGGCAGTGCGAAGGCATCCGGGCCGAGTCTTGAAATCATCTCGGAAACTAGTCCTCCCGCGGCGGCTTTCTCAGCAGAGAGGCTTGTGAGATCGCCTCGGTCCCGAACTTCCTCCGGACGTCGTCGAGAGCGACCTCCGCCTCCCTGGTCGAATGTTCGGGCTCATCCAGTCGAGCCTGTCTGCCGCTGACGGAGAAGTCCATCAGGCCTGCCGCGCGCACGCCCAGCAGCCGCACCCCCTTTGCCTTCGACTCCCGCAGGGTTCGCAGCGCGGGCCGCAGAGCTTCGTGGATCTCGATCGCGAGGTCCGTCGGCGCACCGAGCGTGACCGACCGCGACAGGGTGGTGAAGTCGGACAGCCGGTATTTCAGGCCCAGGCTTGTCGCGACCTTGCCCTCCGCGCGGATCCGATAGGCCACCTTGTCCGACAGGCGCAGCAGTTCGTGCTCGAGCTCGTCGAGATTCCAGACGTCGGCGCCGAAGGTGTGCTCGGCGCTGATCGAACGCTCCTTGGCCTGCCGATCGAGACCGTGGGAGTCCCTGCCGTGGGCGCTGTGCCAGAGATGGTGGCCGTGAGCGCCGAAGACTCGTGCCGCCCAGTCCTCGCTGACGGCGGCGAGGTCGCCGATGGTCCGGATGCCGTACTTGGCGAAGCCCTCCTGCGTCTTCTCCCCGACTCCGGGCAGCGCCTCGATCGGCATCGGATCGAGGAAGGCCTGGGTCGCGGCCAGCGGCACGAGGAGCTGCCCGGCGGGCTTGGCGCGGGTGGAGGCCAGCTTCGCCACGACCTGGCTGCCGGCGATTCCGACGGAGGCGTTGAGTCCGGTCCTCGCCGTGATCTCGGCTCGCAGCGCCGAGGTGATCTGCACGGGCGAACCGAGCCGGCGCACGGCGCCCGACACGTCGATGTACGCCTCGTCGACGCTGACCTGGTGATAGTCGGGTGTCACCTCGGCGACAAGGTCGAATACCTGGCGGGAGTACGAGGAGTACAAGCCGTGCGAAGGAGGGATCACCTCGGCGATGGGACACAGTCCCATGGCCCGGGACATGGGCATGGCCGCATGCACCCCGAACTCGCGAGCCTCGTAACTGGCGGAGACCACGACGCCGCGACCGGACCGGCCGCCGACGATGACGGGGCGGCCGACCAGCTCGGGCCGGGTCAGGAGCTCGACGGACACGAAGAACGAATCCATGTCCAGGTGCAGCATCGTGGCACCGGTGTCGTCCGTGCCCAGCCGGGTGAGATCACCACCGGATCGGGACAGCTGCTTCCGACTCATCTCTGCCGCACACCCATCGCCCTCCTGTCGGCCCGGAGCGCCCGGGCCAGGTAGTCTGTCTGTCATGGTATCGCGCACCACTGTCATCACATTGCCGCTCGCACTCAGCCTCCTCCTGGCAGGCTGCACGAGCCCCTCCGAAGCCCCCGCGCAGAGCGCGACTCCCTCGGCTCCTGCCTCCCAGACCGCCGAGGCGAGTGCCCAGCCCAGCCCGGAGCCGACGGAGACCGCTGCCCCGAAGCAGGACACGCAGGCCGCGGTCGAGGACCTCCCCGACTACCTCAAGCCCTACCCCGAGGCGGAAGTCCTCTCCGCCTCACGCGGAAAGGCGGAGGCTTCGGCGGATGCGAAGAACCTCGACCAGGTCAGCCTGGTGATGAAGGCCAAGGCCAAGCCCGAGGACATCTTCAAGTTCTACGCCAAGGACCTCGAGAAGGCCGGCTTCGAGACGTACGGCCAAGAGGTCAAGACCGACGAGGCCCGCGTCGCCAACTACCGCCACAAGGACAACGACGGTCTGCTCGTCGTCACCATCAGCAAGGACGCCAAGGATTCGAGCTCGGTCGTGACGGTCGGAGGGACCGTCGCTCCATGACGTCCGATCAGTCGACGCACCGATCGGCAGGCACCTCACCGGCACCGGCCGTGGCCGCCCTCGACGCACCGGAGGCCATCGCCGCCGAGGTGACCGCTGGTATCGCGGAGTTCCTCGAGTCCAAGGCCGATGAGTTCCGAGCGATCTCCCCCGACGCCGCCGAGATCGCGAACGCGCTCGTCGACTTCACTCGGGGCGGTAAGCGCATCCGTCCGGTGCTGCTGTGGTGGGGCTATCAGCTCGCGACCGGCGAGGGCTTCGACCGGGTTACGCTGTCTCCCGCCCTGGCGCAGGCAGCCGGTTCGCTCGAACTGCTCCATGCGGCGGCACTCATCCACGACGATGTGATCGATCACTCGGACACCCGGAGGGGCAAGCCGTCGCTGCATCGGCAGTTCGCGGGTCTCCACGCCGAAGCCGGCTATCAGGGTGACGGGGAGTCGTTCGGGGTCGCTGCCGCAATCGTCATCGGCGACATCTGCCTGGCGCTGAGCGAGGAGCTGTTCGAGACCGCCCAGACCACGCTGGGGATCACGCCCGCAGCTCGGGCCCTGCGCGCGCAGCTGCGTCGTGACGTCATGATCGGGCAGTTCCTCGACGTGCGCGCCGAGGTGATGCCCCTCGACGACGACCGCATCGCCGAGCGCGCCTGGGAGGTGCTCAGCTACAAATCGGCGAAGTACTCGGTCGAGCAGCCACTGCTGCTCGGGGCGGCGCTGGCAGGAGCCGACGAGGAGCTGCTCCGCGAGATCTCCCGCTTCGGCCTCCCCCTCGGGCAGGCGTTCCAGCTCCGCGATGACGTCCTCGGCGTCTTCGGGGATCCCGCCGCCACCGGCAAGCCGGCGGGCGACGACATCCGCGAGGGCAAGCGCACGGTGCTCATCGCCGAGAGCATGAATCAACTGACGGCCGCGGACGTCGAGGTCCTGGCCGCGCGCCTCGGCGACTCCGGACTCACCGACGCCGAGGTGACCGAGACGATGGAGATGCTGCGCTCGGGCCTCGAAGCGGTGGAGTCCACCATCGAAGCCAAGTACGCGCAGTCACTGTCGGTCCTCGAGGAGTGGTCGGACGGCGCGGCCAGGATCGGACCCGAGGCGCGCCGGCAGCTGACCGATTTCGCCCACGCCCTGAGCTTCCGGCAGAGCTGAGCTTCCCGCAGAGCTGACCCCCCGGGGCTGCTGAACCTCCCGCAGAGCCGAGTTCAGAAGGCCAGCGCCTGCGCGCGTCGCCTGACTTCCTTCCGGTTGCCCGCGCGGAGCAGGTCGATGGGCCGACCCGGCAGCGAATCGTCGGGAGTGAACAGCCACTCGATCGCTTCCTTGTCATCGAAGCCGGCGTCCCTGAGCGTGCTCAGGGTTCCCTTCAAAGGCGTCAGCACTGATCCGTCGAGGAAGAATGCGGTCGGAACCCGAATCACCTTCGGGTCTCCGTGCTTGTAGCCGCAGATCGCGCCGTCTTCGAGGAGCCTGCGCACCTGGGTGAAGCTCAGCCCGGTCGATTCGGCGATGTCTGGCAGTGTGGCCCAATCCTGGACGAGTTCTTCGGTATTCACACCCCAAGGGTAGCAATTGCCGCCGGTCGTGCGCGGCAGGCGCCGGAGCCGACTGCTCCAGGGGAAAAAACATGCCGCCATGCGGAGGCGAATGCCCAGTCGCGGGCGCTGGTCTCGATAACCTGGGGTGTGAAGCTTCCCCATCCGATTGAGTTCAACAGGTGACAGATGACTAGCACGCGACGGAATCCGCAGGTTCCCATTACCGCCGCCCCTGACATCCGTGCTGCCTCGAGGGTGAACTCGACGGGTCCGATTCCGGGACTTGCGGACGAGCAGGTTGCTTCGGGCGCGGACGAACGGGTGGGCACTGCCTCACAGTCAAGCACCAACCTGCAGGCAAGTCCCGCCCACCAGGCAAGCGCCACCCAGCAGAGTGCTGCCGCCCAGCAGACCGTCGGGCCGAGCTGGATCTCCGGCACCGCCTCCGAACCCGTTCCGGTCACCCACGGTGGCCGCACCTACAAGGTCAAGCAGGGTGACACCCTCTACGCCGTGGCCAGCAAGCACGGGGTCTCCGTGCCGGCGTTGGCCGAGCTCAACCGGATCTCCCCCCGCCAGAACCTGCAGCAGGGCCAAGTGCTGTCCCTGCCGGAGAAGAACGAGCTGCCCGACACCGACCCGTCCCACGTGGTCGCACCAGGAGAGACGCTGACCGGCATCGCCGCTCGACACGGGATGTCCCCCGGAGCCCTGCGCCGGGCCAACTCGATGGGCGACTCGTCCTACATCGCGGTCGGTGAGCTGCTGCTGCTCCGCGACTCCGCCGCCAGGCGACGCCGCCAGGTGCCCGAGGCACCCACCGTCCTTCCACGGGTGGCCGCCAGCGCGCAGACCCACGCCGTCAACCCCGACGTCCTCCACGCCGCCCGGCTCAACAAGTACACGCTGCTGCGGCGCAGGCACCCTGCCCCCGCGCAGGCCCGGCTGCTCGTCGCGCAGATCGCTGTGGAACTCGGCGCCGAGCCCGAACTCATGCAGGCCGTCGCGGCCCAGGAATCCGGCTTCCAGCACACCACCGTCTCCCCCGGCAACGCGATCGGGATCATGCAGGTCACTCCCCGTTCCGGTCGCTGGGCCAGTGACATCGTCGGACGTGCCCTCGATCTGCTCGACATCGCCGACAACATCGTCGCCGGCACCGTCATCCTCGGCTGGCTGATCGAAACCGCTGAGTCCGAGACCGAGGCGCTGGCCGGCTATTACCAGGACCTGCGCTCCGTCCGCGCCGACGGCGTCCTGCCCGAGACCAAGGCATTCGTCCGCGCAGTCCAGCTGCAGAGGCAGAGATTGAAGGAGGCGCTGTGAGCACTCGCACCGACCCACTCATCGGCGTCGTGCTCAACGAGCGCTATCGGATCGACGCCAAGATCGCTCGGGGCGGCATGGCCATGGTCTACCGGGGCACCGACCTGCGGCTGGACCGCGAGATCGCCATCAAGGTGATGCACGAGCACCTGATCAACGACGAGACCTTCGTCGAACGATTCCGGCGCGAGGCGATCAACGCCGGCAGGCTCACCCACCCGAACCTTGTCGCGATCCACGACCAGGCCCGCGACGGCGACATCGTCTACCTGGTGATGGAGTACCTGCCGTCGGTGACCCTGCGACGGGAACTGCGCCACCGGGGGCAGTTCACCCCGCGGCAGGCGATCGTGGTTCTCGACGCGATCCTCGCCGCGCTCGAAGCCGTGCACTCGACCGGCATCATCCACCGCGACCTCAAACCCGACAATGTGCTCCTGGGCACCGACGGCCAGGTCAAGCTCGCCGACTTCGGGCTGGCCCGAGCGGTGACAACAGCCACGACGACCAAGACCCTGATCGGCACCGTGGGCTATGTCGCCCCGGAACTGGTCACGCGCGCCGGCGCGGATGCCAGAACAGACCTCTACACGGTCGGCATCATGTTCTACGAGATGCTCACGGGCATCCAGCCCTACACCGACGATGTACCGATCCAGGTCGCCTACCGCCACGTCCACGACACCGTTCCCCCGCCGTCGGAGCATGTCTCGGGCCTGAGTCCGCGCCTCGACGCCCTCGTGCTGTGGGCGACGTCGAAGGACCCGGACGACCGCCCCGACGACTCGGCACAGTTCCGGCATGCCCTCGCCGAGGCGCGCGCGGAGATGACGGACGCCGAGCTCGACTTCGGCGCCCCGGAAGTCGAAACCGGTGGGCACGCCCCAGCGCTGACCGCGAGCATCGATCTCGGTGCGGAGGCCCCCAAGGAGAAGCGCTCCCGGACCGACGAGATCCCCTACCTCGACGAAGATGAAGAGGACCTCGCCGAGGCGGACGCCGCGGATCGTTCCGAAGAGAAGGATCGTTCCGACAGGGACGAGCCGCGCAGGACCGGTGCTCTTCCCGCCACCGCCCTGATGGCCGGCACCGCCGCCGCGGGTGCTGTGCCGGCCGACTCCGCCCAGAAGGCAGACGCCGCCGCCGAGAAGTCGCCGGCCGCCGCTGCCGGCGCTGCGACCGGTGCCACCAGAACGGCCGATGCTGCTGCCGACAAGTCAACGCCAGACGCCGCCGCCGAGAAGTCAACGCCAGACGCCGCCGCCGAGAAGCCGACGGCCGGCGCTGCCGCCAACAAGACCGGCGATGCCGGCGCGACGCCGGCCGGCACCGCTGGGTCAGCGAGTGTCGCGACCGCGACGGCCGCCTCGGCGAGCTCGGCGGGACACCGACGGAGACGACGACGCTTGGCCACCACGGTGGCTGCGGGGTTCGTGGTCATCGCGCTCATCGCGTGGATGATCGTCGCGAACCTGCCGGCGCGCTCGGCCATCGTGCCCGGCGAACTCGCCGGGAAGCAGGCCTCAGTCGTGACGTCCCAGCTCAAGGACACAGGTCTGCAGCCGCAGACGAAGGAGGTCTTCGACGACACGGTCCCGGCGGGAGTCGTCATCGGCACCGATCCCGTGGCCGGAGCAGAGCTGGAACCGAAGTCCGAGATCACCGTGGTCGTGTCGAAGGGCGAGGAGCTCTTCGCGGTCCCGAAGCTCGCCGGCCTCCGCGCTGAGGACGCGAAGACTGCGCTGGAGAAGTCGGGGCTGGCTGTCGGAAAGGTGACGACCGAGCACAGCAACGAGGTGAAGAAGGACGTCGTCATCTCCGCCTCGGTGAAGCCGGAGGAGAAGCTGACCGGCGGCGAGAAGGTCGATCTCGTCGTGTCCCAGGGACCGGCGCCGATCCCGGTCCCTGATGTCGAGGGGCTCAGCTACGACGCTGCCTACGCGACTCTGGCCAAGCGCGGTTTCCGGGTGGGCAAGGAAGAGGTCTTCTCCGATACCGTGCCGAAGGGCGACGTCGTCTTCCAGTGGCCCAAGAGCACCGAGGCGAAGCCCTACGACTCGCTCGTCATCGTCCGCGTCTCCAAGGGCAAGGAGAAGAAGGACGAGCCCAAGGACGACAAGAAGGACGAGAAGAAGGCCGACGAGACGAAGGCTGACGAGACGAAGGACGACTCCGGGGACAAGTGACGCCTCCCTCGAGGAGATTCGGCGAACACTGCCGGCGAATCGCCTGACGGCGTCAGCGCATCAGCCGACAGCCTCGGCGAGAGCATGAAGAAGGCCTCTGCGTGATCACGCAGAGGCCTTCTTGTCCGTTCGGTGCGTCAGTTCCGGCGGGTCAGGTACTCAGCGACCTGGAACGCCATTTCCAGCGACTGGTCGTGGTTGAGGCGAGGATCGACCAGCGTCTCGTAGCGACGACGCAGTCCCTCGTCGTCGATCTCAGTCGCTCCCCCCATGATCTCCGTGACGTCGTCGCCGGTGAGCTCGACATGGAGCCCGCCCGGGATCGTGCCGGCATCCTGATGAGCGGTGAAGAACCGCTCGACCTCGGCCATGACGTCTTCGAACCGGCGAGTCTTGTACCCGGTGTTCGAAGTGATCGTGTTGCCGTGCATCGGGTCGCAGACCCAGGTCACGTGCGGCAGCCGGCCGCCGATGCCCTTGAGCAGCTTGGGCAGCGTCTCGGCGATCATCGACGCCCCCATGCGAGTGACGAAGGTCAGGCGGCCCGGCTCGCATTCGGGATCGAGCTTCTCGGCCAGCGCCAGCGCATCGTCGGCGGTCGCGGTCGGACCGAGCTTGACGCCGATCGGGTTGCGCACCTTCGACAGGAAGTCGACATGCGCCCCATCGATCTCACGGGTGCGCTCACCGATCCACAGGAAGTGGCCGGAGACGTCGTAGGCCTGACCCGTGCGGGAATCGATCCGCGTCAGCGCACGTTCGTACTCGAGCAGGAGCGCCTCGTGGGCGGCGTAGAACTCGGTGGTCTTGAGAGCCTCGAAGTCGGCACCGCAGGCGTCCATGAACCGGACCGCGCGATCGATCTCGCGTGCGGTCTGCTCGTAGCGCTGGTAACCAGGGTTGGAGGTGAGGAAGCCGCGGTTCCATTCGTGAACCAGGCGCAGATCAGCGAATCCGCCCTGGGTGAACGCACGGATGAGGTTGAGCGTCGACGCCGAGACCTGGTAGGCCTGCACGAGGCGCGCCGGATCGTGGGCCCGGGATTCCTCCGTGAACTCGTATCCGTTGACGATGTCGCCGCGGAAGGACGGCAGCGTCACGCCGTCGCGCGTCTCCGTGTCGGTCGAACGCGGCTTGGCGAACTGGCCGGCCATGCGACCGATCTTGACCACCGGCATCGAACCGCCGTAGGTGAGCACGGCAGCCATCTGGAGGACGGTCTGGACCCGCGCCCGGATCTTGTCGGCCTGCGCACCCGCGAATGATTCGGCGCAGTCTCCGCCCGCCAGGACGAAGGCCTCACCGCGCGAGGCTGCGGCGATCCGCTGTTTGAGCACATCGGCTTCGCCGGCGAAGATCAGCGGCGGCGAACTCCGCAGACGCGTCAGAGCGTCTTCGAGGGCTTCCGGATCGAGATACGTCGGCTGCTGCTTCGGCTCCATGTCTCGCCAGTCGTCGAGACCGCCGAGGTGGTCGGTGTCGGCGTGGGCGATATCCCTGTTGTCGAATACCGGATCTATATGGAGGCTCACTGTGGCTCTTTCTTCATGATTCACTGCCGGTTTCGAAGTCCTCGGCGGAGACGTTGTCGAGGAAGTCCCTGAACTGGGCCACCTCTTCCTCGTCGGCTTCGGGAGCTTCGATTCCGGCTTCTTTGAGTAGGTCCGAATCGACGTACACGGGGCACTGAGCGGTCAGCGCCAAGGTCACGGCGTCCGAGGGCCTGGCTGAGATCGACTTGCCATCGCTGGTGTGGATCTCGGCGAGGAAGATCTGGCCGTCCTTGCCCGTGATCGCCACGTCCGCCAGCTCGGCGTCATAGGAGCTGAGCACATCGAGCAGCAGCGCGTGGGCCATCGGCCGCGGCGGGGTCAGGCCCCGTTGCGCGATGGACAGCGCGTTCGCCTCGATGGCGCCGACCCAGATGGGCAGGTAGTACGCAGGTTCGGTGGCCTTGAGCAGAAGGATCGGTTGGTTGGCTGGCATCTCGATGCGCACACCGACAACCTCGACTTCGACGTTTGACATTATCCCCCGGTCAGGAGCGCGGACGCTGCTGGAAGATCATCCGGAACTTGCCGATCTGAACGTCCGCACCGTTGTGCAGTTCGATGGAGTCGATCAGCTGGCGACCCACATAGGTGCCGTTGAGCGAACCGGTGTCACGGAGGGTGAATCCGCTGGGAGTCCGAATGAACTCAGCGTGCTTGCGCGACACCGTGACATCGTCGAGGAAGATGTCGGCGTTGGGACTGCGTCCCACGGTCACCACGTCCGTGTCGAGCAGGATCTGCGAACCCGAGTCGGGTCCGGAGACGACGACGAGCAGAGCGTCCGTCTCCTGCAGACCGTCGAGGTCAGGCACCGGATGGATCTCACCGGTGTGCGGGTCCAGAATTCCCTGAAAGGCCTGCTGGTTCTGCTGGCTCTGTCCCTGCGGCTGCTGCTGATGCTGGCCCTGGTCCGGCTGTCCCTGCTGCTGGTACTGCCCCTGGTGCTGCTGGTACTGGCCCGGCTGCTCCTGGTGCTGCCCGGAGCCGCCCTGATCGCCATAGGGCTGCTGAGGACCCGACCCCGCCGACTGCTGCGACTGGTACTCGTCATGTCCCTGCGCGGAGGTCTCGTCGGTCGGGTGCTCGGCATGCCGACCCCGGCCCGAACCACCGAACTGCTGTCCGCCGTCAGGAGCACCGTACTGCGGTGCCTGAGGTGCATCATTGACCGCCTGCTGACCATAAGGCGGGGTGTGCCCCTGCCCGGTCGCCTGCGGATCTCCGGCGCCTCCACCGGCACCGTACTGGGCTGCCTCGACCTGCCAATGGTTGCGGGTCTCCGTGTCAGGAGCAGACTCACTGCTGCCAGCACCGAACGGGAACTTCTTCGACTTCGGCGCCTGACCGTTGTCATACCAGGACTGCGAGGGGCCCTGACGACCCTGGTCATTGTTCTGCGACATCACGCCTCCTCGCTTTCAACGAATTCTCTGTACTGCTCGCTGTCCAGCAGTGCTTCGACCTGCTCAGGCTCACTGAGTTGGACGAGGAACATCCATCCGTTTTCGAATGGAGACGAGTTCACGAGCTCCGGCGTACCGTCCAGCTCGTCATTGACTTCCGTCACCGTGCCTGACACCGGGGCGATGAGATCGGACACACTCTTCGTGCTCTCGACCTCGCCGCAGGATTGATCTGCGGTGATCGAATCGCCGACAGCGGGCAGATCGACATAGACGACGTCACCCAGCTGTTCCTGGGCAAAATCAGTGATACCCACACGGACAACGGCATTGTCCTCCGTGGTTTCGACCCATTCGTGGTCGCGTGAGTATCGCAAAGACACTGGATAATCCAGATCCGCCATGTCGACTCCTCTTAGCTTGTTGTTCTCCCAAGCATAGCCGCCTGGGGGACGTTCATAACAATCACGAAACAGAAATGATACCTAGCGCCTGAGCCAAGGCTGTCCGAAGGTCCATTCTTCCGTGACTACCTGGGATGATACTAGTTTCCTGTATGTCACGAAACGCAATTTTGGCACTTCGCCGATGATCGTTATAGGCTAGGTCTCGTTGCCTCACGAGGGTGTTCGGTAACGGGCTATGGCGCAGCTTGGTAGCGCGCTTCACTGGGGGTGAAGAGGTCGTGGGTTCAAATCC
>NZ_JAPSIB010000038.1 GCF_031179145.1 Brevibacterium sp.
GTGGGGCCGCCGAGGCGATCGCCTCGGCGGCCTTCTTCGCTTCGTCAGAGCCCTCGAGAACGGCGATGAGGCGGTCGACGGCGACCTTCGCAACCTCCTCGAGGTGCAGGTCGATCGCCGTCAGCGGCGGCGTGGAGGTGCGGGCGCGGATCCCGTCGTAACGGGTCGTCACGAGCAGGTCCGTGCCGACTGCTCTGCCCACGTCGGCAGCCGCGCGGACCGCGCCGGTGGCGAAGGCATCGATGGGAACGCAGATCCCGTCGACCTCGGGATGGTCGAGCAGCAACTGCCTGGCGGCACGATGGGCACCGTCCTCACCTTCGGATTCGTCCGCCTCGGCGATGAGCGGGGTGAACCCGGCCTCCGCGGCGATCCCGCGGTAGACGCTGATCGCGGCCTGCTGCGAGCGGCGGCCGCTCGCTCCCACGACGAGGCTCGGCTGCGTCGCCCCGCGCTCGCACAGATGGGAGATCATCAGCTCGGCGGTCTCGCCGTGGTGGAGGTCGACGACGGGGGCGTGACTGCCTTCGCCGGCCGCCTCGCCGGAGCCGCCTCCTCCGGCCGCGGAACTGCCTTCGCCGGCCGCCACCTCGGCGGGGCCGTCGACGATGACGAACGGGATGCCCCGATCGCGGAGTTCGGCGACGAAGGGATCGTCGGGCGCCGGCTCGAGGACGAGTGCACCGTCGACGTCGAGGTGATCGAGAGCGCGCCGGTTGTCACCGGGCGGGGCGAGGACGAAGACGTAGTCGCGCAGCAGCGCCGTGCGCGCGCATCCCATGGCGAGTTCGGTGAAGAAGCCCAGCTGGGAGGGTCCGGCAGACACTGCCGAGGGCATCGAGTTGAGCAGGGCCAGCGCCTGGGACCGACCGGATCGCAGACCGCGGGCGCGGGCGCTGGGCCGGTAGTTGAGCGCGGCGGCGACCTCCTCGACCTTCGCCCGGGTGTGGGCATTGACCTTGCCGAGACCGTTGAGCGCGTGGGACACGGTGGTGCGTGAAACGCCGGCCGCACGCGCGACGTCGGCGATGGTCGCCCGGTTCGGGCGTGAGGAGGAACCCATGGGCTCAGACTACTGGACCAGTGGCGGCAGGCCGACGAACACCGGAAGGCCGGCGCTCACTGGCAGGCCCTCGACCCATACTCATCTTGAACACCCGGCTCACGCCTGAATGATGACGACGGCCCCGGAGACGATCGCGAAGCCGAGCACCGTGTAGCGCAGCACCGGGCCGTCGAGGCGGTGGTGGACGTAGCGGCTGAGGAACGACCCGATGGCGAGGAACGGCAGCAGTCCGGCGGTGACGAGGATCGTGCGCTCCTCGACCTGTCCGCTCAGGGCGAGGACGATGAGGGAGATGATCTCCCCGACGAGGAAGCACACCGCCACCGTCGAGCGCAGTTCAGGTCCCGGGCTGTGCTGGTAGGCCAGCGCATAGGGCGGGCCGCCCACCCCGGTCGAAGTCTCGGTGATGCCGGTGACGACGCCGACCGTCGCCAGCGCCGTCTTGTTGGGCGTGAACTTGGGGGCGAGCAGCGCCACGATCGCGGCGATCATCGTCGACCAGCCGATGAGCAGCGCCAGCTGGTGGAGGTTGACGATGACGAGGATCCACAGCCCCAGGAACGTCCCGGCGAAGCGCCCGACGCTGATCCACTTCACCCCGTGCCAGTGGATGTCCGCCTTCTCGCGCACCGCGATGTAGGCGTTGAGCGGGATCATCAGCACCAGCAGCATGACCGGGATGAGGCTGGGGTCGATGAAGCTGACGATGGGCGCGGTGATCATCGCGAAGCCCATCCCCGTCGAACCCTGCACGAAGGCCGAGAGGAGGACCGTCACCGCGATGACGATGAAGGCGACAAGGGTCATCGCTGGTTCAGCCAGGCTTCGCGGTGGACTGTCGCCGATGGGTCGATGAGGGTGATGGACGAGTTCGACACGACCCGGTCGGCGACCTCGCGGGCCCGTTCGAGCAGGGCCTGGCCGTCCCAGTCGACTGGCCATCCGCCTTCGAGTCGCAGCCTGCCTCCGACGATGACCGATTCGATCTGGTCCCGGTTGCCGATGCGCACCAGCTCCCAGGACACGTCCCACGAGGGCACGAACTCGGGCACGTCGAGGTCGACGACGAGGAGATCTGCGTACGCCCCGGCGGCGATCTCTCCGACGCGACCTGCCAGACCGACCGCGTCCGCACCGCCGCGGGTGCCCTGCTCGAGCCACGTCCAGCCGCCGCCGGACGAGGAGTCCCCGACGTCCATCCCCCAGGTCAGACGCTGCGCGGTCTCGGCGGCGTCGAGGAGACGGAACGCATCGGAGCGGGTGCCGTCGGTGCCAAGGCCCACACGCATCCCGAGCTCGTGCATGAGCAGCGCAGGCGCCACGGAGTTGCCCTTCCAGGAACTCGCGACAGGGTTGTAGGAGATCGAGCCGCCGGCCTCGGCGAGGAGGCGGATCTCACGCGGGGTCAGCAGGGTCGCGTGCGCGGCGAGGAGTTCAGGGCCCAGGGCGCCGAGGCGGGCGAGGCGTTCCAGCGGACGATCGCCGGTGGCGACGAGCGAGCGTTCGACGGCGACGAGGTGTTCGTTGAGGTGAGTCTGGAACGTCACTCCGGCCTCGCGCGCCAGGGAGGTGATCGCCACCAGTCCGTCGTCGGAGGCGGCTTCGGGGATGGAGATCGCCAGCGAAGGATGGATGAGCTCCTCGGCGTCCCACCGACTCAGGTGACGTTCGGCGGCGGCGACCACCTCGGCGAGGTCATTGCTCCGCCCACCACCGCCGAGGTCGTTGCAGATGACGCCGAGCACGCACCGCAGCCCGACCGCGGAGGTGACGTCGGCGATCGCGGAGACGTCGACGCCGGCGCGGGTGCCGGCATCTGCCACGGTGGTGAACCCGCCGCGCAGGGACTCCCAGGCGGCGAGCTGAGTGGCGACCTCGACCGCCTCGGCGTCCATGTGCTTCTCCATCGGCACCCACACCCGCTGGAAGATCTCGGAGGGTTCGCCGAAGACGAGGGATTTGCCGAAGGACTGCGTGAGGTGGTGGTGCGCGTCGACGAAACCGGGCATGAGCAGCCGACCGGGCAGGTCGATGCGGACGACGTCCGCAGGCGCCTCGGCGGCGACGACGTCGACGGGGCCGACCGCGGCGATGCGGCCGTCGGCCACGAGCACGGCGTGAGAAGTCTGCGGACCGGCGGGCAGGAGAACCTGGTCGGGGATGAGCAGCGTGGGGGCCTCGTGGAGTGTGCGCAGCTGGGTCATGTCATCCTTCGCGTTCGCCGAGCCTTCGGCCAAATCGATTTGGCTGACCAATTCTACTGCCCCGACGTGCGCGGGTAAAATGGAGGGATGACCTCCTCGCCCCTCCCGCTGACCGTCGCGGTGGACGGGCATCTCAACTGCCGCTACTTCACCAGCGGCGCCTGTCGCTCCTGCACCCTGCTCGAGACACCATATCGGACCCAGGTGAGAGACAAGGAAACCTGGTGCCGCGAGGTCCTGGACGATCATGCTCCCAGCGACTGGCTGCCGGCCGCGACGGGGCCCGCCGCAGGTTTCCGCAACCGGGCGAAGCTCGCGGTGGGCGGCGCCGCCGGCGCGCTCACGCTGGGCATCCTCGACCAGGAGTTCCACGGCGTCGACCTGCGCGACTGCGGAATCCAGGCCCCGGCGATCCGCGGCGTCATCCCCGTCCTCGCCGGGTTCCTCGACGAGACCGGCCTCGAACCCTACGACGTGCCCCAGCGCCGAGGTGAGCTGAAGTTCGTCCACATCACCGCGGCCCCGTCGGGTGACCTGATGATCCGGTTCGTCGTCCGCACCCAGTTCGGCCTCGAGGTGCTGGCCTCGCGCCGCGAGCAGCTGAGGCAGCTGGTTCCCCGCGCCACGGTCCTGTCCGTCAACCTCCTGCCCGAGCACAAGGCGGCCCTCGAAGGCAGCCACGAGGTGATGCTGCTCGGCGATTCCCTGCGAATGGACCTCGGCCGAGTCGACCTCCACCTGCGCCCACAGAGCTTCTTCCAGACGAACACAGCCGTCGCAATCGCCCTCTATGAGCAGGTCGCGGACTGGGTCGAGGAAATCGCACCGAGGAACCTGTGGGACCTGTACTGCGGGGTCGGCGGCTTCGCGCTCCATTGCGCGCGAGGGGTGACCGGCAGCGAGTCGTCAGAGCGTCGGGTGACCGGCGTCGAGTCGTCAGGGCGTCGGGTGACCGGCGTCGAGGTGAGCGAACAGGCCATCGAGTCGGCGAAGCTCAGCGCTGCGGAGCTCGGCGTCGACGCCCGGTTCCTCGCCGCGGATGCGACGGAGTTCGCCGAGGCGGCCCTGGGCTCTGCTGGTGACGGCGCTTCCCTTGCGACCCTGGGCTCTGCTGTCGACGGCGTCGAGGACCCGGACCTCATCATCGTCAATCCACCTCGGCGAGGGATCGGGGCAAAGCTCTCCGCGATCCTTGAGGACTCCGGCGTCGAGCACGTCGTGTACTCGAGCTGCAACCCACTGTCCTTGGCCAAGGACCTCGACCGGATGCCGAGCTACGAGGTGACGCAGGCTCGGGTCTTCGACATGTTCCCGCACACGAAGCACCTCGAGGTCGCAGTCGTCCTGCGGCGTCGCGGCTGACGCCCGCGCCGGTTCACAGCTGCAGCGTGACCGGGCGGGCGATGCCGTTGACGGTGGCCGTCGGCCACCGGCCATCGGCGGTGAGAACCTCGATGGGGCCGGGCCCCTCCCCGTGGAACACCACAGTGTCCTCGACCTTCGCGCCGATTCCCAACGCCTGCGAGTGCGCGCTCGGGTTCCACGCGAACGCCTGACCGGTCTGAACGATGTCGGGGACGTCGGGGGTCAGCATGGGATCACGGCCCACGTAACCGGCAGCCCCACCCTGATGATGCCGAGTCCACTCCTCCGCGTCGAAGCGGCGGGGGTAGGACCGCTGAATCGTCGTCATCATGTCCCGCAAGGGGCGTCCGTCCCACAGGTCGGAGAAGATGTCGGCCTCCACCTCGAGGAGCTTCGTCTCGAATTCCTCCTCCCCGTCCTTCGGGTCGCCGAACCTGACCCAGCGCGTGAGGTGGGCCAGCATACCCTTCCGTCGACCGGAGATGACGAGCATGGCTCTCCGCCCCAACTTCGCCTCGGTGGGCAGCGGGTGCCGGTAGGCCGCGCGCGCTTCCCCGCAGGCCAGAAGGACCAGCGGCTCCGCTCCCTGTCGTCGCGCCGCGTGAGACAAGTCCGCAGTGAGCTCGAGCTCGCTCATCTCGGGTTTCGCAGCTAAGAGCACATCGCTCATCGCCGTCGCAAGGTCCTGTGCAAGGTGCCGATAGCGGTCGAGTTCGGCGTCGAGGAGGACCGCCCGGGCAGCGCGCAGGGCAGGGGCGTGGTCGCCCTCGGCATCGATGGCCCATTGGTCCGCTCCCGGGACGGAGTCGACGAAGGTGCTGAGCGGTTCGTACCAGGGGACGGGGTGGACGGTGACGAAACCGTCGTGGGCCAGCGACTCAGGGACTTCCTCGGCGAGGATCCGGTTGACTTCGTTCGCGGCGATCCCGAGGTCGATCCCGGACCGGGTGACCAGGGCCTGGAATACCGGACCCGACGCCGCATCGACCGTCACGCGGGCACCCGCGAGCAGCCAAGACAGGCTTCCCGCGGTGTTGAGAATCAGTCCGTCGAGGGCGCGTTCATCGAGAAGCGCGACGAGGCGTGCGTGCTTGGCCGCCACCTCGGCGCGGGTGCCCTCCGCCTCGGTGCGAGTGTCATCCGTCATGGTTCGCCTCCTGTTCTGCGGAAGAATCAGAGTCGCTAGGTCTGCTCATTGTGGCATCACGCACCAATAGGCGTAAATCACCGCCGTGGAAGTGGAGGAACTGCGGCTGTCGAGGTGTAGTGCAGAGCCGCAGGTTGGCGATGCGGCTATCGGGATGTATCGCAGAGCGGAAGCTGATTGCGCTTGCCTGTATTCTCAACGAGACCCCTGTCCCGCGATGACTGGAGACTCACTGCCGTGTTCACCCTCGATCAAGCTCGGGCGTTCGTCGCGGTCGCAGAGGAGCTGCATTTCTCCCGCGCGGCAGAGCGCCTTCACATGACTCAGCCGCCGTTGAGCAGGCAGATCCAGAAGCTGGAGGGCAGCCTCGGCGTGCACCTGCTTCTGCGGGAATCCCGCGGGGTGCGGCTGACGGCGGCCGGCGAAGCCTTTCTCATCGAGTGCAGGCAGCTTCTCGAGAAAGCGGAGTCGGCGCCTGTCCGGGCCCGCCTCGTGGAGCAGGGGAAGATCGGCCTCCTGCGCATCGGGCACACCTCGACGGCGTCGTTCGCCGTGCTCGGCAAGCTGCTGCGCCACATCAACGCCGACGCCCCCGGAGTGAAGGTGGAACTGCGGGAGATGGTCACGAGCAAACAGCTCGAAGGCCTGACGGACGGCACTCTCGACATCGGTCTGGCACGGCCACCCGTGCCCGTGGAATTCATCGACTCCGCTCCCCTGCTGCTCGAAGGGCTCGTCGTGGCCATGTCCGACGACCATCCCTTGGCCAGACGCGGTGAACCGGTGAGCGTGGAGGAACTACGCACCGAACCGCTCATCATGTACTCGATCACCGAGGCGCAGTACTTCCGCGACCTCGTGGTGTCTCTCCTCCACGTCTCGGACGAGCAGATCACCTACACCGTCAGCCAGGCGCTGACCATGGTGACCCTCGTGGCCGCGGGCCATGGCAGCGCTGTCATACCGGCGTCGGCGGCGATGTTCTCCTTCCCGGGGGTCACGGTTCTGCCGCTGCGCGAATCGCCGGAGGACGCCGTTCAGCTCCACGCCATGTGGTCGATCGAATCGAACAATCCCGCCCTGCGCTCCGCCCTGCCGGTCCTTGAGCGCCTTGCCGTGAAGCCGTGACTTCGTGACTCCGGGACTCAGGGGCTCCGGGACGAACTCACGATACCTTGCGGGTATCAGATAATGTGAAAATTGGCTTAGACAGGAATAGTTCGCACCGGTAGCGTCGAAGACATCAACTCCTTCGGTGCTCGATCGGGCACCCCCGTCCTGAGAGGTCGACGTGACTGATTACGCACCCACCGAGCTGGCGAATGTTCTGAAGAACGGTCTTCTGTCATTCCCGGTCACCCCCTTCGACGATTCGCTCGCCGTCGACGAGAACACGCTCCGGAAGCACCTGGAATGGCAGTCGAGCTTCGACGTCGCCGGCCTCTTCGTCGCCGGCGGCACCGGTGAGGGTTTCTCCCTCACCCCCGAGGAGGCATCCCGAGTGAGCGCGATCGCCGTCGACACCGTGCGCGACGGTGTGCCCGTGCTCGGGTCAGCCACCGGCAACACGGCCCAGGCGATCGCCTCGGCGCGCGCAGCCGAGGAAGCCGGCGTCGACGGGCTCCTCCTGCTTCCGCCCTACCTCACCGAAACCACGCAGGAGGGTCTCTTCGCCCACGTCTCAGCGGTGCTCGAAGCCACCTCGGTGAGCGTCATCATCTACAACCGCGCGAACGCGCACTACTCCGCAGAGACCGTGGCGAAGCTCGCCGAGAAGTACCCGCACTTCATCGGGTTCAAGGACGCCAACGGTGAGATCGAGCATCTGGCGCGAGTCCGGGCCCTCAACGGTGACCGGCTCATCTACATCGGCGGCCTGCCGACGGCCGAGACCTACGCGCTGCCGCTGCTGAAGATGGGATTGAGCACCTACTCCTCGGCGATGTTCAACTTCATCCCGGAATTCGCCCTCGACTTCTACGCCGCCGTGCGCGCCGAGGACGAGCCGAAGGTCAACCGCATGATCTCCGACTTCGTGCTGCCCTACCTCGACATCCGCAATCTCGGTTCGGGGTACGGCGTGTCCATCGTCAAGGCCGGGCTCAATGCCGTGGGGCGCCCTGTCGGATCGGTCCGTCCGCCGCTGCGCGATCTCTCGGAGGCTGAGCAGGACCGTCTCGCCACCCTGCTCAGCGGCCTCACCAACTGACCGCCAGGGTCGTCCACACCTCGGTGTCCTCGACACCGTCACAGGGAAGGAATCACATGCAGAACAATGAAGCATCCACCAGCGTCGACACCGACGTGAGCGAAACCATGCATTCGATCGTCGCCGGGCGGGAGCTCGAAGGCCAGGGCGGGACGACGCGAGCGGTCGATCCGGCGACCGGTGCCGAAACCGGCCCCGAGTTCACCCTGCTCAGCAGCGAGCAGCTGGTCAGCGCCACCTCGGCGGCCGAGGAGGCCTTCGACAGCTACCGGAAGGCGACGCCGCAGCAGATCTCCGACCTTCTCACGGCCATCGCCGAGCAGATCGAGAACCGGGGCGAGGACATCGTGGCCACGGCCATGACGGAGACGGGACTGCCCCAGGCCAGGCTGCAGGGTGAACTGGCTCGCACGACGAACCAGCTGCGCCTCTTCGCGAACGTGGCGCTGCGCGGCGACCACCTCGGCGTCAGGATCGAACCGGCACTGCCCGAACGCTCGCCGCTGCCGCGCCCTGACCTGCGGCAGAAGCGGATTCCGCTCGGCCCTGTCGGTGTCTTCGGCGCCTCGAACTTCCCGCTGGCGTTCTCCGTCGCGGGCGGGGACACGGCCTCGGCGCTGGCCTCCGGCTGCCCGGTCGTGGTCAAGGCGCACAACGCCCACCCGGGCACCGGACACCTCGTCGGCGAAGCCGTCTCCGCGGCCGTCGCCGACCAGGACGTGCACCCGGGAGTCTTCTCCCTGGTCTACGGTCGCGGCGCTGACATCGGTCAGGAACTCGTCGCCGATCCTCGGATCCGCGCAGTCGGCTTCACCGGGTCCCGGTCCGGCGGAACGGCTCTCATGGCCACCGCCGCAGCCCGCCCGGTCCCGATCCCCGTGTATGCGGAGATGAGCTCCGTCAACCCCGTCTTCGTCCTGCCCTCGGCGATCGCGGAAGGCTCCACCGCCGAGGAGCTGGCGAAGGGATTCGTCACCTCGCTCAACGGCTCCGCCGGCCAGCTGTGCACGGCTCCGGGGCTCATCTTCGTTCCCACCGGCAACGCCGGTGACGAATTCGTCGACTGCGTTGCCGCCGAGGTCGCCACGGCGACCGGCCAGACCATGTTGACACCCGGCATCTGCGAGGCTCGGACGCAGGGTGCGGACCGACTCGCCACCAGCGCCGGAGTGAACGAGGTCGGTCGAGGCACTGAGGGGCAGACCGCGAATGCGCCCGCACCCGCGGTCTTCAGCACCGACGTCGCCCGGTTCGTCGGCACCCCGGAACTGTCCGATGAGGTGTTCGGAGCGGTCTGCCTCATCGTTCGCCATGACTCGGACGAGGAACTGCTCTCGGCTGCGAAGAACCTCGTCGGCGAACTCACCGCGACGATCCACCTGAGTGAGAGCGACTCCGCCGACCTCGAGCGGGCCGCGGCCCTCGCAGAACTGCTCGAGCAGCGCGTCGGTCGCATCCTCTTCAACGGCTGGCCCACGGGGGTCGACGTCGGCGATGCGATGGTGCACGGAGGCCCCTACCCGGCGACCTCCGACGGTCGCTCCACTTCGGTGGGAACAGCCGCGATCGAGCGTTTCCTGCGCCCCGTCGTCTTCCAGAACGCGCCGGCTCCCGTCCTCTCCGCGGCGATCCGGGACGAGAATCCCTGGAGTCTCACTCGCCGAGTCGACGGCGTCGTGACCCTGGCCGATTCTGCCGGCGATGGCGGATCCGATGTCTGATCGGATCATCGTCACCGGTGGCTCCGGCCGCCTCGGTCGCAGCGTCGTGGCGGGTTTCGCCGCGGCTGGCCGTGAGGTGGTGAGCATTGACCGCGTGCTCCCGCAGGATCCGAGTGACGGAGTGGAGTATCGTGCGGTCGACCTCCTCGATGCCGGGGCCACTGCCGCGGTCTTCGCCGAGGTGGCCCCCGCCGAGGTGGTGTCCCTGGCCGCGATCGCGGTGCCGTTCAGCGCACCCGAGGACGTCATCCTCCGCACGAACTCCGTCATCGCTCACAACGTCACGGCCGCCTCGGTGGCCGCCGGTGCCCGGACCGTCGCCATCGCTTCGAGTCCGTCGATCATGGGCTACGGCGCGCCAGTCGAGTGGACGCCGCCGAAGCTCCCTCTCGACGAGACGGTGACGCCGCAGCCCTGGCACGCATACGGCCTGAGCAAGTACATGGCCGAGCAGGTTGCGGGGATGTTCGCGCGGCAGACGGACGCGGTGAAGTTCGTGTCGTTCCGTCCCTGCTTCGTCATCGCGCCCGAAGAATGGGAGGGCGCACCGACTCAGCAGGGCCACTCGGTCGTCGAACGACTCGACGACTCGGCGCTGTCAGCCGTCGCCCTGTTCAACTACGTCGACGCCCGCGACGTGACCGGCTTCCTGCTCCAGCTGCTGGCCCGGATCGATGACGTCGACAACGGCGAAGTGTTCTTCGTCGGTGCGGCGGACGCACTGGCACGTCGTCCACTGGCCGAACTCGTGCCCGAGCACTTCCCGCA
>NZ_JAPSIB010000006.1 GCF_031179145.1 Brevibacterium sp.
AATGAGGGGTGGAACAACCGCAGAGCAGGCGGAGGTCGGTAAATGAGTCAACGATCGGCTGTGGCGGAGGTTTTCATATGAGTCAACGATGTTTCCTTCCCGGAGGTATTGCAATGAGGCCACAGGGAGATCGGTCAGATCTGAGCAAGAACGGTCATGTGAACAGGTTTCCGGGAGGCCACACTGGACTCATGACGACGAACGGCCGAGATCGCCTCCGGGAGCTCCTCGACGCCGTGCTCGACGAACGTCACACGACGCTCGACGACATGGCAGACGACGCCCACGCTTCGCGCTTCCACTTCGCCCGCACGGTCTCCCGGTTCGCGGGGGAGTCACCCGTGGCGATGCGTCGCCGCGTGATGCTCGAACGTGCCGCCTGGCAGCTGCAGTGCGGGGCGAGCGTCACCGACGCCGCCTGGGCTGCCGGCTACGAATCAGCCGAAGGCTTCAGCCGCGCCTTCGTCAAGGCGTTCGGACACCCGCCGAGCGCTCAGGCGTCCGGCCACTGGCTGCCGAGCCCCAACGGCATTCACTTCCATCCGCCCACCTCACTCTGGGTGCACACCCCGGAGTCCCCGATGAATCCCCTCAGCGAGCAGCTGCTCAGGCATGACCTCGACGACACTGCTCACCTCATCCGCACCGCAGCGACTCTCGGTGCGGACGAGATCCACCACCCGGTGCTTCCCGGCACCATCGTGCTCGAATGGGACGGAGAGGAGGCGTCGATCGGTGCGGTCCTCGAAAGCCTCGTTTACACGAAGGAGGTCTGGCTGGCATCCATCGAAGGTCTCGACCTGCCGGAGCGGCAGACGCAGGCGACGCCCCGATCACTGCTTCATCGGCACGAGGAGCTGACCGGCCGGTGGCTCGTTGCAGTTCGCGACATCGATCGCCGAGGCGCCTGGGACGACCGCCTCGTCGATGCCCTCTGCGATCCGCCGGAGAGCTTCGTGATCAGCGCCGTCTTCGCCCACGTCCTCACCTTCTCCGCCTACCGGCGCCTGCTTGTGCGGCAGATGATGAGGAACCTTGGGCATCGCATCGACGACGGTGACCCGATCATCTGGCTGCGCCGACAGCGCGGTGAACATCCGGAGCCCGAGAGTGAGCATTCCGAACCCTCAGACGACCACACATCTGGACAAGGAGAAGACTCATGAGCAGAACCATCTACTACACGGCCACCACTCTCGACGGCTTCATCGCGGACCCGAACGACTCCCTCGACTGGCTCCTGCGCCAGCCGCAGGGCGAGTCCGGATCGCAGGACGAAAACGGATCGCAAAGCGAGGCCGAGCCGCAGGGCGAGACCCAGAACCAGGACACTGAACAGGGCCGAGAGGACCCTGGAGACTACGAGAGGTTCATCGCCGGCGTCGGAGCCATGGTGATGGGTTCGACCACCTACGAGTGGGTCCTCCGACACGAATCCGGTGTCTGGCCCTATCGAATGCCCACATGGGTGATGACCCACCGGGAACTGACGATGCCGACCAACGCGAACGACGAGGATCGACTGGGCATCCGGTTCGCGCAGGGAAACGTCACCGAGGTGCATGCCGAGATGCGCGGGGCCGCCGCCGGCAAGGACATCTGGGTGGTCGGCGGGGGAGATCTCGCGGGTCAATTCGCCGAGGCGGGTCTGCTCGACGAGGTCATCTCCTCGATCGCTCCGGTCACCCTGGGCGCGGGTCGACCGCTGCTGCCGCGGCGCCTCGACCTCGAACTCGTCGAGACCGGCCGGAACGGCGCCTTCCTCACGGCCCGGCACCGCGTCGTGGGTCCCTTGGCCGAAGACCGCGACTGACCCTGCAAATGTCAGAGGTCTGACCCTGCGAACGTCAGCGGTGCCGAGTGCCGTGTCTGCGAGCGTGAAGCTCAGGGCAGTCGGAGCGCACCGAGCTTGTCGGGGTTCCGGATCACCTGGATGCCGGTGACGACTCCGTCCTCGACCTCGAGCCAGGAGACGGAGTCGATGCCGTGCTTACCGCGGGCGAGGAAAGCAGGTATGCCGTTGACCTCGCAGGTTTGCCAGCGCAGCGAGGCGTTCTCGGGTTTGGCGAGCACACCGGCGATGAACCGGAGCACTTTCGCGGTGCCGGTGATCGGTTTGAGAGCGGCCTTCGCCCGTCCGCCGGCATCCGTGGTCAGCACGACGTCGGGTGCCAGCACCGGCACGACCTCCTCCAGAGGCACGGATCCTTCGGCCGCTGCCAGGAACAGGCGCGTCACTTCCCGGTGGGTGTCGGGGTCGGCGGACTGCCTCGGTGCTCGGGCCTGGACTGCACCCCGGGCGCGGCCGGCCAGTTGCCGCACCGACGCCTCGGACCGACCCAGGGCGTCGGCGACCTCGGAATACGGGAGACCGAAGGCTTCCCGGAGCACGAACGCCGCCCGCTCCAGGTCGGTGAGCGATTCGAGCACGACGAGGAGGGCCAAAGACACCTCGTCGGCGACCTCGGCGATGTGCCCCGGCTCGGACTCCGCATCCGTCGAGACGGGCTCTGGCAGCCAGGGGCCGGGATACTCCTCGCGGCGCCGGTGCTGGGTGCGGGCGATGTTCAAAGCCACACGCGTGACCGCCTTGAGCAGGTACGACCTGGGATCACGGACTTCGTTGAGGTCGACTCCTGTCCAACGCAGCCAGGTCTCCTGTACAGCGTCCTCGCTGTCCTGGACGGTGCCGAGCACCCGGTAGGCCGCGCCCAGCAGCACGCCGCGGTGCTCCTCGAACACGTCGACATGACGATCACCTCTGACCATCCGTCACACCTCAGCTCACTTCACGATTGGGTACCTCACATTCTGCCTTGAATCCCTGACTTGTGAGGCCCATGCCGGCATTCGTGCGCGAGCGGAAGTTCTCCAATGAGACCAGGCTGGCGAGCTCGACGACCTGCGCGTCGGAAAGGTCCTCCCGGAGGCGTGCGACCATCTCATCGGTGACCGTCGGCGGGGTCGCTGTCGCAGCAGCGGCGTACTCCATCACCGCTCGTTCCAGTTCCGTGTAGACGCCGCTGCTGCGCCACTGCGGGACGTCGCGGAGCTTCGCCGCGTCGACTCCCTTGTGATGGTTCTCCCAATAGCCGAAGTCCATGCACCACGAGCATCCGATCTCCTGGGCGACGGTCATCACCGCGAGAGCTTGGAGGTTCTGCGGCAGCTTCTTCCACCGCATCGCCGCCAACTCGAATCCCATGTAGGAGAAGAGGACGGGCCGATGGTGGAAGGCGGCGCGGATGGGGTCGAGGACTTTGCCGTACATTCTCTTCGACACCCAGCCGAACGCCGATTCGAGAGGACCGGACTTGTCCAGGCGGATGCGTGCACTCGAGCGGTCAGGCTGGGGAGGTCGGGTGGGGGTGTTCATGAGCGGTGTCCTTTCTCAGTGATGCGTGTTCACCATGGAGACACCGCTCACGGGGATTCTGTGACACTCTCCGCCGGAATCAGTGTGTTCAGTGTGCGGCTGTCATCCCTTCACCATCTCGGCGCTTCCGCGGTGTATTCCGGGTGGAACTTCTGCATGTATCTGGTGTCATCGCGGTTCCTGATTCCACAGTCGAGGTAGATCTGATGCAGCCGCGCCAACTTCTCACGGTCGAGTTCGACCCCGAGACCCGGTGACGTCGGTACGGGGACTCGACCGTGGGCGAAGCGGAAGGGGGAGCCGGCGATGACGTCGTCCTCCGGGTCCTTCCACGGCCAGTGAGTGTCGCACGCGTAGTCGATGTTGGGAGTGGCTCCCGCCAGATGGAGCATGGCCGCCAAGCTGATCCCCAGGTGGGAATTCGAGTGCATCGACAGGGACATCCCGAAGGTCTCGGCCAGGCCGGCGAGGAGCCCTGATCGTTTGAGACCGCCCCAGAAGTGGTGGTCGGAGAGGATGATGTCGACACTGCCCGCAGCGATCGCAGGGGGCAGCTGGTTGAATGCGACGACGCACATGTTGGTCGCCACTGGCATGGAAACTGCCCGGCGGATCTCGGCCATCGCCTCGATACCGGGAGTCGGGTCCTCGAGATACTCGAGGACCGTCTTCAGTCGTTCCGCAACTTCGATCGAGGTCTCAACGGTCCAGGCGGCGTTCGGGTCGATGCGCAGCGGAGCTCCGGGGAAGCGCTCGGCGAGTGCCTCGATGGCTGCTGCCTCCTCGTCCGGCGGGAACACTCCGCCCTTGAGTTTGAGTGCGGTGAAGCCGTAGTCCGCGACCATTTTCTCGGCCTGTTCGACGATCCCTGCTGGGGTGAGCGCCTCTCCCCAGGAGTCAGCGTCGTGGCCGGGATGCCCTGCCCATTTGTAGAACAAGTAGCCGCTGAACTCCACCGACTCGCGCACCCTGCCGCCGAGCAGCTCGGATACCGGAAGCCCGAGCAGTTTGCCCTGAATGTCGAGGCAGGCGACTTCGAATGGAGAGAAGACGCGGTCAAGGGTCGAGGACTCGGTAATCATCCCACTCATCCCGTGGCCGCCTGAACCGGTGTCAATCTTCAGTGCCTCGGAGACCTCCGACCTGGCCGCGGTGAGAAGGAACGGGTCGAGCCCGATGAGGGCGGTCGAGGCGAGCTCCAGGCGCCGGATGTGCGCGGTGTCGCCGTAGGACTCACCGAGGCCATAGATGCCGACCTCGGTGATGACCTCGATGACGGTCCGCAGAGCATACGGTTCGTGGACTCCCACTGCATTGAGGAGGGGAGGATCGGCGAAGGCCACGGGGGTGACCCGGACATCGACGATCCTCGTCCTCGCCGAGGTGAGCGGGAGAGCGGACGTTCCCTCGGATGCCGTCCGGGTATCCGCCGAAGCGGTCGGGAGCTGTTCAGCCATGGTCGTCGTCCTTCTCAGCTGATCGTCACCGATTCGGTGGTCCAGGCTCGCGCCTGATCACTCAGGGTGATGCCCAAACCCGGGCGGTCGGGGACGAGCATCCGACCGTCCTTCGTCTCCAGCTTTTCGTTGAACAGCGGGTCGAGCCAGTCGAAGTGCTCCACCCATGTCTCCCGTGGGTAGCAGGCGGCGAGGTGAAGGTGGATCTCCATGGCGAAATGGGGAGCGATGTCCAGGGCTGCTTCGTCGGCCAGCGTGAGCAGGCGCATGAACTGGGTGATGCCGCCGACGCGTGGGGCATCGGGCTGGAGGACGTCGCAGGCCCGGGCGTCGATGAGCGCCCCATGCTCGGCCACGGAGGCGAGCATCTCACCGGTGGCGATCGGAGTGTCCAGGGTGCGGGTCAGCCGGGCGTGACCTTCGACGTCGTAGGCGTCGAGCGGCTCTTCGATCCAGACCAGACCGAGGTCGTCGAACGCGCGCCCCATCCGCAGCGCGGTCGCCCGGTCCCACTGCTGATTGGCGTCGACCATCAGAGGTGCATCGCCGATGTGGTCCCGGACCGCAGTGACCCTGCGGATGTCCTCGGAGGAGTCGGGCAGACCGACTTTGATCTTGATTCCGCCGATTCCCTCGGCCAGGGACTGAGAGGCTCGGTCCTTCACCTCGGCGAGGGAGGCGTTGAGGAAACCTCCGGACGTGTTGTAGGTGCGGACGGAATCGCGATGGCTGCCGAGGAATTTCGCCAAGGGGAGGCCGGCGCGCTTGGCTTTGAGATCGTAGAGAGCGATGTCGAGCGCGGCCAGTGCCTGGGTCGCCAGACCCGACCGGCCGACGGAAGCTCCTGCCCACAGCAGTTTGGTGTAGAGCTTGGCGATGTCGTTGGGGTCCTCTCCCAGGGCCGCAGTCGCGATCTCTTTCGCATGCGCGTACTGAGCCGGCCCGCCGGCTCGCTTCGAGTAGGAGAACCCGATTCCCGAGTGGCCTTCAGCAGTCTCCACCTCTGCGAAGAGCATGGCGACCTCGGTCATCGGCTTCTGCCGGCCGGTGAAGACCTTCGCGTCCGAGATTGGCACGGACAGAGGCAGGGGGATCTGGGACAGTGTGATCGAGGTGAGCGCATCCGCGCGATAAGTCATAAGGGCTCCTGGTTCGGACCGATTCGGTCAAAGGACGACGCTCCCCATGACATAGCGGATTGCACTACTTCTCCAATGCCCTTTGGGCATCACTCAATATCGTCTTGGGCTTAGACAGGCATTGATGACCCCCATAAAGTCGCTTCGGTATCGTCAGATTCTCCAAAAAGGAAACCCTCATGGCCCAGTTCTCCCCACAGGAACTCGCCGACCATCTGAAGAATGGTCTGCTGTCGTTCCCCGCCACCGCTTTCGACGCCGAGCTCAACATCGACGAGGAGCGCTACCGCGAGCACATCGCCTGGCAGTCGAGTTACGACGTCGGCGGTCTCTTCGCGGCCGGCGGCACCGGTGAGGGCTTCAGCCTCAGCCCCGGCGAAGCTGCCCGAGTCGTGGCGCTGGCCGTCGCCGAATCCCGTCCCGAGGTTCCTGTGCTCGCCTCCGCCGGAGGCGCCACCGTACAGGCCGTGCGTAACGTCCAAGACGCCGAGGCCGCGGGCGCTGAAGGAGTTCTGGTCCTTCCTCCCTACCTCACCGAGTGCGATCAGGACGGGCTCTACCGTCATGTCGCGGCGATCTGCGAGGCAACGACCACCGGCATCATCGTCTACAACCGAGCGAACGCCGTCTACTCGGCTGAGACCGTCGCCAGGCTCGCCGACAATCATCCGAACTTCATCGGCTTCAAAGATGCGCTCGGCGACATCGAGCATCTGACGAAGGTCTACGCCAAGAACGGAGACCGTCTCTTCTACCTGGGCGGCCTGCCGACGGCCGAAACCTTCGCACTGCCGCTGCTGCAGCTGGGAATGAGCACCTATTCATCGGCGATGTTCAACTTCGTCCCCGAGTTCGCTCTCGACTTCTACTCAGACGTGCGAGCACAGAACCGCGCAGGCGTGACGGACAAGCTCAACCGGTTCGTCCTTCCCTACCTCGAGATCCGCGACCGTGTGAAGGGATACGGCGTCTCGATCGTCAAGGGCGGTCTCAAAGCGATCGGACGCGACTGCGGTCCCGTCCGTCCGCCGCTCCAAGATCTGAGCGAGCAGGACATCGCCGATCTCAAGGCCCTGATCACCTCGGCGGGTATCGTCCCTGAAACCCCGGCAGGTGCGGGCGCACTGAACACAGCGACGGCCTGAACCGACCACCTTCGACGATTGGAATCGCACGTGCAGACGATGACAGAACTCAGCGGACATTCACTGATCGCAGGAACCGAGGTCAGGGGCAATGCGGGGTCGAGTCAGGGGATCGACCCCCGGACGGACTCGGCCCTCGACCCTGCCTACTCCGCGCTCGATGCGGACCAGACCGAGAGCGCGACCCGCGCCGCAGCCGCAGCCTTTCGCAGCTATCGCGTCACTTCGCCCGAGGCCAGGAGCGCATTCCTCGACCGTATCGCCGCGAACATCGAGGCGGTCCGGGCTCCGCTGGTCGAGCGTGCCATGGCCGAGACCGGTCTGCCCGAGGCACGACTGAACGGTGAGGTCTCCCGGACAGTCGGCCAGCTGCGCCTGTTCGCCGAGGTGGTCCGCACCGGACACTTCCACGGTGCCCGGATCGATCCGGCCCGGCCCGATCGGACTCCGCTGCCGCGCCTCGACATCCGCCTGCGCAAGGTGTCTCTCGGTCCCGTCGCCGTCTTCGGTGCCAGCAACTTCCCTTTGGCGTTCTCCGTGGCAGGAGGAGACACCGCCTCGGCGCTCGCGGCCGGCTGTCCCGTGGTGGTCAAAGCCCACAACGCCCACCCGGGAACCAGTGAGATTGTCGGACGCGCCATCACCGCCGCCGTCGCTGACAGCGGGTTCGACCCCGGTGTCTTCTCTCTCGTCTACGGCTCGGGGTCGACGATCGGCCAGCAGCTCGCCGCCGATCCCCGCATCGCGGCCATCGGCTTCACCGGTTCACGATCGGCCGGCCTGGCGCTGAGCGCCACCGCCGAGAACCGACCCGTGCCGATCCCGGTTTATGCCGAGATGAGCTCGATCAACCCCGTCGTCGTGCTCCCCGGAAGCCTGAGCGCGGAAGGACTGGGAGCCGAGGTCCTCGCCTCCCAGTTCATCACCTCGCTGACGGGATCCAGCGGGCAGTTGTGCACCGCACCCGGGCTCGTCTTCGTGCCCACGGGCGAAGCAGGTGACGCGCTCCTCGAGCAGATCGCGAATCAGCTGCCCGAGCAGACAGGGCAGACCATGCTCACTTCGGGCATCGCCCGGGCGTTCGGCGAAGGTGTCGAGAAGCTGCAGTCTCAGCCGGGAGTGCAGACAGTGGCTGCCGGAGTGCCGGGAGAGGGAGCGAACGCGCCCGCTCCCATCGTCCTCACCGCCTCGGCGAAGGATCTCATGGCGAACGAGGCCCTCAGCGAAGAGATCTTCGGGGCCGCCTCCCTGGTCGTCCGCTACCGCGACGTCGAGGAGCTGCAGGCAGCCCTGGAGGGTCTCGAAGGCCAGCTCACCACCACTCTCCAGGCCACGGAATCGGACCTCGGCGTCGCTCGCGACCTCCTGCCCGTGCTCGAAGATCTGTGCGGACGCATCCTCTGGGGCGGATGGCCCACCGGCGTCGAGGTCGGACACGCAATGGTGCACGGGGGACCCTTCCCCGCCACCTCGGCTCCCGCGACCACCTCGGTGGGCAGCCTGGCCATCGAGCGCTTCCTGCGACCAGTCAGCTATCAGTCGCTCCCCGAGGCGCTGCTGCCCGAACCTGTCCGGGGCGACAATCCCTGGTCAGCGATGCAGCTCGTCGACGGCGAAGTGAAAGGATGAACGCCATGACCACGCCATCCGCCGCTGCGGGCCCCGTCATCTCCTCGGTCGAAGTGGTTCCCGTCGCCGGGCACGACTCCATGCTGATGAACCTCTCGGGCGCCCACGGTCCGTTCTTCACGCGCAACATCGCCATCATCACCGACAGCGATGGGCGCACAGGCCTCGGCGAGGTTCCCGGCGGCGAGCCCATCCGAACGACGATCGAGGACGCCTCCGACATCCTCGTCGGTCAGCCGGTGGCGCGTCTGAGGAGCCTGCTGCGGACAGTGGAATCGGCATTCCGCGATCGCGACGCCGGTGGACGCGGCACCCAGACTTTCGACCAGCGCATCGCGATCCATGCTGTCACCGCCATCGAATCCTGCCTGCTCGACCTCCACGGCCAGTTCCTCGGCGTTCCCGTGGCCGAACTCCTCGGGGCCGGCCAGCAGCGCTCGAGCGTTCCCATGCTCGGATACCTCTTCTACGTCGGGGACGCGGAATCGACCGATCTGGGATACCTGCGGGAGCCCGAGGCCGAAGACTGGGATCGTCTGCGACGCGAGAAGGCGATGGACCCCGACTCCGTCGTGGCGCTCGCCGAGGCGGCCCACGCGAAGTACGGATTCCGTGACTTCAAGCTCAAGGGCGGAGTGCTCGACGGTGATGCCGAGGTCGACACAGTCATCGCTCTCAAGGAACGGTTTCCGGATGCGCGGATCACGCTGGATCCGAACGGCGGCTGGCTGCTCGACCAGGCGATCCGCTACGGCAGACGGATGGACGGGGTCGTCGCCTACGCCGAGGATCCGTGTGGTGCTGAGGGCCGGTTCTCCGGCCGCGAGGTGATGGCCGAATTCAAACGGGCCACCGGGCTGCGGACGGCAACGAACATGATCGCGACCGACTGGCGGGAGATGCAGCACGCCGTCCGTGAGGCCGCCGTGGACATTCCGCTGGCCGACCCGCACTTCTGGACCATGGCCGGCTCGGTCCGAGTGGCGCAGATGTGCAACGACTTCGGACTGACGTGGGGTTCGCATTCGAACAATCACTTCGACATCTCTCTGGCCATGTTCACGCAAGTCGGCGCGGCTGCTCCGGGTGAGATCACGGCGCTCGACACGCATTGGATCTGGCAGGACGGGCAGGGGCTGACTCGCGAGCCGCTGCAGATCGTCGACAGCGAGATCGCCGTTCCGCAGGCGCCGGGGCTCGGGATCGAACTCGACCGTGACCGGCTCGCGGCCGCGAACCGCCTGTATCTGGAGCACGGGCTCGGCAGCCGCGACGACGCCGCGGCGATGCAGTATCTCATCGAGGGATGGACATTCGACCCCAAGCGCCCTGCGATGGTCCGGTAGTTACAGACGGCGGGTCGATGGGTCGGCCCGCCGCAGCGGATTCTCAGGGAGGAGAAGGTCGAAAATCGTTGCTGATATCGACCTTTTTCTCCCTGACATTCATCTGAGCCTGCGGGGTGTCGGGCCCGGCCTGCGGACGCGCACGGCCCGACCCTGCGGGGCGTGGCCGGCCGCCTCAGCGGTCTCCGGCTGTTCCCCTGGTTGAGGCGCGGTAGATGACCTCGGTGTCGACCACCTCGGCGAGGGTGTCGGGACTGGCATCCGCGGCGTCGAGGACCCGACTGAGCACGGACATGCATCGGCGGCCGAACTCCCGCGGCCGCAGGTCCACCGCCGTCACGGCGGGATCGGTGTAGCTGAGCACGGGCGAATCGACGGTCGCAGCGACGAGGAGGTCTTCGCCGACCCTGCGCCCGTATTCCGCGGCGGAGGTGATGACGTTGAGCGCCGAACCGTCCGCGAGGGCGAGGATCGCGTCGACCGTTCCGGTGTCGAGCAGATTGCGGGTGGCTCGGCGCGTCGTCTCCTCGAGGCCGTCGAGGCTGGCGTACTCGACGAGCGGATTCAGCTCTCGGTCCGCGCACCACTGGCGGTAGGTGGCTTCGACCGTCATCGACCAAGCCATGGGCACACTCGAGGCGATGATGCCCGGGCGGCGGGCTCCCCTGGCGACGAAATGCTCGAGGAGCTCGACAGTGGAGGCTGCGTGGTCCGACGTCACCAGTCCTGCCACCTCGGCGGAACGTTCAAGCGACTGTGGACTCGAGGGTCGGGGCAGGTCGTCGTCGGACGGTTCCGGGAGTTCCTCGCCGCTGATGACAGGCAGGCCGAGGTCGAGCAGATGACCGATCATGGGGTCTCCACGAGTCGGGTCGAGCATGATGATTCCGTCGGCCTGGAGGCGATTGAGACCTGTCGGGCGGTGAGGTATCAGGGTGACGGTGTGGCCGGACTGCTCGGCTTCGTCGATGACGCCGAACGTCGCCTCCATGTAGTAGCTGAGGGTCGACACGTCCTCGGGCAGGTACACCGCGACCATCCCGGTCCGGGAAGACCGCAGGTTCTGGGCCACCTGGTTCGGTGCGTAGCCGAGTTCCGAGGCGATCCGCAGCACCTTGGTCCGCGTGGCATCTGATACTCCGGGCCGACCGGACAGGGCGAACGATGCGGCGGCGCGAGACACCTCTGCGCGCTCGGCGACCTGTTTGAGGGTGACGCGGCGGTTCGGGGGCATGTGAATGACCGTAGCAGAGCCTCAGGCACCTGTTGCGCCGATCACTTAATCGATTTAGTATGGTCTCCGTCGTTGATCCGTGTCCAGCGCGGAAACCGCGGCACATCGTCATCGCCACTGCAGGGAATCCCCTGACCGGCTCAAAGGAGAGAACGTGTCCCAGCAATCACCCCCGCAGCTCAGGCGGGCGCTCGGCCTGGTCGGGCTGACGCTCTTCGGCCTGTCCTACATGGCCGTCGCCACGGTCTTCACCACGTACGGCATCGTCAACCAGGTGACCGAGGGCAGGCTTCCGCTGGCCTACGTCGTCGCCCTCATCACGATGCTGTTCACCGCCCTG
Organism: Brevibacterium sp.; assembly: GCF_031179145.1. GTDB lineage: Bacteria > Actinomycetota > Actinomycetes > Actinomycetales > Brevibacteriaceae > Brevibacterium. Next base: position 11,667 of record NZ_JAPSIB010000006.1, read on the forward strand.
AGCTACGCGGCCATGGTGCAGCGCTTCCCGGTCGCGGGCTCCGCGTACACCTTCGTGCAGCAGTCCTTCGGCGGCACCGCAGGATTCCTCACCGGCTGGGTGCTTCTGCTCGATTACCTCTTCATCCCGATGATCAACTTCATGATCCTCGGCCTCTATGTCGGAACCCAGTTCCCGAGCATCCCGACCCAGGTGTTCTCCCTGATCGCCATCATCCTCATCTACTTCTTCAATGTCCTGGGGATCAAACTGGCCAACAGGTTCAACATCACGACCGTGGCGGTCTCCGTGGCGACCGTAGTGGTCTTCGGGATCCTCGCCCTGAAGATGGCGATCAGCGACCCGAACGCGCCGGGACTGCTCGAGCCCTTCACCGTCGGAGCGCCGGGATTCAGCCCGATCCTCACCGGTGCGGGCATCCTCGCACTGTCCTTCCTCGGCTTCGACGCGGTGTCGACCCTGTCGGAGGAAGCACGCCAGCCGAAGCGGGACATCCCACGTGCCATCATCCTCACCACCCTCATCGGCGGCGGCATCTTCATCCTCATCTCCTGGGTCGGGGCGCTGGCCTACCACCCCGAGGACTGGAGTGCTGTCCCGCAGGCGCTGCTCGACGCGGCCGGTGTGGTGCTCGCCGAGCACGTGGGCGGCCAGGCGCTTGCCGTCGTCATCGTCATCTCCGCGATCGCCGGCTGTCTCGGCTCCGGCTTGGCCGGCCAGGTGTCGGTGTCCCGAATCCTCTACTCGATGGGCCGCGACGGGACGCTGCCGCGCCCATTGGGAATCCTCTCGAAGCGCTTCAAGACCCCCGTGGTGGCGACCACCGTCGTCTCCGTCGTCGCTCTCTCCAGCCTGTTCCTCACCCTCGACCAGGCGGCCTTCATGATCAGCTTCGGGGCGCTCGCCGCCTTCAGCATGGTCAACCTCTCCGTCATCCGCGCCTACCTGTTCCCGCGGACGGGCGCCGCGGCGCGAACCCCCTGGGGCGTGATCCGATACGGAGTCATGCCGCTGATCGGGTTCGGGCTGAGCATCTGGCTGTGGACCTCTCTCGAGCCGTTCACCTGGGTCGTCGGAGCGATCTGGGCGGCTGCCGGTCTCGCGATCCTGCTGGCGAAGACGAACTTCTTCCGTCGCCCGGTCCCCACCCTGAACTTCGACGAGGTCGAACCGACCGATGAACCGACGAACCCCACTCCCGAGCTTGCCGATCACCAGAAAGGTGCCCGCACATGATAGTCAGCCGAACAGCGGACCTCATCGTCCGCGCCTCCGGAATGCACCGGATGACCGATGAGGAGCTCGGCGCCTCGAGTGCGCAGGCCCGCCGTGCCCCAATCGCTGAGGCGCACGAGCCATCCCCCGAGGCTGACAGTCTCCGCGCCGCGGTCGCCGTGTCCGAGGGTGAGATCATCGGCCTCGGCGATTGGACGGACGTCGAGGCGCTCGCAGGGCCGGACACCGAGGTGGTCGCTCTCCAGGGTACGATCGTCCCCGCCTTCACCGACGCCCACGCGCACCCGATCATGAGCCTGTCCCTGGCCAGGGGCGCCGCACTCAAGGAGTGCGCGACTCTCGATGAGGTCGCCGAGGCGCTCCGTGCGGAAGCTGCGGAACGTGGCGCGGACGAATGGGTCCTCGGATGGGGTCTCGATCCGAATGTGTTCGTCGACGGCGCCATCACCAACGACGTTCTGCACGAGGCGCTCGGCCCGGACCGGTTGGCCTACGTCACGCTCTTCGACGCCCACTCGGCGATCGCTTCCGACGCCGCTCTGGCGATCGCGGGGATCACCGGGCCGCGCGCCTATCCGGGGCACTCCTTCGTCGTCGCCGATGACGCAGGGAAGCCGACCGGGCACCTGCTCGAGATGGGTGCCATGAACGAGGTGCAAGCGCACATTCCCGAGCAGGCGCTCGAGGAACGCGTCGCCGGACTCCGCGAGCTGCTGAGCGCCATGGCGGCCAAGGGGATCGCCGAGATCCACGTCATGGATATGAACGATCCGGAGACCGTGGCGCTCCTCACCGCGGCGGAAGAGGAGGCGCCGCTGCCGGTGAAGCTCCGGATCTCCCCGTGGTGCACGCCGACGATGGACGCCGCCGACTGCGCCGAGCTCGTCGAGAAGCAGAGGCTGCACGGTCGGCGATGGCGAGTCGGGGGAGTGAAGTTCTTCATCGACGGCACCGTCGAGGGCGGAACGGCCTGGCTCGAGACTCCCGATTCGAGGGGAGAGGGAACCACCTCGGCGTGGGAGGGAATCGACGCCTACGCGGCGCGCGTCTCTCAGCTCAACTCCGCGGGAGTGCCGACTGCAACCCATGCGATCGGCGAACGAGGGATCAGGGAAGTCGCCGAGACCCTCGCCGCGCTCCCCGACACCGGAGTGCAGCACCGCATCGAGCACATCGAATCCGTGGGCAGGGACGTCATCGATCTGCTGGGGCGGGCCGGGATCGCGGCGAGCATGCAGCCGACCCATTGCACTCACTACACCAGGGCCGATGGGAGCGACGACTGGTCGCAGCGCCTCGGCGAGGATCGCGCACGTCGCGCCTGGTGCACACGCGACGTCCTCGACGCCGGAGCGATCCTGGCGCTGGGGTCGGACTACCCGGTGGCCCCCTTCGACGCCCTGAAGATCATGGCCGACGCCCAGCTGCGCCGTCCGGTCGACGACGCTGCTGCCGCGCCGATCCTGCCCGAGCAGGGGCTGACCGCCGCCGAGGCGCTCGCCGGGTACACGAGAGGCCCGTGGGCCGCGATCGGCGAGCGGGGCGGGTTCCTCGCCGTCGGCGAACCCGCAGCGTTCACGGTGCTCGACGTCGATCCGCTCACCGTGGCCCCCGAGGTGCTGGGCGACGCGACCGTGCTCCTCACGGTCTCCGACGGGCTGGTCACCCACAGCGCCTGAGCCCTGCGCCGCTCGCCGGTTGAGGCGCTGCCCGTTGTGGCGCCGCCGGTGATAGCGCAGTGATTGTCAGGTGGAAGAAGGTCGATTTCGGGCCCGCAGATCGACCCTCTTCCACCTGACAATCTTCTGTCGCCACGACGTGACCTGATCCACATCCCGGGCGATTCGGGCGCGAGGGGGCGCGGGTGTGGTTCGATGCTGTCATGACTGAAGCCATCGACACCCACCGGGCTCGCCTGGCCGCGGGAGAGACCTACAACGGACTGTGGATGATGACGACGAGCTCGGAGCTCGCGAGAATCGGGTCCGCCGCCGGCTTCGACTACGTGTGCCTCGACCTGCAGCACGGCTTCGTCCGCGCCGACGACGTCCCGCGGCTGTCCGACGCGATCCGCGCGAGTGGTTCCGCCCTCGTCACGGCCCGGGTCGCTGCGAACCGGTTCACCGAGATCGGGATGCTCGCCGACGCCGGAGTCGAGGCGATCATCGTCCCGCTCATCTCATCCGCCGCCGAGGCGGAGGCCGCCGCCACAGCCCTCGACTATCCGAGCCGCGGCGGCGAGCGTTCGTGGGGTCCGACCAGCGAACTCATCGCCGGTGCTGTGCAGGACACCCGCGCCGAGCGCCCGCTCCTGTTCGTCATGATCGAGAACGAGGACGGCCTGGCCAACCTCGAGGAGATCTGCGCCGTGCCCGGCGTCGACGGCGTCTACGTCGGCCCCGCGGACCTCGCCTTCGCCGTCGGCACCGTTCCCGGAGAGCCCAACGACGCCCACGCCGAGGCGATCCTGCGGATCCGTGAGACCGCCGACGCTCACGGCAAGGTCCCGGGCATCCACTGCGGCAACGGTGCGGAAGCGCACCTGCGCATGGAGCAGGGATACCGGTTCATCACCTCGGCGGGAGATGTCGGGACGGCCGTCCGCGGGTTCCGCGAGGACCTGCGCGCCGCTCGAGCGTGAGCACGTCCGGCGCTGATCGCGACACCGCGCTGGTCCGCGGGCTCAAGGTCCTCACCCGGATCGCGGAGACGGGGGAGACCAACGCCAAGGAGCTGGCCGCGGACCTCGGGTTGCCGCTGTCGACGACCTACCGATACCTCAAGACCTTGCGCGACTTCGACCTCGTCGAGGAGTTCGACGGCCGGTACCTGCCGAGTTCCCGGCTGAGCTCCTGGTCGGGACACAATCCCACCCGATCCCACCTCCTCGAGGTGGGACACCCCTTCCTGCGCCGGCTCAGCGCGAGGACCGGGCGCACCTCGGTGCTGGCGGTGCGAGAGGGACGCAACGCGGTGTGCCTGCGACAGTTCGCCCCGGACGAGGACGCCGACATCGCGTTCCGCACCTATGAGGTCCTGCCGCTGGACCGCGGCGCCGGTCAGCGGGTGCTGCTCGCCCATGCGCCGTCCCAGATCATCGCCGAGGTGGTCGCCGAGTCCGAGGAACCGCGCGAGAGTCTGCTCTCTGCGCTGCAGGCGATTCGACAGGACGGCTGCGCTCACTCGCGCAGTCAGCTGCGTGCTGGGGCGACGGCGCTCGCCATACCCGTCATCGTCCGCGGTGAAGTCCTGTGCTCGCTGACCTTGGCCGGGCACACGGAGCGCTTCGGTGCGAACACGGTGCGAACGTTGACCCCGATCCTCGCCGAGGCGGTCGAGCAGCTGCGCGGGGAGCTCGAGGAGTCGTGCTGAGGGGCGTTCCCAGCCGTTGAGAACGGAAGTCGCCCGCACCCTTCTCACCTCATACTCTTCAGAGAGCTCTCCGCTCTGGTCGATGCGGGAGGCAACGCGCGAACCGAGCACTGGAGGTCACCAATGGCGCCCCTGACGTCCACCGTCCCCGTCCTTGACGACGACCCCTACTCGGTCGAGATCCTCACCGACCCCTACCCGTTCTTCGACCGCCTCCGTGCCGCCGGCCCGGGCGTCTGGCTGGGGGCCCACGACGTGCACGCCTTCGGCCGCGACGCCGAGGTGCGCGAGATCCTCGAGGACCACCGCACGTTCATCTCCGGCGCCGGCGTCGGCATCGTCAACACCCACCATCACCCGCCCCTGCGCAAACCCGGCATCCTCGAGGTCGATCCACCCATCCACACCCGGATGCGCGCGGCGATGGACGGCGTCATCGCGCCCAGGCGGCTCCGGCCGCGGCGGAAGGACTTCGCTGCGTTCGCCAAGGAGATCATCGACGAGGTGCTCTCGACGAACAACGGTGAGTTCGACGCCGCTCGTCTGGCCGAGAAGTTCGTCCTCCGTGTCTTCGGTGACGCCGTCGGCATCCCGCGCGAGGGCCGCGAAGAGAACCTCCTCGCGCAGGGGGCCGCGAATTTCTCCACGTTCGGGCCCCAGAACGAGATCGCCCGGAGATGGATCGCTTCAGCCGAGGGGACGTATGACTGGGTGCTCGAGAACTGCGCCCGGGAGGTCCTCGACCCGTCCGGGATGGGGTCGCAGATCTGGGAGTTCGCCGACTCCGGCGACATCGACGCCGACGAGGCGACTCTCCTTGTCCGTGCGCTCCTGTCGGCTGGACTCGACACTACGATCTTCGCCATCACCAACACCTTGCGCGTGCTCTCCCTCCATCCTGAGCAGTACGCGAAGATCCACGCTGATCCGCGCAGCGTCAAGTACGCGATCGACGAGTCCTTCCGATTCGAAAGCCCCTTCCAGTCCTTCTACCGCACGACGAGCAGGGACACCGTCCTCGGCGGAGTCGACCTGCCCGCGGACACGAAGGTCCTCGTCTTCCCGGGCTGCGCCAATCGGGACGAGTCGAAGTGGGGCGACGATGCCCACCTCTACGATGTGAGCCGCGACGCCGGCGGCCACCTCACCTTCGGCATGGGCATCCACCAGTGCGTGGGGCAGCCGATCTCACGGATGGAGATGGACGCCCTGCTCTCGGCTTTCGTCACGCGCATCGCGATGATCGAACCCACGGCGGAGGCAGAGCCGCTCATCCACACGACCCTGCGCAGCTACGCCTCGGTGCCCCTGCGCGCGAGAGCCGCCTGAGATTCCACGCACCACCTCGACTGATACTCCTGCACCACCTCGAAAGGACGCCACGTGATCGACACCGCCACCGCCTGCACCCGTGAAGAATTCGCCGGGGAGGACCTTGTTCTCGGACGAGAGTCCGCCACTTTGGACAACCTCGTCGATGTCGCGCGCTTCCGCCGTCGCATCCGACTGGCCCCCGAGGTCGAAGAGCACTGTGCGAAGTCGCGCGCCTGGCTCGACGATGTGATCGCTCGCATGCGCGCTGGTGAGAAGGTCGAGGCGATCTACTCGGTCAACACCGGCTTCGGTTCCCTGGCTGGACGGCAGGCCTTCCCGTCGGCCGATGACGCCGCCGAGCTCTCCCGTCGCCTCATCCTCGCCGACGCCTCCGGGATCGGGCGGATCGTCGACGAGGAGGTCGTGCGGGCGACGATGTTCATCCGAGTCGTCTCACTCATCCAGGGCTACTCGGCGATCTCCTGGGCGCTGGTCGAAGGGCTCGTCGCGATGCTCAACGCCGATGTGTGGCCGGCCGTGCCCGAGTATGGATCGCTCGGCGCCTCGGGCGACCTCATTCCGCTCGCACACATCGCCCTGGTGCTGACCACCGCGCCGGACGGCTCCGAGGAGGTCGAGAACTCCGGCGAGGCCATTCTCGACGGGAGGATCGTGTCCGGCCACGAGGCGATGGCCGCCGCCGGGGTCGCACGCATTCCCGTCGGTGCGAAGGACGGGCTCGCCCTGCTCAACGGGACCTCCTTCTCCCTGGCCCAGACCGCGCTCGCGGCCTGGGACGTCCAGGGTGCGCTCCACACCGCCGAGGTGACGGCGTGCCTGTCGATCGAAGCTCTCCTCGGGTTCGGGGATGCGTTCATCGCCGAACTCCACGAGGCCCGCGGACAGAAGGGGCAGATCGCGGTCGCGCAGCGGATGCGGGAGCTCATGCATGATTCGCAGCTCATCACCGGTGACCGGGACAATGACCCGGTGCGCCAGCCTCCGCAGGACGCCTATTCGCTGCGGTGTGTGCCGCAGGTGTTCGGGCCCATCGCCGACACCCTGGAGTTCGCCTTCGGGATCATCGAGCGCGAGATCAACGCGGCCACCGACAACCCGCTCGTCTTCCCCGATCTGAACCGGGATCTCAAAGCGGTCTCCGGCGGCAACTTCCACGCCGAGTACGTCGCTTTCGCCGCCGACTTCCTCTCGATCGCGGCGACCGAGATCGGCAACATCACCGAACGCCGCATCTTCCGCCTCGACGACGGCACCCTCAACCGGGGACTGCCGGACATGCTCGTCGACTCCGACCAGGTCGGGCTCGACTGCGGGTTCATGCTCCCGCAGTACCTCGCCGCGGCCCTGGTCTCCGACTGCAAGACGCTGGCACATCCGGATTCCGTGGACTCGATCCCCACCTCGGCGAATCAGGAGGACCATGTGTCGATGGCGAACAACGCCGGCAGGCATCTGCGCCAGATCGTCGCCAACGTCGAGGTGGTCGTCGGCGTGGAGCTGCTCATGGCCGTCCAGGCCCTGGAGCTGCGGGTGAAGGCAGGCCGCCCCGACGGCACCGCGGTCTCCGAGTCCGAGCTCTCGACCGCGGCGCGCCGGGTCTCGGCGATGCTGCGCTCGACCCCGGACACGCAGGGCAAGCCGATCGCCCACCTGACCCGCGACGTCGTCCTCTACCCGCAGGTGCGCACGGCTGCTGCCCTGGTCAAGCAGCGGGCGGTGATCGCCGCGGCCGATGCGAAGGGCTGAGGGCCCGAGGCCCGGAGCAGCACCTCCTTCGATGCGTGGTCTTTCTCCAGTCCATAGGCTCAGAGGTCAGTCCTGCTATGACCGGAAGAACGCCCCGTTCTCCGGGTCCACCGTCATCACCTCGGTGCGGAACGTCGGCATGGCCGTGCGCGGCTTGCGCGAGGCTCTGCGCATCGCGCGGGTGCGAGGCCTATTGGAGAGGGTAAACTCTCTTGCTTTTGGTCATTTAGTTCATGATTCATGCTCGATTGACTGATCTCGACGCTGACGAACCGTCAGCTCCTCTAACCCCTCTGACGTGGGCGGATGTCGTCCGGAATGTTCTGTCGAAAGTATCGGAATAGGCGTAACCGGGTTCCGCAGATCCGTCTCCAGTTCCCTCTCAGCGATTCCTAGGATAAATCACGATCTTCACGGCGCAGCGTTGTGGAGCGATTCAGGGAGTGCCTGCCGATCTTCGTCGCCGTGCTCGCTGGAGATGGAATGCGAGGCAGTCGAGCCGAGGAGGCACGAACTGCGTGTGTACTGAAAGGACAGAACATGTCGAATCTACCGAAGTGGCTGGGGCGAACGGCCGTGGCGACCGTCGCGGCCTGCGGAACAGCAGTGTGCGGGCTGATGCTGGCACCTACCGCGTCTGCAGGCGAGGACTCCGGGGTGGGGCCGTTGGGTGCGACGTACGCCCCGGGCGAAGCCTACTACTCAGAGGACGAGGGCGGCTCCGATACGAAAATGATTACGTACGTGCCGTCAGATGGTGCCGACAGCCCGGCGAAGCTTTTCCAAGGGGAAGTGTTCACCCTTCCTGCACCTTCCCAAGAAGAGCGGGGGAACGCCGATGAATACTATTCGCAGTTCGCTGCCAAGATCGAGCCTCTTGCCACTCCGTCGTGCGATACCGGGCTGGCAGAGATTGAGTACAGCCTCGATGTGGCCAATGATGGACCCGCGACTGCTGGCGGTCGCTACTACGCTGCTGCTTCTCATCTCTATCAAGACACGAACGGCGAGAAAGAACGCCTCGACAATGCGACAGAGAACTCGCTTGCGAACGGAGAAACAGCCACTATCAAAGGTGGCGATGTTGTGAGTTTGGAAGCTTTGCAGGCAGGAGATCTCCGTCTGAGCGTGAACCTTTCGGGTTACGGCGAGAACGGGTACTCGAAGTGGTCCGCCGAGAACTTCAAGATCAGCTATGACCTCACCTGCCCGCCGGTGACTCCGGATATCAATGCGTCCACCCCCGTTAATGAGCAACTCGTCATCACCTCGTTCCATGATCAGGTTCGTGCGCTGGATGGACAGGAGATTGACTGGTCGTCATTCACTCTGGTCGATGACAAGGGCGAACCGGTGTCGAACATCGAGCTCACAGAGGGGCGATTCTCATATGACTATGAGAACGGCGAAGTGAGCGTGTACTTCGAGCCGGCCAAGGATTTCACCGGTCCAGTGCCTTCCGTGTCATATCAGGTCGAGTACCTGAGTTGGCCTTATGACGACCTGGAAAATCAGGGATCGATCTCGGTGACCGTCGGTGAAGCCGGCGGAGGCGACGATACCGGCACTTCGGACGGAACGGACACGGGCGCTGCGGATGGAGCCGACTCCGGTGCGCAGGACGGTACGGACACGGGTGCTGAGGACGGTACCGACTCCGGGGCGGAGGACGGGACCGATTCGGGCGCTGAGGATGGCACTGATGCTGGGGCGAAGGACGGCACTGATGTCGGCGCCCAGGACGGGACGGACACGGACGCTGAGGATGGCACCGACTCGGGTGCACAGGACGGAACCGATAGCGGCGCTGCGGACGGCACCGACTCCGGGGCGAAAGACGGAACAGACACCGCCGAAGGCGATGCCGAGGGCACCAACGCCGCAGGTTCTGACGGAGCGAAGGACGGCTCTGACACGAAAGATGGCTCTGACACCAAGGACGGCAACGAGCAGCCTCCGGCGAAGCCGAGCCTGAGCGTCGCCGACCAGTCGGTCGCGGTCAGCGATTTCCTCGACCCGCAGAAGGGTGCCGTACTCAACGTTGCAAACTGCACTGCTGAAGAGGTCCGTTTCCAGGTGTTCGCGAAGAACAAGAACGTCGCGACGTTCGACTCGACCGTTGCCACCGATGACAAGGGCAGTGCCAGCGTCAATGTGTACGGCACCAGCACGGATGCCAGCGCCTACCTCGGCGAATACAGGGTCGAGGCGACCTGTGGCCACGACGTCCTCAAGGGCTCTTTCAGTGTCGTCAGCGATGATGCGAACGCCGGCGAAGGCACAAGCGACAGCGATGGAACGACGGGCGGAAGCAACGGCGGCGGATCGTCACTGCCGCGGACCGGCGCTGAGCTGACCGCTCTGGCAGTCGGCGCGGGACTCCTCATCGCCGGTGCTGTTGCGATCGTCGTGACGCGACGCAGGAATCGAGTCTGACCGTCGGCCGCTGGACCAGTAGTGCGACCGTCGTGAACCTGAGCCTCTGCGGAAGCTGACGGCAACCGATCGAGCACCGAACGGGCCCGCCTCGGGGAATTTCCCGAGGCGGGTTCCTGGTGTGCCGTGGCAAATATCAGCTGAAGTGAACTCTGCCGCTGGTCGATGAGTTTCAACAGCGAGGAGGACCTAGGCTGCCATTCCTTCGGTCTCGTTTTGGTCACAGTTGCAACATCCGTTTTGGGCCTAAGCGCTGCCTACTGTATTGATGGATGAAATCCGAGGCGCCACAGCCAAGGCCGGATTCGGACAGCAACCGGCTTGGACCTGGAGGAGAAGGATGGAGGACGTGCGACCGGACAGTGAGAGACAGGATAGCGCTTGTCCGACCCCTGAACGCATTGATGCTTTGCCGAATCGTCTCTGCGAGTGGGGTTACGACGTTTTACGAGTATCAGCGCCTCGTTCGCCTCGTTTGTCGCTTCCGGCCGGAGCGAGGCGACTTTGCCCCTGAGTTCTAGGAGAAACTGATGGATGTTGCCCTCATCGATGACCATTTCCGGTACGTTGATCCGTCCGTGAGAACTGTGGTCTCGACCGTGCCGACCTTGAGATTCGTCGGTTCGGTCGCCACCGTTGATGAACTGCTCGGTTGGCGTGAGCTTCCCGAGATCGTGCTCCTCGACCTTCGACTGGCAGATGGCTCCTCGCCTGCAACGAACGTCGAACGATTGGCGGGCACCGGGCTCAGAGTGCTGGTGCTCACCTCGGGGGAGGACCCGTACTTGGTGCGGTCGGTGGCGATGAGCGAGATCCATGGACTGGTGCGGAAATCCGCGCCGCTCGAAGTGCTTGCCGAAGCACTGAGGATGGTGATGGAGAACCAGTTGGAGTTTTCTACCGAATGGGCCTCTGCCATTGATACCGATACCCGGCTCGATGAAGCAAGGCTGACAATCCGGGAACAGCAGGTGCTGACGCTGTACGCGCGGGGTCGGAAGGGAGAATCCGTGGCTCGGGAACTCAGAATCTCTTCTGACACGGTCAATGACCACGTCAAGAGCATACGCGCTAAATACTCGGGAATCGGTCGCCCGGCGCCCGACAAAGTCTCGCTCTACCAGCGAGCGGTGCAGGACGGATATCTTCCCGCACCGACCTATTATCCCCTCGCTGGGAGTGTCGACGCCGAAGATCGCCGATCAGGATGAGTTCGACAAGGTGAAGAACTTTCGTCAGCACATTGTGAACGGCGGTGAGAAGAACACATCGCCCGTAAAACTGAGTAGCGCGACTACGGCAGCCGACTCTGCCTCGCCCGCTGCCGGGGTCATCGGCGAGGGCCAAGGTTTCGCTTCCAATCGTCTTTACAGGGTCATGACAGTGCCGCTGGCAAGCACGACGTTGCTCATGCTGGTCGGAACTGCTGGCGCGATCATGTCCCAATCGGCGGTCCTCACCGTACCGTTCACAGTTTTTGCTCTTCTCGTACTTGGAGTACCTTCGCTGTGTCTCGTCGTACTGGGCTTCTCTGCACCTCGCCGAACCCTGCAACGCCTTTGGCAGATGCAGGCTCTCGGCATGGTGGCGATCTTCCTCGGCATCACTGTTGTTGTACCGCAAGGTGGCATTCCCGAGCAGATGCAGCTGACATGGATCGGAGAATTCGTGGTAATTGCAGGTGCATCGGCCATGCTGGTCTTCACCCCGGGACGGGCCGCGATATATGCGGTTGTGCTATCTTCGGTCGTCTTCCTCATTGCTGTTTTCTGGGGTTCAGACGGATTGCAAGGCAGTGCAGTAGCCGCAGCTTTGAGACAGATCTTCTACTCCGCAATGTTCATGTGTCTGCCCGCTGCTCTGATGAGGGCAGGACGTATTCTCGACGAAACGGTCGACGCAGCGGTGGTGGAAGCCCGAGCACAAGCCGAGCGAGAGGCACGCCGCAGCAGTCAGCGCGCGATTCGAATGCTCATCCATGACAGCATCATTGTCGCGATGCTCGCCTACACCACAGCGATCGAGAAGCGAAGCGCGAAGGAGCAAGCCCGTGAAGCGCTGCGTGCGATAGACCGGGGGCTCAAGGACCCCGATGAGCGTCGAGAATCGTCACCGGAACAACTTGTGCGTGAACTCCGTACCCTCACTACCAGCCTCGACCCGACTGCGCGATTCCATTCCTCGATTTCAGGGAGCGACGACTATCCGCATCGGGCCGTGCGTGCAGTGGTCGAATCTGCGGCGGAGGCGTTGCGAAACAGTGTTCGACATGCGCCTCCAGAAGCATCAGTGAATCGAGAGGTTCATGTGAAATTGAGCGAAGAGCTCGTCGAGGTGCTTGTTCTCGACGACGGACCTGGGTTCGAACCAGCATCCATTCCCAGTGTCCGGCTCGGAGTCCGCCACGGAATTCTTGGTCGAATGGACTCCGTTCCCGGGGGCTCAGCTGAGGTCATGAGCCGCCTCGGCTACGGCACCACAGTCGTTCTGCAGTGGCATCGCCCATGAAGCGCTGGATCGACTCTGTTCTGCACCCGAACTTCGACCGGGTGCCCGAAGAAGACGTCGGCCGCTATCTCGGGTTCTTCGGCGTGGTTCCCTGGCTTCTCTATGCCTTGGCTGTTGTTCAAGTCGCCTACTCGCCCTTGGTCGTCATTGGTGTGGAAGAGCTCCGGACGTCGGAACTCACGGTGCTGATCGTGTTGCTCGCATCATTTAGCCTGATCACGTTTCCATCGGTGACTCCGCTGCCGATGTGGAGGACACTGGTGATCCTGGTGGTCGTCGTCTCCTCCGTCGTCATCGTGCTGTGGCCTCAGCCTTATCAGGTTCCTTTGCCACCTACCGCCGGCTGGGAACTCAATCCGTGCTCGCTTCTGCTGTTCTGTCTGGTCTTCCGGGGTCGATTCGTTGCCGGCTGGTTCGGGGGCCTCGCCATGCAGGGGGTGTTCGCCATCTGGAGTATCCAACTGGTCGGAACCCCGTGGTATGGACTCTCATATTCTTATGGGCAGCTATTGCCGCTGGTTGGCGTGACCATGTTTGCCATCGGTCTGCACCGAACGGTGGAACGAATCGTTGCGCATCGCGCTGCGGAGAGGGAGCGCGCGGACAGAGAGTCACGAATGATGGCAGAAGAAGCTCATATGGAGGAAGGACTGGCGGAAGTACGAGAGCTGGCTGGTCCCATCCTCAAGGACATCGCCAGCGGCAGTAATCCGGAGGTGAGCAGAGTTCGTGGACTGGAGGCTGCGTTGCGCGACATGATACGTGGGCGCAGTCTGGCGCGAGAACCGCTGGCGAGCGAATTGCGGGGGGCGCGGGAGAACGGAATGGACATTGTGGTCCTCGACGACAGTGGCGAGGCCGAACTGTCGGAGAATGCGGCTCGAGTGTTGGTGGCATGGGCTGCAGACGAGGTGAGGAATGCGGACGGACGTGAGATGACGTTGCGTCTGACGCTGGAGAACGGAGTGGCACTTGTCACCGCCTCAGTTGACGGCAATCCCAGTAGCGAAACGAGTACGTCAGCGTGAATGGATCGGCGTCGAAGAGCTTTGACGAGGCCCGAAGTCTCCGATCGATTCGTTCGTGGAAAGGCCCGGAATCCCTGGAAGTGGGGATTTTCTGCACTGTGGAGATCCGGAAGGACTCGATTCCAATTGGTCGTCCGCGACGGTGGGCGGAACCGAACGGATTCGGCGAAGATTTCGACGTTCCCCGGAACTGGGGATTCCGTGCCGCTCGGGACTGAGGAAACATCAGAGGTGAACTACTTCAGTAGGGACTGACAGTCCCCGATCGTCTACTAGGCAAGAAACGACAATGAGTGAACACAATGATCGCGAGCCGGCCGATCTGGCCCGCGTTCTGCGGGAGATGCGCCTGCAGTCAGGCAATCCGACTTTGGACAGCATGGCCAAGCGGACCGGACTTTCGCGCACCCTGCTCTCCGACACTTTCAACGGCAAACAGCCGCCGTCGGACAACACTCTTTACCGTCTGGCCCAGGTGTTCGAGACCGAACTCTCCGAACTCCAGGCGCTGCGCGATCGAACCAGAACCGAGAACGTCGACAGGACCGAGCCGAAGAGCCCGGAAGAATCGGAACCGGGTGCCGGTCAGGCAGCCGCGCCACATGCACCGTCAACGGTCACGCTCGAGGCGACCTCACCGAGCGCAGCGTCCGGCGGCGGCCGGTCCAAGTGGCACGCCACCTCCGTGACCTTGGGCAGTCTCGTGCTGTGCAGCGTGCTCGCCGGAATCCTCGGGATCTGCGGCGCGGTGGCCACCACCATGGTCGTTCAGCGCTGGGCGGGCAGCGCCGATCCGGCCGAAGAGCCCGCTACCGGTGTGGACCCGATGGAGTCCGCGTGCCGCGACGACGCGGTGAATGCAGTCGTCGAGAAGCGGATGGACGGGCGCTTCGTCGTGGAGATGATCTACTCGAGCTCATGCTCGGCTGTCTGGGGAAAGGTGACCCGATACGACGCTGGAGCAGGCGGCAACTTCGTCCAGATGCGCATCTTCCGTGCCGAGGACCCGCAGGGTGCCGATGTTCAGGAGCGTCGCTGGGACAACGCCCAATCGGTGCACACTCCGATGATCGTCACCACCGAGGCGAACGCTGAAATCTGCGGCATCGCTGCCGTGCAGGTGGACGGGGACACCCTCGAACTCGGACCACAGGTGTGCATATGACCGCAGAACTGAGATTTGAGACCGACCGGCGGCAGGCGAACGTCCTCGTCGAAGAGTTGCAGCTGCTGCGCCTGCAGGCCGGGAACCCCACTCTCACCGCCATGTCCCACGGGGTGCAGCTGTCTCGTTCCTCCCTGTCGGACACCTTCACGGGAAAGCGTCGGCCGAGCGACAACACCCTGCACCGACTCGCCGACTACTTCGGAGTCGACGTGCTCGAGCTGCTGAAGCTGCGGCAGTTGGCCGAAGAAGCGGCGGCTGAGGCGGTGGGCACCGGGCAAGGTTCGGCTTCTGCCCGCGAGTCGATGACCGTCGAGAGCCTAGTCTCGGCAGACGAGCCCGTCGCGCCGGATGGGCTGGCAGGCAACCCCTTCCCGCCGGGCACGGAACCTGCCCCGCCTCCCCGTTCGACGATTGCCGCGAGGCGGTTTCGGATCCGAGCGCTGGTGACGCTGGTGGTCGTCTTCCTCCTGGTGGCGGCCACGAGTGTGCTGGTGGGGACCGTGCGAGTGTCCGATGGCGGATTCGTGGCCGCCTCCAATACGGTATCCGATCGGCTCCTCGAACCGCGCGATGGAATCAACCCCGTCGTAACCCGATGCACCTCTGATGCGGTCGAACTCGCGTCCGAGGAGAGGCTTGAGGCGACCGTGAGGATCGTTCTCAAACACTCGGCAGACTGTGGCGCTGCCTGGACCGAGGTCGTGCGGCTCGACGGCGACGCCGCAGGTGAGTTCCTCCAGGCCAATGTATTCGACCCGGATGACAAGGCGCGGGCACAGCAGTTGACGATGGAGGACAGGGAGATCGCCTACAGCCCGCTGCTCACCGTGAACATGGCGAACGATACTGTGTGCGGCTTCGGCGTGACCAGTGTCTCCGGCGTCCCGAGGGTGCTGTGGCCGGCCGTCTGCTCGGACGGCAGCAGCACCATCGTGAAAGGCATCGAGTTCGCCGGTGGGGCCTGGATTGCCGAATACAGACCATGAAGGACAGCACGAAGGAGGTGTGGGATGATCGACGGTCAGCATGGTGAGGTGCTGCGGGCGCGACGACGCATGCTCAGCAGCACACTCACCTCGGCGAGTGCACCGGCGCAGACGGCGGAGGTGAACCGGGCACGATGGACCGCCCGGCGGGCCAGACGAGACGCGGATCTACTCGAGGCGGTTCGGACCGTCGACGTGGCACCGAGCCAGGAGGCGCAGCGACAGATCGTCGAGTGGCTGCGGGAGTCCTATGAAGCGCGCGGTGTCGGAGTCCTCGTCGGACTCTTCGGCCACTGCCATCTGGGCACACCCTTCATCGACCACGCTTTCGACCTGAGCGGGCAGATCATGGAGCATTTCACGCCTGCGGACGCGGTGCCGGTTCTCTACCAGCAAGCTCGCCCTTATGCGATGTCAGATGCCTACAGCTATATAGAGATCTACGCCGACGGCCAGATCGTCCCCATTCGTCCCGACGGCAGCGCAGTCGTCTGATACCAGCGCAGTCGTCTAACCGCCTCGGCGTGGGTCGGAGGACCCGGCGACGTCCCTGGACGGACTCCCGACCCTCGACGAGGACACCTTCGACCAGGACACCTATCTGCGGCTGATGCGTCATCTCAACGATGCCTTGGCGACCTTCATGGAGTCATGGAACGAGCAGCTGACCCGAGCGATCGCCTCGGGGCACTCGAAACACGAACTGGGGACGCAGATGGTGCGGCTGCGGCGACTGCTGGGGCCCCGGGTGACGCTGGCGGACTTGCCCACGTGGCCGCCGCAGATCAGGGACGCACTGCGTGAGTCTCTGCGCAGCGACCTCGAGAGCATTCAGCAACAGCTCGAAGAAGCCGTCTGTACGTCGATCGAGGGAGGACGATTCGATCGGGCAGCTCAGGACGGACTCGTCGGAGTGCTCCGGGAGAACTCCCTGACGACACTGCTGAGGAACGAATCTCGGGTGGCCGATGGAGTGCAGGGACAGCACGTGTCCGCCCCCACCTCGACGAGGAGCACCCGCGTCCGGCGACTCATCCTCTGAAGCGCTGCCCACCTGCCGACAACAACCATTCGACTTAACCACGGAGGCTGCCTTGACGAACTTCGCCGACACCCGAGAGGTCCTGTCCAACTACCTTAAAGCCAGGATTCCGCTGGTCGTGATCCGGTCCATGGAACGGTCTCGCTGTGAGGACCTCCTCATCTCCCTGGCGCAGGAGTTCCGGCAGATGCCCTTCTATCTGCACAGCCGGACTGAGGGTATCAAGCAGCTCGGCGACGGGCAGTTGGTGTCCGATGACACCTCCTTGCCGGCGGCGATCGACTTCGCCACCGGGGTATTCAAGAGGACGGAGTTCGCGAACTTCGTCTTCACCGATGTCGAGGAGCTCGAGGACGAGACGTCGACCTCGCGTCATTTCGCGGAACTCGCTCGGCTCGCCGAGACGCGTGGTGACACGCTCATCCTGTTCAGCTCCAAGCCCGTGTGGACGGGGCTCGGCAGGTTGGGCATGAGTGTGACGCTCGATCTGCCGGAGACCGACGAGCTCTACCATGTCATCTCCGGCCTCATCGAGCAGTATCGAGGGCAGGTGAGGATCGACTGGGACGCCGAGGATGTGCGCACCGCCGCGGGCATCCTCACCGGAGTGACCGAGACCGAGGCGCAGAACGTCCTGGCGTCCCTCATCGCCGGAGGAACCCTGACGCGGGACAACCTGCACAAGCTCAGCGAGTACAAGGACCGGATCTTCGGTGATCTGGCGGGTATCGAACGTGTGCCCCTGCGGGAGGACTGCCGCGTCGGGGGACTGGGCAACCTGCGCACCTGGCTGTCTCGGCGCGAGAGGCTGATGTTCGCCGATTACACACAGCTCAAGATCACCCCGCCGCGTGGAGTGCTACTCGTGGGAGTGCCCGGTTGTGGCAAATCGTTGTCGGCGAAGGCCATCGCCCAGGACTGGAAGCTGCCGCTGTATCGACTCGACATGTCCGCGGTGCTCGGGATGTACGTGGGCCAGAGCGAGACCCGACTGCGGGAGGCGTTGCAGACCGCTGATCGGGTCGCCCCATGCGTGCTGTGGATCGACGAGATCGAGAAGGCGCTCGCCAGCGGTGGTGGGGATAGCGGGACCTCGCGGCGATTGATCGGCCAGTTCCTGTTCTGGCTGCAGGAGTCCACGTCGCGGGCCTTCATGGTCGCCACGGCCAACGACATCTCGTCGCTGCCGCCCGAACTCACCCGCAAAGGTCGCTTCGATGAGATCTTCTTCGTCGACCTGCCGGATGCCTGCGACCGCGAGGAGATCCTCAGGATGTACTTCTCGAGCCTGTGCGATTACGAACTCCCGGATCAGTTGGCAACGCGTCTGGTGAGACTGTCGGACACCTTCTCCGGTGCGGAGATCCAGTCGGCCGTCTCCGACATCGGTCAAGCGCTCTTCGCCGACGAGCGTGCCGACATGTATGACGAGGACACAGTCGTCCAGTTCTTCGAGAACACGGTGCCCTTCGCTCAGTCGAACCCTGATGTGCTCGAGAATATTCGCGCCTGGGGGAGGAGCCGGGCGGTCCCCGCCGGCACCGAGCAGACCGATGACACTGCCGGAATGCCGGGCGGCAGCACCGGCCGCCGGATCATCATGACCGTATGACTCGGCGGGGGAATCGATTGATGCGGTCGGCGTGCAGTCGGCCGCTGCCGGGGACGCGAGTGCGAGGACTTCGATGATGGACGGTTACCGAGGCGGGAGGATCATCGCGCTGATCGCGGTCGTTGCGACGACTGCGCTGCTGTTAGTCAGTGCGGGGTTCTTCGGAGCTCGATTGATCTTCGGCGGCGAGGCGACAGCCCGCACCGCACCTGTCGGACTCGAAACGCCGTCCGATGCCGCGGCACAGGGATGGCAGTGCTGACGCTGCCACGGGGCCCGATTCTGGGCCCGACCCGGATTCCCGGGATGGGAGAACGCGCGGATGCGAGCACCTCGGCGAACTCGGACGCGAGTGCCGCGGCGAACTCGAGTTCGGACATCGACGCCGCAGCCACCCTCACTCTCGATGTCGAGGTGGACGAGCCCGGCACCGAGGACCCGGGTACCCAAGTCTCTGACTACCGATTCGATCCTTTATTCATCGAATCCGACGGAATCCCGCGTGAACCCGGCACAGCAACTCGGGGAGCAATCGAAGAACAGATCAAACAGGCGAATGACTGCGTGCCCGTGTCGCAGGAGAACTCCGAAGGGGACTGACCGGTGGAGTGCTCAAGAGAGCTCGCGTTAGGGTAGCGAAAGATGACCTGGCCTCGCACCAGCCGCAACGCTGGAGAGCGCCAGTAGCCCGAGTCCTGACAGTACCCGGGGATCCTCGTTGTCGCCGATCAGGCGTAGCACGATGCTGGTTCACGCCAAGAGGAGGCTGTGAAGAATAGGCACCCCGGCCGTTGACAGAGGTGGACGCCTGCGGTGAATAGGATCAGGGAATCGATTGTCAAAGCCAGCAGACGTACAGATCTCAGTCGATCTGAATCGACCAAGCGAAGCTGGAGTCGATCGATCCGTAGCGCCGCCAGCGTTTTCACCGCGGTGGTGGCATTCGAAACGTTGTTCCTCCTCACGCTCTTCTTACTTCGTGTTTTGACAACCAGGGGGTCGGCAGTTGAGTCCAGGGGCGGCGGATCCGGTCTTGACCAAATGCGTGGACATCTGCGCTCAACGCGCTAATCTGCACCGGGCAGAATCAGTGGATTGGAGAAGCTGCCGTTCATTGAGACTGAACGACAGCTTCTTCTGAGTGGATGATGAATGTACAAATCAGACAGGAACTCCCAGCGCTTCCAAGCGACGTGCCACCTTCTTAGATGCACGCCAACCGCGGCTGTCAACGAGACCCATAACGCTGGTCCAGTGAGACATCCAGATGTAGACCACGGACCGGCCGGAGTCGATTTCTTCGAAATCGATGGAGATGACTGCGCCGTCACCTTTCATTGATCTCCTGCGCCAGTTGATTTTTCCGGGCCCGGAAGAATGTTCCCAGAGGAATCTTCCGAAACAGCTATTGACAGTTTCCTCGATCGTTCGATTATCGGCGTTGACCACGACTTTATATTTGCGGCGAGCGGCTACTGACTGCCAGATCGCAAGAGCGAGTATGAAGAGAAACGCCAGGACGATCATGATCAGTGCGTATGAAGAATCCATTCAAACTCCTTGGTGAACAAGATTCGTGATTGCAAGTGGGTATATTCGTGCACTGAACTCCTTGCATCAGCGCTTCCAATGACCGCCATGTTCAGAGCAGACGCGCCCAGTGGTGCGGCATTGGCTGCATTGCAGGTTCGACCGGCCTCCCCGGCATCCCTGGCAATCATTGAGCGCTCGGAAGCATTTCTCACATTTCATCGCTGTCATCCTTTCGACTGATGTTCATTCGGTTGCTGCCTCTGCGCGCGGACGGATAGTATTCGCCTTTCGCGTTTGAGGATCAGGACTCAAGATATTCTCGAATCCTTGGCAGGCTAACAAGATTGTCCCGAGTGGAGCGTCGGATTCGAATCTGAAATTTCCGAGGTTTTCAATAATTCCGAATGTTCTGATCGTGTGATCCAAGGAGGTCGGCGGCGGGATTTGTCAATGATGTCGTGTTCGACTGCGGCTCAATGAGTGAACCCAAAGCAGATCGAGCGAATCTTCGATGCGTTCAACGTTTCCGGGAATGTCCGATTTGCCGTGGTTGGAGGTTTGGTGCTGCCTGCGCTCAGTAGAATTGCGCCATCATCCTGGTGAACTTTCTCGTTGAGTAGATCTTTCCGGCGACTTCGAGGAAAACTGGAAGCTGGAAACCGCCAGGGCGGAATCGGCGGTGCATTTATTGTCTCCTGCAGTCGAATTTCACTCGCGGCGTCCATCAGCGATTTGATAGGGGGAAAGATTCATGAACAATTTGGTTTTCACAGCATGGTCTGCCGGCAGTTCGCATCAATTCAGACGGCTGCTCGTCATGCAGCCAATGTTGCTTATCCTCGTGCTGCTTGCCGCGTGCGGCACCGATATGGGTCCCCGAACCGGGGGACCTGATGCAGACGCTTCCACCCCTGTGAACTCTGAGTCGAAAAGCGGGAGCACTGCTCGGGCCGAGGCGCCCGCTGAGCCGATTCCCACCGCGATAGTCCTCGACGCATCCGGGTCGATGAAGGCTGACGATGCGCCTGGTCAGCGATTCGCTGCCGCGCAGAAGGCGTTCCAGGGACTGCTTGAGGAGATCCCCGACGGGCAGGCGACATCTTTGCTGACCTATGGGACGGGCACCGGCAGTTCCGACAGCGAAATAACCGAAGGATGCCAGGATGTCACCACTCTCATCGAAGCGGGACCGGTGGATAAGCAGAAGTACCAGGAGACAGTCGATGGCCTCTCGCCATCGGGTTACACGCCGATCGCTTTGGCTCTCCAGAGGGCCAGCGAGCAACTGCCGGAATCGGGGAAGCGTGCGATCATTCTGCTCTCCGATGGAATCGACACGTGTGCCGATGAAGGCGAGAGCCCCGACCCGTGCACGGTGGCGACGGACTTGAGTGCGGACGGTGAGCTCGCTATTCACACAGTGGGTTTCCGGGTGGATGGTCAGACCTCGAAGCAGCTCGAGTGCCTGTCCGAAGCGACGCAGGGCACCAACTGGGACGCCGTCAACGACAAGCAGTTGGATTCCAGACTGGCGCTGACAGTGAACCCGCAGATCGCTGAGTCCACTCTGACTCCTGACGGGTACAAGAACCTGGTGCCCGGGATGAGCGCCGACGAAGCGCGTCAGGCCGGCGGCTTCAGCAATGACATCTCCGATTCGGGGCGAGTGGAGATCATCTATGTCGACTGCACGCTCGTCTTCGTCGACGGCGTCCTGACCGAGATCGTGTCGGAGAGGATCCCGACCCTGGACGGTATCGCCCCCGGTGACGACATTTCCGCCGCCGAGGCGATCTACGCGGATCCCGATCTGCCGACTCAGATCACCGATGATGAAGCGGCTCTCTATACGGCGGATCCGATCGCGGGTACGGGATTCAAGGTCTATTTCGAGGGCGCCGAGGATCAACAGTCCGGCAAGCCACTCAAAGGGAAGATTCTCAAGGTCGCCTTCTGTCAGTGCACCACCACGGACTCCTACTCGGTGGCTGCGCCGCCCGTAGGGATCTTCCCGGGGTGCGAGTTTCAGGATCAGTGTGAAGTCATCGACGCAGTGCAGGTGCAGCACCCGAAGCAGGGAGCGTTGACACTTGTGATGCTCAACCAAGACGAAGGAGTCGACGAGTTCAGCGCTGTCGGCAGCATCTACGCCGTCGATGCCCGCGGGAAGGTGATGGATCTCCAAGGAAACTTGGCGGGGTCGGAATCCGGCGTAGGTTCTGACATCGCAACATATGCGGTTGGGGACCAGCCGCTGGAGCAGAGCTTCCATTTCATGCGGCCGATCACCGATCGTTCGGGCGCTGTCTTCCTTGAGATGCCAACTGATGACGGGTCGATGAGCACGAGTTACGAGATTGACCCAGATGGCTACTTCACAGAACCTCAGTACGAAATCGACTGGGACGCGGTGTTCGCTCTTGGACGGGGTTATGAAGATCAGTACTACGTGCAGCGCTGGGACGGGCTGGACGACCAAGGCTATTACCAAATGACTGTGGGCGAAGGATCTGCTGCAGTCGAATTGCGGAGGGAAGGAGATCGGTATGTGGTCGATTGAGGCGCAGACCAATGGGGTGCGAGCCGAACGGAGCGCTGCGAATAGGAACCGGATGCTCAGAACGTTCACTGCGGTAGCCACTGTCAGCGGCCTCCTGATCTCGGGCTGCGGGATGAGCTCGGCGTCTGAATCGACTTCGGCATCCGATACTCCCGCAGCCTCGACCCCGACGGGCCCGGAGACAGCGGTCATGGAAACGGCGACTCCCGCTTCCCCAGTAGGAGATCCGTCCGCCGAGGCAGGTGAAGTCGACATGCCGACGCCTGCCGCGCCGAAGCCGGGATCGGCAGAGAAGACCGAGAACCCACCGGCAGAGTCGATCGACGGGTGTGACTCCTCGACATGTTCAGTGGCGGACGCAGTGAAATATGAGCATCCCACTCAAGGCCCGGTCACCGTGGCACTCTTCGCGGATTTCACCGAGACTGAAGCCGGCGATTGCAAGATTGCTGTATTCGACGGCGGCGATCGGACAGTGCAGTTGCTTCCGTTCGAGTACCTGACCGCATGGAATATGCGCGATGAGGCACTTGCGGAGATCTTCTACTTCATGGAACCGCCGGTGGACTCAACATCGAATATATTCCTACGAATCCCGGACCATGATGGCTTCGTCGCCTCTGGTCTGCGACCTGTCTCCACGGGGTACTTCGAGCTCTTCGACCTCTCGTACGTTCCAGAGGACTTCAGCGAAGTTTTCAATTCCGAGCCCATGGTGGGTGTCGAATGGGGCGAAATCGACAATGACGGCAACTACACGCTCGAGATTGCTGGCGAGGTGGCGGTGTGGAACGGAAAGAAGTATGTCGCACAGTGACCACCGCAAGCGCAGGACAGGACTTGTCGTTTCAGTCTCGGTGATTGCGGCCGCCCTGATCGTGGTGCTGCTCATTGGGTTCGGCATCGTCAATATCCCGGGAATCATGGGAGGTTCGACCACCTCGGCGAAGGGGACGGTCGGGGAGGACGGCTTTGAGATCACTGCCGGTGAGGTGACGGTCTCCGCTGAAGGAGGCGTTGCCCCATCGGGAACTCCAGTGCACGTCGAGGTTGTCGACGACTTCACACCTACCGGGATCTTCGGGTCTGCGGAACCGGTCAGTTCGGGTGTGGAGGTCCGCCTCGGCGACGATCGTCAACCTCAGTCCGAGGTCCGCATCGAGGTGCCCGTGAGTGCGGAAGGGGATCGGGAGAAGTACTCGGGCGAAGGCGACGCCTCAGATGTCAGTGATCCGTTTGCGGTGCAGGAACACGAAGGTCGAATGCTCCTCGCCGATTTCGAGTACGACGCTGACAGCGGAAAGGGCATCATCCTCGCTACTCAACTGAGTCTGTTCGGATTCGTCCGGGCCTCCTTTGATGCGATTGTCGACTCGTTCACGCAGTCCATCAAGGAGTTCTTCGATATCTCCGTCCCCCGTCCAGACTGTTACCGCGAGGACCTCAGTCTTTCTGAGAAGAAGTTCACTCTCAGATCCAGCGAGCCCGAGGCGGCGTGGCTGTGCCTCGAATCCGGCGCTGAAGGAAAGATCTCACAATCACTGGTGATGAATTCGCCGGGCGCATGGGTCGTGTCATCAGAACCGAACCTGATCAAAGGGACACCGTTGACCTTCGATATCGGGTCTGGACTCATCGCCAGCGTGCTGAGAATCGCGGTCGGCGACGATTCCGATGTCGTGTTCCCCGGTATCACGGCCAACGATCACCATCTCGACGCACCGGACTCTGTCACCCTCACGATGAACGCTCCGCTAACGGTTGTCTGGTCGTTCCTGTCCGTGGCGGCCGTGTTCCTTCCCACTGACAAGATCGATGGTCTGGAGGAGGCCGAATGCTTGTCGCAAGTGGCGATCACCCAAGACGATCCGGCAGGTCAGGTGAAGGCGATGGCTGGTTGCATCGCCGAAGAACTCGGTGGTGTGGGATTGATCTTCGGTCTGATTTCGGCTGCTCCGGGAGCGTTGGCAGCGAATATCAGCGGCATCATTCGCGAGTGGAATGGCGCCACGGAGGTGCGCTACACCCTGGAACCGGATATTCCGACGACAGTGATCAAGGAATACAGTCCGTTCGATCCCGACGGCTCCATCCGTTCCGACGCGCAGTTGAGCGACGACGCCGCTGCTATCACCTATGACGCCGAGATGGCGTCGAAATCAGCGGTGTCCATTGGCAGTGACGTCTTCGATTTGGGAGGCACCGCCGACGGGTCGAGCGCCTGTTGGCAGCATCCCATTGAGGCGAATCGCGTGGTGTGCCTTCGGGATGTGTGGTCGGACGAGTTGTACCTCGCAACGATCGAAGGCGATCTCAACCACGAGCTGGCATTCGACAGTGGAGTCGACGAACCGGTTCTACTGGCGATGGAGCTTGAAGACGGGAGTCGGTGGCAGTTGAGGCGGGGAGGCTCCTGGGGAGGTCGTGCAGATGGGCGAGTCGGAATGTTCCACTGCACAGAACAGTGTGAAGGTCATGAGAGCGATGCGATCCTGTCCGACGACGAACATCAGTTCGGCTATGACAGCTCGTCTGAAACTTGGACCGCGTTTGTCGGTGAGCTCGGCGAAGTTGACGAACACTTCCCATCCCCTGAGGAGATTCCGATCACGGAGGCTTGGTTCGTCAGGTGATCGGGAATCCTGGCCTCTGGAGGAGAGGCAAAGGTTGGTGATTTCAGCGGCCAGGTTGCCGAATGTACTTCTGAACAATCGTTGGCCCCTCGAACTGGGGATTACGCCGCAGATAATAAAAGGACAGAATCATCACGAGGGCGAAGACGTTCTCGTTCGATTTCGGATCTGGCTGAAGGCACTGCAGGAAGTGAAATCAGTGCATTGTCGTGGGGTCCGTTTTCCGTCTGGGTTGGAAGGTTCATTATGTCTAAGATCAGAAGGTTCTGCCTGACCATGAGCGCTGGGCTGCTCGCCACGGGACTGGTTCTTGCGGGCGGCGCGCCAGCGAGTGCTCACAGTAGCAAAGGTTGCACTTTTGACGTTCCCAGGCCGACTTTTAATTGGTCAACGCAGACTGCGGGGTTCAAGGTCACGATGAAATGTGGAAATTTGGGGATGTACGGCGATCGACAGGCTGTTGTCGACTTGCGAGAAGACGACGGTTCTCGCACTCAGTACATCACCCATGGGGTGAAGCGAACGAAAAGCGCAGGAACCTACACGATTTGGGCTTCAGGGGTCAAATGCAACTACGACAGAATTGGAAAGGAAGAACTTTACGTCAACGCCAGGATTGAGACCAGGCTCGGCGGTCAGAGTTACTGGAGCAAGGGACCGAACTATCGAGGTGCAACAATTTCCGTTCCCTGTAAATAGGATGCAAGTTCAGGAATGACTACGACCACGGATCTTCGGGAACTGGCCGAGGGTCCGTGGTCTTTGCTTTCAGTCCTGGCTACATGCGTCCCGGGGTGAACTGACTGCCGCCGTCGGTTTATCGACACTCGGTGTGGGACTGGGTTCGGGCCAACGTCTGACCGTACCGCAACCACTCACTACGGCGGCCCTGAGCGCATCATTCATCGCCACGACGAACTGGGACCACACCGTGGGGTCGTTGACTTCGATGGCGCCGAAGACGCCTTCAACGTGATAATCGCGCTGGAGTATGAGGCGCAGTCGCCAGAACGTGCGAGTCCGGCTTCCTGCACTGATCACAATCCGGCCGTGGTCGGAGGATTCCAGGTAGATGGCCTGCGCCAACGGTGGTAGCAGCTTCGGCTCTGATGCGAGGAGATGAAATGGCTGTTCGCCTGAAGGGTTGACCTGGTCATGGATGAGACGCTTGGCTTCCTCGAGGGAGCACGGCATCGAGAACGTTCTCGCTCGGAACTCGTACGGTAGGTTGAAGATGGGCACGCCTCGGTTCCTTGGTCTGTGTGTTTGAAAACAGCAGATAGATTCACCGTCCATGCTTCCGTACCGCGCCCGCCCCCGACATCCCCACTTCCAGGGGCAGGAGCATAGTCGTCTCGCGCCTCGGCGGCGCCGAGCTGAGCTCACCCGGTCCACTCGCCCGTGTCCCAGGCGCGGCGCAGCACCTCCAGATACGGCTGCAGATCCCAGCCCTGCGCGGCGATCCACTCGGCGTCGAAGTACGTCGGCAGGTAGCGGACGCCTGTATCGCACATGAGGGAGACGATCGAGCCCGGCTCATCCATCGTGCACGCCAGCTTCGTCGCAAGGTAGAGCGCGGTGCCGGTGGACGGTCCGGCGAGTGCTCCGGTGCGATCGCGCAGGAAGTGTGCGGCGGCCACCGAGGCGGCATCCGGCACTGCTGCCATGTGGTCGACCACCTGGGGCAGGAACGAGGGTTCGCAGCGCGGGCGGCCGATGCCTTCGATGCGTGATCCGTGTCCGTTCCACGGGGCCGGCTCGCCATCACGATAGGACCGGAAGAACACCGAGTTCTCCGGATCCACCACCGCGATCCGGGTGTCGAGGCACTGGTAGCGCACATATCGGCCGAGAGTCGCGCTGGTGCCACCCGTACCGGCGCCGACGGTGATCCACCGCGGCACAGGATGCCGTTCTAAGGACATCTGCTCGAAAATCGATTCGGCGATGTTGTTGTTGCCGCGCCAATCCGTCGCACGTTCGGCGAAGGTGAACTGATCGATGTAGTGCCCGCCAGTGTCGGCGGCGAGCCGACGGGCTTCCTCGTAGACCAGCGCCGGGGCCTCGACGAAATGGCAGCGGCCGCCGTAGAACTCGATGAGGTCGACCTTGGACTGACTCGTCGACCGGGCGACCACAGCGGTGAATGGCAGCCCCAGCATGCGAGCGAAGTAGGCCTCGCTCACCGCCGTCGAACCGCTCGAGGCCTCGACGATATGCGTGCCTTCGCCGATCAGCCCACTGCACAGCCCGTAGAGGAACAGCGACCTCGCCAGCCGGTGTTTGAGCGAACCGGTCGGATGGGTCGATTCGTCCTTGAGATAGAGGTCCACGTCCGGCAGACCCGGTATCGGCACGGCCACCAGGTGGGTGTCTGCGGACCGATTCTGATCGGCCCGCAGCTTGCCGATCGCGACGGATGCCCAATCGCGGTCGTTGTGGGCGGGCGAATGCTCGATCATCGGCTCGGCTGTCATGGCCCTATCCTATTGCTCGACGCCGGTGGCCGAGCAGAGCCAGCAGGGCGGATGGCCGGCGGTCACCCTCGACGCGGCAGGATCTGCGCCGTACCGTGGAGGAATGAGCGATCCACTGCCCGAACTCCAGGTCCCCGACTTCCTCCTCAACGACGGAGCAGCGATCCCGGCGATCGGCCTCGGCACCTACAACCTCCGAGGTGACGAAGGCGTCGAGGCGATCGTCGCCGGCATCGCCAACGGCTACCGTCTGCTCGACACTGCGGTGAACTACGAGAACGAGGTCGAGGTGGGCCAGGCCATCACGGCCAGCGGCGTCGACCGTGACGAACTCTTCGTCACGAGCAAGATCCCCGGCCGTCATCACGGCTTCGACGAGGCGATCGCGAGCACCGAGGAATCTCTGTCCAGGCTCGAGCTCGCCTACCTCGACCTCCACCTCATCCACTGGCCCAATCCCAGCGTCGACAAGTACGTCGACACCTGGCGCGGGCTCATCGAACTGCGCGAACGCGGACTCGTCCGCTCGATCGGCGTCTCGAACTTCACCGAACCCATGCTCGAGAGGCTCGTCGAGGAGACCGGCGTAACCCCGGCAGTCAACCAAGTCGAACTCCATCCGTACTTCCCGCAGCCCGAGCTGCTCACGTTCCACCGCGCCATGGGCATCCGGACCGAATCCTGGTCGCCCCTGCGCCGCGCTGGTTCCCTGCTCAGCGAACCCGCCATCATCGAGATCGCCCGGGATCACGAGGTGGTCCCCGCCGAGGTGGTGCTGCGCTGGCATCACGAGATCGGCAGCATCCCGATCCCCAAGTCCGCCGACCCTGCCCGGCAGCTGCTCAATCTCGACATCTTCGACTTCTCCCTCACCCCCGCCGAGGTGGAGGCGATCTCCGGCCTCGCGCGCGGTCGGATGAAGGACCGGGACCCGAACACCCACGAGGAGATGTAGGCCGCTGGTCAGGAACGGCTCGGGTTCTCGGTGGAGCATACCGCTGAGTGCCGGCTTCAGCCGACGGTATGACTCACGCCCGTTTCGACCGCATGGCGTGAAGCTGCTGCACCCCTTCGTCCTCGCTGAGCCGTCGGTACTCATCACTGCCGAGCGGGATCAGGGCGATACGGCTCGCGACGTCATGGTGGAGGCCCCAGCCATGCGTCTTCGGCAGGGGTGAGGCGCGCAGGCAGGCCTGTGATTTGGAGAAGAACTCCTCCCGTGCGGCCTCCCGCTCCTCGTCGGCGATGCCCTTCCGGATCGCATGCACGTCGAACAGCAGGTCATCGGAGGTCAGAGCGTAGGGATCATCGATGAGCAGCTCGTACTGGAGCTGGGCGATCGACTGTTTCTCCCGAGGCGCGGGCACCTTGGGCCCGGTCAGCGCGGAATCCTGGGCCACCCTGATGAATGTGTTCGTGTAGTTGGTCGTCATGACTGCATTATCGGTGGCGCAGCATCTCCGAGGATTGGATAAACGCGACTCATTCCCCCAGCAGCGCCCGGATGTCGTCGGCGCTGATCGTCGAGCTGAACGCCTCACCATCGTCCATGAGGGAGGTGAAGAGTTCGGCCTTCTTCTGCTGCAGGGCGACGACCTTCTCCTCGATGGTGCCTTCGGAGACGAGCCGGTAGACCATGACGTTGCGCGTCTGGCCGATCCGGTGGGTGCGGTCGATCGCCTGCGACTCGGCAGCCGGGTTCCACCACGGGTCCATGAGGAACACGTAGTCCGCCTCGGTGAGGGTGAGGCCGAAGCCACCGGCCTTGAGGCTGATGAGGAACACCGGGGCGCTCCCGCTCCGGAACGACTCGATGACCTTGGCGCGGCTGCGAGTGGAGCCGTCGAGGTAGGCGTAGTCGACTCCACGGGCATCGAGCTGGGCCGCGATCCGGTGGAGGAAACTCGTGAACTGACTGAACACCAGCGCCCGATGACCCTCGGCGATGACATCGTCGAGGTGGTCGAACAGGGCCTCGACCTTGCTCGATCCGACGTCATCGTGCTCCGGATCCACCAGCCCGGGGTCGAGGGCGAGCATCCGCAGCAGCGTCAGCGAGCGGAAGATGGCGAAGCGGTTCCTGTCGAGGTCGTCCATGAGCCCGAGCAGCTTCTTCCGCTCCCGCTGCAGGACCGCGTCATAGAGCTTGCGATGCCTGGGCCCGAGTTCGACGGTGAGCACCTGCTCCTGCTTGTCCGGCAGCTCAGCGGCGACGAGCTCCTTGGTGCGGCGCAGCATGAACGGCCTCACTCTCTTGCGCAGTGTCTCCATCCGCTCCGGCGCCTCACCGGATTCGATCGGACGCACGTACTCCTCGCGGAACTTCATCCGCGACGGAAACAGGCCCGGCGAGACGATCGAACTCAGCGACCACAGATCGGTCAGCGAGTTCTCCATCGGCGTCCCCGTGATCGCCAATCGGAAAGGCGCCTTGACCGCTCGAGCGGCCTGATGGACCTTGGCCGCGTTGTTCTTGACGAACTGGGCCTCGTCGAGGATCAGCCCGGCCCACTCGACCGACTGGAACGCCTCGGCGTCGAGGCGCAGCACCGCGTACGAGGTGATGACGACGTCGGTCGCCTCGATCTCCTCCTCCAGCGGGGTCCGGCGCTTCTTCGACGTGGCGTCGATGACGCGCACCCGCAGGTCGGGGGTGAACTTCGCCGCCTCGAGGTTCCAGTTCCCCACCACCGAGGTGGGGGCGACGACGAGGAACGGATTCGTCTGCGTGGCTCTGGTGTGGGCGATGAGCGCCAGGGTCTGGAGGGTCTTGCCCAGTCCCATGTCGTCGGCGAGGATCCCGCCGAGGTGGTGTTTCCACAGGAACGTCAGCCACCGGAATCCTTCACGCTGGTAGTGGCGCAGATCGGCGTGGACGGTGTCCGGAACATCCACCTCGGTGATCGGATCGACCCCGGACAGGGCACGCACCGATTCCTGCCAGCCGGTGGCTTCGTCGGTCTCGTCGGCGAGGTCCTCGAGCTCAGCCCACAGACCTGCCTGGTAGCGGCTGATCGACGGCTCCTGCGGCGACCATTCGGACAGGGTCTGCGCCTCGGTGAGGAGTTCGCGCAGCTTGTCGAAGCTGGGGTGGTCGAGCGAGAAGAACGTGTGGTCGTCGAGGAGCACGTGATCCTGTCCCGTCGCCAGGGCTCGGAAGAGGTCGACGAAGGGCACGTGTGTCCCGTCGACAGTGACCTCGAAGCCGAGGTCGAACCAGTCGTTGGTGTCTGTTTCGGCGGTCGTGACCTTGACGTGGGGGTCGGCGGAGAGCTCCTGGTACTCGGGTCGGGTGCCCTCGATCTGCACTTCCACCTCGTCGAGGGCTTCGAGCTGCGGCAGCACGCGAGAGGTGAATTCTGCGGTTTCGATGCCGATGAGCTCTTCGCGCGGCTGAGTGCCGATGCTCGGCCAGATCGCGCGCACCTCGGCGAGGACGTCCTTCTCCCGCCGGACATCGCGGTTGTCGTCGGAGACCGGGATCAGGTGCAGGATCCGGTCGGGATTGTGATAGTGCCAGGACCAGCTCAGCTGCAGCCGATTGCTGCGGCCGAACGCGGCGGTGAGGTGAAGGCGCGCGGGCTGGAGTTCGGGGAGGTCGACGGACTCGTCGCTGCTGATGACGGGGGTGCTCAGCCGGACCTGCGGGTAGAGGCTGTCGAAGAACTCTTCGGTGTGCGCCTCGGGCACGTCGATGGGGGCGGGGTTGATGAGCAGCTCGCGCTGCTCGGCGGTCAGGGGTGTGCGGGTCGGGGCGAGGGCGAGGTCGATCCGTGTGCCGTCGACGCTGATGCAGTAGAACCCGTGGTGCCCGATCGGCAGCGCGGCGCCCGCATCGTAAGTCGCCTCCTCGACGACCACCTGGGGTGTCAGACGCAGCCCGTCGGAGCTGCGGGTGGTGTCGATGCGCAGCTGCCCCGGAGGAGATCGGCGGATCGTGAGCCCCTTCGTCAGACCGATGAGGGCGATGTCGAGGTTCGTCGCCCAGTCGAGCAGCGACCACACCAGGGGGCTGTCGAAGGTGTCGAGTTCGAGCTCATCCGTGCGACCGAACGGGGCGGTGTAGACGGCGGCGTGGAGTTCGGCGAACTGGGCGAACCATTCGGACTGCGCCCGGTCGAGATTGAGGCTGGAGCGGCCGCCGACGAGCGTGCCCCAATTGAGGTTCCCTTTGATCCAGTTGTTCTTCTTGCCGGGCATGATTGGGCGCAGCACAAGGCTGGGGAGGACGCCCTTCCGCAGGTCTTCGGCGGTCAGCGGCGTCGTCGACGTGTGCGAATACCAGCTTCTCTGCGGACGGGAGCGCAGCTCGAATCCCAAGCCCAGGGGAATCGTCGGCTGCCGATTGGCGGGCCTGACCGCGAAGCGTTCCAGGCGGGACTGCCACTCCGGAGTCTGCGGTGGCGCGGCCGCTCTGACATCGGCTTGCGTCCGGGCCAGTGAACTCAGCGTCGTCACCCCGGCGGTGCTGGAGAGTTCGCTGATGAGGTGGGCTCGGCTGTGTTCGTTGCCGGCCATGAGGACCGCGGCGACGTGCTTGCAGTTGAATCCGATGGGGCACGTGCAGTCGCCTTCCTCGGGGATCGCCGAGTGCTCGTCCTCGTCGTACTCGACGGAGATCCGGACCCGGTAGGGCTGAGGGGCGTTGCCGGCGACCTCGCCGGTGAGGATCCATTCCTCGTCGCTCCATCGAGCGGACAGGACATGTCCACCCCGCGCATAGGCGGATCCGCGCTGGAATGAGGCCTGGCCGACGAGGGCGATGATCTCCGGAGGCGGAACGAAGGGTGGGGCTGTGCTCACGTCCTCATTGTCGCAGGCGCTCCTGACACGGCGGTCAGAGGCGGGACGGGCCGTGGGGGCGAGATTGCAGTGGGGCGAGGGGGCGCCCGGCGGCGGATCAGAGGTCGAGCGCGATCCGCTTCCCACAGGCGCGGGAGACGCAGATCATCATCGTCTCCTGCGCGGCATGCTCCGCGGGGGAGAGGACCGAGTCGCGATGGTCGGCCTCGCCATCGAGGATCACCGTCTCACACGTCCCGCATGTGCCCTTCCGGCACGAGCTCAGTGTGCGGATGCCCGCTCTGCTGAGCGCATCGATGATCGAGCAGCCGGCCGGGACGTCGACCTCGGACCCGTCGCCGAGCTCGACGACGAAGGGCTGGTCCGATGCCGCGGCGGTGGTTGTTCCGGGGGAAACTGCCGCGAGGTTCTCGTGGTCAGAGCCCGCGGCAGAGCTCAGTGTGTCAGCCGCGGCGGTGGTCCGCTCGGATGCCGCCGAGGTGGTCCCTCCCTGCGAATTCAGGGCGGGCGAATCGGGGGCGGGCGAACCGGCCGGGGTCACCGCGCTGTCGAAGTCTTCGCTGATCACGGTGATCCTCGGGTTGTCGGCGAGCCCGACGTCGATGGCATGCATGAGAGGAACGGGCCCGCACGTGTAGACGGTGACCGCCGTTTCCGGCTTGGACGTACTCGCCGAGGTGGTGGCGCCGGAGGCGGAAGTCGAGGCCATCTCCGCCTTCGCCGTGGCGTCGGCACTGGCGTTCGCGGCCCACTGGAGAACGGTTCCGACGACGTCGGGCCTCCCCGATTCCTCCGTGATGTGAATGGTGACGTTCTCGGTTCCGTAGGTGCGGGCGAGGTCGTCGGCGAAGGCCATCGACTCGTGTCGGCGGCCGACGTAGAGCAGGTGCCAGTCGACTCCCGCCTCGGCGGCCGCTGCGACCATGGCCGTGATCGGGGTGATCCCGATTCCGCCGGCGACGAAGAAGGCGGGCCCGTCCCCGCGGTAGCCGAACGTGTCACGAGGTCCGCGGACCAGCACGGAGGCACACGAAGGAAGGTACTCGTGCAGCCAGGCGGAACCACCCCGGCCGTCCTGTTCGCGGAGGATCGCGATCTGCAGCGAACCCACATCCGAACGAACTCCTGAGCCCGCATCCGGCCGTACGCGCGCACCCACATCTGACCGTGCGCCCGCGCCCACATCCGCCCTTGCGCCTGCACCCACTTGGCTGACGAGCGAGTAATGGCGGATCGCTGGTCCCTCGGGCAAAGGGATCGCCACCTCGAGGTGGGATCCGGGGGTGAAGGGGGCTGTCACCTCGGCGGGGGAGAGCTCAACCAGGAGGACGTCGGGAGTCACCAGCTGTGTCCGCGTGATCGGAACTGGGCGGAATCCCTGGCGGATGAGCATATCGAGGCTCACGCCGTCGAAGGCACCGATCGAAGCGCTGCCGAGCATGGTGGCCGTCATCGGTCCTCCTCTGCCATGTCCCTGTCATACGCAGGGGTCGTGATTCTCAGTTGCTTCGGCTCCGAGGACAACATCTCGAGACCTTCACACCTCCAAGCCTGGGTCTGACAGGACCGCTCGGGCCACAGCAGTTCTCAGCCTGTGAGAACCGGAGGTTTCAGTCACGTGGCCGGACGGCGATCCTCACATAGTCAGTCATCAGCTGCAGGGCTGTGGAACGGGTGATGAGGGGGTCTCGCGCCGCGATCCGATAGCCGAGATAGTCCTCCATGGACATGATCGTCATGGCGATGTCGTGTGCGTCCTGCTGCAGGGCGAAGGCGCCCACGTTCGCCCCCTCGTCGAGAACGGACTCATAGAGACCGACCTGACGGTGGTAGATGGCTCCGACGTCGCTGCGGTTCCTCAGGTCGAAACCGGCGTCGAGGATCGCCATCCAGATCACGCGCCATTCTGCGTCGTCCGGTCCGGCCGGAAGCCCTGCCTCCATCAGCTTCTGGAGCTTCTCGGGGTAGCCGGGGATGGATTCGATGAGTTCGAGCCGATCCTCATAGAAGCGCGCATTCGACCGGGCGGCCAGTTCGGCGATGAGGCTCTCCGCATCGGGGTAGTAGTACCTGATGGCGTTCGCCGTCATACCGAGACGGCTCGCGATCTGGGGGATCGTCAGCTGGGCGAGATCGGCCTCGCCGACCAGTGAGATCGCGGCCTGAAGGATGTCCTCACGGCGTCGGGCCTGTGTATTCGGTCGCGCCACCGCTGCTCCCTTACTCGATTGATCTGCTGCCTGACCAGAGTACAGATACACAGGAGGAGGCACAGGAATGTCTGAGAAATATCGGCAGGAGTCTTGTGCTCCGGCTCACACGGGTCCATTATTTTCACGTGAGGAAAAAAACTGAAGGGGAACTGTGAGAGCTCGAGATCTCGGAATCGAAATCGGTCGGCATTCGACCGGACCACTCAATGCCATCACCGATGTGCCCGGTGTCAACGTCGGTTATGCGACCGTGGGAGGCGTCACCGCCGAGGGGGAGCGCAGCACCGTGAACACCGGCGTGACCGTGATCCTCCCGCATGACGACGTCTGGACCGAGCCGGTGTTCGCCGGAGCCCATCGGCTCAATGGGAGCGGCGAGATGACCGGCCTCGAATGGGTTCGGGAAGCCGGCGAACTCACGTCGCCGATCGCGCTGACCAACACCCACAGCCTCGGGCTCGTCAGGGACGCCCTGGTCAAGGAGCAGGTGAATCGGAGGGGTCCGGGCCCCTACTGGTGCCTGCCCGTTGTCGCGGAGACCTATGACGGAGTGCTCAACGACATCAACGGTCACCATGTCACGGAGCGCCACGTGGCCGAGGCGCTGCGCACCGCCTCGGCGGACCTGCCTGCGGAAGGCAATGTCGGCGGCGGCACGGGAATGATCTGTCACCAATTCAAGGGTGGGTCGGGCACGTCCTCGCGCGTCATCGACACAGCCGAGGGGCGGTACACCGTCGGCGTCTTCGTCCAGGCCAACCATGGCAGGCGAGAGCGGTTGAGCATCAACGGAGTGCCGGTCGGTCGGAGGATCAGCGCCGAGGTGATTCCCACCCCAGAGGTTCCGCGCGGGTTCGAACCCGGTTCCGGGTCGATCGTGGTCGTCGTTGCCACCGATGCGCCGTTTCTGCCTCATCAGTGTTCCAGGCTCGCCCAGCGCGCAGCCCTCGGCGTCGGACGAATGGGAGGTGCTGGGGAACAGTACAGCGGAGACCTCATGCTCGCGTTCTCCACGGGCAATCGAGGGATCCCGCCCTATCTCTGGGACGAGCGGACTGACGTCGAACCCGCGACCATCGGGCTGTCGATGATCGCCCCGCAACTCATGACGAGCTTCTTCGACCTGGTCATCGACGCCACCGAAGAGGCCATCCTCAACTGCCTGGTCTCTGCGACGACGCTCACCGGGCCGACGGGAACCACTGCCCACGCAATCGATCACGAACTGCTGATGACCGCGATGAACGCCTGAGCTCGGCCGGCGAGCGGCGGACGATGCCTCCGCTGCTCCCAGCGCCGCAGGTGATCCCAGCACCGATCCGCACCGAAGCACGACCGCACCACGATCAACATTCCCAGCGTCAAGGAGGCCGCCATGGAAGACATCGACGACAGCACACGACCACCGGCACGGCTCACCGGCCGATTGGGGACAATGGGGATTGTCTTCATGGTCGTCGCCGCAGCTGCCCCGCTGACGGTGATCGGCGGGAACATGCCCTTGGGAATCGGTCTCGGCAATGGGGCAGGCGCTCCTGTCGGATTCCTCATCGCGGCACTCATCCTGCTGCTCTTCTCCGTCGGGTTCGTCGCCATGACTCCGCACGTCCGGCAGGCCGGGGCCTTCTTCTCCTATGTCACCCTGGGTCTCGGGAAGCGGGCGGGCATGGGCATCGCGATCGTCGCCCTCGTCGCCTATACGGCGATTCAAGTGGGAATCTACGGGTACATCGGATGGGCGATCGATGACACCGTCAGCTTCTACAACGGTCCAAGCGTGCCCTAGCCCGTCTATTCCTTCATCGCCCTGCTCATCGTCGCATTCCTCGGCTACCGGCACATCGATCTCAGTGCGAAGGTGCTGGGCGTCGCATTGGTCGCAGAGATCGGAATCGTCGTGATCCTCGATCTCGCGATCCTCGTCCATCCCGGACCTGCAGGGATCACATTCGAGTCGTTCGCACCGAGCACGTTCCTCGAGGGAGCCATCGGAGTCGCCGTGCTCTTCGCCCTGACCGGATTCATCGGTTTCGAATCGACAGCGGTCTTCCGCGACGAGGCACGATCTCCCGAACGCACCATCCCTCGTGCCACCTATGCCGCAGTCCTCATCATCGGCGGTTTCTACGCCTTCACCTGTTGGGCGTTCGTGGTCGCGATCGGGCCGGACTTCGTCGCCGAGGCGGCCCAGCGGACCCTCGACGGCGAGGCGAATATGCTCCTCGACACGACGAACGACCAGCTCGGCCGGATCGGCAGGGATCTCGTCAATGTTCTCCTGCTCACGAGCCTGTTCGCCTGCGTCCTCTCCTTCCACAACGTGATCGCCCGCTATCAGTTCGTGCTGGCGGGAATGAGGGTCCTGCCCGCGGCCCTCGCGCGAGTGCATCCGAAGCACCATTCTCCGTCGGTCTCCTCGGTGGTCCAGACCGTGACGGCGGCCGTCATCGTCGGCGTCTTCGCCGTCTTCGACGTCGATCCTCTGGTCGGGGTGTTCGGGTCGATGGCTGGAGTGGCGACCGTGGGAATGACCATCCTCATGCTGCTGACCTCCGTGGCCGTCATCGTCTTCTTTTCCCGGAATGCACACTTGAGGGACGGGCGGCGGTGGCGGACGATCATCGTGCCGGTCATCGCCTCTCTCGGACTGCTCGCCGCGATGATCATCGTCCTGTCCAACTTCACGCTGGTGACGGGCAACAGCGTGGAACTGAGCACGATGCTCGCCATCGTCCCCTTCGTCGCACTCGTCATCGGCTGGTTCATCGGAGGACGCCAGCGCGCCGAGGTGCCGGCCTCGGGGTAGCTGGTCCACCGGGTCGACCGCAGCGCTGGTGAATGCGGCAGTGGGGCACACCCATTACTGGCTGCGCCCCACTCCTTGTCTCCGCTCAAGCCGGTCCCGGGACCGAGGCGCGCCCCGGCGGCTCGGACCGGCCCCGGCCGCTCGGGCCTCGCCGATCAGGCCTGCGACAGCTCGGGCTGCTTCTGCCCAGTTGACGACTGTGGCGCGGCCGAGGCCCCTGCCTCAGCTGTGGACCCGAGCTCGGCCCCGACCGCTGACTCCGACTCCGGCGAAGTCGAATCCTGTGACGTCGCCTCCGGCGAAGCCGCGCCGTGGGCGTCGGGTTCGAGGCTGAGCTCGTCGAACGGGCTGGCCCCGGTGAGTGCCGCCTGCGCCTGCGCCATGTCGATCTCCTTGGTCCAGCGACCGATGAGGATGGTGGCGACCGCGTTGCCGGTGAAGTTGGTCAGCGCGCGGCACTCCGACATGAACTTGTCGATGCCGACGATGACTCCCATGCCATCGAGGAGTTCGGGGCGATGGGCCTGCAGGCCCGCCGCCAGCGTTGCGAGGCCGGCGCCAGTGACGCCCGCCGCGCCCTTCGACGCGATGATCATGAAGACGAGCAGCGAGATCTGCTGCCCAAGGTCCATCGGCGTTTCCATCGCACTGGAGACGAACAGCGACGCCATCGTCAGGTAGATCGCCGTGCCATCGAGGTTGAACGAGTATCCGGTCGGCACGGTGATGCCCACGACCGCCTTCGACACACCGGCATGCTCCATCTTCGCGATGAGGCGGGGCAGCGCCGATTCCGACGAGGAGGTGGAGAAGATGAGAAGGTACTCGCGGGCCAGGTACTTCATCAGACGGAAGATGTTGAGCCCCGTGACCACCTTGAGGAGGCCGCCGAGCACGATGACGATGAACAGCGCACACGTGAGGTAGAAGGCGCCCATGAGCACGGCCATCGAGGCGATGGCGGCCCAGCCGGTCGCGCCGACGACGGCCGCGATCGCTCCGAACGCACCGATCGGCGCGGCCCACATGATCATCATCATGAGCTTGAATACGACTGCCTGGATGTGGCGGATGCCGTTGAGCACGGGTT
Organism: Brevibacterium sp.; assembly: GCF_031179145.1. Lineage (GTDB taxonomy): Bacteria > Actinomycetota > Actinomycetes > Actinomycetales > Brevibacteriaceae > Brevibacterium. The sequence goes on from NZ_JAPSIB010000006.1 coordinate 50,251, forward strand.
CTCCCGCCTTGCCCATGGACTGCAGGGCGAAGCCGACGAGCAGGGCGAGGACCAGAGTCGGGAGCACCGGGAGGTCCCCGGGGATGAGGCTGAGGAGGAAGTCGACGGTGTGGTTGGAATCGCCCGATCCCTCCTCGTACGGCTTGAGCTGCAGGCCCGTGCCCGGGTGGATGATGTTGCCGACCACCAGCCCGACGACCAGGGCGAACGTCGCCATGACGAGGAAGTAGAGCATGGCCAGTCCGCCGACTTTGCCCACGGTCGCGGCCCGGGCCACCGAACCGACGCCGAGGACGATGGTGCAGAAGATGACTGGGGCGATGATCATCTTGATGAGTGCGATGAAGGCCGTGCCGAGGGGTTTGAGGGCCGTCCCGGCATCGGGGAAGACCAGTCCGATCGCCGCGCCGAGCACGACGGCGATGATGACCATGATGTAGAGCCAGTGCGTGCGGTCCTTCTTCCGCGCGGGCGCGCCGGCTGCCGGTCCGGTGCCTGCTGCGCTGGCCTCGGGAACGCGTCCCTCCGGTGCCCCGGGCGCGGTGTGACGTGGCGACATTGCCATCTCTCCTCCTTGAGTGGTGTGTTCGCCGAGGTGATCGCGGCGAAGTGCTCACTCAGACTCCCAAACACGTATGCTCTGCGTCACGGTTGCGTTCATAGTGTTCATGGCGGAAATCTGTGGCGGACCTGGTGCGGGCGAGATTAGTCTTGAGCCGGAAGTCATCACTCAGCGAAGAAGCCATCACTCAACGAAGGAGAAGGACATGAAGCTCAACACTGCGGTTCTGCGCGCCGTCCCCGGTGCTTTCATCCTCAATTCCGGCATCGGCAAGCTCGGCATGGATGAGGAGACCGCCAAGGGCCTGCAGGAAACTGCTGCCAGCGGTGTTCCCTTCGTCAAGAAGATGACTCCGGCCCAGTTCGGGAAGTTCCTCTCCTACGGTGAGATCGCCGTCGGCGCGGCGCTGCTGTGCCCTTTCGTTCCGACGCGGATGGCCGGAGCCGCCCTGACGACCTTCGCCTCGGGGCTCGTCGCCAACTACTTCGCCATTGACAGCATGACCGAGGATGACGGAATCCGTCCCTCGCAGGAGGGCATTCCCCTGGCCAAGGACACGTGGCTGGTGGCGATCGGAACCTCGCTGATGCTCTCCGGCGGGTCCAAGGACTGATTCCCGCGGCCCCTCGGAACCAGCGTCGCAGCGGGCCGCTGGCGCGCCGGCTGTTCGTCATGCAGCTGGTGCTCATCGTCATCGTCTGCGCAGCACTGAGCCTCACCAGCTACGTCTCGAGGATGAACGCGGCACGGGAAGCCACCTCGGCGCGGGTGCTCAGCATCGCCGAGACACTGGCGCACGATCCCTTCGTCATCGCCTCCGTCGACGGCGCTGACCCCTCCGCCGCGCTCCAGCCGTTCGCCCGCACCGTCGTCTCGACGGCCGACGTCGACTTCGTGACGATCATGGACCGCGACCGCACCCGCTACACGCATCCGCGCGCCGAGGAGATCGGCCGGGAGTACATCGGCACCGTCTCGCCCGCGCTGAGCGGCGAGAGCCACGTCGAGGAGTATGTCGGAACGCTCGGCGCCTCGGTGCGCGCGATCGTGCCGATCCTCGACGACAGCGGGAGGGTGACCGCGATGGTCGCCGTGGGCGTCACCCTCGAGACCCTGTCGGTGGCTCAGGCCGCGTCACTGCCGCAGATCATCATTGTCGCGCTCGCCGCCATCGCACTCGGCGGACTCGGCTCATGGATGGTCAGCCGCTATCTGCGACGAGTCACGCTCGGCTACGGCCCGGAACAGCTGAAGAGCCTCTTCGCCTTCTACGACTCGGCTCTGCATTCGCTGCGGGAGGGGCTCATCCTCGTCGACGACGATGGCTGGCTGGTGCTCTACAACGACGAGGCCGCGGCGCTGCTGGGACTGCCCGCATCCGATGATCGGGAACCGGTGTCGCTCGAGGACGTCGACCTCCCGGCATCGATGCGCTCCCTGTTGGCCTCGGGCCGGGTCGCGGTCGACGAAATCCATCTCACCCGCGACCGGGTTCTCGTCGTCAACCAGAAGCAGGCCGGGCAGCCGGACGCCGGCCCGCCGGGACGCGGCCGGGAACAGCTTCGGGGTGACGGAGTCCCCGGCGGGGGCACTGTTGCCACTCTGCGTGATCGCACCGACTTCCAGGAGCTCAGCGGGGAGCTGGCGACGATGACGACACTGGCCGAGGCCCTGCGAGCCCAGACCCACGAGCACGCCAACCGCCTCCACACGGTGTCGACGCTCATCGAGCTCGGCAGGGACCGGGAGGCTCTCGAGTTCGCGGTGCGCGACCAGCAGGAGTCGCAGCGGCTGACCGATTCGTTCGTGGAATCCCTCGACGAACCGTTCATCACGGCGCTGCTGATCGGGAAGGCCGCGCAGGCCCACGAACGCGGGATCGAATTGAGCGTCTCGGCCACGGGCGAGCTGCCTCCCGGCACCCTCGACGCACGCGATCTCGTCACCATCACCGGAAACCTCCTCGACAACGCCTTCGACGCCGCCGCGAACTCCGAGGAGCGTCAGGTCTGGGCGGACTTCGTCGCGGCCGACGGGGAGCTCATCATCTCGATCGCCGACTCCGGACCCGGCATCGACCCCGCCGACGTCGACGCGATCTTCCACCTCGGCGCCTCCGACAAGAGCGCCCCACCGAAGCCGGGCGGGCGCGGTTTCGGGCTGATGCTGGTCCGCCAGGTCGTGACGAGGCTCGGCGGACACGTGGAGGTCGACTCCGACGCGGGAGCCATCTTCACCGTCACCTTGCCGCTGGCGGGGGGTCACCTCGGCGAGGGTGTTCCGCATGATGACGGCACGGACCGCTTCGGCGGGGGTGTTCCGAATGATGACGGCACGGACCGTTTCGGCGGGGGTGCCGGCAATGACACCGGAACCGTGGATGCCGAAGGAGGCGACGATGGACAGTGACCACGAACTGCGGGTGCTCATCGTCGAGGACGATCCGCTCACCGCCGAGGCGCACGCCGACTTCGTCCGCAGGGTGCCCGGTTTCAGCGTCGCCGGAATCGGGCTGAGCGGCGCCGAGGCGCTGGCGACGTTCGACGCCCTCGCCGCCGCGGGCACCCCCGCCGACATCGTCCTGCTCGACATGAACCTCACGGATTCGCACGGGCTCGAGGTGGCCGGTCGGATGAACAGCCGCGGCCTCGGTGCGGACATCATCGCGATCACCGCGGTTCGGCACCTGCAGGTGATCAAATCGGCGATCTCGGTGGGGGTCACGCAGTACCTCATCAAACCCTTCACCTTCGCAGCATTCCGGGAGAAGCTCGAGAACCAACGGGCGTTCCGCCTCAATCTCACCGATGGCGGGCCTCTCGTCACCCAGGCGTCGGTCGACAATGCGCTGCGGGCACTGCGTTCGGCGACTCCGGGCCGGTTGCCGAAGGGCCTGATCGAGGAGACGCTGACCGCAGTGTCGAGCGAAGTCCGGGCAGCGGACACGCCGGTGTCGGCGACGGAGGTCGGCAGGCGCCTCGACCTCTCCCGGGTGACGGTGCGCCGGTACCTCGAGCACCTCGTCGACACCGGGCAGGTTCTCAAGCAGCCTCGGCACGGCACCCCGGGGCGGCCGGAGTACGAGTACCGCTGGGTGTGATTTCGCCGTGGGTCGGCCGGCCCCGCGACGTCGGCGCTGCTGGGTGTAGATTCCGCCGGGCCGGCTCAGTGCAGCGAGGCCGGTGCCGTCAGTTCCGCCGCCGGGTGTGATTCCCAGCGCCTGAGAACGAGTGTTGAAGCCCCCGTCGAGGTGGCGAAAAGTGAGGGCAGCCGAGGTCCGCCAGAGAGGTCTCTCAACGTGGAGGGTTCCCGAGGGGCTCGGCCGACAGATGTCCTCGAGAGAAGGAAACAACGATGTCTCCGTATTGGCTCATCGGCGCCCTCGCCGCCTACTTTCTCATCCTGCTCGGGGTCGCTCTCTACAAGCGGCGCACCGACACCGAGTCCGACTACTTCCTCGGCGGCAACGTCATGCCCGCCTGGATGCTGGCGATGGCGTTCGTCGCCACCTGGTATGGCGGGAACTCCGCGCTGATCTCCGTCGACGAGGCCAACTCGCAGGGAATGGGCTCGTGGTGGGTGCTCGGCGGACCGACCGTCATCGCCGTCGTCGCGCTGTTCGCCCTCGGGCCCGTGATCCGCCGCGCCGGCGCGCTGTCGCAGGACGGCATCATGACCGCCCGCTACAACAAGACCGCCGGCACCGTGCTCTCGATCGTCACCGCGGTCTACCTCATGGTCTGGGGTGCGAGCCAGATGGTCGCGCTGGGCCTGTTCTTCATGGTCTTCTTCAACATCAGCTTCGCCTTCGGAGTGGCGATCGGCATCGTCTTCTCCCTCCTCTACGCGATGATCGGCGGGTTCCGGGCCGTGGTGCTCACCGAGACCGCGCAGTTCGCATTCTTCATGGTTGGTCTCATCGTCTGCCTGGTCGGCGCGATCATCGTCTCCGGTGGACCCGACGCGATCATCCAGACGATCGAGACCAAACGCGACGCCGCGTTCCTCAACCTGTGGGAGGGCTTCGGCCCCAATCTCGGCTACGTCATCGCCTTCGGCCTGGCCTTCACGATCGACCCCGCCGCCTGGCAGCGCCTGCAGGCGACGAAGTCCCCGCGCGAGGCCCGCAAGGTCAGCGCGCACGCGATGATCTACTTCATTCCGCTGTACTTCCTCGTCGTGTTCACCGGCATCGCCTCGATCGCGGCCTTCAACGAACCGCCCGAGGAAGGAATCGTCGCGACCCTGGCTACCAGCCACTTCCTGCCGATCTTCGGCGTCATCGTGTTCATCGGAATCGCCGCGGCGATCATGTCGACGATCTGCACGACCCTCAACCTCTCCTCCCTCTACCTCACCGAGCTGACGACCAAGGCCATCCGCGGCGGGGTGAGCGAGAAGCAGAAAGTGTGGATCGCACGGGCCGCGACCCTCGTGGCCGCGGTCATCGGCTTCATCGTCTCCGTCCAGCTGCCGAGCGCGCTCAAACTCCTGGCCCTCGCCTCGGAGATGCTCGCCGCCGGCGTGTTCTTCCCGCTGGTCCTCGGCTTCTTCTGGCGCCGCGCAAACTCCGCCGGTGCGATCGCCTCGATCATCGGCGGAGGCGGCTTCATCGTCTACGGCTTCCTCGTCGAGCTCGGGGTCGGCCTCCCGCACTTCTGGGCCGAGGGTGCGGTGACCCGCGTGCTCATCGGACTTGGCATCAGTCTCGCCCTCTACATCGGAGTCTCGCTGGCGACCACACCCGAGTATGCGAAGGCCGATGCGTTCCTCGCCGGGGGCCGCCGAGGCGCCGACGAAAACAGTGACGCGGACCCTCGCAGAGGTGCGGACCCTCACCGAGGTGCGGGGGAGGAAACCGCCGTCGTGCAGTGAGGTGAGAGGCTCGCCGAGGAGGCTCCTGCTTCTCAGGCCGGGCCTCATCACTTTTGGAACTATGCATCTGTTCCGGAACAGATGCATAGTTCCAAAAGTGATGAAAGATCAGACGGTCCTGCCGGCTCGGGCGTCGGCGATGTCCATCTGGGCGACCGCACAGGCGAGACCGCGGTGATTGCGGGTCGTGAAGACCATGACGAACGAGACGATCACGAGGATGGAGAGCAGCAACCCGGCGATCGGCAGGTCGAGGGAGAACAGGACCGTGTAACCGCCGATGCCGACGATGAACCGCAGGAGGCGAGAGGCCGGGCGGGGGAGACTGTGGCCCGCCGGAGTGATGAAGACGATGCGCTCGCCGAGCGTGACTCCGGTCGTCAGCACGGACACCAGCTGCGCGACGAATGGCAGGGCGAATGCGCTGACCCTCACCCAGAAGCCGGGCTCATCGACCGGGGACTGCCCGGCCAGCATCTCGACGGCGGAGAAGATGATGAGCACCGCCCACGAGCTCAGCCACACGATGAGCACGTCACAGGCGACGCCGATCAGCCGGCGGGTGGCGGTGATCGGACGGGGAGTCTCCGGATCACGGCTGTCTGCGGATGACGGGAGAGTCTCGTCCGCCAGTGGGAGGACGAGCAGGGCGATGAGTGATCCGGCCACTGCGCCGAGCGTGTTGAGCATGAGATCGTCGACGTCGAACACCCGATAGGCGCATGAGTAGAGCCCCCAGACGCCGGTGAACTGGGTCAGCTCGATGAGCAGTGATACGAGCGCACCGCTGATCGTCGCCACGACCAGGCCTCGACCGGCGAGCTGTCTGAGGAACCACCCCAGCGGCATGAACAGGACGACGTTGAGGGTCGCCTGCAGGACCGCGGGATTCGACACGAGTGCACTGAGGCTGCTCGTGTCGTAGTCGAAGATGTCGGCGACGAATTGGAACGGTCGCAGCTGCATGGGAGCGCAGGTCACATCCGTTGGGTCAGGCAGCGGCAGCAGCGTATAGGTCCACAACGACATCGCATAGATGAGCGCGGCGAACCAGGACGCTGTGCGCCAGAGGGTCATTTGACCGCGTCGCCGGTAGCTGATGGCGACGAATGGTACGAATGCGAGAACCGCCAGACCGCATCCGACGAAGACTGCCACCACTGCCGGGATCGCGAAGTTACCCATGCGTACATCGTATTAGGGGCGGTCCGGATTGCGGGGCCTCACTCCGATGTGAGTGTCTCGGCTCCGTTCTCGATCTGGTCCATCACTTCTGGAACTATGCATCTGTTCCGGAACAGATGCATAGTTCCAGAAGTGATGAAAGTTCAGTTCGCCCAGACGCGCACTCCCGCGGGATCGATGCTGACCTCGACCTCGGAGCCTTCGTGCAGACCCACGGCGTCGCGGGAGAGCAGCAGCGCGCGGATCTCTGGACCGCCATTCGCGGAGACGATGACCTCGGCGGTGGGGCCGAGGAAGACGATGCGATCGACCGTCGCGCGGCCGGCGGCCGAGGTCGGTGCAGCATCCGCGGCGCAGACTGACACCGCTTCGGCGGCGATCGCGGCCGTGACGTTGACGCCGGTTCTGGGCGCGGCATCGATGGCGGTTCCGATCGTGGTTCCGATGGTTGCGCTGGAGGCACCACCAGGCACGTGAATGTCGACGCCGGTCAACGCGAGGCCCGCGACCTCGAGGACATGGTCCTGCGGCGAGGTGCTGGTAACCGCGTCACTCGCGCCCAGCGCGTCACCCGCGCCCAGCACGTCACCCGCGCCCAGCACGTCACTCGCGGCCGGCACGCTCGTTTTGCCCGCACCAACGCCAGCCCCAGCCGCCTCGGCGACCCGCAGCACTCCGGGGAAGTGCTGGACGCCCATGAACCCCGCGACGAACGGCGAGGCCGGATTACGGTACATCCGTTCCGGGGTGTCACGCTGCTGGATTTCTCCGTCGTTGAGCAGGACGACCTGATCGGCCAGGCTCAGCGCCTCCTCCTGGTCGTGGGTGACCATGACAGTGGTCACTCCCGCTTCCCGGTGGATGCGCGCGAGCTCCGCCTGCATGTCGCCGCGGACCTTGCGGTCGAGGGCGCTCAGGGGCTCGTCGAGGAGCAGTAGGTCGGGTTCGATGACCAGGGCACGGGCCAAGGCGACGCGCTGCTGCTGACCGCCGGAGAGTTGCGCCGGCTTCCGGTCGGCCAATTCGCCCAGTCCGACCAGGTCGAGCACCTCGGCGACCTTCCGCCTCTGATCCGCGCGGGGCACCTTCCGTGACTTGAGTCCGAAGGCGATGTTGTCGGCCACGCTCAGGTGTGGGAACAGGGCGTAGGACTGGAACACGACGCCGATGTTGCGGCGTTCCGGCGGCAGGCCTTTGAGCGACCGTCCACCGAGGTCGATGGTGCCCGTGTCGGCAGTCTCGATTCCGGCGACGATGTTGAGGATCGTCGTCTTGCCCGACCCGGATGGGCCGAGCAGAGCGCAGAACGAGCCTTCGGGGACCTCGAGGTCGATCCCCTTGAGGACCGTCTTCGAGCCGAAGGACTTGGACAGTGAGGACAGGGTGAGGCGGGACATCAGCGGGTCTCCTTCCCGGTGCCGGACGGACCTGTTCCGGACACGACTTTCGCGGCATTGCCGCTGAGGATCTGCAGCACGACGACGAGGATGATGAGGACAAGAATCGTCAGCGTCGACACCGCATTGATGTCGGGCGAGATGCCGACCCTGGTCTGGGCATAGATATTCACCGGCAGGGTCTGCACCCCGAGCGGGGCGAGGAAGAGCTGGACGGCGAAGTTGTTGAAGCAGGTGACGAAGGCCATCAGCGCCCCGGCGAGGACGGCTGAGCGGATGAGCGGCAGGGTCACCCGCAGGAACGTCTGGAACGGACCGAAGCCCAGGGACCTCGATGCATTGAGCAGCGCGGGGTCGAGCGAGGCGATCCGGGCCGAGACGACGAAGACGACATAGGGCAGGGACACCACCGTGCAGCCGAGCCACAGGGACGTCACGCTCTGCCCCAGGCCGAGGCGGTTGGCGATGCCGAGGATCGCGACCGAGAGGATGAGGATCGGAATCGTCACGGTCGCAAGCAGGCTGGAGTTGACGGCGTTGCGCAGCCACGGAGTTCCCGGCCGGGCGAGCCATAGTGAGAGCAGGGTGCCGACGACGACGCAGGTGCCCGCGACGAGGATCGAGAGCTGGATGCTCGTGTAGGTCGCCTGGATGAGCGGGTTTGTCGGCGTCAGCTCCGCATACCACTTGAGCGTGAACTCGAACGGCAGCGTTCCGAACCGGGAGTCGTTGAATGACATCACCATCATCGCCAGGATCGGCACATAGAGGACGACGATGATCACGACGGTCCAGATCGTCAGGAGTGCGGGACGTGATCTCATGTGAGCACCTCGGCGGCGGTGGGAATCGAACGTGACCGTCGCACCGACGCCGGACCCGGGCGGCCGGATCGACCCGGTTGACCGGACCGGCCCGGGCGGCCTGAGCGTGCGGAATCCGGCGCCGAGGCGGTGTCGAGGTCCGTGAGTGGACGCAGCGGACGCGAGACGCGGGTGATGAGCAGCGCGAGCACGACGACCACCGCCAACGAGGCGACGAGGAGGACGACGGCCAGCGCGGCCGTGACGCCGTCATCGCCTCCGCCGGAGATCCGATCGGCGATGATGTTGCCGAACAGCGTCCCCTCAGGACCGCCGAGGACCGCCGACTCGGCGAAGGCGCCGGCGGTGGCGACGAAGGTGATCCCGACCGCCGCGATGAGCTGGGTGGCGCTCGCGGGGACGATGACGGTGAAGAAGGTCCGCACCTGCCCCGCGCCCAGCGTCCGGGAGGCGGCGAGCAGCCGCGGATCGATCCGCTCGGCGGCGGTGTAGAGGACGATGACGATGACGGAGATCGACTCATAGACGAACATCACCAGAGTCGCCCACGGGGTGTAGAGGATCGATGCGCCCTCGGCGGCCAGTCCCAGTGACTCCAACGGCGCCATCAGCGGACCCTTCGCGCCGAGGAGGACCATCATCGCGTAGATGAGCAGCAGCTGCGAGGTGAGGAACGGGATGATGACGAGTGCGAGCAGCACCGGCCGGTTCCTCTCACCCACGTGACGGCCAATCGTCCAGGCGACCGGCCAGGAGATCGCGATGCTGACGACGGTGACGACGAATGCCATGCCCAGGGTGAAGGCGAGTCGTTCGAGGTACTGCGGGTTCTCGACGACGCGGGCGAACTGGTCGAACCCGAGTCCCGTCGGCGCGTTGACGGCGTCGACGACGAGGAGAACGAGCGGGACGATGGAGAACAGCGCCAGCAGGCCGATCCCCGGCATGGCGAGGATCAGCCTGCCGACACGTGCCAGGGGGTTCATCAGGCAGCCTTGACCCGCTCCCACAGATCGACCCATGCGTCGAGGGTCTCCTGCGGCAGAGGAGCTTGCAGCGCGAGCTTGTCGAGCACCTTCGTATCCGCCTGCACCCGATCACGGGACTCGGCGTCAAGTGCCTCGACGGCAGCCTGATTCGCCGGAGCAGGGGAACCCGCCTCGGGGTCGGCGGCCCACCGCTTCTCGAAGTCGCTGCTGGTGACGAAGTTGATCCACTCGTAGGCGAGATCCTCCTTCTGGGTGTCCGCGGCGATCGTCCACGTGTCACCCCAGCCCACGGCGCCCTCCTTCGGCAGAGTCAGCTCAACGGGGATGCCGTCGGCGGCGATCTGCGCGATGTTCGAGGAGTGGAAGATGCCGATGTCGACGGTGTCGGAGCTCAGCGCCTTGGCGACCTCCTCGGTGGCGGTGGTGATGAGCCCGGAGTTGGCCTTGAGATCGAGCAGCGCCTTCTCGACCTTCTCCAAGTCCGGGTTGTTCGGATCTTCGCCGAGGTAGAGGGCTGCGAGCAGGACGTTGAGCGTGGCATCGTCGACGAGTGCGACCTTGCCCTTGTACTTGGGATCCCAGAGGTCGGCGACAGTGCTCGGCGCCTCCTTGATCTCCTCGGTGTCGTAGAAGACGGAACTGTAGCCCCACACCCAGGGCACACCGTAGAGGTCGCCATCGCGGCGGAAGGCCTCCTCCTCGGCGAGGACCGGAACGACCTCGTCGAAGTTCTCAAGCTTCGCCTCGTCGAGGGGCTGGATCAGCTTGTCGTCCATGGCGGGGCCGATGAACTGGAAGTTCGGCAGTGCGACGTCGATGTCGCCCTTGCCGCTGCGGAGCAGCTCGAGGAGTTCGGTCTCCGAGGAGATGTAGCGGTGGACCACCTCGGCGCCGGTCTTCTCCTGGAACTCCTTGGTGGCCCAGTCGAGGTCGGAGCCGTAGCCGGACCAGTTGACGACGACGAGCGATTCGCTCGTGTCCTGGCCGGCCAGGCCGCCCGAGCACGCCGTCGTGCCGAGCAGGACCGCGGCGCTCGTGGCTGCGGTGAGAATTGCCGATCGTGTCTTCATGATGCTCCTTGGATCATCTCCCGCTGCGACTCTGCGGCGGGACGAGTGGTGGTCGGGATGGAATCTGTCGTGGGCAGGGCATTTGCGGGCACTGGATGGCCGGTGGGCACAGCGTTGTCCGCGACGACCTGGGCGTACCAGTCGAAGCTCGCCTTGGGCGTGCGGGTGAGCGTGGCGTAATCGACGTGGACGAGTCCGAATCGATGGCCGAATCCGCTGGTCCACTCGAGGTTGTCGAGCAGCGACCAGACGAAGTACCCGCGCACATCGGCACCGCCGGCGATGGCGGTGTGGATCCCCGCGAGGTGGTCCCGCAGGTAGGTGATGCGCTCGGGGTCGCGGACGGCGCCGTCGGTTCCGGCGTAGTCGGGCAGCGGCAGACCGTTCTCAGTGATGTGGATGGGGACGGGCCCGTAGTCGGCGGTGACGTCGGTGAGCATCTGGGCGATGCCCTCGGGCTCCGGGGTCCAATCGGCCATCGTCCGATGCCGGGACCGGGGGCGCACCTCGGCGGCTCCGATCTCCTTGAGGTGGGTGAGGTTGAGGAAGTCACCGGGTGGATCGGCGACGGCCACGACCTCAGGGTCGGTGACCCTGTCGGCCGCGACGACATGGCGGCGGAAGTAGTAGTTGAGCCCGATGAAGTCGACCTCGGCCCCGATCAGGTCCAAGTCGCCGTCGACGACGGTGGCCGCGAGCGCCTCGGCCCGTGCCGGGTGCTCGGCGTACTCCTGCGGGTATCGGCCCTGAAGAACCGGGCCGAGCACGACGTCGATCGAGTGGGTGTGGGCGGTGCTTGCTGCGGCGACGTCGGCCGGGTGATCGGTGGCGGGGACGACGGGGGCGTATCCGGAGACGAGCCCCACCTCGGCGGCGGGAGAGTGTTCGCGGACGGCGCTGACGCCGAGTCCGTGGGCCAGGAGCATGTGGTGGAGGGCGGCGACGGCCTTGGCGCTGTCGCGGTGCCCAGGTGGGAACGCGCCTTCGGCGTAGCCGACCCAGGATTCGTAGTAGAGCTCGTTGACGGTCATCCACATGCCCACGCGGTCTCCGAGGGTCTCGGTGAGGACCTGTGCGTAGTCGGCGAACCGCAGTGCGGTGTCGCGGTTCGACCAGCCGCCGTCGAGGTGGGCGGGCAGGTCCATGTGGTACATCGTCAGCGCGGGGGTGAGTCCGCGGTCGAGGAGTCCGTCGACGAGGCGCTCGTAGAAGTCGAGGCCCTCGCGGTTGACGGTGCGGCCGTCGGGCATCACTCGGGACCAGCTCGCGGAGAACCGGTAGGCACCGGCGCCGAGGCGGGCCGCAAGGTCGAGGTCGTGCTGCCATCGGTGGTAGTGGTCGCAGGCGACGTCGCCGGTGTCACCGTGGGTGCCGTGTTCGCGCAGATAGTCGTCCCAGATCGACGGGGAGCGCCCGTACGCGGCGGCCGCGCCTTCGATCTGATAGGCGGCCGTGGCCGTGCCCCAGAGGAAGCCGGGGGGAAAGGACAGTGTCACGTGGAGCTCCGTTCGATGAAGACCGGGGGAATGAGGTGGGTGCGCGGTGCAGCGGCAGGTGCTTTGTCGCTGTCGTCGCTGCGGATGAGGTCGATGAGGGTGGTGACGGCGCCGGCGCCGATCTCGTCGAAGCGCTGGGCCACCGTCGACAGCGGAGGATCGAGGGCGAGTGCGGCCGGATCCCCGTCGAAGCCGAGTACGGCGACGTCCTCGGGAACGGTGAGGCCGGCGCGCCGCAGCGATCGGAACACCGCGAAGGCGGCGAAGTCGACGGGGCAGAAGACCCCGTCGAATTCCCTTCCGGCCTCCAGGAGGCCGTCGATTGCGTTCGAGGTGAGGTGGGAGGCAGGGTAGGTCTCGTCGGAGTCGAGGATGAGCGGTTCGAGCCCGGCGTCCTCCATCGCTTCGGTGTAGCCGGCCAGTCGTTCGTCGAGAGCAAGACCGGTGAACGCCGAGGTGGGGGAGAGAGCGACGATGCGTTTCCTCCCTGAGGAAATGAGGCGGACGATCCCGTCCTTGGCGCTGTCGTGGTTCTCTGAGGCCCAGACATGGAAGCCCGGGTGGGGGCGGAGGTCGTCGATGATGACGACCGGAGCGCCGGTGGCCAGGGCGGTGGGTTTCCAGTCGTCGTCGGTGGGGGAGACGACGACGAAACCGTCGATGGGCTGACCGGCGGAGCGGGCGAAGAAGGACGTGAGGTCGTCGCCGAGCAGCGGGGCCTGGTCATTCATCGACTGGAGGTAGGCGTCATCGACGGGGTTGAGGGTGAGGCGGAAGCCGTTGATCGCTGCGGCGTGGCCGGCGCCTCTGAGCAGGGGTTCCCACCAGCCGATGAGGTTGAGCGGGATGACGAAGCTGATGGTGTCGTAGCGTCCGGTGCGCAGGGCGCGTCCGGCGGGGCTGATGCGGTATCCGAGACGGTCGGCGACGGCGCGGACGGTCTCCTTGGTCTTCACGCCGACATCGGGATGATCGCGCAGGGCGCGGCTGATGGTGGGCACGGACAACCCGAGCTCGTCCGCGATGTCGGCCATCGTTGCAGCGCGTGGTCGACCCGCTCGAGTCGCCATGGAAAGCCCCTTTGCAATCGATTACGTAAACGATTACGTGAATTGGATCACGAGGGGGTTCCCGGTGTCAATGGGAGCTCGGAAAGAAGGCAGCGCCCACCGGTGGGGCGGGCGCTGGGTTGCTGCCAGCAACTGCTATTAGACAGAGATCAGAAGCAACGGTCGCGCTGGACGATGTATGGTCAAACGCTGGCGCGATCGCTTTCGAAGAGCCAGATTCCGTGGTCGAAATGACTGAGTGTCTCGCCGAGGCCGGTCTGCTCGTGCGTAAGCGCGATCAGCTGACGAGCGGTCGCGCCGTCAACAGCGTCCAAACCCTGCTGCTGCAGTGCGACGTTGACGAATCGACAGATCATCGTGTCCGCCTTCACTCCGGGTTGGCCGAGAAGCATGGACAGATACTCGAACGTGATCCAGCCCAATCCCTTCACAGGAACATAGGCGTTCTTGAGTTCGCCCGAATTCTTCGCCCGGAAGTCCTCTGCGGTGCGGACCCCAATGTCGAGGAAGTTGCTTGCAGCTTCGATGACCGCCGAGGCCTTCGAACGCGAACTTGTCTTCGCATTTCCCATTACCGCTTCGATGGCGGCCTCGCCCACCTCGACGAGCAGAGTCAGATCGTCGACAGCAGACTTGTACTCACAGCGGAAAGCCTGCAGTCGATTGAAGACCCCTTTGCCTGGCGTGTCCGAACGATACTGGGCCTGAATGGAGAAAACGGCATCCACCAATGCCGTGGAGATTTCGTTCGGCCATCCACCACCGTAAACGGCGAAGTTCTCGGTGGGGACGGTGGCTGTGGCTTCGGCGACGGCGGCAACTTGCCGGCTCGTGAGATCAGACATAAAGCAACAGTAGTCCACAATTCATCGGCGAGGAGATCGGGACATAGTTCGATTTCCGCAGGTCTGATGGGTTGTCGTTTCGACGGGTGACGCATTGCCGAGGCGACAACGGCCGATCTGTCGAAGCCGACAAGTTCCCCGGTCGTAACCTGAGCTTGCGATCCCAGGCGTAATCTGAGGGCATGACTCGTCACCTACTGACCAGTACCCCTCCCTCCCCGACCACTCCCCACCAAACCCCGACCGCGGATCACAGCCAGTCCCCACGCCACGACTCCGCATCGTCTGGCTATCGCACCCGCACACCCGTCCGCGGTCGCGAAGCTCTCCTCGGCCTCTTCGCCGTCCTCCTCGTCGCCTGGGTCGCGGTCGCCGGCATCGGTGGTCCCTACTTCGGCAAGATCTCCGAGGTCTCGACGAACGACCGGTCCTCGTTCCTGCCGGAGTCCGCTGAATCCACCCGCGCTCAGGAGCTCATCGACCAGTTCAGCGATCTCGACTACGTTCCGGCGATTGTCGTATTCGAGCGCGAAGCCGGAGTCACCCCAGAGGACACGACAACGCTTGCGGATCTCAGCCAACGACTCGAAGCGGACGATCTTCTCGCCGCACCGTCGTCCCCGGTGATCCCCGCCGAAGACGGCCAAGCGCTCGAACTCATCCTCCCCGTCTCCACCGACGCCACCGCCGACGATGTCGAACAGATCCGCGCCGTCATCGACAGGGAACTAGGCACCACCAGCTCCGCCGGTGCCGATTCCGGTGCCGACGTCACCGTCCACGTCACCGGCCCAGCCGGGTTCGCCGCCGACCTCACCGAGG
This sequence comes from Brevibacterium sp., assembly GCF_031179145.1. Classification (GTDB taxonomy): domain Bacteria; phylum Actinomycetota; class Actinomycetes; order Actinomycetales; family Brevibacteriaceae; genus Brevibacterium. Next base: position 65,386 of record NZ_JAPSIB010000006.1, read on the forward strand.
CTTTCGCCGGGATCGACGGAATCCTCCTGCTCGTCGCCCTCATCGCCGTCTTCGTCATCCTCATCGTGGTCTACCGCTCACCGCTGCTGCCGATCATCGTGCTGTTCACCTCGATGGCCGCGCTCTCGGCCTCGATCTTCGTCATCTGGCACCTGGCCGACGCCGGCATCCTCCTCATCAACGGCCAGGTCCAGGGCATCCTCTTCATCCTCGTCGTCGGTGCGACCACCGACTATTCGCTGCTCGTCGTCGCCCGCTTCCGCGACTCGCTCCTGACCGAACGCGACCGGGTCCGGGCCGGACTGCGCGCCGTGAAAGGCGTACTCGAGCCGATCGCGGCCTCCGGCGGCACCGTCATCGCCAGCCTCCTCGTCCTCCTGCTCACCGACCTCGCCTCGACCCGTGCGCTGGGCCCGGTGGCGGCGATCGGCATCGTCATGGCCATGCTCGCCGCGCTGACATTCCTGCCGGCGGCCCTCATGCTCATGGGCCGCGCCGTCTTCTGGCCCTTCCTCCCACGCGTGCAGACCTCCGCCACGACATCCCGAAAGAAGGGAGTCTGGACCCGGATCGCCGAGGTGATCGCCAAGCGACCGCGCACGATCTGGATCGGTCTGGTCATCGTTCTCGCCCTCCCGCTGCTCGCGTTCCCGCAGTTCAAAGCCTCGGGAGTCGCGCAGAGCGAATTCGTGCTCGGCCAATCCGAGGCTCGCGACGGGCAGGACGTCCTCGCTGAGCACTTCCCCGGAGGATCCGGATCACCTGCGCAGGTCGTAGTGACGGAACCGAAACTTGAGCAGGCCGCGCAAGAGATCGGTCGCCTCGGCGGGGTCGAGTCGATGTCGGTCGTTGCACAGAACACCCCGAGCGGCACTGCCCCGGTTGATGCGGACGGGACGGTTCAGGTACCCGAAGGCAGGGGAGAGCCGAACTCGACGCCACCTACGGTGCCGCCAATCCCCACCGAGGTGGACGGGAACGTCCTGCTCGATGTGACACTGACCGATGCCGCGGACTCCCTGGTCGCCGAGGAGACCGTGAAGATGATCCGCGACGCGGTCCATGAGGTCGATTCCGAGGCGCTCGTGGGCGGGGAGACGGCAGTGGACCTCGATACGAACACCACCGCCGAGGCGGACCGGAGTCTCGCGATCCCGCTGATCCTGCTCGTCATCACGATCATCCTCATCGTGCTCCTGCGCTCCCTCGTCGCCCCGCTGCTGCTGGTGGCGCTGACGGTGCTGTCGTTCGGCACCGCTTTGGGAGTCTCGGCGCTGGTGTTCAACCAGGTCATCGGGTTCCCGGGTGCGGATCCCTCGGTGCCGCTCTACGCGTTCGTGTTCCTGGTGGCGTTGGGGATCGACTACAATATCTTCCTCATGTCGCGGGTGCGTGAGGAGTCGCTGCGGATCGGCACGCGGCGCGGAGTCCTCGCCGGGCTCGTGGCGACGGGAGGGGTGATCACCTCGGCGGGAATCGTGCTGGCCGCGACCTTCGCAGCGCTTGCCGTCATCCCGATCATGTTCCTCGTCCAGCTCGCCTTCATCGTCACCTTCGGGGTGCTGCTGGACGCGATCCTCGTCCGTTCGCTCGTCGTGCCAGCGCTGGTCTACGACATCGGGCGACCGGTCTGGTGGCCGTGGCGGGCGCGGATTCCTGCGGATCGCTGACGGCACGGAGTGGACAAGACAATGCCGGTCAGGCGGCGATGTCCACCCTCCCGTTCGCTGAGGGGGCCTATCATTACCGGGTGCAAGCGCGAGAGCTGAATCCCGGAAGCGGAGGAGATCGGTGAAGAGGAAGACAATTCGGCGGCGTCCCCCGGGCCGTCGCGCGGCGCTCCTGGTCGTGCTGATCGTGAGCGCGGTTCTGCTCCCGGTCGTCTTCGTGATGTGGCCGGGTGCCCCGGTGAACACTCTCGGGAAGTCCGTGTCGCAGGACTATCTGCCTGCCGAGGTCACCGACGTCGCGTTCGACAACTGCGGCAACGTCAGCGACGATGTGCCGTGCGGTTCCGCCACCGGCACGCTGGCCGACGGCAAGACAGTGGACGTGATGCTCTTTCGCAACGCCTACTTCAACGACGTCTCCAACGGCGACGACGTGGTGATCAGTGAGGCGACCACGCCGGGTGCGGAACGCAGCTACACCTACTACTCGCCCCAGCGGGGCGGGACACTGGCGATCTTCGCTCTGGGGGCTCTCGGACTCGTCGCTCTCGCCGTCGGCTTCCGGGGGCTGCGGGCATTCGTATCGCTTCTCGCCTCCGCCGTCTTCATCTGGTATTTCCTGATCGGCGGAATCGCCGCAGACGGATCCCCGCTTCTCTACTCATCGGTGACCGTGGTCTTCGTGCTCACGGCAGTGCTGTTCTATACGCATGGTCTCTCGGCGATGACGATCGCCGCATGGGCGGGCACTCTGATCGGACTGTGCGTCGCGATGGCGGTCGGATCGGCATTGTCGTGGCTGCTGCGGCTGGGGCCCGCCGGAGAGAACGCCGAGATGCTCACCCTGTCGGGACTGACGGTGCCGGTCGAATCCATTGCCCTGGCCGCGTTGCTCATCGTGCTCATCGGTGTCCTCAATGACATTTCGGCTGCTCAGGCAAGCACTGTCTTCTCCCACCTCGGCGCTGCGCTCCCGGATGGCGAGGGGCGGGAAATGCCGGCACGGGCAGGTGGTGGTCGTCGGTCGTGGTGGAGGACTGTCCGTGATTCGTCGCTGAACGTCGGTCGGGATCATGCGGCCAGCGCCATCTACACGGTGAGTTTCTCAGTGGTCGGGGCCGGACTGTTCACCTTGATCCTGTCCCAGACGTTCGGCCTGCCGCTGGGTGTGGTGCTCCAGTCCGATGAGGTGGCGACGACTCTGACGCAGATGATCGCTGGCATTGTCGGCATCGTGGTCACGATGCCGGCCACGACTGTCATCGCGGTGACCTTGGCCAGATGGTTCGCCGGCTCTGCAGTGGAGCGCGTTCCGCGTCACTGAGCTGCGGGCCGCAGAACGTCTAATCCGCTCCGTCACCAGCCCCGTGAGTGTGCATCCGGACCCCGTCCTGGTTGAAGATGCTGATCACCTGCGCAGGGCGTGAGATCGCCGAGATGCTGTGCGGCATTCGGGTGTCGAATTCCGCGGCTTCACCCCGCTTGAGCACCAGCTCCTGCTCACCGAGCACGAGGCGCAGCTGCCCGCTGATCACGTAGAGCCATTCGTAGCCGTCGTGGACTCGCGGTTCCGGAGCGACTGAGCGCGGGGGGTAGGTGATCTTGTAGGTGGCGACCGGCGACCCCTCGGGCGCCAGTGGCGTGATCACCATCCCGTCGCGCCGGATGCTCGGCCGGCGCACTCGTGGGTCGGGCGCCTCGGTCGATAGGAGGTCGTCGATCCGGATCCCCAGCTCCCGGGTGAGCGGGACGAGCAGTTCCAGGCTGGCCTGCCGCTTTCCGCTCTCCAGCCGGGACAGAGTGCTCACGGACATTCCGGCTCGACCGGCGAGGTAATCCAGGGTCCAGTCCCGGGACTTCCTGGCGGCACGAAGCCGCGGACCCATTTGGTCGAGCATGTCCATGAGTGACTCCTGAGGAACGAGGTGAGACGGGCCGAGTCACCTCACCGAACCACGTTTTTGCCAATAGTGCAAGAACGATTGCAGAATCTACTGGGTGCGGCGCATGCTTGAGCCATGGAAGAGACACTTGTGAATCAGAATTGGGACGTCATCGTCGTCGGCGGCGGAGCTGCCGGACTGAGTGCGGCGCTCACGCTCGGCAGGTCCCTGCGGCGCGTCGTCGTTATCGACTCGGGCAGTCCGCGCAACCGCTTCGCCGCCCACATGCATTCCGTCCTCGGCAACGAAGGCACGGATCCGGCTGCCCTCATTGCTCAAGGGCGCGAGGAGGCGGCGAGCTATGGAGTCCAGTTCGTTGACGACACCGTCATCAGCGTCCAGGCGGGGGAGCGGACCGTGACAGTGGCGACCGCGCAGGGTGCGCTCACAGGTCGTGCCCTCATCGTCGCCACCGGGCTCACCGACGAACTCCCCGACATCCCCGGCCTCGCCGAACATTGGGGGACCAACGTGCTGCACTGTCCGTATTGTCACGGCTGGGAAGTGAAGGGGACGCGGATCGGAGTGCTGGGCGCATCCTCGATGTCGGCCCACCAGGCGCAGCTTGTGCGGCAGTGGACCGATCGCCTGACGTTCTTCACCGCCGGCAGCGGCGCGCTGGACCCTGAACTTGCCGAGCGTCTGCGTGCGCGCGACGTCGAACTCATTGACACCCCCGTCGCCGAGGTGGTCAGCGACGGACAGCGGCTCACTGGAGTTCGCCTGGAGGACGGGCAGACCATCGAGCTCGACGCGATCTTCACTGCGCCGAGACCTCGCCCCCATGATGAGTTCCTCGCCGAACTCGGACTGGACCGGGTCGAGAACCCGGTCGGCAGCTTTCTTGCCGTTGATGCGACCGGTCGAACGAGCAATCCCCGCATCTGGGCGATCGGCAACGTCGTCAATCCGGCTGCCAACGTGCCGATCTCCATCGGCGGGGGAGCGCTGACTGGTGGTGTCGTCAACATGGAGCTGGTGACTGAGGACTTCGATGCTGCTGTGGCGGAGAGTCATGCCGCCGCCAATGGCGATGCCTCAGGTCACGATCATGCTGATGAGGGATCCGGGTCCGCCGCCCAGCATTGGGAGGCACGGTACTCCGAGAGCGACCGGATCTGGTCGGGCCGAGTCAATCCTGCCGTGGCGGATGCGGTGGCGGACCTTCCTGTCGGTTCAGCGCTCGATCTCGGCTGCGGCGAAGGTGGGGACGCGGTTTGGCTCGCCGAGCAGGGGTGGACCGTCGATGCCGTCGATATCTCGCCCACCGCAGTGCGGCGCGGAGCTGCGGGTGCGGTCGAACGGGGAGTGGCGGACCAGCTCACCTGGCACGATGCGGATCTGAGCGAGTGGGAGCCGAAGGCTGGCTTCGACCTCGTCACTGCGTCCTACCTCCACTCCGACGCCGATCTGCCTCGCGTGGAGATCCTCCGGCGCGCGAGTAGCTGGGTGAAGCCGGGCGGCTGCTTGCTCATCGTCTCCCACGTCTTCGAGTCCGAGGCCGACATTCCGCCGTGGGCGCGGCATAACGAATCCGCGCACGATCACGCGCACGATTTAAGGATGACCCCCGGCGAGGAGGTCGCTCAGCTCGGTCTCGACCCGGACGAATGGACGGCTGAGGTCCAAGAGATCAGGCGACGCGAAGCTACGGGCCCCGACGGTCAGACCGGGTACGTTAAGGATGGAGTGAGTCTGCTGCGGCGGGCAAGACGCTTATGAAGATGCGGGACCCAGAATTCGGCCCAGACCCTTGGTACTGGTCTACCTTGTTCGATGTCGATGAAGCCGGAGGAAAAGGAAGGCGGTGTATTAAATGCTCACGTGAAGCTCGAGAGGAGTGTCAGAGGGTCCGGGCAGTATGTCGCCCATTGCTACCGCGAAGGCGCAGGATGAGGTTCACCGACGCTCCGGGAAACAGCACGCTCGAGTCAGAGGTGAAGGTCCCAATTCGAAGATCCTTTGGGTTTATGACGAGGAGGACTGGTCGCGTATGTACAAAACTGGATTGCCGCTGAAGAGTCACAGAACACCCTTGAACGGATGAGGTTCTGATGAGATTGGCCATCGCAGATCCGCCCTACCTCGGGCGTGCGAACCGCTGGTACGGTCAAGGCCGCGGGCATCGCGGCGGACTCGGCCGGGCAGCTGCACACGAAGCGGCTTCCGAATGGGACAACCCCGCCACTCACTAGGCCCTCGTGACCCGGCTCGAAGCCGACTACGACGGGTGGGTGATCGCGGCCGCTGCCGACAGCCTCGCCACCTACCTGCCGGTCTGCCCACCACAAGTGCGCATCCTCGTCTGGCACAAAGGCAACGCCATCCCGTCGGGGTCCCGCATCGCCAACCAGTGGGAGCCTGTGCTCGCCCGCGTCCCCGACGGACGGTCAGGCCGAACCGCCGGCGCGGCCGTCAACGATGTGCTCACCGTGGGCATCAGTTACCGCTACAGCTATGTCGGTTCGAAACCCTGCCCATGAACTCATTGGGTGCTCGACGTCTTCGGTTACCAACCCGACGTCGATCAGGTCCATGACCTCTTCACCGGTAGCGGAGCAGTCTCCATCGCAGAGTCCCTCTACAGCCCACCACCCTCTCAACGCTGCGAGGTATGTGGAGGCTCCATCAAGCAGCCGGCCACGAGGCGTCGCCGCCGCACCTGTAGCGACAGCTGCCGGCAACGTCTCGCTCGACGCAAGGCCACCGAACGGCGCCGGCGAACATTGCGACTACAGGCCAAGCGATCTGCATAAACTGGGCCCATGGCACGCAATTTCATTGAGAAGATCACTGACGACCTGGACGGCACGCAAATTCCCGAGGGTGAAGACAGTGAGGTGTCTTTCGGGCTGGACAATGTCGACTATGCGATCGATCTCAACCAGAAGAACGCAGAAGCGCTGCGCGAATCACTGGCACCTTATATCGCCGTCGCCCGGCACTCTGCCCGAGCCGGCAAGAGGCAGAAGGCGAAACGCCAGCAGAACAACAAGGTAGAATTGGACGCCATTCGCACGTGGGCACGAGAAAACGGGCACGAAGTCTCCGCCCGAGGGCCTATTCCCAAATCAGTGACTGCCGCTTACCAGGAAGCGACAGCATCCGTCTGACCGACCGTCGGTCATCCATAGTTGGGCTCACATTTCAAGCACGCATCTCTAGTCGAACCATCAACTAGTGAGCGCAGTGTGAACGTAACACTGAACTCGCCGCAAGCCTCACACTCACCATGTAGGCAGGTGCGTTCCATCTTCTTTTCAATCATGCTTCCCACGTAAACACCTAACAGCCTTCCGGTGGGGGAGATCTGTCGTGTCGCGGATACTCGCTTCTAGCCTCGATTTTTCACGGGAGGGACGTCGAGCATGAGTCCTGCCCCAGCGTCTGGTGCTGTTACTGATTCTCGCATCGAGGTATGACACGACACCGTGCCACGCCACAGTTAAAGCGGGGATTCCAGTTATGCGATCGGACCCCTCGATGTCGACATGCAACCGGGCCGAGGTGCCCCGGTAGGAACTTCTTACTCGGTGCTGTATTCGACGTACCCGGGTCCTTCATTGAATTTGTATCCAATTTTATAACTGGAATAAAGAACCTGACCGCCATACATATCGCCGACTTGCTCCATGAAGTTTGACGCTTCGCCCTCAGTCGCAAACACGCCCAGAATAGTATTATCCGGAGACTCGTCGTGTTGAACAATCCACACGGTTTCAGTACTCATGGCTCAGAATCTATCAGCAGAAAGCGCTATTACTCTGTGTAGCACCAGTGAAAGGAGATGTTGCGCCCGGCTGCACTTGTCGCTTCTGTCGCTACCGTAACACCGGCCGCCTCCTCAGCCTCAATGGGACCTTTCTGATGGGGGCGTAGCGCCAGACTTTCCGGCTTATGATCCAAGTGTCCCGGGTCCCAGCACTGGTGATCTGACGGTACGAGACCGAGAAGATTCCCGACTGTATGCTAGGACTCCTAGCGGTTAAGAGGCCATGCCTACAGTGCAAACCATAAGCCAAACCATAAGCTAAGTCACGGAGGGCATAATGAAGCCAGAATCAGATGCGATCGAATACCGACCTGAAATCGGTGACATCGTTGTTCGAGAAGGCAATCATAAATACCGCAATGGCCCAAAAGCCACCCCCGATATTATCGGCGAAGTCAGCCTCATCACCGGCGATGATGTCTTCTTGCGCCAAGACAATGGGATGCCCGCCTGTGTCCTCATGTCAACAATCAGGCCTGCGTCTGAAGAGGAACGGAAGCGCGCCGGATTTTGACGGCCCTGGTTACTGGTTGCGTCCCAGCTCGGTGTGTCCAAACGAAAGTCGTTGGCGGATCAAAAGGTTGCGGCCCGATTGAGATTGCTGAAGGCGGATTCTAGTTGTAATGTGAACAATTGAGTCAATTCATCTTGGCGCACCCCCCCATTGGGCCACATTAGACAACATCCCCAGCAACGAATTGAGACACACCATGCACTCCAGGCACAGACTGAGAGCACCGATCGCCATACTGGTGGCACTACTCGCCCTCATCGTAGGCTTGAATCTCTATCCGGCAAACAGCGCAGAAGCAACCGACTGGGCGAGTATCTCGAAAGCCGGTGCTGTCAAATGGCGAACCAAGACATCGTGGGGTACCGCGTATCTTCGGAACGGAAATTCCGACTGGGGTTACGTCCATATCAAGCGTGGAGGGACCTATCGCAAAACCAGCAATCACGAAGTGACTGCTGCGGCCGAGCGCCAGTGGGTCCGAGCACTGAATTCGAAGAATACCAGCCTGGCTTTCAACGGCCTTGAAGTGTACGCGTCGCACTACCAGGTCGGAAAGAGTAAGAAACTCGCGCGAACGATGTGCGTGATTTATGATCACCGGTCCGGTTTGATTGGGAAGAATAAATACGGGCAGTTCGGAATCGTGACGGCGTATTGGACAACCGGGACACGCAATGCCGGTAAATGCGGAAAAGACTGATTGTGAACGTTGTGACTGACCCTGTACCGTTCCGTCTTTTACCTTCGTCGTGCTTCGCGTCGAGTCGCGCACGCGCGCAGTGTCGGCCGCACTGCACTTCCTCTCATCCCGAAGGACGGACACAGCTTCGCGCTTCAGTGCGGCCGCATGGTCGAGCGCTGTCCGCACTGAACATTCCTCCTCTTCGTCCCCTTCCCGGATAGGGCGATCCTTAGCTTCACCGTCCAGGCGAACGCTGACCCGCACGTCTCCCCGGAGGGGCGTCTTGGCCCTCCATGGACCCCAGCTGAGCGTTGACTGGTGCGGTATCGATGCGCAGACGCGGGTAGGCTTCACTCTGAGAGTGCTCCTTTTTAGTGGATTGATGGTGTCATCGCAAACACCATCATCCCTGGTCAGGGGCACTTTCTTTGTGTCAGTCCGGCATCTCGCCGCACCTAATCATGAAACCGCGAGGCTAGACTTCCGTAGAAACGATCGGTTAGAGGTCGGCGGCAATGGCCCGTACCAGGACGTCCTGCCCCGCCGGAACATCGATCACGATGGTGCCATCAGGGCGTACGCTGATGTGCACATTCTGCGGAATACTCGCCGCCTGCTCCTCGATCCATTGCTGACGGAGATGCGCCGTCAGCGGCCCCTGCGCAGAAACGGACCCACTCAGCAGGTCCTGAGCCACACCGAGCACGTACCGCTTCCAGGTCGGCACGTCGTACATGACGGTGGAAGCCAGCGACTCCGGTGTATCTACGCGGCGAGTGCCACGCGCCTCGCCCCGCTTCCAAGGCCCGAGAGGCTGCGGCTGGCCGATCAGCGGAACGAGTTCCGGTGCCGGCTCGACGGCAAAGCGGAGCTTGTTTCCGTCGACCCTCTCGTGTCCGATGATGCGATAGGTCACTGTGACAAGGCCCTCGCAGGTGCCCAGCAGGTAGTCGCCGGCCTCCTCGAGCAGTCTGTCGCTCAGGCTAGGCCAGTCTCCACGGGTGATGTCGGCGAGCAGCATCAAGGCGTTCTCGTCAGCCGTGACTGGCTTCGATTGCCCGGGCTGGGGAGTGACGATTTGGCGGGCGACGGGCGGATACGTCTGGGCGGTGTTCACGATAATCATAGTCCCCATCATACGCATCATGGCTATGTTGGCAATGATGCCGGGAGGAGTGACAGTAAGCGGTGATGATTGGCGGTTCGCCCGCCGAGGGTGTCGGCGCGAAAACGATCGTTTTCGCGCACGCTGGCAGCATGAATGTTCAACGAAGTGGCCATCGGGTTTTCGGTGTAGCAAAACTCAAGTGCAGAACCGTCTGGTCGCAGAACGTCGTCTGAAGGGGTTTTGCTCTCGGTCTACAAGGGTCTGTACTGGATGTCACCGTCATCGTTCCACTAAGGTGGGGGCTGTATCCGTAATCTTGCCGAGGTAAGTGCCATCATTGCTGACCATTTGCCCGAACAAGCGCGTTTGCGCCTTCGGGTCGAGTGGTCGTGATTGTGATGAAATCAGAGTCTTGATGTCAGGAGCGTCTTTGATGTCGAACACCTCGTTGAGTCCGAAGAGGTCTTCGTCGACTCCTGCCAGTGTTCGTTCTGTTTGGCGTGTGCGGTGCATGAACCTCCCCGTTATGGGGTCCAGCCGTGTTCGAGAGGGCCCCGGCGATCGAGTCGGCCGTACTAGCGTCAGAATTTCGTCGATCTTGTCTTCGATTGTTCTGGCGGGCACACGTTCCTGTTGGTGTGGCCGAGTGGCCTCCTCCAGCTGAGCTTTCAGCTTCGGCCACTTCAGCTCGAACTCTTCACGCAGCTGGTCCTCGGGGAGCTTGAGCTTGCGTTCATGGATCTCCGCGTTCGTGTCATTGATCGTCTTCAGGAGCCCGAAGAGATCCTCGTCGTCATCAAGCGCGGTGAGCTGATAGTTCTTCATTGACCCGTTGTAATCCGCTTTGCTCAAGTCGACTAGTACTGGACACAGCCGACTACCGACCCCTGTCATCATCGCGCCAGCTTCGAAGTTCAGCCACTGCGAGTCGGTGTTCTCGGCGGTGATGAACACCAGCGCGAGGTCTGCGTTCGTCGCCGCCTGCGTGATGCTGGAAAACCATGGGTCCCCCTTGTCTAGCGCAGAGGAGAGGAAAATGTCGCGGCAGTCCTGGATGACTGTGGGAAGCCACTCTCTGAAAGTGCGAGCGACATCGTGACTATGAGTGCCTGACCAGCTGAAAAAGATCTCCATATGCGAATAGTAGTCGCGCGTAAACCGGCTCGTTTGTCGCTAAAATGTCGCCGGCAGTTTTGCTGCTTCGCGATAGAATAGAAGCAGCAGATTCCAGCGAAGGAGACGGGCATGGCTGAGACGATGTATGAAATCACCCCAGAGCTCGTCGATGTTGCGCGTCGACATCTGAACCACATTCGGTGGCGTCGAGAGATCGATCGCGCCCATCGTGAGGGAGAGGCTGTCGATGTGACCGCCGATCGACTGGGAACGACGGTCGGCACGATCGCCTCTGAGATCCGCAAGCTCGAACGCCGACCCAACGCGCTCATGCGCACACCCATGGAGTTCGTCTACGAATACGCAGTGGGGGAGCGGACCCGTGATGACCTCATTTCCACACTGAGTTCCTGGCCTTACACGTATGGGCGTCTTGGAATCACACCCGGTGCCGAGCCCCAGTCATCTGCCGCTTGGGATCGTGGCACGTGGGACGACGTCAAATCCGCCCGGGCTAGTCACATCATCGACGATGACGCTTTCGCTCAGATCGCCCGCGCGGCCGATCTTCCCGCAGCAGTTTTTCCCCAATGGGTTCACGGCCCCACCCGGAAAGATCCCGCAGCTTGAAAGCGGCCGTCGCGTCCTAACTCGACCAACTGCAAGCTGAACTCCGATCACGCGCCCCCGACATCACACAGGTACTCCGCCCGTTCGAAGTCGAAATCAACGCCCAATACGACCGTCTCCGCCCCGAGGGCCGGCAGACCGGACAAGCCGTCGTGGTCCTCACCGCCGGTGTCCCCGGTGCAGGCAAATCCACCCTCGTCAACGCACTCGACGACCGTGACGCCTACAGGGAGATCGACCCCGATATCTTCAAACAGATCTGCCTCACCATCGCCGAGCGCGAAGGCATTCTCGACGACTGGCTCGGACACACCCTCGCCGACGGCCGCCCACTCTGTCGAGGTGAACTCTCATCCCTCGTCCACACCTACTCCACCGATCTCGCCGATGAGCTTGAGGACAGGTGCTACCTCAAGTCGGAAAGCTTCATCCGCCAAGGCACCTTCTCGTGGCCACAGCTGCACTCGCAGTACCTCAATAGACTCGAAGACCTCGGCGGCTATGAGGGATACCAGGTCGTGGCCGTCGAGATCGGGCGCACACAGGCGCTAGCTCAAGCCGACTCACGCTGGTGGGATGCCCTGCACCAACGGTTCCCCGGACGCCCGCTACCTCCCGCCAGCCGCGATCAACGATCTCTACACCTCGCCCGATGCCACGTACTCGAGATTCCTGACCAACGCCGTGGACCTTATCAACCGGCCCGAGTCCGGCGACTTCACCCTCGCGAAGCTCACCGTCCTCGACCGCATCGACCCCGAGCAGCCTGTCACGAAGACCTACAACCACACCCCCGACAAGACCCTCACCGTCGACGCCATCAAGCGCGACCTAGACACTGAACGAGACCCGATGACCAGGCTGCGAAACGTCATGCGCGAGATCCGCAGCGGGGACGAAGGAATCCAGCGAGAGGCCCCGACATCCTCCATCGAGCACGACGAACACAAAAAGCGCTCGGTCGACCCGCCCGACAATCAGATCACCCCCTAACCCAGGAGACAGCGACGATGGATAACCCCTCGAAGCCCTCACCCTCAATGGCAGAGATCACGATGGCCTCCTACCTCCTTGACATGCATGACGAACTCGCCCAAGCCGCGGCTGACGGACTCGTCGAGATCACGCCCAATTCCGATCCCCACTGACCCCATTCTGATCCATGACAGTTGAGACCAACCCCCACTGGACCGGCTACGCCCGAGTGAGCACCCGCGATCAGAACCCCGACTCCCAGGACGCAGCCCTGAGAGCCGCCGGCTGCGAACGGATCTTCATCGATCACGGCGAGTCAGCCGGATCTCCGACCGCCCCCAGTGGGCCGCCGGCCTCGCGCAGCTCCGCCGCGGCGATACCCTCGTCATCGTCGCCCTTGACCGAATCGCCGGCTCCGAACTCATGGGCATCGAAATCATCCGCGACCTCGGCAACCGCGGCGTCCGGCTCAAGTCTCTGACCGAACCATTCCTCGACGTCGACACCTCGACCCCGATGGGAGAGGCCATCGTCGGGATCATGGCCGTCCTCGCGCAGCTGCGCGTGTCAACGATCCGCGCGAACACCATGCGCGGCCTCTCCCACGCCCGCACTCAAGGACGAATAGGGGGACTCCCCCGAGCACTGACCCGCAACCAGGTCAAGACTGTACTCGAATGGCGAGAGCTCAACGCCGACGGCCACCCGTACAAGACTTATCAGGAGATCGCCGATCTCTTCGGCGTCTCCCGGCACACCGTCATGCGCGCTGTCCGCACTGAGGAGGACAAACGCAATAGATAACCCCTTCGCCGGCATCCGACTGCTACGGCCACCATTCGAGTGGTTCGACGCCCTCTACGACGCGATGCTGCCCATCGGGCTCGGCCTGCTCCTGCTGACGATCGGCAGAAAGTGCGTCTGGGTGCGGCCACTTTCCCGTCAAAGGGGCCAATGGTGCCGGTGGAGCCGGACCTGAACAGCGCTTCCTTCAGGCTGAACTTGTCAAGCTATGTAATCGACTAGGTTATACAGCTATCCCGGAAAGCGAATACGCAGATGTCAAGGTCGAGGCTGTCCCCGCCTGGGCACTCGAAGTGCAGAGATGGACCTCAAAGATCGATGAACGAACCTGGTCTAGGCGAGAAAACGGGATGAACACAATTTGGTTCTTCACCGAGAAGGCGAAAGGTAAAGCGCTCGATCGCGCTCTGTTTAGCAATCCATGTGTACGAATTCGATGCTTGGACTCTACGGGGACTCAGCATATAGAACCTTGGACCCTGCCAGGAAGTTGCAATTTTATCCTGAAGGCTGGAGCGACAGTAATGGAACCTGCGCCAAATGGGCCAGGCGAACTGCGATCCGCTGGAAACTACCCCCTCGAAGCGTTCCTAAGCGAAGTTTTTAGTGGTCGACGTCGATGGAGGTCCGCGTGGGAGCTGCACGGTAGTCGGGCCCGCGAGTGGGGGAAGTACGCGGGATGGGTGTTGGAGGACGATTTCGAGAGGGTACTTCGCGAGCGGACTCGGTCGCGAACGGCAATGCGACGTCGTGTTCCAGAACCGCAAGGAACGCTATCCACAGGAGAGACGTGTCCGGAGCTCTCCCGCGAATTGCAGGTGGCCGACGAACTGAAAACCCATGGGACAGCTGAGCGTACTCGATGCGATTCACCTCTGGTGTCGGTAGTTGAGGTCCGCGACTCGCGGGACGACTTCAGTGCAGGCAACTCCACGATTGATAACGAGCTGCAGGTGGAAGGTTGGAGCAAGCTTGGACCAACCCATAGGACAGATTTCGAATCCAGACCGAATGCTCCTGAAGAATGTGACACCGCCAAACCTAAAGGCTTCTCAATCCGGCGCTGGTGGTCGGCTCTGTGGCGGCGTCAGTTCTGACCCAGCAAGCTGAACACGGTCACGAGGCGGTGGCAAGTTTTACGCTGTCGCGAGTCGTTCGCACGCCATAACGGACCTCCATTCAACACCGCCAAAATCTACCCTGTTCGACCACATCTCCGAGGCGCGCGTGACTGAACTGCATCGCATTGTTTCGAAGTTCGCGAGCTTCCGGATCATCGCGGTGAGCCACTTTCAGTCCCGTACAAGTGCTCGGGACGACCGGTGCTCCCGTATTGCAGGGTGACCGTGACTGCGCGTGACTCTGCCAACTTGGCGAGGTGACGCTGCGCTGTCGCCCGGGACGTGCCGACCGCCTCGGCGACTTCCAGCGCCGTCATCGGACCCGACGCGGACTCCAGTGCGCTGAGGATGCGACTCGTTGTCGACGATCCCGGCCCGCTGGCCGATCCAGTTCCCGTGGATGAGACATCGTGGAGACTGCGCAGGAGGCGTTCGAGGCTCGACTGCTCCACCTTCTCCCGTTCCCAGTAGCGGCGGTAGCGGGAATAGCGGCGAAGGAATCCCTGCAGAACGTCGGCTTCGAAAGGTTTGACGATGTACGTCAATGCACCAGCGCGCAAGGCTGAGCGCACGATTTGGGGATCGGCCACCGCTGACAGAACAGCCGCATCGATCTCTGTCTCGCGGATGAGTTCGACGCCGTTGCCGTCTGGCAGGACGTAATCGGCGAGGATCAGTTCCACGTTTTCCTCCGCCAACACTGCGCGAGCCGAATGAAGATCCCGGACTGGTTCCAAGGCTCGAAAGCCCGGCACTTCGTTGACATAGCGGCAGTGCAGCTGACCGACGTAGAAGTCGTCGTCAAGCACCAGAACGGTCGTCATCGTCTCTCCTCATTGTCAGTCTCGGTGGTGCTGAGCGCGCCGGGGAGTCGCACCCCGAAGCTCGCCCCGCCCAGGGTTGCGTCGTGGTCATCGACCAGCCACACCCGGCCACCGTGCCGACGGGCGACGCGGCGGCACAGGGCCAGCCCGATGCCCAATCCATGGACTTCGTCGGCGCTGCTTTCGCTCGCAGATCGTTCGGATCCAACCGCCGACTTCTGAAGCGAGCCGCTGACTCCTTCTTCGAAGATCCGTTCGGCGTCCTCAGGAGCAACGCCCTCACCGGTGTCGGTGACGATCGCATGCAGTTCGTCTCCGGAGCTGAGGAGCTGGACCTCGACAGCGGAGGTCCGGTCATCGCCAGAGGAACTGTGAGGATCCTGCACGGACGCCTGCACCACGGCTCGCACGGCATTGTCGATGAGGTTGCCGAGGATCAGCGTGACGTCCTCGGGCTCGGTGACTCGGCCGAGCACCAGGGAGTCCGGGGTGACGGCGAGGCTCACCCCCGCCTCGGCGGCAGTGGTTCCTTTGGCCTCGAGCAGGGCGCTGAGGTACGGGTCAGTGATCAGCTCAATACCTTCGACCGGGGTTGCGATCGGTCCGGTCCGCAGGATTGTTGCGAGGTAGCTGCGCGCCTCATCGGTCGCACCGGTATCGACTAGACCGAGAGCTGTGTGCAGGCGGTTGGCGAACTCGTGCCGTTGCGCGCGCAGCGCCTGGGCCATCGTCGTCACCGACTCCAACTGCTGGGCCATCGTGAGCATCTGGGTCTCGTCGCGCAGGGTCACGACGCCGCCGACGGAGACTTCGCCGCGCTTGACGCGGACGGCAGTGACCAAGAGGATGCGGTCACCGACGGTCAAGCGTCGGCGCAGTGCCCCGTGCTCGGGCGCCTCGGTCATCAGCTGGCGGATCGACTCCGGCACCTCGGGCAGGCCCGCCGAGGACTCGTCGGCATCGCCCCGAGAATCCGAACCAGAAGCCGCGCCAGAAACGGCCTCCGTACCAGAACCCGACTCCTCACTGAGCAGCCGGTTCGCCACGGAATTGCTCAGCGTCACCTCGCCGGCCAGATCGAAGCCGAGAACCCCGTCGTCGAGGCCGTGGAGGACCGCACCCTGGTCGCGGGCCATCTCCGCGAGC
Source organism: Brevibacterium sp. (assembly GCF_031179145.1). Taxonomy (GTDB): domain Bacteria; phylum Actinomycetota; class Actinomycetes; order Actinomycetales; family Brevibacteriaceae; genus Brevibacterium. The sequence continues at coordinate 81,691 of NZ_JAPSIB010000006.1, forward strand.
TCCTCAGGACCGACGCCCAGGGTCTCGCGGCGCAGCCGGCGCCCCAGGGCCAGGGATGCGAGCACTCCGAGGGCGAGGGCGACGAGTGCGACCGACCCGAGCACGAGGAACTCGCGGCGCAGATCCGCATCGAGCACCGAGGAGCGGATGCCGACCGACACCTCGCCGACGACGGTTCCATCGTCGGTGCTCGAGTAGATGGGGACCTTCGCCCGAACCGTTTCTCCGAGAGTGCCCTTGTCATGGGTCACCGACTCCCGGCCGGCGAGGGCCTCCTCAGGGGAGGTGGACACGCGTTTGCCGATCGCGTCGGGACGAGGATGGGTCAGGCGGATGCCGCGGTCGTCGGTGATGACGGCGAACAGGATGTCGTTGCGCGCCCGCAGCTCATTGGTGATCTCTTGGAGCGGTTCGGTGATCTCGGGCGCAGGATGCGGCGCGTGCTCCTCCGAGGCGCGAGTCGCACCTGCCCTCACCTCGGCGGTGGTGGCCAAGGTGCGGGCGATCGCGAGCGCTTCGGTCTCGCTGACCTCGGTCACGTTCTCGCGGCTCATCCAGGCGAAGACGCCCGTGACCAGGACCAGCATGACGACGACCACCGCGAGCTGGCTGAGCAGCACCCGGCGAGAGAACGATCCGGCGGAACGGGACACACTGCCACTGTAAGACCGATGAGCAGAATGCACAAAAGGCACAGAACGGGCAGAACGCGTTCAGTGCACACAAGCGCGCGCCGCGACGGGCATCACACTAGCGTGATCCGGTAATCACCTACGCCTTCGAAGGAGAAGTTCGTGCTCGTTATCCTCGGCTTCGCCATGATCATCGTCTTCATGACGCTCATCATGACCAAGCGGCTCTCGCCGATTCTGGCGCTGATCATCGTTCCGACCATCTTCGGTCTCTTCGCAGGCGCCGGCCTGGGCATCGGTGAGATGGTCATGGACGCCATCGCTGAAATGTCCTCAACGGCAGCGCTGCTGCTCTTCGCGATCATCTACTTCGGCATCATGATCGACGTCGGACTCTTCGACAAGCTCGTCGAGTTCATCCTCAGGATCGCCGGGAATGACCCGGTCAAGGTCGTCATGGGAACCGCGCTGCTCACCGGCGCCGTGTCCCTCGACGGCGACGGCTCCACCACGTTCATCGTGGTGACCGCGGCAATGCTGCCTATCTACCAGCGCCTCGAGATGTCCCCGGTCGTCCTCACCTGCGTGGCGGGCCTGATCAACGGCACGCTCAACATCGTGCCCTGGGGCGGACCGACGGCACGTGCCTCATCGGCGCTGCAGATCGACGCCAACGAGATCTTCGCCCCGATGGTTCCCGCCCTCGTCGCGGGTCTGCTCGTCTGCTTCGTCTTCGCCTACTTCCTCGGCATCTCCGAGCGCCGCCGTCTGACAAAGAACGGCGTCGCCTGGGCCGCCGATCCCTCTTCCGGCGCGGAGCGCCGCGAACTCGTCGGCGCCGTCGCACGCCAATCCGCTGGCGCTGCCTCCGGTTCCGCTTCGGGCACCGGCGAACATGGCTCCTACTCCGGAACTCCCGGAGGCTCCTCCACCGGCACCGGCTTCGGACCGGACGACGATCCAACGAACGCCTCCACCACCTCGGCGGCAGCATCCGACACGGGCCACGGCGCCTCCCTCATCGGGACCGCACTCGACCCGAACCGGGCGACCCTGCGCCCGAAGCTGTTCTGGTTCAACCTCAGCCTCACCGTCGCCGTCATGGTCCTGCTGGTCCTCGACCTGCTGCCGCTGCCGTACCTGTTCATGATCGCGATGGTCATCGCCCTGCTCGTCAACTTCCCGAACCTCAAGGAGCAGCAGGAAGAACTGGCCTCCCACGCCTCGGCGATCATCGCCGTCGTCGCGATGGTCATGGCCGCCGGCGTGCTCACCGGGATCATGAGCGGAACCGGAATGGTCGACGCGATGGCCGCCTGGCTCGTCGACGTCATCCCCGCCTCGATGGGGCCGTACATGGCCGTGATCACCGGTCTGCTCTCCATCCCGATGACGTTCTTCATGAGCAACGACGCGTTCTACTTCGGCATCCTGCCCGTGCTCGCCGAGACCGCCGCCCACTACGGGATCCCGGCCGCCGATATGGCCCGGGCATCGATCACCGGGCAGCCGGTGCACATGCAGTCGCCACTGGTGCCTGCGATCCTCCTCCTCGTGTCACTGGCCGGGGTCGACCTGGGCGATCACCACAAGAAGGTGCTGTGGCGGGCGCTGCTCGTGTCCCTGGTCATGCTCGTCGTGGGCGTCCTCGTCGGCGTCATCGCCATCGGATAGGAACCCGCCATGACTGATCTCTACTCGGCGTCGCAGCCGAAGTTCCCGACCCCGTCCCTGCGCGTCGCCTCCTCGGAGCGCATCGACGAGGCCGAGCGGACCATTGTCCTCGCCTACCGCACCGATTCCCCGCCCTCGGTCCTCGAGCCGACGATCAAGATCGCCCGGCAGGAGGACGCCGCGGTGCGGGCGGTGCTCTTCGACACCGACGGCATGGCCCTCCCTTCGGTCATCGACCGCAGTGAGACCAAGGACCTGGTGGACAAGCTCGCCGAGGCGGGTCTGGAGTTCGACGTCCACCGCGCGGACTCGGACGTCGCCTCCCAGGTCCTCGACCTGGCCGAGGAGTTCCGTGCCGAGCTCATCGTCATGTCGATGCGCCGTCGCTCCCCGATGCTCAAGCTGCTGCTGGGCTCCAGTGCGCAGCGGGTGATCCTCGAGGCCGAGTGCCCGGTGCTCGTGGTGAAGTAGGAGTCGTGCCCCTGGCCGGGTGGACGACCTCGCCGAGGTTGTCCTCAGTTGTGCCCCACCGCGAAGGTTCGCGGTGGGGCACAGTTCTCTGACCCGGCATTCGTGATGTGAGATGTCGTCTCAGCAGGCGGCGTTGTCGTCCATGCTGGGGGATGAACGATAGTGGCCTTGTCGCCATGCGTTCCCAGACCTCTTCGACTTGAAAGCCATGGTGACCCCTATGTCCTCCCAGCCTGCTCCGCAGCTGCACAGCCCTGACCTGCCGAAAGGCGGATCAGGGCAGTCTGCGCCGCGCTCCTTTGGTGGCCGGTTGCGACTGATCGGGCCGGGGATCGTCCTCGCGCTTGCCAGCGTGGGTGCGTCCGACATGATCACCACAATGAACTCGGGTGCCGAGTTCGGACTCGCGCTGATCTGGATCTTCACCGTCGGCATCCTGCTCAAGTTCGTCCTCTCCGAGGCAGTGGCCCGGCTGCAGATGAGCGGTGACAAATCGCTGCAGTCGCACCTGACTGGCTTCGGCGGCCGGCTGTTCCCGGCCTTGTTCCTCGTCGCCGAACTCTCCGTGGGTCTGTTCTTCGGCGCCGGAGTGATCGCGGTGACGACGAACATCCTCCAGGCGATCTTCCCGGTCCTGCCGTTCTGGCCCACGGCAGTCGTGGTCCTGCTCTCCGCCGTGATCCTCGTCGGAGTCGGGCGCTACGGCCTGCTCGAGAAGGCGATGATGGGGTTCGGGATCCTCATGTTCTTCGGCATCATCGCCTTGGCGATCTCGATGTTGCTGGAACCGGGCGCTCAGGCCACGGCAGCAGAGACCATCGCGCCGACGTTCCCTCATGGATCCATCGTCACGGTGCTGTCCCTGATCGGCGGCGTCGGCGGTGCCACAGGAATCCTCGCCTACTCCTACTGGATTCGGGAGAAGTCATGGCGTGACGCCGAATGGAAGCCGGTCGTCCGCCTCGACCTGTGGATCAGCTACGGACTCGTCTTCGTGTTCGCGGTCGCCATGACCGCCGTCGGTGGGTTCATGCTCTATGGTCAGGGCTTCACGATCGCCGACAACGACTCACTCTTCACCATCGCGAATGCTCTCGTCGACAGGATCGGGGATGTCGGACGGGTCCTCTTCCTGCTCAGCTTCCTCGCCGTTGTCTACACGAGCGTCCTCGGCGGGTTCTCCGGGATCGCCTACGTCACTGGTGACTGCATTCGGGTGCTGCGTCGCTACCCGCACCAGGACGAGCCGGCGTACGAGATGTCGGCGAAGTCGGTCCAATTCCGGGGAGTCCTGATCTACCTGAGCATTGCGACTCTCGCGATCATGGGGCTGGGCAAACCCGTGACTCTGGTGCTCATCTACGCGGCGATCAGCGCGTTCATCCTGCCGGTCCTCGCTCTCGCGCTGCTCGTGATTCTCAATCGGTCATCGGTGCATGCGTCCCTGCGGAACAAGTGGCTGTCGAACGTCTTCCTGGTCGTGTGCCTGGTCCTGTTCGGATTCCTGGCCGCCCTGCAGGTGCAGGAGACGGTGGTCGGGCTGCTCGGCTGACAGTTGCCGAAGCAGAAAGCGACCGCCGAAACGGGAAATGCGCAGACTCGAATCCTCAGTGAAGGAGTTATCGGGCTTCCGCAGTCGGCACACTCGGCTTGGTGCGAACCCGAGTCCGATTGAGCGATGCTAACAGGGTCGAGTCACCACCGAGATGTTCTCTGAGCGCCTTCAGAGACTTCGATTCGATCTGTCTCACCCGCTCGCGCGTCACTCCGAAGATCCGACCGATCTGATCGAGCGTCTGGGCTTCGCCGCCAACCCATCCACACCGCCGTCTGATCACTTCAGCCGCGCGCTCAGGGAGGAGGTCGATGAGAGCTTGGATGTCGTCGACCTCTTCTCTACAGATCATGATGGTCAGCGGATCCGCGGCAATTCGATCGGGATCGTCAACGCGGTCGTCGAATGGGCGATTGGATTCGCGGAACAAGCTGGGGGAATCCAATTCCAGGTACTGGTCGAGGGACTGCGGCTGGATCCACAGCGCCCGGCGTTCGGCCGAATGATCGTGGCTGCATTGAGCGCGTGCTTCATCATCTTTTTCGCAGGGGCCCATGGCGAGGATCTGTTCCCACAGATGAACGGGAATCCGGATCGTCGATGACTGATCGGCCGAAGCGCGGTTGATCGCCTGACGGATCCACCAGGTGGCATAGGTCGAGAACTTGGTTCCCTGTGTGAAGTCGAACTTCTGCACCGCACGGATCAGCCCGAGATTGCCCTCCTGGATGAGATCGAGGAACGACAACTTGCGACCCGTGTACCGTTTGGCAATCGAGACGACCAGGCGAAGATTCGAATCCGTCATCCTCTCGAATGCGGCCGATCCCTCATCGCGGATTTCTTCGAGATCATGGCGCTGCCTGCGAGTCGAATAGCGCCCCTGACTCAAGAGGTGCTCGGCGAAGAGTCCCGCTTCAATCTGCTGAGCGAGTTCGACCTCCTCGGCGGCATTGAGCAATGGGTACCGCTCGATCGACCTGAGATAGACGCCGACCAGATCGTCGACATTCGGAACGCGTCGCAGTCGCTCTGAAGGTTCGTCGCCCTCGGTGTCTTTGAGCAGTACCAGCGGTTCTGACGTCGAAGGAATGTCGCAGTCAGTCGAAGGATCACCTCTCTCATCCGCTGGCCGCCGACTGTCGGGCTCGCCACTGTCCGACCTGAAGTCGCCGAGCGTCTCTCCGTCTGACGAGCTCACTTTCGGGCGAGGCGTGAGATCGGGTATCGGTGCTCGAAGGAACTTCCGCAGGGGCCGCGCCTGAGTCTCATCGAACTCACCGATCCGCCGCGCGTACGGCTCCACCGCACCGAACTGCTGTTCTCGGTGGGCTTCTTCAATGGTGCCGGTGGCGTAGAGGACGACGAACCGCCCGTGGCGACCATCTGACTTTCGTCGGATGATTCGACCCAACCGTTGGATCATCTGTCGCGGTGTGCTGCTGCCTGACAGCACGATCGCCAGATCTGCATCAGGTACGTCGATCCCCTCGTCGAGGATTCGAGGCGCGCACAGCACTTTTGCATGGCCGGACCCGAACTGCTGAAGGGCGCCTCGGCGTTCGTGCGGTTTGGACTCCGACGATATCGAAAGCGTCTCAACACCTGCTCGCTTCAATTGAGCGGCGGCTTTCGTCGTCGAATCCACCGTCTGCGAGAAGACGAGCGTTCCCCGAGATTCCGCTATGACCGGGGCAATCTCGTCGAGGATGGCGAGCTTGTTCTTCGCATTGGTGAGCAGGGCCTGACGCCTGCTGACCGCTTCGAGATACTTTCTCGCCATGAAAGCATCAGGGGATTGGTCATCTTTCCGCGAGGCCAGAGTCTGCACTGACCGCATGAACCGTTCGAATGGAGCCTCAGTCAGTTTCAACCGCACCTTGAGAGACATGCCCAGACGGCTGATCGTTGAACTTGTTGACTGGTATTCCGCCCTCTCCGTATCCGTGAGAGAAACTCCCACGTGGGCGATGTCGAATGAGGAGATCACTCCGTCGCCGAGAGCACGGTCGTACCACAGCCGGTGGACGACGCCGCCGAAATAAGGATCGAGGACGCGGGTCTCCCGACGATCTGGTCGGCGATAGGTGGCGGTGAGTCCGAGTCGATACCGAAACCCGGAGTCCAAAGCTGTGGCGAAGGTTCGGGCGGCATACCGGTGGCACTCATCCGCGATGATGAGGCCAATCGAATGCTGTTGGAGCACTGCCCTGCGAGTCGCGGAGTTGATGATCGCGACGAGAATGTCGCAGTTCTGAAGCGAATCGGAACGTCCGTTGCCGAGCGTCCCCACGTCTGCCTGTGGGATGGTCTCGAGGAGCCGGCGCTGCCACTGGGCCTGCAGCTCTGCTGTCGGGACGAGCACCATCACTTTGACGCCGAGGCGGAATGCTTCGAAGGCCGCGGTGATGCCGATGACGGTCTTTCCTGCACCCGTGACTGCCTCAATGATTCCGCAGCAGCGCGCGGCGTGCCAGGCGTCGAGCGCCTCAGCCTGCCAGGTCCACAGACCGGGGTTCACCTCTGCCGCAGTGCGCGAGGAGACACTCTCAACGAAGTGGTCCCTCGCCGAGGTGGATGCGGAGGAATCACTGCTCACCCGCCCACCCCGAAGGCTCGACGTCTCGAGCAATTTACGGAGGGAAGCCGGTGTGGCAGTTGTGGCATTCACAGTGATCACTCCTTTGCGATGACGTTGAAACCACACTAGAAGTCGGTACGGACATGAAATTTGAGCCTGGGCGTGATCGCCTCGTCTTCTTGGGTTGTAGCCTGAACCTATCGGCCGTGGCCGAGCGAATTCGCCCAGGTACAGGGAAGGGCAGCAGTTGCCGTGAGCAATGTCGAAACCAATCCGGATCAGGTGCTCTGCCGCGCCGAAGGACTGCACGAGGAGCAATGCCGTCAGGGCGATCGCGCTCCGGTGGAGATCCTCACTGCCAGAGACGTTCCCCTGGGCGGGCCGCGGGCAATGACAGTGCGGCGGACCCTGCCGCAGCGACAGCGCTCACTCATCGGATCGTGGTGCTTCGTCGACCACTACGGACCCGACGACGTATCAAAGACAGGCGGCATGGACGTCGCCCCTCATCCGCACACTGGATTGCAGACGGTCAGCTGGCTCTTCGAGGGCGCCATCCAGCACATCGATTCCGGGGACAATGCCGGCCTGGTCCTTCCCGCTGAGGTCAACCTGATGACGGCGGGACGGGGCATCTGCCACTCCGAAGTGTCCACCGCTGACACTGAGGTCCTCCACGGCGTTCAACTATGGCTGGCACTGCCTGACGCCGTGCGTCACGAGGAAGGGCGGAAGTTCGAACACTATGCTCCCAAACCCGTCGAGTTCGATGGGGGAGAGCTTATCGTCTTCCTCGGTGAGCTCGCGGGCTCGCAGTCGCCGGTGAGCACGTATTCGCCGCTCGTCGGCGCCGAGATCCGGTTGGGCCCTGGAGCCACGGTGAATCTGCCCGTCGATGACCGGTTCGAGCATGGAGTCCTCGTGGATTCGGGAGACGTGACCGTGGAGGACGTGGCACTGCCGGTGAATGCCCTCGGCTACATCGGGGTCGGCCTCAACGAGATCCGGATCAGCAACCGCGCCGAGGTGGATGCTCGGATCGTGCTCCTAGGTGGCACGCCCTTCGAGGAGGAGATCGTCATGTGGTGGAATTTCGTCGGCCGCAGCCATGACGAAATCAGCCTGTTCCGCCAGGAATGGCAGGACGAGAGTCCTCGTTTTGGCGAGGTCATCGGCTACGTCGGCAGCGGTGGTCCTGGAAGGAACTCAGCCGGAATGAGCCGGCTGCCGGCGCCCGAACTTCCGGAGGTCCGAATCCGAGCCCGAAGGAACCCGCCACCACACGCCCAAGCACACCACGACAAGGAGAACGACCGATGACCGAAGCACTCAAGGACTCCACCGGCGCCGAGGTGACCGTTGAGCTCGATGAGGCGGGTAAGTCCTACGCGATCACGCTCGAGTCAGGGGAAGTGGCAGGACGTGCTCATTTCGTTGCGAGTCCCGACTCGGCGACCGAGCGGATCTTCTATCACACCGAAGTCAATAAGCAGTTCGGTGGACGAGGGCTGTCAAAGGTGCTCGTGGCGCAGGCGATGGAGGATTCGCGTGAGCAGGGGTTCATTGTCGTGCCGGTTTGCCCACTATTCAGCAGGTGGGTCCAGGAGCATGGGGATGACTACCTCGCTGAGGGTGGGAAGTTCCGCAATGCGACTGGGGCGGACTTCGCGGTGGTGGAGAAGCTGACTTAGGCCGCCGAAACAAATCAGTCAAGCTGTTTGTCAAGTCGTTGCTTCTTTTTGTATCCGTGACGTATTTAGCCAGATACGATCCACGCTGTCGTCATACAGTACAACGTGTATGCGTTCGTTAATTTTGGCAGGTAGTTTCTGAACTTCCGCCTGCGCTACATTAAGAAATTTCGTCCTAATGTGTTCTTCTGTGATCTGTGCTCCAACTCCGCCGCACCACCAGTAGATGATCATTTCACTTTCGTTATTGTTCGATATAGACTTTAAGATACTGCGCCACCACCAACCGTCTGTTTCGCCCAACGAGCAACCGAATAAAATGAAGAGATCTGTATCGTCAATAAGATGAGAAAATCGGGTGTCGCTTTGCGCCCAAAAAGGCTTCTGGAGCTTTTTCTTGGGATCGGCTCCACTCTTATTTCTTCCCTCTGCATCGATTCCGAAGAGCAGTGACCTTGGGATTCCCTGATATCCGTGCGGATGAACAATGTCTGTAAGTACATAGCTCGACCATTTTGTTTCAGAATTTCCCCTGCCGCATTCTTTGTTGGCCGGATTCGGGTAAAAACTGAAATTCCTGTCGGCGTATTTGAACGGGTGGGGATCAAATTGCTCCTGATCCAAATAGACGTATCCATCCAGGAGGGGCGTGTAATTGAAATTTACGAACAAAAAGTTATATAAATCATAATGGTCCGTCTTTAATGGAAATCGAAAGGAGGATCGCGGTAAATGCCGGTCGACGTCTTCGACGAACCCGGAGAGTGAATTTACGCTCCAGTTGAACTCCATGGCGTCGTTGCCGAGCTGGTCAAGCAGGGTGCTGGAAGCAACCTGATTGAGAAAGCTCGAGAACTCTCGCTGCACATGTCTCAGGGAAGAATACACGTCGTCTGGGCGTAAGGAGCCTCTCTCGAGAAGTTTTCCAATCGCAGCCTCTAGGTCGCTCCAGTTATCCTTACCTTGACTCCGAAGTTCCTCCATCTCCGCAAGGAGGTGATTTCCGGCGTCAAATTGACGGAACTTCAAATAGTGGTAGAAAGTCTCATATCGAGTATCCCATGGCTGCTGATACTCTCGCATAACTTGTATGTCGAATCCGTTGCCCACCAGCGCCATTATATTGTGTTGCTTGCGAAGTTTCGTGAACTCCGACTTAGTGTAATCTCGGTATCCCAAAGTGCCCCTCCATGCGAGTGGAAATCCAAACGATTGCAGAAACTTTGAAAGGGTGGTATATAAGCTACTTCTCTGTGCTGCGACACGTGATGTCGTCTACCGATGCTGTCTTGAAGTGTACGTATTTCTCCTCTAGAAGATCTCCTCGTGGTCGTTCTCGCTTATTCGTTGGCAGTGTCATCAGTTGTCTGCCATGTAGCTCCTGGAGTCCGTGTCTTAACATTGGACCGTCAATCTCTTCGAGAAGATCGTGCCGGATCTCTACGACGTGATCTGGTCGAATTCCAAGAAAATAGGTATCAAATGCGGCATGATGGATCTTGCACATAGACAGGCCGTTCACGACTGAGGCAATGCCATTCGTCTCTCTGTCAGCGACGATGTGCGCCGCGTCCAGTAGCTGTGGATGCGCAAGGTTGCACACAGCACAGCGATTTTTGTAAGCCATCAGGACTGTCGAACGAAATACGGGTTGGTGCACCCGTGTCTTGGCAAGTCTGTAGATGTACTTGCGGGCGGCGATTTCCAAGGTCGAGTACTCCCTGAGGTCCGGTACGTCCTCTTGGTCCACTGTCGCTAGCACGAACTGATTGAGTGCGGGTTCTTCCCCGACTATGTATACCGGTGCAATGATCTGAAATCGCGCAGGTGCCATCGCGACGCCCCAGAACCATACGAGCGGCAGTCGACGTCTCATTGCCTCTCGTAGTCCTCGGTTCTCTGGAAGGTCGGGATCGGTTCCTCTCCACTTGTATCGGAAGAGGCCGTCGGCTCCGACCTCGTCTTCGTAGGGGCGTTCTTGCCCTGGTGAACGGAACACTGTCTGAATTGAGAGCGCCGCATCGAACCCGCTAGGCTTGCGGATTCCCTGCTGCGTCGGTTGCAGCTTGAACTGTTCGCCATTAAACTGGAAATCCTTGATGTCTTCCCTGGTTAAGGGTTCTCGCCCATCTTCGGTTCTCATCTTCAGCCAGTTGATTGCGGCTTCGCGTAAGCCGTCGGGCTCGCCATAAATCATTCGTGCACGCTCCCGGCTTTTGTGTCAGTCGTCGCCGAAGTTTGTAGAGCATTGACAGTGGGGAGGTCGGCGACTGCCCAGTCGAGGTCCGACAGCTCGTATATCGAACACCACCGTAGTTCGTCGTGATCAGTGCTGACTACCGGGAATTCGCTGGCCTGTGCCCAATAGCAAGCGAGGTCAATCGATTGTCCATTGGAATTCGACACCTCACGTGTCAAGAGATCACCAACTGAAACGCTCACGAGGCCAAGTTCTTCCTCGAGCTCACGTCGCAGCGCGGATTTGGGGCTCTCACCTGGCTCGATCTTGCCTCCGGGGAACTCCCACTTGCCACCCTCTGCCTTGTGCGGGCTACGTCGGCATGCAAGGACCTGTCCGTCGCGATGAAGAACTGCGCCGACAACCTGGAGGGCTTCACTCATGATTACAGATTAATCCACAATTGCAGTGGTTAGCTGAGGAGGCCGATATTTGGCGCGAAATTACGACGTAGCGACCCGGAAGGCAGAAGGACATTCCATGATCGCGACCGCTCAGCGCTCCCGACGGGTCATGGACGAAGACGAATTCGAGGGCGAAAGCAGCAGCTTCACCTCGTCCTCGGCTGAGAATCAGTACATCGTAGGGGACGCGTCGGCCAGTAAGTTGACTGCAAGCTTGGGTACTAAGATTCCGCTGGGTTCGGGCAGCGCATTGGCGCCTACTCATCCATGGTTATGCCGACTCGCGCGAACGGCCCCACCGATGAAAGGTGAGGCCGTTTGCGACGGTGGGTTTCAGTCAGAGCGGACAGCACCCACTTCGAGCTCACCCTCAGGCGCCTTCCGCCGAGCACGTACCAACACCAAATACACAACCGCCGTGACCACGAACCCGACGAGCCAGGCGATGTCGATGAACTGCAGCGGTTCGGCCATCGGTCCGGTGAAGAGCGGGGTGATCATGAACGGCACTTGAGCCAGGAGCCCGATTCCGTAGCTGGACAGACCGACGACGTTCCACTTCCCGTACCGCCCGCCATCGGGAGCGAAGAGGTCGTCGAGGTCGTAATGGCCCTTCTGCACGATGAAGTAGTCAGCCAGGTTGATCGCCGACCACGGGATGAGGACGTAGAGCAGCAGGGTGAGGAAGCTTTCGAACATCGTCATGAAGTCACCCTGCCCGAGCACCGCGATCAGCGTGGCCACGGCACCGCTGATGATGGTGGTCCACACACGCTTGGCCGGCGTGATCGTCGACCTGAAGTTCGACTGCATCACCGTCAGTGCGTTCATCACCGCCGAGTAGAGTTCGACGCCGTTGATGAGTGCCGAGCTGACGGCGAAGACGATGAGCACGATCATGCCGATGGGTCCGAGGTACTCTCCCAGCGCTGCCAGAGGATTGTCGGGGTTGGCAGCACCGAGCAGCACGCCGAGGCTCATGACGAACACAGAGCTGAGGACGAGACCGAGGTATGTGCTCCAAAATGCCGTCTTCGGGCCGGTGGACTTGGGCAGGTAGCGTGAGTAGTCCGAGACGTACGGGGCATAGGCGAGCTGCCAGACGATACCGATCGCCAGCATGGCGAAGAAACCCTCGAACGTGAATGCGGCTTCGGACCTCTGGCTGGTCACCTCAGGTTCGAGTGCGAACAGGACCATGGACACGGTCACGGCGAGGGCGATGAAGATCGAGAGCCACGTCATCGTCTTCTGCAGCAGGTCGTATCCGAAGACGCACAGGCCGATCCCGATCACCGCGAACAGAACGATGGCGATGGTGCCGTTGAAGTCAGGGACGACTGCGAGCAGGGAGTCCTTGGCGACGATGAGGATGCTCGAGAAGAATCCCATGAACATGATGAAGGCGATGATCGCGAACAGACTGGCGCCCAGGTAGCCGAACTGCGCCCTCGCCTGAAGCATCTGAGGCACGCCGAGGTGGGGCCCCTGAGACGCATGAAGTGCCGAGCCGAACGCTCCGATGACGTTGCCGGCGAGGATCGCGACGATGCTCCAGAAGATCGGCAGGCCGTAGGCGCCGCTGGCTACCGCTCCGGTGATGACGGTCAACGGCATCATGTTGAGGCTGACCCAGATGGCGAACAGCGACCAGTTGGTCCCAGTGCGTTCAGTTTCAGGGATCGGCAGCACGTGCTGCTGTTCGAAGCGCACGAACGTCTTCGAGTTGGTGGATGAAATGTCTGACATGAGTTCTCTCCTTTGAGCGGCTCTGGCCCGGGGAGTCGCTTCTGCGACTCCCCGGGGTCGTCGTTGTCAGATCCCGGCGCGCTCGATGGCGAGGGTGAACGCCTGGTCGAGCAGCCCGGTGAGCTCGTCGATGTCCTCGCGACCCATGACCAGCGGCGGCGAGACTTGGACGAGGGGATTGCCCTCCGCATCGATGGCGACTCGGCAGATGAGGCCAACCTCGGCGAGGGCCGGGTTGAGGTAGGAGCCGACGAACTCGGCGGCGCTGACGTTTTCATGCGTCCACGACTTCGCCTCCTTGTCGGTGACGAGCTCGAACGTGCGGTGGAAACCGTCACCACGCAGGTCACCAACGATCACCGAGTGCTTCTGTGCCAGACCGTCAAGCTTCTCGCCGAGGTAGGGGCTGAGTTCGGCGACGTTCTCGACGACGCCCTCGCGCTCCATGATCTCGAGGTTCTTCAGCGCCGCGGCACAGGCGACGGGGTGGCCGCCGTAGGTCAGGGCGTGGTTGAACATCCCGACCGGTCCGTCGAGAACGGTTTCGATGATCTGGTCGCTGGCGATGACTCCGCCTAGAGGCATGTACGCTGAGGCGATTCCCTTGGCGAAGGTGATCATGTCCGGCTGGAAGCCGTAGTGGTCGGAGCCGAACCAGGAGCCCAGGCGCCCGTAGCCGGTGATGACCTCATCGGCGATCATGAGGATGCCGTACTTGTCGCACAACTCCCGCACGCCCTGGAAGTAGCCCGCCGGTGGGGTGAGGCTGCCGCCGGCGTTCTGCAGCGGCTCCATGATGATCGCCGCGATCGTGTCGGCGCCCTCTTGAATGATGAGGGACTCGAGCTCGCCGAGGAGGAACTGGGTGAACTCCTTCTCCGTCTCGGCCTCGGGGCGGCGGTAGCGCTTCGTGTTGTGGGTGTGGCGCACGCCGTTCATCAGCGGTTCGAACATCTTGCGCACATCGGTCATGCCATTGAGCGACATCGCCCCGAAGCTGGTGCCGTGATAGGCGACCCGGCGGGCGAGGAACTTGTAGCGGGAGTGCTCGCCACGGGTGATGTGGTACTGGCGGGCCAGCTTGATCGCGGCCTCGTTCGACTCTCCGCCGCCGGAGGCGAAGAAGACTCGATTGAGGTCGCCGGGGGCGAGCTCGGCGATCTTCTGAGCGAGCTTCGCGGCCGGGGGATGGGCGACGGACCACGTGGTCTGGTAGGGGAGCGCGGCCATCTGCTCACGCACGGCATTGCCCACCTCGGCGCCGTAGGTGTAGCCGAGCTGGACGCAGAAGAGACCGGCGAGACCGTCGAAGAAGCGGGTGCCGTTCTCGTCGAAGACCGAGCAGTGCTCGCCGCGGACGAAGATCGGCAGGTCGGCGTCACGGTACTTCGCGGCCGAGGTGAAGTTCATGACGAGATGCCGCTTGGCGATCTCGGAGAGGTTCTCGGTGGGGACGGCGGGGGTCGCGGTCGTGGTGGTCGCCTCGGCGGTACTGTCGAGTGTCATTGTCTGTCCTTTCGAGGGGCGGGGCCTCAGCCCCACTGCATCCAGGTGGTCTTGAAATCGGTGTAGTTCTCGAGGGCGTGGACGGAGAGGTCGCGGCCGAACCCGGACTGCTTGAATCCGCCGAACGGGGTCGTGAACCCGAGGGCGTCAACGGTGTTCACCGACACGGTTCCGGCGACGAGCCGGGAGGACACGCGGTGGGCGCGGGCGAGGCTGCCCGTCCACAGCGAGGCGGCCAGGCCGTACGGGGTCTCATTCGCCTTCGCGATCGCCTCGTCCTCGGTGTCGAAGGGGGTGACGAGGGCGACGGGTCCGAAGATCTCGTGCTCGTGGAGGCGGTGGTCGGCCGGCAGGTCGGTGACGATCGTCGGGTCGATGAATGCTCGCGAGCCGTTGATGTCGGGTCGGTTGCCGCCTGTGACGATCGTGCCGTCGGCCCGGGCCTCCTCGATGCACTCCCACACCTGGTCGGCGTGCTTCTCAGAGACGAGGGAGCCGATGGCGCTCGCCGGGTCGAGCGGGTCCCCGGGCTGGAAGCTCTCGGCCGCCTGCTGCAGGAGGCCGAGGAACTCCTCGTAGACGGAGCGTTCGACGAAGATCCGGGAATTCGCCGAGCACACCTCACCCTGGTTGTAGAAGGCGCCGAAGGCGGCCTTGCCGGCTGCCGCGGCCAGGTCCTCGCAGTCGGCGAAGACGAGGTTCGAGCTCTTCCCGCCGGCCTCGAGGGCAAGACGCTTCATGTTCGACTGGCCCGCGTACTGCTGGAGCTGCTTGGCCACCTCGGTGGAGCCGGTGAAGGCGAGCATGTCGACGTCCATGTGCAGCGCCAGGGCCTTCCCGGCCATGGATCCGCGGCCGGGGACGACGTTGAGGATGCCCGCCGGGATGCCGGCTTCGACGGCGAGCTCAGCCAGCAGGAGCGTCGAGTGCGAGGCCTCGACGGGAGGTTTGACGACGACGGCGTTGCCCGCGGCCAGCGCCGGGGCGATCTTCCACGTCGCGATCTCGAGCGGGTAGTTCCAGGCGACGATGACTCCGACGACTCCGAGGGGCTCACGGGTGACCAGCGCGGTCGAGCCCGCCGGTGTCACAGGGATCTCGTCGCTGCGCTTCTCGATCGCCTCGCCGTAGAAGCGGTAGAGCGCGGCCGAACCCGGCGCGTCGATCGTCGACGATTCGCTGATCGGCTTGCCCATGTCGAGGGTGTCGAGGAGCGCGAACTCGTCGGAACGGGCCTCGATGAACTCGGCGAGCCGCAGCAGTGCCACTCGCCGTTCGGCGGCGGAGATCCTCGACCAGTTGCCTGCCTCGTAGGCTTCGCGCGCACTGGCGACCGCGGCGTCGATGTCGGCCTCCTCGCCGTGGTGGAGCTCGGAGAGGATCTCACCGGTGGCGGGGTTCGTCTTCGCATGGGTGTTCCCGGAGAGCGCGTCGACTCGCCGCCCATCGATGACGGGGCGACCGTCGATGGTCAGGGCCGCGGCCTTCGCCTTCCAGTCCTCGAAGGTCGGGGCCGGTGTGGTCAGATCGTGCATGGGTGATGCTCCTTCGCAGCAGGTGGTCGAGTCGGTGAGGCGGTCGGCTGCCTGGGGTTGGTCAGCTCCCCATCGAGGCGGCTCATTCAGTGCTCAGCCCGCCGAGGCGGTCGGGCGTCCCTCCCGGTCCTCGTCCTTGAGCAGGTCGATGCCCTTGGTCTCGGGGATCGACACGACGGTGACGATGCCGATGATGCCGACGACCGTGAGGAAGAATCCGGGGCTGAGGATGTTGCCCGTCGTATCGATCAGCCAGGTCAGCGCATACGGTGAGGTGCCCGCGAAGAGCGCTGCGGTCACCGCATAGGCGATCGACAGGCCAGTCTGCCGAGTCCGGGTGGGGAACAGTTCGACCACGGTTGCGGCGTGTGTGCCGAGGATGATCGCGAGGATGAAGGCCAGTCCGAAGGTGGAGACGAACGATGCCCAGGGGGTGTCGACGTTCATGAGCATGAACAGAGGCACGGAGAGTACGGTCTGCGCGATCGCGGCGGTCATGAGCACCGGCTTCCGGCCGAAGCGATCGGAGGCGATGCCGGCCAACGGCACGATGATGAGGCCCAGCGCCGAGGCGAGCGTCGAGAGCAGTGCGGCGCGCCCGGGGTCGATGCCCAGGCTCGTCTCCTGGTAGGTGAGGAGGTAGACGAGCACGACATAGAAGGTGACGTTCATGAAGATCTCCATGCCGCACGTCTGGATGAATTCCTTGGGGTTGCGCTTGAAGACCTCACGCACCGGCGACGGGGAGATGGTGTCCATCTTTTGCAGGGCTTCGAACTCGGGAGTGTCCTCGATCTTGCGGCGGATGTAGAGGCCGATGAGGCCCAGCGGCACAGTGATGAGGAACGGAATTCGCCAGCCGCCGTCGAGGACCTGTTCGGGAGTCATCGCCTGGTTGAGCAGGTAGACGACGAAGGAGGCGAGGAGGAACCCGAGCAGGGATCCGAACTCGAGCCAGCTGCACCCGAACCCGCGGCGCTTCGGCGGAGAGAACTCGCCGAGGAACGCGGCCGCACTGCCGAACTCGCCGCCGGCGGCCAGGCCCTGGACGATGCGGGTGGCGATGAGGAGGATGGGAGCGAGCACACCGATCGTGGCGTACGTCGGCAGGATGCCGAGGATCAAGGTCGCAATCGCCATCGCGAGGATGACGATCGAGAGCGTGTGCTTGCGGCCGATCCGGTCGCCGAGGCGGCCGAAGATGATCGCGCCGATGGGACGGACGAGGAAGGAGACCGCGAACACCGCGAAGGTGGCGAGGAGTCCGGCTGTGGCGTCGGATTCGGGGAAGAACACCGCCGCGATCGTGGTGGCCATGTAGGCGTAGACGGCCCAGTCGAACCAGTGCACGAGCACACCGATCGATCCGGCCACCACGCTCTTCTGCAGACCCTTCTTGTAGGTCCGGTCATTCATATCGGGATGTACACCAGTCATGTCGCGAGTTCCTCCTTTGGAATCGTGGTGCTGGTCGGCCGGAATTCCGGCTCAGCCCGCCGAGGCGGAGTTCAGTTTCGTTGGCGGCAGACGTCCGCGGCAGTCCAGGCCAGCGCGGTGGCGCCGTCGTGGAGAGTTCTCTCGGCTTCGGAGCCCACGCAGGATTCGGCGAAGGCGGCCTGGTGGTTGCTCGCCTCCCCGCCCACCCCGATGTAGGGGTGGATGGCGTCGACGATCTGGGACACGTTGCCCATGTCGGTCGAGGCCCGGTTCATCGTCGCGGCCACGGGGTCGACGTCGAAGTTCCGGCCGAGTGCCAGAGCGTTGGCGCGGTAGAGGTCGAGGGCCTCTTCGTTGGTGCGCATCTCCGCGTACCGTTTGCTCTCCGGAGTGATCGACAGTTCTGCTCCGGTTGCCAGCGCTCCGGCTTCGAAGCAGTTGATGACGCGCTTCTCGAGCTCGATGAGCTGCTCGGTGGTCTCGGCGCGCACGTACCAGCGGCCCTCGGTCTTCTCCGGAATCGCGTTGGGGGCTTCGCCGCCGTTGGTCATCACACCGTGGACGCGAACGGTTGTCGGCAGCTGCTGGCGCAGGAGGCCAAGAGCGACCTGGGCGACGAGGAAGGCGTCGTTGGCGTTGACGCCGCGCTCCGGGTAGGCCGCGGCATGGGCTGCTCGGCCGGTGTATTCGACGTGCCAGTGAGTGACGGCGAAGGGCTGTGCCTCGGCGACGTCGACCGGGGCCGGGTGGGCCATGAGCGCGAAGTCGAGTTCCGTGAACGCGCCGCGTTCGAGGAGTTCGATCTTCCCACCACCGCCCTCTTCGGCTGGGGTGCCGATGACCTCGACCGTGAGGCCGAGTTCGTCGGCGACCGCGGCGAGGCCGATCGCCCCGCCGACGCTCATCGCGGAGATGAGGTTGTGGCCGCAGGCGTGCCCGAGGCCCGGCAGAGCATCGTATTCGGCAAGAAACCCGATGGTGAAGTCGCCGCTGCCGGAGGTTGCGCGGAAGGCGGTCTCGAGTCCGAGATAGGGCCGTTCGACCGTGAAGCCGTGCTCGGACAGCACTCCTGCCACCGCCGCAGACGAACGGTGCTCCTGCCACCCGAGCTCGGGGTCGTCGTGGAGCGCGTTCGACAGGTCCACGAGTGCGGGACCCACCTCGGCGATCCTGGCGGAGATGCGGTCCTTGACGGCGTCGGTCATCGGTCGTCCCCGGGGACTCCGTAGGACGGGGACGCGGCCGGGTTGAGGCCGCGGGTGACGTAGTCGTCGCGCTGGGGCATCCAGACGTCGAGGAGGCGGCCGAGCTCACCGATCGGGTCCTCGTCGGCCCAGTCGACGCGCAGGTCGGTGACCCGCCAGCCGGCGTCGCTGACGACGGCCAGCCCGGCCGAATGGACGGGACCGGCCTCACCGCCGGCGGCCATCGCGGCGGTGAAGCCCGCGTAGAGGCGCTCCTCGATCCGCCCGGCCGCGCTCAGTGCGGACTCGAGGAAGGCGTCGAGGACCTCGATGGAGGCGAGCATATTGCCTCCCGCGACCGCGTTCCTCTCACAGCGGGCACCGAAGATGCCCAGCGCCTCGGCGCCGGAGTGGGCGGCGGTGTCACCCTTGCTGTCGATGACGAGCAGCTGCCGGTAGGCGATCGCGGTCGGATCGGCTGCGGCGACGACGGCGTCGAGGGCGGACTGCGCACCCATGCCGGCCGCCATCTCGGACAGGATCTGCGCGCCGAGGCGGGGGTCGGTGACGTTCTGGGAATTCGCTCCGCCGACGCCATCGGCGAGGTTGAGGCAGCGGGCGGAGACGGCGGGCGAGGACGAGGAGATCGCGGCCCCGAACTCACCGGTGTCGGGATCGTGGAGGAGGAGGGAGAAGGTCATCGGTTCACCTCGTCGGTCGACTTGTCGCTGATCACGGCAGTGGCGTCGATCTCGACGAGCCATTCGGGACGGGCGAGGGCATGGACCACGATGCCGGTGGACACGGGGTAGACGCCTTTGAGCCATTTGCCCATCGTCCGGTACACGTCCTCGCGATAGCGGGGGTCGATGATGTAGACGGTGACCTTGACGATGTCGGCGAGGCTGCTGCCGGCCTCCTCGAGGAGCATCTTGATGTTGGCCATGGCCTTCTCGGTCTGAGCGGTGACGTCGCCGATGCCCACGGACTCGCGGGTGTCGAGGTCCTGACCGATCTGTCCGCGCAGGTAGACGACCCCACCCGCGACGACGGCCTGGCACAGGTCATTGTCGAGATTCTGCTCGGGGTAAGTCTCCTTGGTGTTGAACATTCTCAGTCGTGTGTGCGTCGGCTCAGCCACGTGCATCTCCTCTTCGAGTGATCTGGGACTCGTTCCATCCCTCGCCTCCATTCTGGGAACCTTTGGTTCATCTGGGAAATAGTTATAAGTTAGGCAGATCATCTAAGAATCAGATTCCAGTGCGGTTCGTCCGCAGCCCGAGCGCGGTCGATCCGCTGCCCGGGTGCGGTTTCGTCCGGCACTGCGGACGGACCGTCGAGGCAAAGGGGCCGGTATGGTGCATCGATTCCCGATCACGCTCACGCAGCTGTCGTACTTCGTCGAGTGCGCGAAGACGCTGAACATGACAGCGGCGAGCCACGAGCTGCACATCGCGCAGTCGGCGGTGTCGACAGCGATCAACCAGTTGGAGAAGTCTCTGGGTGCGCCGCTGTTCGTCCGCCAGCACTCCAAAGGGCTCGTCCTCACGCCGGCCGGCGAGGAGCTGCTCCAGGAGACCCATCAGATCTTCGGCCTCATCACCGATACCGTCGAGTCGATCCAGGCTGGGCAGAAGGAGGTGCGGGGAACGATCGTCCTCGCCTGCTTCAAAACGCTCGCACCGTTCCTCCTGCCACCGCTGATCGGGCGGCTCCAGGAGAAGTACCCGGAACTCACGGTCGATGTCATCGAAGGCGACCACGAGGAGGCGATGGGCGCTCTGCGCAGCGGCCGGGCGGAGATCGCTCTCAACTACGACCTCACGGATGTCGAGGGCATCCACAGCGAAGTGGTCGGCGAGGTGCGCCCCCACATCATCGTCAACACGGGCCACCGCCTGGCGCGGAGGAAGAAAGTCGCCTTGGCCGAGCTCGCCGACCACCCGTTCGTCCTGCTCGACCTGCCGGACAGTCGCGAGTACTTCCTCACCATCCTCCGGCAGGCCGGAATCACCCCGCGGGTCAAATACCGCAGCGCCAGCTACGAGACCGTGCGGTCGATGGTCGCCACCGGGCTCGGGTTCTCGATCCTCAATCAGAGACCGCGGATCAGTCAGACCTACACGGGGGCGCGGACCGCGATCCTCGAGATCTCCGACCCCGCCCCGAGCCTCCACGTCGCGGTGTCCGCGCTGACTCGCAGTGCCCAGACCGGGAAGGCGCGGGCAGTGACAGAGGCGATGCGGGAGATCCTCGCCGAGGCGGCAGCGCGGCCGGGTGCGCACTCCTAGATGCCTGGAACCGATTGACCTGAAGCAGTTGCATCTACTCAGGTGATGCACTTGACCGCCAACAACTATTGGCCAGGCCACTCTTCTCTGCGGTTTGCTTGAAAAAGAGCGGGAACGGACCCGCCCCACAGGCAATGAAGCAAGTGCCGCGCTCGCGGTCGGAGGAAGGGTGTCCATGTCGAAGAAGGATGCAGAAGTCGCCGAAGTCGTCATCATCGGTGGTGGCCAAGCCGGAATCGCCATGAGCGAGCACCTGCAGGACCGAGGGGTCCTGCACATCGTCCTCGAGAGGGATCGGGTCGCGGAGGCGTGGCGGACCAAGCGCTGGGACTCTCTCGTCGCGAACGGGCCCGCCTGGCACGACAAGTTCCCCACGCAGGACTTCGAGCACACTCATCCCGACGGCTTCGCCACGAAGGACGAAGTGGCCGAGTACTTCCAGACCCTCGTCGAGCGCAAGGGACTGCCCGTGCGCACCGGAGTCACTGTGGAGACGGTGACCGAGCGCGAAGGCGCGCCCGGTTTCCTCGTCGAAACCGATGCTGGTGACATCGCTGCGCGGTTCGTCGTCGCGGCCACCGGACCGTTCCAGAAGCCGAACGTCCCCGACGTCATTCCCGCCTCGGCAGGACTGACCCAGATGCATTCGAGCTCCTACAGGAATCCGGGCCAGCTCGACGAGGGCGCTGTGCTCGTCGTCGGCGCCGGATCCTCGGGAGTCCAGATCGCGGCCGAGATTCAGAAGTCGGGCAGGAAGGTCTACCTCGCCGTCGGTCCCCACGACCGTCCGCCCCGCGCCTATCGCAATCGTGATTTCTGCTGGTGGCTGGGTGTGCTCGGCAAATGGGACCTCGCCGCGCCGCCCGTCGGTGCCGACCATGTGACCATCGCCGTCAGCGGCGCCGAAGGCGGACACACCGTCGACTTCCGGGATCTGGCGGCGTCTGGAATGACTCTGCTCGGTCGGGCCGAATCGTTTGCGGACGGGAAGCTGCAGGTCCGCGATGACCTGGCGACGAACATCGCACGAGGCGACGAGAACTACCTCTCGTTGCTGCGGGAGGCCGACGAGTACGTCGAGCGCAACGGTCTCGACCTGCCCGAAGAGCCGGAAGCGCACGTGCTCGGGCCGGAGCCGGAGTGCGTGAGCAATCCGGTGCGCGAACTCGATCTCGCCGAGGCCGGCGTGACCACCGTGATCTGGGCGACCGGCTACGGCGTCGACTACTCCTGGCTTCAGGTCGACGGCGTCCTCAATGAGCGCGGATGGCCGGTGCAGCAGCGGGGCGTGACCCCGGTGCCAGGCCTGTACTACCTCGGGCTGCCCTGGCTGTCGCGCCGCGGCTCGAGCTTCATCTGGGGAGTCTGGCACGACGCGAAGTACCTGGCCGACCAGATCGAGATCCAGCGGATGTACCGGGATTATGCGCCGAGCACGGATGACGTGCGCACCGAGAATCCGCTGAGCGTCCTGGGCGTCTGACCGACCTCATGGCCACTCGGGTCGATCGGGCTGCGAACCGAGCACTTCACTCCGCCATCCCGACCCCCGCAAGCCGGGTGTAGTCCTCCTTGATGACATCGAAGTGGGTCCAGGTCTCCATGGCTGCGACCTGCTCGAGTTCGCGCAGCTGTTCGATGATGTCGAGGACCTCAATCGACGACGCTCCGACCACGGTCGCGACGAAGTCATGGGCGCCGTGGGAGCGGGCGGCGAACTCGACGGCGGGACTGTCGAGGATGAACCGGCGGACCGGCTGCGGGTCCCCGGAGACGATGACGCCGATGCCCGTCGCAAAGCGACTGGGGGAGAGAACCCCGGATTTGATCGCCGCGATCCGCATGACGCCCGCGTCGATGAGTCGGCGCACGCGTGATCGCACTGCGGACGGGGACCGGTGGACCACCTCGGCGAGGGCGCGGTAGCTGATCCGGCCATCAGTCTGGAGGATCGCGATGAGCTCGCGGTCGAGGTCGTCGAGGACGATGTCCTCCCGCCGGGAAGCGACGAAGTAGCCGCGGAACACCTCGGCGTAGGTCGTCACCCGGATCCCGCGCACCCCGCGAATCGCGCGCACCGCGTCGAGGGTCGCGTGGAGCTCGGCGACCGTGGCATGCCGGGACTCGATGACCAGGGGCCTGATACCGCTGGTCAGCGAGACGAACACGGCGTCGGTGAGCCGGGCCACCGCCTCGGCGACGGGACGGACGGGACCGTCGACGCTGACCATGGAATGGGTGAGCACATGGTGGCCGGCGAATCCGGGATCAAGCGCCGCGACCACGCGCAGACCGTCGCGCTCGGTGAGTACCTGCAGCCTCTCGGCGATGACGTGCCGGGAGACGCCTTGAGCGCGGGCGAGGTCGAGGACGCTCACGCGTCCATCGCGCTGCAGTGCCCGGATGAGCTCCGCATCGAGTCGCGATTGCTCCGTCTGCCTCATCTGGTCTCCAATCGTGCGGCAGATTGGATCCTTCTGCTTCCATTCGTGAGCATACGGCAGAAAAAGACGACAGACGTGCGGAATTCGTCCTGAGAATGCCGACACTCTGCCAGTGACAACGGTCCTGGGCGGGCCTATCATCACAGCAGCGCCACGCAGACCAGTGGTCGCCCGAGCAAAGGAGCTCCCGATGACGTCCTCCGCACCCGCCGCCCCCGAACGCTCCCACCGCCGCGCGGTCAAGGCCGGTTTCGCCGCCTCGGTCGGCACGACGATCGAATGGTACGACTTCTACGTCTACGCCACCGCCGCGGCGATCGTCTTCCCCCGGGTCTTCTTCCCCGACGCGGAGCCGACCCTGGCCACTCTCGCCTCATTCGGCACCTATGCGGTCGCGTTCTTCGTCCGGCCCCTGGGCGGGATCATCTTCGGCCACGTCGGCGACCGCCTCGGCCGCAAACCGGCGCTGACGATCACCCTGCTGCTCATGGGCGTGGCCACCGTCCTCGTCGGCTGCCTGCCCGGCTATGCGACCATCGGCGCCGCCGCGCCGATCCTGCTCATCGTCCTTCGCATCGCCCAGGGCCTGGCCGTCGGCGGCGAGTGGGGCGGAGCGAGCCTCATGGCAGTCGAATCCGCACCCGAGAACTACAAGACCTTCTACGGCGGCTTCACCCAGCTCGGGAATCCGCTCGGCGCACTCCTGTCCTCGGGCGCCTTCTGGATCCTGTCCCTCATGGGCGACGACGTGCTCTTCAGCTGGGGCTGGAGGGTGCCGTTCCTCGCGAGCATCATCCTCATCGGCGTCGGCATCTGGGTACGGCTGCGCATCGAGGAGACCCCGGTATTCGAGCACCTCGGCGAGTCCGCCACCACGCCGATCCTCCACGCTCTGCGCTTCAACTGGTACCCGATCCTCCTCGGCTTCGGGATGGTCGCCATCGCCTCGGGCGGATACTACCTCGCCACCGCGTACGTCCAGTCCTATGCGACGAGCGAGGAAATCGGTCTGGCCGCTTCGGTGATCCTGGGCGCGATGACCATCGCCTCCTTCCTCGAAGCTCTTGTCACCCTGCCACTGGCGTGGCTCGGCGACAGATGGGGCGGGAAGATGATGATGTACCTCGGCGTCGGCCTGTCGTTCCTCTGCTCGATCCCGCTCGTCCTCTCGATCGAGGCCCACAGCGTCGCCCTCATCTACATCCTCGTCTGCGCGATCCGGGTGACGATGAGCGCCACCTGGGCGCCCCTGTCGGCCCTGATGTCGCAGATGTACCGACCCCAGGCCCGCTACACCTCCATGTCCCTGGCCTACGGAGTCGGCGCTGCGGTTTGGGGCGGACTGTCCCCGATCGCCGCGACCAGCCTCCAGGCGGGCACCGGCACGGTGTGGTCGGTCATCGGGCTCTTCGCCTTCCTGTCCGTCGTCGCCTGGGTCTCCACGGCACTCGCCCCGCAGCACAGGGACGACGACATCCGCTGAACCCCACACGTCAACCCTCACACCCCGACCCAGGAGAACATCGCATGAGAGCACTCGCGACCTTCGACGACCGCGATTCCACCCCCACGATCGTCACCGCCGCGACGATTCGCACCGTCGACCCCGACACCCCCACCGCCGAGGCGATGCTCATCGCCGGAGGTCGGATCTTGACCGTGGGATCCCTGACCGCCGCCGAGGCGACCGCCTCCGAGCACGGGCTCGCCCCCATCCGCGCCGACTTCCCGGAGGCGACGATCGTGCCGGGATTCGTCGACCCCCACGCCCACCCGCTCATGTACGGTCAGCTGCTCACCTGGATCGACGTCGGCCCCGACAAGGCGGCATCGATCCCGGAGATCGTCGACCTGCTCAGGGCGGGAGCGGCGAAGCTCCCCGCCGGCGTGCCGATCCGCGGCTACGGCTACGAGCAGCGCAACCTCATCGAGCGCCGCCACCCGACGAGGCACGAGCTCGACGGGGTCGCGTCCGACCGCGAGGTCTACATCATGAACGCCTCTGGGCACGGCGGCGTGGTCAACAGTTTCACACTCAAGAAGTATGGGATCACCCGCGATACCCCGAATCCCGATGGCGGCGAGTTCTTCCGGGACGCGGATGGAGAACTGACGGGGGAGCTCTCCGACGCCGCGTGCAATGCGCTGACCGGGCTCCACGGGGTGAAGATCGGTCATCACGGACCGAACTTCCACCTCGGCGACGAACCCGCCGAACACCAGCGTCAGCTCGACCTCGTCCAACGCGAGTTCCTCTCCGGGGGTGTCACGGCTCTCGGCGACGCCCAGGTCTCGAAGCGGGAATTCGCCGCCTACCTCGAACTTGTCGACCGCGGGCAGCTGAATCTGCGGGTGTCGATGTACTTCCTCTCCCACCTCCTCGACTCGGTGCTCGAACTCGGTCTCACCGGACCCTTCGGCAACGCCTTCCTGTCTGCGGCGGGGATCAAGCTCTACGCCGACGGCACCCTGGGTGGGTGGACCGCCTACTTCCCGGAAGGGTACGTCGGCGACCCCTGCCGCACGGGCCAGCTCTACCATTCGCCCGAGGAGTACGCAGGTCTCGTCCACCGGGCCCATGCGGTGGGGCTGCAGACGGCGACCCACGCTCAGTCGCCGACCGCGATCCGGATGGTCGTCGACGCGATCGAGGCGGCGCTCGCCGATCGCCCCGATCCCGACGCCCGCCACCGCATCGAGCACTGCGGTCTGCCGGATCCGGCAGATATCGAGCGGATGGCGCGGTTGGGGATCCGGCCCGTCAACCAGACCCAGCACTACTACAACTGGGGCGAAGGGGTCGAGCAGGCCATCGGCACCCCCGGCGAACGGTTCAATCCGCTCGGCGAGTTCTTGGCAGCCGGGGTGCCGGCGACTCTGTCGTCGGACGCGCCGGTGGCGGAGCCGCGACCGCTCGAGGCGATCCAGACCGCGGTCACGCGAGTGACGAGACGCGGCCATCAGCTCGGACCCGACTCGCTGCGGATCTCCGCCGAGGCGGCCCTGCGCGCACACACCCTCGAAGGAGCGATCACCCTGGGGCGGGAGCGGGAGTTCGGGTCGCTGACCGTGGGCAAACGCGCCGACTTCGCCGTCCTCGGGGCCGACCCGCTGGTGACGCCCGGGCCGGAGATCGCGGCGATCCCCGTGCTCGAGACCTGGGTCGACGGGTCGCGCCGGTTCGGCGGGTCATCGGAGTCGCAGGCGGAGAAGTGAGCGGGGGCGAGAAGGGCACAGCCGCCTCGGCGAAGGAGACCGCCCGGGAGTGGATCGAGGCCCACCTCGGCGAACTCCTCGACTGGCACACTCACATCTGGGAACTCGCGGAACCCGCGTGGCGGGAGTACGACTCCCAGGCCTGGTACGTCCGACGCCTGCGAGCCGAGGGCTTCGAGGTCGAGGACGGCTCGGCCGGGATGCCCACAGCGTTCAGCGCCCGGTGGACGAACGGTGAGGGCCCGACCCTGCTCACCTACGCCGAATACGACGCCGTGCCCGGCAACAGCCAAGCTGCGAGGACGCATGAGGAACCACGGGAAGGACTGTCGCGGTTCGCACCCGGGCACACCGACCCGCATTCGGCGCTGGGGATCTCGACCCTGGCGGGACTGCTCGCGACCAAGCACGCGATGGAGGCGCACGGAATCACCGGCACACTGCTCTACACGGGAGAGCCGGCGGAGAAGATGCACGGCTCGAAGGTCGTCCACGGTCTGCGCGGCTACTACGACGACGCCGATGCGATCGTGTCCTTCCACCCCTTCTACATGCTGCCGCTGTGCAACACCGCGCGCTGGGACACCCAGTGCGGGGCCTATTACAGCAAGGTCTACTCCTTCATCTGTGATGCCCCGGAGACCTGGCAGCACTCGACCGCGGACCCGCATTCGCCCATCCCCGCCTCCCACTCGGCGGCTCGGGCGCCGGGAGCGAATCTGGCGCTGACGCAGATGTACACCTCGTCGCGGGCGATGCTCGACTCGATGCTGCCGGCCAGCGGCGGCTGGAGCTTCTCCGACGCGATCCTCGCCGACGGTCAGGCGACGGCGGACAACCTGCCCCAACGGGTCGCGCGAATCCAGTTCTCCTGGCGCACCCCGGACATCGAGATGGCCGAGCACATCCTCGCCGTCCTTGACCGCAACGCCGAAGCCGCCGCGATGATGGGCCATTGCACCGTCGAGGAGCGGTGGATCGCCCGCAGCCGCCCGGGACGGACGAATCATGCGCTTGCTTCGGTGCTCTTCGACAACCTCGCCGAGGTGGGGCCGCCTCACTACGATGCTGAGGCGGTGGCGCGTGCCCAGGAGATCCAACTTTCGCTGGGGCTTGAGGCCGGCGATCATCCATTCCTCCCCGAGACCGAGCAGCTCATCACCCCGCAGGAGGCCGAGCGACTGCTGCGTGATCAGATGCCGGCATGGCAGCGGAACTGGACGAGCGACGACTACGTCGAGATGAGCCACTATGCGCCACTCGTCCGGTTCTATGTCGCTCGCCCGGCACTGAGCTCAATACCCGGGGCCGGCCCGTATCCGGCGTGGGTGATGAACGCCCTGGGCGGGATGCCGGAGACAATCGCTCCGACGATCGTCACCGCCGGAAAGACGGTGGCCGGAACCTTTCTCGACCTGCTCACACGGCCCGACGTCCTCGCCGAGGCGAAGGAGGAGTTCGAGACCCGGGTCGCCGCCGAACCGATGCCGGCCTTGTTGCCGCCGGACTTCGAACCGCCCATCGACCTGCCCTGGCCGGACTACCGGGTGGAGCGGGGGAGCGGAGTGCGGCGATGGTGACGCGCCGCCGTCTGCGTCAAGCTCCGCGTCAGCGCCTCACTCGCCTCGTGGAGCAGCGGTACCAGATCTCGGAGAGGTTCCGCGGCCTCGGCTGACGCATTCTCGATCAGGCACAGGGAGGCGACGGGCCGTCGGCCGACGTAGACCGGCACCGCCAGCGCCCTCGTCTGCAGGTCGAACTCACCTTCGGAGATCGCATAGCCGACTTCAGCTGCGCTGCGGAACTGTGCCTCGAGCTCATCGCGGTCAACGGTTGTCGCCTCGGAGAACCGGCCGAACGGTCGGTCGGAGAGAAGTGCCTTCCGCTCGGTCGGGTCGAGGAAGGCGAAATAGCCGCGAGCCGCGGCCCCGGCGTGCGCCGGATACAGCTCGTTCTTCACGGAGTGCTGCCAGAGTGGACCGTTGTCGCCATCGACGATCGCAACCACGCGGATATGGGTTCCGTCGGGGATGGCGAACAGCGCCGTTCGGGTGCTGCGGGAGCTCAGGTCCTTGAGCGTCGGATCTGCCAACGCGGCCAGCCCGCCCGTGCGCTCCCACAGCGCGGACATCCTCCACAGCGTGGGACCCAAACGGTAACGCCGGCTGTAGGGCATGACCCGAAGGAACCCTCTGTCGGCCAGGGCCGCGAGGAGGCGCTGTGCGGTCGATTGGCTCAGCCCGAACTCCTCGGCGAGTTCGGAGACACCCCATTCCTCCCGCTCCTCGTTGAAGGACAGCAGAATCTCCAGGGCGCGATCGACCGTCTGCAGAGTGGGTCGTGGCTGCCGGTTCGACACGGTGCTCATGCGGTCAGTCTACGAAGTCGCAGACTCAATGAGCGGGCCGAACGCTCTGGAACCCAAATACAGGGTTTTTCTTTCACTCTGTGGGAACACATGGGAATAATCGAGAGCGCGGTGATGACGGTCACGAACCGGCCGGATTCTCGCACTCATGATTGTTTCCGCCGAGCCCACGCTGACGCAGCAGGTTCGGCCACGACCAGGTGGTGCAGCCAATGACGAACAGCCCCACAGACCCACAGCTCTCCCACAAACCAGCCTCTCCCAACCATCCGCGGACATTCGAACCGCTGACCCTCATTCTTCTCATCGTCCTCTGCGTCGGCGGTTCTCTCATCGGCCTGCGGCTGATCACGACGCTCGGGATCTCCGCCAACACCTCGGTGATTGGTGCCCTGGTCGCCATGGTGATCGGACGACTGTCGATCCTCGGGTTCCAGAAGATGCGCAACGTCCATCGGCAGAACCTCGCCCAGAGCGCGATCTCGGCCTCGACCTTCGCGGCGTCGAACGCCCTCATCGCCCCGATTGCCATTCCCTTCGTGATGGGCCGTGGCGATCTCGTCTGGCCGATGTTCATCGGAGCGTCGTTCGCGCTGGTCGTTGACGGCTTCGTGCTCTATCGGGCGTTCGGCTCCGAATTCCTCCCCGCCACCTCGGCGTGGCCTCCCGGGGTCGCCGCCGCTGAGACGATCAAGGCAGGAGACGAAGGCGGGAAGCGTGCCTGGATCCTCGCCGGAGGCGGAGTCGTCGGGTTCATCGGATCCTTCTTCGGCCTGCCGATGTCGGCGATGGGCGTCGCGTTCCTCGGAAATCTCTGGGCACTGTCGATGTTCGGACTCGGGCTGCTCATCAATCAGTACGTCCCGCAGCTGTGGAACATCGATCTGGCGAGCATGTACATTCCGCACGGAGTCATGATCGGGGCCGGGCTGGTGGCGCTGGGACAGGCCGTCAGAATCCTGCTCCGCAAGAAGCCCAAGGTCGACGTCGCGTCGCTGGACGAGGGCCAGGAGCCGGACCCGGCCGAGCTGCCGACAGTCACTCCGAAGCGGCTGCGTGGCGCACTCGCCAACGGCTTCGTCCTCTACGTCGCGGGAGCGATCATCCTCGCCGTCGCCGGTGGCCTGTGGGAGGAGATGAGCGTCTGGGCTCTCATCGGCTGGGTCCTGTTCGCCGCGGTCGCGGCGATCATCCACGAGATCATCGTCGGTCTCGCGGCCATGCACTCCGGCTGGTTCCCCGCATTCGCCGTGACGCTGATCTTCCTCATCATCGGTATGCTCATCGGCATTCCCCTGATCCCGCTCGCGCTGCTGGTCGGATACTGCTCCGCCACCGGCCCTGCCTTCGCGGACATGGGGTACGACCTCAAGGCCGGATGGATCCTGCGCAAAGGCGAACGACCCTACACCGAGTACGAACTCGCGGGACGCAAGCAGCAGTTCCTCGCCTCACTCGTCGGATTCTTCGTCGCCATCGCCATGGTGGCCCTGCTCTGGGACTCGTTCCTGTCGAGCGGCCAGATTCCGCCGGTGTCGCAGGTGTTCGCGGACACGATCTCCGCCGGGCTCAGCGACACCTCGATTTGGACGAGCCTGCTTCTCTGGGCAGTCCCCGGAGCCCTGATCCAACTCGTCGGAGGAGCGAAACGTCAAATGGGCGTGCTCCTGGCCACCGGTCTGCTCATCACCACGCCATGGGCCGGGTGGCTGGTCATGATCGCAATCGTCGCCCGTCTCGTCTGGACCAAGCTGCGCGGAGAGAAGGGCGAGAACGAGATCGTCCTCTTCGGAGCCGGCATCATCGCCGGAGATGCCGTTTGGGGAACTGCTCAGGTCTTCAAGTAGATCCCCAAGCACCGTCCCGCCGATCACCCACCGACCACCTGACTCACCGAACCATCGACCCAATCCCCGGAGCCGATTCCCGGCACCGCCACTGAAGGAGAAACACATGGAAGTTGTCAGCCGCATCGAAAGCCACGCGAGCTACCTCGACTACGAGGCGACCCTGGGAGCGCGCAAACTGATCGAAGAGATCATGCTTGTGAAGAAGGGCGAGAACCTCGTCATCACGGCCGACACCGCCACGGATATGCGCGTCGTCGACGTGACTGCCGCAGCCGCCTACGCGGTGGGCGCCCAGCCGACGGTGATCCGCTACCCGACCAGTTCGACCAGCGCTGTCGAACCGCCGGCGCCGATCGCAGCCGCCATCGCCGAAGCGGACGTCTGGATCGAATTCCAACTCGGCTACATCATGCACTCCGAAGCCTTCCGGGTCGCCCTGGGCAACGGCTGCCGGTACATCAACCTCACTGGAATGGATGTGCAGATGCTCGTCGACACGGTCGGTCGCGTCGACTATCAGGAGGTCACCGACCTGGGCTGGGCACTCGTCCGTCTCCTCGAGCAGGCCGAGAAGATCAGGATCACCAGCCCGGCCGGCACCGACATCTCGGCGACGATCGGTGACCGTCCGATCAACCTCCGTGGCCTTCCCGCCACCGAACCCGGTCAGTCGGTCATGCTCTCGGGGCAGATCTCGTTCAACCCCTACGAGGACACTCAGAACGGGGTCGTCGTCTTCGACGGCGGGGCCTGGCCGCCGAATGAGCTCGGTCTGCTCAATTCTGAGATCCGCTGCGAAGTGAAGAACGGCGCCATCACGGACATCACCGGTCCCGGCACCGACGCGGCGACCTACGCGAACTGGATGGCCTCCTTCGACGATCCCAACATGTACCGCCTGGCCCACTGGAGCCTCGGCTTCAACCCGGGAGTGCCGGCGCTGACCGGACGGATCGTCGAGGACGAGCGCGTGTTCGGCACGGTCGAATTCGGGATGGGCACCAAGGGCAGCTGGATCGGCGGCGACTACTGGTCCGCCGCGGCACACACCGATGCCAGCATGAATCTGCCGTCGATCTTCCTCGACGGAACTCCCATCGAAGTGGACGGCAAGTACATGCACCCCGAGATCGTCGAGATCTGCCGGCGCATGGGCATCGAGGGATACTGATGGCGACCCGTCAGCGATCGAACGCTCCTCGTCGAATCGACGGGCTCGAGTTCACCGAGCACTTCATCGAGGTTCCCCTCGACCATGCTCACCCGCAGGAGACCATCACCGTGTTCGCCCGTGAAGTCGCAGCGGTCGACAAGTTGGACAGGCAGCTTCCTCACCTGCTGTGGTTCCAGGGCGGTCCGGGCAACAAAGCGGACCGTCCGGCCGGAGCGAACGGATGGCTGAAGCGAGCGCTCGAGGACTTCCGTGTGATCCTGCTCGACCAGCGAGGAACGGGATTGTCCACGCCCCTGAGCAGGGAGTCGATCCCTGACGGCCTCGACGCCCGAGGCCTCGCCGAGTATGCCGCACACTTCCGTGCCGATGCGATCATCGCCGACGCCGAGGCGGTGCGGCGGTACTTGGGCATCGAGAAGTGGTCCGTGCTGGGGCAGAGCTACGGTGGTTTCCTCGCAGTGTCCTATCTGTCGAAATGCCCGGAGTCCCTGCGCGAGGTGATGATCACTGCCGGTCTGCCCACCTTGAGTGGGAACGCGGATGAAGTGTATCGGCACACTCTGGCGGCGACCGCGCGGCGCAGTGACGAGTTCTTTGCGACTTTCCCTGCCGCGGAGGACAGGATCTGGGACATCGTCGACCACCTCGATCGTGTCGACGAGCACCTTCCCAGCGGAGAGAGGCTGAGCGTCGAACGGCTGCAGACGCTCGGCATCCAGCTGGGATCCGATGCGGGGTTCCGCGCACTCAGCTATCAGCTGGAGACGGCGTTCATCGAGACGCCTGGAGGCCCGCGTCTCAGCGACGTCTTCCTCCGCGACGTCGAGGACGTGGTCTCCTTCGCCCGGCGCCCGCTGTATGCGCTGCTGCACGAGTCCATCTACTCCCGCGGCGCGCCCACGGCGTGGGCGGCTCACCGGGTGCGGGAGGAACTCGAGGAATTCTCACCGAAGCGCCGCCGAGGTGACGGCCAGTTTCGGTTCACCGGTGAGATGGTCTTCCCCTGGCAGTTCGAGCAGGACCCGGCGCTCGTGCCCTTCGCCGCCGCCGCCGAGGCGCTGGCGTCGGCCGAAGGCCTCTCCGACCCTTTCGATGACGAGGCGCTCGCCGCCAACACGGTGCCGGTGGCGGCGGCCGTGTACGTCGATGACATGTTCGTCCCCTACGAGCTCTCCGTGGAAACCGCGGAGCGCATCGGCGGGGTCGATCTCCACATCACCAACGAGTACCAGCACGACGGCATTCGGCAGGACGGCTACGCGCTCGTGTCCAAGCTGCTCGACTCGGTGCGGAAGAGGTGAGGGACATGCTGTCTCATGTGCTCTCCGTCCTCGATCTGCTCGACTCCCCGCAGGCGTCTGCCGCCGGCGTCATCGAGGCGTTGGAAGCTTCGGCCCCCGACTTCGTCGAGTTCGAGTCCGAAGTCGTGACAGGGGAGAAGGGCTCCACAGACTTCATCAGGATCATCATTCCCGGAACCGAGGGAAAGCGATTCGGCGGTCGTGCCCGGACGCTGGGAATCCTCGGTCGCCTCGGCGGTCTGGGTGCCCGTCCCGAACTCATCGGCTTCGTCTCCGATGGGGACGGGGCCGCTGCGGCGCTGTCGGCGGCGGCCAAGCTGTGCGCCATGGCCGCGCAGGGTGACAGGTTGGTCGGCGACGTCATCGTCGCGACGCACATCGATCCCGATGCCCCGACTCAGCCCCATGATCCGGTGCCATTCATGAACTCCGTGGTGGAGATCGAGGAGATGAATGCCCATGAGGTCAGCTCCGAAATGGACGCGATCGTGTCGATCGACACGACGAAGGGCAACCGGCTGCTCAACCACCGCGGCATCAGCATCACGCCGACGGCGAAGGATGGGTACCTCCTCCGCGTCAGCGAAGACCTCATCGGGGTTCTCGAAACCGTAACGGGGGATCATGCTCGGGTGTTCCCGATCACCCAGCAGGACATCACGCCCTACGGCAATGGGCTGCACCACGTGAACTCGATCATGCAGCCGGCCGTCGCCACCGACGCGCCGGTGGTCGGCGTCGCACTGACCACGGTCACCGCGGTGGCCGGCTGCGCGACGGGTGCCAGCCATGCGGTCGACATCGAGGCCGCCACTCGGTTCGCGATCGAGGTCGCGAAAGGATTCGGCTCTGGAGCGGTCGACTTCTTCGATGAGGTCGAATTCGAGCGGATCGTCGACCTCTACGGTTCGAACTCGCACTTCCGGAGGCAGGGAGGAGCCGGCACATTGTGCTCTTCCTGCGGCGGCAGGATAGCCGACGAAGTCCGCGCGACGCGTTGAGATACATAGGGGTGGTCGCGGGTGAGATGGCAGCTTGGGTGATTAAGAAGGACTGTTGAGCGATCAGCTCAGGCCCGGCCGCCATCACCTCAGGCCGGGCCGCCATCACCTCAAGCCGAGGTGCCGTTGCGCAGGCTCTTCGCCACAGAGTTCACCTGGAGCTTCTTCTGGTTGTTCACCGTATCCGCGAAGGCCTGGAGGAACTCGGAATCAAAGGACTCCGCCAGTCCGATCTTGCTGCCGGCGAATGATTCGGCAGGGACTGCGGCGAACCTCCGGACAGTATCCTTGGCGGTGCTGACGACTGCCGTCGATGGCACCAGGTGAGTGACAAGACCATAATTGTGCGCCTCGTGGCCGAACAGGAGTCGACCGCTGAGGATCATTTCCTTCATCCGGGCGTACCCGACGCACATCTGCAGCAGGCGGGCACCCACTGCGCTTGCCATTCCGCTTCTCACCTCGGGTTGACCCATTCGGGCGTCGGGGTGAGAGACGATGCTGTCGGAGCACAGTGCCACTTGGAATCCGGAACCAGCTGCCACGGCGTTGATCGCCGCAACCACGGGCTTCGGGCAGAAGCGGACTGCATCATAAGTGGTCTTGAGCTCGGCCATCTCCGTCTCGATATCGGTTTCCGACCAGTCGACAGCATCGTCGAGGTCCTGACCTGCGCAGAATGCCTCGGGGGCACCACCGGTGATGACGATGCCTTGGCAGTCGACGGTCCCGTCTCCGCAGTCAGCCAGAATTCTCACGAATTCCCTGCGCATCGCACGGGTCCAGGCATTTCGCTTGCCGACGTTCGTGATCGAGACGATGGCGATCGAGTCCTCGACGGTGACAGTGACTTCTCCCATGGGGATTCCTCTCTTCTCGGCCGGCAGCCGACGTTCAATGATCAGCGACCGGTCCAGACCGGAGGCCGGTGTTCGAGGAAGGCCGTGAGGCCCTCCCGGTAGTCCGCGGATTCGAAAACGGATTGGCGGACGTCGTCGACGGCTCCTTCGGCCAGGCGCTCACGCAGCCTGCGGATCTCGGTCTTCGAGGCCTTCAGCGATAGAGGAGCGCTCGTGCTGATGCGTTCTGTCAGCTTCTTCGTGGCCTCGTCAAGTTCGACTTCGGGCACCACCTCTGCGGCAAGACCTGCAGCCACGATCTCCTGTGCCCTGATCAGGCGCGAACTCAGCAGCATGTCCAGGGCGCGGGGAATTCCCACCTGACTGGCGAGGAGCACGTACGTCGCAGGCGGCAGCGTTCCGCCGGTCGTCCGCGCCATCGGATAGCCCAGCTTCACAGAATCGGCGACAACGCGCAGATCGCAGGCGAGCGCGAGAGTCGCACCCGCGCCGACACATGGCCCAGCGATGGCTGCAACGGTCGGAATCGAGAGATTCTGGATGGCAGAGATGATCTCGCTGATGCCGTCTTCGTAGTCGCGGTAGGTCTCCCAGTCGAGGATGTCGGCGACAGCAGTGATGTCGGATCCCGCGGCGAACGAGCGTCGACTTCCGTCAACTCCGCCGAAGACTAAGGACGTGACGGTTGGATCCGATTCGGCTCTTCTGCATGCCTGCCGAATTCCCTCGTACATGTCCGAAGTCAGCGCATTGAGCGACTCGGGACGGTTGAACGTCACCCACAGACTCGAGCCGACGTGTGTGGTGAAGTAATCCTGGGACCGTGTGTCCAGCGATCTGTCGACTGTTTCATGCATGTGCTGGAACCGCTTCCTGCTCCTGGGCAGTCGGAACCTCGGCCTGAGCGATGACTTCACTCTCCAGCAGCATGTCAATGCGATCGGGTGCATATCCGAGATCACTGAGGACCGAGCGGGTGTGCTCTCCGAGCATCGGCCCGGCGCTGTCCCTTCGAGTCGGAGTCTCCGAGAAGCTCATCGCCGAACCCATCTGCCTGACTCGTCCGGCGGCTGGATGTTCTGAATCCCAGAAGAATTCACGGGCGAGGAGATGCTCGTCGTTGAACGACTGGTCATACGACTGGACGGGAGCGCAGGGCACCCCCGCCTTCTCGAGCTCGGCGACCCAATGCGATGCCGGCTTCGTCGTCGTGGCGGCCTCCAACGCTGCCACGAGTTCGTTCCGATGCGCTCGGCGCGTGTTCTTGTCAACATATCGTTCGTCATCGAGGAGCTCGGTCGTTCCGGTCACCGTGCACAGTGCCTCAAATGCGGAGGGGGTGACGGCGCCCACCGCAAATGAAGAGGAGCCGGCGGCCTTGAGGACTTGGTAGGGGGCGCTGATGGCATGCGCGGTTCCCTGCGGGACCGGAACATCTCCGTTGGCGAAATAGCGAGCGGCCTCCCAGACGGCTAGCGACATTCCTGATTCGAAGAGATTGACGTCGATGTGCTGGCCGAGCCCCGTTTCGTTCCGAGCCTGCAGCGCAGCAACTGCTCCGAGCGCACCGTAGATCCCACATACCAGATCGCAGACCGGAAAACCGACCTTGACGCCTTCCCCGCCTTCTGGGCCCGTCACGCTGATCATCCCGCTGCGCGCCTGAGCCATGATGTCGAGGCCGGGGTGCAATGCCAACGGTCCCGACTGACCCCAGCCAGAGGCTGAGATGTAGATGAGTTCCGGATTGCGGGCATGCATCGCCTCGTAGCCGAGTCCCAGCCTGTTCATTGAGCCGGGGCGAAGGTTCTGGACGAGGATGTCGGCTTCGTCGATGAGCTTACAGGTGGTCTCAATGCCTTCCTCCGTTTTGAGGTCGATGGCCACTGACCGCTTGTTGCGATTGAAGCGCATGAATCCTGAACCCTCACCGTTGATGAAGGGAGCGGACGCACGTTCCTTGTCGCCGCCGTTCGGGGGTTCGACCTTGATCACGTCGGCACCGAGGTCTGCCAACTGCATCGAGCAGAACGGCCCGGCAAGAAAATTGGCGATCTCGACGACTCGTATGTTGCTGAGTGGGTGCATGAGAAATCCTTCATCTGAGAATCGGGGAACTTCGGGCTGGTCGTCAGCCTTTGTTACGACGATAGGGAGCAGAATTCCTCCGGTCTATAGTTGTTTGAGTCCTATTCTTCATGTATTGATATAGCTATGGCTATTGATCCGACGTTCTCGCAACTCAAGGCCTACATCGCGGTGTGCGAAGAGCTGCATTTCGGCAGGGCCGCCGATCGCCTTCACATCACCCAGCCACCGCTGAGCAAGATGATCCGAACGTTGGAGAAGTCTCTCGAGACTCAGCTGCTCGAACGAACCTCCCGTCGAGTGGAGATCACTCCTGCGGGTCAGGCGTTCCTCAAAGATGCGCGTCTGCTCGTCGAGCATCTCGACCGCGCCAAGCGCACGGCACGGGAAGTCAGCCAGGGGTTGGGCGCCACCTATCGAGTTGGTTACATCGAGAGCGCGGGACTCGACATACTCGGCAGTGCTCTGACGGCTTTCAGGCTCCTGCATCCCGATACCCACCTCGAGCTCCACGAAATGCACACCACCGAACAGGTGGAACGGCTGCGGGACCATCATCTCGATCTTGGACAGGTGCGGGCCGGCGCTGTCGGTGAGCCGGGGATCGAACTTGAGGACGCATACGAGGATGAGCTCGTCCTGGCGGTGCCCGACCAGTTCCCGATCGTCGGCGAATCGGTGGAGTTGGCGAGGCTCGCGCTGGAGAAATTCGTCGTCTATCATCCCAGCCTCGGGGGAGGAACTCTCAATGCCACCTTGGAGGCGACGTCCAAGGCGGGATTCACGCCGCGGATCGAACACATGGCCACAAGCACCCCGATGCTGTTCAGCCTCGTTGCGGCCGGCGAAGGTGTTGCGCTCGTGGTCGAGCGGACTGTGCGACCGGGTCGCCCAGGTATTCGCACGGTCAGGGTGACGAACCCTGTCCCGTACATTCAGGTCTACCACGCGTGGCGGAGCGGGGAAGACAATGATGTACTCAGGAGTTTCCGCAACCTCGTCAACAAGTACGGTGCGATGAACTCCCACTGATTGAACCAACGGGAATCAGCCATTCCCTAGAGGCAATCAATGATTGCGAAATGGGACACGGTAAGTCATAGACCTTGGTCCTCGGAACTTCTAGTGTGGAGACACATCAGATGCACCTCGCTGGAAGTGACGTCGATTGCGACCAGGCAGCCGGACACGGTCTGCCGAAGCATTCGAAGTCAGAGCTCGACGCTGAGCAGCCGCTTTCACGTTCTCGACTCAATCACGTTATTCGGACGATCGAGGCACCGCGGGGGCCGGTGGATCCAACCCGCGCGAGGCGACAGCTGATCGAATCGTGAAGAACTACTTCTCCTGCTCTCAATGAAGGGAACCATCATGATCAACCTCAGGAGGCCAGTCCTGCGCTCTCCGGTCAAACGGACCGTCGCGGCGGCCGGGACAGCCGCCCTGGTCGCCGGGCTGGCGGCCTGTGGAGGCTCGTCGTCGGCGACGACCGACCAGAATCCCGAGCAGCTGACCATCGCTGCGAGCACTGAACCGAAGAGCTTGGACCCAGCCGATGCCGCGGACTATGCCAACTATGCCCTCAACGGTCTGATCTACTCGCCCCTGTTCATGAAGGACGAAAAGGGCGAACCGCAGCCGGTGCTCGCCAAGGACTACTCGGTCAGCGAAGACAAGACGAAATGGACGATCAACCTGAAGGAGGGAATCTCCTTCAGCGACGGAACGCCGTTCAACGCCGAAGCCGTCTGCTACAACGTCGATCGGCTCATCGACCCTGAATCCTCATACGGAGCGTCGGCCCGGTGGAATGTCGTGGACGGTTGCGAGACCATCTCGGATTCTCAGGTCGTCCTCGATACGGGTGAGCCGTACGCGCTGCTCATGACCTCGATTCTCTCCCATCCGCCGATGTCGCAGATGGTGTCTCCGTCCATGGAGGAGTTCGGGGATGAGAAAGGCAGCAATCCGGTCGGCACAGGGCCATACAAGATCACGAACTGGGCCAACGGATCCAAGGTCAGCCTGGAGAAGAATCCTGAGTACAACGCGGAGGTGCTGGGAGAAGCGCCCGTCTTCGACACAGTCGAATGGCGGATTGTTGCAGAGGACACCACGCGCGTACTGCAGCTGGAATCCGGAGAGGTCGACTTCGCCTACAACATTCCGTCGACAAGCACGGATCAGCTGGAGTCGAATGGCAATGTCGAACTGATCAAGGTGGCAGGGCGCTTCGCCCAGTACTCTCTCAATGCGACGAAGGAGCCCTTCGACGATGTCAAGGTGCGTCAGGCCGCAAACCATGCGGTGAACAAGGAGCAGATCGCCAAAGAACTTCTCAATGGAGAGGCCAAGGTGGCGACGGGCTCGGCCGGCAGCGCTGCACAGGGCTTCGCGCCGGTCGGGCAGTACGAGTACGATCCGGAGAAAGCGAAGAAGCTTCTTGAGGAGGCCGGTGCGGTCGGCGCAGAAGTCGCGATCACCACACCGGTGGGCCGCTACCCTCAGGACAAGGTGGTTGCTGAGGCAGTGACTCAGCAGCTCAACGAGGTGGGCTTCAAGGCGACGACCAACGCCATCGGCGACTGGCCGACACTGCAGAAGGATATGTTCTCCGACAAGCTCCAAACTGCCTATATGGCTTGGTCTCCGGGAGCGGTCGAAGCACTGTACGAGCAATGGGACGGCTGTACGAAGTCCCAGTGGGCACTCGGTCACCACTGTGTGCCGAAGCTGACTGAGCTGCGAGAAGAGGCGTCAGCAGAATTCGATGAGGGGAAGCGCGCGGCCCTCGAAGAGGAGCTCCAACAGACTGCTTTCGACCAGGCGCTCGGTCTCTATATGTTCGAGATCAACGATGTCAACGGTCAGTCGACGGCGCTGGAAACCATCTATGAGGATCCCATGACCTACGTCAACTTCCTCACCGCGAAGCCGAAGGAAGGGTGATGAGGGCGGGCTTGAACCGAACACCTCACTGACGAATCCGCACGGCCGGCCATCGTCCTTCCGAGGCGTCTTCATCGCTGAGACATCCAGCGATGAAGGCGCTTCGTTTTCGTAAGCTGGACCACTGTCAAGATCGATCTCCCTTCCATTGATCAAGCTTCAATTGATACCTGAATGGATATTGAAGTTATGCAAACAGGACATGCTCTGCCATAGACGGAAGTCTTGGCGTTGCCTAGCCTGGAATCTATGAAGGCACTGCTCCGGCGGTGTCGTGACAGCTCAACTCAAGGACGAGAAATGACTCTTCACTCACCCAGCGAAGCCCACGGTCGGCGAGGTGGCCGACCATGACGACGTACATCGTCAGACGGGTGATGCAGGCGCTGCCGATCATGATCGCTGTCTCGTTCCTCGTATTCATGATGAGCCGACTCATGCCAGGCGACCCTGCTGCAATGATCGCTGGGCCCCAAGCCACACCAGAACTTGTCGAGAACATCCGCCAGGAGCTCGGCCTCGACGAACCGATGCTCACCCAGTACTGGGCATTCCTGACAGGATTGCTGCAGGGAGACCTCGGCAACTCGATCCTCACCAAGGCGCCGGTCACCGCAGAGATCGGCAGCCGCCTCGGTGCTTCGCTCCAGCTCGCCGCTGTTGCTCTCGTGTTCTCATCCGTCATCGGACTCAGCCTCGGACTCATCGCCGGATCGCGTCCGGGAAGCAGATTCGACAAGGCGATCCTGGTCGGCTCGGTGGGGACACTCTCGATTCCGAACTTCTGGCTGGGCCTGACCCTTCTCGTCTACCTGGCAGGACAGCTCGGCTGGTTCCCCGTGGGCGGCAACAATGCGCCCTCGAGCGTGATACTGCCAGCCATCACACTGGCGTTGCCTCCGTCAGTGATGGTCGCGCGACTGACTCGGGCCAGCGTTGCCGGCGAAGTCGGCAAGGCCTACGTCTGGAGCGCAAGGGCGAAAGGCGCTTCGAACCGACGCGTCATGGGCCACCACGTGCTGCGCAACGCCCTCCTGCCGGCGGTCACGATGATCGGTTTGGAGGCGGGATCACTGCTCTCCGGGGTCATCGTCATCGAAACCGTGTTCGCTTGGCCGGGAATCGGCACACTGCTCATCAACTCCCTCATGGTCCGTGACTACCCCGTGATCCAGGGACTCATTCTCTTCTTCTCCTTCGTGTACATCTTCGTCAACCTCGCTGTCGATGTTCTCTACGGCGTGCTCGACCCACGAACTGCGCACGCCTCCTCATGAGCGCAGTGCACTCACAACCGATCGGTATGTCATGACTTCACCCACAGAAGATCACACGCGACCCACTCAGGCGGAAGGGCTCTCGACTCCCGGCTCAACTGTCGAGCCGGTCCCGACAGTCGTCCTCAGAAGGTCGAAGAGCGCGCGGCTCAAAGGCGCCCAGAACGACGAGTCGATCCGCTACGCGTTCGCGAGGATGGTGCGCAAACCACTCCCCGCGCTGTCGCTGATGATACTGACGTTCATGGGAATCATGGTGGTGTTCCCGGATCTGTTCACCCAGTTCAAACCGGGTCAACAGGACCTGTCAGCTGTCATGCAGGACCCCAGCCCAGAGCATTGGCTGGGAACAGATGCGCTCGGACGCGATCTGTGGTCGCGGATAGTCCATGGAGCTCGCTACACGCTGGGGCTGGCTCTGGTGGCCAATATCATCGCATCGGTCGTCGGCGGGCTCCTCGGCACCTTCGCCGGGTACATCGGTGGAATCGTCGATAACGCGCTGATGCGAATCCTCGACGTCTTCCTGTCGTTCCCAGGCATCGTTCTCGCCATCGCCTTCATGGCGGTGGCAGGGTCGGGAACCCCCAGCCTCGTCTTCGGAGTCGTACTCTACACATTCCCGCTCTACGCCCGGGTCGCTCGCGCCGCCACGCTGTCCGTGCGATCCCACGACTTCCTCGCTTCCGCACGGCTCAGCGGAAGGCGCACTTTGACAATCATGTTCGACCATGTGGTCCCCAACATCAGCGCCACGATGACAGCTCTGGCCGTGGTGCGCATGGCCGAGTGCATTCTCACGATCTCCGCGCTCAGCTTCCTTGGAATCGGGCTCGAGCCGGGGGTCCCCGAATGGGGTCAGATGCTCAGCGACGGTCGGCAGTACATGCTGAGTCGACCGGACGCCGTCCTCTATCCGGGGCTGGCGATCATGTTGGCAGTGCTCGCGATCAACGTCCTGGGACAGTACCTCACCGACATCTTCGATCCCTATCAGAAGTCCTGAGCCCGGACACATTCATGAAAGTGAACCGATGAACACTGTGAAACAGCGGCACCTGCCTCGGACTCAGCCGCGCAAGACGAATGACGACTTCGAGGGACCACTTCTTTCCGTGGAGAACCTGACGGTGCGCTACGGCGGCTCCGACTCCTCGACTCAGGCAGTGAAGGGAATCAGCTTCACCGTGGAGAAGGGTGAGACCGTCGCCGTCGTCGGGGAGTCCGGCAGCGGCAAATCCACCGCGGTCCTCGGCAGCGTGGGTCTCATCTCCTGTCCTCCCGACGGGGTCACCGGCCGAGTGACGTTTCAGGGCATCGACCTGCAGAGTCTGTCCGTGCCTGAGCTCAACCGGATCCGCGGTCGCGACTTCGGAGTGGTCTTCCAGGACGCCTTGGGTTCGCCGAACCCCGTGCTCACAGTCGGAGAACAAGTCGCCGAACCACTCATCATCCACGGCTTGGCTTCCAAGAGAGAGGCGAGAGCCCGCGCGATCGAACTTCTCGACTCGGTCGGGATCCCGGACGCGGCCGGCCGCATCGATGACTATCCGCACCAGATGTCGGGCGGGATGCGGCAACGAGTCATGATGGCCACAGCACTGTCGTGCGACCCGACGCTGCTCATCGCCGACGAACCGACCACCGCACTCGACGTGACCGTCCAAGCCGAAATCCTCGCCCTCATCAAGCGTGAACGCCAACGGCGAGGCATGAGTGTGCTCATCGTGTCCCACGATCTCGGAGTGGTGGCCGGATTGGCAGATCGAGTCATCGTCATGTACCAGGGTTCCATCGTCGAGGATGCCGACGTCGACTCCCTGTATCGAGATCCGCAGCACCCGTACACGCGTTCATTGCTGGACTCGATTCCCAAGCCGGACCGGCCGCGCAGATCCCATCTCGAGGTTCCGACGAAGGCCACCATCGAATCGTGGGCGGCTGCTCCGACACCATCCAAGGAGATTCCATGAGCACGCTCGCTCCACCACCAAGCAGGGACGCGGTCCTGGAGATCCGGGACCTCGTCAAGACATTCCGGCGCAGCTCCGGGCTGTTCGGGAAGAAGAAAGCGATCCACGCCGTCCGCGGAGTCAGCCTCGATGTGCGAAGGGGAGAGACCCTCGGCATCGTCGGCGAATCGGGAAGCGGCAAGTCCACCATGGCTCGTATGGCGACTCGACTGCACAAGCCGACGGAAGGAAGCATCTTCTTCAATGGCAGGGATCTCACGTCACTGCGGGGCAGCACCCTGATCGAGGCTCGACGCGGAATGCAGATGGTATTCCAGGACCCACTGGGCTGTCTCGATCCGCGCAAACCTGTGATCAGCCTCGTTGAGGAGCCGCTGCTGGTGACCGGCGCGAGCAAGGCCGAGCGTCGAAGGCGGGTCGCCGAAGTCCTCGGCGCAGTCGGTCTCGATCCGGCCTTCTATCAGCGGCGTGCCCACGAACTCTCGGGAGGCCAACGACAGAGGGTGGCGATCGCCCGTGCCATCGCGCTGGTGCCGGACCTCGTGGTCTGCGACGAACCCACTTCTGCGCTCGATGTGACCTCACAGGCGCATGTTCTCAACCTGTTGCTGGACATGCAGTCGCAGAACGATCTGAGCATGATCTTCATCAGCCACAATCTCGACGTCGTTCGGCACATGGCCGATCGTGTAGCCGTGATGTATCGGGGACAGATCGTGGAACTCGCTCCCGCAGACGATCTCTACGAGCGCACGACGCATCCGTACACGCGGTGTCTCATCTCCGCTATTCCGATCGCCGACCCCGAAGCCGAACGGGCACGGGTGCCCTTGTCAATGAAGGAGCTGGCAGCAGAGCACCCGCCGCTGGGCTCGTGTCCGTTCGATGACCGGGACTGCACGCCGGAGGAACCGTACCTTCACGAAGTCTGGCCTGATCACTGGGTACGATGCTTCCCTGGGCTGGCGCACGCGGCCCAGCAGCGCCCTCACCGTGCGACACCGGTGAGCGGCTGAAATGTCGACATTGATCGAAGCCGGCAAATTCGCGAGCGCTCACCAGGTTCCCTCGCGCGATCTGCGCGCGCTGCACCGGGGCAACATCGAGCACGAACCTCACAACGACGACCTCGGGGAGGTCAAGGCGCTGCGATGCGAAAGCAATGGAGTGATCTGGCACGACGGGGAGATCAGACATGCATGGGGGCCGACCGACGCACCCGACACCTGCATGTCGGTGACCAAGAGCTTCCTCTCCGTCCTCACGGGGGTCGCAGAGCGTACCGGTGTCATTGCGAGCATCGATTCGCAGGTGGCCCATTACGTTGAGAATGTGTCACCGACTG
The DNA here is from genome assembly GCF_031179145.1 of Brevibacterium sp. Taxonomy (GTDB): domain Bacteria; phylum Actinomycetota; class Actinomycetes; order Actinomycetales; family Brevibacteriaceae; genus Brevibacterium. Next base: position 126,486 of record NZ_JAPSIB010000006.1, read on the forward strand.
TCTCCGCACTCGAAGGGGTGACATTCAGGCATCTGCTGCAGCAGACGAGCAATTGGCAGGGGTCTCTGTGGGGCAAGCCACACTGGATTGTCGACCTGCTCCCGGGCATCGGAGCCGAGAGACACGACGACGCCGGTGCCGTGCCGCCTGGCCGGATCTGGCAGTACAACGATGTGCGGGTCAACCTCCTCGCCTTCATTCTCACGGCAGCATTCGGCGAGGAGCTTCCTGCGGTTCTGCAGAGAGAGGTCCTCGACCCGATCGGGGTCGGCACGGATTGGGAGTGGGGAGCCTATCGCAATGCACGGCTGACCATCCCCGGAGGGGAGGAGCTGCGCAGCGTCAGCGGCGGAGGCCATTGGGGCGGTGGTCTGGTGATGTCGTCGCTTGATCTGCTCCGTTTCGGTCGCCTGTGCCTCGGCCATGGCACTTGGCACGGCGCCGAGGTGGTGACCCGGGACTACTTCAACGCAGCCGTGACGCCGTGCGACCTCAACCCTGGATACGGGCTGATGTTCTGGCTCAATCCGAATGGGGAACTGCACTCTACAGCGCCCGCGACGGCATTCGCCGCCAGAGGAGGCGGCCGTGCCAGCGGCAGCAACTTCGTCTACGTCGACCCCGACAACGACCTCGTCTTAGTCGTGAGGTGGCTGGTCAACGGTGCGTTCGAGGCGTTTGCCGACCTGGTCTACTCAAGTCTGGACCTGCGACGATGACCGATGGACTGCCGGAGCTCGGTTTGCAGGAGGCAGCCGCGGAATTCTGCGCAGGGTTCGAGCTCAACCCAAGCAGCCCGGATGTCAGTGTCGTGCGGCGTGCATTCTTCGACACCATCGCAGTCGCCGCAGCCGGATCGACCGAGCCGTCGATGTCAGCGCTGCGGGAGAACGTGGACGTTGTCGAAGGACCATGCCTGATCTACGGAACCGACCACCATGCCGACCTCCTCACCGCAGTCCGGCTCAATGCCGCAGCCGCTTCGGTGCTCGACCTCGACGACACCTCGGATGAACTCCGCGGACATCCCAGCGCGGTCATGATTCCGGTCATCGATGCCGCAACTCAGCTGATCGGTGCGGAACCGCTCGAACAGTGCGAAGCCTACGTCGTCGGGTATCGAGTGCAGAGAGTGCTTGCTCGAGCAGTGGACATCGACCTCCACCGAAGTCAGCGGTGGAACACGGCAAGCACGATCGCTCGCCTCGGCGCCGTTGCCGCTCTGTCGAAGCTGTACGGATTCACTGCCGAGGAGATGATGCGGGCCTTCACGGTCGCGGGTTGGACCCCCGGCACGAAACTGCACACCCACGAGGCGATCCCTGCCCAGACCGCCATTGCGGCGACGAATGCCGTTCAAGCGGTACAACTGGCGGCCGCCGGTTTCGGGGGAGGCGAAGCCCTTGTGCCGCCGGTCCCCGCCATCTGGGCACCGAGGGAACAGACCGCCTCTGCAGCTTTCGCAGCGTTGAGGTCGGAACAGCCGATCATGCTCAACATCAAGAAGTACCCGACCTGCTCGAACCTCCACGCCGCGATCGAATGTCTCGCGAGCAGCGAACTTCCTGCAGCCTCGGACATCGCCTCCATTGAGATCTGCGTCGAGCCCGGCGGGACGGGTCCGTTGCTCGATCATCTTCCCGCGACAGTTTCCGAGGCCCGATTCAGCATGGAGTATGTGGTGGCCGGAGCGATCCTCGATGGTCGCGTCGGCCTCGATTCCTTCAGCCTGGACAAGCTGCGCGAACCCGCGAGACAGGCGTTGATGCAGACCATCTGTGTGCGGGAGGCTCCTGTACCGGAGACCGGTCCCGGTGATTATGACGGGCACTTCACGACCATACGGACCACGACCGGAGACGGCCGGACCGTTTCTCTGCGCAACGATACGTGGGCGGGACACGCAGGCACTCCGCTCAATTTGGACGGTCTGAACCAGAAGATCCGCTGGTGCCGAGAGTGGACGGCTTCACACGGAGGGTCTGCGCACCATCTCACCGAGGAAGGACACCTGGCTTCATGACCATCGCCGACACGTGGGCCGTTCACTGCAGCACAGTCACGATCGACAACCTTCCCGTCCGTGTCCGGCAGCGCACGACGACGTTGCTGCTCGACACCATCGTGTGCGCACTCGTTTCGGCTGACGTTCCCGAAGGCGGGCGAACAGTGGCACTCGCGGAGGCCAGCGGAATGCCGATTGGGTCAGCACCAGGGACAGCCTACGTCCTCGGTCGGCTGGCGGGTCTCCTCGACTTCGAGGATTCCTCTCCCGGCGGCTGTCACCTCGGGCCGAGCATCGTCGGCTCAGCCCTGTCCGTCGGGCGGTCGAGGTCTGTCTCGGGTGCAGAGCTCATCTCCGCGATCGCGGTGGGCTTCGACCTCGGCGTTCGGACCTCCTCGGCGATGGGTAGCTACCTGCGAACCATCGACGGGACCATCGTCGGCTATGCGGACATCTGGGGTATCACTGCCCCCTCGGTGATGGGAGCGGCGGGGGCCGCGGCATCCGCAGGACGACTCTCAACCGAAGCTGCGGCACGAGCGCTCACTCTGGCGGGCAGCTGCTCACCGGTGCCCATCGGTCATCTGTGGAATCGCGAAATGGATCTTCCGAGCACCAAGTTCGGGGATTCCGGATGGTGCGCGCACGTTGGCTCCTTCGCCGCAATCGCGGCAACCCATGAGGTCAGCGCCCCGGCGACAGTTCTCGATGACCTGGACGGCCTGTTGAGAATCGGCGGCGGAAACGAGCGGGACCCGAGTCTGATGGTCAGAGATCTGGGACGGGACTGGGCAGTCACCTCGGCGATACTCAAACAGCGACCTTGCTGCGGCTCTATCGATCCGGCCGCCCATCTGCTCGACCGAATCGTTCGCGATCACGGGATGCTGCCAGCCGACATCGATCAGATCACCGTCGAAGTCGGGGCCGAGGCGACTTCGCCGAGATTCCTCAACCCCGATCCGCGGACCCTGGCCTCCCTGCAGTTCAGCATCCCTCACATCATGGCCGTGGTGGCTGCAGGGATCCCGGCGGGATCGAGATGGTTCGACGCCGATGTCGTCGAGAACTCGGAGATCGCCGGGCTGCGAGCTCGGGTGGAAGTGACCACTGCTTCGGAGGGAGACGCCTACCCGACAACCCAGGGGCCGGCCCGCGCTCCGGTCACGGTGAGCGTCCGAACACGCGACGGAATTGTGGTCTCAGACAGCATCCACCCTGCCCGGACACCAACGCGAATGACTGACCCCGATGACGCCGTCCGCACGAAAGCGGCCGAGCAGCTCACTGCGACCGAGGCAGACATTCTGCTCCCCCTTCTCGACAAGGTGGAGAAGCTCGACGACATCACGGCGCTTCTGGACATGATCGTCGGCTGCATCCTCGAACGAGCAGAGACCAGGAGCAGCTCCCGCCCACGAAAGGTGCAGATTCCATGAAGAGATCCGGCTCAACTCTGAGTGCACGAATGGCGAAGTACGCGCGCTCGATCGAATCACCCGAGTTCGACGTCATCGAGTCCCTTGCCCGTACCACTGCCATCGAGGACAGTCCGGAACCCATCGGCGCCGTCTACCCTCATCGACACCCCACCAACGGAATCATCGTCAAGCACGGTGACACCATCGCCCAATGGGGTGAGACGCAGGTGCCCGATATGGCATTCAGCATCTCCAAGGAGTTTCTGGTCCTCGCCGTCGGAGTGGCCCTGCGGCAGGGGCTGATCGCATCGACCACCGAACTCGTGGCACCCGTGATCCTGAAACTGGACCTGCCACCTGAGCAGATGACTGGGTCCGAAACGCTCGGTGACACGACTTGGCGACACCTGCTCGACAACACGTCGGGATGGAAGGGATCGCTGTGGGGAAAGCACACGGACATCGACCGGCAGATGACTCGACGGGGGATGGGCCAGCTGACCAGCGGTTTTCCCAACGGCAGCCGGTGGAGCCTCAACAACATCCGTGTGAACCTCCTGGCGCTGGCGCTCACCGCGGTGTTCGAGGAGTCCCTGGAAGCGGTAATGCGCCGTGAAATCATGGACCCGATCGGAGCCAGTGACACCTGGCGCTGGAACGGGTATGTCAACTCGTTCATCTCTTTGGGCACAGAAGCAGTTCCCGTGGTCTCCGGAGGTGCCCACTGGGGTGGCGGCATCTACATCTCTTCGTCCGATCTGGCACTCGTGGGCAGACTGTGTGCCGCGCGAGGACAGTGGAATGGACAGTCGCTCGTCCCCTCCACATGGTTCGAAGAATCGTGGGCTCTCGTCGAGAAAGCGCCGATGCCAATGGGCTACATGTGGCAGACGAACATCAACGGCGACTTCGCGCCCGGCGCTCCCAGGAGCGGGTTCGCAGCCACCGGCGGCACTCAGGCTCTGGGACACAATCTGCTGTGGGTCGACCCGGAGAACGAGATCGTCGCGGTATCGCGTTGGATGCGATCCGATCGCATGGCTGAGTTCCTCGAACGGATGACACAGTACCTGAACGATGACCCTGACTACCGAGCCGGTGCCTGTGCAGGTGCGGAGACCCTCATCGAAACGCAGCCGGGTGATCACTGATGACCTCTGATTTCGTCGAGTTCGTCGCCACTCTCGAATCACCGGAATTCGACGTTGTGAATGCCCTTAAGGCGACGACCGCCGAGGAGAGTGATCCCGAGCCGATCGGAGTGCTCTACCCGCGCCGACAGCCTGCGAACGGAGTCGTCGTTCGCGACGGGCGCACCATCGCACGCTGGGGTGACATCCGTGTGCCGGACATGGCATTCAGCGTGTCGAAGGCGCTTCTGTCCCTTTGCGCCGGTTTGGCCTGGACGAAGGGTCTGATCACCGATATGCATGAACCCGTGGGCGGATGGGTGAGCAGACTTGAACTCGGCCCGGACCAACTGACCGGGATTGAGGACCTCGGCGACACGAGCTGGCACCATCTCCTGCAGCAGACGGGCTCCTGGGAGGGGGCGGTCTGGGGAAAGCACACAAGCATCGACCGGCAGATGGATCGCTACGGCCACGCGGCCAATGCTTCAGGATTCGCTCCCGGAACGAGATGGAACATGAACAACGTCAGAGTGAACCTTCTGGCCCTGGCACTCTCCAGTGTCTTCGAAGATTCGCTCGAATCCGTGTTGCGCCGCGACATCATGAACCCTCTCGGCGGCAGCGGCAGTTGGCGCTGGAACGGATACGCGAACTCGTACTGCCGCCTGGGCGGAAGGATGAGGCAGGTGGTATCGGGGGGAGCGCACTGGGGCGGCGGAATCTACATATCGTCCGCCGACCTCGCCCTCATCGGCAAGCTGTGCGCCGGGCGCGGACGGTTCGGCGCACAGCAGCTTCTTTCCCCTGAATGGTTCGACATGGCGTGGGACCCGTGCCCGGTAGCGCCGGAAGGGAGCGGATATCTGTGGCACCTCAACACCGGACATGAGTTGTCGGCGTTGGCTCCCGCCTCGGGCGTCGCGGCCTTGGGTGGAACCCACGCCCTCGGCGTGAATATGCTCTGGGTCGATCCGGACACCGACGTCGTCGCGGTGTCGCGATGGATGGCCTTCGATCGTATCGGGAACTTCCTCGACCGTATGAGCGCGAATGTGTGACCAGAACATGACACCTCGACTGTCCGACCCGGCGAACGGTCCCGGTCCGCCTCAGACCCCGGCCGCCGCCTTCCGCAGCGCTTCGAGGAACGCCGTCGCCAGAGGAGTGGTGTCGGTGCTGCGCATGGCGGAGACGATGTGGCGCTGCGGCATCGGACGAGTGAGGGGAAGCGCCACTGTGTCGGACTCTCGGGTGAGAGCGATTTCCGGGATCATCGCCACTCCGAGACCGGCGGCGACGATGCCCTGCACGGTACCCAGATTGTTGCTCCGGAAAGCGATGCGAGGAGTGAACCCGTGCTGAGCGCACAGCGAAGTCAGACATTGGTGGGATGCCGTCTCAGGTCGATGGGCAACCCAGGTTTCCAGGGCGAGCTCTTCGATGTCGACGGCGGATTTGGTCGCCAGCCGATGTCTTCGGGCCACCACGATGAAGAGATCCTCCGTCATCACCTTGTTCAGTCGCAGATTCTCCGGAAAGCGCGGCGGGACGAGATCGTAGCTGAAGCCCAACGCGATATCGAGACTCCCGTCCGCGACTCGGGGGAACAGTTCGTAGGGCTCGCCCTCGTCAAGGGTGATCTCAACCTCTCGTCTGCGGAACAGGAAACGCGCCATGGCTCGCCCCAGTATCGGGCCTCCGGCGGAATCGAAGGTGCCCACCCGGAGCGTTCCGGATTGACCAGCGCCGAGACGAGCGACATCGATCTCGATCTGATTGAGGAGGTCCATCACCTCGTCAGCACGCTGATGAAGGTGATGAGCAGCCTCGGTGGGCACTGCCTTCTTCGCGTGACGTTCGAAGAGTACGATCCCGAGTCTCCGCTCGAGTGCGGACATCTGCTGCGAAACGGCGGAGGCCGTGAACCCGAGTTCGCGGGCGGCCCCGGCGAACGAGCCGTGCGCCATCACCGCATGCAGGGTGGAGAGCATCTTCGTATCGATGACCATAAGTGAAGTCTAGCCAAATTCACGATTGAGCATCAGGGAAATTGATGCTCGATGATCGGAAGTCTGAGTCTTGGCCGGTGTTCGCGGCGTGGACGTTTTCCTAGTCTGGAGAAGGAACGGGCTCAACCCGACTTCGAATTCCGGCCACGACAAAGAAGTGTGGAGCAACCATGACAACCAACTCCGACGCGTCGACGATCATCGTCTTTCTCGTCTATCTCATCGCCGTGCTCGCCATCGGGATCTGGGCGTACAGGAAGAACACCGACATGGGTGACTTCGCCATCGGTGGACGCCGACTGGGCACCTTCGTCACCACGATCAGCGCGAAAGCCACCGATTCCAGCCAGTGGGTCTTCTTCGGTCTGCCCGGAGCGTTCTACATCAGCGGTATGAGCAATATCTGGCTGATCGTCGGACTCACTCTCGGCTTCTACCTCAGCTGGAGACTGATCGCAGGTCGGTTGCGCAAGTACTCGGCGGAAGTCACCGACTGGCGCGACGGCGAATCCGGGGAATCGGTGACTCTGCCCGGATTCTTCGCCAATCGGTTCCGGCACGACTCCCTGCGCTGGGTTTCTGCGATCTTCATCATCATCTTCTACGTCGTGTACCTCGGTTCCGCCTTCATCGCGACCGGAGTCATCTTCTCCCAGATCTTCGGCACCTCCGTCACCACCGGGACCATCGTCGGTGCGATCGTCGTCATGGTCTACTCCTCGCTGGGCGGATACCTGGCGAGCAGCTACACCGATGTGGTCCAGGGCTTCATCATGTTCTTCAGCCTGTTGATCCTTGCGGTGGCTGCCATCATCAAGCTCGGAGGGCTGGGCGGATTCGTCGGCGCCATCACCGCGCAGAATTCCGACCTCGGCTCACCGTTCGCGGGAGTTGAACTCATCGACGGCAACTGGGTGACGACGAGCTCGGTGTCGTTCATCGCCATCATCTCCTCGCTGGCATGGGCCGTCGGCTACTTCGGTTCCCCGCACATCCTCGCCCGCTTCATGGGCATGCGGAAGGTGGAATCGGCGAAGAACGGTGCACGACTCGGCATCTTCCTCTCGATCACGCTGCTCGGCTTCGCCGGAGTGATCGGCTTCGCTGCTCTCGCTCTCTTCGGCCCCGATCTGACCAATCCGGAGGACGCCTACATGTCCCTGGTGGCAGAGCTGATGCCGACCTGGCTGGCCGGAATCTTCCTCGCCGGAGTCCTCTCAGCAGTCATGAGCACCGCAGACTCCCAGCTCGTCGTCGCCTCGACCACACTGACCGAAGACTTCTACCGGGCGTTCATCAACCGCAAGGCCCCCGACAAGGTCCTCGTATGGCTGAGCCGCCTCGCGGTGGGATTCTGCACCCTGATCGGCATCATCGTCGCCCTGCGCGGGGGCACCATCCTCGACCTCGTCGGCTACGCCTGGGCGGGATTCGGCGCCAGCTTCGGACCCGTGCTCCTGGCCGCTCTGTACTCGAAGAAGACCACCTGGTTCGGCGCGCTGCTCAGCATCATCGCGGGCGGATCGACGGTCATCATCTACCGTCAGCTCGACACGATCGGACTCTACGAACTCATCCCAGGATTCCTGGCGGGACTCATCGCATTGTGGATCGGCAATCGCTTCGGACCCAAACCGAAGGCAGAAGTGGTCGACCGGTTCGAGAGCGTCTCGGCCAAGTAGGGCCCGAATGCCACCCCATGAACGCGCAGTGGCACTCGCTGCGACCCAGAAGACCGGAGGAAGCACCTCCGACAACAGAGCGGCTCAGCCCGCACGAAGGAGAATCATCATGGCCACGACCGATGTGCACGTCACCGACGGAATCGGAATCATCACCCTCAACAACCCGCAGGCGCTCAACGCGTGGACGCAGGAGATGCAGCGCGACGTTGCGAAGTCGTTGAACATGCTGGATGCGGACTCCGAGGTCAAGGGCATCATCATCACCGGGGAGGGCGAACGGGCATTCTGCGCGGGCCAGGACCTCAACGAGGTCTCGCACTTCTCGGAGGACCATGTCAAGGAATGGCTCGACACCTTCTATGAGGTCTACGACGCTGTGCTGTCGAACTCGAAGCCGGTCATCGCCGCCCTCAACGGAGTGACCGCCGGATCGGGATACCAGTTGGCGCTCCTCTGCGACCTCCGCATCGCTCATCCGGGTGTGCGGATCGGGCAGCCCGAGGTGAAGTCGGGCATTCCGAGCATCACCGGCATGTACCTCACCTGGCAGTCCCTGGGCCATTCGAAGACCGCGGAGATGATGCTCACCGGTCGACTCCTCGACGCGGAGGAAGCGCACCATGCCGGCCTCATCGCCGAGGTGGTCCCCGCCGAAGAAGTGCTGTCACGAAGCATCGCGCTGGCCACCGAACTCTCCGAATTGCCCGCGCAGGCCTTCGCTATGACGAAGCAGCGGATCCGGGCGACCCTCATGCCCGGCCTCAAGGAGGCCTTCGACGCCGCGCTCGAGATCGACAAGCAGGCCTACGGTGATGGCGAACCGCAGCGCACCGCATCTGAATTCGTCGCCAAAAAGGCTGCTCGGTAACAGTGTCCGTCAACAGCTCGAAGGTGAATGAGGCAGCTCGATTCATCCACGGTCCAGCATTGTCCGACGCTCTCGCGCAGCTTGCCGCCGATGATCCCGCCCGGGTCTATCTGCGCACTCGGGATCGGTCGCAGACCGTGGCGGAGCTCAACGGGCGTGTCGACGCAGCAGTCGAGATGCTGCGTCGGCACGGGATCGGCAGCGAGTCTCGGGTGGCGCTCGCTGCGGATGTCGGAATCGATCATGTGGCGCTGATCTTTGCGCTGCTGCGCATCGGTGCCCTGTGGATCCCCACGAACACCCAGCTCAAGGGCGAGCCGCTGCGGCACCACCTCGGCGATTCCGGGGCCACCATGCTCATCGTCCAACGATCGAGCATTCTTGTCGAGGAACTCCCGGAGACCGTCGCGATGGAAGGCCTGGAGCTGCCGGATCGCACCGGACCGGAACTGGTCCTGATCAGTCCGCAGAGCCTTCTCCCAGAGAACATCATGCCGGCCGGTGGCGACCGGGAGGATGCGTGCCTGCTCATGTACACCTCGGGCACCACGGGCCCGCCCAAGGGCGCCTTGGTCAGTGAGACCATGCTCAGAGCCGCGGTCCTCGGCGCTCTCGAAGTCACCGAACCCCATGCCGGGGACGTGTTCTATGTCTGGGAGCCGCTCTTCCACATCGGCGGTGCCCAAGTGGTCTTCGTCCCCCTGTTCTGCGACATCTCCTTGGCACTGGTCCCGAAGTTCTCGGCATCGCGCTTCTGGCGTGACATCGTCGATTTCGACGTCACGCACATCCACTACCTCGGCGGCGTGCTGCAGATCCTTCTCCAGCTGCCACCCGTTCCGGAGGAGAGGGACAACCGGGTGCGGGTCGCGTGGGGGGCCGGAGCGACGCCCGAGGTCCGCGCGGCCTGTCACTCCCGGTACGACTTCGCCCTCCACGAGTGCTATGGGATGACCGAAGCGTCGAGCATCGTCACCGTCAACCGCAACGATCCCGACGGAGGAGTGGGTGTGCCGTTCCCCTGGGTGGAGATCGCCATCGACTCCTCGGCCAGGAATTCCTCTCACAGGGATTCCTCATCCAGGGAATCAGGTGTCGACGGCCCGTCCTCCGTCCCGGAAGATTCACCGATAGCGGGGGAGATCCTCGTGAAGGGCCGAGTGGAGGGGTTGCTCACCGCCGGCTATCTGGGGAACCCCGAAGCGACTGCCAGGGCGCGGGATGGCCAATTGTTCAGGACAGGAGACTTCGGTCGTCTCGATGAGAACGGGAACCTCCATTTCGAGGGTCGCGGAAGCGACAGCATCCGGGTCAGGGGTGAAAATGTCTCGGCATGGCAGGTCGAAAGCGTCTTCGGACTCCACCCGCACGTCGATCGCTGTGCGGTGATCGGTGTCGACGCCGAGGTGGGGGAGCAGGAGATGATGTTGATCGTCACAGAGGGGGAGGGGCAGGAGCTGTCTCCGGAGACCCTCATCGAGTGGGGTCGTGGCCAACTCGCGAAGTTCCAAGTTCCTCGGTACGTCAAGGTCGTCCCGGAGATGCCGTTGACTCCGAGTCAGAGGATCGCCAAGCACCGACTGCCGAAGGATCTGGAGGGGGCTTTCGACACATCGTTGTCATGACAGCCCCGACCTACCCTTCGAACAGCCCCCGGATGTCGTCGACCGACACCGCGTCGCCGAACTTCTGCCCGTCGTTCATCAGGGAGTCGAAGAGCTCGGACTTCTTCCGCTGAAGGGCGAGCACCTTCTCCTCGATCGTGCCCTCGGCGACATACCGGTAGACCATGACGTTCTTCGTCTGCCCGATCCGGTGGGCCCGGTCGATCGCCTGATTCTCCGAAGCCGGGTTCCACCACGGGTCCATGAGGAATACGTAGTCCGCCTCGGTGAGGTTGAGGCCGAACCCGCCGGCCTTGAGGCTGATGAGGAACACGGGCGCCGCACCTTGGCGGAACTCCTCGACGACTTTCCCCCGGTTCCGGGTCGAGCCATCGAGCACAACGTGGGGGACACCTCGGCGGTCGAGCTCTTCGCCCACCTTGTCGAGGAACGAGGTGAACTGGCTGAACACGATCGACCGGTGGCCCTCGGCGATGACGTCGTCGAGGCGCTCCATCAGAGCGGCGAGCTTGCTCGAGCGCACATTGTCGTGTTCGACATCGACGATCCGTGGGTCCAAGGCGAGCATCCGCAGCAGCGTCAACGACCGGAACACGATGAACCGCTGCTTGTCGTAGTCGCTGTCGATGAAGCCGAGGATCTTCTTGCGCTCCTTCTGCAGCACCCGGTCGTAGAGGTTGCGGTGCGCGGCATTGAGCTCGACAGTGATCACCTGCTCCTGCTTCTCCGGCAGATCGGCCGCGACCAGATCCTTGTTCCGGCGCATCATGAACGGCCGGATCCGGCGCTGCAGGCGTTCCATCCGCCCGGGATTCTCGCCGCTCTCGATCGGGCGGACGTACTCCTGCTCGAACCGGTGCGCGCTGGGGAACAGTCCCGGCGCCGTGATCGACAGCAGCGACCACAGATCATTGAGAGAGTTCTCCATCGGCGTGCCGGTCAGCGCCAACCGGAACGGGGCGACGACGGACTTCGCGGCGAGGTGCACCTGGGAACTGCTGTTCTTGACGAACTGCGCCTCATCGAGGATGAAGCCCGCCCATCTCATCCGGGAGATCGGGTCCTCGTCGAGACGCATCACCGCGTACGACATGACGATGACATCGGCGCCGGCGACCACCTCGGCGAGGGGCTTCTGTCTCTTCTTCGTCGACTCCGCGACAACTCGCACGTTGAGGTCGGGCGTGAACTTCGCCGCCTCCTTCGCCCAGTTCGGGACCACCGAGGTGGGGGCGACGACGAGGAACGGCAACTGCGGTTCCTCGGCACGACGGTCGGCCTTCGCGTGGGCGATGAGGGCGAGCGTCTGCAGAGTCTTGCCCAGGCCCATGTCATCGGCAAGGATCCCGCCGAGGTGACAGCGGTAGAGCAGCGCCAGCCATCGGAAGCCCTGCACTTGATAGGGGCGCATCGTCGCCCCGTTGAGTGCCGGCACCTCGGTGGCGGGAAGGTGCTCGAGGTCGCGCAGTGCCTGCGCGGTTTCCTGCCAGGTGCGGGCGGGCTCGGATTCGTCGGCGAGGTCCTCGAACTCCGACCACAGGCCGACGTGGAGGCGGCTGATGCGCGGAGCCTCGGGTTGCCACTCGGGGATGAGGTCCGCCTCGGCGAGGAGGGCCTTGATCCGGTCGAAGACCGGTCGGTTGAGGTTGAGGAAGGTGTTGTCGGAGAGCTTGAGCTTCTTCTGCCCGGAGGCCAGCGCCTTGAACAGTTTGACGAAGGGCACGCTGCGACCGGCGACGGTGATCTGGAACCCGAGGTCGAACCAATCGTTCTTGTCGGATTCGACGGCGGTGATCTTGACGTTCGGTTCTCCGCCGAGCTCCCGGTACGGCTGCTTCTTCCCGCGTTCGATGATCTTCACGTGCTCGATGTCGTCGAGCTCCGGGACCACGTTGACGACGAAGTTTGCGGTGTCGACGTCGTGGAGGTCGGTGTCCTTCGGGACCCCCGCCAGGGGAGTGTCGACCAGCTGCGCTTCGACCTTCTCGAGGACGGCGAGCTCGTGGTCGACGTCGCGGTTGTCGCGTGATTCGGGTGCGGAGTTCGAGCCGGCGGCGGCGTTCGCGCAGTCGGTCAGCTTCGAGCGGGGGATGACGGGCAGGGTTCGGCGCGGGCCCGAGTACTCCCAGTACCACTGCAGGTTGACTTTGTCGTTGGCACCATAGGTGAGGAACAGGACCAGGCGCGGGTCTCTGTACTGAGGGAACTGCACGGATTCGTCGGTGCTGACGACCTCGGTGCTCGAGCGCAGCAGGGGGTAGTACTCCTCGAAGAACTCCTCGGTCTCCTCGTCGGGGATCACGATGGGGTCGGGAGAGTCGAACACGGGCAGGGCCGCCTGTGTCGTCTCCTTGGCCGCTCGGGCCAGCGTCACGGCGAATCCGGAGCGGAGGTCGATGCCGAAGAAGCCGTGCGTCCAGACGGGTTTGATCAGGCCTGGGGTGAACTCGCGTTCGTCGATGGTCACGCGTGGCTGAACCTGGAGGCGGTTGGGCAATTGGAGGACATCGACGACGGCCTTCGCCTCCCGGCCGAGGCGCACGCTCATGCCCTGGTTGACGCCGACGAACTCGATCCCGAGCTTGGCCCCTTGCGCGAAGAGCTCCCACAGCAGAGGAGTGCGGAAGTCGCGGAGGTTGTAGGGCGCGGCGTCGGGGGTGAAGTCGGTGCGATCGCGGAACTTCAGTCCGGCAAGCTGGGCGAACCATTCCTGATGCCGGGGGTCGATGCCGAACTGGCTAGAGAAACGGTCGACGTTGCGCCAGGTCAGGGAGCCTTTGACCCAGTTGCCGGAGGTGCTGAGGATGAGTGGGCGAACCGCCAGCTGTGGGTTGATCCCCGGTGTGACCTCCTGCTTCTTGAGGATCACCGTGTGCTTGGGTTCGAACCAGGTGCGATCGACGACTTCGACGAGCTCGAACCCCAGGGCCACGGGCGTGTGCTGCTTCGCGGTCGCCTCGGCGAGGCCGGCGAAGGCGTCGCGCCACCCGGACGCGGTGGCGGATCGAGATGTGGCAGGGGGATTGTCGGGCACGATTCGATTGTCTCATTGAGCGCTGACGCGAGGGACCGTCTCGGACCCAGGGGACGTTGCCTGTGTGGTGGAGTCGAGGACGAAGTGGCGGTGCTGCCGGACTACAGTGAGGTTCATGGGAGCAGCTCCGGACGCAACTTACTCCGACGACGAGAAGTGGATGGTGATTCGCGGCCGTCGCTGGCGGCGGACAGATCCGGATCTTCCCGCCGAGGTGGTCGAGGAACTCAAGAGTCACCTCGGCAAGGCGCGCAGCGGTGTCCGAGTCGCCAAGAAGTCAGGCGACGAGGACGAGCTGCGAGCCGTGCGGAATAGGGTGAACACCGCCAAGCACGGCCTCGGTGAGCGAGGCGACTACTGGTGGGAGATGAGCGTCGAGGACCGCCGATGTCGCGCCGACGAAGCACTGGACCGCCTGCGGTGATCAGCGAGAGGCGCGATCCCATCCCTGCAATTGTGCCGCGGACATAGGATGGTGGCCGTGAACGAGGTTGCGAACGGGAAGTCCCACACGTCCACGCCCGCAGTGTTGGGGGCGCTGCTCTACGTGGCGGCGAAAGAGCGAGGCGTGGTCTCGGCGGGCGCTGACGCCTCTTCGCTGAGCGCAGATGATCGGGAGATCCTCGCCGAGGTGGACGTGGCTCTGCGTCATCAATCGTCCGATGAGGTGTTCATCGAATCGACCCTCGCCGAGGTGACACTTATGATCGCAGCTCTGCGCGGGCTGAGTGAGCCCGTGCCGCTGGCCGCGGCCAGGTACGAGGCGCGTCGCAGCGAGGTGCTGTCGGGACTCGGCGTCACGTCATCCAGAGGCACCAGCATCTGGCCTCCGACGAGTCAGACTGCCGTCCAGCGGTTCGGCTCCTGGAACGAAGCGTTGAAGGCTGCCGGATTGGCGACGAGTTCCACAGGGCGGGCAAAGGGCCAGTTGCGCTTCGATGCCGCCGCCTACGACCGCACCCTCGGTGTGTTCGTCGCGGACTGTGAGAAGCGCGGGGTTCCCGCGACCTACAAGGAGTACAGCGCCTTCGCCGCCGAGCGCAAGGGCGAAGTGCCCTCGGCTGCGGCGGTGCGGAAGTTCTACGGCAGCTGGAACAAGGCGCTCGCCTCGGCGGGCTGACGCACCTTCACCAAGGCGGACTCGCCTTACTCCGCGAGACCCGCCAGCTTCCCGCCGAACTGAGCAAGCAGGCTCGTCTTCTTCGCGCCGGTCCTGCGTTCCCATTCATCGGCGACGTTGAAGATCTTGTACATCGAGCGGATGCCCAACCACCGGATAGGCTCGGGCTCCCACTGACCGGAGTAGTGATCGTTCCAGGGCAGGGATGTCAGCGGAGTCGACGCGCCGGAGGCCCGATCGAGCAGGGTCTTCGCCGCCAGGTGCGTTGCCGTCACGCCATGGCCCGCGTAGCCGCGCGCGACGCCGATCCGCTGCTCCTTGTCGAAGAAGATCCCCGCACACCAGTCGCGAGTGACACCGAGCGCGCCGCGCCAGGCATGAGCGACGTCGAAGTCAAGGTCGGGGAAGAGTGAGCTGAGGCGGTCGCGGAGGAGGTCGACCACCTCGGCGGGGATCTCACCCTGACCGGGCAGCCCCGACCTGAAGGCATACGGCGCACCCCGACCGCCGAGTGCGATCCGGTCATCGGCGGTGCGCTGGGCGTAGATGAAAGTGTGCGCGGCATCGCCGAGGCACTCGCGGCCCTCCCAGCCGATGGCCTCCCAAGCCCCCGCGGGGAGCGGGTTCGTCGCGATCATCGAAGAGAACACCGGGATGACCTGGCGTCCCTCGAGCCCGGGCAGGTCACCGGTGACGGTGTCGGAATAGCCCTCGAGACAGACGAAGATCGTCTCACCTCGGACTGGTCCGCGGTTCGTGGCGACTGCACCCTTGCCGATGTGAGCAGCGGCCGTGTGCTCGCAGATCGTCACACCCTGCTGCCGGAGCACGCGGGCGAGTCCGTGGACGAGGAGCGCGGGGTCGATGCGGGCGGTGCCCGGGACGAAGAGTCCTCCGCGGGCGTTGTCGACGTTGATGTGAGCCGCGGTCTCCTCGGCGCCGAGGAGCTCCATGTCCTTGGGGCCGTAGCCGTACTTCTCATTGGCTTCGAAGAGCTCCTCGATGCGCGTCATCCCGGACTGTGTCTGCGCGACATCGAGGTGACCGCCGCGCACCTGATGCGCGTCGATCGACTCCTGGTCGAGGACCTCGAGCACCTCATCGATGGAGTCGAACAAGGCTGATTGGAACGCTTTCACGGACTCGACGCCGTCGAGCCCCGCCGCACCGACAGGACCGTCGGGGTCGGTCGAGCGGGCCCGGTCGACCGCCTCGGCGAATTTGGCCCTGTTACCGGGCAGCAGGGTCGAGAGCCAGCCGCCGTTGCGGCCCGACGCCCCGTAGCCGATGTGCTCGGCTTCGATGACCGTGATCTGCCAATCGGGATGGGCCTGGCGCGCGTAGTACGCCGACCACAGCCCGGTCATGCCACCGCCGACGATGACGAGATCCTGCTTTTCGGTGGGGAGCGGAGTCGGAGGGGCGGGGTCGGCGGGGGACTGTGCCAGCCAGTGTGCGGCCTCGCCGTTGAGGTATGACATCGGAGATCTCCTGATCACGGTGCTTGAGGGGAAATGCACGTACGGATTCAGTTCTATCTCACGGAGGAGTCGATGTAAATGGTGGTCAGCAATCGTTCTGCCATATGGAATCCGCCGAGCGCACGGAAGATTCCACAGTCTCATCTGCTGGCGGCAGTGGTTCCTCGATAGACTGACTCCATGAGTGCAATGGAGCCGAACCGCAGCGACGAAACCGTCCTCGACACCCACGCCGTCACCTTCGACCATCAGCCAGTGGAGGAGTGGCAGAGCCTCGAGGGTCCAGATGCTCCCAGGTCGGCGACGACCGGTGTCGCCGATCTCGGGCACATCGGCGGTGCCGAGTATGGGCTGTGGGAGATGAGCCGCGGCGCGATGCGCGACATCGAAGGCGAGGAGGTCTTCGTCGTCCTCTCGGGAACGGGGCGCATCGAATTCGACGAGCCCGCCCGTGAGCCCATCAATCTCGAACCGGGGACGCTCGTGCGCCTCAGCGATGGAATGAAGACCCGCTGGTACGTCGCGGGTGAGCCGCTGCGCAAGCTCTACATTGCGCCCAGTGAGGGGTGAGGGCGCGAGGTCGCTGAATCCCCGCTCAACGCTCCTTGTCCCCCGTGCGATGATGTGAGCCATGGCTCTTGACTACACTCTCGTGCAGCTGCGGTACTTCCAGGAGGTTGCGCGTCGGGAGAACATGACCGAGGCGGCGAAGAAGCTCAGCGTCACCCAGTCCGCGATCTCGACAGCGATGGCGCAGCTCGAGCGGACTCTCGGAATCGATCTCTTCATCCGACAGAAGAACCGCGCCGTCGTGCTCTCACCGGCGGGGCGCAGATTCCTGTCCGAGGTCACCACATTCCTCGAGGCCTCCGATGCCCTCGGCGAGACCGCTCAGGGGCTCGGACGCTCAGTCAGCGGGAGGCTCACCGTCGGGGTGTTCTCTCCGATCGCTCCCGTCCGGCTTCCGCTCATCCACCACGAGTTCGAGAAGCGCTATCCGAAGGTCACCGTCAACTACTTCGAAGCCGATCTCGACACCCTGCAGCGGGCGCTGCTCGCGGGGGAATGCGACATCGCGCTCATGTACACCCTCGGGCTGACGAGCCGGTTCGACAGGTATCTTGTCGACGTCGTGCGCCCGCACGCCCTCGTGTCGACGACGCACCACCTCGGCGGGGGAGAGGGGCCACCGCAGCCGATCCACCTGCGCGAGCTGGCCGACGAGAACTACATCCAGCTCGACATGCCCTACAGCAGGCAGTACTACGACGAGCTCTTCCGCATCGCCGGCGTCACCCCGAAGGTGCGGCACCGGTTCTCCGGGTATGAGACCGTGCGGTCATTCGTCGCCATGGGGCACGGGTACAGCGTGCTCAACCAGAGTGTCTCGGCCGACACCTACGTCGGCACGCGGACCGTCGACATCCCCCTGCTCGATGACTTCCCGAGCATCGACCTCGCCCTCGTCTGGCCCGAGGGTCTGCGGTTGAGCCGCCGAGCCCAAGCGTTCTGTGAGCTGAGCAAGGAGATCCTCGGTTCCCAGTCGTAGGTGCGGGTTTCACCGCGCCCGACTCCCAGCTGTAAGCGTCGACCTACCGGCCCCTCATCGAACCAATCAATGGCGAATGGAACAAGTATCTGTTGGACTGATGCACGGCCCTGGGGGCAGACTGGTCACCACTAAGGACGCCTGAGCAAGGGAGCTTTCATGTCCGCAACACGCGTGGACCAGCGCACTTCGACGACGAGCATGCAGAAGAAGGTGCTCGTCGGTGGCAGCATCGGCCAGTTCGTCGAGTTCTACGACTTCACCCTCTACGGCCTCTCCGCCGTCATCCTCTCCGAGCACTTCTTCCCGCAGGGCGACAAGATCACCGGCCTGCTCGTCATCTTCGCGACCTTCGGCGTCGCCTTCGTCATGCGGCCCCTGGGCGGACTCTTCTTCGGCGCCCTCGGCGACAAGATCGGCCGCCGCAAGACCTTGACCATCACGATCTTCCTCGTCGGCATCTGCACCGCGCTCATCGGCGTCCTGCCCAGCTTCGAGTCGATCGGCTGGGTGGCTCCGATCCTGCTCATCCTCGCCCGCCTCGGCCAGGGCTTCTCGGCCGGCGGCGAATCCGTCGGTGGGCCGTCCTTCGTCTACGAACACGCACCCGTGAACAAGCGCGGGCTGTGGATCAACATCACCCTGGCCGCGACTGCTCTGCCTTCGGTGTGCGCCGGTGGACTCATCCTCCTGCTCAGCTCGATGATGAGCGACGCGTCGTTCGACAGCTGGGGCTGGCGCATCCCGTTCCTCCTCGCGCTGCCCCTGTCGGCGGTCGGCCTGTGGATCCGCTCGCGCACCGACGAGAGCGACCTGTTCAAAGCCGTGGCCAAGGAACGGCCGAAGGAGTTCAGCCCCATCAAGGAGTCCTTCCAGCAGAACTGGGTCGGCATGCTCCAGGTGTTCTTCGTCCTCGGGCTGACCGCGCTCGGCTTCTACATGCTCTCGGCCTACTTCGTCACCTACATACAGACGACCGGCGAGCTCAGCCGCGAACAGGCGCTGCTCACCAACGCCCTGGCCATGGCCAGCTACACGATCCTCCTGCCGTTCTTCGGCCATCTGTCCGACCGCTTCGGCCGCAAACCGCTGCTCATCACCGGGTCGGCACTGCTGGCGCTGACCTCGATCCCCGCCTTCGGGATGGTGACCAGCGGCAACCTCGGTCTCGCCTATGTCGGTCAGACACTCTTCGTCCTCTCCCTGACCTGCTACGGCGGTGGCTGCTACACCTTCTTCTGCGAGCGCTTCTCCACGAACACCCGGTTCACCTCGGCGGCCATCAGCTACAACATCGCCTACGCCGTGATGGGCGGGTCCGCGCCGTTCGTCGGGACTTGGCTCGTCGACACCACCGGCGTCAACACCGCCCCCGGGTTCTACATGAGTGTGTGCGCGGCCATCGTCCTCGCGCTCATCTTCATCACTCGCCTCCCCGAGACCCGCGGCCGCCTTGGCTGACCCGGAGCCACACGCGGACCCAGCCGTCCTCGACTGACCCGGAGCCACCTCGGCGCCGCCGCGCTACATTTGACGTCATCACCGTGCACGAGAAGGAAACCATCATGACCGACACCGCAGCAGCCTCGTCCGACGCGACTTTCCTCCGCGATTTCCACCACGTCGCCACGATCGGCGCGACCGACAACAACGGCGTTGACCGCCAGGCCGCCACTCCAGAAGACGCCCAGACCCGGGACTGGATGCGCACCTGGGCCCAGGACCACGGCTTCGAGGTCCGCGTCGACGCGATCGGGAACATGTTCGCCTGCGTCGAGTTCGTGCCGGGCGCCCCCTACGTCCTCATCGGCTCGCATCTCGACTCGCAGCCGCTGGGTGGGCGCTTCGACGGCGCCTACGGCGTCATCGCCGCCCTGTTCGCGGCCCTGCGGATCAAGGAGGACATCGCCGAGGCGGGCCCGACACCTGCGTACAACCTCGCCGTCGTCAACTGGTTCAACGAGGAGGGCGGCCGCTTCGCCCCCTCGATCATGGGCAGCTCCGTCTACGCCGGCCTGTTCGACCTCGATCAGATGCTCGCCGTGCGCGACCTCGAGGGAACCTCCGTCGCCGAGGCGCTCGCCGCCATCGGCTACGCCGGCACCGACACCCCGCCCGAAGCAATCTCCTACGCCGAGATTCACATCGAACAGGGCCGGATCCTCGAACGCGAGGCGATCGACATCGGCGTCGTCGAATCCAGCTGGTACACGCAGAAGCTCGACATCGACGTCGTCGGCGAGCAGTCCCACACCGGAGCCACCGCGATGGCCGACCGTCATGACGCCCTCGTGTCCGGGGCCAAAGTGGTCCT
Source organism: Brevibacterium sp. (assembly GCF_031179145.1). GTDB lineage: Bacteria > Actinomycetota > Actinomycetes > Actinomycetales > Brevibacteriaceae > Brevibacterium. The sequence continues at coordinate 146,730 of NZ_JAPSIB010000006.1, forward strand.
CGCCGTCCACGACGTCACGAACGAGTTCGAGGAGGGGGCGCTCGTCTCCTCCGTCGGCCAGCACGTCGTCGAGCCGAACTCGCCGATCGTCGTGCCCCGCCGGGTGCACATGGTTGCCGACCTCCGCTCCTCCGACCCGGAGATCGTCAAGACTGCCCGTGAGATCCTGCTCGGCCAGATCGACGACATCGCCCGCGCCCACGACATCACCATCAACGTCGAGGACTTCGACATCCGCGAGAAGCGCTTCTTCCCGGAGGCCGGCGTGGAGCTGGCGGAGAAGGCCGTCGCCAACGAGGGCCTGACGATCCGCCGGCTGGAGACCATGGCCGGTCACGACTCGGTCGCGATGAATGCGCGCGTGCCGGCGGTGATGATGTTCGTGCCCAGCGTCGACGGCGTCTCCCACTGCGAACGCGAGTTCACCACCGACGACGACATGGTCCGCGGCGTCGCCGTCCTCACCCGCGTGGCCTCCGCACTCGTCCACGGTGAGCTCGCCGGCATCGGCGGGGAGCTTCCCGCGGAGCCTGCCGACGGTCCCGCCGAGGTGTGGGTGGGCAGGTCCGTGCCCGCCGGAGTCGAGGCCGCATCGTGAGCGAGTCGACCGTCACCTCGGCGAACGACGGCTCCACCGCAACGCCCGAGCCCACCTCGGCGACGGGTGTGTGCGCGTCCGAACCCTGGGCGTGGACCGCCACCGAGGCGCTCGCCGCCTTCCGCGCCAGGGACCTCTCCCCGGTCGACTACCTCGACGCGCTCACCGTCCGCATCGCCGAACGCGAGCCCGACGTCAACGCGGTCACCGAGATCGTCGAGGAGGCCCGGACCCACGCCGTCGACGCCGAGAAGATCTACACCTCGTCATCACCTGAGACCCTCGCCGAGGTGCTCGCCGTCCAGCCTCTGCTCGGACTGCCCGTGCTCGCCAAGGAGAAGCACGCCCTGGCCGCTCACACGCTCAGCCAAGGCATGGTGCACCTGCGCGACGAGGTGGCCGACGAGGACTCGACGATCATCTCCCGCATCCGTGCCGCCGGTGGGTACGTCCACGCTCGCGTCACCTCGCCCGAGTTCAGCTGCGCGACCTTCACCCACAGCCCGCTGTGGGGCGTGACTCGCAACCCGTGGAACCTCGAACTCTCCCCGGGCGGATCCTCGGGCGGATCGGGGGCGGGGCTCGCCGCCGGGTACGGTCCGCTGGCCACCGCCTCGGACATCGCCGGCTCCACCCGGCTGCCCGCCGCGTTCACCGGCACGGTCGGATACAAGGCGCCCTACGGTCGCATTCCGGGAGCCGCGCCGCTCGCCCTCGACTGGTACCGCGGTGACGGGCCGATGGCGAGAACCGTCGCCGACACCGCGCTGCTGGCCCGAGTCCTGGTCGGAATCAGCCCCAGCGACCACATGACCGTGCCGTCCCCTGACTTCCTCACCGGTTTCGATGCGTCGTCAGATGGGGTGGTCGAGGCGCTGGCCGGCCGGCGCATCGCGCTGTGCGTCCGATTGGGCGACTTCCCGGTCGCCCCTGATATCGAGCGCAACACACGCGCAGTGGCCGATCTCCTCGCATCCGTCGGGGCGGTCGTCGAAGAGATCGAACTGCCGTGGACGGTCGAGCGCATCTTCGACACCGCGTTCACTCACTTCGGCAACTACCTCGCACCTCTCATGCGCCAGGCGACCGCGGGGCACGAGGACACGCTCGCTCCGTACACGCTGCGATTCATGGAGGTCGCCGAGGCGGCCGCCGCCAAACGCGGTCTCGCCGAGGGGCTGGCGATGGAGGCACGGATGCAGGCGGACCTCGCCGAGGCGATGGCCGGGTTCGACGTCCTCCTCGCCCCCACCTCGGCGGTGGCGGCTCTGCAGGCGGACGGCGCCTACCTCGACGGACTCACGGTGGGTCAGCGCTCGCTCGAGCACTATTGGCAGGGGCATATGACGGTGCCGTTCAACATCGCCAATCGGGTGCCCGTCGTCAACGTTCCCTCCGGGATGGCCGACTGCGGCATTCCGACCGGCCTGCAGATCGTCGGCCATCCGTTCGCGGACCGGAATGCCTTCGAGGTCGCTGCCGCAGTCGAGCAGCTGCAGCCGTGGACGGGACTCGCGCCGGGGTGAGGCGGGCTCACCCGCGGAGCAGCGCCAGGCCCGCCTCGCCGATGACGAGCAGCGCGCCCACGATCGAGGCGCAGACCGCGATGCGGTAGAGCAGTCTGCGGTCGGCGCGGCGGATGACGAAGTTCGACAGCCACAGTCCCACGATCATGAAGGGCAGCAGGGTCGCGGCTGCTGTGAGGTGCGTCGTGGTCACCTCGCCGCTGAGGGTCAGGCCCGTCAGCGACAGGATCGTGCCGAGGGTGAAGTACGCGCTCATCGTCGACCGCATCGGTGAGGGATCGAGCGACCGGAGCACCAGAGCTATGGGTGGGCCGCCGATGCTGGTGGCGGTGCCGAAGATGCCCGAGACTCCGCTCGCGAAGGCCATGTTCCGGTTCGTTGCCGCGGGGGACCAACCGACCAGACTGAAGGCGACGCCGCCGATCACGGTCAGTGCCAGCAGAATGGACAGGCCGGTCTGCGGCAGGAGCACCACAGCGGCGGTTCCCACCGCGATGCCCGGCAGTCGGCCGAGAAGCCCCCAGCCGACGAGCGCCCAGTCGACATCGGACCGCTCACGCAGAAACGCGGTGAGTGACGTCAGGACGGCGAGCAGCAGCAGTGCGGAGGGCAGCAGGTCTGGGCGCAGGAGCACCAGGACCGGCGCGGTGATCATGCCGAGTCCGAAACCGATCGAGCCCTGCAGGCACGACGAGCTCAGCACCACCAACCCGATGACAGTGTAGTGGGCCATCTCCACGGGGATCCTGCTCCTTCGCGTTGCACGATTGCCAGTGCGCACACTGCACCGATTACTCTCCAACTCTGCCACAGAACTGCGCGAGGCGTGCCGTGGAGAAGGGCGCCGCCGAAAATACTTGCGCAAACTACGCAGGAACCAGTTATAGTCTACGTAGACCGCGCAGGGCTCGTCTGTGTACGCCGTGCCTGTCCGCCACGTTGAGGTGGGCATTGTGCCGGTTGTCCAATCGTCTACCGTACGGAGCGCACGCCATGGCCAGTGACGTCCATAGCTCGACCAACTCTCTCCACTCCTCCAAACCGGAGCAGGAGCCCATCCCGCGCGGACTCGGCCTCATCACCTCAGTGGGGCCCGGACTGGTGCTGGCGATGTCATTCCTCGGCACAGGAGATCTCGTCAGTTCCTCGGTCTCCGGCGCCTCGTACGGCTACGCCTTGCTGTGGACCTTGGTGCTCTCCCTGATCGCCCGCACGTTCATCATCTCGTCCATTGCGAAGTACACGCTGATGAACAAGTACGGGGACACGCAGATCCTCGACGGGTTCGCCCGCCTATCGCCGGCACTGCCGGGCATCATGGCTGCAGTCGTCCTCATCGCCGGCTTCATCACTCAGGCGACGTTCGTCCTTGCGGCGTCCACCGGTCTCCACGAGCTCACCGGTGGTGAGTGGGGCGGAGCCTGGGGACGATTCTTCTGCGCCCTGATCATCGTGGCGCTGACGCTGACGCTGGTCATGCTGCGCAAGCAGTTCACCGTGCTCGAGTACTTCGCGCGATTCGCCTCCGTCGCGATGATCGCAGCCTTCGTATATGCGCTGGTCCAGATCGGCACCTTCGACGTGTCCGGGTTCTTCCAGGGCCTCGCCTTCGCGATTCCCGAGGAGCAGAACACCTCGGCGTTCGCTCCCATCGTCATCGCCTCGGCGACCATCGGCACGATCGCCGGAAATATGCCCAACCTGCTCTACTCCGGCTTCATGCGCGACAAGGGTTGGGTGGGGCCGAAGTACCGCAAGCTGCAGCAGTTCGACCTCATCGTGGGGATGGCGCCGCTGCTCATCATCAACCTCCTGTTCTGGATAGTTGCCGCTGAGTTCCGATCGGGAAACCCAGGCTTCTCGATTTCCGATGAGTACGACCTTTCGCATATGCTCACCGTCGCAGTCGGCCCGGTCGGTCCCTTCCTCCTGTGGATGTGCATCTTCTTCGCCGCGATGACCAGCTTCCCGCCGCAGTCGCGCGGTTTTGCCCAGTTGGCGATCAACGGAATCAACCACACATTCCCGTCGATGCGGCAGTACTTGGGCCGCGACGAGGAGAACCCGGCATTCCGGTGGATCCAGGCGATCGTCTTCATTATCGTTCCGCTGGTATCGACCATCCCCGGAGCTCCCGACCTCATCTCCCTCAACATCGTCGGCACAGCCATCTCGACAGTGCTCAGCCTCCCCATCATCGTCGTCTGCATTCTCCTGCTGACGTCGCGGAAGAAGCACATGCAGACCTATGCCGTGAACGGAATCTGGCAGACTGTTCTGCTCGTGATTCTCGGCGGCATCGCGATCATCATCGGATTCCAGATCGCCATGCAGATCCCATCCATGTTCGCCACCGCCTTCGGGTGAGGGCTAACCGTCCCTCGCCACCACTGACAGGAGTGACAATGACTCTGCTCTCCCACTCGAACCTCGACCGTGTTCCGGCGCCGCCCGCGGACGGACGACTACGGTTCTTCGAGGACGCCGGCAACGCCGCGGCCGTCATTCCCACCGACCGCAGGTCCAACCACGCTCCTTCCATCCTGGCGCTGAGCGGCGGCGGAATGCTCGCAGCCTGGTTCGGCGGCAGCGACGAGGGCAACAAGGATATCGACATCCTCGTCTCCCGCTTCGATGCGGCGACTTTGCAGTGGGCGGAGTCGAGTGCTGTCACCCATGACGAGATCCGCTCCGACCAGAACCCAGGTCTCTTCGAGGCCCCCGACGGTCAGGTGTGGCTGGTCTACACTTCTCAGCTCTCCCGCCAGTCCGGTGTGCCCGAGACGTTCAACCTTCAGCACACCTCGGTCGTCAATGTCATCAGGTCCGATGACGGCGGGATGTCGTGGACCGCTCCCGAGACGCTGTTCGATCGGGAGGGTACGTTCTGCCGACAGCCCATCCAGCTCCTCAGTGACGGCACATGGGTGCACTCTCAGTGGCTGTGCTTCGACGACGATTCGAAGAACGGCTCGGATCAGCCGGTGCTCCAGATCTCGAAGGACAGTGGTGCGACGTGGCAACAGTTCGACTTCCCCGACGCCGCCGGGCGGGTCCATCCAAATGTCGTCGAGCTCGAGCCGGGGCGACTCGTCTGCCTCTTCCGCTCACGGTTCGCCGATTGGGTCTACCTCAGCCGCTCGGAGGACGGCGGGGAGACCTGGACCGTTCCGGAGGCCACCGAGGTACCGAACAACAATGCCGGCCTCAGTGCTTTCCGCCTGCCATCGGGGAGACTGGCGCTGGTGTCGAACGAACACCAGGTTGCCGAGGCGCCGGGTGAGGTCGTGTGGCCGTACGAGCGCATGCGCATCGTCATCGCCGTCTCGGCCGACGAGGGCCGCACGTGGCCGGTGCGCCGAGTGATCGAGCCCGGCGATGGCTTCAGCGGGGAGGGCAACCTGCGCAGCAACCGCCGCCAGGAGTACCCGCACGGGATCGTCGACGCCGACGGACTCATCCACGTCGTCTATGCCTACAGTTCGCGCCGAGCCGTTCGCCATGTCGTCTTCGCCGAGGACTGGATCTCCGGCGTCGAGGATCAGGTCCACACCGACTGCAAACTCTGGGGCTGAGGCGACCGGTTCAGTCGGTGCGCTGTCCCGCGGAGTCCACTCGAACGACCGTGATGCCACGGACTGCGAAGGGCTCGATCTGCTCGGGTGTGGCGGAGGAATCGGTCACAAGGGTCCATCCATTGCCCAGATCCGCCCACGCGTGGAATGGTCGCTGACCGAGCTTGGCGGAGTGGGCGACGACGAAGACATGTGCCGCTCGTCGACTCATCAGCTCTTTGAGGCGAACCTGCTCCAAGGACGCCTCGCAGACTCCGTCCTCCGCCGTGACGGCATCGGCTCCGAGGAATGCGAAGTCGAAGGTGAACTTCTCCAGTCCGGTCTCGGTGACTGGGCCGATGAAGCCCTGGCTGATCGGGCGGTAGCGTCCGCCAAGGAGGGTGAACTCCACGTCTTCGGCGTCCGCCATCTGCTGCAGTGACGTCAGCCCTGTGGAGACGACCGTGAGAGGGCCGACAGTGGACAGCGCGCGGGCGACCTGTGCGATGGTGCTGCCGGCGTCGAGGAGCACCTGCGAGCTCGCGGGAACCTGCCGGGCGCACCACATGCCCAGCGCCTGCTTGACTTCGGGGGCCTCGTGGGACCGTTCGTCCAGTGAGCTCTCGGAATGAGCCGGAACGGCGATGACGCCTCCATAGGTCCGAGCCAGATCTCCGGACTCGGTCAGCCGCGCGAGGTCCCGCCGGATCGTCGACGCGGTCACGCCCAGCATCGCGGACAGCGATTCGACGCTCATCTCGCCCTGGGTCCTCACGAGTTGGACGATCTGTTCACGCCTGGCGCCTGCGTTCATCTCTCTCCCAGCATTGTCAGTCAGCACCCTGATCCTGGCTGATGAGGGGCCGGTTCAGGGTGCCGAGGGTGTGCTGCTGCGTTCAGCGGCCTCTGCTCTGCGGCCACTGTATCCCGAAACCCGGTGTGCTTCGCAGGTGTCGACGGTTCGGTTCAGCCGCAAGTCCGCTTCCGCCAGCGGTTCGATTCAGTGGCCGACGGGCGATGGCTCCGTTGAGGCCGATGCCAATGCGGCCGCCTGGCGCATTGCCTCGCTCATGCTGGCTGTATCGGCCTTGCCGGTGCCGGCGATGTCGAACGCTGTGCCGTGGTCGACGGAGGTGCGGATGACGGGCAGGCCCACGGTGATGTTCACGCCGGCTTCGATGCCGAGCACCTTGATCGGGCCGTGGCCCTGGTCGTGGTACATCGCGACGATCAGGTCGTAGTCTCCACGGCCCGCAAGGAAGAACGCCGTATCGGCCGGCAGCGGGCCCACGGCGTCGATGCCGTCAGCGGTGAGCACCTCAATGGCGGGGATGATCTTCTCCGCTTCCTCGCCGTAGCCGAAGAGACCGTTCTCGCCGGCGTGTGGGTTGATTGCGCAGACTCCGATGCGCGGCCGTTCGATACCTGCCCTCACGAGTGCCTCGTGGCCCCGGCGCACGGTTCGCTCGACCAAACCGGGCTCAATCTTCGCGATGGCATCGATGAGTCCGATATGGGTCGTGACGTGGATGACCCGCAGTTTGGGCGACGACAGCATCATCGAGACCTCTTCGGTGCCTGTGAGGGCAGCGAGCATCTCCGTGTGTCCCGGGTAGTTATGCCCGGCCGCGTGCAGCGCCTCCTTGTTGAGGGGAGCTGTGCAGATCGACTGCACCTCGCCGGACATGGCGAGGCTCGCCGCACGCTCGATGTAGCGGAAGGCGGCGTCTCCGGCGATAGGCGACAGCTCACCCCAGGCCAGGTCGGCCGGGAGCAGGTCGAGATCGATGACGTTGATGACGCCCGGAGCGTGTTCGGCATCAGCGGGAGAGTCGACGACACGGAATGTTGCTTCCCGACCGAGGATCGTCGCGGCCTGTTCGAGGCGGGCCGCATCACCGATGATCACCGGCTTCGCCACGGCGAGCACCGTGGGATCGAGGCATGCGGCGACGCAGATCTCGGGGCCGACTCCGGCCCCGTCACCCATCGTGACGGCAACAGTGGGAAGCGCGTTCATATATTCTCCTTCAAGGGTCAGACGGTGGAAGTCGAGTGGTTGTGCGGGCGCTGCGGTCAGCGCGGCGTGGATGAGTGTCAGTGAGTCCTTGTCGCCGTGACCTCCCGGCCGGGTGACGAAGTTGCCCACGATGGCGCTGTCGACTTCGGAGAGGACCGCCCCGGGATGGACCTCGCTTCGCGCGGTCAGGGTCGTGATGCCGAGGCGGTCGAGCACAGCCCGAGCGGTCTCCCCGCCGGCCGCGACGAGGTGGACGGGCTCGGTCTCACAGAGAACCTGGGATGTGAGTTCGGCGAGCAGTCCCGGAAGGGGGCGGGGATCGACGGTCATTCCGTCAGAGGTCAGCCGGACGGCGAGGTCGCCCCTGGCCAGCCGGGCCCGCACCTCGTCGCTCATGCGAGTCAGGGCGGCAGGGTTCTCGCTCCAACTCGCGACCTGGGCCGCGGGAATGTCGAGTACCTGCACCTCGGCATGGGCGCCGAGGTGAGCGATCTGCTCGTGCACCCGCTCCGCCGCAGTTCCGAGGACCATAAGCACTCGTGAGCCCCTGGCCCCTGCGGCGCTCGAGCCGAACCGTGTGTGCTGGTGGTTGGATCGTGTGGCGCGTCGATCGGTGAAGGCGCGAGCGAGTGCCGCTGAACCGACGAGCGCTGCCCCGCTTGCCTGCGCCAGGTCGACGATGCGATTCAGATCGACCATCGTGGCGGCATCGGCAGTGACTAGTCGGGATCCGATGAGAGAGGCAAGTTCAGCTGGATCCGTCGACCGCAGATGCTCGAGGTCGATGTGCTTCGGCGGTTCAGGGCAGAGATCGCTGAGATGCGCGGGGGCGGCGCTGTCCTCGATGCTCCACGCGGAAGTGGCGGCCAGAGGTGCGCCGTCGTTGAGCGGGACTCCCTCGACGACAATGCGATCGAGCTGGGGCAGGGACGGTGCGAAGATCACCGGGCCCGGGCCGGATTCGAGCGCAGCGCGAATCTGGGCCCGGATGTTCCCGCGCAGCAGCGAATCGACTTTGATGAAGATCGTACGACCGGAGCCTAAGGCGGTGAGGGCGGACGAAGTGCGAGCCGCTGCCACGGCGGGGGAGAGGTAACGGCAGTCGAGATCCACGGCGAGATCGGACACGACGTGGTGCTCGGTGGTGCTGCGTGCGAACTTGCCGATCGCCTCGGCGTCTGTGAGCAGGATGCGCACGGGCGGGTTGAGTGTGGCGGCGGCCTCTGCGGCCCCACTGAGGTCGTCGGCGAGCACGAGAAGGCCGGTGTCGACAGTTGTCATGGCACTCCTTTGCGTCCGTTGTCAGGGATCTCCAGAATGCCATAGCTGCGCGAAATACGCAAGATATTGCACAGTGCGCGCAGAGATGGGAAGATGAGGTGAGAGTGAAGTGCATTTCAAGACTCGACGAGGAGAATCGTATGACCGCAGACAGGAACCTCACCATCGACGGAGTCCCGGTTCCGCTGACGCCGCTGGTGCTTGGCACCATGACTTTCGGCGACACCGTTGACGAGGCGACGGCCCATGAGGTGATTGAGGCTGCCATCGCGGCGGGGATCACGGGCATCGACACCGCGAACGGCTACGCTAAGTCGACCACGGAGGAGCTGATCTCCCCTCTGGTGAAGAAGCATCGGGACAAGATCGTGCTCGCGACCAAAGCCGGCATGCCCCACGCGGATGCGGGTGAGAACTCTCCTCTTTCGGCCCCAGGGCTGCGCGCCAGCGTCGAAGGTTCGCTGCGCCGCCTCGACGTCGACTCCATCGATCTCTTCTACCTCCATCAGCCGGATCGTGCCGCGAGCACGGCTGAAACGCTCGACACTGTCGCCGCCCTGCATGCCGAAGGCAAGATCACCGCTTTGGGCATCTCGAACTTTGCGGCGTGGCAGGCGGTCGACCTCCAGATGGCAGCGGTTGCGGCGGGCGCCCCGCGCCCCGTCATCGCGCAGAATGTCTACAGTGTCCTGGCGCGGCGGATCGAGGACGAATGGCTCGAGTGCGCGAGTGAGCACGGTATCGCGACGATGGCCTACAACCCGCTGGCCGGCGGACTGTTGGCCAGACGGCCGTCCGTCGAGGGCACGCCGGATCGCTTCACCGGTTCGGTGCTCGCCCAGATGTACTCCCAGCGCTACCTCTCCGACGCGGTTCTCACCGCCGTCGAGGCCTTCGCCGAGGTGGCTGACGAAGCCGGCATTCCGCAGGCAGAGCTGGCGCTGCGCTGGTTGGCCGGAGCGGACGGCATCGACTCACTGCTGCTGGGCGCGAGTCGGGTCTCCCAGCTCGAGGCGAACCTCGCCGCGATCGCCAAGGGGCCGCTGCCGGACGACGTGCTCGCAGCGATCGACTCCGCCACCGCCGTTGTCCGTGGCTCGCAGCCGAAGTACAACCGCTGACCTGAGCGTCCACGCTCATCCGCGCTTCTGCGCCGAATCGCGTACGCCTGCCATGAAGCGCCCACCACCATTTCGATAGGAAACCACTATGTCCTCCATCAAGGGAATTCTCGCCGCGGTCGCCACGCCGTTCGACGACGATGAGCAGATCGCCGAGACGGCCCTGCGCGCACACGTGCGCCGTCAGCTCGACGCCGGAATCCACGGCATCTTCGCCTTGGGCACCAACGGCGAGTTCTACGCCCAGTCCGCCGCAGAACGCGCCGAGGCGGCCCGCATCGTCATCGACGAGGTTGCGGGCCAGGTGCCTGTCGTCATCGGCGCCGGCGCCGCCACCACGCTCGAGACAATCCGCATTGCCAAGGACGCCGCTGCGGCAGGCGCAGACGCACTCTCGATCATCACCCCTTACTTCGCCGCTGCCTCGCAGGCGGAGATCGAGAACCACTTCCGCGCAGTCGCCGACTCCGTGGACACTCCGGTGGTCGTTTACAACATTCCCGCCCGAACCGGCAACGCGGTCGCTCCCGCCACGCTCGAGAAGCTCGCGGCCGTCGACAACATCACCGCGGTCAAGGACTCGAGCGGCAACTTCGATACGATCCTGCAGTACCTGGAACGCACGGATCGGGACAGCTTCGACGTGATCTCCGGTAATGATTCGCTGATCCTGTGGACCCTCATCGCCGGTGGTGGCGGCGGCATCAGTGGCATCGCGAACATCTACCCGAAGACCATGGCATCGATCTACGATCTCTTCCTTGCAGGGGACGCAGAGGCGGCTCGGGCCGCGCAGGACAGTATCCGTCCGATCCGCAACTGCCTGGCCCTCGGCAACCCCAACACGGTCGTCAAACATGCCGCGAACGCCCGTGGCTTCGGTTTGGGACCCGCTCGCGCCCCCTTCAACGCACTGTCGGTCGACGCCAAGCAGCAGATCGAGGACACGGTCGCGGCAGACCTGGAGCGCGGCCTGGCCTGACCTCCTGATCCGGTTCCCTTCCTCGCGCGGAACCGGATCGTTTCGTCTTCCAACGCAATCTGCCCCTGTTCCCGCCGTGACAACGGTGGGAACAGGGGCAGACTGCTGGGGCTGGATGGGGCGTCAGCGCACGGGGAAGCGCGGTTCCTCGCCCTTCAGCACTCGAACCACGTCCTCGACGGCCCATGTCCCCATGTTCGCATTCGCGATATCGGAGTAGGCGCCGATATGCGGTGTGGCGATGAGGTTCGGTGCGCGCAGTAGCGGGTCGTCCACGGCCGGCGGCTCGCTGGCGAAGGCGTCGAGGGCCGCGAACGCCAATCGCCCCTCGTGAAGCGCCGCAGCGAGGGCGGCTTCGTCGACAAGACCGCCTCGGGCGGCATTGATGAGTCCTGAACTGGCAGGCATCAACTCGATGAGGTCACGAGTGAGCAGGGGTTCGTCTCCGGCGGGCAGATGCAGGGACAGGAAGTCGGATCCGGCGACAACCTCGGCGAGGCTCATCGGGATGGCACCCGCCTCGGCGATGGCGTGGTCCGGAACGAAGGGGTCGTACGCAGCGATCCGCATTCCGAACCCGGCCGCCCGCCTCGCCACCGCACGACCTATCCGGCCGAAGCCGAGGATGCCGAGCTGCTTTCCGGTGAGTTCGGTGCCGAAGAAGACCTCCCACCTGCCGGCCCGCAGCGAATCCTCTGCTTCCCGGATGCGGCGCGCTCCCATGATCAGCAGGCCGAATGTCAGGTCAGCGACGGAATCCGCATTGGCACCGGGAGTGTTGACGACGGTGACACCTGAGGCAGCCGCGGCATCGAGATCGATGTTGTCCACCCCGGCACCATGCTTGGCGACGACCTTGAGCTCAGGGCACGCGGCGAACACCTCGGCGTCGACCGTGTCGAGTCCGACGATGGCCGCCTCCGCTCCGGTCAGGGCATCGATGAGCTCCTGACCGGATTTCGGGTGGTTCTCGGTCCGATGTTCGAGCTCGAGGTCGAGCTCCGCGGCACGGGCGACAGGGTTCGACGAGAGCTTCCCGAACGAAGGGGTGAGGACTGCCAGACGCATCAGGCACCGATCTCGATGCCGAAGGTCTCGAACACGGAGTAGATGCCGAGGAGGGCGATCGCCAGCGAAGCGAAGACGAGCATGACCGTGAAGAAGTTGTTCGACTTGAAGTCGGCGGGCATCTCATGTTTGCGGAGGTGCCACACGGCGATGACCACAGCGACGAGGAAGATGCCGCTGGCAACGCCGCCGATCTGGACCATGATGACTGGCGACTGGATGACCAGGTAGCTCAGTGCCCAGATGATGGGGAAGACCACCGTGAGCACGCGGATGATCCGTGTCCGGGTGGCTGCGTTCTGCCAGTCGAAGATCCCGAGGATGGAGATCGTGTTGGTCCAGAGCCTGGGGACACTCGCAGACGAGGCGATGAAGGTCGAGAAGAGGACGGCGAACGCTCCGATCAGGAAGATCCAACGGCCGGCCTCGCCCATTGTGGAGGAGTACATGGACGACAGAGTCGTGATCATGTCGTTGCCTTCGGGCACGAGGCCCTGCGGGTGGAGAATGGCAGCACCGATGACGTAGAAGCACATGGTGCAGATCGTGGAGATGATCCAGGAGACGAGGACGTCCGTGCGCATCACGGAGACCCAGCCTCGGGCACGGCGTGCGCGCTCTGGAGTGCCGTCGTTCGGCCCGGTGTAGCGACCGTAGCCCTTCTCGAGAACCCAGTAGGTGTAGGTGGTCATTTCATCGGCGCCGACCCCGGTGATGCCGAACATCGCGACTGCGAAGCCGAGGGTGCCCGCAGGAATGGCGAAGGTGAGTCCGCTGAGGACGTCCGTCGAGGTGTAGGCGAAATCAGTGAAGGGCAGAGAGAGGGCAAGACCGACGGTGGAGACGGTGAAGATGATGACGGCACCCACCGAGAGCTTCTCGACGACGCTGTACTTGTTGGTGACCAGCAACGCGATGACAACGGCCAGGGCGACGACTGTCCAGAAGACGAGGGAAGGAGTGGAGAGCGGTTCGCCGAAGACAGGGAGCATGATGCTCAGGGCTCCGACAGCACCGCCGATGATGCCTCCACGCTGGAGGACCTTGGCGAAGTCCATGAGGATCCACAGCAGATTTATCCACCCGGCACGGCCGATGAGGCGGGGGCCGACGTGGCCATAACCTTCAAGGGCCGGTTTCCCCGAGAGGATGGTCCACTGCGCGATCTCTAGCTGGACCCAGACCTTGACGCCTGTGGAGATGATTACGAGCCAGAGAAGGACGAGCCCGGCCTTGGCCCCAAGCGCGGTGGTGGCGATGAGTTCTCCGGAGCCGATGACAGCTGCGGAGATGACCAGACCAGGACCGAGGTACTTGAGCTTGCCGACGAAAGTGGTCGGCGGTTCAAGGACATCTTTGGCATCGAGCCGGTAGGGGTCGACCTTTGTCTGGGAGGCCAACTGCTCGGCACTCGTGCGATTCGTTGTCATGCTCGGCTTCCTTGCGCGAAAAGTGATTGCCTGCCTTTGGGAACGCCAGCGGTCCGCGTGAATTGCGCTCCGCGGCCAGGCCCGTCAGTGCAATCCTGCCAGTATTGCGTGTTATACGCAACATAAATGCATGAAATGCGCACTCGGGCGCTGCCTACGCCCAAGAACGTGTCTATTACGCTTGGAGTTGGTCGGACAGGCTTCATTGGCGAAAGGGACAAGCGTTGGACTCGAAGATCGGCATCTCCTGGAAGTCCCATCTGAGATGGTTCATTCCGCTCCTGCTGATCCCGATTTCGATCTTTGTGCTGGCTCTTCTGGCGCTCGACCGCCTGGGGGCTTTCAACGGCGATTCAGGGACGGGGCAGACCGTCCTGATCGTAGTCCTCAGCATCGGCGCAGTCGTGATCCCCATTGTCTGCCTGGTGTACTTCATCACTGGCGCGCAAATGGTTTACAGGTCGAGCGGGGCATACGCGCGGAAGATGCAGAAGAGGAATGAACTCGCCGCCCGCAAACTTGAACAGCAGATCGTGCGCGAGGGCGGACCTGCCTGCGACTTCCAGGCTCGAACCATCGAGGCGGTCCGTGCGACTCGGTGGTATGAGGCTTTGTCGCGAGGTGAGGGCATCGGATCGGTGGACAACCACAACATCAATCTGGAGCCGGGCGAGACCATCCACCATGTCTTTCGTGCGAAGTATGCCCGTTTCTACGGAATGAACGTGACTTACCAGACCGGCGGAGTCTTCGCCATGGGCAGTCCACTCTTCGTGGCGGGGGCGCTCATCGGCTCGGCTATCGGCAATGCGAATGCCCGTACGAACGCACAGCGCACAGCGGCTCAGCAGTGGCGCGAGATCCAGTATGTTGACGTCTTCGCGACCGACCGGAGATTCATCATTCCGGTCGGGGGACGGACTCTTTCCTTCTACTACAGTGCCGTCGTGGCGTTCTATCCGGAACTGGAGGCGATGACCCTGACCCTCGACTTCGGTGATCAGACCGAGCCCCTGCAGCTCTTTTCGCCGAGCGTTTCGCCGGCGGCAGTGCTCCTCATCAATCACCTTCGGGGGCACGACGGTCTGCGTGCTCATCCAGCACTCAGCTCGATCAGGAGCAACGCGATCGCCAGTTGACGATGAAGCGACTCAGTCGATGACCTCAGCTCAGCAGAGCCACCATCCCGGCTGCGAGCAGCCCGCTGATCGTGACTGCGGCAGCCATCGCTGCGGTCGCCCTCCAGCCGAGGGCCTTTCCGACCATGACCATCGACGGAATGCTCAGGGCGGGAAGCGTGACCAGGAGCGCTCCCGTGGTGCCTGCCCCGGCGCCGACGGCGAGCAGTGCGACGA
>NZ_JAPSIB010000001.1 GCF_031179145.1 Brevibacterium sp.
CCGAGGAGATGGCCGTGAAGCTGCGCCGGATCCTCGAGGCCAACAAGGGGCACACGGACGTCCACCTCGTCCTCACCCAGCCCGGCCGGAAGACGGTGATGCGTCTCGATCGGTCGATCCGGGTCGATCCCAACCCCAGCCTCTACGGAGACCTCAAGGCGCTGCTCGGCTCCCGCTGCCTCAGCGCCTGAGGTGGAGCGGCGCCTGAGGTGGAGCGCCTGAGGTGCTCGGCTCCCGCGGTAGGCGGTGGCGTATTTGTTCATGATCTCGTTTCGAGTGCTCATGGAAACGTCCTTGTCGACCATGGACTGGTTGCCATCGTCCTCGCGGCCGCGTGGGCGGGGAAGCGTTCGCGAGGAATTTTGTGTGAGGCAAGGTCCTTGCTGATCCGAGGGGTTCAACGAGTCTCGTCGGTCTATTGGTCGTTGAATCCCCATGAACTAAAATTAGTTCATGGCCAGAAAAGCGAAGTCTCGTAAGATTCCGGAGCCGAGAATTGTCAACGGTGAAGCACACAGAGCCGTTGAGGTCACCAGGGCCAAAGATTCGGGAAGATTCACCGTAAAGCGCTTGGCGGCTTCGGGCAGGATACTTCGTCGTGTCAGCGATTCCCGGTCGGACTCGAGTCAGGATGGCATCAAGGTTAGGGCATATGCTGTAAATGACCTTCTGGGGGAGAAGGCGGCAGCAGCCGCAACTCCGGGTATGAAGGTCTCCGATGCTCTCTCCTGGCTTGAATCTGGTGCCGAACCTACATCGGAAGAATCTCGCAAAGTAGTCGATCTAGAGTACGTAATCACGCGGGCCAGGTTGTTGTGGGCTGACGACGAGACTGTCAGTTCGTGGTTATACGGTAATAACTCGTTCCTCGGGGGATCACGCCCGATAGATGTGCTTGAAACGGAAGGCGCCGCCCCAGTGATCGAAGCGTTGGACCAAGAGTCCACAGGCTCCTTTGCCTGATGCTTGTCTACCGAGTCTTCTTTTACGATCGATCGGCAGCTGAGGGGACGAGTGGTCATCCCTATTACTTGCATCGTCCGCAGGCTCATGGCAGGTGGGATAATCCGGATCTCTATGATTCGTGGTATTTCGCCAAGTCCGCCGAAGGTGCTGTCGGTGAGGTGTTTGGTAACTTGGCACGGTGGACCCCAGCAATGTTCGATACACGTACGCCGGGCCTGCGAAGAGCGCTTGCCGTATGTTCAGTTCCGGATGAGCTCTCGACCTTCAACTTCGATGATGCTCGGAATCTCGTGACCATTAATATGCGTCCGAGCGAAGTTGTCATACGCAACAAAGCGTTCACCCAGAAGCGAGCGTCTTCACTGTGGGCAGAAACCGGGAGCGATGGTCTACCTCGGTGGTCAGGACTTGAATGGTGGTCTTTTCACTTTCCTCAGTGGACGAACCTGATGATGTGGGTTGATCCCCTGGAACCATCACCTGCTACTCTCCGAGAAGTGATTCCATTGAATCTGAGCACGCCGGCGGTCATCGAAGCGGCCAGTGTGCTTCGGCGTCCGCTGTAGCCTTCCGGGCCAGATTGAGGAGCCGAGCGACTAGAATGTCTCGGGTGAACATTCTGGACTTCCGCGGTGAGAACCTGAGCAAGAGATTCCTCAAACAGCGCCTGCCTCGGGCCGCTGAGACGCACGCCGACGTCGAGCGCCGGGTCGCCGACCTCCTCGCCGAGATCAGGACCGGCGGCAGCGACGCGGTGAAACGGTTCACCGCGCAGTTCGATCGCGTCGAGCTGGAGACGCTGCGCGTGCCCGCCTCCGCCCTCGACCACGCGGAGTCGGAACTCGACCCCCACGTCAGGTCAGCGCTGCTCGAGTCGATCTCCCGCGCCGAGGCGGTCGCCGCCGACCAGCGCCCCGCCGATGTCACGACCGAACTCTCCACAGGCGCACGGGTCACGACGCGGTACCTGCCGATCGAGCGGGTCGGCCTCTACGTCCCCGGCGGACTGGCCGTGTACCCCTCGACCGTGGTGATGAACGTCGTTCCCGCCCTGGCAGCCGGCGCTCAGTCGCTGGCGATCGCGAGCCCGCCGCAGAGCAGCGGTCTGCCGCACCCCGTGGTGCTGGCGACCGCCCGACTCCTCGGCGTCGACGAGGTATGGGCGATGGGCGGGGCACAGGCGATCGGAGCACTGGCCTACGGCTTCGACGACGCCGAGGAGTGTGAACCCGTCGATCTCATCACCGGCCCGGGCAACGCCTACGTTGCCGCCGCGAAGTCCCTCGTCCGCTCCCACGTCGGCATCGACGCGGTGGCCGGACCCACCGAGATCATCATCCTCGCCGACGCCGGCGCCACCCCCGCCTACGTCGCGGCCGATCTCATCAGCCAGGCCGAGCACGATGAACTCGCCGCCTCGGTGCTCGTCACCGATTCCACCGAACTCGCCGAGGCGGTCGCCGCCGAGCTCGAGCTCCAGGTGCCGGCCGCCGCCCACACCGAGAGGATCACTGCAGCGCTGGGCGGCACGCAGTCGGCCATCGTCCTCGTCGACGATCTCGAGGCCGGCATCCAGGTCGTCAACGCCTATGCCGGCGAACACGTGGAGATCCACACCGCCGACGCGGCAGCCGTCGCGGGCCGCATCACCAACGGGGGAGCGGTCTTCGTCGGCGACCACTCACCCGTGTCCCTGGGTGACTACTGCGCTGGCTCCAACCATGTCCTGCCGACGATGGGCACCGCGGCCCACAGTTCAGGGCTCGGCGTCCACTCGTTCATGAAGGTCAGCCAGGTCATCGACTATGACGAGCGAGCGCTGAAAGAGGTCGCCGACCACATTGCCGTGCTGTCGGCCAGTGAGCAGCTGCCCGCCCACGGCAGCGCCGTGAACATTCGGTTCGAGGAGTAAGATGCGCTGTCCGTTCTGCCGTGAGTCCGATTCGCGGGTCGTCGATTCGAGGACCAGTGAGGATGGCGCGGCCATCCGCCGCAGGCGTCAGTGCCGCCACTGCGGTCG
The DNA here is from genome assembly GCF_031179145.1 of Brevibacterium sp. Classification (GTDB taxonomy): domain Bacteria; phylum Actinomycetota; class Actinomycetes; order Actinomycetales; family Brevibacteriaceae; genus Brevibacterium. Next base: position 2,987 of record NZ_JAPSIB010000001.1, read on the forward strand.
ACGCTTCACCACGATGGAGGCGACCAGTCTGTCGGTGATCAAACGCTCCGGGGTGACCGAGGAGTTCTCCCGGCAGAAGATCATGTCAGGCGTGCGCAAGGCCTGCCAGGGCCGGCCGGTCAACGACGACGACCTGGCGAAGCTGGCCCAGAAGGTCGAGGAGGACATCAGGTCCAAGGGCATCGCCGAGATCGACGCCGACGAGGTCGGACTGAGCATCCTCGAGCCCCTCCGCGAGCTCGATCAGGTCGCCTACCTCCGGTTCGCCAGCGTCTATCAGGGCTTCGACTCCCTTGAGGACTTCGAAGCGGCCATCGACTCCCTGCGGGCGGATGCGGCGCTGAAGTCCGGTGAGGCCCGTGAGGTGTCCCCGGAGGATTTCCAATCCTGAGAAATCGTCTCGAACACTGTGATTGAAGTGGTGCTGCGGACCGATTCATGTGTAATATGACTAGTGCGTGCTCAGCACGCGGCCGCTTGCGGTTCGGAGGGGAAGCCGGATCGTCAAGCGGCCTTTAAATTGCCCGAAAATAGGCCTGAGACTGGTTGAAACTGCGCACGACCCCGACTTCTGGTCGAATCTCCCACGGATATCGATCAGAAGTCGGGGTCGTGCGCGTTTTCAATCAGATCCGCGCGGTCAGCCCACGAAGTCCCTCAGTCCATCAGCTCCGTCAGCTCGGTCGGGGTCGAGGCCAGGATCGTCATCCTGCCCGTTGTCCGGGTCAGCGCGACATAGAGGGAACCGATCCCGTCCTCGCTGCCCGTCGGCGCGATCACTCCCGGTTCGACGATGACGACGGAGTCGAACTCGAGACCCTTCGCCTCACTCGGTGTGATCACTGCGATCTGATGGTCGAGGCCGAAGGCGGAACGTCCGATGTCGAAGTCCGCCAGCGCCTCGGCGACGGACGTCACGAGTTCGGACGGTGCGATCACGGCGATCTTCCCACCGTCGACGGCCGCGACCTCGGACTCCACGCTCGAGCGCACAGCACTCACCACCTCCGAGGTCGAGGAGAAGCCCTCCAGGCGCGGGTCCGGGCCGCCCTGCCTCACGGACTCGACGAGCTCGAGGTGCGGGAAGTGACGGTGCAGGTACCGGTTGGCCAGATCCATCACCGATTGCGGGGTGCGATAGGACACGGTGAGCACGAGGAGGGAGTACCGATCGCCGATGAACTCCGAGAGGATCGAATCCCAGGTGCGATCGCCATCGACCTGAGAGGCCTGCGCGAGGTCGCCGACGAGGGTCGCCGACTTCGACGGCACGCGACGGAACAGCACTCGCCACTGCATCGGGCTCAGCTCCTGCGCCTCGTCGACGACGAGGTGGCCGTAGGTCCACTCACGATCCTCGATCGCCCGCTCGGTCAGCGTCATCGCCGGGCCCGCTTCCTCCCACCGCTTCGCCAGGGACTCGGCGTCGATCATGGCGGCGGTGTCCGTCATCTCGACGACCGCCTCGGCGTATTCCCGGGCGGATTCGTCCCGGGCCGCGGTCTGTTGCGGTGAGGTGCCGAGGAGCTCGGCGAGTTCGTCGAGCAGCGGCACGTCCTCGATGGTGAAGGCGGCGTCCGCATCCCGCAGGATCAGCTCCTGCTCCGCCGAGGTGAGCAGCTTCCCCGCCGCCGCCTGCAGCTTGTGCGGCTTGGACAGCAGGGCGCGCAGGGCCCCCGCGGGGCTGATGGGGAACCAGGCGAGGTTGAGCGCGCGACGGACGTCGACGCTCGAGCGCAGCTCCTCCATCAGTTCAGGCAGGCGCTCACCGGCGCCGTCGAGCCCCATCTCCCGGGCCAGATCCTCGGCGAGGACCTTGAGCAGACCGGTGACGAACCCGTTCCGGGCCGCATTGTGGGCGTCCCCGCTGCGGCGTGCCCGTTCCCGGGCGCTGCGCACGTCGCGGCGCCGCAGCCACACCGTGTGCGAGCCGACCCGCAGCGGTTCGTCCTCGGCCGGGACCCTCTCGTAGTTGGCGATGTGGTTGGCGACCACTTTCGCCATGACGGACCGGCCCTTGATCTCCGCGATATCCGGGCGATCGGCCAGGTCCGTGTCGAGGCCCGGGTAGAGCTGACCCGGGGTGAGCAGCAGCGCTCCGGTCTCGCCGAGGCTGGGCAGCACCTTCTCGATGTACTTGAGGAACACCGGTGACGGTCCCACGAGGAGCACACCCGACTTCGCGATGCGCTCCCGGTGCCGGTAGAGGAGGTACGCCGCCCGGTGCAGGGCCACGGCGGTCTTTCCCGTGCCCGGCCCGCCCTGGACCACCAGCACGCCCTGGAGCGGCTGGCGGATGATGGCGTCCTGCTCGGCCTGGATCGTGGCGACGATGTCTCCCATCCGGCCGGTGCGATGGCTGGTCAGGGCGGCAATGAGAGCGCCCTCACCCTGCAGGTTGGACCGCTCACCCTCGTCGAGGGCGTCGATGTCGAGGACGTCGTCCTCGATGTCGGTGACCTTCCGGTTGTTCGTCACCAGATGGCGGCGTCGGGTCACCCCGGCGGGATTCGCGGCAGTCGACTGGTAGAACGGCTCCGAGGCCGGCGCCCGCCAGTCGATGAGGATCTGCTGCCGGTCGGCGTCGGTGAGGCCGATCCGTCCGATGTAGCTCGGTTCGTCCTCGCCCTTGATGTCGAGGCGGCCGAAGCACAGACCGTCCTCGGCGCTGTTGAGGCGGATCAGCTGATCCTCATAGAGAGTCGCGAAGGCATCGCGTTCGCTCCGGTGCTGGTGATTGCCTCCCACTTCGGAGATCCGGACCGTACCCAGTCGGGCCGTCGTCTCCTCCCGCAGTTCGTCGAGCCGTGCATAGAGTTCGTCGAGCTTGTTCTGCTCAACCCGCAGTTCTGAAGTTTCGGTCATCTCACCTTCCCAATCGGCATTCAATTATGCCGAAGATTCGGCACCGGCAGTAGTCGGAGGGAAACATTTCGTCTGTTGTGTTTGGTCACAGTGTGACGATCGAGGTCAGGGCCTCAGAATCAGCTGTTCGCGCGGTGGGTCCACTTGTTCGCGCGGTGGGTGGGTCAGGGGATCGGTCAGATTCCGAGCCGGGACCGCAGGGCGGTCGAATCGAGGAACGACGCCATCGTCGGCGCCGTGCGCAGGACCTGGTCGACGTCGGAGATGGGGGAGTGGGAGGCGATGACGACGACGTTGCCGCGACGGCGTCCCTTGATGATCGCGGGTTCGGAAGCCGCAGCCACATGCCTGAACTCCTCCTGGAGGAGCGTGATCTCGCTTCGCAGCCCACTGTGGTCACCCGAATCGGGGACATTGGCCAGGTAGAGACCTGAGGTCTTCAGCGTTCGCGCGCAGGAAACGAAGAACTGCTGTGTGGTCAGAGATCCCGGCACGGCGTCGTGGTCGAACGCATCGCGGATGAGCAGGTCGAGGCTCCCGTCGCGGAACTTCTCGACCTCGACGGCCCCGTCCCCGGCCCGCAGCGCCAGCGCGGGCGACCGCGGCAGATCGAACCAGGCCCGCGAATAGTCGAGGAGGAGGGCATCGATGTCGATGGCGGTCTGCCGGGAACCCGGTCTGGTCGCGTGGACGAACCGGGCCAATGCGCAACCCGCGGCGCCGATGTGCACGGCCCGCAGTGGACCCGGCTCGAAATGGCCGTCGATGATCCTCGACATCCAGTCGAGGTACTCGAAGTCGAGGCGCTGCGGATCGCTGAGCGTGATCGACGACGACGGCACGCCATTGACGTGGAGGACATAGCTGTCGGCCTCACCGTCGATCTTCTCAAGATGGGCGGTGCCGGTCGAGATGTCGACCACTTGGGAGCTGGGAGCTGTGAATATCCGTCGTTTCGCCACCCCTCACTTGTATGCCAGTTGTGTCCCGGGGGCAATTCGGCCGCGCGTTGGGGGCCATCCGGGCGGTTCGGTCGTCGCCTCGGGGCACGACGGTCGCCGCCCCAGGGCAGGACGGTCGCAGCTCCGGGGCAGGACGGTCGTCGCCTTGGTGCGGACTCGGGGATGTGGACAACGGTGCGCACTCGTGCTCGTACGGACTGTGGATGGTCGATCGGCATCCACAGGCGGAATTCCGCCTCTGGTCAAGCCGGCCCGCTCGGGACTGGACTGACGCCATGCACACAACAGCGAGAACCTCAGAAGACCTCGTCGGCATCGTCCCTCACGCCTTGGGCTACACTCCTGAGCGCAGCCTCGTCGCGATCATCATCGCCACTGACTCAGAAGGAGTGTCGCGGTGCGAGACGACGCTGCGCATCGACTTCGACCTCGAGACCGCCGCTCACATCGTCAGGGAATCAGGACAGCGGATCAGCGGCCTCATCACCGACGCCTGCACGCCCACGGGTGTGTTCCTCGTGCTCTACGACGAGGAGTATCTCGGCGACGACGACCTCGAAATCCACCGGGGGCTGATTCGCGCGGCAATCGACGAGATCGCCCTCGCGCTCGAGGGGCACAGGGTCGACACCCTCGGCGCGTGGTGGGTCAGCGAGAACAGATTCGGGCGGATCGACGATCCCACCGATGCAGGGGCCCCGCTCGAGGCGGCGGCCTCCTCACCCTGTGCGACCGAGCTCATCGCCGGCGGCTCGAATCCGGTATCCGGGCCGACAGACCTCGTGGTCCGGCCCGTGTCACCGGAGGCCTGGACGGAGTTCCGGGGAGCCGACGCCGACGACTGGCTCGACCCGGACGCGAGCTTCGACGTCCTCAGGGAGGCCTATCCCCGGCTGGACGCGCTGCGCCGCTCGGATGACGACATCGACCGTGCGGTCCTCGACGAGATCATGTCCCCGTCGATGGTCCTGGCGATCGACAGCATACTCAGCCGCAAGTGGTCCCGGGACGCACTCGAGATGATCCTCAGCTTCAACCATCCCGACTTCGCTCCTGCCGAAGTCCTCAGGTGCCGGCCCGGCGATCTCGTCGTGCGGGCGCGGAAGCATGGATCCTCGCCGGCGTCGGCCCTGGAGATCGTGGGGCTCTCGGACCGTCGGCCCAGCCCGCGGGACCTGCGGCTGGCCACCGAGTTCCTCGAGCGCTACCTCCCGTGGGGGCATCCGCTGGTGCGGGCCAATGCCTACGCGGTCATCGCCTGGTTCGAGTGGGCGAGTGGGGGATCGACGATGGCAGAGCAGTATGCTCTGGCCGCGCTGACCATCGACGACGACCACGTGATGGCGGGTCTGGTCCTGCGCGCGGTGGAGGCCGGCTACCTCCCGCAATGGCTGCGCGCGGGTCGCCTGGGAGGCGGGCGCATGGATTAGCCTCGCCGGGAATAACGTGCGAAAATTGAGCGTTGACCCTGTCATTGCATCATGGGAGAACTGTGCGTTCTTCCTCGGGCCTGGATCTCAGACCCCTTGACATGGGTCTTAGCAATGTCCTGGCGCCATTGAGAAGTGTCAACGCTCGCGAAAGGTGAACACGTGCCGAGAGTCGATAAGGAATCCACGACGGTGACCGAGAAGTCGGAGGGGACGGCTTCGTCCTCCACCGGTGGATCCAAGACCAAAGCAGCGTCGACCGGAGCCAAGAAGACGACGAAGACGTCGGCTTCAGCCACCGCTGCCGAGGCCGGAACCACGGCTGCCAAGAAGACGACCACCGCTACGAGGAAGACGACCGCCACGAAGACATCTGCTCCAGCCGCCAAGGCCGCTGCCAAGACCACGGGTGCCAAGGCCGCCGCGAAATCCACCGCTGCGAAGCCGGCTGCTGCGAAGCCCGCCGCCAAGACCACCAAAGCGGCCGGGAAGAAGACCGACTCGAAGACCGCCGGTGACGCCGCGGACAAGGACGTGCCGGCGACCGATACGCTCGAGGAGGTCGAGCCCACGCCGGATGCGCTGGCGACCGAACTGGTCCCCGGCGAGGAGACCGAGACCAAGAACTCCGAGGAGCAGCAGAAGAACGCCGCTGTCACCGAGGCGGGTGGCTTCATCGTCTCCGACGCCGATGAGGAGGACGCTCCCGCCCAGCAGGTCGTCTCCGCCGGCGCCACGGCAGACCCGGTCAAGGACTACCTCAAGCAGATCGGCAAGGTCGCACTGCTCAACGCGGCCGAAGAGGTCGATCTGGCGAAGCGGATCGAAGCCGGCATGTACGCCGAGCACCTTCTGGCCGAGGGCGAAGTCACCGACCCACGGCTGAAGATGGACTACAAGTGGATCGTCCACGACGGACGCATCGCCAAGAACCACCTCCTCGAGGCGAATCTCCGCCTCGTGGTGTCCCTGGCGAAGCGCTACACGGGCCGTGGAATGCTCTTTCTCGACCTTATCCAGGAAGGCAACCTCGGCCTCATTCGCGCCGTCGAGAAGTTCGACTACACCAAGGGCTTCAAATTCTCGACCTATGCCACGTGGTGGATCCGTCAGGCCATCACCCGTGCCATGGCCGACCAGGCCCGCACGATCCGCATCCCGGTGCACATGGTCGAGGTCATCAACAAGCTCGCCCGCGTCCAGCGGCAGATGCTGCAGGACCTCGGTCGGGAGCCGAGCCCGGAGGAGCTCGCCAAGGAGCTCGACATGACGCCGGAGCGCGTCGTCGAGGTCCAGAAGTACGGACGTGAGCCGATCTCTCTGCACACACCCCTGGGCGAGGATGGCGACTCGGAGTTCGGCGACCTGATCGAGGACTCCGAAGCGGTCGTGCCCTCGGACTCCGTCAGCTTCACCCTGCTGCAGGAGCAGCTCCACTCGGTGCTCGACACGCTGTCCGAGAGGGAAGCCGGCGTTGTCTCCATGCGCTTCGGACTCAACGATGGACAGCCCAAGACACTGGACGAGATCGGCAAGGTCTACGGCGTGACCCGTGAGCGGATCCGCCAGATCGAGTCGAAGACGATGGCCAAGCTGCGTCATCCCTCGCGCTCACAGGTGCTCCGCGACTACCTCGACTGAGGTCGTTGCCGAAGGTGCTCGCCCGGTCCGCAGTGTGCGGTCGGGCGAGTTCTGCATTCACGACCGTCAGCACCGGCCGGCGGTCCGGTCGATGACGAGCCGTCAGGTCCGGTCGACGATGACCGTCAGGTCCGGTCGCCGAGTCGGTCGCCGACGATCGTGCGCGACGACGATCAGTACCAGTCGACGATCCCGCGCAGCAGCGCCATCGCGTACTCGCGCTGTCCTTCGGGCGATTCCATCGTCTTCGCCTCAGCGGGGTTGCGCATCTCTCCGCACTCGACGATGACGGCAGGCACCGAGGAGTTGTTGAGCCCGGCGAGATCGTCGCGGCGGCTGATGCCCTCGTCTCCGTAGGCGGTGTTGGGCGTGAAAGTTGCGCTCATGGCCTCACTCATCGAGGTGGCGAGGCGGTTCGAGGGCTCTTCCAGCTCCTTGCTCATCGCCGGCTCGGCGACGATGACATGGAAGCCGTTGGTCTTCGTCGACTCGCTTCCATTGGCGTGGATGCTGACCATCACGTCGGCGTCATCGGCGAATGAGCCGCGCTCATCCACACAGGGGCCGACACCGTCGTTGTCCTCTCGGCTCATGATCACCTCGGCACCGGCCGCCCGCAGCTCATCGGCGAGGATCCGACCGACCTCCCAGTTGAACTCGGCCTCGGAGAAGCCGGAGTCGGTTGCCGTGCCCGTTGTGTTGCACGCCTTCTCACCTCCTCGGCCGTCCGGGACCGGGCGAGAGATCTCCTCGGGGTGCGAGGCGTTGCCGCCGTTGTGACCGGGGTCGATGGCGATGGTGCGTCCGGTGAGGTCTGGCACCGTCGACGTCGGGGAGGGAGTGGTCCTCATGCCCTCGGGCAGGACCGGCGTCGGGCCGGGAGGCGTGGGGGCGGGCCTGCCGCAGGCGCCGAGCGCGGCCAGTGCGAGAATGGAGCACAGGATCACCGCGATGGGCCGCTTGAGCACAGACATGGTTCCATTGTCCCATTCGAAGCATGTCCCGACACGGCATGCCAGTGGGCCCGTCGTGTCAGCGCCGAGGATTAGAATTCAATCGAACGAGAGGATTCGCGTGGAAGAGGAAAGCTACGGTGCCAGGCACCTGTCCGTACTGTCAGGACTCGAAGCAGTGCGGAAACGTCCCGGAATGTACATCGGGACCACCGACTCCCGGGGGCTGATGCACTGCCTGTGGGAGATCATCGACAACTCCGTCGACGAAGCAATGGGCGGGCACGGCAGCAGGATCCTCATCGAACTCGAACCCGATGGTTCGGTCGCGGTCACCGACAACGGTCGCGGCATCCCCGTCGACATCGAGCCCAAGACCGGCCTGACCGGAGTCGAGGTCGTGATGACCAAGCTCCATGCCGGCGGCAAGTTCGGCGGCAGCTCCTACGCGGCCTCGGGCGGACTGCACGGAGTCGGCGCGTCCGTCGTCAACGCCCTCTCCGCCCGCCTCGACGTCGAGGTCACCCGCGGATCGAAGATCCACAAGATGTCCTTCCGCCGAGGTGTGCCCGGCCGCTTCGACGATTCGTCGGGACAGCCCGGCCCGGACAATCCGTTCGAGGAGTTCCAGGAGGCGACCGGCCTCGACATCGTCGGGAAGGCGAAGCGCGGGGTCACCGGCACCCGGACCCGGTACTGGGCCGATCCGCAGATCTTCCTCTCCAACGCCCAATTCGACTACCCCCACCTAGTCGAACGGGCCCGGCAGACGGCCTTTCTCGTGCCCGGCCTGGAGATCCGGATCGAGGACCGCCGAGGTGTGGCCAGGGACGAGACCGGGGCGGTCATCGACGAACGTGTCGAGATCTTCCGCTTCGACGGCGGCATCACCGAGTTCGTCGACCATCTCTCGATCGACCCACCCATCACCGACACCTGGCGGCTGCAGAGCACCGGTCATTTCAAGGAGACCGTCCCGGTGCTCGACTCCGCCGGACACCTCGTGTCCAAAGAGGTCGAACGCGAAGTCGGCGTCGACATCGCGCTGCGGTGGGGGACCGGTTACGACACGAAGATCAAGAGCTTCGTCAACGTCATCGCCACCCCTCATGGCGGCACTCATCTGGCGGGATTCGAGCAGGCCACTCTCAAGGCCATGCGCAAGGCCGCCGAAGCCAATGCCCGGAAGCTCAAGCTGGGCAAGGACAAGCTGGAGAAGGACGACGTCCTGGCGGGTCTGACCGCGGTCGTCACCGTTCAGCTGTCGGAACCCCAATTCGAGGGACAGACCAAAGAGGTCCTCGGCACCGCCGCGGTCAGGCAGATTGTCGCGAAGGCCGTCGAGAAGCAGCTCGGCGACATCCTGTCCTCGTCCAAGCGGGCGGAGAAGCAGCAGTCGGCAGTCCTTCTCGAGAAGGTCGTGTCCGAGATGAAGTCGCGGATCTCGGCCCGCACCCACAAGGAGAACCAGCGACGCAAGACGGCGCTGGAGGCCTCCTCGCTGCCGGCGAAGCTCTACGACTGCAGGGACAACGGCGTGGAGAACACCGAACTGTTCATCGTCGAGGGCGACTCCGCGATGGGCACCGCCAAGGCGGCCCGCAATTCGGACCACCAGGCCCTGTTCCCGATCCGCGGCAAGATCCTCAACGTCCAGAAGGCCTCGCTGTCGGACATGCTCGCCAACGCCGAGTGCGCCGCGCTGATCCAGGTCATCGGAGCGGGCTCCGGCCGCAGCTTCGACCTCGATGCCGCCCGCTACGGCCGGGTCATCATCATGACCGACGCCGACGTCGACGGGGCGCACATCCGCACTCTGCTGCTGACGCTGTTCTTCCGCTACATGAAGCCGCTCGTCGAGCAGGGACGCGTCTTCGCCGCGGTTCCGCCCCTGCATCGGGTGGAGGTGGTGACGAAGAGGGGAACTCCCAACGACATCGTCTACACCTACACCGAGGCGGAGCTGCACGCCCTGCTGAAGAAGCTCGAGAAGTCGAAGAAGACCTACAAGGAGCCCATCCAGCGCTACAAGGGGCTGGGGGAGATGGACGCCGATCAGTTGGCGGAGACGACGATGGATCCGACCATGCGCACGCTGCGCCGGGTGACGATGGCTGACGCCGAGGCGGCGGAGAACACCTTCGAACTTCTCATGGGGACATCGGTGGGACCACGCAAGGAATTTATCGTCTCGGGTGCCGCGGTGCTCGACGCCGAGCGCATCGACAGCTGAACCCGAGCAGGGCTGCGCTCTTCGGGGCTGCGCTCAGCCGGGTCAGCTGCCCGGGGTGATGGGCAGGAACACCAGCAGAGTCGGGATGAGCAGCAGGCCCGCGGCGGAGAGGATCGCGGTCACCCGGACGGGGATCCGAGCCGGGTGAAGAGGCTGCGAGAGCCGTTCGATCCGGCGCCGCGAGAGAGAATCGCGATCGTCCGAGCTGATCCTCGCGGCTGCCTCGACCGCGCGGGCCAGGACCCGGGGGTCGACCTTGTCGCGGGCATGGTCGTCGGCCATCAGCTCGACCAGCCGGTTGACGGAGTTGAGACCGATGGCCGTGGCGGAGAAGAACGGCAGGGCACGGTGCCAGGCGGCGAACGGGATGACGAGCAGATCATGCCGGAAATCCAGGTGCGCCCGTTCGTGGGCGATGACGGCCGTGCGCTCCTCTTCTGGCAGCACTTCGAGCAGGCCCGTGGACAGGACTGCCGTTCCCTTCCTCGGCCCCTGCGGAAGGCAGTAGGCCACCGCCTCATCCGTCGTGATGATGCGGGTGTCGGGGTGCGTGGCCGAGGGTTCGCTGAGCAGGTGCAGGATCTCGGCGTGCCGCAGTCGGGTGCGACGGGCGGAGAAGAAGGTCACGGCGAGGCAGCCCAGGAGGCGGCCGATCAGGAGCACGGCGATGACGAGGAAGACCCACGCGACGACGGTCAGCTGAGTATGGGCCTGGCCGCGGATCAGATCCCAGATGCCCTCGGGCAGGTTCCGCGAGGCGGGATCGACCGCGAATGCCAGGGCAGTGCCGATGAGTGAGAGGCCACCGGAGAGTCCCACGGCCTGCCACAGGACCACTTCGGAGATCGGGTCACCGCTGAACCGCGAGAGAGCGGCCGGGATCGGCCAGGCGAGGAGGAATGCGAGGACCGCGAGCAGTGATCCGACGAGGACCATGGGCGGCCCGGGTCAGGAGCTGGTCGAGTGATTGCGCCCCAGCAGATTGCGCAGGGTCTTCGTGTCGGCTTCGGTGACGGTGCCGAGGAACCGGGCCAGGACCGCCTGGCGGTCAGGGGCCTGCGACAGGACTTCGCTCATCAATTCCGCCACATGGTCCTCGCGCGTGGAGACGGCGAGGTAGCGGTGGGGGCGAATGCTCCGGTCGCGAGTGACGAAGCCCTTCTTCTCCAACCGGGTGAGCACCGTGTGCACGGTGGTCAGCGCCAAGTCCCGTTCCGCCAGGACATCGCGCAGTTCTGCTGCGCTCAAGCCTTCGTCATGCACCCAGATGGCGTCCATCACGCTGCGTTCGAGTTCGCCCAGTGTTCCCACGGTGTCCTTGTCCTTCGAGAATGTTTCCCTGCTGCCACCAGTCTAACTCTACGAGTTGTCGAATTCCATGAGAAGCGCAGATGATGACGTCGACGCTCCGCAAATGGGATGATCGATCTTGGATGACGGGACTGTGGCCAAAGAAGTTCTACCGTGCGTAGAATTCTACGTGAAGTAGAAATTGGCGCAGATACCTTCGATCCCCGCGAACGGAGCAGGCATGGATCCGGTCCTCATCGGACGCTGGCAGTTCGGCATCACCACCGTCTACCACTTCTGGATGGTCCCACTCACCCTCGGACTCGGGATGCTGGTCGCGATCCTGCAGACCCTCTACCACCGCACCGGCGACGAGGTCTATCTGCGCAGCACCAAGTTCTTCGGCAAGCTCTTCCTCATCAACTTCATCATGGGCGTGGCCACCGGCCTGGTCCAGGAGTTCCAGTTCGGCATGGCCTGGAGCGAGTACTCCCGGTTCGTGGGCGACGTCTTCGGGGCACCACTGGCGATGGAGGCCCTGCTCGCCTTCTTCCTCGAGTCGACGTTCCTCGGACTGTGGATCTTCGGCTGGGGACGCCTGCCCCGCGGAGTCCACCTGGCCAGTCTCTGGTGCGCGGTCATCGGCTCCTGGATCTCCGCCTACTTCATCATCGTCGCCAACTCCTGGATGCAGCATCCGGTCGGAGTCGAGATGGTCGACGGCAGGCCGGTGATGACCGATGTCTGGGCGGTGCTGTCGAACAACACAGCCATCGCCGCCTACACCCACACCCTGTTCGGCGCCGTGGCCGTCGGTGCGAGCTTCCTCCTCGGCATCTCCTGGTATCACCTCTATCGCCGCCGCAAGGACGGAATCGACACGATCGCTGCCGACGGTGAGCTCGTCGTCGGCTCCGCACCCGATCTCCCCGGGCGTGACAAGCTCGATCACCGTGTCTGGATCCGCAGCCTGCGGATCGGTGCCGTGGTCGGGATCGTCGCCTTCGCCGGAGTCGCCATCACCGGTGACGTCCAGGCCAAGCTGATGTTCGAACAGCAGCCCATGAAAATGGCCTCGGCCGAGGGCGCGTGTCACGATGGCACTGGCTTCTCCGTCCTCACCGTCGGCGACCCCTCGTCGAACGACTGCGACGGCGTGGAGAACGTCTTCGAGATCCCCGGACTGCTGTCGTTCCTCGCCAAGGGAGACTTCTCCACTCCCGTCCACGGTGTGACCACCCTGCTCCCGGAATACCAGGAGCGTTACGGAACTCACCTGCCCGACGATCCCCGCTACGGTGAGCACGCCGGCGAGAAGATCGACTACCAGCCCATCATGATCGTCACCTACTGGGGATTCCGCTTCATGATCGGCTTCGGAATGATCGCGGCCGGGGTCTGCGCAATCGGGCTCTGGCTGACCCGCAGGGGAACGGTCCCGGATTCGAAGTGGCTGATGCGCGGCGCGCTGCTGTCGATCACCACCCCGTTCATCGCGAACTCCGCAGGCTGGGTGTTCACGGAGATGGGGCGGCAGCCGTTCGTCGTCGCCCCCAACCCCGCCCAACTCGACGGAGTGTACATGTTCACCCAAGCGGCGCTGTCGCCTGAGGTGACCCCGGCGATGCTGCTCTTCTCCCTGATCAGCCTCACCGCCGTCTACGGGGCCCTGATGATCGTCGAACTGCGCCTGCTCACGGGCTACGTCAGGGGAGGAGTCGCCTCGGCGATGCCCGAACTGGCACGCGTCAACCACACACCGAAGATCACCGGCGACGACGACGTCCTGTCGTTCGCGTACTGAGGAGAGATGACGATGGAAACTCTGGCCACGATCTGGTTCGTCCTCATCATCGTGCTGTGGATGGGATACCTGTTCCTCGACGGCTTCGACCTCGGCGTCGGCATGCTCATGCCGCTCTTCAGCCGCGATGAGAGGCAGAAGCGGGTCCTGCTCAACTCGATCGGCCCTGTCTGGGATGGCAACGAGGTGTGGCTGGTCACCGCGGCGGGAGCCACCTTCGCCGCCTTCCCGCACTGGTACGCCTCGCTGTTCAGCGCGCTCTACGTGCCGCTGACCCTGTGCCTGCTCGCGCTCATCTTCCGCGCGGTCGCCATCGAGTACCGCGGCAAGGGTCACACCCCTGCCTGGCGGAGCTTCTGGACCTGGGCGATGGCACTGGGCTCGCTCGGCATCGCGTTCTTCGTCGGCGCCCTGCTGGCGATCACCTCGACCGGACTGCCGCTCAACGAGTACGGCGACATGGTCGGGGGAGCGTTCGCCTGGATCGGCTGGCCGGCGCTGCTCGGAGGGCTGGGCGGAGTCGGCTTCGCCCTCGTCCACGGACTCCTCTACCTCGGCCTCAAGACCGAGGGGCCGATGCGGGCCAAGGCGCGCCGCTGGGCCCTGCGGGCGATGCTCCCGGCGTCCGTGCCCTTCCTCATCTGGTTCTGGCTGGCCGGCCTGACCCGGTTCTGGCTGCTCGCCGTCGTCGCCGTGTCGGTGGTCTTCCTCACCGCTTCGGTCCGCGCGGTCCGCGCGGGTGCGGAGAAGAGGGCCTTCACCTTCCACGTGATCTACCTGGTCACTGGGCTGAGCGCGGTCTTCGCCGCCGTCTACCCGGTCATCCTCCCCTCGACCCTGAACCCCGCCCATTCCCTGACGGTCACCTCGGCGTCGTCATCGGAGTACACCTTGGGCGTCATGTTCGTCGTCACGGTCATCTTCCTGCCGATCATCATCGGCTATCAGATCTTCAGCTATCGGATGTTCCTGGGGCGGCTGCGCGAGACCCACATTCCCGAGGCCCACCGCCTGCCCGTCGCGATCCGCTCATGAGCTCGCCGCTGCGCATCCTCTTCGACCTGCCCGCGGGCAGGCGCCGGATGATGGTGCCCGTGGCCAGCGCGCTGTTCCGGGCCGTGGGCATCGTTCTCCTCGCCGAGGCGATCGTGCGCGCCGTCGTCGGCTCCGGTGACCAGTCGCTGTGGTGGACGCTCGCCCTCCTCGGCGGGGGACTGCGCGGGTCGAGCCTGTGGTGCGACCACAGCTGGGGGACCCGGACGGCGGCGATCAGCCACCGCAGGCTGCGCGCGGAGATCCTCACCACCCTGCTCACCGGACGGTCCCGGCCGCGGGCGGGGACGGCCGTGTCGGTGACCCGCGGCATCGAGGACCTCGAGGACTACTTCACCACCGTCGTGCCGGCGCTGTGCGCGGCGGCAGCGGTTCCCGCGACCCTGTTGATCCGCATCGTGTTCGCCGATCTCCTCTCGGCCGTCATCATCGTCGTCTGCCTTCCCCTGGTGCCGATCTTCATGACCCTGATCGGCCGGTACACCGCGGACTCGACCGCAGCGACGAGCACGGCGTTGGCTCGGATGTCCGATCACCTGGCCGAACTCGCAGCAGGCCTGCCCGTCCTCATCGGCGTCGGTCGCTCGCGCGATCACGCCCGGTCCCTGCGCCGGCTCGGCCGGGACTATCACGAGGCGAGTCTGAGGACACTGCGGATCGCCTTCCTGTCGAGCCTCGCCCTCGAACTCATCGCCACGATCTCCGTGGCCCTCGTCGCGGTCGTCATCGGCCTGCGCCTGGTGTCGGGGAGCATGGACCTGACCACTGGCCTCTTCGTGCTCCTGCTGGCCCCGGAGTGCTTCATCCCGCTCCGGCAGCTCGGGGCCGGTTTCCACGCGAGCGAGAACGGTCGCGATGCCTACGATCGTGCCCGGGCGCTGATCGCCGAGGAGCAGGAGAACCGCAGCACCGTGGACTCCCGCGAGGGCACTCACGGGTCCGCAGGCGAGGGCTCTCGCGCGGACTCTCACGGGGCCACCACCGACCATTTGGTCCACGAGGACGGGACGAGGATCTCGTGGACGGGGGAGATCCCCGGTCATCCGGGCATCACGGCTGTCAGCGGACCGACGGGGGCCGGAAAGTCGAGCGTGCTCTCAGCCCTGACCGGAACCCTGCCCGCCGCTGCCGAGTCGACGCTTCCCGCCAGGGCCTGCGCCTATATGCCGCAGTCCCCGCAGATGTTCGCAGAGACCATCGGCGAGGAGCTGCGGGTCTTCGGTCTGCCAGGCTCGCAGCACGAGGCGCTGCGGAAGGCCGGGCTTCCCATGGACCAGTCGACCCCGACCGCCGCACTGAGCCCGGGGCAGCTGCGGCGGCTCGCGCTCGTTCGCATCGCCGGCCGAATCGAATCCGGCGCCGAAGTGCTCGTCCTCGATGAGCCCACCGCGCACCTCGACGAGGACAGCGCCCGGCACATCGTCGAGATGATCACTGCCCTCTCCACCCGCATTCGAGTCGTCCTCGCCAGTCATAATGAGCGGGTGCTTGCTCTGGCCGACCACGAGATCCGTCCGCAGAAGACCGAACGGCACCGACAGGTGGGGCCGGCGAGCGCTGCGGAGGCTCCCGGCGCTGAGCTCGTCGGTGACCGCGGCGCCGAGGTCACCGACCCTGCCGGTGACGCTGTCTCCGCCGGTGACGGTGTGACGAGGCCGAACGCACGGGAGAATGCTGCCGACGCATCGCCACGCATGTCGGCTGCAGTGACAGCGCCCGCCACCCACAGGCCCGGGAGGTGGCGTCAGCGGTGGGGCACACTGCGGGCGACCATGCCGTTGCTCAGCAGAGACATGGTCCTTGCCCTGCTCGCCTCCTGCGCGGCCGGCCTGTCGGCGATCGCGCTGACCGCGGTCTCGGCATGGCTCATCGTCGAAGCCTCCTACGGCCCGCCCATCATGACCCTCATGGTCGCGATCGTCGGGGTGCGGTTCTTCGGACTCACCCGTTCACTCCTCCAGTACCTCAGTCGGCTCAGACTGCATTCGGCGATCTTCGCCTCCCTGACTCGGCTGCGGTCTCGTCTGTGGGCGCACTTCGAAAGAGCGGGGATGAGCGATCGGACGATGCTCACCTCGACGACCGCCCTGCGGACCATGGTCGCCGACGCCGACGATGTCCGCGATCTGGTTCCCCGCACCCTGGTCCCGCCCGTGGTCTCGGGACTGGTGTTCGCCTCGATCGTGGTGGCAGCTGGACTGCTCCACCCCGCAGCCGTGCCGATCCTCCTCGTCCTCGGGCTCCTCGACCTCCTCGTCGTCCCGGTTCTCCTGCTGCGCGCGCAGAGCGCAGCAGCTCCGGCAGCAGCCGACGGGAAGGGACGCATCCTGTCCCTCGTCACCCGGGCGCTCGCGGCGAAGGTCGACCTGACGGCGAACCGTGCCGCGGCAGGGGTTCTCGCGGACCTCGCCGAGGCGGAGGCCGGGCTGGCAGCGGCGGCGCGGAGTTCGGCAACGGCGTTCGGAGCCGCTCAGCTCACGGTCCAGCTGTCGACGGCTGCGGCGGCCGTGGCCATTGCGTCGACGACTGCGGCACCCATGGAGATCATGGCGGTGGCCGTGCTCATGACACTCGGGCTCAGCGATGTCCTCGGGTCCGGACTCTCGGCATGGCGGGAGCTGCCCCGCCTCGGGCTGGTCCTCGACCGGATTCCGGCCCCTGACCCACGTGACTCACTCGCCGCTGACGACCGGCACGAGCCGAACGACGCCCAGGAGCCGAACGACGCCCAGGAGCCGAACGACGCCCAGGAGTCGAACGCCCATGGAATCGGCGGCGGACGCATCCCTCGGCTCGACTCTCTGGAGCTCGAAGGGATCACCGTGGGCTGGGAACGGGTGCCGGTGCTCAGCGACCTCGACCTGCGGGCCGACCGGACCCGCTGGACGGCAGTGGTCGGTGACAGCGGCAGCGGGAAGTCGACGACGCTCAGTGTGCTCTTGCGTTTCCTCGACCCATGGACGGGCAGCTACTCGGCGACCGGCCAAAAGTGCGGCTCCCTCGACATGCTCGGGTTCGAGCCGGCGGACTTGGCCGGGAGAGTGGCCTGGTGCCCGCAGGAGGCGCATGCGTTCCGTTCAACGGTCAGAGGGAATCTGGCGATCGCGCGGGCCGAAGCACCGAACGAGGCGGAGATGTGCCGGGCTCTGCGCCGCGCCGGTCTGGCCGAGTGGGCTCACCCGGCCGGGTTGGACAGATGGGTCGGTGATCGCGGCGGTGACATCTCGGGCGGTCAGCGGCAGCGGCTGGCCGTGGCGAGGACGATCCTCAGCGGCGCGGACATCATCGTCCTCGACGAACCCACCGCCCATCTCGATCGGGACACCGCCGACACCCTGATCAGTCACCTGCGGGGGAGCCTCGACGACCATACGGTCGTGTTGGTCACCCACGATCGCAGTCTCATCGCAGCCGGTGACCGAGTGGTCGACCTCGGGTCTCGGCGGCTCAGTCCCGCTTCGAGCCGAACATGATCTCGTCCCAACTCGGGATCGAGGCGCGGCTGCTCTTCTTCTTCGACTTCGATTCAGCCTCTCGCAGCTGATTCGAATCGTCGGTGACCCCGGGCTCATTGAGCAGGGAGAGCTGGTTGTCGTCGTCGAACACGCCCACCTCCTGAGTGGGCTCCTGCTCTTCATCGCTCGACTCCGGTTCGAACGCGAACACTTCGTCGTCGGTGGCCGTCTCGGGACGTCCCGGTGCGGTGTGCGCTCCCTGCGGGTGGGTCTCCGGGTCCTCGGTCACGGCTCGCAGACGTGCACGCGGCTCGTCCTCCTCCTCGTACCGGCGCCGCTTGCGCAGGTTCTCCAGGATGCGTCCGGTCTCCGCCTGGTGGTCGCGGGCGGAAGGGGTCGACTCGGGGGCAGCAGAGGCCGACGCCGGGGGCTCGATCTCCTCGGTGCGGTGGCGTTCGGCTGCGCTTCCGTAGTGCGGGATCGGACCGGTGTCGGTCGGGCCGGAGTCGGACAGCCATTTCGCCTCGTCGTCCAGCGGAGAGAGCGAATTGCGGTAGAAGTTCCAGCCGGCGGTGCGCGTGCGGTCAGCGGCGGTGAAGCTGAGCTGGATGTACCAATTGCCGTCCTGCTGCTTCCAGGCGTCCCAGTCCATCGTCTCGATGTCGACGTCGCGCATCGCCAGTCGCGTCTGGCACAGTTCGACCAGCGGGGTCGGGTCGCCGTTCGGATCGTGGTCCGAGTAGATGGGGTGGCGGCTGGCCCGGTACGCCATGTGCGAGCGTTCGGCCAGGGCAGGCCGTTCGTAGGTGCGCACCTGCTCGATGTCGGCACCCGTTGCGGCGGTCACCTCTTCCGCGCTCATCCCACCGCGAATCATCGCCTGGATGTCGCGAGGACGGACCGGGGTCTCACCCCTGACTGCGGCGCGATCCTTGCGGACGGCCGCGTAGAGAGCCTCGTCGAAGGGCAGACGGTACTGTTGGCCGTCTTCGTCGTTCAGCAACAGGTGAGTGCCGTCCGCGTCGACTCCATTCAAGCTCAAATCACGCATTGCGTAGGCTCCTTAATCGCAGTCTCGACTTGAATCGTGTCACGTCCACGTCGGAGAGTGGGGCAGATTCGCTCGCGAGTCGTGAAATCGCAAGTGCTGCGGTCACTTCAGAGCACCTGGCGGCTGCCTGGAATGGCCCCTGGCGGCTGCCTGGGGTGACGCCGCTGGCTGACCGGCGTGAATGGTTTCTGCTCACTGTGCGGACAACCGGCATTGATCGACGCCGCGCGGTAACATCGAGGGCGTGAATACGACTGCACCCATCGATACCCTCGTCCTCATGTCATTCGGAGGACCGGAGGCGCCAGAAGAAGTTGTCCCCTTCCTCCGCAATGTCACCGCAGGCCGCGGAATCCCGGAGGAGCGCCTCGAGGAAGTGGGTGAGCACTACTACGGCTTCGGAGGCCGGTCGCCCATCAACGACCAGAACAAGGCTCTCCTCTCGGCACTGCGCGCCGAACTCGACCGGCGCGGGATCGACACCCCACTGGTCTGGGGAAACCGCAACTGGGAGCCCTATCTCACCGATGAGGTCCGTGCCGCGGCCGAGGACGGACGGACCCGTTTCCTGTCGATCGACACCTCTGCCTACTCCTCGTACTCCTCCTGCCGCCAGTACCGCGAGGACTTCGCACAGACCATCGAGGCGTTGCGCGGTGAGGGCCACGACGTCTCCATCGAGAAGATCCGGCAGTTCTACAACCATCCGGGATACGCCGCTGCCTGCTCTGCTCTCCTCAAGGAAGGGCTGGAGGACTTCCGCGGTCAGGTCTCCCGGATCGACGCGCAGAAGCATCGCATCCTGTTCGTCACCCATTCGATCCCCAACGTGATGCAGGATGCTTCCGAAGTCGCCACCAACGGCTATCGGGCCCAGCATGAGGAGCTCATGGACCACCTGCTCCAGGAGCTGCCGGAGGAGATGCGCCTGCCCGCCGAGCTCGTCTACTGCTCACGGTCCGGCTCGCCGGAGGTGCCCTGGCTCGAACCCGACGTCAATGATCGGATGGAAGAGCTCGCGGCCGAGGGGATCACCGGAGTGGTGCTGGTGCCGATCGGTTTCATCTCCGATCACATGGAGGTCGCCTTCGACCTGGACACCGAGGCGAAGGAGACCGCCTCAGAGCTCGGCCTGGCCTTCGCCCGGGTGGCGACCGTCGGAACCCACCCGGTCTTCGTCTCGGGCCTCGTCGACCTCATCGAGGAACGGGTGGCCCAACTGCGCGGCGAGGAGGTCGAGACTCCCGTCATCGCGGGGACGACGCCTCTGACTCCGGGCAGCGGCGCCTGCAGCATCGACTGCTGCCGTGGTCGGATCGACCGACCGACTGTGCCGAACTGGTGACAGTTCGGAACTGATGACCCGGCACGCTTGCTGACCCGGCCCGCCGGCTGGCGCGGCCCGCCGGCTGACCCGCCCGGGCAGCAGATATGAGAATCCCTCCTCCGCTCGATGAGCAGGGGAGGGATTGTGCGCTCAGGCCTGTCCCGGTTCCACAATGATCGGTATCGCGCCGGTTTCGGCCTGGATCACCTCGGCGATGGGTCCGGTGTCGACGTCGTTGCGATCGGCAAGCGCCAGCAGGTTCTCGAGCTCGTCGATGAGGGTCTCGACCAAGAAGTCGTCCCCGGCGGTCCTGGCCTCATTCAGGCGATGACGGACATCTGCGATCCTGGTGTCGAGCTGATCTGCGAATTCACTCATCGTGTATCCGTCCTTCCTTTGGCATCCCCTCACACGCGGGGACAACGCCAGTTTCGTTCACCGGCGAAGTGCAGCCGATGCTTCCAACTCCATGCATTGTTGCAGAGCTTTTCGAGAATCCAATGTGTGCGTCGAAACGAGGAGCCTTGTCGGTGATGAGAATCACTGCGAGCGGGAGAGATCTGATCTTGCCAACGACCCCGGCAGAGTGCACAATGCTGAGGACACGTTTCGGAAAGCGGATCGAATTCCCTTTCAGTACCCCCTCAGAGAGAGCGATGACGCCACATGGCAACCGATTACGACGCACCTCGTAAGCACGACGACGAAATCAAGAGCGACTCCATCGAGCAGCTCAAGGCTCAGCGCTCCCAGGCCCAGGCCAGCAAGATCGACGAAGACGAAACCGCAGTCGCGGAGGGCTTCGAGCTGCCCGGCGCCGACCTGTCGAACGAAGAGCTGTCGGTGCGTGTCCTGCCCAAGCAGAACGACGAGTTCACCTGCATGGAGTGCTTCCTGGTCCGGCACCGGTCGCAGATGGCGAGCGAGGACGGTGGAATGCCGATCTGCACCGACTGCGCGAGCTGAGGCCCCGACCCCATCGCTCTTCCGCTCCGACGAGGACCCACAACGCGAACGCGCCCCGGAAACGGGGCGCGTTCGCGTCTGCTGTGGGAAGTCTCATACGGCCGTGGGAAGACTCATACGGCCCGGGTGGGAAGGACCTATGCGTGGGTGTTGAGGGCCGCGGCGAACTCCTGCGGGCGAGTGCTCGAGACCAGCCAGTACGGAGTCGGGTCGGTCTCATCGGCGATGTCGATCTTCACAGCGGGCTTGATCCAGGGCCGCACCATGAGGAAGGCACGCGCATTGAGCTCGATCCCGCGAGCGACACGAGCCGCCTCGGCGTCATAGGCGTGGGCAGCGGCGACGTACTTGCGGTCGATGTGAGCCTCGCCGACGATCAGCTGCGAACTGGTGACGATGATCTTCACCGTCAGCGACCGCATCCACAGCGCCAGGAGGAGGAAGGTGACCACGGGAAGGACGATCGCGCCGATCTTCCACACCGGGAAGACCATGAGCGCCGTCGCCGCCGCGGCGACTGCACAGAGGGCCCAGATGCCGGGGGAGGGGCGCAGCTTCTCGGTGTAGATCACTTGCGATTCGGGTTGAGTCGGTGCCATGCCCTCATTCTCCCACAGCGGTTTTTTTGGAAGCCCTCAGCCGGGCACGTTAGAGTGCATCTTTGTGGTCGAAACCCTGAAGATTGAACTCAAGCTGCTGGATGCCGGCATGGACGTGCCCGTCTACGCGCATGCGACCGATGCAGGTGCGGACCTGTGCTCGACGATCGACTTCGTCCTCGAGCCCTTCGCCCGGCGCCTCGTGCCCACCGGCATCGCCCTGGCTCTGCCCGCGGGCCACGCCGGTTTCGTCCACCCGCGCTCAGGACTCTCGAGCCGACACGGAGTCACCGTGATCAATGCTCCCGGAACCATCGACGCCGGCTACCGCGGCGAGATCATGGTCCCCCTCATCAACCTGGATCCCACCACCGCGATGACGATCTCCCGTGGAGATCGCATCGCTCAGCTGGTGATCCAGGAGATCAGACAAGCAGACTTCCGTCTCGTCACGTCACTGGACGACAGTGACCGCGGCGCAGGCGGATTCGGTTCCACAGGTGGAGTCGAAGCAGGACTGAGAGCCGGAGGAATGTGAAATGGGACTGTTCTCTCGATTCTCGAAGAAGAAGGCCTCGGACGAGGAACTCGACCGGGCTGCCGCCGCTGAGGAAGCCGACGAGGAGTCATCGATCCGCGGGACCGCCGTGGACGATTCCGTCGCTGAGGAGGACGACGACGCCGAGGTGGACGCCGGGTCCTCCGCAGACGAGGACGACGAGGACGACGACGAGGCGCTGCTGCGCAAGTCGGCGCCGTTCGACCGCGCGGAGAAGGGTCCCTTCGACGCCTCCGAGGACTATCCCGAGCTCAACCGCCTCGACCTCGGCGCTCTCAAGGTTCCCGTGGTCGACGGGATGCAGGTGCGCCTCGACACCGACGATTCTCAGCGCGTGCTCGCCGTGACCCTCATCCATGACGGCGGTGGAGTCCAGCTGCAGGCATTCGCGACGCCGCGCTCCGAGGGGCTGTGGAACACGGTGCGCCGTCAGCTGGCGACCGGAATCGCCGATCAGGGCGGGGAGACCAGCGAGCTCCACACGGCCCTGGGCAAGGAGCTGAGCGCGCTGGTCCCGGCCAAGACCGAGGACGGGCGCCCCACCAAGCGTGCGATGCGGTTCGCCGGCGTCGACGGGCCGCGCTGGTTCGTGCGTGCCGTGTTCTCGGGCAAAGCGGTCACCGAGGACGAGGTGCGGGCCGAGCTGAGCGCCCTGGTCCGCGGTGTCGTCGTCGACCGCGGCAACGAGGCGATGGCCCCGCGTGAGCTCATCGTCCTCACCCCGCCGCAGGTCGACCCCGCCGAGGAATCGGAGGACGACTCGGACGAGGACCTCAACCCGTTCGAGCGCGGACCGGAGATCACGGAGATCCGCTGAGCCCCATGTTGAACCTCATCACCCGCTTCGTGCGGGACTACGGCTCCCGCGACGCCGAGGTGCGGGCGGACCTCCGCCTGGCCTCTCAGATCCCCGGGGTCATCAGCATCGAAGAGCTCAAGCCGAGGCAGATGTCGAGGGTCGCCGGCGTCGTCAGCGCGACGACCCGGTCCTGCGTCGGTGACAATCCCCGACTGACCGTCACCGTCTCCGACGGCACCGGCGAGGTCCAGGCACAGTTCCTGGGACGCCGGGAGATCAGCGGCATCAAGCCCGGGGCCCTCGTGGTCCTGGAAGGCCGATTCTGCGAACACGAAGGGGAGCTGCGGGCCCACAACCCGGTGTACGAACTGATCCAGACCCGGGACGACCATGAGTGAGCAGGAGCCGCCCCGGGAGGACTGCGACCGGGACGGCACCGCACCGAACGCCGACGACCCCGGCCCCACCTCGGCGAACGCAGCCGACGGGCCCACCACCTCGGCGAACGCGGTCGACCGGTCCACCACCTCGGCGAATGAGGACGATTCCGACACGCCCGGCGGGCTGGACCCGCTGGCGAAGGTGGCGACGTCGAGCTCCCTGGCCAAGGCCGAGTCCTCGGTGCTCGCGGCTCTGGGCGGGGTGTGGGGGATCGTCACCTCGATCGTCCCCGTCCTCATCTTCGTCATCGTCTATACGATCACCGAAGACCTGCGCACGACCCTCATCGCCTCGGTGGTCGCCGGCGTCGGCGTCCTCATCGTCTCCCTCGTCGCCGGCCGGCCTGTGTCGCAGTCGATCGGCGGGCTCCTCGGAGTGCTGGTCTGCGCGCTGGTGGCACGGTCGACGGGACGAAGCGAGGACTTCTTCGCCCTCGGACTGCTGGCCAACGTCGGCTACGCGCTGGCCCTGACGGTCTCGATCCTCATCAGGTACCCGGCGATCGGCATCGTCGTGGCCGCCCTCAAGCGCTCGGGCAGCGACACCGGCGGGTTCTTCGAGTGGCGCAGCGACCCGGTCGAACTGCGCCGCTACGCCCTGGTCACCTGGATCTGGGTGGGACTGTTCGTGGTCCGGCTGATCGTGCAGGTGCCCCTCTACTACGCCGGGCTCACGGCCTACCTCGGAACGGCGAAGCTCATCATGGGCCTGCCGCTGACCGCTGTCGTGCTGTGGATGACCTGGCTCATTGTGCGGAGGCCTGCAAGAGCCTGAGCAGCGTGTCCTGCTGATCCGGCGAGGACAGGAAGAAGAGCTCGTCGCCGGCCTCGATGACGTCGTCGGGGCTCGGCGCGAAGGCGCGGGAATTGCGGATGATGGCCACCATCACCGTATCGACGGGAAACGCGATGGCCCCGATCCGCGAGGAGACCAGCTCCGAGGACTCATGGACGGTGAACTCCATCAGCCCCGCCTGCCCGCGCTCGAAGCTCATCAGGTGTACGAGCCCGCCCACCTCCACGGCCTCCTCGACGAGAGCGGTCATCAGGCGCGGAGTCGACACAGCGACGTCGACGCCCCAGTTGTCGTCGAAGAGCCATTCGTTCTTCGGGTTGTTGACCCGGGACACGGTGCGGGGAACCCCGAACTCGGTCTTGGCCAGCAGGGACAGCACGAGGTTGGTCTTGTCGTCACCGGTCGCGGCGACGACGACGTCGGCCTCCTCGAGCTTCGCCTCGCCCAGGCCCGCGAGCTCACAGGCGTCGGAGAGCAGCCATTCGGCCCCCGGGATGCGCTCGTGCCCGAGCGCGTCCTTGTTCTGATCGATGAGCAGGACCTCGTGCTTCTTGTCGAGGAGCTCCCGGGCCACGGACCGACCGACCGACCCGGCCCCGGCGATGACGACTCTCATTCTTCCTCCATGACTTCGGCTGGTGGTTCGTCCAGGATCTTCTCGATCTCGCCGAGGCGACCGACCGGACACATGAGATGCACGAGGTCGCCGTCCTGGATCAGGAGGTCGTCGTGGGCGACGACCCCCGAGGACAGCCGGGTGAGATAGGCGACCCGGGCCTTCGTGGCGTCTTCGATCTGCTTGATCGGCCGGGCCACCCAGCCGGGATCGAGGTGCACCTCGGCGAGCACCAGTTTGCCCGAGGGTTCGCGATACTCCGTGATCGACCCCTGCGGGACGAGCTTGCGCATCACCTGCTCCGCGGTCCAGCGGACGGTGGGCACCGTGGGGATTCCGAGGCGTTCGAAGACCTGTGCCCGATGCGGGTCGTAGATCCGGGCGGCGACGTTGGTGACTCCGAAGGTCTCACGGGCGACACGCGCGGCGAGGATGTTGGAATTGTCCCCGCTGGAGACTGCCGCGAAGGCGTAGGCGTCGGCGGTGCGCGCCTGGGTCAGTGTCTCCCGGTCGAACCCGATGCCGGTGATCGTGGAACCGGAGAAGTCGCGACCGAGCTTGAGGAAGGCATCCGGGTCGCGGTCGACCACGGCGACCGAGTGCCCGGCTCCGTCGAGGGCTTTGGCCAGTGACGCCCCGACTCGGCCGCAGCCCATGATGACGAAGTGCATGGGGTATTCCTCTCCGCAGTGATCTACCATTGGTGCCCGTGGCCAGCAGTTTTTCTGATGCCGTCAAAAGACTACTCGTTGGACGGCCTTTCCGCAGTGAGGACAGGCGAGTCCCTGCGCTGAACAAGCGCGTCGCCATGCCGGTGTTCGCCTCCGACATGCTCTCCTCGGTCACGTATGCCCCCGACGAGATCCTCCTCGCGCTGTCGCTGACGTCCCTGCTGGCCGTGAGCGTCGCCCCCTGGGTCGGCGTCGCCGTCGGCGGCGTGATCCTCGTCATCGTCGCTTGCTACCGCCTCAACGTCCGGGCCTACCCCTCCGGCGGCGGCGACTACGAGGTGGCCTCGAAGAACCTCGGTCCCCGCGCCGGTCTGGTCGTGGCCGCGGCTCTCCTTGTCGACTACGTCCTCACTCTGGCCGTGTCGATGACCGTGTTCGCCGCCTACATCACCACCGCCCTGCCCGTCATGGCCCCGTACCGGGTGCCGGTGGCGATCGCCGGCATCCTGCTCATCACCCTGGCGGGTCTGCGCGGGTCGAAGGCGACCCCCGTGCTGCTGGCCATACCGACGTACCTGTTCCTGGCCGCGGTGTTCCTCACCGCCTGCGTGGGACTGGTCCGAGTCGGGACTGGTGACGTCCCGCAGGCGGAGACCGCGGACTACACCATCGCCCACTCGGCCGCCAATGACGAGCTGACACTCGGTCTGGCCACGGTCCTCATCGTGCTGCGCGCGTTCTCCTCGGGATCGGTGGCCCTCGCGGGAGTGCAGACCGTGGCCACGGCGGTGCCGGCCTTCCGCAAACCGCGCGGCAAGAACGCCGGGAACACCCTGCTGCTGTCCGGTCTGCTCGCGGCCCTCATGCTCACGGGGCTGACCTACCTGGCGTCCGTGACGGGCGTGAAGTACGTCGACGATCCTCACCTCCACCTCATCCGACCCGACGGCGTCGCCGTCAGCGCCGAATACGAACAGGAGCCGGTGCTCGCCCAGCTGGCCCACGCCGTCTTCGACACGGCGCCGGTCATGTTCTACCTCGTCGTCCTGGTCGCCGCTCTCGTCCTCCTCGTGGCCGCGAACACCGCGGTGGAGGGATTCCCGGGACTCGCCTCCCGCCTGGCCCGGGACAAGTTCCTGCCCCGGCAGCTCGCGTCCAAGGGCGACCGGCTGACGTTCTCCAACGGCATCCTGCTCCTGGCCGGGGCGGCGATCGTGCTCGTCATCGTCACCCGCGCCTCGGCGACGCTGCTCATCCAGCTCTACCTCGTCGGGGTCTTCGCGAGCTTCGTCGTCGGCCAGGCCGGCATGGTCCTGCACTGGAACAAGCGCCTGCGCCTGGTCATCGAGCACCGGACGCGGCTGCGGATGCACGTCAACCGGGTCATCAACGCCGTCGGCTGCGTCATCGCCGCCGGGGTTCTCCTCGTGGTCATCGTGTCGAAGTTCCTCGCCGGAGCATGGATCGCGGTGGCCGCGATGGCCGCCCTCTACCTGGTGATGGGCGCCATTCACCGGCACTATGCGCGAGTCGCGCAGGAGCTCGCCTCCGTCGCCGAGGTGGACTCCCGCACGATCCCCTCGAACACCCATGCGATCGTCGTCGTCAACGAGATCAACAAACCGACCCTGCGGGCCCTGTCCTATGCGCGGGTGACCCGGTCGACGCAGCTGGAGGCGGTCACCGTCGCCGTCGACGAGGACGCCGCCGAAGCGCTGCAGAAGCAATGGGACGACATGGAGCTGCCGGTCGCGCTGACGGTGCTCGACTCACCGTACCGGGAGCTCGTTCGCCCGCTGCTGGCCCACGTCCAGGCGATCCGCCGTCGTTCCCCCAGGGACCTCGTCATTGTGTACATCCCGCAGTACATCGTGGGACGGTGGTGGGAGCACATCCTCCACAACCAAGTAGCCTTGAAGCTGCGCAATCGTCTGCTGCTCGTCCCCAACGTCGTCGTGGTGTCCGTGCCCTGGCGCCTGCGCTCCTTCTCCCGACAGTTCGACGGAGACGTTCCCGTCGAACCCTTGTACAGATAGGCCTGAGCACATATGAGCGAATCCGACCGCACTGACAGCCACGTTCTGGAGCTGCTCGTCGAGGGCCCCGCCGCGGGAGGATCCTGCGTCGCCCGACATCAGGGTCAGGTCGTGTTCGTCGCCGGCGCGCTGCCGGGGGAGCGGGTGCGCGCACGCATCGTCGACGGCTCGTCGCGGAAGTTTCTGCGCGCCGAGGTGAGCGAGGTGCTCGAGGCCTCCGCGCACCGGGTCCCCGATCGCCGCCTCGACTACCTGCCGGCCGAGGCGCCGGCGCTCGTCGGGGCATCCACGCCCTCCGGGACATCGGCGTCGGCCTCGCCACCGCTCTTCGGGGGCATGGAGTTCGCCCACTCCGATCTCGACTACAGCCGCGAGCTCAAAGCCCAGGTGCTCACCGATCAGCTCTCCCGCATCGGCCACCTCGACGTCCAGCCGACCGTCGCGGCCGCGCCGGGGGAGACGACGGGCCTCGACTGGCGCACCCGGGTGCAGCTGGCCGTCGACGACGACGGCCGGCCCGGGATGCTGGCTCCGCGCAGCCATGAGGTCGTGCCCGTCACCTCGGCGCCCTTGGCCTGTCCTGAGATCGCCGAGGTCGAGGTCAGCGACCTGCGCGTGCCCGGTGCCACTCGTCTCGAGTTCGCCTGGGCGGGCGAGCAGGGAGCCGTCATCGTGCGCGGCGATTGCGGGGCGGGCCCGCTCAGCGAACTCTCCCTGCGCCTGGGGCCGCAGTGGTCGATCCTGGCCGAGACCGGGACCTCGGGCGGCGCTCGGCGATCCCGACGAGCCGGGCGCCGCCCGACTGCTGCAGACGGCCGCGGACGCCGGACGGTCCTCAGCTCGATCCGCGGCACGGACATTCTGCGGCAGACGGTGTACGGGCGCTCCTTCCGCGTCGCCGCCGACGGCTTCTGGCAGGTGCACCGGCAGGCTCCGAGTCTGCTCAGTTCGGTGGTGACCTCTGCCGTTCCGACGGACGCCCGGTCGATCACCGACCTCTACTGCGGAGTCGGCCTGCTGGGGATCGGAGCCGCGGCGACGACCGGCGCCCGCCTCCACGGTGTCGAGAGCGCGAAGACGGCGATCACAGCGGCGAAGGAGAACGCACAGGACCTCGACGCACGTTTCACCGCAGCCCGGGTGGACGAGGTGGAACTGCCTGACTCCGAGGTCATCATCCTCGACCCGCCGAGAGCCGGTGCGGGCAGGGACGTCACAGGCAAGTTGGTCGGCTCGAATGCGACGACGATCATCTACGTCTCCTGTGACTCAGCGACTTTGGCTCGCGACCTGCAGGCCCTGACTGCCGGAGGATTCGCGATCGGGAGTCTGCGCGGCTTCGATCTCTTCCCGCTGACCGCGCACCTCGAGACGGTCACCGTTCTGCATCGCTGAGTGCTGCATCGCTGAGCCGAGCCTGCGGGAGCAGGACGAGGACGATCAGCGCGATGAGGGTCGTGAGGAATCCCCAGAGCGCCCACCAGCCGGGCGACCGACCCTTGCCCTGGGCGACGGACTGACAGAGGACGGCGAAGATAACGCCGACGATCAGGGCGCCGAAGCCGAATCCGGCGCCGAAGGTGAACGGGTCCATGAGGGGCTCCTGAATCAGAAGTGCGGGCGGGGCTCTCGGGAGTGCGGGGCTCTCGGGAGCGCGGGGGAAAGCGTGAGACTGCAGTCAGGGGACGGCTGCGATATTCACCCTAGACATCGCAGGTCGTCTCGACGCTGGGGCTGACCGGAGACCGACCTCGGGAAAACCCGGTACTCCGCCGCCACGCCCGGCCCGTCATGGCAGAACTCAGCCGATCCGCGAACGGATCGGGGGCGCGTTCGCAATGACCCCGTGACGGTGGTCAAGGCCGTCCGAATGCGCTAGAATTTATCTTGATGTCAAGATACTTTTGGAAACAATTGTGTCGCGTAAATCGGAGCGCGGCGCATCGGCCTGCCCGGTTCCAGGTATCGGATGAAACAGGAGAATCACGATGAGCAACGTCGATACGTTCAAGTCGAAGAGCACTCTGACCGTGGGCGATCAGGATTATGAGATCTATCGTCTGGATGCGGTCGCGGGCTCCGAGAAGCTTCCATTCAGCCTCAAGGTGCTGCTCGAGAACCTGCTGCGCACCGAGGACGGCGCCAATATCACCTCGGCGCACATCGAAGCTCTCGGCAGCTGGGATCCCACGGCGGAGCCGAACACGGAGATCCAGTTCACCCCGGCCCGCGTGGTCATGCAGGACTTCACCGGCGTGCCCTGCATCGTCGACCTCGCCACAATGCGTGAGAAGGTCGCCGAACTCGGCGGCGATCCCAACAAGGTCAACCCGCTCGCTCCGGCTGAACTCGTCATCGACCACTCGGTGCAGATCGACTCCTTCGGCAGCGCCGATTCGATCGAGCGCAACATGGACATCGAGTATCAGCGCAACTTCGAGCGCTACCAGTTCCTCCGCTGGGGCCAGACCGCGTTCGACGACTTCAAGGTCGTGCCTCCGGGCATGGGCATCGTCCACCAGGTCAACATCGAGTACCTGGCCCGTGTGGTCATGCAGCGTGAGGTCGACGGCGTGCTCCGCGCCTACCCCGACACCCTGGTCGGAACCGACTCCCACACCACGATGGTCAACGGCCTCGGTGTTCTCGGCTGGGGCGTCGGCGGGATCGAGGCGGAAGCAGCGATGCTCGGCCAGCCTGTTTCGATGCTCATTCCTCGAGTGGTCGGGTTCAAGCTCACCGGGGACATTCCCGCCGGTGTGACCGCGACCGACGTCGTGCTCACCATCACCGACATGCTCCGCCAGCACGGCGTGGTCGGCAAGTTCGTCGAGTTCTACGGTGAGGGCGTGGCCTCGGTGCCGCTGGCCAACCGTGCGACCATCGGCAACATGAGCCCCGAGTTCGGTTCGACCGCCGCGATCTTCCCGATCGACGATGTCACCATCGACTACCTCAAGCTCACCGGACGTTCGCCCGAGCAGATCCAGCTGGTCGAGGACTACGCCAAGACCCAGGGCCTGTGGCACGATCCGAGCAAGGAAGTCGTGTACTCCGAGTACATCGAACTCGACCTGTCCACCGTGGTGCCGTCGATCTCCGGTCCGAAGCGCCCCCAGGACCGCATCTCGCTCACCGATGCCAAGAGCCAGTTCGCCAAGGACATCCACAACTACGCCGCTCCCGGCCAGGAGTCCAAGTCCGCGGCCGTGGCCGCCAGCGACGGACGGAACTTCGAACTGACCAACGGTGCCGTGGCGATCGCTTCGATCACCTCCTGCACCAACACCTCGAACCCCTCGGTGATGATGGCCGCCGGACTCCTGGCACGCAAGGCCCGTGAGCGCGGACTCAACTCCAAGCCCTGGGTCAAGACCTCGATCGCTCCCGGTTCCAAGGTCGTCACCGACTACTACAAGAAGGCCGGCCTCATCGAGGACCTCGAGGCGCTGAACTTCTACGTCGTCGGCTACGGCTGCACCACCTGCATCGGAAACTCCGGCCCGCTCGACCCCGAGATCTCCGAGGCCATTCAGGAGAACGACCTCTCGGTCACCGCAGTCCTGTCCGGCAACCGCAACTTCGAGGGCCGGATCAGCCCCGACGTGAAGATGAACTACCTCGCCTCGCCTCCGCTGGTCATCGCCTACGCCCTGGCCGGGACCATGGACTTCGACTTCGAGAACCAGCCCCTGGGCAAGGACAAGGACGGCGTCGACGTCTACCTCGCCGACCTGTGGCCCTCGGCCGAGGAAGTCCAGTCGATCATCGACTCCTCGATCTCGACGGACATGTTCGACACCGAATACGGCCGGATCTTCGACGGCGACGAGCGCTGGCGGGCGCTGCAGACGCCGGAAGGCTCGATCTTCGAGTGGGACGAGAAGTCGACCTACGTGCGCAAACCGACGTTCTTCGACGGCATGGGCCTCGAGAAGGAGCCGGTCAAGGACATCGAGGGCGCCCGTGTGCTCGCCAAGCTCGGCGATTCGGTGACGACCGACCACATCTCCCCGGCAGGCTCCTTCAAGGCCGACACCCCGGCCGGCAGGTACCTGATCGAGCACGGCGTCGAGCGCAAGGACTTCAACTCCTACGGCTCGCGGCGCGGAAACCACGAAGTGATGATCCGTGGAACCTTCGCCAACATCCGTCTGCAGAACCAGCTGCTCGACGGAGTCCAGGGCGGCTTCACCCGCGACTTCACCCAGCCCGGCGGACCACAGACGACGATCTACGACGCCTCGGTCAACTACCAGCAGGCAGGCACCCCGCTGGTCGTCCTCGGCGGCAAGGAGTACGGCTCGGGCTCGTCGCGTGACTGGGCGGCGAAGGGCACGAAGCTCCTCGGCGTCGGAGCCGTCATCACCGAGAGCTTCGAGCGCATCCACCGCTCGAACCTCATCGGCATGGGCGTTCTGCCCCTGCAGTTCCCCGTCGGCGAGTCCGCGGATTCGCTCGGACTCGACGGCACCGAGACCTTCTCGATCACCGGTGTCACCGAGCTCAACGAGGGCACCGTGCCGGACACCGTCAAGGTCCAGGCGAAGAAGGACGACGGCACGAGCATCGACTTCGACGCCGTGGTGCGCATCGACACCCCGGGCGAGGCCGACTACTACCGCAACGGCGGCATCCTGCAGTACGTGCTGCGTCAGCTGGCCACTGCCTGATCCGACTGACCGCATGATCGGCCGCAGCCTCTGAATCCGCGGCTGTTGCGAAGGCCGGTGGGACCCGCTTCGGTGGGCCCGCCGGCCTTCGCCGTCCCACTCGCTCCGACGCCGCCGGCCGAGCTGCCTGCAATGCGCTGCGAACCGGCCGAGTTGTGTGCAGTTCGCTGCGATCGAAGCAAGCTGTGTGGAGTTTGGTGCGATTTCCGACGTGAGATCGCACCTAAGCGCATACAACTCGCTTCAGATAGGCGGCGTCCTGCGCGATATGACCGGTTGTGGGTCATGACGGCTGTCTGCACTTTGCGTCCGCTGGCTGTCTGGAGTCGAGGTGTGATGCCTCACTCCGGACCCGCGCGGAGAGGGGAGCTGGGAGGACTAAGCGTTAAGATGGGCCGAGTGGAAAATTCAGCACCAATTGTTCATCGCGTGTTCAGGAGCGAGGCCGAATGACATTTCTCGAGTCGATCAACTCGCCGTCCGACCTGCGCGCACTCGATGCGGCCGAATGTGAGGTCCTCGCCAAGGAAATCCGCGACTACCTGGTCACCACGGTCGCGGGCACCGGTGGTCACCTGGGCCCCAACCTCGGCGTCGTCGAACTGACGATGGGACTGCACCGCGTCTTCGAATCTCCGCACGACACCCTCCTCTTCGACGTCGGGCATCAGACCTACGTCCACAAGCTCCTCACCGGTCGCATCGACGACTTCGGCTCCCTGCGCCAGCGGGACGGCCTCTCCGGTTACCCCAGCCGAGAGGAGAGCGAGCACGATGTGATCGAGAACTCCCACGCCTCGGCGTCGCTGTCGTGGGCCGATGGAATCGCCAAGGCTCACCAGCTCAAGGGTGAAACCGACCGCCATGTCGTCGCCGTCATCGGCGACGGAGCCCTGACCGGAGGAATGGCCTGGGAGGCGCTCAACACCATCGCCGCGGACAAGTCGACTCCGCCGCGCAAACTCGTCATCATCGTCAATGACAACGGACGCTCCTACGCGCCCACCGTCGGCGGATTCGCCGACCACCTCGACGAACTGCGGACGACGTCCGGCTACGAGAAGCTCCTGTCCTGGGGCAAGTCGACGCTGCAGCAGTCCGGGGCACCCGGCCGGGCCGCCTACAGCGCGATCCACGGCGTCAAACGCGGTCTCAAGGACATGGTCAGCGCCGAGCAGACAGGAATGTTCGACGAACTCGGCATCAAGTACCTGGGTCCCGTCGACGGCCATGACCTGCCTGCCGTCGAGAAGGCCCTGCAGCGGGCCAAGCACTACGACGGGGGACCTGTCATCGTCCACATGATCACGCAGAAGGGGCAGGGCTACGACCCGGCCGTCAACGACGACGCCGACCAGTTCCACTCGGTCGGAGTCATCGACCCGGTGACGGGGAAGTCGACGCCGTCGAAGCAGGCCTCGTGGACCTCGGTGTTCGGTGACGAGATCCTCGACATCGCGACCGATCGCGAGGACGTCGTCGCCGTCACCGCCGCGATGCTCATGCCGGTGGGGCTCGCGAAATTCGCCGAGGCGTACCCGGAGCGGGTCTTCGACGTCGGCATTGCCGAACAGCACGCCGTCGCCTCGGCGGCAGGACTGTCCTTCGGTGGACTGCATCCCGTCGTCTGCATCTATGCGACGTTCCTCAACCGGGCCTTCGACCAGATCCTGATGGACGTCGCCCTGCACGGGCAGGGCGTGACCTTCGTGCTCGACCGGGCGGGGATCACCGGCCCCGACGGAGCCAGCCACCACGGCATCTGGGACATCGCGATGCTGCGGATCGTCCCAGGGCTCAGGCTCGCAGCCCCTCGTGATGGAGCACGGCTGACCGAGGAGCTGCGCGAAGCGGTCGACGTCTCCGACGCTCCCACCGTCATCCGGTTCCCGAGGGGCAGCGTCGGCACCGATATTCCCGCGCTCCGCCGCCTCTCCGACGGCGTCGACGTCCTGCGGGAGGTGCCTGCCGGCGCCTCCAAGGATGTTCTCATCGTCTCCGTCGGTCCGCTGGCCGCGCGCGCCCATGAGGTTGCAGACCGTTTGGCCCAGCGGGGGATCGCCTCGACGATCGTCGACCCGCGGTGGGTGCTTCCGGTGCCGGGCAGCGTCATCGACTTGGCCAGTGAGCACAGCCTCGTCGCGGTGATCGAGGACGGAGTGAAGATCGGAGGGATCGGCTCCCAGATCCGTCGTGACCTGCGGGCCGCCGATTCCCGCATCGGCGTCGTCGAGCTCGGCGCTCCGGACGAGTTCCTGCCGCAGGGCACGCGCGACGAGATCCTCGAATACGCAGGCCTGGACGTGACGACGATGGTCGAGGAGATCGTGCACATCCTGCCCGCCGACCTCAAGGCTCGCGCTCAGACCCGTACCGCCGTCTGAAGGCCAAGGACCGTCCAAGCGACGGTGTGCACGGCCGCACTGCCGCCTGAGGCTGCGGTCGTTCGAACGTTCACGGCCGACCGGAGCCGGATCGGTCAGCGCAGAACCTGATACCGCAGATGAAGCACTCTGTTGCCCTGGACCACGGCCTCGGGACCAACCAACAGGTGCTGCGCGTCGACCGACCCGAAGTAGCGCCTGCCAGAACCGAAGACTATGGGCACCACGTCCATGCGCACCTCGTCGACCAGGCCCGCAGCCAGCGCCTGACCACCGACGTCGCCGGCGGCGACCTCAACGATGCGGTCGCCGGCCAACTGCTGTGCCTTGACCACGGCTGCCTCGATGCCCTCGACGAAGTGAAACGGCGCTTCCGGATTCCAGCCGCCGGGAGCCGGCCGATGCGTCACGACGACTACGTGGTCGATTCCGCTCGGGGGCTTCCCGTCCCAGCCGTCCGTCAAGTCGAAGACTCGGCGACCCGCTACTGTCGTTCCGATCTGGTCCCAATATGGTCGGGTGCAGTCGTAGGATTCCTGCGACACCTTCAAGAAGCCGCTCGCGTCCAATGGGACGTCCCCGTTGGACAACCAGTCGAACAGCGGTCCAGGCTGGTCGTTCTCGTCCGCAATGAAACCGTCGACCGATACCGACGCGTACATCACCACTTTGCCCATGGGGAGCTCCTCTGTCTGGGATACCCCACTTTAACCATCCGCTAGCGGTCGGTCTTGTAGGAAATCAATCGGCGGGCAGCGGCCAGCCGTCGAGCACGTGACCGGGGTGTTCGCGCAGGAACCGGCGCCTGACTTCGAGGTATCGGCTCGGTGTGAGACCGGTGAAAGCCCGGAGCTCGTGGCTGAAGTGGGACTGGTCGAAGTAGCCCGCGCTGGTGGCGAGGCCACCCCAGTCGATCGGATCGGCAGGGTCGATCGCGAGCATGGAGGCGACGAAGCGGTGGGTGCGGGCCAACCGCTTCGGCGTGACGCCAATGAATTCTTTGAACCTAAGCGCCAGGTGAGTGCTGCTGACACCGGCTGCCTCTCTCAGGTCGCCGACCGGCACCGACCCTCTTGTCACCGCGATGACTTTGCTCGCTTGGCGGACCAGCTCCAGGCCGGGGGCCTCATGCAGCCGCCGTATCAACTCCTCCTCGAGCAGCGTCAGCATCTCGGGCGGGTGCTCTGCCATGACCAGTCGGTCCTGCAGCTCGGCAACTGCGGGACGGCCCCACACCTGTTCCACTGACATCGGACGATCACACAGCTCAGCCGCAGACATCGGTAGGAACGGAGCCAAGCCCCACGGCTTGAAGTGCACACCGATGGAGCGGGACCGCAGTGGGTAGCCGAAGTCCCACGCGTGGGTGGGCATGGTGACGACGCAGCCGTCGGCGTACTCGGTTGTCTCGACGTCAAGGCCGCCGCGGATGCGCAACGGCGGCCCGAGGTTGATGATGAGCAGCGCCGAGGGAGCCGGCGGCAGCGTCAGCATCGGGTACGGCGGCGAACCGTGAAGAAAGTAGAGGTCGTCGATCAGCCCGTCCAACGGTGGTCGCGGCACTCTGGAGACGTACTCCATGCCCATAGCGTAGTCGAGGTCTCGTCGTCGACGAGTGCCGGAAATTCCAGCCGCCGAAAAAGTGCCGGCTGAAGTCGCGGTGGTCACAGTCCATCTCACCGCACTCGGTCGTGGGGCCGGCACCGCCGTCTGAACCGCCTCACTCCTCGGGCAGGGACTCCAGGGCGCGTTCGAGGACCGGGGCGCACAGTTCGATCTGCCACGGCCGCGCACAATGCTCGATGAGGAACTCGACGACGTCGTCGACCGGACGTGAGCCCAGTGCCTTGACCACGGCGGGCTGCAGCAGCACATCGTGGGGGATCTCCATGTCCTCGGCGCGGACGGCGATCGCCGCCTTGAGGGCCGCCATCCGTTCCTTGATCTCCGTGTGGCTGAGCGGGGACCTCAGCCCCGTCGCAGCCTCGTGGCGCCGAGGCAGCTCGTCGTCGGGGAGGCGGGTCGCCTTGCGGAAGGCACGGAAGAGCCGGGCGGACTCGGCCCGGGACAGCTTCGGCCAGATCGCCATGATGTCATCGCTCGAGCGAACCCGGGACACGGACAGCGCGATGAGCTCGCGATCACGCAGGACGCGTGACGGAGCGATGTCGGCTTCTGAAGCCATGGAGTCGCGGACCTGCCAGAGTTCGCGCACCTTGGCGATGTCCTTGCGGGACTTCAGCTTCGACAGCCCCTGCGTCCGCCGCCAGGGTTCGGCATAGTGCTTGGGCGTGAACGTGCGCAGATGGGCGAACTCCTGCCGGGCATACTCCCACTTGCCCGAGTCGATGAGCTCCTGCTCGAGGATGTCGCGCATGGGCAGCAGCACTTCGACGTCGAGAGCGGCATAGTCCAGCCATTCCGCAGGCAGCGGCCGCACCGACCAGTCGGCGGCCGAATGCTCCTTCGCCAACCGCACCCCCAGCGTCCGCTCCGCCACTGCGGCCAAACCGAATTTCTCCCAGCCGAGCAGCCGGGCCGCGAGTTCGGTGTCGAAGATTCCCGCCGGGCGCATTCCGCGCTCCTGCAGGCACGGCAGATCCTGGGTGGCGGAATGGAGGACCCACTCATCGTCGCCGAGTGCCGCATTGAGCGCGGTGAGATCACCGAGCGCCTCGGAATCGAGGAGGAAGGTGCCCGATCCGGTGCGGCGCAGCTGCACGAGGAACGCGCGCTGACCGTATCTGATTCCGGACGCGCGTTCGGCGTCGACGGCGATTGGTCCCGTCCCGGCCGCCAGGCGCTCACAGGCCTGGGCGAAGTCCTCGGGGGTGTCGACGACCGGCGGCGTGCCTTCGGCCGGTGCGGTCAAGAGCGGTGGTTCTTCTATCATCGACGACGCCCGGGCAGGGCTGAAACTCCTTCAGGCAGTGGTGGCAGTCCGGCGACTGTGCACAGCAGATCGATCCACGCCTCGAAGTGATCCCCGATCATCTCGGGCTCCGCGATCACGGGTGTCCAGGAAGCGCGCAGCTCCAAGTCTATCGTGGCCGGGCGGGTGGCCAGGGTGCCGAAGCTCTCCGACAGCACCCGGGTGGTCGTCCCTCCCGCGGCGACGACTTCGCAGTCGTTGGACTCGAGAGCGTCCTCCAGCCAGGTCCAGGCGACGTGGCCGAGCATCGCCTCGTTGCCCAGTTCGTGCTCGAGCTCGGCGCGGATGTAGGAGACCACACGGAACGGACCCTCCCATTCCGCTGGGGAGTCGGGGTCGTAGAGGACGACGATACGACCGGTGGCGAGCTCCTCGATGGCCTCGCCGCTGGCTCGCAGGAACGTCTCGTCCGCGCGCACCTCTGCGCCGAGGGCATAGGAATAGGGGGCCAGTCGCGCCGGTGCCGGGATCTCGGAGATCGACACGTTGGTCGTGTTCCGAGCTTCGCGCAGGACCGAAGTGACGGCGGAGAACTCCGCCGGAATGCGGTTGAGAGGTGAGGTGTTGACCACACTCGCCACGATAGATGACGTGACCCGGCAGAGGAATCATCCACGCCGAGGCGGGAGCGGAGATTTGTCGCGAACGCGGCGATCCAAGACGGAGAATCTTGAAATCGTGACCCGCTGGGCGTCGGTCGCACAGGGATGGAAAGATGGGGGACATGACTTCCACCTTGTTGCCTGCCCTGCGCGGCGAACAGATCGAGCACACGCCGGTCTGGTTCATGCGTCAGGCCGGACGCTCCCTTCCCGAATACCGCGCGCTGCGATCGGGCACCTCGATGCTCGCCGCCTGCCGCGATCCCGAACTCGTCACGGAGATCACGTGTCAGCCCGTGCGCCGGCACGGCGTCGATGCGGCGATCTTCTTCTCCGACATCGTCGTCCCCCTGCAGGCGGCCGGCGTCGACGTGGAGATCGTGGCCGGCAAGGGTCCGGTCATCGCCGAGCCGATCCGCAGCCGCGTCGATGTCGATGCGCTGCCCGAACTCGACCCGGAGCAGATCCCCGACATCGCCGAATCGATCGGGCGCATCACGGCCGAACTCGGCGCCGAGACCCCGCTGATCGGCTTCGCCGGCGCCCCCTTCACCCTGGCCAGCTACCTCATCGAAGGCGGGCCGAGTAAGAACCACGAGAAGACGAAGTCACTGATGATCGCCGAGCCCGAGACCTTCTCGGCGCTGCTTGCCAAGCTCGCGCGGATCTCCACCACCTTCATCGACGTGCAGCTGAGCGCAGGCGCCCGGGCCTTCCAGCTCTTCGACTCCTGGGCCGGCTACCTGTCCCGGCGCGACTACGAGGACCACGTGCTCGAGCACTCGAGCGCCGTCTTCGCCGCACTCGCCGGCCACGACGTGCCGAGCATTCACTTCGGAGTCCAGACCGGTGAGCTCCTGAGCTCGATGTCGCGTGCCGGATCGAGTGCCATGGGCGTCGACTTCCGTGTCGGCCTCGACGATGCGTCCACCCGCGTGCAGCCGCACCAGGCGCTGCAGGGCAACCTCGACCCGGCTCTGCTGTTCGCACCCTGGGAGGCCCTGGCGCCGCGGATCGAGACGATCGTGCGGCAGGGTCTCGACCACGAAGCCGGATTCGTCTTCAACCTCGGCCACGGGGTCCTGCCCGACACCGACCCCGAGGTGCCCGGCCGGATCGTCGCCGAGGTGCACCGGGTGTCCGCCGAGATCCTCGCCGCCCGAGGCTGAGCATGCGCGTCACCGTCATCGGCGGAGGCATCTCCGGGCTCGTGACCGCTCATCGCTTGGCCCCGTACCACGAGGTGACGGTGCTCGAAGCGGCCGACCGCCTCGGCGGCTGCCTGCGTGCGACGACGGTCGACGGCGCCTTCCCCGAGGGACTCGACATCGGCGCCGAGGCGAGCCTCCACCGCCGCAGCGAGACCAGGGAACTGGCCGCCGAGCTGGGTCTCGACGCAGTCTTCCCGTCCCCGGCCCATTCCTCCCAGGTCTTCGCCCGCGGGCGCCTCCACCCGATTCCGAAGCGCACCGTGATGGGCGTGCCCGCCGATCCCGCCGATGTAGCGGAACTGCTCGGTGCGGAGGCGGCCGAACGGGTCGCCGCGGAGGTCCTCAGTCCGCCGGTCACCGGCGACGTTTCACTCGGCGACTTCCTGTCCGAGCGCCTCGGCGCCGAACTCGTCGACACCCTCGTCGACCCACTGCTCGGCGGAGTCTACGCGGGACGGTGCCGGAACCTGTCCCTGGCCGCGACCGTGCCCGCGCTGCTGCCCGCCGCCAGGAGCGGCACCTCGGTGCTCGAGCTCGTCAGGGAGCTCATCGCCGCACGAGAGTCCGCTGCCGCGACACCCGCCCCAGTGTTCATGAGCCTGGTCGGCGGGATCAACCGCCTCGTCCCGGCGCTGGCGGAGCGGATCCGGGCCCGGGGGGCGACACTCCGGCTCGGTACCGCAGTCGATGCTCTGGCCGCCTCCGCCGACGGGTGGACGGTGAGCGCAGCGGGAGCCGAGATCGCCACGGACGCCGTCGTCGTCGCCACGCCTGCGGACGTGGCCCGGCAGCTCCTCGCCGAGGCGGCCCCGGCCGCAGCGTCGCTCCTCAGCGGGATTCCCTATGCGTCGACCGCCCTGGTGCTGGCGCTGGTCGAGGTGGGCGAGAGTCCGCTCGCGGGATCGGGCTTCCTCGTCCCGCCGACGGAGGACACGTTCATCAAGGCCGCGACCCACGTGTCGAACAAGTGGCCCTGGGTGCGCGAGCGCCTGCCCGCGGGCACGGCGGTCGTCAGGATGAGCATCGGCCGATTCGGCGATGAACCTCGGACCTGGCAGGACCTGCCCGAGACCGAGCTCGCCCGGCGGGCGTTCGCCGACTGGCAGCGGATCACGGGCCGCAGTGACCGCCTCGTCGCTGCCGAGGTCAGGCACTGGGACGAGGCTCTGCCGCAGTATCTGCCCGGACACGCCAAGACGGTCACCGCCATCGACGCCGCACTCGCGCGCGTGCCCGGACTCGAGCTGGCGGGGTCCGCCTATCACGGGGTCGGAATCCCTGCGTGCATCGAACGGGCCGACGTCGTCGCCACGCGGCTGCTCACCGAGAACGGGCAGAACCATGTCTCCGTCGACACCGATGGGACACCCCTCAGGACAGACACAGACGAGAACACGAAGAAGGAGCACGAATGAGCGACTACTCACACCCCACCGACGAGCAGATCGAACAGGCGAACGCCGAGACCCGGTACATCGCCTACTCGGTGTTCGCCTCGGCCGGAGAGCTCGGCGACGCCGATCGGGCCGAACTGGCCTCCGAGGTCGACGCCGCCCTGGCGCCGTTGCGCGAGCAGGGGCTCGTCGTCCGCGGGATCTACGATGTGTCCGCGCTGCGCGCCGACGCCGACGTCATGTTCTGGTGGCATGCGCCTACGATCGAACTCGTCCAGGCCGCGTACTCGGCAGTGCGCCGCAGTCTGCTCGGCGGGATCCTCGAACCTGTCTGGTCGGTCGTCGGACTGCACCGGCCGGCGGAGTTCAACAAAGCCCACCTGCCGGCGCTGCTCACCGACGACGAGCCCGGCGACTACGTGTGCGTCTACCCGTTCGTGCGGTCCTACGACTGGTATCTCCTCGACCCGAAGGAGCGGTCGACAATGCTGCGCGACCACGGCATGGCGGCTGCGGGCTACAAGGACGTCAAGGCGAACACGATCGCCTCGTTCGCCCTCGGCGACTACGAATGGCTGCTGGCCTTCGAAGCGGCGGAGCTGCATCGAATCGTCGACCTCATGCGCGATCTGCGCAACACCGAGGCGCGTCTGCACGTGCGGGAAGAGGTTCCCTTCTACACGGGACCGCGCAGGGAGCTCGTCGACATCATCTCCGGCTGGCGCTGAGGCGATCGACGCTGAGGTGACCGGCGCTGAGGTGACCGGCGCTGAGGTGACCCGCGCTGAGGTGACCAACGGACAACGGCTCCGAGGTGGTTCCCGCCTCGCGCTGACGGCCCCCGAGGCGATTGCGGCCCCCGGGGGCCGTTCCATCCGGGGCGCTTTCAGTCCGGAGCGTCAGACCATGACTGTCTGGCCAGGTTGAGATCGACGCGTCCGCTGCTCATCGGCACTCCCTCGGCCTCCAGCAACTCCGGCGCATGACCACCGCGGCAGGCTCCCGGGATG
This sequence comes from Brevibacterium sp., assembly GCF_031179145.1. Taxonomy (GTDB): domain Bacteria; phylum Actinomycetota; class Actinomycetes; order Actinomycetales; family Brevibacteriaceae; genus Brevibacterium. The sequence goes on from NZ_JAPSIB010000001.1 coordinate 44,739, forward strand.
CCGTCTGCGCGCACGACGCGCCACCAGGGCACCTCGTCGGGAGCCCTGCTCACTTCGCGGCCGGCCTGACGGGGTGAGATTCCGAGCTGCGCGGCGACATCGCCATAGGTGGCGACGGACCCGGGTGCGATGTCGTCGAGCACGTCGGCCACGGCAGCGACGAGATCGCGGGGGCTGCTCAGCCGCGGGGCATCGTGATCCTGTCGTGGGGCGCCGCGATCCTGCCGCTGGACGCCGAGATCCTGGACGCCGTGATCACTGCTCATCGGAAGGCTCTTTCGGGGGAGCCGACTTCTTCACCACGTAGGAATGACCGTTCGCATCGGTGCGCATCTCGAGGCCCATCTCGGCGAGGCGCTCGTGGCGCAGATGCTCGTTCTCGAAGTACCCGCCGGGGCGGTTGCCGTCGACCTGTGCGGGCCCGACGATCTTGACGAAGAAGCGATTGAGCCAGGCGACGCGACGCTGAGGGTCGGAGGAGTCTGTCATGGTGAGTCCGTTCGTCAAGGTCCGCTTCGGCCCTCCGCAGGACGAACCGCCGGACCGGGGTTCCACAATCATAGTAGTCTAATTATTAGTGTACTTATCAATTGGGAGAGGGCGGTCAGCGATGTCGAGCACCAATGACCCATTGGCTCTGGAGAGTCAGATCTGCTTTGCATTGGCGGTGGCATCGCGCAGTGTCATCGCGGCGTATCGATCGGTTCTCGAACCGATTCACCTCACCCACCCGCAGTATCTGGTGATGCTGGCATTGTGGCAGCACGAGACACTGACGGTGAAGAGGATCGCCGAAATGCTCCGACTCGAACCCGCCACGGTCTCACCGCTGATCAAGCGACTCGAGGTTCTTGAATACGTGCGCCGGGATCGCAGCAGCAGGGACGAGAGGGTCGTCGAGGTGTCGCTGACGGAGACGGGGAAGGAGCTGCGCTCGAAGGCGGAGAAGATCCCAGGCACGATGATGGCCAAGCTCGGAATGGACGAGGCGGCACTGCGCCGGCTGCACGCCACGATGACCGAGCTCATCGCCTCTGTCGACGCCTCTGCCGACGCCTCTGTCGACTCCTCGGATTCGCGGGAATTGCGGGAGTTGCGGGAATTGCAGCGTGAAGCCTGAGTCCCTCACCCACCTGCGGGGCGGGCCATCGGCGTGTGTTCGATCCCGTCCTCGAAGAACCCCGGTCCGTTCGGGGTGAAGCCGAACGACCGGTAGAAACCCTCGAGGTGGGCCTGGGCGTTGAGCGTGAGCAGCCCGTCCCCATGGGCGGCCACGAGTTCGGCGATGAGTCGTCGACCCCACCCTTCGCCGCGGAACTCGGGGTTCGTCGCCACCCGGGAGATGCTGCGGGCTCCCGGCTCGAACGCCGGGCCGTCGGGGAAGTCGCGCGGCAGCAGGCGGGCGTAGACGATCGGCTCGACGCTCACCCCCACCTCGGCGCCGTGGGTGTCGGTCATCGTCCGGGCGGGGGACGGGAAGAAGGCGTGGAGCGTCTCGGGCAGGGTGTCGACGCCGTCCTGGTCGAGGAACAGGCAGTTCTGCTCGACGACGAAGACGCGCGAACGCAGCTGCATGACCCCGTAGAGCTCGACGCCGGTGAGTTCGTCGAAGGTCTTGAGCACAGGGGCCGGTGCGCTCACTCCTGCCCTTCCGCCAGTTTCAGCGAGATCGAGTTGATGCAGTAGCGCTGGTCGGTCGGTGTGTCATACCCCTCGCCCTCGAACACGTGGCCCATGTGGGAATCGCAGTTCGCGCACCGGACTTCGATGCGCTCCATCCCCATCGACGAGTCGCGGATGTAGCGGACCCGATCCTCGGCCAGAGGGGCGTAGAAGGAGGGCCAGCCGCAGTGGGAGGAGAACTTCGTGTCGGACGGGAACAGGTCGGCCCCGCAGGCCCGGCACTGGTACATGCCCGTCGTGGTGGTGTCGACGTACTCGCCGGTGAATGGCCGTTCCGTGCCGCCCTGACGCAGCACTGCGTACTCCTCGGGGCTGAGCACCTCCTGCCAGTGCAGTTCCTCGTGGTTCGCGGTGTTCGTCATCATGGCCTCCGATCGGTGGGTGCGTTTCCTGGGGGTTCATTATCCCACCTGCATCAGGTCAACAGCGATTGGCGAGTTCTCATTCCGTGGGCGACAATGAGGCCAGGAGGTTTTCATGGTTCGCGACTCTAAATTCCCGACTCGCCTGCTTCTGGCTTCGGTGGGTGTTGGTGCTGGGATCGGCGCTGTGATCTCGGTGGCGTCCTCCGGACTCGCCGCCTACTTCGCCCGGAAGATCGTCGTCCCGGAGAATTCCCCCGACATTCTCGACATCCTCCACATCGACGGTTTTCCGCCGAACATGCACATCCATCTGCCGGCGGACGAGGAGACCACCGTTCCTGGCACCTACGGCCTCTACTTCAACCAGGGGACCGGCCACGCGGTGATCGGCGACATCGTCGAATACGACCCGAAATCCCGCACCGTCTCGCGTGAGATCCTCTCCGTCACCCGCGGCGACATCCGCCGGGCGACGAAGGGGCGGTGGACGGGTGTCGTCTACCCCGAGCCGGTGGCCGCCGACGTCCCGTTCGAGGACATCGAGCTCGTCTCCGACGCCGGTCGGCTGCCGGCCTGGTTCCTGCCGACTGACCACCCCGAACCCAAGGACACCTGGGCGATCCTCGTCCACGGCCGCGCCAGCACTCGCGCGGAGGGGCTGCGAGCCGCCCCGATACTGAACACCCTGGGCATTCCGGCGATCGCGATGTCCTATCGCAACGACGCCGAGGTGCGGGTCGAGCAGACCTCCCGCTACGGACTCGGCGACACCGAATGGATAGACGTCGACGTCGCCATTGACCACGCGCTGCGGCACGGGGCGAGGAACGTCGTCCTGTTCGGCTGGTCGATGGGCGGGGCCATCGCCCTGCAGACGGCTTCGCGCGGACGGAACAAGGCCCATGTCGTGGCCCTCGTCCTCGATGCGCCTGTCGTCGATTGGTTCGACGTGCTCGACAACCAGGCGAAGAAGAACATGCTTCCCACGCCCATCGCGCGCCTGACCCTGGAGATGATCACCCGGCCCTGGGCCCGGCCGATCACGGGGCTGCAGACACCGGTGGATCTGGAGCGGATGGATTGGGTCACCCGGGCAGCCGAACTCGATCTGCCGGTGCTGCTCATCCACTCCGACGACGACGAATTCGTCCCGTCCGGACCCTCGCACGCGCTGGCCTCGGTGCGCCGCGACCTCGTCATCATGCCCGAATACGACAAGGCCCATCATACGAAGGAATGGAACGTCGACCCCGTGCAGTGGGAAGACGACGTCGCGAACTTCCTCGAAGCGAAGATCCTCCCGCAGCGCTGACCCTCAGGGCATCAGCGTCAGAGTGTCGACCGCGGTGCGGCTCACGGCCTGAGGCGAATACGCCCAGGGCCGCGTCCTGCCCTGCGACCAATCCTCGACCTGATCCGCATAGTGCTCATGGAACGCATGCCCGGACGCGCCGGTGAGGTTGATCCACCGGGATGAGTCGAAGTCGCCGAGGTCGATGATCTGACGCATCGACGGCACCCAGTTCGTCTCGTACCCGGTCGCAGCGTCCCACCCGGCGGCATTGACGACTCCGGAACCGCCGGACACCTCGTAGGGCCCGCGGTTGAACAGCTTCTCGACCGCCGCGATGCCCGATTCGCCGAGGCTGGAGTTGCGGATCGTCAGCGCGTGCAGAGTGCCCCATCGCCAGGTCACCGGTTCGGCCCCGAGCAGCTCCTCGGTCTCGGTCCAGGCCGAATCGAGGGCGCGGACGAGTGCCTCGTCCCTGGTCCGGACCTGCCCGTCCTTCCCGGTCTGCCACCACTGTGACTCGGGCTCGTCGAGCAGATCGCCGATCACGCGGTACCACCGGGACCCGCCCGCCGGTGGGGCGCCCTCGGGCAGCTTGCCTGCGAACACCTCGTGCAGGAGTGTCGCGGCGAAGACGTTGAAGTACGCGGCGGCGGCGCTGTCGGCGTCATCGCGGCCGTCCCAGGAGCGCAGCAGCTCCTGTGCGGCGACGACGTCAGGATCGTCCGACTCGAGCTGGGACAGCAGCGGGAGGAGCTCGGCGGCGAGCGGATTGGCGGTGTCCGCCTGAATCCGCGAGAAGTCGTCCGCGGTGATGGAACCGCCGGCGACGAGCGGCGCCAGCAGACCTGTGATCCTCGCTGCCCGGTCCCCGTAGTCGAAGTCGCGGCTGAGGTCGACCGCGGTTCCGGGCGCGGCGACGGGATTGTTGGCCGTGACGATCCACCCCCGCTCGGGGTTGTATTCGCTGGGCAGCTCCGCGAAGTCGTAGAAGCCCTGCCAGTCCTGCGCAGGTTTCCACCCGGAACGGGGCAGCAGACCGTCACCCTCGCCTCGACGGGGGATCTTTCCGGGGGCCTGGTAGCCGATGTTGCCCCTCCGGTCGGCATAGATGAGGTTCTGCGCGGGAACGTCGAACAGCGCCGCCGCGTCACGGAACTCATCCCAATCGGTGGCCGAGTTGATCGCGAACACCGCCCTCGCAGTGTTCCCCGGCTCCAACGCCGTCCACTCGAGGGCGAGGACCTGGCGCTCCTCGGCGGCGGGCGGTTCCGATGAGCCCGTCCCGGCGGTGGCGTCGAGCACGGTGCGGTAAGCGCCATCGAGGTCGGAGACGATGGGGCCATGCCCCGTCGAGCGGATGGTGATCGTGCGCGGGGCCTCGTTCGCGATCACGATCGTCTCCCGGCGTTCGGCCACCGGTGACGTGCCGGAGCCGCGGACCACCTCGGCGCCCCGGATCCTTTCGACGACGAGGTCGGAGACATCGGGGCCGAGATTTGTCAGGCCCCAGGCGATGTCCCGATTGTGGCCGACGACGACGCCGGGCAGCCCCGAGAACGAGAAGCCGCTGACGTCGAAGGGGCAGTCGGCGGTGACCTCACGGCACCGCAGCCCGACCTGATGCCACACCGAGGGCATGGAGGGGGAGAGGTGCGGATCGTTGGCGAGCAGAGGGGCGCCGGTGGCGGTGTGATCGCCCGCGACCACCCAGGAGTTCGAGCCGATCTCCCGGCTGCTGCGCCCGAGCAGGGCCGGCAGGGACCGCAGAGTCGACTTGAGCTCGAGGAGATCGGAGATGCCGGATTCGCCCGCGGATGCCGCGTTCGCCGAGGTGGCAGCCGGGCCCGCACTGACCGTGCCGGTGGTGCCGCCGGCGGTCGGGTCGGGCGTGCCGGTGGTTCCCTCGACTCGGGCCTGCTCCCGGTGCGGTTCGGCGGTCGTGGACGCCGTGTCGCCGATGATGGTGGGACGCTCGTCATACGGGTATTCGGGGTAGAGGTCGGCGATCTGGCCCTCGTCGAGCGCCGTCGACAGGATCGCACGATCGATCTCGTCCTCGAGGTTCGACCGCAGATCCCACGCCATCGCCTTGAGCCAGGAGACGCTGTCCGCGGGAGTCCACGGTTCGATCGTGAGCTCGCCGCTCTGGAGTCCGACGATCCCGTACTCCAGGGACACCTCGGTGGGTGACCTGCCCGCCAGGTACCCATTCACCCCGGCGGCGTAGGACTCGTAATAGCCGGCGGTGGTGTCGTCGAGTGCCGCGACCTCCGCCTCGGCGACCTGCCTCCACCCGAGCGTGCGGATGAAGGCGTCCGTCGAGAACTGGGCCGGACCGAAGAGCTCGGACAATCGGCCTGCCGTCACATGACGGCGGAAGTCCATCTCCCAGAACCGGTCCTGGGCATGGACGAAGCCCTGAGCGAGGAACAGGTCGTGGGCCGTGCTCGCCTCGATCATCGGGATGCCGGACGCGTCGCGCACGACGGTGACCGGGGCGTCGAGTCCCGGCAGGGACAGTTCTCCGCTGGTCGTCGGAAAGGACCGGCGGACAATGAGCACTCCGAGGAGAGCGAGGACGGTGAGCAGGACCAGGACGATGGCGAGGATGCGCAGCAGGATCGCGCTGCTCGCTGCCCTGGGGGTCGGATCGGCGGGCCGGACGGCGGTGAGAAGCCGGCTGGTCGAGTTGGCAGCCACCATGAGTCCCCTTCGACTGGTTGGTAACTTGCGTCCAGACTAACAGTCGTGTCGCCGCAGTCAGAGGGACGAACACCGCTATGCTGGCGACTGAGCGACTCACCCGTCGCACAGTCGCGATCCCCGCCCCTCGGTCCCGAGCAGTGCCGCTTCGGCCATCCCCGCGAGGGCATGACCCGGTCGGGGACCGAACCCGAGAGGAACTCGAACCGATGACGGTATCCGAGAAGACAGCCAGGACATTCGACAGGACAGCCGCCCGATTGACATCATCCGTGCTGGCAGGGGCGCTGCTCGCGGCGTCACTGTCGGCAGTGCCGGTCGCAGCCGCCTCCGCAGGCTCCCAGGTCACGGCGGACAACATCGAGCAGACCGATGTGCCGACCGCCGTCAAGGAGTACTCGGCGCAGTCATCCGACGTCACGAGCCTCGACCTCGACGAGTCCGAGGTGACCATCATCGGGGCGAGCTGGGACGGGGCTGACCCTCACCTGGAGATGCGGATCCGCGACGACGACGGCTGGTCGTCCTGGCAGCCGCTGCCCGCCGAGGACGAGGGTGGTCCGGACGAGCAATCGGCGGAGGGGAAGCAGGCGCGGTCCTTCGCTCAGGGCATCGACGGTGAGACCCAGGGAGTGCCCGTCGTCGACGCCGCGGAGGTCGAGGTGAGGTCGTCGACGACGCACCTCGGCGCCACCGACATCACGATCCGGACAGTCACGACCGAGGTCACCGACGAGGATGCGGACGTGGCCGCCGAGGCGGAGCCATCGCCGTCACCCACGGTTGCGCCCGGTGAGGGAGTGGATGCTCAGGTCTATCACAATGGACTCAAGGCGGACATCGTCACCCGCAGGGAATGGGGTGCGGATGAGTCGCTCGTGCGCTGCGAGCCGGATTCGACTGCCGGTGCCAAGGGCGTGTTCCTCCACCACACCGCCGGGTCGAACTCCTACACGAGGTCCCAGGCGCCCGCGATCATCCGGGGATATCTCAGCTATCACACCCAGTCACGCGGGTGGTGCGATCTCGGCTACAACTTCCTCGTGGACAAGTACGGGGTGATCTACGAGGGCCGGGCCGGCAGCATCGACAGAGCGATCACCGGCGCACACGCCGCAGGGTTCAACTCCTCGACGATCGGCGTCAGCGTTCTGGGCACGTACGGCACGGCTGCGCCGAGCACGGCTGCTCAGAATTCGGTGAAGCGAGTGATCGCGTGGAAGGCCAATCAGTACGGCTTCGCCCCGACGGGGAAGATGACGCTGACTTCCGGCGGCGGGTCGACGAGCCGGTACCCGGCCGGGCGGTCCGTGAGCCTCAACGTCGTCTCGGGCCACCGCGACACCAGTTACACCGAATGCCCCGGGAACTCCTTCTACTCCCAGCTGGGGAGCATCAGGTCCGGCGCCAAGGCCCTCCAGTCCTCTGTCGGAGGAGGAATCGCGACCGGCGGTGCGATCGGGGCCTACTACCGGGAACACATGGATCTGACCGGTGCTCCCGTCGCGACGATGAAGGCGCTGTCGAATCCGGACGGCTGGTACCAGCACTTCGCGAACGGCACCGTCTACTGGTCGTCGGCCACCGGGGCGCACTTCAACACCGGCGGGATCAGAACTGCGTATGCCGCTCTCGGCTACGAGAAGGGCATCCTGGGTTTTCCGTCCAGCGATGAGATCCGATTCAAGTATCGGTCGAATGCCGTGTATCAGACCTTCCGGAACGGCATGATCACCTATTCGAGCACGACCAAGGGGCAGCCGCTGAGCCACGGCATGCTCGGTCGGTGGAAGGCGCTCGGATGGGAGCGCAGCCGGTTGGGCCTGCCCACCAGCGGCGAATTCGCCTCGGCGGGCAAGACGCGCCAGAACTTCGAAGGTGGGTACATGACCTACAAGACCGGTGAAGGCGTGAAGGTCTACTACCGCTAGACCCGGGTCTCACTAGAATGGGCGGCATGCACATTCTCATCGTCGGAGCCTCCGGGCACGTCGGCACTCTGCTGGCCGAGACTCTCAGCGCCTCCCACCACGTCTCCGGTCTGCTGCGCAGGGAACCGGAGGAGACTGTGGCCCACGCGCCGATCGTCGTTCCCGATTGGGTCGATCACCCGGAGAAGGTCGCCGAGGCGCTGCGCGGGCAGAACTCCGGACACGGGCCCGTCGACGCCGTCATTGCGGCTCTCGGTGGCTGGTACGTCGACGGGCCGATGCTCGAGCGCGGGCTGCAGTCGTTCGACTCCGACTGGGAATCACATCTGCGCGCGCACTTCGCCGCCTGCCAGGTCTCGACAGCGCTGGCCGGTGCACGGGGGCAGGACAGCACAGGCTCGCCGGCCGGTGGAGGATCGCCGGGGAGAGGGCCGGCAGCGGGCCGCCTCACTCATCTGGCTCTCAACGGAGTGGCGAGCATCGAGGCCTGCGTGGGCTCCGGGGCGATCAGCGTCTTCGGTGCGGCGCAGGAGATGCTCATCCGGGTTGCCGCCGCAGAGTCCGAGGCGGTGAACTTCCGGGAGCTGAAGATCCTCGCTCCGGTCGCCGGTGACGATCGCAACGACCTGACCGGGGGCGTCGAGACCGTGAGCATCTGCGCCGTCGCCGCGGCAGTGGTCCGTATCCTCGCCCATCCCACTGCGGAGCAGACAGTGACGTCGATCCACGCGTTCTGACGCGGCGGAGGCTCCGGGTCTCCAGCTCGGCTTCGGAGACGCCCGGGTCTCCAGCTCAGCTTCGGAGACGCCCGGGTCTCCAACTAGCCACGGAGATGCGCAGCGAGAGCTCAGGCCTTGCTGTAGCGGATGAACACCTGGCCGTCGCGGCTCTCGACCCCGTCGAGCCGGAGGTCGATGTCGGCGTCGAGGCGGCAGAAATGGCTTCCCGGGTTCCGACTGTAGAGGGGACTCATGCTCAGGTGCAGCTGGGCGTTCGGGTAGGAGTCGAGGAGCCGGTAGGCGAGATGGGGACCCGACTCACACAGGATCGTGTCGCTGCGGCACTCGATCCCCTCGAGCACCTCGGCGATGGTGTCCGGGGTGAAGTGGTGAGCCTGGTAGTTCAGTCCTCGCGCCTCGAGCTCCGCGGCCAGAACGGTGGAGTCGGAGCCGGTCAGGACATGGACCGGAGTGTCCGCCATCGCCTTGCCCGGTGCATTGATGACCGGAAGCTGGGGGTTGAGCGCGGTCCGGCGGTCGATGACGATCGCCCCCGCTTGCCGGCGCAGGCCCTTGAAATAGGCGAAGTCGGCGTCGGTGGAGACGCCGGTCGACCAGTCGTCCTGGGCGTAGGAGCCGTTGATCGACTGGACGAGGGAGATGAGGAGTGTCCGCATCGATCTACTTCCTCAGTTCGGCGTCCGGACCCATCGCGATGCGCGGATGGGCGTCGGGGTCGAGGTTGCGAAGGAGCCATCTGAGGTCCTTCTCCTTGAGTGTCACACAGCCGTGGGTCGCCGAACCGTGGTCGAGGTGCAGCCAGATTCCGCCGCCTTTGTCCCACCCCATTGGCCGGGTCCTGTCCGTTGGCGGCTTCCCCGGCACGCGGTTGTAGTCGATGGCGACGACGTAGTCGAAGACGCGGTCGTAGCGCTCCCCGTAGGCGACCGATGCCGAAGCGGAGAGCCCGGGGTCGTGGCTGTAGGGCAGCTTCGCACCGGGATCAGGGAGGTCTCCGCCGGCGTCGCTGAGGGTGAAGACTCCGATCGGGGTGGTCTCGTCACCTTCCCTGCGATCCTTGAGCCACCCGTTGCTGCCGTTGTGGAAGTCGAAGGTCTTCAGCTTCTTCCATTGCTTGTCCTCGAACCGGTAGACGCTGAGCTCACCGGTCACCGAGTTCTCATTCGCTGCGCTCGCCACCAGAACCTGAGAGGTCTCTTCGGGAATCAGAGCAGCCGTCTGTGGCCCCAGCCCGGGAACCGGAACCGCATGCGGTTGGGCCGAACCATTCGAATCCGCCGGGCTGGTGTTCGGCGCAGGCGACTGTGGCGCGCCGGAGGGATCGTTCTGCGCGGGGGCGGCGATGTCCCCGATTCCCGCCTGTTGCGCGGGTGCGGCGATGCTCATGGCAAGGTTCCCACCTTCATCGGGATCGACGGGCTCGCTTCTGGTCGGAGCACCGCAGGCGCTCGACGACAGAATCACCAGGACGGCAACCAGGCCGACTCCGGACCAGGTTCCACGACTGAACATGAGGTCATCTTCTCATGAACCTTGAGAAGACCGTGGCAGCGACTGTGAGAAAATGGAGTACATGAGCATTCCACCCGTGCCCAACCATCCTCCGCGCCCAGGGCGTCGGAAACCGGCTGAGGAGTCTCCGGATTCGATCACGACCCAGCTGTTCATCGGCCAGGACGGATCGGCCGCCGCGGATGGTTCCACACAGGCACTGACCCCCGAGGAGCTGGAGCGCCTGCGGTCCATGGTCTCCTCCGATGGTGCAGAGGCCACCGAGGTGCTCAGCCTCGACGAACTCAGAGAGCTCGCTCGCGCCGAAGGCCCGGACCCAGCCGATCCGACCTCGGAAGGCCCGAAGGTGAGTTCCGACGACATCGCCGCCGCGGTCGCCGCCTCGGCGCCCAAGCAGTGGAACCCGCAGAGCCCCGCCCAATCGAACAGTCACGGAGCATCTTTGCCGTACGGAGCGGACGCGGGGAATCGGCCACAGCCGACTCCGCAGCACCCGAACCCCCAGCACTCACCGGTCGGGGCCTACCCGCTGCCCGCGCACGGCTACTCCAACGGGTATGCGGCAGCAGCACCAGGGGGACCGGGCGGACCCGGCGGATCGACAGGACCCGGGGGACCGGCAGGACCCGGGGGACCGGGCGGCTACCCGCCCGCCGGCGGGTCGGGAGGACCTCACCGCCGCGAGCCCGAGACGAAGAAGGTTCCCGCGTGGCTGTGGGTTCTCGCCACGATCGCACTGGTGGCGGCCCTCGGCATCGTCGGATACATCGCGTGGGACTCGATGCAGGGACGAGAGACCGTCGCCGGCCCGACCACAGGCGCCGCACCCTCGAACCCTGCACCGGACACACAGGATCCGAAGACCTCGAAGCCTCCGCAGGCCAGCCAGTCCTTCTCCTCGCCATCGGGCAACATCTCCTGCACGATCGATCCCGAGCGAGTGCGCTGCGTCATCAACTCGTACGAATATCAGCCGCCGGAGAAGCCTGCCGACTGCAAGCTCGACAACTGGGGTTCCGTCGTCGTGGCCAACAGCGACAGCGCAGGGTTCTCCTGCCGTGAGGCGCCGACTCCGAACGGTCCGACCCGGGTGCTCGGCTACGGGGAGAAGATCTCGGCCGAGGGCATGACCTGCACCTCGACTCGAGAAGGCATGGTCTGCGAATCCGATTCCACCGGCGTCGGATTCACGATGCGCCGCGCCGGCGTCGACTTCATGAACAAGTGAGCGACCGGGCGGAAAGCGGGGAGCCACCTCGGCGGCTCTGTCACTGAACCGGGAGCCACCTCGGCGGCTCTGTCACTGAACCGGGAGCCACCTCGGCGTCTTAGGATTTGGACAGATTCTGGGGTCGGGTCGGGGTGGAGCTAAGTTCGTTCCGTGGCTCACACTCTGCTCCTCCTTCCTTGCCGCGACGGGTTCTGAACTCACAGCACACCCGCCGCGGAGTTTCTTATGCTGGTGAAAGCACAAGACCCATGATTGAGGAACAATGAATCTGCAGCAGCCCACTCCCATGCCTTTCGCCAAGTACAAGTCCTTCCAGGACCGGATCTCGCTCGATATGCGCGACCGCACGTGGCCCGACCAGGTCATCCGCAAGGCCCCGCGCTGGCTGAGCACGGATCTGCGCGACGGCAACCAGGCGCTCATCGATCCGATGACCCCCGACCGCAAGCGCAGGATGTTCGACCTGCTCATCAAGCTCGGCTTCAAGGAGATTGAAGTCGGGTTCCCCGCCGCCAGCCAGGTGGACTTCGACTTCGTCCGCGAGATCATCGAACAGGACGCGATCCCCGACGACGTGCGGATCTCCGTCCTCACCCAGGCCCGCGAGGACCTCATCGAACGCACCGTCGAATCGCTCGTCGGCGCCAAGATGCCCACAGTCCACCTCTACAACGCCACCGCGCCGGTCTTCCGCAAGGTCGTGTTCGGATTCGACGGCGACGGCTACGACCAGACCCGCGACATCGCTCTGCGCGGAACCCAGGCGGTCATGAAGCACGCGGAGACGCTGCTGTCCGACTCTGACTTCGGCTACCAGTACTCGCCGGAGATCTTCGTCGACACCGAGCCGGAGTTCGCGCTCGACATCGTCGGCAGCGTGCTCGACACCTGGCAGCCGGCGGCCGGACGCGAGACCGTGGTCAACCTGCCCGCCACGGTGGAGCGCGGCACCCCGAACACCTACGCCGACCAGATCGAATGGTTCTGCCGGAACATGCCCTACCGCGACGATGTGGCAGTGTCCCTGCACCCTCACAATGACCGGGGAACCGGTGTGGCCGCGGCAGAGCTCGGGATCATGGCCGGCGCCGATCGCATCGAAGGCTGCCTGTTCGGCAACGGCGAGCGGACCGGCAACCTCGACCTGGTGACCATCGCCCTCAACCTCTACACCCAGGGAATCGACCCGGAACTCGACTTCTCCGACATCGACGAGGTCATCCGCACCGTCACCGAATGCAACCAGATCGGCGTTCACGAACGCCACCCCTACGGCGGGGACCTGGTCTTCACCTCCTTCTCCGGCTCTCACCAGGACGCCATCAACAAGGCCTTCGCCGACCGGGAGCGGAAAGCCAAGGCGCAGGGCGTTCCGGTCGATCTGATGGAATGGGACATGCCGTACCTGCCCGTCGACCCGAAGGACCTCGGGCGCTCGTACGAGGCGATCATCCGCGTGAACTCGCAGTCCGGCAAGGGCGGTGTGACCTACCTGCTCAAGAGCGAGTACGGTCTGGACCTGCCGCGGCGGATGCAGGTGGAGTTCTCCCGCGCCGTGCAGCAGCACACCGAGGCGGGGGGAGAGGTCTCGGCCGAGGAAATCCGTCGGATCTTCAACCACGAATACCTGCCCAGCGACGATCCCGACCACGTCTGGGGCCGGTTCCAGATCGTGGGCCTGCGGACCGAATCGGGTGCCGTCGATGACAGCGGCGAGTCCGAACGCGTCGAGGTCGACCTCATCGTCGACGGCCAGGAACGGACCTATGAAGGGATCGGCAAAGGTCCCATCGACGCTCTCGTCGGCGTCCTCAACAACAACTTCGACCTCGACGTGAGGCTGCAGGACTACACCGAGCACGCCATCGGCTCCGGCGCTGACACGATGGCGGCGGCTTACGTCGAGCTGGCCTACGAGGACCGCGTGGTCTGGGGCGCGGGACTGCACTCGAACATCACGAAGGCCTCGCTCAAGGCAGTCGTCTCCGCCGTCAACCGCGCAGTGCGCGACCGCTGACGTCGTTCGGGCGGTGCATCGGGTACCGGGAACCGCCTCGGCGCCTCCCTTCCGATCTGAGTGAGAGGTGCGCCGAGGCCGATCTCACGACCGCGATGTGAGCGCGGCGGGGAGCCGTCCCCGCCGCGCTCTGCGATAATGGACGGGTGCACAGTTATCGTGATGAAGGCATCGTCCTCGGCGGGCACAAGCTCGGCGAAGCCGACCGCATCGTCACTGTTCTCACCCGCAGCCATGGGCTGATCCGAGCAGTGGCGAAGGGCGTGCGGCGCACCAAGTCGCGCTTCGGATCCCGGCTCGAACCGTTCATGTTCGTCGACATTCAGTGTCATGTCGGTCGCAGCCTCGACATCGTCACCCAGGTCGAGCTCATCGAACCCTTCGCCCGCGGAATCGGCGCCGACTACGACGCGTACTCCGCCGCCACGGTGATGGCTGAGACCGCCTCCCGGATCACCGAGGCAGAACCCCAGTCCCGCACGCAGTTCCTGCTTCTCGTGTCCGCGATCCGGTCCCTGTGCAAGGGTGAGCACCCACCGAGGCTGGCCCTCGACGCCTATCTGCTGCGGGCGATGTCGGTGGCCGGGTGGGCGCCGAGCCTGCTCGACTGCGCGCAATGCGGACGACCGGGCCCCCACCGTGCCTTCTCGGCTTCCCTCGGCGGAGCCGTGTGCACCAACTGTCGTCCGTCCGGCGCCGCCCTGCCCGACACGGATGCGCTCGACCATCTGGCGGCGCTGCTCTCCGGGGACTGGGAGCGGGCGGAGGCCTCGGATCTCCATGACCAGATGGACGGGTCGAAAATGGCGTCGGACTGGGTGTCGTGGCATCTGGAGCGCAATATCCGATCCCTGAGAGTCCTGGAGCGCACATGAGCTATCCTGCACCACCGCCCCACCCCAGTGGGGCTCGTCCGCCGCAGATCGACCGGAAGTTCGTCCCGCGCCACGTCGCCGTCGTCATGGACGGCAACGGCCGGTGGGCCAATCAGCGCGGACTGCCCCGCACCGAGGGGCACAAAGCAGGGGAGGCGTCCCTCCTCGACGTCATCCACGGAGCCATCGAGGCCGGCGTGGAGTACCTCTCGGCCTACGCCTTCTCCACCGAGAACTGGAAGCGCTCTCCCGAAGAGGTCCGGTTCCTCATGGGCTTCAATCGCGACGTCATCCGTCGCCGCCGGGACGAGCTCCATGCCCTGGGGGTGCGGATCGTGTGGTCGGGCCGGCGCGGCAGATTGTGGCGCTCGGTCATTGACGAGCTGGAGACCGCGGCCGAGATGACGAAGCACAACACCGGTCTCATGCTCCAGTTCTGCGTCAACTACGGGGGACGCTCCGAGATCATCGACGCCGTCAATGAGATCACCGCCGAGGTGGCCGCCGGGAAGCGTCGCCCGGGCAAGATCACAGAGAAGACGCTGCGGTCGCGGCTCTACGCCCCGGAGGTGCCCGATGTGGACCTGTTCCTGCGCTCGTCGGGGGAGCAGCGGATCTCGAACTTCCTGCTGTGGCAGACCGCCTACGCGGAGATGGTCTTCCAGGACGTGCTGTGGCCGGACGTCGACCGGCGGACCCTGTGGGCCGCGATCGAGGAATACGCTCGCCGGGACCGCCGCTTCGGCGGAGCTGTCGACAAGCCCAGCGCCTGAGCGATCAGTTCGGGTCGGGCGCCGAGCGCTGACGCTCACCGCCCCACTTCGCCGCATGAGCCCCAGTTGCTCCCGTCCGTTTCCCCACTTGACAGCGTGGGACCCACATATATGTGGGGCCACCGTGGCGAAATGGCGCAATGGCGCAATGGCCAAGTGGGGCCATGGCCAAATGGGGCCACCGTGGCCAAGTGGGGCAGTGGTAGGGCTGGCCGGGCACAGAAACGGGCCCGCATCCACGTGGGATGCGGGCCCGTTCTTGCGTGTCAGGGACTCAGCACGGATCAGCCGTCAATGAGTCGCGCCGTCGGCGTCTCAGTAGCGGTCGCGGGGGCGGTCACTGCCGAAGCGGTCCTCGCTGAACCTCTTGTTGCCACCGGAGCGACGGTCGCCGCGGAAGCTCTTCCCGGCGCCGGGCTGCTTGTCGAAGTTGCGCTTCTTGGTGAAGGTGCGACCTGAGCTCGAACCCGGGCGTCCGTTGTCCGGACGGATGTCGATGGGACGACCCTGGATCTCGGTGTACTGCAGCTTCCTGAGCACGGAGGGATCGAGATCCTGCGGCAGATCGACGAGGGTGTGGTTCGAGCGGATGTCGATGTGACCGATCTGCTTCGAGGTGATCCCACCTTCGTTGGCGATGGCGCCGACGATCGAACCCGGCTGGATGCGCTCGTTGCGCCCCACGGCCAGACGGTAGGTGACCATGCCCTCGCGGCTGCGCGGAGTGCGTTCACGGCGAGCACCGTCACGACCGGCCGGACCGGAATCGCGACCGCCATCGCGCTCACGACCTTTGCCGGGCACCGGCATCGGCTCGGCCTGCAGCGAGTTGCCGTCGAGGACAATCGAGGCCAGGGCGGCGGCGATGTCGGTGGCGGGAACGTTGCGGCTCAGCTCGTACTGCTCGATGATCGTGGCGAGCTCGGTCAGCTCGGTGCTGGCCAGAACGTCGTCGATGCGCTTGGTGAACTTCTCGACCCGGGTGTTCGTCAGCTCCTCGACGCTGGGCATGACGAGCTGTTCGACCTTCTGCTTGGTCGCACGCTCGATCGAGCCGAGCAGACGCTGCTCACGCGGGGTGATGAAGAGGATCGCCTCACCGGAGCGTCCGGCACGACCGGTGCGGCCGATGCGGTGGACGTAGGACTCGGTGTCGTGCGGGATGTCGAAGTTGACGACAAGTGAGATGCGCTCGACGTCAAGGCCACGCGCTGCGACGTCGGTGGCGACGAGGATGTCGATCTTGCCCTCACGCAGCATCTCGACCGTGCGCTCACGGGCCTGCTGCGGAATGTCGCCGTTGATGGCCGAGGCCTTGAAGCCGCGGGCGCGCAGCTTCTCCGCGAGCTCCTCGGTGGCCTGTTTGGTGCGGACGAACATGATGATGCCGTCGTACTGCTCGACCTCGAGGATGCGGGTGAGCGCATCGAGCTTGTGGGAGTGCTGGACCATGAAGAAGCGCTGGCGGATGTTCGAACCCGTCTGCGACTTCGAAGCGACCCGGACTTCCTTCGGGTTGTTGAGGTACTTGCCCGTGATCCGGTGGATCGAGGACGGCATGGTGGCGGAGAACAGAGCCACCTGACGCGAATCGCCGGTCTGCTTGAAGATCTCTTCGATGTCCTCGGCGAAGCCCATCTTGAGCATCTCGTCGGCTTCGTCGAGCACGAGGTGCTCGAGGCTTGAGAGCTTGAGCGAGCCCTTCTTCAGGTGGTCGATGATGCGACCGGGGGTGCCGACGACGACCTGCGCACCGCGCTTGAGGCCGGCCAGCTGCGGGCCGTAGGACTGACCGCCGTAGATCGGCAGGACGGAGAAGTCGTCGAGGTTCGTCGCATACGCGGTGAACGCCTCGGCGACCTGGAGCGCGAGCTCACGGGTGGGGGTGAGCACGAGGGCGAACGGGCCATCGAGAGCACGACCCGACTCGGCGAGGTGAGACAGGACCGGCAGCGCGAACGCTGCGGTCTTGCCGGTGCCGGTCTGGGCCAGGCCGATGACGTCGCGTCCCTCGACGAGGGCGGGAATGGTCTCCGCCTGAATCGGGGAGGGGGTCTCGTAGCCGAGGGATTCGACGGCCGCGAGGACGGAGGCGTGGAGGCCGAGCTCGGAGAATGCCGGGATTTCGGCGGTGACGGACTGTGCTGTTTCGGTCATGAGTTTTTCTCTCTCACGTTGACACACACTTGATCGCAGATGACTGTAGTGGCGATCTACCCTGCGGCCGCTTGTGCAATCATCGTGAGCAATCCGGGCCGAAACCGTACAACGTCCAAGCGCGGCTTGGACGTGACCATCCGGTGTGAACCAGGGACAGTCGTGACGGAGAAAGGTTTGGGTGTACCCCTAAGTCTACATGGCCGACCCGCGCCGAGGTGGCTGCAGGGTGGATCCGGGATGTGAGTTCCGTCGCCTGCCGCACTGACGGCAGGGGAGCGGCGCAGACGCTAGGCTTGGCTACGCGCGCCACGGCAGCCGGCCGTCGGCGATCTACCCCAAGGAGCAGCACAAGTGGCACAGTCCAAACTCGACGCCGTCATCGCCCTCGCCAAGCGCAGGGGATTCGTCTTCCAAGCCGGAGAGATCTACGGCGGTTCCCGGTCGGCCTGGGATTACGGACCGTTGGGAGTGGAGCTCAAGGACAACATCAAGACCGAGTGGTGGCAGACCTTCGTGCGCGGACGCGAGGACGTCGTCGGACTCGACTCCTCGATCATCCTCCCCAAGCGTGT
Source organism: Brevibacterium sp. (assembly GCF_031179145.1). GTDB lineage: Bacteria > Actinomycetota > Actinomycetes > Actinomycetales > Brevibacteriaceae > Brevibacterium. The sequence goes on from NZ_JAPSIB010000001.1 coordinate 62,595, forward strand.
GTGGGAGGCGTCGGGTCACGTCGAGACATTCGTCGACCCGCTCGTCGAATGCCTCAGCTGCCACAAGCGCCATCGCGAGGACCACCTCATCGAAGCGTACGAGGCGAAGAACAAGAAGGCGCCCGAGAACGGGATGGCCGACGTCGTCTGCCCCGACTGCGGCACCCGCGGTCAGTGGACCGAGCCGCAGCAGTTCTCCGGACTCGTCAAGACCTTCCTCGGCCCCGTCGACTCCGAGGCGGGCCTGCACTACCTGCGCCCCGAGACCGCGCAGGGCATCTTCGTCAACTTCAACAACGTCGTCACCGCGGCGCGCAAGAAGCCGCCGTTCGGCATCGGGCAGATCGGCAAGGCCTTCCGCAACGAGATCACCCCGGGCAACTTCATCTTCCGCACCCGCGAGTTCGAGCAGATGGAGATCGAGTACTTCGTCCATCCCGACGAGGCGGACAGGTTCTACCGGGAATGGGTCGAGGACTGCTGGAACTGGTTCATCGACCTCGGCATCTCCGAGGACAACGTCCGTCGCCTCGACGTTCCGGAAGAGGACCGGGCTCACTACTCCTCCGGCACGATCGACGTCGAATACCGCTTCGGATTCCAGGGTTCGGAATGGGGCGAGCTGATGGGCGTCGCGAACCGGACCGACTACGACCTCGGCACCCACACCGAGTCCTCCGGCGCGAAGCTGCAGTACTTCGATCAGGCCAGCGGCGAACGCTACACCCCCTATGTGATCGAACCGTCCTTCGGACTCACCCGGTCGATGATGGCGTTCCTCGTCGATGCCTACACCGAGGACGAGGCCCCGAACACCAAGGGCGGAACCGACAAGCGCATCGTCCTCAAGCTCGACCCGCGTCTGGCCCCCGTCAAGGCCGCCGTCCTGCCGCTGAGCCGCAACGAGAAGCTCTCCCCGCAGGCGCGTGAGCTCGCGGCTCGACTGCGCAAACGCTGGAACATCGACTTCGACGACGCCGGAGCGATCGGCCGCCGCTACCGCCGCCAGGATGAGATCGGCACGCCCCTGTGCATCACCTTCGACTTCGACTCGCTCGATGACCAGGCCGTGACGATCCGCAAGCGCGACGACATGAGCCAGGAGAGGGTGAGCCTCGACCGCGTCGAGGACTACCTCGCCGCGGCGCTCAGCGGAGCCTGATCCGAACCCGCGCGGAATCGCCTCGGCGAGGGCCTGCCTCTCCGCCGCACCGGTTCCGCGCGGAACCGCCTCGGCGGGAGTGATCGCCTTTTCGCACTCGACAATGGAGCCGACATGCATATGACATTGCACCAGGCGCCCAGGGCCTCGGCCCGGGTGCGACTGATCATGACCGTCTGCCTCGTGCCGCTGTTCGGGCTCACGCTCGTCGGGCTCTTCCTCCTGTGGCCGGGCGGTCCGGACAAGGATCTGCCCGGAGGCGGTCCGACGACGAACTCGGCGGAGGGCGTCTCGGACACCGTTGCGACGGTGACGGCCGTCGACGCCTCGAAGTGCGCCGAGGCGGGGGACGACCCGATGCTGCTCGCCGAGTGCACGACGTTCAAGGCCGAGGCCAACGGCGTCACGGGCAGCCTCTACGTGACTCCCGATGCGATCGAAGCCGGAGTCGGCGTCGGCGACTCCGTCAAGGTCCTCGACTTCACCAAATCGCCGGACCGGGCGGAGACGGGCACCGACTACGTCTTCATCGACTACGATCGCGAAGTCCCGCTGCTGGTGCTGGCGATCCTCTACGCGGTCGTGGTGCTCGCCGTCGCCGGCTTCCGCGGACTCCGGGCGCTGGTCGGCCTCGGTTTCGCTGGGGTCGTGCTGCTCGTCTTCATGCTCCCGGCGATCCTCGACTCGAAGCCCCCGGTCCTCGTCGCCATGGTCTCGGCGAGTGCGATCATGATGATCGCGCTCTATCTGGCCCACGGGATCTCGACGCGGACGACGACCGCACTGTTCGGCACCGTGCTCGGGATCGTCCTCACGGGAGTGCTGGGAGCGTGGATGACGTCCTGGGCGAACCTTGGGATCGCCTACACCGAGGACGGGTTCCTGCTGGCCGACACCACGGACCTGGCAATGGCCGACCTCATTGTCTGCGCGATCCTCATCACCGGCCTCGGCGTGCTCAACGACGTCACCATCACTCAGGCCTCGGCGGTGTGGGAGCTGGCGACGGTCGCGCCCGATCTGCGGGCCAGCCAGCTGTTCGCCCGCGCGATGCGCATCGGAAGCGACCACATCGCCTCGACGGTGTACACGATCACCTTCGCCTACGTCGGGTCGGCGCTGATGACGCTGATCATCGTCTCGGCCTACGACCAGTCGTTCTTCGAGACGCTGACGCTGGGGGAGATGTCGATCGAGGTCGTCAGCATCCTCGTCTGTTCGATCGGGCTGGTCATCGCCATCCCGCTGACGACCGGGCTGGGCGTGCTCGTGGTCCGCTCGGGAGTGCGGCCGCCGCGAGACACACCGCAGACTGCCGACCCGGATGAGGCCGAGCACTTGGCCGTCGCCGCAGCGGCGGGCCTCACCGCGACCGAGACCGCACCGGGGCAGCCCAGGAGTCAGCGTCCCGACGCACCGGGGCAGCCTGCGGGACAGCCGTTGACCCGCAGGGAGCGCCGTCACCGCGAGGAGAACAGCGGACGCTGACGGAATGAGCCATGGTTTCTGCTCGGAGGTTCGCGCTCGGGCGCGAGAACTTATTTCGGCAAGGACTTGTTCCTGCTGATTTCATCCCTTCCTGTCGGATGGGGCGCGGCTGGAACTTCTCATTGCAGAAACGACTTCCGACTGTCGTTCAGGTGGTGCACACGCCGAAGGCGGCTGCACCACCTCAGTGATGCAGCCGCCTTCGTGGCTGTTGTCGGTCGGAGCCGACGCCATGGCCGCAGCCGCAACTGGCGCCATTCAAAGCTGGCGCCATTCGCAGCCAATTCCGAACGGAGTCGAAGCTCAGTTCCCGAACGGGGTCAGAGCTTGGTCCAGGCCTCTTCGAGGACTCCGCGGATGGTCTGCTCCATGAAGTCGAAGTCCTCCTGGCCGACGGTCAGCGGGGGCGAGAGCTGGATGACTGGGTCTCCCCGATCGTCCGCACGGCAGTACAGACCGTTCTCGTACATCTTCGCGGACACGAAGTTCTTGAGGATGCGCTCCGACTCCTCCTCGGTGAAGGACTCCTTGGTGTCGCGATCCTTGACCAGCTCGATGCCGTAGAAGAATCCCTCACCGCGGACGTCGCCGACGATCGGGAGGTCCTTGAGCTTCTCGAGCGTGAACTTGAACGCGGCGGCGTTCTCGTGCACGTGGTCGTTGAGCTTCTCCTTCTCGAAGACGTCGAAGTTCGCCATGGCCGCGGCACAGGCGACGGGGTGTCCACCGAAGGTGTAGCCGTGGTAGTAGGTCTCGTCGCCGCCGGGGCCGAAGGGCTCGAACAGGCGATCGTGGGCGATCATCGCACCGAGCGGAGCATAACCGGAGGTGATGCCCTTGGCGCTGGTGATGATGTCGGGGACGTAGCCGAAGTCGTTGCAGGCGAACATGTCGCCGATACGACCGTAGGCGCAGATCGTCTCGTCCGAGACCATGAGCACGTCGTACTCGTCGCAGATCTCGCGCACACGCTCGAAGTATCCGGGAGGCGGCGGGAAGCAGCCGCCGGAGTTCTGCACAGGCTCGAGGAACACAGCGGCGACCGAGTCGGCGCCCTCGAACTCGATCACTTCGGCGATGCGGTCGGCGGCCCAGCGGCCGAAGACCTTCTCATCGTGGGCGTAGGCCTCGGGCGCACGGTAGAAGTTGGTGTTGGGCACCTTGTGGGCACCGGGGACCAAGGGAGCGAACTGCTCGCGGAGGCCGGGCAGCGAGGTCACGGACAGGGCGCCGTGCGGGGTGCCGTGATAGGCGGTGGCACGGGAGATGATCTTGTGCTTGCCGGGCTTGCCGGTGACCTTGAAGTAGTTCTTGGCGAGCTTCATCGCCGACTCGACCGAGTCGCCGCCGCCGGAGGTGAGGAAGACGCGGTTGAGGTCCTTCGGTGCGTAGCTGGCCAGTCGCTCGGAGACCTCGATGGCCTGCGGGTGGGCGAACGACCACAGAGGCATGAAGGGCAGCTTCAGGGTCTGGTCGTACATCGCCTTGGCGATCTCCTCACGACCGTGCCCGACCTGGACGGTGAAGAGTCCGGCGAGACCGTCGAGGTAGCGCTTGCCCTTGTCGTCGAAGATGTAGTGGCCTTCGCCGCGAGTGATGATCGGCGCCTCGCCGCCCTGGAACAGGGCCTGGTGCGGGCTCATGTGCATCCACACGTTGTTGCGAATGGCATCCTGATAAGGCGTGCCGGCTCTGGTGACATTCTCTGTCATCTGGTCCCCCAATTGTATTTTTGCTTTTCCAGTGAGAGGTACATGAAGAGTTCCGTATCGACGACCGCGTCGATCGATCGGAGTTCCTCGTTGACGAACTCGATCAGGTGTCGATCGGATTCGCAGACGATCTCGACCAGGATGTCGAACGAGCCCGCGGTGACGACGAGATAGTCGATCTCGTCATAGCCGTGGAGTCGGTCAGCCACCTTGGAGATGTCGCCGCGAACCTTCAGTCCCACCATGGCCTGACGGGCGAACCCCAGGCTCAGCGGATCGGTGACCGCGACGATTTCCATCACGCCCGATTCGATGAGCCTGGAGACCCGCTGACGCACGGCGGCCTCCGACAGCCCGACAGTCTTGCCGATGGCGGAGTAGGACTTGCGTCCGTCGTGTTGCAGTTCGACGATGATCGCCTTGGACTTCTCATCGAGGTTGCCCAGGCGGTGCTCGCCGCCGCTTGGCAGCGGTTGGGCCATTCTTCACCTCCGTGATTTGAGTCTCACGCCAATCTATCATCGATTTCGTCGGAATGCGTACTTTTGAGTGCGGAATCAGTCGAATGTGAAAAATCTTGGTTCCGGATCCGTCATCTCTCGGGATGCTTCCGGAGCCCATTGACACTCTGTGATTTCGGTCACCAGACTGGAGCCATGAATGAAGGTGAGCTGTTCTCCACCTCCGCCGAGGCGCGTCCCGAGGTGCAGGGAATGCGGCCCGGAGCGGAACAGGGCCGGGCCGGCAGCGACGTGCGTTCGCGGCCCGAACCCCGGCCCGGCGAGGTGGACACGATCGGTGCGAGGTCGCTGACGTTCTCGCCCGAGGAGTATCTGGGGCGGATCGCGGCGGTGCGCGGGCGCATGCGCGATCAGGGCCTGTCGGCGCTCATCGTCACCGACCCCGCCAACCTCTTCTACCTGACCGGATACAACGCCTGGTCGTTCTACACCCCGCAGCTGCTCTTCGTCCCGTCGGCGGGCCCGCTCACGCTGTTCATGCGCGACATGGACGCGCGCGGGGCGTCCCACACCTCCTGGCTCCCGCCCGAGGACATCGTCGGCTACCCCGAACGCTACGTCCAGCGCCCGCACATCCACCCGTTCGACTGGGTGGCGTTCGCGCTGCGTCAGCGCTGGGAGGTCGCCCGCGCCTCGGCGTCCCCGGTGGGCGTGGAGATGGATTCCCATTTCTTCTCCCCGCGCGCATTTCGGGCGCTGGTCAACGGGGTGCCCGAGTGGCGCCTCGTCGATTCCTTCGAACTCGTCAACTGGATCCGCGCGATCAAGTCCCCGACCGAGATCTCGCTGATGCGCCGGGCCGCCGAGGTGACGACGGCAGCGATGGACGCCGCGCTCGGCACGCTGGGGGTCGGGGTCGGTCAGAACGAGGTGGCCGCCGCGATCGCCGCGGCCCAGGCCCGCGGGAGCGGCGACTCCTGGGGCGACTATCCGGCGATCGTGCCGATGCTGCCCACCGGGGAGAGCGCCGACACCCCGCACCTGACCTGGACGGATCGCAGGTTCCGGGCCGACGAGGCGGTGAGCATCGAACTCGCGGGCGTGTGCCGGCGCTATCACGTGCCACTGGCGCGGACGGCGGTCGTCGGGCAGCCGCGGCAGGAGCTGGTGCGCCTCGAGGCCGTCGTCGCCGAGGCGCTGGCGGCGGTTCTCGACGTCGCCGCTCCCGAGGTGGCGACGGCGGAGCTGGCCCGGACGTGGAACCGGGTGCTGGCGCTGGCAGGACTGGAGAAGCCGAGCCGGCTGGGCTACTCGATCGGCATCGGCTATCCGCCCGACTGGGGAGAGCGGACGATCTCCATCCGCACCGAGGACGAGCAGGTCCTCGAGGCGGGAATGACCTTCCACCTCATCTGCGGCATGTGGATGAACGGCTACGGCTACGAGCTCTCGGAGTCGATCCTCATCACCGACACCGGCTGCGAAGCCTTCACCTCCTTCCCGCGCGAGGTGATCCGCCTCTGAATCGCTGTACCCGCTGCGTCCGATCGCAGGGGGTGACTGACTCAGAGCGTGACCTGGATCCAGAGGCCGATGGCCAGGGTGCTGACCGCGCTGATGATGAGTGCACGTGACTGCACCCAAGCGATGTCGCGTCTCGAGGCGGGGTTGTCCGCATCCGCCAACTGCACAGCCATCACCACCCGTGGGGGAGCGGCGAGGGCCGCGAGCGAGCCGGCCGCATTTCCTGCGGCGACGATGCCCATCGTCGACACCCCTGCCGCCGCCGCGGCGGCGTCGAGGGTTCCGGTGAACATCGAATTGGCTCCCGTGTTGGATCCGGTGAGGATCGAGCCGGCGGTGGTCAGCCACGGAGTTAGGAGGATCAGGCCGGTGGGCAGCAGGGCGCCGATGGAGGTGCTCATGTCGGTGGTCGTCATGATCCAGCCCAAGAGCATGAACGCGGCGGTCGCCGTGCCGATCGGCACCCAGGAACGGGTGGCGGCGAGCGCGATCGCGTGAGAGCCGTCGACCCGCAGGGCGGCGACAGCGCACGCGACCGCGAGCCACACCGGCGGTGAGGCCGTGAGGTGGGTGAGGGTGGAGGGCAGCGCATCCGCGACCGCTCGGGCAGCCAGCAGGCCGAGAGTGAGGACGGCATAGGGAAGGAGCGCGCCGCGCAGCGAAGCGTCGAGGCCGCCGGATCGGGTGCGCACCGCGAAGACCAGCCCCATCACAGCGATGACGATGAGTGAGCCGATGATCCCTGCCGGAGCCATGCCGACCACCGCGTTCGCCCCGAGGATCCCGCCCCACAGCAGTCCCGCCGCGGCGACGGTTCCGAGCAGACCGCCGAGGCGAGGGCGGGTGAGGAGGAGCACGGTGGCGGTGACGACGAGCACGGGGATCAGGTTGATCCACGCCGTGGTCAGGCCGAGGGCGTCGACGTCGAGGCCGGCCAGCGCCGCTGCGACCGTGGTGCCGGGGCCGAGGGCACCCCAGGGGACGGCGTTGAGTCCGAGCAGTCCGAGCAGGGCCGATTGCCGGAGCGTGCACCCGAGGTGGACGAGGATCGGCACTCCGATCGTGACGCCGATGCCGAAGCCGGTGACCGATTCGGCGAACGGCACGATCCCGAACACGACGAGCGCGACTCCGAGCGGGCGACTGGGCGCCAGGGTCTCGACTCGGGCGGAGATCGCCTGCATCGCGCCGCTGGCCTCGAGGAGCCGGGCCAAGATCATGCCGAAGAGCAGGATGAGAGCGACCTCGAGGATCAGGGGGAAGTAGTCGAGGGCAGAGGAGCGCAGCGTCGACCAGGCTGTCGGGAAGGCGAGCAGTGCGACGAGGCCCGCCGCGATGACACCGGCGGTGGCCGCCACCCATGCGCTCTGGCGCAGGAGGAGGAGGAGTGCGAGGGCGAGGAGAAGCGGAGCCAGCGCGAGGGCAGCCATACGACTATGCGTCCTTTGTCAGAAGCGAGTCCATTATTCGAGAATCAACTATAGTGGAAGCATGTCGAACCCAGAAGAACTCGGGGCCAGAGTCTTCGGCGCACGCATCAGGGCCCGCCGGAAGTTCAACGGACTCACGCTCAACGAGCTTGCCGTGCGCGCCGGTATCTCCCGGGCCGCTCTGTCGAAGATCGAGCGCGGCGAACAGGACACCTCGGTGTCGAATGCGATGGCGCTGTCCCGCGCGCTCGGCGTCGATGTCGGCGAGCTCCTGGCCACTCCGGAGGTGGTCGTCACGCCGAGTGCCTCCATCGTCGGACACAGCACCTATGGCGCGGGCACCTGGCGCCGCGATCTTCCGGCTCCGATCGAGAACATGGAGGTCGTCCACTACAGACTCGACCCCCACTGTGAAACCGCCTCATTCAGCGCCCACCGCAGCGGTGCCCGGGAGACGTTCTTCGTCCTCGCCGGAGTGGTGGAGATCGTCACCATCGACCGGACCACGACCCTGCGCGCAGGGGACTGCGCTCAGGCGCCCGGCGACGTCCCGCATCAGCTGTCGAACCCGGGCGACCGTCCCGCCGAGCTGATGCTCATCATCGTCTGAGCGCCCGTGCACGGCGGGGGCGGGCCGGGGTCTTGACGATCCGTCCTCCGCCGGGCACCATGAATCCGGAACACTGTCGAACGAAGGACTCCTCTGACGTGAAGTAGTACCTCATTTCCGCTCATGCGGGTGCCACGGGCCCGCAGCTGCGCCAGAAATGAGGTCACGCATGTCCTTCGCCGTCTCCATCTCCTCTCTCACCTGCCGCCTCGGCGACGACACCGAAGTCTTCACGGATCTCACCGCGACGATCCCCGCCGGACTGGTCGGCCTCGTCGGCGACAACGGAGTGGGCAAATCCACCCTGGCCGCGATCATCGCCGGCAATCCTCCGGCCGCGCCGGCAACCGTGACGGGAACCGTCAGCGGCGCCGAGGGCGCTGTCCACATCGATCAGCTCCTGCCCCACACCGACCAGAGCGTGGCAGCCGCGCTCGGCATCGATTCCCTGAGATCCGCGGTTCTGCGGGCGCTGCGGGGAGAAGCGGGCCCGGACGACTTCGAGACCATCGGCGACGACTGGGACATCGAGGAGCGGGCAGTGGGCGCGCTCGCCGACGTGGGGCTCGAACTCGCGGCCGCCGAGCTCGATCGCCCGGCCCGGACCTTCTCCGGCGGCGAGGCGATGCGGATCGGCCTGGCCCGGGCGGCGCTGGCGGGCGGCCGCTGGCTGATCCTCGACGAGCCCAGCAACAACCTCGACGAGGCGGGGCGTGCGCAGCTGACAGCGCTGCTGCAGTCGCGCAGCTCTCCCACACTCGTGATCTCCCACGATCGTGCCCTCCTCGAGACGATGGAGACGATCGTGGAGATGACCGAGCAGCTGCGCGTCTACGGCGGGAACTTCAGCGCCTATGAGGAGATGGTCGCCGCGGAGGAGGCCGCGAAGCGCCAGGACCTCGTCGACGCCAAGAGGGCTCTGACCGTCGAGAAGCGGCAGCGGATCGAACTTGAGACTAAGCTCGCCCGAGCCGACCGCAAGGCGGCCAAGGACAACGCGAACAAGCGCCGCCCGAAGATCGTGATGAACGGGCTCACCGACTTCGCGCAGAAGAGCGCCGCGAAGAGACGCGGAGACAAAGCGGCGGACGAAGCCCGAGCCCGCACCTCGGTGCAAACGGCCCGGGACGAGCTGCGCCGGGATACGCCCATCTCCATCCACCTGCCCGACACTCTGGTCCATCCCGGCAAACGCGTCCTCGAGGTCGACTGCGGGCCGCGTGAACGGCCCGCCACCGTCGTCGGCCCCGAGAGGATCCGACTGACCGGTCCCAACGGGTCGGGGAAGTCGACGCTGCTGGCCGCGATCGTGCGGGCCGCCACCGAGACGGCCCCCGATTCCGCGCGTGCCCCGGATCCCGGCCTTCCTCCACAGGCTCCCGCCGCGGCTGCCCGTTCGCGGTCGGTCCCGCCTGTGGTGGGCAGACTCTTCCCCGGCCTGCGGATCCGCGTCCCGGTGCCGGTCGCTCACCTCGACCAGCAGTACCGGCTGCCCGGGGGACTGAGCGTGATGGGCGCGGTCCGGCAGCACAACCCGGACCTCGAGCCGCACCGGGTCCACGAGGTGATGGCCGCGATGGGGCTGCGGGCGAGCCGGACCGATCAGCTCTGCGGAACCCTCTCCGGCGGGGAGCGGTTCCGGGTGGCGCTCGCCAGGGCGCTGCTGCAGAACCCGGCACCCCGGCTCCTCGTCCTCGACGAGCCGGGGAACAACCTCGACCTGAACTCGCTCGCCGCCCTGGTCTCCGCCCTCGACGGGTACCGCGGCGCGATGATCGTCGTCACCCACGACGACCGTCTCGCCGCCGACCTGCGGCTGTCGTCGATCTGGGACGTGGGGGAGTTCTCCGCGAGCGGAATGTCCGATTTGGACGGCTTTGGGATAATGGAACGGTGAGTGTCATCAGTCCCAGCCCCGAGTCCGTGTCCCCGGCCGTCGAACCACTGCGCATCGGCCCGATCGAGTTGTCCTCGCCCGTGGTGCTCGCGCCGATGGCGGGCATCACCAACACCGCATTCCGGCGCCTGTGCCGCGAATACGGCGCCGGCCTCTACGTGACCGAGATGGTCACCTCCCGTGCCCTGGTCGAGCGCAGCCCCAAGAGCATGCGCATCATCCACCACGAACCGTACGAGACGCCGCGCTCGGTCCAGCTCTACGGAGTGGACCCGGTGACGGTCTCCGCGGCCGTGCGGATGCTCGTCGAGGAAGACCGGGCCGATCACATCGACCTCAACTTCGGCTGCCCCGTGCCCAAGGTCACCCGGAAGGGAGGCGGCTCGGCGCTGCCGTGGAAGCGGGATCTGTTCGAGGCCATCGTCACCTCGGCGGTGCGTGAGGCCTCTCGCGGCGGGATCCCGCTGACGGTGAAGATGCGCAAGGGCATCGACAAGGACCACCTCACCTACCTCGAGGCCGGCGAGATGGCTCGCAACGCCGGTGTCGCCGCGGTCGCCCTGCACGGGCGCACCACTGCCGATCTCTATTCCGGGCAGGCGGACTGGGACGCGATCGCCCAGCTCAAGGACCACCTCGGCGACACGGTTCCGGTGCTCGGCAACGGCGACATCTTCGCCGCCGAGGACGCCCTGGAGATGATGAGCCGGACCGGCTGCGACGGGGTCGTCATCGGGCGCGGCTGCCAGGGGCGGCCGTGGCTGTTCGGCGATCTCGCGAACGCGCTGAACGGGAGCCCCGAACGTCATCGTCCCGGCCTCGCCGAGGTGGGGCAGGCCGTGCGCAAGCACGGTGAGTACCTCGTCGACTACTACGAGGACGAGTTCTACGGCGTCCGCGACCTGCGCAAGCACATCGCCTGGTATTTCAAGGGCTACCCGGTCGGGGGAGACCTGCGCAGCCGATTGGCCATGGTCTCGTCCCTGGCCGAGCTCGACGAGCTGCTCGCCCAGCTCGACCACGATGCGCCGTACCCGGGGGAGGCGGCAGAGGGATCACGCGGTCGCACGACCCGCCCGAAGAAGCCGCACCTGCCCGATGGGTGGCTGGACAGCCGCGTCTTCGACGCCTCCGGGAAGTCGCTCCTCTCCGAGGCCGAGCTCGACATCTCGGGAGGTTGAGCGTGTCTTCGAACCCGTACCCGCCGGCAGCGACGATGTCGGGGACGGTCGCGGTGTACTCCGCCTGGGACGAAGCCCGCTGGGTGGCCGAGCCCGCGAAGAACCCGCGCCGCTCGGCCTTCCAACGCGACCGCGCCCGGGTCCTGCACTCCTCCGGGCTGCGCCGCCTCGGCGCCAAGACGCAGGTGGTCGAACCCGGCACCGACGACTTCGTCCGCACCCGGCTCACCCATTCCCTCGAGGTCGCGCAGGTGGGGCGCGAGCTCGCGCGCTACCTCGGCTGCGACCCCGACATCGTCGACACCGCCTGTCTCAGTCATGACCTCGGCCATCCGCCGTTCGGCCACCATGGGGAGACGATCCTCGACGAGGTGTGCGCCGACATCGGCGGCTTCGAGGGCAACGCGCAGACGCTGCGCCTGGTCACCCGGATCGAACCCAAGGTCCTCGCCCCCGACGGGCGACCGGCCGGGCTCAATCTCACCCGGGCGAGCCTCGACGCCCTGACCAAGTACCCCTGGCCCCGCTCCGAGGCCGTGGCCAAACGCGACTCCGGGGTGCGGAAGTTCGGCGTCTACGACGATGACGCCGACGTGTTCGAGTTCTACCGCGAGGGCATCCCGAACGGGAGGAAGTGCCTCGAGGCGCAGGTGATGGACCTCGCCGACGACATCTCCTACTCGGTCCACGACGTCGAGGACGCGATCGTCGCCGGTCACCTCCGGCTGCCCGAATTCGCCTCCGAGGCGAGGCGGGCCGAGCTGTTCGCGATCACCCGGCAGTGGTACCTGCCGGGAGTCGCCGACGCCGACATGGACCGAGCCCTCGAACGCCTGCAGGCCGCGTCCTACTGGCCGACGGAGGTCTACGACGGGTCCCGCCGGGCGCAGGCCGCACTCAAGCACATGACGAGTCAGCTCATCGGCCGGTTCGTCGCCGCAGCCGAAGCCGCAACGCGGGAGGAGTACGGCTGGGAGCCGCTGGCCCGCTACGCCGCCTCCCTCGTCGTGCCCGATGCCACTGTCGTCGAGATCGCCGTGCTCAAGGGAATGGCGACTCTGACGGTGATGGTCGCCGAGGACCGACTGCGCCTGCACGACATCCAATCCACGGTGCTGACCTCGCTGGCGGAGTGGTACTCGCAGGCTCCGGAGAAACTCGACCCGATGTTCAGGGCCGACTACCTCGAAGCCGCCGATGACAGCTCCCGCCTGCGCGTCGTCGTCGACCAGATCGCCTCCCTGACCGACCATTCCGCGTGGACCCTCTACCACCGGATCCAAGCCGGAGTGGGGGATCGACTCTAACCGATGGCAGGTCTGATCAAGCGTGAGGACATCGACGAGCTCCGCACCCGCGTCCGCATCGACGAGGTGGTGGGCGAGTTCGTCACGCTCAAGACCGCCGGCATCGGCTCCCTCAAGGGACTGTGCCCATTTCATGACGAGAAGACCCCGTCCTTCCACGTCAGGCCTCAGGTCGGGATGTACCACTGCTTCGGCTGCGGGGAATCCGGCGACGTCTTCTCCTTCCTGCAGAAGGTCGAGCAGCTCAGCTTCGTCGAGGCCGTCGAGGCGCTCGCCTCCAAGGCCGGCATGCACCTGCGCTACGAGGACGGCAAGGGCCCGGACAGGGAGCAGGCCAGCCGCCGGCAGCGGCTGCTGGAGATGCATGAGGTGGCGGAGCGGTTCTTCGCCCAGGCGCTCGAGACCGACGCCGGGCAGATCGCCCGCGAGTTCCTCACCGGACGCGGCTTCCCCAGCCAGTCGAGCAGGGACTTCGGACTCGGGTTCGCCCCGAAGTCCTGGGACGCCCTGACGACTGCGCTGCGGCGTGCCGGTTTCAGCGACGAGGAGATCCTTGGCGGTGGGTTGGCCAGCGAAGGCGGCAGAGGAATCTACGACCGGTTCCGGGGGCGGCTGGTCTGGCCGATCAAGGACATGACCGCACGGACGATCGGCTTCGGCGCCCGTCGCCTCTTCGACGACGATCAGGGCCCCAAGTACCTCAACACCCCGGAGACCGCCCTCTATCACAAGAACCAGGTCCTCTACGGACTCGATCTGGCGAAGAAGGACATCGCGAAGACCAAGCGCGTGGTCATCGTCGAGGGGTACACGGACGTCATGGCCGCCCATCTGGCGGGAGTCACCCAGGCGGTGGCGACCTGTGGCACCGCGTTCGGGGCCGAGCACGTGAAGATCGTGCGGCGCCTGCTCGGCGATGACTCCAGCGGAGAGGTGATCTTCACCTTCGACGGCGACGCGGCGGGACAGAAGGCGGCGCTCAAGGCGTTCGAGTTCGAGACCGAGTTCACCGCCCAGACCTTCGTCGCCGTTGAGCCCGACGGCCTCGACCCCTGTGATCTGCGGATGCAGAAGGGAGATGCCGCCCTGCGCGAGCTCGTCGATGAGCGCCGGCCGCTCTTCGAGTTCGTCATCACGACCTCGATCGCCCGCTACGACCTCGATTCGGTCGAAGGCCGGATCTCTGCGATCAAGGCCGCCGCCGAGGTGCTCACCGGGATTCGGGACCGCACCAGCCTCAGCCACTACTACCGCTTCGTGGCCGGACGGATCGGAGTCGACATCTCCGAGGTCGAGTCGGCGGTCAAGGTCGCCAGACGACACTCCAGGACTCAGCCGTCGCAGCCTGCCCGCAGCAATGCCCCGGCGCGGCCAGGGCAGTCGCAGGCGGGTTCCGCCCGACCGCAGGCCCGTCCCGGACAGGCAGGGGGCGCAGCACCGGCCTCGGTTCCCCCTGCCGCCTCGGCGCCGGAACCTGGGCCCGGAGCCGAGGACGTCGCGCTCGAATACGTCTACGACGAACGTCCCGACGTCTCGAACCTGTCGGCTCCGATCAGTCCAGCGCGGCTGAAGACGGAGAAGGGCGTCCTCATGGTTGCCCTCCAGCACCCGGAGTACGTCAACGGCAAACTCTTCGACTCGCTGTCGGCCAAGGCCTTCGAACACCCCGGCTACCGACGGATCCAGGCGGCCATGAAGCAGGCCGGCGGTCTGCAGGCGGGAGGCGGCGACCAAGGCAGATGGGCGGAGAAGGTCCTGGAGGCCAGTGCCGAGGACCTGCGGCCCTACGTCACTCAGCTGCTCGTCTCGCCGCTGCCGGTGGCGGAGGGAGTCAGCGCCGAGAGATTCGCGCAGGGGATCGTCGCGCGCCTCTTCGACTACGACCTCGAGCGGATCGCCAAGGAACTCCACTCCCGCCTGCAGCGTCTCGACTCCGTCGACATCCAGGCCCAGACGAACCTGCTCGGTCAGCTGCAGGTCCTCGAACAGCATCGGGCCCGTCTGCGCGCCCTCATGTGAGGGTCAGGCGGTTCCGCGTAAGCGGGCCGCGGTCTGCCGGCCCCGACCCGAATGGGTGTGAGCGGTCGTCGACCACCGACGTGAAATAGTGCACAGATGCATTTTTGCACTTGATGCAAACTTGCAGAAGGTGCAAACTGGATGCATGGCCGACAACGAATCCCTGCGCGCGAAGAAGGCGCGTCTGACACGCAACGCTCTTCATGAGGCGGCGATCACGCGTGTGCTCGAGGAGGGTTTGGACGGAGCGACCGTGGCGAACATCGCTGCGGCCGCCGGGGTCTCCACCCGCACCTTCTTCAACTATTACGCGACGAAGGAGGATGCGATCGTCGGGCTCGATGAGTCCAACATCGACGCAGCCCTTGTCGCTGACTACGTGCACTCCGACTCCGGGCTCGACACCCTGGCCGAGGACACCTCCCGCTTCATCCGTGAGGCACTGCTGATGGGGTCGCTCGATCCCGACACCCCGGCCCGACGCCGGAAGCTGTTCGCGCTCTACCCGGAGCTCGTGAGCAAGCGCTTCGACCGTGCCGAAGCTCTCGAAGAGCTGATCGCCGAGCATGTGCTCGCCCGGCTGCGGGTCCTGGGTCAGGAGTTCTCGAGCGAGGACTCCGCCTGGCGCAGCGCCAGGATGCTCACCCAGCTGTGCATGGTTCCCCTGCACCATGCCGGACGGACGCTCAAGACCAGCCCCGAGCTCGTCGAGGAGCGCGGAGGTTCACAGGCGATCTACGAAGAGTCCCTCGGGCTCTTCCTCAAAGTACTTAAACGACTGCGATGAAGGATGATATGAGAAGTTCTGACGGACCGCGCGCCGGCGACACGATGCCTACCGGCGACGCGACGCCGGCAGGCCGGACGGCGAAGGCCGGCACCGCCGACGGAGAGCAGATGAAGACCTCCGCGATCATCCTGCTCTTCGTGGGCCTGATGATCGCGATGTTCATGTTCTCCCTCAACCAGACGGTGCTCGCCACTGCGCTGCCGACCATCGTGGGCGAACTCGACGGCGTCGACCAGATGCTCTGGGTCTCCACTGCGTTCATGCTCGCTTCGACGATCATGATGCCCATCTACGGCAAGGTCGGCGACCTGTTCGGGCGCAAGCCGCTGTTCATGTTCGCGATCTGCTGCTTCCTCGCCGGTTCGGCCTTCGCGCTCATCGCCGAGGGGATGGGAACCCTCATCTTCGGTCGCGTGCTCCAGGGCATCGGCGGCGGCGGCATGATGATCCTCTCGCAGTCGATCATCGCCTCGGTGGTCCCTGCCCGGGAACGCGGCAAGTACATGGGAATCATGGGCTCGGCATTCGCAGTGTCCTCTGTCGCGGGACCGCTGATCGGCGGCTGGCTGACCGAAGGGCCCGGTTGGCGCTGGGCCTTCGCCATCAACTTCCCACTCGGCATCCTCGCGCTCATCGCTGCCGCGGTGTTCCTCAAGGTGCCCAAGCGGGCGCAGGGACCACGCCCGAAGGTCGACGTCGCCGGCATGCTGCTCATCTCCATCGTCACCAGCTCCATCGTGCTGACCTCCGCCTGGGGCGGGCACGACTACGAGTGGGGCTCGTGGCAGATCAACTCGCTCATCGTCGTCGGCGCCCTGGCCGTGATCGCGTTCATCCTCGTCGAGCTCAAGGTCAGCGAGCCGGTGATCCCGCTGTTCCTGTTCAAGAACAGAGACTTCCTGCTCTGCACGACCGCCGGCCTCTTCATCGGCGTCGCCATGTTCGGAGTCCTGTCCTACATGCCGACCTACCTGCAGATGGTGCACGGCATCGACGCGACCGTGGCCGGACTGATGATGGTGCCGATGATGGGCACCATGCTCATCTCCTCGACGCTGGTCGGCTTCGTCGTGGCCCGGACTGGTCGCTACAAGACGTATCCGCTCATCGGCATCCTGCTCATCGCCGCGGCGCTGGCACTGATGTCGCAGCTGAAGGCCGACAGCCCTGCATGGGAGACGATCGCGTTCCTGGCGCTGCTGGGCCTGGGCCTCGGGCTGAGCATGCAGACCCTGGTCCTGGTGGTCCAGAATGCGTTCCCCGTGGCGATGGTCGGCACGGCCACCGCGTCGAACAACTACTTCCGGCAGGTCGGCGCAACCCTGGGCATGGCGCTCATCGGCTCCGTCTTCACCCAGCGCCTGCTCGAGAACATCGAATCGGGTCTGGCCGGCCTCGCGGCGAAGGCTCCGACGCACTCAGCGCCCCAGATGTCGTCGACCGGGCTGACGCCGCAGATCGTCGCCGACATGCCCGAGCCCCTGCATTCGCTGATCGTCAATTCCTACAACGACGCTTTGGTTCCGCTGTTCCTCTGGGTGGCGCCCCTGGCCGTTCTCGGTTTCGTCTTCCTCATCTTCCTCCCGAACACTCCGCTGGCGAAGAGCCTGGCCGCTGACCCGGCGAAACGCTCGCGGGTGGAGATCGACGAACCATCCGATAACCTGGCAGGGCAGACTACGCCGAAGGGGTCGATGGATGACAGCACTGACGATTCTCAACTCACGCGGAACCGAGGTTCCCGCCCAGCTCACTGACCTCGCTCGACGACCCGGAGTCGAACTCCGGGTCGTCGACGCCGAGGCCCTCGGCTCCGCACTTCCCGGCACCGAGGTGCTCCTGCTCTGGGACTTCTTCTCCACCGCTCTGGAGTCGGAGTTCGACCGCGCCGATTCGCTCAGGTGGATCCACGCGGCAAGCGCCGGAGTCGATTCGCTCCTGTTCGACGCCCTCGTCGAATCGGATGTCGTCGTCACCAATGCGCGGGGGACCTTCGATCGGCCGATCGCCGAGTTCGTCCTCGGCTTCATGCTCATGCACGCCAAGGACACGCGCGGGTCGCTCGGCGACCAGCGCCACAGGAACTGGAACCGCCGGTCGACGAAGGACCTGGCCGGGTCCCGCGCGCTCATCGTGGGCACCGGGGCCATCGGGCGGGAGATCGCGCGGGTGCTGCGCGCACTCGACGTCGAGATCAGCGGTGCCGGCAGCCATGCGCGTGGCGGGGACCCGGACTTCGGGGACGTCATCGACTCGGCGGACCTGGCCTCCCACCTCGGCGGCGTCGATTGGGTGATCGACATCGCCCCGCTGACGGCCGCGACGACGAAGCTCATCGACGCCGAGGTGTTCGCCGCGATGGAGCCGCACTCCTGCTTCATCAACGTCGGACGGGGAGCCACGGTCGACACGGACGCCCTCGTCGCCGCTCTCGAGGACAACCGGATCGCGGGAGCCTACCTCGACGTCTTCGACGTGGAGCCGCTGCCCGCCGACCACCCGCTCTGGGCTCGGGACGATGTCGTCATCACCCCGCACATGAGCGGAGACACCGACGGCTGGCGGGATCGACTGGCCACCCAGTTCGTCGACCTGTTCTGCCGCCACCTCGCCGGTGAGCCCTTCGCGCACACCGTCGACAAGCGCGCGGGCTACGTCCGATGAGCGAGCACTCGAGCGCGGGGCATTCGAGAAGGTCCGAACGCGGGTTCCTGGCGCAGATCCTCGCCGAGGTGATCGCGATCCGTCGTGCTCGACTGCTCAGTCTGCTCGTGCTGGCAGCGGCGATGCTGGTCGCCGGGCTCGGAGCCGCGCTGCAGGCGCAGGGGGAGCGGGTCGACGCCGTGCTGCTGTTCTCCGCGTTCAGCCTGATCATGATCGGCATCGTCTGCGCACTCGCGGCCATCGTCGCCTGGACCCGCATCAATCGTGATGTCCTCGATGCGGTCGCGGCTCGTCGGCCGGCGAGGGCCAGGGCGCCCCGGTCGCGGACCGGAGGGATGGCGATCGCGATCGGGTTCGCGGTGCTCGGTCTGCTCTGCGGCGCGATGCTGTGGGCGGCCACGCCGATCCTCGCGATCGGCGTCGTCCTCGCCTGTGCCCTGCTCGCCTGCCTGGGCCCGATCTGGGCGAATGAGCTCAGCGCTGCCGATGACCGCTTCGCCGCGATCCTCGACAGCGACGACGAGCTCGCCGCGCGGTTCGCCGACTTCACCCCGATCTGGCTCCACGAGGCGATGGCCCGGGAGGACTGACCGGCTGCAGGAAGGCTGGGCCAGGACCGGCCTGCTGCAAGGGGCGCCGGCTCACGGCTCAGCAACCCAGGACGACGAAGGCGCCCGCAGCGATGTGCTGCGGGCGCCTTCGTCGACGTCAGCGATCAGATGACACAGTGACCGTTTCCCATTCGCCGCAGGGGAAGGACGAGCCTCAGGGGAAGGACGGCGTGTCGATCTCGGCCATCTTGGCCACGCACCTGACCACCTGGCAGCTGTAGCCGAACTCGTTGTCGTACCAGACGTAGACGACTGCACGGTCCTCGTCGACGATGGTCGCGAGACCGTCGACGACTCCCGCACGCTTCGAACCGACGAGGTCGGAGGAGACGAGCTCGGGGGAGGCGACGTAATCGACCTGGTTGCGCAGCGGGGAGTCCATCGAGGTCTGGCGGAGGAACTCGTTGAGCTCGTCCACGCTGGTGGACTTCTCCAGGTTGAGGTTGAGGATCGCCATCGACACGTTCGGGGTGGGAACGCGGATCGCATTGCCCGACAGCTTGCCCTTGAGCTCGGGCAGAGCCTTCGCCACCGCTTTCGCGGCACCGGTCTCGGTGAGGACCATGTTCAGTCCGGCAGCGCGGCCGCGGCGTGAACCCTTGTGGAAGTTGTCGATGAGGTTCTGGTCGTTGGTGAACGAGTGCACCGTCTCGACGTGTCCGTTGCGCACTCCGAACTTGTCGTTGAGCGCCTTGAGCACCGGGGTGATGGCGTTCGTGGTGCACGACGCCGCGGAGACGATGGTGTCCGAATCGAGGATGTCGGAGTCGTTGACGCCGAAGACGATGTTCTTGACGTCGCCCTTGCCTGGAGCGGTGAGGATGACCTTGGCCGCGCCCGGGCACGCCAGGTGCTTGGCGAGACCCTCCTCGTCGCGCCATTTTCCGGTGTTGTCGACGATGATCGCATCGTCGATCCCGTAGGCGGTGTAGTCGACCTCCGAGGGATCGTTGGAGTAGATGACCTGGATCAGGGTGCCGTTGGCCTGGATCGTGTTGGCCTCTTCGTCGACGACGATGCTGCCGTCGAACTTCCCGTGCACCGAGTCACGGCGCAGGAGGGAGGCGCGCTTGATGAGGTCGTCCTCGCCGCCCTTGCGCACGACGATCGCGCGCAGACGCATGCCCGATCCGCCGGCGCGGTCGAGGAGGATCCGGGCGAGCAGGCGGCCGATGCGTCCGAAACCGTAGAGCACGATGTCGCGCACGGGCTGGTCCTCACCCTTGGCGCCGACGACTGGTGCGAGCTCGGCACGCAGGAATTCGATGAGGTCACCGGATTCGGAGGCCGCCTTCTCGAGCAGGCGCCCAACGTCGATCCGAGCCGCCCCGAGGTCGAGCTCCGAGAGCCCGCGCACCAGTTCGAGGGTCGTCTCGACGTCGAGATCCTCGCCGAGGAAGTGGCGGGCGTAGCGATGAGCCTTGAGAATCCCGGTCACGGATTTGTTCAGCAGCGAACGGCCGAATACGGTCAGCAGCACATCGTTCTCGCGGTACAGCCGGCCGACGAGCGGAATCAGCTCTTCCGCCGCGGTCTGCTTCGTCGCCCAATTCTCCAGGCGAGCCGTCGTTGCATCAGTCAAAGGTCGTGTCCCCTCAAATCAATTGACGAATTCCCGCCCAAGTCTAACCTGTCGGTCGACTTCCTGGCCGACACGCTCGGCTCCCCGCCGAGGTGGAATCTCCAAGCGAAACGGTGCGGATCCGCACCCTCGCCCTTGACCCCGATCCGAGGGCCGAAACGGATGTCCGTGCTCAGTGTCGCGGGAGGGGCGAATGACCAGCTGCCGCCGATGAGCGAGGCCCCGTCCTGGCTGAGATCAGCATCGAAACAGCTGGCCACACAGCCGGGCCCACGCGCCAGGGCCGCATCCGGGAGGGGATGCTTGCGCGGTTTCGCCTCCCGCCTCCGGCGTGCCAGGTCGATGCCCTCGACCACCTCCCCGGCACGGACGAGGAGACCCGTCGGTGTGCCGATGGGACCACAGACGAGGTTGAGACTGTGATGAATGCCATAGATGAAGTAGCAGTAGAGGCGCGCAGGGGCACCGAACATCGAGGAGTTGCGGGCCGTCTGTCCGCGGAAGGCATGGGACGCGGGATCGGTGCGTCCGTCGTAGGCCTCCACCTCGGTGATCCTGATCGCCACCGTCCCCTCCGGGGTGGACCGCGACAGGACGCCGCCCAGCACCTGCGGTGCGACCTCGAGCACCGGGCGGTCGAAGAAGTCGGTCAGCTGCTGGGCGGAGAGCCCGCTGTCCACGGTGGGGGTGGCTGAGCGGGAGCTGACGGAGAATCCGCCGCGGGAGGCTCCCGATGCGATGCGAGTGTCCGAACCGCGGGGCGCGGTCATGAACGGTCCTCCCTTTCGTCGAAGCGCTTGAACCCGAGGAGGGTCAGGGCGATGAGACCCGCTGCGGCAATGAGCGCGCCGAGGGTCTGGGCCTGGGAACGGGGGATGACGATCCGACCGTCGGGCTCCGGGGCCTCGGGGAGCCGGGCAGGGGCGGCGGTGCCGACCCAGGCGGCGACGAAGAGGATGATGCGGGCGAAGACATTCATCGTCAGCATCACCGCGATGATGGATCCGAAGATCGACGCTGCTTGATTGTCCGAGAACACGTCGATGAGGATCGCGGCGAGATTGAGCAGGATGACGAACGAGACGGCTCCGGCCACCGAGCCTCGGACCTTGGGGCCGTGTGCCACCGGTGTCTGCGGCAGCACGGTGAAGAGGAACATGAAGATCAGCCAGCCGGCGCCGAGGCTGAACAGAGGAGGTCCCACAACCAGCAGCGCGGACGCCCATCCGGACAGGTCGAGGAAGTCGACGATGAGCGAGGCCAATCCGGTCCCGACGACAGTCACGGCGACGGCGAGGAGAATGAGCGTGACGAGAGCGAAGAGGATGAGCAGATTGACCAGGAAGTTCTTCACGATCGGTTCCTGCTTGATCTCGCTGAATTCGTCGGCGAGCTGGGCGCGGAC
Source organism: Brevibacterium sp. (assembly GCF_031179145.1). Lineage (GTDB taxonomy): Bacteria > Actinomycetota > Actinomycetes > Actinomycetales > Brevibacteriaceae > Brevibacterium. The sequence goes on from NZ_JAPSIB010000001.1 coordinate 84,438, forward strand.
CGCCGATTTGAGGGTCTCGATGAAACCCTGACCTGAGTACAGCCCCGCCAGGACGCCGAATATGCCGACTGCCTGCCAGTTGTTGAGGACGCTCTCCAAGGAGTTGCTCAGTGCGGGACTTCCCGGTGCCACTCGGTCGAGTTCCGCGGCGATGATCGGGACCAGATCTGGGCGGAGGACGTCGAGGACGAAGCCGAGACCCGCGAAGGTGAACATGGCGACGGGGATGACCGCGAGGACGAGGAAGTACGTGATCGAACCGGCCAGCTGACTGCCCATGCGAGTGAGATATCGACCGAGGCTGCGGATGAGATGTGCCGGACCCGGGTGGGCGATGGCGCTGTGTCCCGCTGCGGAGACGGAGTTGCGAGAGGCCAGGACCTTGGCTGGGGTCACACTGTGCTCCTTGTCGGTACGGTCATGTCCCACCTTAACCGTTGGGCGGTGAGGGTGAGCAGGCGGGACGCTCCGCGCGAGCGGCTCTGGGCGCGGACTGGGAGCGACGCTCGGGTTCCGTCCCTAGACTGCACTCATGTCTCTTGCCTCCGCTCCGACTGTCCTCGCCGCTCTTCCTCCGGCCGGGGTCGGAATCGTCGGGTCCTCGGCCGCCGAGGACCTCAGCGGCTTCTCCGCCTGGGCGGTGCGACTGATGGAGGCGCTGGGACCGGTCGGCGTCGGCTTCCTCGTGTTCCTCGACAACATCTTCCCGCCGGTCCCCAGCGAGCTGGTCCTGCCCCTGGCCGGATTCACCGCGAGCAGGGGCGAGATGAGTCTGGTCATCGCCATCGTCTTCGCCACGATCGGCTCGCTCGTCGGAGCCGTGCTGCTGTGGGCGTTGGGCAAATGGATCGGTCTGGACCGCATCAGCCGGATCGCACTGAAGATGCCCCTCGTCGACGTCGACGACATCCACAAGACCGTTGCCTGGTTCGACAGGCATGGCGCCAAGGCCGTCTTCTTCGGTCGGATGATTCCGATCTTCCGGTCCCTGATCTCGATCCCGGCGGGAATGCGCGACATGTCACTGATCACGTTCGCGCTTCTGACGACGGCAGGCAGCGCCATCTGGAACACGATCTTCGTCGTCGCCGGATTCTGGTTGGGGGAGAACTGGGCCGTCGTGGAGTCCTACGCCGGTTGGTTCCAGAAGCTCGTCATCGTCGCCGTCATCGTGTTCGTCGCCATGTGGGCCGTGCTCAAGATCCGCAAGCATCGGGGCCGCCCCGGTGCGAGCCCAGAATCGAACCCCAGCCCGGGTCCGGACCCGAGAACGGACTGAGCCGACACCTGAGCCGACACCTGAGCTGCCTGACCTCAGGGCGCAGGCGACTCGAGTCGGTTCGCCTCAGCGCGCCCAGGCCGCCGGTGTGTGAGCGGCCGGCACTTCCTCCCCGGACCTGACCGGTCCTGGCGCGGTGCCCGTCCCGAAGGGTGAACCGCCGAGCGCCTCCCGACCGTGCGGGGTCAGCCAGGCCGAGAGATCCGGTCCCTTCGGCACGATCCCGGTCGGATTCACATCCTTGTGCACGAGGTAGTAGTGCTGCTTGATCTGGACGAAGTCGACCGTGTCCCCGAATCCGGGGGTCTGGAAGAGGTCGCGCGCATAGCCCCACAGGTTCTCGAAGTCCTTGAGCGCCTGCCGGTTGCACTTGAAATGGCCGAAGTACACCGGATCGAACCGGGCCAGGGTCGTGAACAGACGGACATCCGCCTCGGTGATGGAGTCGCCCATCAGGAACCGCTTCGAGGCCAGACGCTCCTCGAGGACGTCGAGGGCGGAGAACAGACGGTCGAAGGCCGCATCGTAGGCGTCCTGGGAGCCCGCGAAGCCGCACCGATAGACGCCGTTGTTCACCTCGGTGTAGATGAAGTGCATGACGTCCTCCATCTCCGCTCGGCTCTCCTCCGGCCACAGGTCCGGCGCGCCCTCCCGGTGGTATCTCCTCCACTGGGTGCTGAAGTCCTCGGTGATCTGCGGGAAGTCATTCGTCACTACCTGACCCGAGGGGACGTCGACGACCGCGGGCACCGTGATGCCTCGTGGATAGTCGGGGAACCGGGCGAAGAACGCCTGCTGCAGTCGCTCGATTCCGAGCACGGGGTCGACCCCGCCGGGATCGAGGTCGAACGTCCACGAACGAGCATCGTGGGTGGGCCCGGGCATCCCGAGGGAGATGACGTCCTCGAGGCCGAGCAGCCTGCGCACGATGATCGCGCGGTTCGCCCACGGACAGGCGCGGGCGGCGATCAGCCGGTAACGGCCCGGCTCCACCGGCCACGGTGCGTGCGGATCATCGAGGATCCGGTCCTCGATGTAGTTGGTGTCGCGATCGAACTCGGACCCCTCGGTGACGTAGCTGGCCTGCGTCTCGTTCGACATCTCTTCCTCCTTGGTCTCAGCCGGCGTACATCGTCTCGATCTCCGCCGCGAAGTCCTTCGCGACGATGTGCCTCTTCACGGACTGCTTGGCGGAGAGGTAGCCGTTGGACTCGCTGAGCTCAACGGGCATGATCGTGAACTTCTTGATCCCCTCGGCGCGCGACACCGTCCGGTTGACCTTGTCGACGGCCTTCTCGATCGCCTGGTGGACGGTCTGATCCGCAGCCGCCTGCTCGACCGTCATCGTCGGCAGTCCTTGGTTCTCCAGCCACACCGGCAGCATCTCGGAATCGAGGAAGATCAGGGCCGAGATGAAGTTCCGGTTGTCGCCGAGGACGACCGGCTGGCCGATGATGGGATGGCGCCGCAGGGCGTCCTCGAGAGGAGCGGGAGCGATGTTCTTACCGCTCGAGGTGACGATGATCTCCTTCTTCCGGCCGTTGATCGTCAGGTACCCGTCCTCGTCGAGAGCGCCCAGGTCACCGGTGGCGAACCACCCGTCGTGGAACTCCTTCGCAGTGGCCTCTGGGTTGTTCCAGTACTCCCGGAAGACGCAGACGCCCTTCGCCAGCACCTCGCCATCGGGGGCGATCGCCACGGAGCAGCCCGGCAGGGGCACGCCTACGCTGCCGATCTTCGCCCTCTCCGGCACATTGACGGTGATCGGCGCCGTCGTCTCGGTCAGCCCGTAGCCTTCGAGCACGATCAGCCCGACCCCGCGGTAGAAGTGGCCGAGGTGGGCGCCGAGGGGACCGCCGCCGGAGACGGCATGGGTGACGTGGCCGCCCATGATCGCGCGCAGCTTCGAGTACACGAGCTTGTCGAACAGCGCATGCTGGAGTTTGAGGGTCAGCGGTACGATGCCCTGATCGAGGGCCTTGGAATAGGCGACGGCGACCTGCTCGGCGCGACGGAAGATTCCCTCCTTGCCGCCGGCCTCGGCCTTCGCCAGGGCGGAGTTGAAGACCTTCTCGAACACCCGGGGCACGCCGAGGATGAAGGTCGGTCTGAAACTGCCGAGCGCGTCCGTGAGCTTGGCCAGATCCGACTGATGTGCCAGCAGCGAGCCGCAGGTCAGCGACAGGACCTCGATGAAGCGGGCGAAGACGTGGGCCTGGGGGAGGAACAGGAGGCAGCGGGCATCGTCGGTGAACACCTCGGGGATCTGCATCCGGGCAGCCTGTGCGGTTTGGACGAAGTTGGCGTGGGTGAGCACGCACCCCTTCGGCCTGCCCGTGGTGCCCGACGTGTAGATGAGGGTGGCCACTGATTCGCCGGTGACCTGCGTCCGCTGGGCTTCGAGGGCATCGTCGTCGATGTCTGCTCCGGCGGCCTCGAGATCGGAGAACGCTCCGTCCTCCCAGACCCACAGGCGCGGCGGTTCGACTCCCGCAGAGGCGGCGGCTGCGCGCACCCGCTCCGCATGCTCCGGGCTCCGGACCAGGCCCCGCTCGACGGCGGCGTCGGTGATCATCCACGCCAGCTGGTCCTGGGACGAGGTGTCGTAGAAGGGCACGGAGATCCCGCCTGCGTACCAGACGGCGTAGTCGCTGAGCGTCCATTCATAGGACGTCGGTCCGAAGATGGCGATCCGGTCCCCGACCTCGACCCCGTCTGCGAGCAGGCCCTTGGCCGCCGACTTCACCTCAGCGACGAACTCACCGGCGGTGACGTACTCCCAGTCGCCGCCGACGGCTCGAGCCAGCGCGGGCTTGTCGGGATTGTCCGCCGCGCGCTCGAGGAAGGCGTCGATCGTCGACGAAGTGGTGTCCACCTCGAAACCGACCACCGGAGTGGAGGACTGGGGCATGGTCGATGGGCTCATGAGAACTCCTTTTCGGGCGACATTGCCCCGCTATCTTACTGCTCAGTCACTAAGAGGTGAAATCGCTCACGTTTCTTCGAGCGCAGACCCTCGTGGGACGACTTTGTGCCAGTCTAGCCAAGACGTCGCCCGGATTGTTCAGAGTACGATGGTCAAAACCCACAGAGCTGCGAAGGAAGGTAATGACGACGAACCCTGAGGAAGCCGGTTTCCGCTATGACGCGTCGCTGGCCGAGAAGATCGAGGAATCGTGGCAGCAGCGGTGGGAAGAGGCGGGGACGTACCACACCCCGAACCCCACCGGTGATCTGAGCCCGAGCGGAGATCTCGGCAGGCTCGACACCGCTTCCCCCTACGGGCCGCCGGAGGACCTGTCCGAACGTGACTCCCTCTACATCATGGACATGTTCCCCTACCCTTCGGGAGCGGGACTCCACGTCGGCCACCCGCTGGGCTATCTGGCCACCGACGTCTATGGGCGCTATCAGCGGATGCGCGGTCGCAACGTCATGCACGCCCTGTCCTATGACGCCTTCGGCCTGCCCGCCGACCTCTACGCGGTGCAGACGGGTCAGCACCCGCGGATCACCACGAACGCCAACATCGCGAACATGAAGAAGCAGCTGCGCCGCCTGGGTCTGGCCCATGACGCCCGCCGCAGCTTCGCGACCACCGACGACGAGTACGTGAAGTGGACGCAGTGGGTCTTCCTGCAGATCTTCAACTCGTGGTACGACCCCGAAGCCACTGCCGACGGCGAGTCCGCCACCGGCGCCGCCCGCCCCATCAGCACTCTGATCGAGCAGTTCGCCTCCGGCGCCCGCCCGACCCCGGACGGCCGCGACTGGTCGCAGCTGTCCCGGGCCGAGCAGGAGCGCATCCTCCAGGACTACCGCCTCGCCTACGTCTCCGAGTCCCCGGTCAACTGGTGCCCGGGACTGGGCACGGTGCTGGCGAACGAGGAGGTCACCGCCGAGGGACTGTCCGAACGCGGCAACTTCCCGGTGTACACGCGCCGGCTGCGCCAGTGGAACATGCGCATCACCGCCTACGCCGACCGTCTCATCGACGACCTGGATGCCCTCGACTGGCCCTCGGCCGTGCGCACCATGCAGGTCAACTGGATCGGCCGTTCGAAGGGCGCTCTGCTGCGCCTGCCCGTCGTGCCGGCTGCGGCCACCGCGGCGGAGGCGGATTCGACCGCCGACGAGTTCATCGAGGTTTACACCACCCGTCCCGACACCCTGTTCGGCGCCACGTACCTGGTGCTCAGCCCCGAGCACCCGCAGGTCGCCGAACTCACCGGTGAGCACTGGGACGACGAAGTGCCCCAGCGGTGGCGCGGGGGAGGAGCCACCCCCGCCGAGGCGATCGCCGCCTACCAGCGCGAAGCCGCGGCGAAGACCGACGCGGACCGCCAGCAGAGTCGGGAGAAGACCGGAATCTTCACCGGTTCGTACGCCGTGAACCCGGCCACCGGCCAGGAGATCCCGATCTTCGTCGCCGACTACGTGCTCATGGGCTACGGCACCGGGGCGATCATGGCCGTTCCCGCCGAGGACGCCCGCGACTGGGAGTTCGCCAAGGAGTTCGGCCTGCCCTACATCCGGACGGTGCAACCGCCTGCCGACCATGACGAGGATTCGCCGTACACGGGTATCGGACGGATGATCAACTCCGCCAACGAATCCATCGACATCAACGGTCTCGAGATCGACGAGGCGAAGGCGAAGATCACGCAGTGGCTGGCCGATCAGGGCATGGCCCGGGAATCGACCCAGTACCGGCTGCGGGACTGGCTGTTCTCCCGGCAGCGCTACTGGGGAGAGCCGTTCCCCATCGTCTACGACGAAGCCGGCACCCCCATCGCTCTTCCTGATGAGATGCTGCCCGTCGAACTCCCCGAGGTCGACGACTTCGCACCGCGCACCTTCGCCGCCGATGACGCCGACAGCCAGCCCGAACCGGCGCTGGGACGCAACCGTGACTGGGTGGAAGTTGAACTCGACCTCGGCGACGGACCGAAGAAGTACCACCGCGAGACGAACACGATGCCCAACTGGGCGGGATCGTCGTGGTATCAGCTGCGCTACGCCGATCCCCACAACGACGCGCTCGTCGTCGACCCGGAGAACGAGGCGTACTGGATGGGACCGCGGGAGTCCAAGCCCCGCGGCGGCGCCGACCTCTACGTCGGTGGTGCCGAGCACTCGGTGCTCCACCTCCTCTACGCCCGGTTCTGGCACAAGGTGCTCCACGACCTCGGGCACGTCTCCTCATCCGAGCCCTTCCACCGTCTGGTCAACCAGGGCTACATCCAGGCCTACGCCTACACGGACTCCCGCGGTGTCTACGTCCCCGCCGCCGAGGTGGAGGAGCGTACGGAGGAGAACGGCGAGCTGACGTTCTGGTACCAGGGCGAGCAGGTGAATCGGGAGTACGGCAAGATCGGCAAGTCCCTGAAGAACTCCGTGCTGCCCGACGAGATGTACGACGCCTATGGCGCCGACACCTTCCGGGTCTACGAGATGTCGATGGGCCCGATCGAACAGGCCCGGCCCTGGGAGACCCGCGCCGTCGTCGGCGCGCACCGCTTCCTGCAGCGGGTGTGGCGCCTGGCCGTCGACGAGACCACCGGAGAATCCGTGATCAGGGAGGGCTCCGCCGACTCAGTGACCCTGAAGGTGCTCAACCAGGTCATCGACGGGGTCCGCGACGACATGGAGAACCTGCGGTTCAACACGGCGATCTCGAAGCTCATCGTGCTGACCAACCATGCGACAAAGCAGGGCGGAGCGACCCGGGATGTGCTCGAACCGCTGACGATCATGCTCTCGCCCTTCGCCCCGCACATGGCCGAAGAGCTGTGGGCGAAGCTCGGCCACGATTCGACAGTGACCTACGCCGCCTTCCCTGAGGCGGACCCGCAGTACCTGGTCGCCGACCAGGTCACGTGCGTGATTCAGGTCAAGGGCAAGGTGCGGGCGCGCCTCGAGGTCGACCCCGAGATCTCGGAGGCCGAACTCGAGCGGCTCGCCCTGGAGTCGCCGAACGCGATCAAGGCTCTGGATGGGGCAGGCGTGCGCAAGATCATCGTGCGCGCACCCAAGCTGGTCAACATCGTCCCCGACGCCTGAACGAGGAACGACAGGAGTTCGAACATGACAATGGAAGACGTGCAGGACGAGATCCGACACACGCTGGGTGTGCGGCCGACGATCGATCCGGCCACCGAGGTGGTCCGACGCGTCGAGTTCCTCGCCGACTACATCCTCACCACCGGCGCCAAGGGGCTGACCCTGGGGATCAGCGGCGGTCAGGATTCGACCCTGGCGGGCAGGCTGTGCCAGCTGGCGGTCGAGGAGCTGCGACGCCGCGGCGCCGACGCCCAGTTCTGGGCGCTCCGCCTTCCGCACAAGGTGCAGGCCGACGAGACCGACGCCAGGGACGCGGTCGCGTTCATCCAGCCCGACCATGAGGCCGTGTTCAACATCGGTCCGGCCACCTCGGCGTTCGCCGAGGAGTATCGGGACGCAGTGGGCGAAGCGATCACGGACTTCGGCAAGGGCAACGTCAAGGCGCGGCTGCGGATGATGGCGCAGTTCGCGCTGGCGGGGGAGAAGCGCCTCCTCGTGGTCGGCACCGACCACGCCGCCGAGGCGGTGACCGGCTTCTTCACGAAGTACGGTGACGGAGCTGCCGACGTGGTTCCGCTCGAAGGGCTGAACAAGCGCCAGGGCAAGGCCCTGCTCGAGCACCTCGGCGCACCCGCGCATCTGATCAGCAAGGCGCCGACTGCGGATCTCCTCGACGACTCTCCGGGGCAGACCGATGAGACGGAGCTGGGACTGAGCTACCAGCAGATCGATGACTTCCTCGAGGGCAAGGAGATCGATCCTGCGGCCACCGAGCGCCTCGTCGACAAGTATCGGTCGAGTGAGCACAAGCGACGCACTCCGGTGACGCCGACGGACACGTGGTGGATCAGGCACTGAGTCTGATGTGACCCGCCTGACGCGGCGCTGCAGGTGAGAAAGGGCCGGTGGATCTCCACCGGCCCTTTCTCACCTGCTGCGCGTTGACGCTCTCAGGCCAACGACTCTGCTCAGACCACGAGGCCGAGTTCGAGGGCCGTCTGGTTGAATTCCCACCGGGCGGCGAGGAACTCGTCGCCGAGGCGCTCCCCGCGGGTCCGCGCCTCCGTGTACTCGCGCCATCCGCCCTCGCGGCTGTCGCCGGGACGGATCTCCCGCTGCGTCTTGTCCGACGGCAGGACCCGGGTCTCCTCCTTCACCCAGATGGACAGCGCCTCGGCGGCCCGGTAGAGGTTCATGAACGCCGTGTGTGAGCGAGGGTTGTCGAAGCTCGCCTTCTTGAAGTCGGCGCGGAACGAGTGCAGGGGCTCGAGCTCGTCGACGGCCAGGGTGCCGAAGGTGGCGTCCAGCCGCAGCGACTGGATCAGCCCACTCGAGTCGGGGAACAGGGCCAGGATCTTCTGGGCGGCGATCTCATCGGGAATCTGGGCGACCTCGTCGTCGATCGGTGTCAGTCCGACACTGTCGAGGCGTCCCCGTTCGACGCTGAGCTCCTGCCGGAGGCGGTCGACCTGCTGCTGGGCGCGACGCCATTCGCCGTGGAACATCAGCAGAGCGCCGATGATGCCCAGGCACAGGAGGAGACCGATGATCCAGGCGACAGTATGCAGACCGGGGATCGCGAACAGGACCACGCCGATCACGGTCAGCACAGCGAGAGTCACCGCAGCCGGTGAGTTGGTGAGGAAATCCAGGAAACGCTTCACAGCTCCAAGCGTACTGTTTCATCCTGCAGATATCGTGCACCTCGGTGGCATATAGTGTGCCGTCACGCTGAGCTACGACAAGCTCGGCGTCGCCCTCATCCCGGTAGTCCGCAAGCTGCGCGACCGAATCGAATCCCTCGAAGCTCAATTATCCAAGTAGCCGATACGCAGACGGCCACCCGATCCACACTGAAAACATTCGGTGTGGAAAGGGTGGCCGAACTGGGTGAGCTGTGGAGCCCTCGCCGGCTAGCTGAGTTTACGAAGTCGGCAATTGACCTACTTACTCACTGATCGTCTCCCAGTCGCTTGGTACTGAGATGGTCGGAAAGTCGCCTCCGAGACGAATGTCGCCAACAGTCATGACCTGGATGTCTCCTACGTCCAGCATTTTCTGGGCGTTCTCCTTCTGGTACATGACATCCTCGACTGCCGCATCCGTCAGCAGGTCAAGGATTTTTCCTGCAGGCGTCTCCCTGACCATAGCCATATAGAAGTACGCATATAGAGTATCTCCCGTCGCAATCTGATGCCCTTCGGCATCGTTGACGAACCGATCCTCCCAGCTGACTTCGAGGTCTTTGTGCTCCGCCTCGAAGCGTTCGCATTCGCTCTCGTCGGCAAGAATTCCGACCAAAGGATCGATGATTTCGTCAGGTTCGAATGGCGAGGGCCTCTTGACGAAAAGGAGATGGACAATTTGAGCCTCCATGTCGGACCCCATTTCGATCGGCGGGAATCAGTGCGGACCACATGCGAAAGTGAGCACTGGAGCCGCGACGCGTGCCCACATGGTGTGCCCTTGGTAGCGGAGCCGTCCTATGATGTCCGCGGACCATTTGTGGCTCTTCTTTCCGTTGCACTTATAGTTCATATTCTTTTGCTCGAACTTCACAGTATAGTGCTTCTTCTTATAGACGCCACCGGTTTTGAGGTCGTGATCAGTGGCGGTCTGTGGGATCTGAGCGCCAGTCTTTACCCACATAAGCAAATTCTTGACCCTCAACTGAGAGGCCATTTTGATTCCCGTGACGTGCTTCGTGCAGACGGTGACCGGTTTCACCCCTCCATATTTGTATCCGCTCGACTTTCGGAGATGAAAACCTGCTGGATACAGCACGCATGGCCCGAAGTTAACGCCGGTAGTACTCACTGAGACTCCGCCGGAACGCTCGCGATCGATCTGGTCCAACTTTTTCATAGCCTCCTCTTCGGTCTTTGCTTCCACGTAAGGGGAGGGGGCTTGGAGACTCGTCATTTCATCGTTGGTCATCGTATCGGGGGATGTCGTTGACGCTGCTGCAGGCGACACGAATGCGGCCGTCATAAGTACGGCAGCTACGCCGACACCGGCTAATCGTTTGAGCAATCTTCTATCCGTTCTCTGGATTGGGTATTCGAGGGGAGGAGAGGCGGGCTACCAGCAAGTAGCTAACTCACCTCGCTAATTATCGTCTCACCAGTCGTGACTGTCCAACCGATAACCCCGTGAAGTCAATGCGAACACATGGGCTTCCAGAGATAACTCGAACAATAATTGCATATTCAATCAGATGCCCCGCTCGGTCTAATGCCGCGGGGCACCATTTATTCACTCAAAAGGAAAGACTTATGACAGAACTGAACGCAGAACAGACTCTGATCCTCCAGGCCCTGTACCAGGAGTACATGTCCGAGAACGTGCGGTGCCATTAGCAGAACGTCGTCCTGCGGCTGCGCATCCAGGAGCTCGAAGCCCTCGTGCCCGAGGAGGGTGAGGATGCCAATGAGAATCAGTGAGTTTCCACCGGGAGGTGCGCTGGAGGTGGTGCGTTGATCCCAGGGCCCATCGCTAACCACCTCGACGGCTTCCGGGGAGCCTTCCTCCTCGTGCTCTCGATTCCGTGGGTGTTCGTCGGCTGGTCATATCTTGCTGTCCAGACCGCCGCGCGTGCTCGCGCATTCGCCTACCTGCCCGACTACCTCAACGAGAATCAACTCGGTTGGGTGTGGGTGATTGCCGCTCTGTTCATCGTTGCCTGCGCCGCGCTCGTCCGGCGACACCCGAGGTGGACGACGCTCGTTGGCTTCGACCTGTTCCACCCACGCTTGCGTGCTCCGGACAATGAACTCTGAGGGCATCTCCTCGCCTTGCGGGAGTCGGTGCGCGAAGTTCACCACTGCCGAGGCACAAGTTGGCGTGGGCCGGTCGGATTCACCTCGGCGCAAATCGCCAGTCGGGGCGATTGTTGTCAGGGAGCCGTTTCTTCTCTCCGTTGACGATGGTGTGATGCGCTGAAGCTGGACTCTGAACGTCTCGGCGATCTCGGCATTCGCCTTACCCTGGAAGACGCATTACTTCGGAAGCCTTTTGGGCTCAGGCATCCGCCGTCCAGAAGTTCGTGCTCTTGCAGAGTAAGTGCATAGGTTTGAGGGGTGCGGCAATCCCGCGAGGCGCGGTCCCCCAGCGGTTCCCGCGAGCGAATCTCGCCTCCTGAAGGAACTCTTCTGACCTGAGATTCCGCCATTTCTTGCGGAGAACGGTCACATTTGTGGCATATAGTTTGCTCGGACAGCTGGTCGTCTGGAGGAAGAGCACAGGTTGAGGATTTCAGTCATTGGATGCGGATATCTGGGTGCTGTGCATGCGGCGGCCATGGCCTCTCTCGGCCATGACGTGGTGGGCATCGATGTCGACGAGGACAAGATCGCCGCACTCAATGCGGGTCGGCCTCCGTTCTTCGAGCCCGGCCTCGGCGACCTCCTGATCCGGGGGCGGGAGCGTGGCGGCCTCGAGTTCACCTCCGATGTCTCCCGTGTCAGTGAGGCCGAGGTCCATTTCGTGTGCGTCGGCACTCCGCAGAAGCCCGGCGAGTTCGCCGCCGACGTCACCTATGTCGATGCGGCGTTCGAGTCGCTGGTCCCGCACCTGACTTCGTCGTCGGTGGTTGTGGGCAAGTCGACGGTTCCCGTCGGCACCGCGCAGCGTCTGGCGGTGGTTCTCGCCGAGTCCGGCGCCGCGGTGATGTGGAATCCGGAGTTCCTGCGCGAGGGTCATGCCGTCGACGACACCCTGCACCCCAACCGGTTGGTCTACGGCGTCGGTACGGGTGCGGACGGGCAGAGGGCCGCCGATGTCCTCGATGCTGTGTATGAGACGATCCTCGCCGATGGCACCCCGCGCATGATCACCGATTATGCGACGGCGGAGTTGGTCAAGACCGCGGCGAATTCGTTCCTGGCGACGAAGATCTCGTTCATCAATGCGATGGCCGAGCTGTGCGAGGCTTCGGGCGCTGATGTGACTCTGCTGGCGGACGCGATCGGGATGGATGATCGGATCGGGCGGAAGTTCCTCAATGCGGGCCTCGGTTTCGGTGGGGGATGCCTGCCCAAGGACATCCGGGCGTTCATGGCGCGGGCCGGTGAGCTCGGCGCGGATCAGGCGGTGGCGTTCCTCAAGGAGATCGATGCGATCAACATGCGGCGGCGGGTGCGGATGGTCGACATCGCTCGGGAAGCGCTTGACGGGTCGTTCATCGGCAAGCGGATCACCATTCTCGGGGCGGCGTTCAAGCCCGACAGCGATGATGTGCGTGATTCCCCGGCGCTGGCCGTGGCGCGGCTGATCGCGACGCAGGGCGGGGTGGTGACGGTGACCGATCCCGAGGCGATCGAGAATGCTTCGCGCATGTTCCCGGAGCTGCGGTTCGTCGCCGACACGGCTGAGGCCCTGACGGGGGCGGATGCGGTGCTGCTGCTGACGGAATGGAATGAGTACCGGAACCTCGACCCGCAGGAGACGGCGTCGGTGGTGGCCGGCAAGGTCCTCGTCGATGGGCGCAATGTCCTCGATCCGGTGGTCTGGCGGGATGCCGGGTGGACGTATCGGGCGTTGGGTCGGCCATGAGGATCGGGCTGGTCACCGACTCCACGGCGCAGCTGTCCTCGGAGGAACTCAAGTCCCTGGAGGAGCTCACCGGCGGCCTCATCGCGGTCGTCCCCTTGACGGTGATCGTCGGCGGAGTCGAATTCACCGATGGCGAACTCAGCGCCGCCGAGCTCTGCTCCGCGATGAGCGAGGGCACCCCGGTGAGCACGTCCCTGGCCACTCCTGCGCAGTTCACGAACGCCTTCTCCACCCTGATCGACCGCGGGGCCGAGGCCATCATCACCGTGACCATGTCGGGTGAGCTCTCGGGAACCCGGGATTCGGCGGTGTCCGCCGCCGAGGCGCAGCCGATCTTCATCGACGTCGTCGACTCCCGCACCACCTCGGCGGGACTGGCCGGAGCAGTGTTCATCGCCGCCGCGGGCATCTCCCACGGTCGTGACGCCGAATCGATCGCCGGGGTCGTCGCGGACTGGTGCGCGACGGAGACGCAGACGATGTTCGCCCCCGCCACCCTCGAGCACCTGCGCCGAGGCGGTCGCATCGGCGCCGCGTCATCCCTGCTCGGCCGGGCCCTGCAGATCGTCCCCGTGCTCGGGCTCAGATCCGGGGTTGTCGTGCCCCTGGCTCGGGTAAGGACCTGGTCCAAGGCGATCGACCGGATGACCCAGCTGACGGTCGCCGCCGCCGGTGAGCTCGGCGAGGACGGCGTCCGGGTCGAGATCCAGCAGGCCGGCGGCGACTGCGAACACGATGACGTGGTCGTGCTGCAGGAGAAATTCGCCGAACTCGGTCTCGAGACGTCCCTGCGGACACTGTCACCCGTGATCACCGCTCACGTCGGCCCCGGGGCGATCGGAATCACCGTGCAGACGACGCCCTGACCGCCACTGGCGATCGGGTTCACCGGACAGACGACGCCCTGATCGCCACTCGGGTGCGTCGAGCGTGTGGATACGCAGCCGACTCGTGCCCGATTCCCCTGTGGAACGAGAGCCTCTCTCCACAGGCCCGTCTTCGGGCCTGGGCCACTCGGCAGCGCGCACCGTAGCCTGCGGGCATGGCCGTGTCTCCCGATGATCGCTTCGCCGGGCTCATCAGCGCCGGCACCGAACGCGGCGGCTGGGTGCCGGGAGACGTCTTCGTCGCCGACTCCCAGGGCGAGGAGGAACCCGTCCCGGCGAGGCGGACGCGATTGCCCATCCTTCTCACTCTGGCGGTGCTCACGGCGGCTGCACTGGTGGCGGCGTTCCTGCTCTTCCGGCCCGTCGAAGAGCACTCTCCGGCAGGGCACTCGACCGCGGACGGAACCGGACAGCCCGAATCCGGACAGCCCGAATCCGGGCAGACCGGAACTGGACAGACGGGAACTGCAGGACCCGTACCGACGGGCGCTCCTGCGGGCTCTGGCGGTTCTGCGGGTCCTGCGGCGCCGGAAGGCGGCGATGTCGTCGTCCACGTGACGGGGCAGGTGCGCAATCCCGGGGTGGTGACCTTGGCCGCGGGATCACGGATCCAGGACGCGGTGGACGCGGCCGGCGGGCTGAAGAGCGCAGCCGACGCCGAAGCCGTCAACCTCGCCCGGGTGCTCGTCGACGGGGAGCAGGTCCACATTCCCGCCGAGGGGGAGGAGAGGACGGGAGAGCCGGGGCCGGCTCCCGCAGGCGAAGGAACGGCACCCGGCGGTCAGGGGCCCGGGGGCTCGACCGCCGGAGGTTCCTCGACTGCCGGAGGTTCCTCGACGGCGAGCGGTTCCGCCGGCGGCGGGGCAGACGGGACGAGCGCCGCGGAGGGGAGCGGCGGTGCGAAGGTGGACCTCAACACCGCTGACTCGACTGACCTGCAGACCCTTCCCGGCGTCGGCCCGGTCACCGCCGAGGCGATCATCGCCCATCGCCGGGCGCAGCCTTTCACCCGTGTCGAGGATCTCCTCCTCGTCCACGGCATCGGACCCAAGACGTACGAGAGGCTGAAGGACCTTGTCACGGTGGGGTGATGCGACTGCGCGCCGGGGAGCGCGGTGTGCCTCTTGGGTGCGGACCACGACCCTGCTCTGGCCGGGATCGACTCGGCTGCTCCTGTGCGCTGCCGGGCTGTGGGCAGTGGCCCTGGTCGCACCAGGGCCGGGAGCGCTCCTCCTCACCCCTGTGCTGGCTGCGGCAGGGTTCGTCTGTCTGCGAGCCCACCACCACCTCGGCGTCGGGCTGATCCTGTTCGCGTGCCTCGTCACGGTCGAGATCACGATGCTCGCCTCGGCGCGTGGGCCCAGCGGTCACGAGGAGATGAGCGGAACGGTCGTCGGGCACAGCCGGCCCGGCGCTGCGGGCTGGACCCGGCTGACGGTGGTGACGGGGACCGGGTTCGCCGAGGTCCTCGCTCCCTCGGCTCTGCGGGACGGGTCTGCGGTGACGATGACGACGCAGCGCCTCGGCGACATCAGGGTCAGCCGGCAGGAGCCCAGGATCATCCGGGAGCCGGGCCCACTGTGGCAGTGGCGCAACGATCTGCGCGCGGGACTGCGGGAGGACGCTGTGGCCGCCGGTCATGCGGGCGGCCGGCTGCTGCCGGGGCTCGTCATCGGCGACACCGAGCCGCAGGACGCGAGGATGCTCGACGATATGCGGGTCGTCTCACTGACGCATGTCTCCGCGGTGTCGGGGACCAATGTCTCGATCGTCGCCCTCGGTGCGGGAATTCTGGCCGGGGCGTGCCGGGCCGGTCCGCGGACGCGCGTCGGCGTCGGGGTGCTCACCTGCCTGTTCTACCTCTTCATCGTCGGCTTCGAACCGAGTGCGATCCGGGCGGCGGCGATGGCGACCGCCGTGGCCATCGTGTTCCTGCGCGGCGGCGGGATCTCACCGGTGGCCGTGATCTGCACGTGCGTGTGCGTGCTGCTGGCGTTCGTCCCGGTCCTGGCGAGCTCTCTGGGCTTTGTGCTCTCCGTCGTGTCCACCGCGGCGATCATGTTCGTCATCCCGGTCCTCGTCCGGGCCCTGACCGTTCGCCTCCCGCTCGTCCCTGCGGTCGTCATCGGGGCACTGGTCGTCCCGCTCGTCGCGCAGGTCGCCTGCACCCCGGTACTGGTGGCGATCGACCCGCGGGTGGGTCTGTGGTCGGTGCTGGCCAATGCGGTGGCCGCACCCGCGATCCTGCCGGCCACGATCCTCGGATTCGTGTCGCTGGTCAGCGGAGGGCTCGGACTCCTCGGTGTGCCCGGTCTGCTGTGGGGCGCCGAGGTCTGCGCCTGGTTCGGGTCGCTGTTCGCCTGGTGGATCGCGGCCGTGGCCCGAGTCGGGGCCGGCCTGCCGGGAGCCTCGCTCGACTGGCCGGCACCGCCGTGGGGAACAGTCATCGCGCTCGCCCTCCTCCTCGTCCTGTCCGTGGGGGTCTGGCTGCTCCTGCGCTGGAAGCAGTGGGGCCTTCCAGTGGTCGCCGCCTGCCTGGCTCTGACCGCGCTGATCGTCATCGCCCAGCGCAGCCGACCGCCGGCCGCGGACTGGGCGGTGATGATCTGCGACGTCGGACAGGGGTCGGCGACCGTGGTCAACCTGGGGCAGGGTCGCGGGCTCGTCGTCGACACCGGAGAGGAGCCGAAGCCGATCGACGAGTGCCTCGATTCCTCCGGCGTCGACGACGTCGAGCTGTTCATCTCCCATTTCGACGCCGACCACAGCGCCGGCTGGGAGGCCACGATGTGGTCGCGGTCGGTCGAGAAGCTGTGGGTGTCGCCGAACGCGGTCGGCCCCGAGTCCGAACGGATCGTCGCGAGCTCCCGGGCCGAACTGCTGACCGCGGAGCGTGGGCAGCAGGTGCGGATCGGCCCGGCAGCCATCGACGTGCTCTGGCCGATCGCAGCGAACCCGCCTCCGGGGGCAGCCGGATCCCTCGCTGCGGGGACGGCGGCGGGAGGCGCAGAATCGGGGGCGGCGGCGATGCGTCCGCGGCAGGAGTCGGCCGAGCGCAACAGGGATTCCCTGGTGCTGCGCGTCGAACTGGCAGGGCTGAGCATTCTGCTGCCCGGTGACATCGGGGAGGACGAGCAGTTTCTCGTCGCGCAGGGCATTGAGCCCGTCGACGTCCTGGTCGCACCCCACCATGGGTCGAGCGACTTGTCGGAGGACTTCTACTCGGCCGCTGCGGCGCGGCTCGGCGCTGTGTCGGTGGGGGAGAACCGCTACGGGCATCCCTCCCCGCGATCTCTGCGAGCGTTCGGGCCCGTCCCGGTGCTGCGGACTGACCGCTGTGGGACCATCGCCCTCTACCCCGATGCGCGGTACTCCACAGACCGCTCGTGCAGTTGAGGCGCAGATCGCGCATGCGGTTGCGGCGGTTGAGGCGGGTGAGGACAGCCCACACGTGTGGGAGAGGCCCAACCCGCAACGTGCGGCTGAGGCGCGTCCGGGCCTCGCGATAGGCTGGAGGCATGGCAGTGAAGAAGACCCTGATTCCGTGGAGCTCGGCGAAGCCGGCTCCGGTCGTGATGATCTCCGGCAGCGAGCAGGTGCTGATCCGCATGGCCAAGGATCGGATCGTCGCAGCCGTCCGGAAGAAGGACCCGGAGGAGATCGACCTCGATGCCGCCGGGTATCAGGGCGGGGAGTTGGCGATGGCGGCCTCGCCCTCACTGTTCTCCACCTCGAAGCTCATCGTCGTCGAGGCGGTCGAGAAGTGCTCGGAGGCCTTCCTCACCGACGCGCTCGCCTACCTCGACGACCCAAATGACGACACGGTCGTGCTGCTCCTCCACGGCGGCGGCAACCGCGGGGCGAAACTGGTCAAAGCCCTCGACACTGTCGGATTCCCTCGGATCGATGCGGCGCCTCTGAAGAATGAGAGCGACCGCGCGAAGTTCGCTCAGGCCCGGTTCAAGACCGCGAAGAGGCAGATCGACGAAGCCGGAATGGCAGCACTCATGTCCGCTCTCGGTTCCGACCTCGCCGAGCTCAACGCCGGGGTCGACCAGCTCATCGAGGACACGAGCGGAACGATCACCGCGGAGATCGTCGACAAGTACTACGGCGGTCGGGTCGAAGCCACCGGATTCAAGGTCGCCGACGCCGCCGTCAGCGGAGATGCGGGGAGCGCGCTCAGTCTGCTCCGCCATGCCCTGTCGACCGGGTCGGACCCGGTGCCCCTGGTGGCGGCGGTCGCGATGAAGCTGCGGTCGATGGCCAAGGTGCAGGGGTTCTCAGGATCGAGTGGTGAGCTCGCCGCCGAACTGAAGATGGCCCCGTGGCAGGTCGACCGCGCCAGGCGCGAGGTCCGGCGCTGGAACGAGGTCGCCCTGGGCCAGTCGCTGATCGCCGCCGCCGAGGCGGATGAGGCCGTCAAGGGCGGAGGCCGCGATCCCGTCTACGCCGTCGAGTGGTTCGTCACCGAGGTCTGTCGCCTCGCCCGAGCGCGGTGACTGACCAAGGGCCCGATCCACGAATAGAGCGCGGTGAATGACCAAGGGCCCGATCCACGAATGGATCGGGCCCTTGACGACTCATCGTCGCAGTGATCGCGTCTGTCAGAGAGCGTTGATCTGCTTGGCGAGCTTCGACTTGCGGTTCGCAGCGTTGTTCTTGTGCAGAACACCCTTCGACACAGCCTTGTCGAGCTTGCGGGCGGCCACAGCATAAGCCTGCTGTGCCTCGTCCTTGTTTCCTGCAGCAATGCTCTCGCGGACGGCGCGGACGAGTCCACGAACCTCGGTCCGCACTGCCTTGTTGCGCAGGCGAGCCTTCTCGTTGGTCTTGATCCGCTTGATCTGTGACTTGATATTAGCCAATTTCAACACTCTTTCGTGTTAGTGGTACATGGTCGTGAGGGCGCATCAGAGACGATGTGCTCGCCTCGGCGGGGAAACACTCCGGCGAATCGCAACTGATGGCATCTTCACCCGACCTCGGCGAGACACACGCCTTGATGAAGACACAGCTACCGATATTACCAGGACTCGCTCGTGCGGCAGAAATCGTTCAGGCCGCCCAGGTCTTCCGATACTGACTGGGGGAGACATGGAGATGCTGGACGAACGCCGCACGCAGCCCGGCCGCCGTTCCGAAGCCGCTCATCGAGGCGATTCGCTCGATCGTATCGTCGCTGACCTCGAGCAGCTCCTGCGCCCGCCGCAGCCGTTCCCGCAGCAGCCACTCGCCGGGATTGCAGCCGAGCAGATCGAGGAACTTCCGAGACAGCTGGCGTTCGCTCAGATGGGCGAGGCGGGCCAGGTCCCGGACCCGGATCGGTTCGTCGAGATGCTCCCTGGCCCACTGCAGTGTGGCTTCCAGGGGCGAATCCGCCGCCTCGACGATGGGCGAGAGGATGAACTGGGCTTGGTCGGCGTTCCTGTGCGGGGGAGTCACGAGCCTCCGGGCCAGGGCGTTCGCCGCAGCCGTCCCATGATCCTGACGCACCAGTTCCAGACACAGATCGATGCCCGCCGCAGTTCCGGCGGAGGTGAGGACTCCGCCGTCCTGGGTGTAGATGACATTGGGGTCGACGTGGACACGGGGATAGCGGCGGGACAGGAGCTCGGCATGCATCCAATGGGTCGTCGCCTTCCGTCCGTCGAGGATCCCGGCCTCGGCGAGGACGAACGCACCCGAGCAGATCGACGCGATCCGGGCACCCCTGCGATGGGCGTCGGCGATCGCCTCGACGAGCTCCTGCGGGGGAGCTGCGTGCACGTTCGAACAGGCCGGGACGACGATCGTGTCGGCCTCGGCCAGACCATCCAGTCCGCGTGCGCCGACCGCCGAGAATCCGCCGGAGACGATCGTATCCGGCTCGGTGGCGCAGACGTCGAAGCGATACCAGGGATCGGCGATCTCCGGCCGCTCGATGCCGAACACCTCGCACGGGACGGCGAGCTCGAAGATTGGAGCGCCAGGCATGAGCGCGAGCGCCACTCGATGAATGTCGGAATTCTTGCGCATGCCGTCCATTATGACACTGGGCGGACTGCCCGGTCGAGAGTGGAATGGACGCATGACCGCAGAACCCGCTTCGTCCACCCGTCACTCGACCCCGCCGGCGCGGATCGGCCTCGTTCAGGGAACGGCTCTCTACACCTGCGCGATTCTGGGAGCGGGGGTGCTCGTCCTGCCTGGCCAGGTCGCTTCCCTGGCCGGGCCGGCGTCACTCGTGGCCTGGGCGCTCAGCGCTCTTCTCGGGGTGCCGCTGGCGTTCACCTTCGCCGCTCTGGCGTCGCGGATGCCCGATGCGGGCGGGGTGGCGACCTATGCGACCCGGGCATTCGGCCGGGCGGCCGGCGCCATCGCCGGGTGGTGGTACTTCATCGCGGTCGCCGTCGGGCATGTCGTGGTGCCGCTCACGGCCGGACACTACCTGTGCTCGGCCATGGACCTCGGCAGAGGCTGGGCGCCGGTCTTCGGGCTCCTCATCCTCGCCGTGTCCATCGCCGCCAATCTGGCAGGCGTCGCAGTGGGGTCGAGGCTGCAGATCGGTCTGGCGCTCGGAGTCGCAGCGATTCTGACCACGGTCATCGTCGTCGCCATCCCGCAGATGCGCGGCACCGAATTCGCTCCCTTCGCCCCTGCCGGAATCGGTGGAATCGGTCAGGCGGTCGTGGTGCTCTTCTTCGCCTTCGCCGGCTGGGAGGCGATCGCCCACCTGTCGGGGGAGTTCCGCGACGTGCGCCGGACACTTCCGCAGGCGACGCTGCTCACGGTGTTCATCGTCACGGTCCTCTACCTCGGCGTCGCCGCTGCTGTGGTCGGAACGGGGACCTACGGAGATCCCGGAACCGACCGGATCTCGCTGGGCCTGATCGTCGCAGGTGGATGGGGTGTGGCCGCCTCGGGGACGATCGCCGTCGCCGCCGTCGTCATCTGCCTGGGCACGACCCACGCCTTCATGCACTCGGTCTCGCGACTCGGCTCGGCTCTCGGCCGCGACGGCTGGGCGCCCAAAGCACTGGCCCATGAGAACAGCGAGTCGGTTCCCGTGGTCTCGGTGCTCACCGTCGGCGGCATCGGGGCGCTCGGGCATGTGGGATCGCTCATCTTCGGGTGGCAGACCGAGGATCTCGTCCTGATCCCGGCCGTGCTGGTGCTGGCCACCTACCTCGTCGGCACCGCGGCTGCAGTGCGCCTGTTCTCCGGTCGTGATCGGATCGTCGCAGTGATCGCGCTGGGGTTCCTGCTGCTGACGGTCCCATTCACCGGGTGGCACATCATCATCCCGATCGGCATGGCTCTCGTGATCGCTCTGGCCGCGTTCAGTGCGCGCCGATATTCTCCGCGATGAGTTCGAACACCTCACGGTCCATGATCGCGCCCTCCCGGCGAATCGCCTCCGGGTCCAGCCGGATCACGCGGTCGAGGCGCACCTCGGAGGGCCGGCCCTGGCTGTCCCAGGCTCCGCTGCCGATGTTCATCCACCGCGACCTCCCCTCGGAGTGGATCTCTCCGAAGCCGCCGGGCACATGATCCCTGCTCGTGAGCATGAGCGCGAGAACCCAGCGGCCGTCCCTGCCGACGACGAGCGAGGGACGGTCCTTGCCCTGACTGTGGTCCTCCTCATAGGGAACCCATCCCCAGACGACCTCACCCGGGTCGGCGTCCCCGTCGAGGCTGGGAGAGTAGGAGGGGCGGACTTCCCCGAGGTAGTCGCCGGGGTAGCTCACCGAGGTGGGCCCGCTGCGAACGTCGCCTCTTCGGCCCGCCGGAGTGGGGCGGTCCGTCGAGGTGGGCCGCGGTGGGCGCTGACCCTCCCGAGGACTCGGCTCCCCAGGCCCTGGTCCCCGCCTGTCCTTCGCCTGCGATTCCTTGAGGAACTTCAGTCCTTCGTTGATTCCGATCTTGACAGCGCGGTTCACCAGTGATTTCCAACTCATGGGCGCCAAGCCTAATCGACGTAGTCGAGAACCGCCTCGATCGGGAAGTGGTCGGAGGGGTACTCGCCGTCCCGCGAGTGAGTGTTGATCCTCGTCGATCGCGCCCGGAGGCCCGCGCCGGTGAGGATCCAGTCGATCCGCGGTGCGCCCGCCTGCGGACCGCGGTAGCGGTGGAAGGTTCCGATGTCCTCGCCGGGGGCGTCGACGGCGGAATCGCGCAGTCCGAGCTCGGTGCAGAAGAAGGCGTACACGGGGGAGCCTGTGGCGACGTTGAAGTCTCCCGTGACGAGCACCCGATCACTCGCCTCGGCGATCTTCGCGGCCATGATCCTCCCCGACTCCAATCGGGCGCGCTCGGACTTGTGGTCGAGGTGGGTGTTGAGCAGCCGCACGCCATGACCGGTGGCCAGGTCGGTGAAGTCGACGGTGGTCAGGGTCCGGGCATGGGAGACGCCCCAGGACTCCGAGGCGACGGTCTCCGGGGATTCCGAGAGCCAGGAGATGTCGACGGCCTGGACCTCGAACCGCGAGGAGTCGGCGATGACGGCGGTGAACTCTCCGGAGTTCCCGCCGGAATGGCCCTCACCGAGCCAGATGTACTCGTCGGGGAGAAGTTCGATGAGCTGCTCCATCTGATCGAGTTCGCCCTCCTGGGTGCCGATGAGATGGGGATGGGCGGCGGTGATGAGTTCGGCGGCGATCGGCAGTCTCACACCCACCGGATGGCCGTCCCTGGCGGGGTACCTGAGGTTGAAGCTCATGACGGAGAAATCACTCATGACTCCATCCTGCGGATTCCGGGCTGGTAAGCAACTCATGGAACAATGGAGATTCTGGTTTGTCGATGAAAGGGCGTTCATGTCACCTCAGGTGAATATGCAAGCACTGCAGCGGATCTCACCCTCCGCCACCTCACCCGAGCTGATTCGCAATTTCTGCATCATCGCTCATATCGACCATGGCAAGTCGACCCTGGCCGACCGGATGCTCCAGATCACCGGTGTGGTCCAGCCGCGCGACATGCGCGCCCAGTACCTCGACCGGATGGACATCGAGCGCGAACGCGGCATCACCATCAAGTCGCAGGCCGTGCGCATGCCCTGGGACACCGACGGCACTCCCTACGCCCTGAATATGATCGACACCCCGGGTCACGTCGACTTCAGCTACGAGGTCTCCCGCTCGCTCGCCGCCTGCGAAGGCACCCTGCTGCTCGTCGACGCCGCCCAGGGCATCGAAGCCCAGACCTTGGCCAACCTCTACATGGCCATGGAGAATGAGCTCACGATCATCCCCGTGCTCAACAAGATCGACCTGCCCGCAGCCCAGCCCGACAAGTACGCCGAGGAGCTCGCGAACCTCATCGGCTGCGAACCCGAGGACTGCCTCCGGGTCTCCGGGAAGACCGGCGAGGGCGTCGAGGCGGTCCTCGACCGCATCATCACCGACATCCCGGCGCCCGTCGGCGATGCCGACGCCCCGGCCCGTGCGATGATCTTCGACTCCGTCTACGACACCTACCGCGGTGTCGTCACCTACGTCCGCCTCATCGACGGTGCCCTGGCTCCCCGCGAGAAGATCACCATGATGTCGACGGGAACCACACACGAACTGCTCGAGATCGGTGTGTCTTCACCCGAACCGCACGCCTCCAAGGGCCTCGGCGTCGGCGAGGTCGGCTACCTCATCACCGGCGTCAAGGACGTGAGGCAGTCCAAGGTCGGTGACACGGTGACCCTGGCCGGCCGCTCGGCGACCCAAGCGCTGCCCGGGTACCAAGAGCCGAAGCCGATGGTCTTCTCCGGCCTGTTCCCGATCGACGGCTCGGACTATCCGGTCCTGCGCGACGCCCTCGACAAGCTCAAGCTCAACGACGCCGCCCTCGTCTACGAACCCGAGACCTCGACGGCTCTGGGCTTCGGCTTCCGCTGCGGGTTCCTCGGCCTGCTCCACCTCGAGATCGTGCGCGAGCGGCTCGAACGCGAATTCGACCTCGACCTCATCTCCACCGCACCCAGTGTGATCTACGAGGTGACGATGGAGGACAAGTCCGAGACCACCGTGACGAACCCGAGTGAGTACCCGACGGGCAAGATCAAGGAAGTCCGCGAACCGATGGTCAAGGCCACGATCCTCACGCCGAGTGACTACATCGGCGCGGTGATGGAGCTGTGCCAGACCAAGCGCGGCAAGCTCCAGGGCATGGACTATCTGTCCTCGGACCGGGTGGAGATCCGCTACCGCCTGCCGCTGGCCGAGATCGTCTTCGACTTCTTCGACCAGCTCAAGTCGCGGACCAAGGGCTACGCCTCGCTCGATTACCAGGACGACGGTCAGGACGCCGCCGATCTCGTCAAGGTCGACATCCTCCTCCACGGCGACACCGTCGATGCGTTCTCGGCCATCGTCCACCGCGACAACGCCTATTCCTACGGAGTGCTCATGGCCGGGAAGCTGCGCAAGCTCATCCCGCGCCAGCAGTTCGAGGTCCCGATCCAGGCCGCGATCGGTTCCCGCATCATCGCCCGCGAGACGATCCGGGCCATCCGCAAGGACGTCCTCTCCAAGTGCTACGGCGGCGACATCAGCCGCAAGCGCAAACTGCTCGAGAAGCAGAAGGAGGGCAAGAAGCGGATGAAGATGGTCGGCAGCGTCGAGGTCCCGCAGGAGGCGTTCATCGCCGCCCTGTCCTCGGACGAGCCCGACCCGAAGAAGGACGCCAAGAAGTAAGTGCCCGCCCAACCAGCAGGTGAGGTCCCGCCCCTCGACGGTGCACTTCCGCCGTCCGCGGGCCGGGGCGCCGAGCACAGGGGCCTGAGCCTCTACGTTCACGTTCCGTACTGCCGCGTGCGCTGCGGCTACTGCGACTTCAACACGTACACCGCCGAGGATCTGGGGCCGGGAGCCTCGCGCTCCGACTACCGGGCGAACCTCGCCCTCGAGCTCGACCTGTCCATCCGCACCCTCGCCGAGGTGGGAGCAGGGGACCGGGAGATCGCGACGATCTTCTTCGGCGGGGGCACCCCGACTCTGCTCGAGGCCCCGGTGCTGGCCGGAGTCATGGACGACATCCGTGCCCGCTGCCGGCTCGCCCCCGACGTCGAGGTGACGACCGAGGCCAACCCGGACACGCTCACTCCCGCATACATCGAGACCCTGGCGAAGGCGGGCTTCACCCGCATCTCCCTGGGGATGCAGTCGGCGGTCCCGCATGTGCTCGCAACCCTCGAGAGGACTCACGACCCCGCGAAGATCCCGGATGTCTCGCGATGGATCAAGGAGGCCGGGTTGGAGCTCAGCCTCGACCTCATCTATGGCACTCCGGGGGAGTCGATCGACGATTGGCGCCGGTCGCTCGACGTCGCGCTGAGCAACGAGGTCGACCACATCTCTGCCTATTCGCTCATCGTCGAACCCGGGACGAAGATGGGGGCCATGGTCCGACGTGGGGAACTGCCGATGCCCGACGAAGACGACCTGGCCGACAAGTACGAGATCGCCGACGCCGCGATGACGGCGGCGGGGCTGTCCTGGTACGAGGTGAGCAACTGGTCGACGTCGGCTGACACCCGCTGCGAGCACAACCTCGCCTATTGGAGGAACGCCGACTGGTGGGGCTTCGGGCCCGGTGCCCATTCCCACATCGGCGGCGTCCGGTTCTGGAACGCCAAGCACCCGCGGGCCTGGGCGGATCGGCTGCTGGCAGGGAACTCTCCGGCCGTGGGCCGTGAGGTGCTCGGGGAGACGACGCGGGAGATCGAGCGGATCATGCTGGCTGCTCGAATCGATTCCGAGCTGCGCATCGATTCGCTTCCGCACGGCAGTGAGGCCGCGGTGAGGATGTTCGTCAGCCAGGGGCTCCTCGATCCTGCGGGCGCCGAGGTGGGTCAGTTCCGGCCGACCCTGCAGGGCAGGCTGCTCGCCGACCATATGGTGCGGGTCCTCACCGAATACGTCGACTGAGACGAATACGTCAGCTGAGACGAACACGTCAGCTGAGACGACTGTGCCCCTCGGTCCGGGAGAATTCCTGGGCCGAGGGGCACGGTCGCGAGTTCGTTGTCGCGAGTTCAGTGTCGAGCGTTCACCATTGTCGTGAGTTCAGTGTCGCAAACTCATTTGACGAAGCTGAAGGTGAGCGGGAACTTGTAGCCCTCACCCTTGTTCGCTGCGACCGCGGCGATGATGTAGAGCACGGCGTAGACGAGCGGGATGAGGAACGCCAGGTAGACGATGAGCATCCCGAACCCCATGGTCACGAGCGCCAGGAGGAAGCCGAGGATGCCGAGCACGACCGAGGCGCCGAACGTGATGATGACATTGGTGATCATCGCGTTGAGGCCCTGCCGCGTGTGCTCCCTGACGAACGGCGATTCGTCCTTCTTCACGAGGAACATGATGAGGGGGAGGAACCAGATGAAGATTGACCCGATGTGGGTCCACAACGCCGTCGAGCGCTCCGACTCGTTGGAGTTCCAGAACTGCTGGGAACCCGGCCCATAGGCCTGCTCGGGCAGGGCCTGGGAATTGAAGAGGGCAGGATTGGCGTCGCCGTAGCCCGACACCCCATAGTTCTGCGCACCCTGATACTGCTGCTGCGAGCCATAACTCTGCTGCGCGCCATACTGCGGCTGAGAACCGTACTGCGGCTGAGAACCGTACTGGGGCTGAGAACCGTAACTGGGCTGGCCCTGCTGGGATCCGTAGTTCTGCTGCGACCCGTAGTTCTGCTGGTTCTGCTGCGATCCGTAGCCCTGCTGGTTCTGCTGCGATCCGTACTGGGGCTGAGAACCATAACCGGGCTGGCCCTGCTGCGCGCCGTACTGCGGACCGGAGCCGTAGCCGGGCTGTCCCTGCTGCGAGCCGGAGTTCTGCTGCGAACCGTAGTTGTGCTGTCCGCCGTTGGCATAGGGCTGCTGGGGTCCAGAAGCCTGAGAGTAGTTGGGAGGCATCGGACGAGATTGGCCGGAGTCCGGGTGCTGGGGGTTGTGAGACATGGGATTCCTTTCAGAGCTTCTGGCCATTCACACTAGCTCACCCGTCAGCGCCTGAGCCATGTTCGCTGTGCCGAAACGGTCACATGTCCTCTCGCCCGGCCTCGCGCAGCCCGACCGCGATCAGTCGACGGTGACGAAGTCGATGAGCTCCTCGACCCGGCCCGACAGGGTCGGTTCGACATCGGCGATCGTCGTGACCTTGCCGAGGATGCGCACCCACCCCCGCGCGACGTCCTTGTGATCGGCGTGCGGCCAGCCGATCCGTCGCAGGATCCCCGTCTTCCAATCCTCGCCCCGGGGCACGACGGGCCACTGACTGATCCCCACGACGTGCGGTTTCACCGCCTGCCAGATGTCGACGTAGGGGTGACCGATGATGTGGACGACCTCGCGGTACCTCGGATCACGGCGCACCGCCTCGGCGATCTTCGACTCCTTGGTCCCCGTGACGAGATGGTCAGCGAGGATCCCGACTCGATGATTTTTGTCGGGGGAGAACTCGGCGAGCTTGTCGGCGACGTCGTCCAGGCCGCCCAGAGGTTCGACGACGACTCCCTCGATCCGCAGGTCATCGCCCCAGATCTTCTCCACGAGCTCCGCATCGTGCTTGCCCTCGACCCAGATCCGCGAACCGCGGGCCACTCGCGCCTTGGCTCCGGCCACCGCCCGCGAACCAGATGCGGTGCGCCCTGGTGCGGCCTTCTTCTTCGTCGGCAGACGCAGGTCGACGGGTTCGCCCTCGAGGAGGAAGCCCGGTCCCAGGGGGAACGCCCGCACCGATCCGCGCCGGTCCTCGAGGTTGACGACGACGCCGGCGGTGGTCTTCTGCGCGCCCACGACTGCGCCCACGTAGCCGCTCATCGCATCTTCGAGGACCATCCCGAGCTTGAGTTCGACGGGCACGGACTTCTTCGGGCGGTGGGAGGCCGACGAGGTCGCGGAGAGCACATCGGATCCATAGCGATCAAAGGTATTCACATCGGCTCACCCTAGCCAAGGCCCGAGCCGCGGCGACGCTGACCCGCGGGGGAAGCGCGAAAGTGAAATCGAAAACGAAGGAGAGTAGAATTGGCACTCAGGAATCGCGAGTGCCAGGCCGCGGGCATTGCGGCCGGGCGTCAATGAGGTGGGGAGGGACAGATGAACGAGAGCAGACGCGCACAGGTGCTGCGTGCGATCGTCGAGGACTTCGTCGCCACCAACGAGCCGGTCGGCTCGAAGGCGATCGTCCAGCGCCACACTCTCGGCGTCTCGCCCGCCACGATCCGCAACGACATGGCCGCCCTCGAACAGGAGGGCTACATCGCGCAGCCCCACACCTCGGCGGGCCGCATCCCGACGGATCTGGGCTACCGCACCTTCGTCGATCACCTCGAGGAGTTCAAGCCGCTGAGCCAGGCGGAACGACGAGCGATCTACCAGCTCATCGACGGCACCGCCGATCTCGACGACATGCTCGATCGCACCGTCCGCGTGCTCGCCGGCCTCACCCACCAGGTCGCACTGATCCAGTACCCGACCGTCTCGACGGCTCGGATCAAGCACATCGAGGTCGTCGGCTTGGCGCCGAATCGGGTCCTCGTCGTCCTCATCACGGATGCCGGCCAGGTCGAGCAGAAGATCGTCTCGACCTCCGACCATCTCGACGAGGACGAGCTGCGCGGCGTCCGCGACCGGATCAACTCCGAGTTCTCCGGGCAGAAGCTCTCCCGCGTCATGGACTCGGCGGGACCAGGCACCGGCGGCGGCGACTCCGCGGATGACGAGTCCGGGGGGCCGGACAGGGGCCTCGCCGAGGTGCTCTCCAGCGTCCGTGCGGCCGTCTCCGACCTCGTCGTCGCGACCAGGGAAGAGCGCATCATCATGGCAGGCACCGCGAACCTCGCTCGGTCGGGCCGGGAGTTCGGGGAGAAGATGGCCCCCATCCTCGAAGCCTTCGAGGAACAGGTCGTCCTGCTCAGGCTGCTCACCTCGATGGCGGAGGACCAGGCGGAGATCAGCGTCCGCATCGGTCGTGAGAATACTCACGAATCGTTCAGTTCGACATCCCTCGTGGCTGCGGAATATGGTCAGGATTCGGGTTCAACCGCCCGTTTGGCCGTGCTCGGCCCGACCCGGATGGACTATCCGACGACGATCTCCGCAGTCCGAGCGGTCGCGAAGTACGTGTCCTCGGTCCTCGACAAGGGCTGAGGCCGCCGATCCCTTTGCGGCCCTGCCGCACCTCATGCACCTCAATCACCACGCACATGAACCATCCACACCACCAGGGAGAGAGAAGTTTCTGTGGCCGATCACTATGAAACACTCGGAGTGTCCAAGGACGCTTCGGCGGCTGAAATCAAGAAGGCCTACCTGAAGCTGGCCAGGAAGTACCACCCTGACGTCAACCCTGGACACGGAGACGAGTTCAAGGCCATCTCGCTGGCCTACGACGTCCTCTCCGACCCGGAGAAGCGGCGCAACTACGACATGGGCGGCGGCGAGAACGGGCAGGGCTTCCCGTCCGGCGGCTTCGGCGGCTTCGGCGACATCTTCGAGACGTTCTTCGGTGGCGGCGCAGGCTCAGCCGGCGGTCCCATCCCACGCACGCAGCGAGGCAAGGATGCCCTCGTCGGCGTCAGCGTGGACCTCAAGACCGCGGCCTTCGGCGGCACCGTCGACCTCGATGTCACCACCGCCGTCGTGTGCGAGACCTGTCATGGCGGCGGTACCCAGGACGGCACCTCGGTCGAGACGTGTTCGCTGTGCCACGGCTCGGGCAGCATCCAGAGGATGACCCGCACCCTGCTCGGTCAGATGGTGACCAACCAGACCTGCAACAACTGCCACGGCTTCGGCACCGTCATCCCCAACCCCTGCCTCAACTGTCAGGGCGACGGCCGGGTCCGCAAGCAGCGCACGATGAAGATCCGCGTTCCCGCCGGCGTCTCCGACGGCACCCGGATCCAGCTCTCGTCCCAGGGCGAGGTCGGACCCGGCGGTGGGCCCGCCGGCGACCTCTATGTCGAGGTGATGGTCGCCCGTCACGACGTCTTCCAGCGCGACGGGGACAACCTGCGCGCGTCGATCTCCGTCCCGATGACGGCCGCGGCTCTGGGAGCGGAGATCCCGTTCGAGACCTTCGACGGCACTCAGAACCTCGCCATCGACCCCGGAACCCAGTCGGGAACCATCGTCAAGCTGGCCGGTCTCGGCGCCAAACGGCTGCGTTCGGACACCCGCGGGGACCTGCTCGTCACCGTCGAGGTTCTCACCCCGGAGAACCTCGGTGAGGAAGAGCGCGAGCTGCTCCTGCAGCTGGCGAAGCTGCGCGGCGAGGAGACTCCACGGGCTCAGATCACCTCCCACAACCGGGGCATGTTCTCCCGGATGCGTGAGAAGTTCGCAGGTCGGTGAGCCTCCCCGTCTTCTTCGCCCCGGAAGCCGCTCAGGCGGTGACCGGAGCGACGCTGACCCTCGGCGAGGAGGTGGCCGGCCACGCTGTGCGCGTGCGCAGGATCGGCCCCGGCGAGGAGCTCGAACTCGTCGACGGTGAGGGCACCCGAGTGCGCGCGACGGTGACCTCCGCCTCGGCGCACGAACTGCGCGTCGACGTCGCCTCTGTCAGCCGGTCGGAGGCGACTTCGCCCCGGCTGGTGCTCGTCCAGGCTCTGGCCAAGGGCGACCGTGATCTGCAGGCCATCGAACAGGCCACGGAGATCGGCGTCGACGAGGTGGTGCCCTGGGCCGCGGCACGCTCGATCGCGGATTGGCCCGAGAAGAAGCGGCACAAGATGGCCGCGAAGTGGGAGAACCTGCTCAGGGCAGCATCCCTCCAGGCCCGCCGGTCCCGTTTCCCCCTCCTGCACGACCTCGCGCGGGGCACCCGCCTCACCTCGTTCCTGACCGAGACCGACCGCGTGTTCGTCCTCCACGAGACCGCCGCACTCAGGCTCTCGCAGGCACTCGCCGCGGCGGACCTGCCACTCGCTTCGCCCGGCGCCGAGACCGCTTCGGCCAGGGCCGAGACCGCTTCGCCTGCTGCTGAGTCGGTCATCGAGCGCATCGTGCTCGTGGTCGGGCCCGAAGGCGGCATCTCCGACGCCGAACTGGAGGCACTGAGCTCAGCCGGCGCCACTCCGGTGCTGCTGGGGCCGACGATCCTGCGATCCTCCTCGGCGGGCCCGGCCGGGCTCGTCATGGCGCAGTGCGCACTCGGGCGGTGGTGACCGCGTTTCCCTCACATCTGCCGGTGACGAAGTACGATAGTGGCAGAGTGCAACCCATATGCAAAGGATCATCCTGAACACCTCCTCCCACCCCACGAACTCCGAGACCCCTGAGACCGAATCCTCGGACCGGGCGACACCGGCGGCCGATGCCGTTGCGGCCGACGACACCGTGCGTCTCGTCATCCCCGACTCGATCGACCTGGTCGAATTCTTCGGGCCCGGCGAGTCGAATGTGCGGAAGCTCGAACGGGTGTTCCCGAGCCTGGATCTGCACGTGCGGGCCAACCAGGTGCAGGTCAGCGGAGACCCGACCGAGGTCGCCCGTTTCGTCAGCCTCATCGGTGAGCTGAAGAAGCTGCACGGCTCCGGCCACCGCATCGACGAGGAGACGATCGACCGGGTGTCGTCGTTCTCCACCGAGGGCAAGGCCGCCTCGGCGGTGCTCGGAACGAACATCCTCTCCACCCGGGGCAAGTCGATCCGGCCCAAGACCATGGGCCAGCACGACTACGTCAAGGCGATCCGCAATCACACGATCACCTTCGGAATCGGACCCGCGGGAACGGGCAAGACGTACCTGGCGATGGCCATGGCCGTCAACGCCCTCCAGCACAAAGAGGTCTCGCGGATCATCCTCACCCGCCCCGCCGTCGAAGCCGGCGAGCGATTGGGCTTCCTCCCGGGGACGCTGAACGAGAAGATCGACCCCTACGTCCGGCCGCTCTACGACGCCCTGCACGACATGGTCGACCCCGAATCCATCCCGATGCTGATCGAGACCGGCACGATCGAGGTCGCTCCCTTGGCGTACATGCGCGGACGGACCCTCAACGACGCCTTCATCATCCTCGACGAGGCGCAGAACACCACGGGTGAGCAGATGAAGATGTTCCTCACCCGGCTCGGCTTCGGTTCGCGGATGGTCGTCACCGGAGACGTCTCGCAGATCGATCTGCCCGGCAACACCCGCAGCGGGCTCAAGGTCGTCCAGGAGATCCTCGACGGCATCGACGATCTCCAGTTCTGCTACCTCGGCAGCAAGGACGTGGTCCGGCACTCGCTGGTGACGAAGATCGTCGACGCCTACGACCTCTGGGGAGCTGCGAAATGAACACCGAGATCTCGAACGAGACCGACGCCGTGATCGACCTCGACGAGGTGGTCGCACTGACGGAGTACCTCGGCGACGCCCTGCACATGCACCCGGGCGCCGAACTCGCGGTGACGATGGTCGATGCGAAGGCGATGGAGGAGCTGCACATCAAGTGGATGGACCTCGACGGTCCCACCGATGTCATGTCCTTCCCCATGGACCAGCTGAGCCAGGGGCGTGAGGACGCTCCGACGGAGGGTCAGATGGGTGACATCATCATCTGCCCCGAGGTGGCCGCCAAGCAGGCCGCCACTGCCGGACATTCGACGATGGACGAGATCCTCCTGCTCACGGTCCACGGCTTCCTCCACCTGCTCGGTTACGACCATGGAGAGCCCGAGGAGCGCGCGGAGATGTTCGCACTCCAGCGGCACCTGCTGCTGACGTTCTTCGCCGCCCGCTACGACGGGCGCACCGACATCCCCGCACCCACCGAGGTCTGAGGCGTGCTCTGGCTGTTCCTCGGCGCGGGCCTCTGCCTCGTCGTCGCGGCGGCCCTGGCCGCCGTCGACTCAGCGCTGCTCAACGTCTCCCACAATGCGATCGAGGAGGCGAAGGAGGAGGGCCGCAAGTCGGCGCTGCGGGTCGAGCGGATCCTGGCCGACCTGCCGACGAACATCAATGTCGTCATCTTCGTCCGGCTCTTCCTCGAAGCCCTGGCCACTGTGCTCATCGTCCTCGCCTACGGGTCGATCCACACGGTGGGACCGGCTTTGGTGATCCTCGCGGTCCTCACTTCGTCGATCGCCGTGTTCATCGTCGCCGGCGTCTCTCCGCGCACGATCGGGCGGAGGCGATCCCTGGCGGTGTGCCTCAACCTCGGCTGGTTCGTGTCCATCCTGCTCGTCGTGCTCAAACCGCTGACGACGGTCCTCGTCTGGCTGGGAAACCTCCTCACCCCGGACCGGGTTTACAAGGACGGGCCGTTCGTCACTTCGGATCAGCTGCGCGACCTCGTCGAGAGGGCGAGCGAGTCCGATGTCATCGAGGACGGCGAACGCGAGATGATCCAATCCGTGTTCAACCTGTCCGAGACCTCGGCCAAGCAGGTGATGGTTCCCCGCACCGACCTCGTCACCGTGATCTCGGGGACCCCGCTGCACAAGGTGATGAACCTGTTTCTCCGCTCCGGCTTCTCCCGGATCCCGATCAGCGGTGAGGACCTCGACGACATCGAGGGAGTGGCGTACCTCAAGGACGTCGCCCGCCGGCTCCACGTCCACCCCGAGGACGCCGAGCGCCCCGTCGACATCCTCGCCAGGAGCGTGCTGTTCGTGCCCGAGACGAAACCCGTTGACGAGCTGCTCGCCCAGATGCAGGTCGACTCGACCCACCTGGCGATCCTCGTCGACGAGTACGGCGGGACCGCCGGCCTCGTCACGATCGAGGACATCGTCGAGGAGATCGTCGGGGAGATCGAGGACGAGTACGACACCAGCGACGATGAGCTCGCCGAAGCCGAGGACGGCAGTTTCATCATCAGCACGAGGATGTCGATCCAGGACTTCGCCGAGCACTTCGACGTCCGCATCGACTTCGACGACGTCAACAGCGTCGGCGGGCTGCTCACGAAGCTCATCGGCCGCGTGCCCATCGCCGGCTCGACCGCCCGCCTGGAGGGCCTGCGCATCGAGGCCCTGGAGGGCCAGGGCCGTCGCCACCGCATCACCCACGTTCGCGTCACCAAGGAAGAGGACTGAGATGGAATTTCGCACGGACTACCCCGAGGACTTCCGGGCCGGCTTCGCCTGCTTCGTGGGTCGCCCCAACACCGGCAAGTCGACGCTGACGAACGCTCTGGTCGGGGAGAAGGTGGCGATCACCTCGGCGAAGCCCCAGACCACCCGGCACACCATCCGCGGGATCGTCCACCGCGACGACCACCAGCTGATCGTCGTCGACACCCCGGGCCTGCACCGTCCTCGGACCCTGCTCGGGTCACGGCTCAACGACCTCGTGGCAGCGACCCTGAGCGAAGTCGACGTGATCGGCTTCTGCCTGCCGGCTGATGAGCCGATCGGCCCCGGCGACAAGTACATCGCCTCCCAGCTCGAGTTGCTCGACGGGCGGACCCCGATCGTCGCCATCGTCACGAAGGTCGACAAAGTGTCCCAGGAGCAGGTCGCCGAGGCGCTGCTGGCCGTCGGTCAGCTCGCGAACTTCGCCGACGTGGTTCCGGTCTCCGCCGTCGACGGGTTCCAGGTCGAGACGGTCGACACCGTGCTGACCTCGTACCTGCCGAAGTCGCCCCCGCTCTATCCCGAAGGAGAGCTCACCGACGAACCCGAAGAGGTGATGATCGCCGAGCTCGTCCGCGAAGCCGCCCTCGAAGGCGTCCGGGACGAACTTCCGCACTCCCTGGCCGTGCAGGTCGAGGAGATGTACCCGCGGGAGGGCCGCAGCGAGGACAATCCGCTGTGGAACATCCACGTCAACCTCTACGTGGAGCGGTCCAGCCAGAAGGCGATCATCATCGGCAAGGGAGGCAGCCGGCTCAAGGAGATCGGCTCGGAGTCCCGGCGCGGGATCGAGGCGCTGCTGGGCACCAAGGTGTTCCTTGATCTGCACGTCAAGATCGCCAAGGACTGGCAGCGCGATCCGAAGCAGCTCGGTCGGCTGGGCTTCGACTTCAGCTGAGGCGGTTCCCGGGCCACTGGGACGCGGCTTGCCCGGTGCGGTTCCCGGGACACTGGGACCCGCGGTTCTCGGGCCTGCCGGCTCCTGCAATAGACTTGGGCGAGTGAATGCCCAGCAGACTCTGATCGCACTCAGCGAACGCCATCCGCAGGTTGCGCCCGACGAACTCATCGCGGGCCTCGTACCGCCCCCGCAGTTCCACGACGTGTCCTTCGCGGGCTACCGCACCGATGATTCGGAGCCGTCCCAAGCGCGGGCGCGCAACAAGCTCGAGGAGTTCGTGGCGGACTCCCGCTCGGGAGGGTTCTTCTCGAAGCTGTTCGGGAAGGGCCAGGACGGGCCCAAGGGCGTCTACCTCGACGGGGGCTACGGAGTGGGTAAGACCCACCTGCTCGCCTCGGCGTGGCATGCAAATGAGAAGCCCGCGACCTTCGGAACGTTCGTCGAGTACACGAACCTCGTCGGGGCGCTCGGCTTCGCGCGTGCCCGCGATGACCTGTCAGGGATGAAGCTCGTGTGCATCGACGAGTTCGAACTCGACGATCCGGGCGACACAGTCCTCATGTCGCGGCTGATGCGTGAGCTCACCGACGCCGGGGTCAAGATCATCGCGACCTCCAACACTCTGCCGGGGGCGCTGGGGGAGGGCCGATTCGCCGCTCAGGACTTCCTGCGGGAGATCCAGGCCCTGGCGGACCAGTTCGAGGTCTTCCGCATCGACGGCCAGGACTACCGACAGCGGGCGCAGAGCGAGCCGGCGCCGCCGGTCCCCGCGGACGAGCTCGACGAGAGGACGGCGGAACTCGACGGCGTCGTGGCCCGCGACGACTTCGCGACCCTGCTCGCCCATCTGGCGACGGTCCATCCCTCCCGCTACGGGCGAATGGTCGACGGGGTCGACGCCGCGATCTGGGAGAACGTCGAGACCATCGAGGGGGAGAACGTGGCCCTGCGGTTCGTCGCCCTCGTGGACCGGCTGTACGACCGGGATGTGCGGATCGTCAACTCCGGCCAGGCTCTCGACAAGATCTTCACCCCCGAGGCGATCTCGGGCGGGTACCGGAAGAAGTACCTGCGCTGCCTCTCGCGCCTGACCGCGCTGTCGTCGAAGGACTGACCGCGCTGCCGCCCGCACCGGACGAGTGTCGTCGCAGCACGTGCGAGACGGCAGTGTGCCGAACCGAAGCACCGATCGCCCCGGCGGTCGGTTCTTCGCATCAGAGGTCGCTTCGCCTATTGCAGTTCGAGGCGGCGCAGGACTTCGAGCTGCGGAACCCAGTGCGGCAGGCCGAAGATGCTGATCGCGGCCCAGACGAGAACCGCGATGAAGACGGCGGTGACCCCACCCATCGTCCAGCGCACCCACACCGGCTGGGCCACGACCCAGTGGGACCATTTCTCCACATTGGTGCGCACGAAGTGCAGCACGTGCCTGGCCCAATGGAACTCTGTCGAGATGATGAACAGCCCGATGATGACGGTCAGCCAACCCGGACCCGGCAGGGGGACGAGTGCGAGTCCGATGAGAACGACGAAGGCGCCGAGGAGGGCGACGCAGAACCGGTAGGCCAGCGCCGTGTGCGGCTTCGACATGATGAGCCCCCTCCACCTCAGGAACGCGAGGCGGAGCTGTCTCCACGACCGACGGCCGTGCTTGTGATGGCGCGAGAGCCACCCCTTCGGCCGCTTGTTCTGAGGACTTCCGTTCACCTGACCAATATAGGTCGATCCACCTGAAAGCTTGATTTCAACGTGTGAGCACGATCACCCCGTTCTGATTTTGCGTCAGCGCCGACCTCCGTATAGAGTTATATCTCGTTGCCAGGGAAACCAGGCAGCGAAACGCGGATGTGGCTCAGTTGGTAGAGCATCACCTTGCCAAGGTGAGGGTCGCGGGTTCGAGTCCCGTCATCCGCTCGGAGGCGTCATGGCACTGCCTTGGCGGTGGCGTGGCCGAGAGGCGAGGCAGCGGCCTGCAAAGCCGTTTACACGGGTTCGAATCCCGTCGCCACCTCAGATCTTCCAGCGGAACACTGTTGGGAGTCAGCGCGATTGGCGCAGCGGTAGCGCGCTTCCTTCACACGGAAGAGGTCACTGGTTCGATCCCAGTATCGCGCACAGGGACCCTTGTGGTTCCGGTGCAACAAATGAATAGAGCGCGATTGGCGCAGCGGTAGCGCGCTTCCCTGACACGGAAGAGGTCACTGGTTCGATCCCAGTATCGCGCACAGTGGAAACCCCGGGCTTCGGCTCGGGGTTTCGTGCATTCACGCAATCCACGGCACAGGGCGTTCACTTCGCAAGGCGCATTCCCGCCCGGGCGCGGCCCGACCTGTGTCAGAACTGCAACGTGGACAGCATGCGATAACGAGCGAACTTGATAGTACGCTGGGAACAGCAATCGTCACCATAGACTTCGGAGCCCTCATGTCAACTCCTCAGAATCCCTATGAGCCGAATCGCGGCTCGGGGGATCAGAACTCCAACGATCAGCCTTCGAGTTCTCCTTCGCACTCGGACGGCAACCAGGGCAACGGCCAGACCGGTGGCTCGCAGCCGCAGTACGGGGGCTCGGACCAGCCGACTCGCTCGTACGATTCGAATCAGCACCAGGAGCCGACCCAGCAGTACGGTTCGCAGCCGCAGTACGGCTCCGCTTCCCCCTACGGTTCGCAGCCGAACTACGGCGGGGGCCAGAATGATTCGCAGGGGTACGGCCAGAACTCCTATGGTCAGAATCAGTACGACCCCAACCAGTACGGCGGGAGCTATGACCCGAATCAGGGTGGCTACGACCAGAACCAGTACGCTCAGCAGCCTGCCTACGCAGGAGCGGGAGGGTCCTCCGACCAGTTCGTCCCGGCCAACCCCAATGCGGCGTACGGCTCCTACCCTCCCGGAAGCATGGGCGGGAACACCTCGAAGAACATCTGGGGGATCCTCGCGCTCATCGCCGGCATCATCGGCATCGTCCTGTCGTGGGCTGTCTTCGGTGCGCTCTTCGGCATCGCCGGCCTGATCTTCGGTTTCATCGGCCTCGGCGCCGTGAAGAAGGGTCTCGCCACCAACCGGGGCATGAACATCTGGGGAATCATCCTCAGCGCGGTGGCGCTCCTCCTCTCGATCATCTTCCTCATCGGTTACATCGTCTTCGGCGCCTGGGTGTTCAATGAGGGATCGAAGGCCATCGAGAGCAGTTCGCCCTCGGCCCCGGCACCTGTCGACCCGTCCCAGCCGGGATTCGAATCGCCTCCGGGCTCCGAAGCCGCTCCTGCTCCCGTCGAAGGCGGCGAGGTCGAGATCGGCACCGACATCACGGCCGCTGTCAGTGTGAAGTCCGGCAAGGCCGGTCAGTACGCGGCGGGTGCCGAGGCGACGAACGGCGAGATCGCGATCGTCACGATGACGATCAAGAACAACAGCAGCACCGAGCTCGATCTGATCCTGGCGAATCTCACTGCCGAGAACGGCAGCGGGGCGACCTACCCGGACGTCTTCGATGAGAAGTACTCCGGCACCCTGGCGTTCGCTGACCCGGTGCCGGCGGGCGGAGAGGCGACCTATGAACTCGCCTACGCTGTCCCGACTTCCGAGATCGACCAGATCCACCTCAAGTTCTCCCTGCTCGACGACCTCGGCAAGGGCACGGAGTTCGAGTTCAGTAAAGCAGCCTGAACCCCGCAGGACCGGCTTGATGCATCACACCTTCTGGGTGGCAGTCGTGAGACTGCCACCCATTTGGTTTGGTACTAGACTCTAAGAGCGACTAACACCAACGTGAACGATCGGAGAGAATCAGTGGCAGACGGCATTGACTGCGCGGGCGAGAACATCCCCTGGAAACAGGGCCTGACCGGGACAGAAGTCTTCTCCGCGGACCGCACGGTCATTGCCATGTGGCTCAACGGCGAGCAGGCCGATCTCAGCCGGGAACTGTCTCCCGGTGACTCGATCTCTCCCATCACCATCGATTCCCCCGCAGGCCTCGACATTCTCCGTCACTCCGCGGCGCACGTGACGGCGCAGGCCGTGCAGGAACTGTTCCCCGGCAGCAAGCTCGGCATCGGTCCGTACATCACCGACGGCTACTACTTCGACTTCGACGTCGCCGAGCCCTTCACCCCCGAGGATCTCAAGGCCATCCAGAAGAAGGCCGCACAGATCGTCAAGTCGGGACAGACCTTCAACCGCGTCGTCGTCACCGAGGACGAAGCCCGCGAACGCATGGCGGATGAGCCCTATAAACTCGAGCTCATCGCGGACAAGGGCGCCGGCGAGGACGAATCGGCCGCCGTCGAGGTCGGCGCCGGCGATCTCACCGTCTACGAGAACGTCGACCGCAAGGGCGAGGTCGTGTGGCAGGACCTCTGCCGCGGGCCCCACCTGCCCAATACGAAGCTCATCGGCAACGGATTCGCCGTCACCCGCTCCTCGGCGGCGTATTGGCGCGGCGACCAGGCCAACGCCAGCCTGCAGCGTGTCTACGGCACCGCCTGGGCCTCGAAGGATGACCTCAAGGCCTACCAGGACCGTATCGCCGAGGCGGAGCGCCGCGACCACCGCAAGCTCGGTGCGGAACTCGACCTGTTCTCGTTCCCCGAGGAGCTCGGTTCCGGCCTGCCCGTGTTCCACCCCAAAGGCGGTGTGATCAAGCGCGAGATGGAGGACTACGTCCGCGCCCGCCACATCGAAGAGGGCTTCGAATACGTCGGCACCCCGCACATCTCCAAGGAGTCGCTCTACTACACCTCGGGCCACCTGCCGTACTACGGCGACAGCATGTTCCCGGCGCTGGCCGTCGACGAGGTGCGCGACGAATCCGGTGAGATCGTCAAGGAGGGTACGGCCTACCGTCTCAAGGCGATGAACTGCCCCATGCACAACCTCATCTACCGGTCACGGGGGCGGTCCTACCGCGAACTGCCGCTGCGGCTCTTCGAGTTCGGCACCGTCTACCGCAACGAGGCGTCGGGAGTCGTGCACGGCCTGACCCGTGTGCGCGCACTGACCCAGGACGACTCCCATTCGTACGTGACTCAGGAGGACGCCCCGAACGAGATCCGGCACCTGCTGGGCTTCGTGCTCAGCCTGCTCCGGGACTTCGGGCTCGACGACTTCTACCTCGAACTGTCCACCCGCGACGAGGACGGGAAGAAGAAGGACAAGTTCATCGGCTCCGACGAACAGTGGGCCGAGGCGACCCAGGTGCTCGAGGACGTTGCCAAGGAGACCGGGCTCGAGCTCGTCCCGGACCCCGGTGGTGCCGCATTCTACGGCCCCAAGGTCTCGGTGCAGGCCCGGGACGCCATCGGTCGGACCTGGCAGATGTCGACCGTGCAGCTCGACTTCAACCAGCCCGAGCGCTTCGGCCTGGAATACCAGGCCTCGGATGGCACCCGGAAGCAGCCGGTGATGATCCACTCGGCGAAGTTCGGTTCCATCGAGCGTTTCCTCGGCGTCCTCACCGAACACTACGCCGGGGCGTTCCCGGTCTGGCTCTCGCCGGTCCAGGTCACCTGCATTCCCGTGGCCGAGGAGTTCAACGACTACCTCGCCGAGGTGGCCGGCAAGCTCAAGGACGCCGGTGTCCGGGTCGAGGTCGACGACAGTGACGATCGATTCCCGAAGAAGATCCGCAACGCCTCGAAGTCGAAGGTGCCCTTCACCCTCATCGCCGGAGGCGACGACCGTGACG
Source organism: Brevibacterium sp. (assembly GCF_031179145.1). GTDB lineage: Bacteria > Actinomycetota > Actinomycetes > Actinomycetales > Brevibacteriaceae > Brevibacterium. The sequence goes on from NZ_JAPSIB010000001.1 coordinate 124,856, forward strand.
CCGGTGCCGTGTCGTTCCGCTTCCGCAACGGCGAACAGGACAACGGGGTGCCCGTCGACGAGGCCATCTCCCGCATTCTCAAAGCAATCGAGACGAAGGCCCAGGTATGACCGAGGGGGCAGACGCCGAAGCCGGTGCTGCCTGGGATCTGCGGGATGACCTCGACGAGGTCGACGTCGAGGCCGCAACGGGGTTCCCGGGTGAGCCCGACGGGTTCCAACGGCTGTGGACCCCGCACCGGATGGTCTACATCGGAGGGCAGGACAAGCCGAAGGACTCCGGCATCGCCGAGTGTCCCTTCTGCGATTCGCCGTCGAAGTCCGACGCCGAAGGGCTCATCGTGGCGCGCGGCGAAGAGGTGTACGCCGTTCTCAACCTCTACCCGTACAACCCCGGTCACCTGCTCATCTGCCCGTACCGGCACGTCGCCGACTACACGGATCTGACCGAGACCGAGACCACGGAGCTCGCACGATTCACGCAGAAGGCGATGCGGGTGATCCGCGCTGTCTCCTCACCCCACGGCTTCAACTTGGGGATGAACCAAGGGGGAGTGGCCGGAGCGGGCATCGCCGCACACCTCCATCAGCACGTGGTGCCGCGGTGGGGTGGCGATGCGAACTTCCTTCCCATCGTGGCGCAGACCAAAGCGCTGCCGCAGGTGCATGCAGATGTGCAGGCGGCACTGTCCAAGGAATGGAACAGATGATCCCCGACCAGCTCGACTCCCTCGCCGAGTACTCATCCCCAGTGGTGCGCGACACCGACGTCGTCATCGCCATCGCCCGTCCCGATCTCGAGACGAACAGCTACCTGTCCCAGCTGTACGCATTCTCGGGGGAGAAGCCGATCCGGATCAGCCACAACTGGCACGATTCCGCCCCAGTCGTCACCTCGGGGTGGTCGGGCTTCCTCAGTGCTCCTCGGAAGGAGGCCGCGCAGCTCTATGCGGGGCCGACACTCGAGACGACGCATCGGATCACCGACCACCACCTCGGCGTGAGCGAATTCGCCATCGACGAACAGGGAGCCCGGGCGGTCTATGTCGCGCGCATCGGCGAACCCGAGCGCTATGGCGCCGACGAGGACGTCTCCGCAGCCGAAGAGCCTCCCCGCCGGATCACCTCGGCGACCTATCTGAGCAATGGGATCGGCTACATCAGGGACCGTCCGGCGCGCGCATTCGTGGTCGACCTCGTCGACCCGGGACTGGGGAAGACCGGTGTCGAAGGCTCGGGAGAGGTGCACCAGTCGGCTCTCCTCGCCAACCCGGAGTCCGACGTCCACGACCCGCAGTTCTCTCCCGGAGGACACCGGATCAGTGTGATCTCCGCCGTCGAGCCCGATCGCGGCCACCCCGATCTCAGGACCACCGTGTGGCTGCTCGGCACCGACGCCCCGCAGGCGGTGGAGCTGCCGCGGCTGAGCGTGCAGCTGCACCGGTGGATCGACGACGACACCCTGCTGCTGATCGCCGCTGATCTCACCGCGCACGAACTCGACTTCGTCGCGCAGATGCCCGGCCTCTACGTCCACTCACTCGCCACCGGCGAGACGCGGAGGCTGACCGACCCCGAAACGGTGGCGGTCGCACAGATCCCGCCGGTGATCGTCGGCAGGGCTCAGCACGGCAGCGGGGCGGGCGGCAGTCGCCGGAACGGAGGCGCCGATCGTGACTCGGTCGTGGCCGTGATCGAGACCGACGGTGCGGCGCGACTCGCGCGGATTCCGCTGGCGGCGGAGAACCTTCCACTCGACGATCTCGAATACCTCACCGATGCCACCACGGTGGTCAACGGATTCGATCTGGACGGCGACGCGGTGGTGTTCACGGCCGTGACTCCGCAGTCGCCGGCCGTTGCAGCCCGGATCCCGCTGTCGGCGGGGACCGCCGCACCTGCGATCCTGCAGGACCATCCGGCGCCGAGCGGTTTCGTGCTGCCCGAGGTCGTCAGGGTCGAGGGCGAAGGCGGAACGGTCACCGGATGCCTCGCGAAGCCGGCAGGGGAGGGACCGTTCCCCGTCGTGCTCAACATTCATGGCGGGCCCTTCTCCCAGTACACCCACGGGTGGTTCGACGAAACGCAGGTGCTCACCTCGGCGGGCTATGCCGTCGTCTACGCGAACCCGCGCGGATCGAACGGTCGCACCCGGGCATGGGGCAAGGCAGTCCAAGGGAACATGGCAGAGCCCGCGATGCGCGACGTTCTCGCGGTCCTCGATCATGTGCTGGCCGCGAACCCGGACCTCGACGGCACCCGCCTCGGCGTCCAGGGCGGTTCCTACGGCGGTTTCCTCACTGCGATGATCATCGCGCACGAGCACCGCTTCCGGGCAGCGATCGTCGAACGAGGGTTCCTGGATCCGCGCAGCTTCATCGGCACCTCGGACATCGGGCGCTACTTCGCCGAGGAGTACACCTCACGTGACGCCGCCGCCATCGAGCGCCAATCGCCGCTCGCTCACACCGCCAAGGTTCGGACCCCGACTCTGGTGATGCATTCGGAGCTCGACTTCCGATGCCCGCTGGAACAGGCGCAGCAGTACTACGCCGCGCTGCAGCGGGCCGGGGTGAAGACGGAGCTGCTGGTCTTCCCGGGGGAGAACCACGAGCTCTCACGGTCCGGCCAGCCGCGACACCGGAAGCAGCGTTTCGACGCCATCCTCGAGTGGTGGGAGCGACACCTCGGCGGGTCGCGGTCCCCGGCTCCGGCCACAGTGGTGGAGGAGCTGGGGGAAGAGCTCGATGAGCTCGATCCCGAGCTGCTTCCGGAGGCTGCCGTGCCAACAGGTGTGGCTCTCGGGGCGCGAAGCTCTGACCCGGACGTCGCGCCGGGAGTGGAAGCGGCCGGGGCCGGGTCCGCGACTCCGACGGTTCGCTGATCCCATGCTCAATTCCATTGCCCGTGCGGCATTCACCCGACTCTTCCGACCGCTGGCGAAGCTGCTGCTGCGTGCCGGGCTGACTCCCGATGCGGTGACTGTCATCGGCACTCTCGGGGTGAGCGCGGGCGCATTGATCTTCTACCCGCTCGGGCACCTGTTCGTCGGCACCCTCGTGATCACCGTGTTCGTCTTCGGTGACATGCTCGACGGCATCATGGCGCGAGAATCCGGTCGGAACAGCCGCTGGGGAGCTTTCCTCGACTCGACGCTCGACCGGCTCGCCGACTCAGCCGTGTTCGTCGGCCTGGCGCTGTGGTACTTCCTCGGCGCCCAGGACGCGGTCACTGCGCTGCTGGCCCTGGGCTGCCTCGTCACAGGTTCGCTTGTGTCCTATGTGCGGGCTCGAGCCGAGGGTCTGGGCGTCCACGCCTCCGGCGGGATCGCCGAGCGCGCCGACCGCTTATTGGTCACATTGGTCGTCACCGGCTTGGTTGGGCTGGGACTTCCCGATATTGTTCTGTCGGTCGCCCTTGCCATTCTGATGATCGCCTGCTGCATCACCATCCTGCAGCGCATCACCTCTGTTCGTCGTCAACTCCTGGAGAACTATGAAGCCTCGTAAAGCCTCAAGGGTCGTGCTGCTCAATGAGCGTGACGAGGTTCTGCTGATTCGTGCTCAGGACCTCCTCACACCCACGCACCAGTGGTGGATGACCTGCGGCGGCGGCTCGGAGATGGGCGAGAGCCCGGCGCAGACGGCTGCGAGGGAACTGGCGGAGGAGACCGGCCTGGAATGCGAACCGAGCGAACTCATCGGACCACTGGCGATTCGCGATGAGATCTTCGAGTTCACCGAGAAGACCCTTCACCAGCACGAGACCTATTTCGCGTTCCGAACCACCGAGGACATCGAACTCGAGGATGCGGTGTGGACCGACATCGAGAAGCGCAGCCTGCTGGAATTCCGGTGGTGGTCCCGTGCGGACCTGCTCACGACGACGGAGACCGTCTATCCCAAGAATCTCGTCAGCCTGCTGGACATGGCCAAGGAAGGTTTGGTCCCCGAAGTTCCCGTGGTGATCGACTGAACTTCCGACGTCCGGGTTCGGCCCGGGCCGGGTTCTGTCCTCGCAGCCACCGCCTCGGCGCGATTCGGACTTCTGGGTACGGCCATGGCCGGATTCTGCCCTCGGAGCCACGCCTCGGCGCGCTTCCGACGTTCCTGCGTGCGCGCTTCGAACGTGGGGAAGTGGGGAGAGTATAGAATCGAAGGGCTTTATCTAGAGGAAGGAACACCAGTGTCAGGTCATTCCAAGTGGGCAACGACTAAACACAAGAAAGCTGCCATCGATGCCAAGCGCGGCAAACTCTTCGCCAAGCTGATCAAGAACATCGAGGTTGCCGCCCGAAACGGTGGACCTGATCCCGATGGCAACCCGACCCTCTTCGACGCGATCCAGAAGGCGAAGAAGAACTCGGTTCCCGCTGACAACATCACTCGCGCGGTCAAGCGCGGTGGCGGACTCGACGGTGGCGGAGTCAATTACGAGACCATCATGTACGAAGGCTATGCCGCCGGCGGCGTCGCTCTGCTCATCGAGTGCCTGACCGACAACCGCAATCGTGCTGCGTCCGAGGTTCGCGTGGCGGTCACCCGCAACGGCGGCTCGATGGCCGATCCCGGATCCGTGTCCTACAACTTCAACCGCAAGGGCGTCATCGTGGTGCCTGCTGAGGGCACCGACGAGGATGCGATCCTCGAGGCGACCCTGGACGCCGGTGCGGAAGAGGTCAAGGATCACAGCGAGACCTTCGAGGTCATCTGCGAGGCGACGGACCTGGTTGCCGTCCGCACCGCGTTGGTCGAAGCCGGAATCGACTATGACTCCGCCGACGCGTCGTTCGTCCCCGGACTCGAGGTGAGCCTCGATGCGGATACTGCTGTGAAGGTCTTCAGGCTCATCGACGCGCTCGAAGACAGCGACGAGGTTCAGAACGTGTACACCAACGCGGACGTCAGCGACGAGGTTCTGGCCGAGATCGACGCTTGATGCGCATCCTCGGTGTCGATCCCGGTCTGACCCGGTGCGGGTTGGGCATCATCGACACGCTGCCCGCGCGCAAAGCGAAGATCGTTGCGGTCGACGTCCTGCGGACGCCGTCTGCGGATTCCGTTGACTTGCGTCTGGGCAACCTCGCCGAGGCGTTCGATACCTGGTTGGACACGTATCGCCCCGATGTGGTGGCCATCGAGCGGGTGTTCGCCCGCAACGATGTGTCCACCATCATGGGAACGGCTCAGGTGTCCGGATTGACGATGGGGCTGGCCGCGAGGCGAGGGATCCCGGTGGCGATGCACACCCCGTCGGAGGTCAAGGCGGCGATCACCGGCTCAGGCCGGGCCGACAAGAAGCAGGTCACCAACATGGTGACGCGCATCCTCGGCCTCGACGCGCCCCCGAAGCCGGCCGACGCAGCCGACGCCCTGGCGATTGCGATCTGTCACTCATGGCGAGGAGCGATGAGTGCGCAGTCGACTCCCGGCACCAACAAGGACCTGACCGAGCGGAAGAGCGGCGGCAGGCAGGGCTCCGGACTGACCAAGGCGCAGGAGCAGTGGGCGCAGGCTCTGCGCCGGACGAAGTAGGCTCACGTCTGAACGAGAGTGAGAATCGGTAGTCGCGCGTAGGAAGCGGCGGGCGCACAGGAGGCGGCGGGCGTGGGCATCTTGTGCTCGGGTTCGATCAGGGGTCCTTAACCGGAGGGTTGAGGACCCCTTTGGCGTATCTGCCTGGGATGGGTGGGGGAGTGGATCCTGGGGGTGGGTCAGACCAGGGATCCGTTGCCGGCATCCGCGTCAGTGGCGGTTGCTAGCCTGATCTCATCGACAACAAATCGAGGACTGATGACGGTGAGGATAGGCGGAAGTGCACAGAAATGATTCTCCTCGCTCAAGAGCAACCACCTTGAATCAGACGCGCAATAAGACGAATTATCTTCGAAAAACGTTCTAGACAGATTCGATTCACAGGCCTTATAATTGACGTAAGCGGGCAACACAGACGTTGGCGAACGGAACGAGACCATGACTCTCACCCCCGACCGGAAGAAGCGGAGCAAGCGCTGTACCAGCGCGGCTCAAGGCTTCGATCCGGCCGGCGCCGACAGTGAAGAGTCGCCCGCTATCAAGTCCTTCGCTGCCCAGCCGAAGCGTGCTCCTCGGTCGCTGCGCGACCAACTCGAGGCGGCCGGTCTCGACCTGTCAGAACACCCCCTGGCCGACCGTTTCGACGCGATCCCGGCCATCCCTGCCGACGATGACGCGCACCCTGCAGAACCGGCGACTAGCGGAGGCACCGAAGGCCGGTCTGCCGGTCCCGCGCCCGTGTGCGACCCCGCGGCTGTCGAGGACGGTGCGTCACTCACGCCTCCTTCACCCCTCGCCGATTCGCCGGTTCTTTCTGGCACTGAAGGTCAGATCGCTGGCACTGAAGGTCAGATCGCTGGCTCCGCTTCCGAGGTCCCGGCGACCGGCCCCGCTCCCGATGCCCTGGCCACCACTGACCCGGACCTACGGTCTGAGTCTGATTCTGGACCGGTGGCGCATCCTCTCCTCACCGATCAGGCGTGGAGGGATCTGGCCCGCACCGCTCCGGAACTGACGGCGAGCATCGAATGCCTCGAGCATCTCAAGAACGAGTTACGGTCCTTCGACCGTCCGATGGGACCCGAGGAGGCGCTGCTGGTCATCGATGGAGTCGAAACCGCCACCCGCGTCCTTGAAGGCGTCTCCGCCCTGGCGTTGTCGGTCTTCGACCGGTGCGGGACCCCGACTGATCTCGGGGCGAAGACCACGAAAGCTCTCGTGCAGAATCGTCACCAGCTCACCGGTGCCGAAGCCACCCGCCGGACTGAGTTGGCCAAGAATATCGGCGGTCAGGTGTCGATGTCGGGGCAGGCAGTCGAACCGTTGTGTCCGGTCGTGGCTGAGAGTGTGCATGCCGGGGTGCTCTCGGCGGGGCAGGCGGGCGTCATCGGGGAGTGTTTGCAGAAGCTGCCGACCTGGGTCAGCCCCCAGGTCCGAGCAGAGACCGAGAAAACTCTGGTTGAGCATGCTCCGCAGGTGCGGGTGACGGACCTGCGAGTGATCTTCACCCGCCTCCTCGAGGAGATCGACCCGGACGGTCAGGAACCGGCCGATGCCGTGGATCGGTCGCGGTATCGGGTGAATTTGCGGGCTCGCCGGAATGGGGACTGGGACCTGTCCGGGTTGTTGGATGCGATCACCGGGGGAGTGCTCCATGGTCTGCTGACCTCACGGATCCAGACGGCCGAGAAGACGAACGACAGCAACGGTGCCGACGGTTCGCCGAGTGAGTGTGCAGCCGTCGGGGGCGCTGCAGACGCGGAGTCGGCTGGGCAGGAGATGTTGGAGATCTTCGATGCCGTCCTCAGCGGCGACCGGTATGACGCACCCCTGCTGCCAGCAGGATCGCCCGATGCCACCGATGCCACCGATGCCGCGGGTCGGGCGGGTTCCACCCTCGCGGATGACTCTGCTGGTGTTCCGGGTGGGGTGGGTGTGCGGGCGGATGGGACCCTGGTTGATGTTCGTGCCGAGCAGGGATCGGTGAAGAACCAGATCTATGAACGGTTCGCGACACTGATGTCACGTATCGATATGACCCGGGTCGCTGCTGGGGCCCCCTACGCTCTGGTGGTCACGGCGAAAGCCGAAGACCTCGCAAACCAGAAGGGTGCTGGTGTCACCGGGGTGGAGACTCCGGTGCCGATCAGTGAGTTGGTCGCGGGTGGTCTCAACGGGGCGGTGTTCTTCCACCTGATGAGCCGGCAGGCGAAGACAGTGCAGGTGGCGACGGAGAAACGGTTCGCCAATGCCAGGCAGATCGCGATCCTCACCGCTAGGGATCAGGGGTGTACGTTCCCGGGTTGTGAGACTCCGCCGGGGTGGTGCGATGTGCACCATATTGTGCCCTGGTCAGAAGGCGGGCTGACTGATGTCAATAATCTGACGTTGGCGTGTGGTCGGCATCATCACCTGATCGATAAGTCGGATTGGTATGCGGTGATGCTGGTCGATGGGCGGCCTGCGTGGGTGCCACCGGCGTCGGTTGATCCGGCCAGGGAGCCGATCCTGCATGCCCGGTTCATCGCCCGAGAGATCATCGACACCCTCTTCGATTGACGAGGAACCCCTGCGGGTGGGGGACAACTCCGCCCACAACTGCGCCCACAACTGCGCCCACAACTCAGCTTCGGCATTCAGGCGGTCAGTTCAACGGGGTCAGTCGAACGAAGAGTGGATGCCGTTGCCTGATACCGTCGGAATGTCGGACCGGGCGGCGGAAGGCATCCTGCTAACCTGGATTCGTACACGTGTTCCCACTCGAAAGGCAGTCCGTGATCAGTTTCCTCCGCGGTACGGTTCATCGCATCGCAGCTGACCACCTCGTCGTTCTCACGTACGGGGTCGGACGCAAAGTCCACGTGACACCGGACACCTTGTCCAAGACCCGTCACGGGGCGGACATCGAGCTGGTCACCACTCTCGTCGTCCGCGAGGACTCGATGACTCTGTTCGGGTTCGCCACCGAAGATGAGAATCACACTTTCGAAGTGCTCCTGTCGATCTCGGGAATCGGTCCCAGGCTGGCCATGGCGATCCTCGCGGTGATGGGACCCGATGAGCTGGCAGCCGCCATCTCGAATCAGGATGCCAATGCACTCACCCGAGTGCCCGGCATCGGCAAGAAGGGCGCTTCGCGCATCATCCTCGAACTCGAGAACAAACTGCCCAAGCTGGCTGCAACGTCGCCCGGCCCCCAGTTGTCGTTCGGTGGCAGCAATCAGCAGGTCGTCGATGCTCTCGTCGGCCTCGGCTGGAAGGAACCGCAGGCCGCCGAGGTGGTGCAGGAGGTCACCGATGACATCGGGACCGATGCCGGCACCTCGGTGATCCTCAAGGCCGCGCTGAAGATTCTCGGTGCACGGAAATGACACCGGCGGATCATCGGCGCCTCGGTGGTGCGGAGGATGTCATGGAAGGCGAAGAAGCCATGTCATACGAAATGGACTTCGGGGACCAAAGGCTGACCGGTGCGGAGGAGGAGCGCCTCGTCTCCGGTCAGGCCGAGTTCGCCGAGCAGGACGCGGAGGCCGCGCTGCGCCCCAAGGGTCTGCAGGACTTCATCGGCCAGCCGCAGGTTCGTGAACAGCTCTCACTCGTCCTCGACGCGGCGAAGGCACGGAACAAGGCTCCTGACCACGTGCTGCTCTCCGGGCCTCCTGGGCTGGGAAAGACAACCCTCGCCATGATCATCGCGCACGAGATGCAGACGAGTCTGCGAGTCACCTCGGGGCCGGCCGTCCAGCACGCCGGCGATCTCGCCGCGATTCTGTCGTCACTCGAGGAGGGCGAGGTCCTCTTCATCGATGAGATCCATCGCATGGCGCGAGCCGCCGAGGAGATGCTCTACGTTGCCATGGAGGACTTCCGGGTCGACGTGATCGTGGGCAAAGGTCCTGGAGCGACCGCGATCCCTCTGGATCTGCCGTCCTTCACTCTCGTCGGTGCCACCACCCGCTCGGGGCTGCTCCCGGCGCCGCTGCGTGATCGCTTCGGCTTCACCGGTCACCTCGACTTCTACTCCAGCTCCGATCTGCTCACGGTCCTCCACCGGTCTGCCCGGATGCTCGGCATCCAAGCCGACATCGAAGGACTGCGTGAGATCTCCACGCGTTCCCGGGGGACCCCGCGTATCGCCAACCGACTCCTGCGGCGGGTCCGCGACTGGGCTCAGGTCCGCGGAAGCGGGGTCATCGACAAGTCCGCTGCGCTCAAGGCGCTGAAGGTCTATGAGGTCGATGCCCTGGGACTCGACCGCCTCGACCGAGCTGTTCTCCAGGTTCTGTGCAAACGCTTCGGGGGAGGACCCGTCGGTCTGGGAACTCTCTCGGTCTCCGTCGGCGAGGAGGCGGATACGGTCGAGACGGTGTCCGAGCCGTACCTCGTGCGGGAGGGCCTGATCTCTCGCACACCACGCGGTCGAGTGGCCACCTCGGCGGCTTGGAAGCATCTGGGGATGCAGATCCCAGCAAACTATGAGTACTGATCCCAATGGATGGGTTCGCCTTGAGTCCTCGCGACGAACTAAGGTAGTGGACTGACTTGATTCTTATGAAAGGTAGAAATCTGTGGATTTACTGATCCCTCTCGCGCTTGCGGCGCTGTTGATCTTCTTCTTGTTCAATTCGCGACGTAAGCAGAAGGCACGCATGGAACAGATCAAGACGAATCTGGTTCCCGGCGCCACTGTGATGACGACCTTCGGTGTCTTCGGCACCGTCGTCTCCATCGACGAGGAGAACAACCAGGTGACGATCGAGTCCGGCCCCGGCACCACCCTGCGTGTCCACCGCCAGGCAATCGGCCAGATCGACACCCCTGCCACCGCAGTGCCTGCCGCCGGTGAGGCCGGTTCCGACGCACCCGGCGACGCCGCCGACGCGCCGGCGATCACCGACGCCGAGCTCGACGCCATGCTCGAGCGCAAGCGTGCCGAAGCCGCGGAAGCGGACACCGCGGGCGCGGGATCCGACGAAGGGCGGGGTGCGTCTGCGATCAACTCCGACGAAGCGCGCACCGGTGCGGACGACGTCCGCGACGAGGACTCGACCATCTCCGACTCGGAGCCGACCATCGGTCCCGACACGAAGACCGACGGGACCTCTGCGTCTGACGTCAAGGACACGGATAACAAGGACACCGAGGTCACGGGTGCCGACTCGGATGTTCCGGGAGCCGGAACCGAAGGGCCGGGACACGCTGCTCCCGGATCCGACGACGACAAGAAGAACTGATTCACTCACCCGAATCACCCACCCGATCGAAAGCTGACTCGTGTCCGACATTGAAGAAAAGCCACGTCCTGGTTTGCGCTTCCTGTGGCTGACGGTCGTGACGGCACTGCTCCTCGGCATTCTCGCCGCAGGAGTGGTGTGGTCCGACGCCACCACCAGCCCCAAGCTCGCCCTCGATCTCGAAGGCGGGACTTCGATCATCCTGGAGCCCCAGGTGTCGAAGGACACGGCGATCAGCAAGGAACAGCTCGATCAGGCTGTGGCGATCATCCGCCAGCGGGTCGACTCGACAGGTGTCTCGGAAGCCGAGATCACCACCCAGGGTGACCGCAACATCATCGTGAATCTCCCCGGCAACCCCGATGAGGAGACCCGCGAACTGGTCCGGTCCTCGGCGCAGCTGGTCTTCCGGCGCGTCGCCGTTGTCGGCGACCCCCGCTCCCAGGAACAGATCATGAAGGAGCAGGAGCAGGGCGGAGGACAGGGCGGTGATCCCTCCCAGGGGCTCTCCGACGAAGAGCGCAAGCGCCTCGAAGACCTGATCGGTGATTCCGGCGGTCAGGGCGATGCCGGTGCTCAGGGCAACTCCGAAGCAGGCACTCAGGGTGAGGAGCAGGCTCCGTCCGGCGGTGGCGAGGTCGTACGCGCCGGTGGCGCCACGACCGAATCCGCCAAACAAGCTCAGGGCACTCCGCCTGCCGACAGCGGACAGTCCAAGGTCACCGATTCGACCCCGCGGCCGCTCTTCGATCCAGAGAAGGACGCGGACAAGTGGCAGACCGAGAAGGTCATGCAGCGGTTCGGCGAACTCGACTGCACCGACCCGAGCAATCGCACCGGCGGTCAGCAGCTCCCTGCTGATGAGCCAGTCGTCTCCTGCGCGGAGGACGGACAGGCCAAATACATCCTCGGACCGGTGGAGCTCTCCGGAGACCACCTGGCGGACGCCAACTTCGGCTATGCCGCCGGAGCCAACGGCGTCCAGACGAACAATCCGGCGGTCAACATCGAGTTCGACGCGACGGGCCGTGAGATCTTCAAGCAGATCACCTCGGACATCACCGGCAAGCAGCAGCCCTACAACCAGTTCGCCATCGTTCTCGACGGACTCGTGCTCTCCGCGCCGACATCCAATGCAGTCATCACGGACGGCAATGCCGAGATCTCCGGCAACTTCACCCTCGACGAGGCGCAGACGCTGGCCAACCAGCTGAAGAACGGCTCCCTCCCGATCAGCTTCCAGGTCCAGAGCGAACAGCAGATCTCGCCGACCCTGGGCTCGAACTACCTGATGATCGGTCTGCTCACCGGCGTCGTCGGTCTGCTCCTCGTCGTCGTCTACTCGCTCCTGCAGTACCGGGTCCTCGGCCTGGTCACCGTCTCGAGCCTCGTCGTCGCCGGCGTCCTGACGTACCTGCTGCTGCTCATCGTCTCGTGGAGATACGGCTATCGGCTGTCCTTGGCAGGAGTGGCAGGCATCATCATCGGCATCGGCATGGCCGCTGACTCGTTCATCGTCTACTTCGAACGTGTTCGAGACGAACTGCGCAGCGGCCGGATGCTGCTGTCCGCCGTCGAAGTCGGTTGGGAACGCGCGAAGCGCACGATCTACGCCTCCAAGGCCGTCAACATGCTCGCCGCGGTGATCCTCTACATCCTGGCTGTCGGATCGGTGCGCGGCTTCGCGTTCACCCTCGGCCTGACCGTGATCGTCGACGTCCTCATCGTCTTCCTCTTCACCCACCCGATGCTCGAAGTGCTCGCCCGGACGAAGTTCTTCGGCGAGGGCCACCCGATGTCGGGTATGGATCCGCGCCTCCTCGGCGTGAAGCCGGCCGCTTACCGCGGTGCGTTGGGCATCGACCTTGATGACAGTGAGAAGAAGCCAGAGACGAAGCGTCGTGAGAAGGCTCGTGCGCGGAAGGTCGGCTTGGACGCCGAGGTGGCCGAAGGGTCCGTTCTGACCGAGGAGCGGGAGGGGGCTGTGGAGGCGCCCACGCGAGACGGCAAGGCCGCAAGCACGGCTGACACGGCGTCAGGCAAGGCCGACAGGTCGGCAAGCACGGCTGAGAAGGCGGCAAGCAAGTCCGGCAAGGCCGCAAGCAGAGCCAAGAAGCACGGCCCGGCGAAGAAGGACGCCTCGCGCAGGTCGGCGTCGGCCCCTGCCGGAGCGACCGCCATGTCGATCGCTGAACGGAAGGCGGCCGCGCAGAAGGCCGCAGAAGAGGCAGCACGCAACGAGGAGGCAGACAAGTGAAGAGGTTCTTCGCCTGGGGCAACCGCCTCCACAACGGTGAATCGTCGATCCCGTTCGTCGGGAAAGCCAAGCTCTGGCTGATGATCTCCGGCGCCCTGGTTCTGCTGTCATTGCTCGTTCCGCTGATCTCGGGGTTCAACCTCGGCATCGCGTTCCGCGGCGGCTCGCAGTTCCAGATCGACAACATCAGCGACACCTCGGCGACCAAGGGTGAGAGCATCGTCACCGAGGTCGCACCGGCGTCCGAGCCGCGTCTGACCCCGACGGGCGACACCGCGGTGAAGATCGAGACCAACCAGCTCTCGGACGCGCAGATGCAGGCAGTCCGCGACGCGCTGGTCGCCGGCTACGAGGTCCCGGCCGAGGACGTCACCTCGACGTTCGTCGGCCCGCAATGGGGCCAGGACGTGACCGAGAAGATGTTCCGCGCTCTCATCATCTTCGTCGCCATCGCCATGATCGTGATGGCACTGTACTTCCGCACCTGGAAGATGTCGTTGGCGGCGATCGTCGGTCTGTTCGTCGTCATGGTCGTGACGATGGGCATCTACTCCGTCACCGGGTTCGAAGTCACCCCCGAAGCCGTCATCGGCTTCCTCACGGTGCTGAGCTTCTCGCTCTACGACACGGTGGTGGTCTTCGACAAGATCCGGGAGAACACGACGCGGTTCCAGGACAAACGCGACCTCAAGTTCTCCGAGCTCGTCAACCTGGGCATCAACCAGACCACGGTTCGTTCGATCAACACCTCGGTCGTCTCGGTCCTCCCCATCGCATCGATTCTGTTCATCGGCGTGTTCATGCTGGGTGCGGGCACGCTGGTCGATATCTCTCTGTCGCTGTTCATCGGTACGATTGTCGCTGCAGCTTCGACCCTGTTCGTCGCCAGTCCTCTTTACGCTCTGCTCAGGGCGAACGAGCCCGCTGTCCGGGAACAGGAAGAAGCTGTGCGTGAACTACGATTGAGGAACGGAGCGGACGACGTTCCGCCGGTGATCCACGCCGAAGTCTGACCGGAAGAGAGGGGATGCCATGGCTTCTTCAGCTGAATCGCGCCGTCCGCGAGGCATCTCCCGCCTAGCCTGGTGGGCGGCCAGGGCGCAGAACAACCCTGGCTACCCGCGCGTCTTGGGCCCGATGATCCAGGCCCTGCAGGCGAACCACCCGAAAGCCGACACCGACCTGGTGGTCAGGGCCTACCAGGTCGCCGAGGTGGCCCACCGCGGTCAGAGCCGCAAGTCCGGCGATCCCTACATCACTCACCCGATCGCGGTCGCCACGATTCTTGCCGAGATCGGCATGCTGCCGGTGACACTGGCCGCTGCCCTCCTGCACGACACGGTGGAGGACACCGAGTACTCCCTCCAGCAGCTGACCGACGAGTTCGGCGCCGAAGTCGCCGCTATGGTCGACGGGGTCACGAAGCTCGACAAGCTCACCTACGGTCAGGCCGCGCAGTCGGAGACCGTGCGGAAGATGATCGTGGCGATGGCCAAGGACATCCGCGTCCTCGTGATCAAACTCGCCGATCGCCTGCACAACGCGCGCACGTGGCGGTTCGTCCCTGCGTCGTCGAGTGCCAAAAAGGCTCGTGAGACCCTCGAGATCTATGCCCCGCTGGCTCACCGGCTGGGCATGAACACGATCAAGTGGGAACTCGAGGATCTGTCCTTCCAAGTGCTCCACCCCAAGGTCTACGACGAGGTCGTCCGCCTCGTGGCCGACCGCGCCCCCGAACGCGAGAAGTACCTCTCGACGGTGTCGAAGGAGCTGCAGTCAGAGCTCGTGAAGTCCGGCATCGAATCCTCGATCACGGGTCGCCCCAAGCACTACTACTCGATCTACCAGAAGATGGTCGTCCGCGGGCACGAGTTCGCCGACATCTACGACCTCGTCGGTGTCCGGGTCCTCGTCGAGACCGTGCGCGAATGCTACGCGACCCTGGGAATCGTCCACTCCCGGTGGAGCCCGGTGCCCGGGCGGTTCAAGGACTACATCGCGATGCCGAAGTACAACATGTACCAGAGCCTGCACACCACGGTCATCGGTCCCAATGGCAAGCCCGTCGAGATCCAGATCCGCACCCACGAGATGGATCGCCGGGCCGAGTTCGGAGTCGCAGCGCACTGGAAGTACAAGGACCGGGGCAGCGCCTCCAAGGCGATCACCTCGAACACCGCCCGTTCGGTCAAGGTCTCCGACGCCGGCGAGGTCGACGATGCCGCATGGCTGCGCCAGCTGCTCGAATGGCAGCGCGAGGTCAGCGACCCCGACGAGTTCCTCGACAGCCTGCGCTACGAGGTGAACTCGAAGGAGGTCTACGTCTTCACCCCCAAGGGCGATGTGATGAGTCTGCCGGCGGGCGCCACACCCGTCGACTTCGCCTATGCCGTGCACACGGAGGTGGGTCATAAGACCATGGGCGCCCGGGTCAACGGCCGTCTCGTCGCTCTCGACACGGAGCTGAAGAACGGTGACTCCGTCGAGGTGTTCACCTCGAAGGACGAGAACGCCGGACCCAGCCGTGACTGGCTGGGCTTCGTCAAGAGCCCGCGTGCCCGCAGCAAGATCCGCCAGTGGTTCTCGAAGGAACGCCGCGAAGAGGCGATCGACAGCGGCCGCGAACAGCTGGCGCGTGCGATGCGCAGGCACAGTCTGTCCGCCTCGGCGCTGATGAATCAGGAGGCGCTGCAGACTGTCGCGAACGATCTGCGGCTCAACGACGTCTCCGCGCTCTACGCCTCCATCGGCAACGGCACGGTGTCCGCCGCCCACGTCACGGACCTGCTGGCCAAGGAAGTAGGCGCTGAGGAGGAGGTCTCGGTTCTCCCGCCGGCTCCTCGGAACCGCACCGGGCAGTCCTCCGGGCACCTGTCCTCCTCCGAAGGCGTCATCGTCAAGGGCGTCGACGATGTCCTCGTCAAACTCGCCCGATGCTGCACTCCGGTCCCGGGCGACGAGATCATCGGCTTCGTCACCCGCGGATCAGGAGTGTCCGTGCATCGTGTCGACTGTCCCAACGTCACTTCGCTCAAGCGGGAACCCGAGCGCCTGGTCGACGTCTCCTGGGGTGACAAGACGAGCGGCGTATACCTGGTCCAGATCCAGGTCGAGGCCCTCGACCGCTCGGGCCTGCTCTCCGACATCACCAAGACGCTCACCGACACCCACGTCAACATCCTCTCCGCCTCAGTGGCCACATCGAGGGCGAGGGTCGCCCAGTCGAAGTTCGTCTTCGAGATGAGCGATGCCAGTCATCTGGGCACCGTGCTGTCCGCAGTGCGCAAGGTCGAGGGCGTCTTCGACGTCTACCGCATCTCCGGAGGGTGAACGCGCGCAGCTTGGGCATTGGGAAGCGGGATGGGCTTCCCAGAGCCCAAGCTGGGAAGCGAGTTGGGCTTCAGCGTTCGAAAGCCGTTTGAGCTGTCGCTCTCGAAAGCTGGATGAGCGTCAGCGTTCGAACGCTGGAGGGGCTTGCGCGGTTGGTCGCCGGCGATCATTCGATCGATGCCCGGACCTGGGCGAAGATGTCGCGGATCTGCTGGATGTAGGGCCGCCGGGAGAGCCCTTCGAGGTAGAGGCTGAACCGCCGGCGCGCCGGCAGCGGCATCTCCTCGACGAGGTGTCTGACCGCGGGGATCGCCCTTTGCCGCCGGTCCTCGTCCTGACCGCGTGTTCTCGCGAAGGGAAGCAGGAGGTCGTAGAGCGTGCGATCTTCGGTGGTGATGTCGAGGCCGTTGATGGTCGTGCGGTCGTGGATGCTCAGCCGCAGCTCATGCACGACCGCGTCGGTGTCGTCGACGAATCGGCGCCGCGGATACGTGATGAACGACAGTGGGCTCGGGGCTCTGCCCAGACCCGTGTAGACCCACCAGGCGGTGGAATGTGAGAGCACGAGGCGAGGCGGCACTTCCGTGCGAAGAGCGTCGATCCGGTCCTCGGGGCCCAGCACCGCGCCGGTGCGCACCCAGGTCGACTCCGTCAGTCGGCTGAGCAGACCGTCCATCGTCAGCTCGGTGAGATGCTCGTAGCCGTAGTCCCGGAGATGAAACAACGCTTCCATGCAGCAACTATCGCGCTGCATGGAAGCGTTATCAAGAGCCCGGACGCGGCCTGTGGACACGCCTGCCACTCGTCCGCCGCGATCTGTGGACGACGGACACCTGACTGTCAGCCGAGCTCGACGGACGCCTGACTGTCAGCCGAGCTCGACGGACGCCTGACCGCCAGCTGAGCTCGGCGGACGCCAGACCGTCAGTTGAGTTCGGCGGCTGTGCGGGCGAGCTGGTCCCGCCAGGCACGACGGGCGTCGAGAGCGGCCTGCGCGTCGGCGACGGCCTTCTCATTCCCGCTCTCACGAGCCTTCTCGAGCTTGAGCTCGAGCTCTGTGATCGAATCGTCGAGCTGGCTCAGTGCTCCCGAGGTGCGTGCCTTGGTCTCCGGGTTGCTGCGCTTCCACGCCTCTTCCTCGGCCTCGGTCAGGGCCCGCTCGACCTCGCGCAGTCCGTTCTCCATCCGTGAGACGTCGGCGCGGGGCACCTTGCCCGCCTCTTCCCATTCGTCCTGGATCGCCCGCAGCTCCTTCTTCGCCGCAGCCGGATCCGTGATCGGCAGGAGCGCCTGTGCCCGTCCCAGCAGTGCTTCCTTGACCTCGAGGTTGCCCTTGTACTCCTCGTCGAGGGCGGCGTTCTCGGCGTCGCGGGCGGCGAAGAACACGTCCTGTGCGGCACGGAACCGCGCCCACAGGGCGTCGTCGTCCTTCCGGGATGCGCGCGGGGCGCGCTTCCACTGGTTCATCAGCTCCTTGAACTGGCTGGACACATGCCGGAAGTCGGTCGATCCGGACAGTCCCTCCGCCTCGGCGACGATCTTCTCCTTGATCCGCTTGCCTTCGGAGTTGAGCTTGTCGAGCTCGGCGAAATGCTCCTTGCGCTTGTGCTCAAAGGTGGTGCGCGCTTGGGAGAAGCGTCCCCAGAGCTCCTGGTCGAGCGCGCGGGGCAGCCTCGGGCCCGTCCGCTGCTTCTCCTTCCACAGGTCGAAGAGCTCACGCATCCGTGCCCCCGACTGCTTCCACTGGATCTTCTCCGGATCGCGACCGGCCAGGGCCTCGGCCTCGGTGACGAGCTCCTCGCGCTCCTCGACCGCTGCCAGCTTCGCGGCCTCGGCCTGCGCGGACTGCTGAGCCTCTCTGGACTTGGCGTCGGAGATCAGGGTGTCCAGGGTCGCCGACAGACCCTTGAGGTCTCCGACGGCATTCGCTTCGGGCAGCGTCTCCTGCAGTGCTTTCGCGGCGGCTGCGACATCGCGGCCGGGAGCGCCTGCTGAGAGTCGGTTGCGCAGGTGAGCTGCGTTCTCCACCAGTTCGACGTACTTCTTCGCGAAGTACTCGAGCGCGGCCTCTGCTCCGGCGTCGGGGTACTGTCCGACCGAGCGTTCGCCCTCCGCGGTGATGACGAAGACGTTGCCCTCGTCATCGGCTCGTCCATGAGCCATCGCGCGGTGGACTTCGGCATCGTGGTCCACTGTCGTTCCCGTCACGGCGGCCGCCTTGGGGCGGGGGAGCGACGAGGGACGAGGGACTGGCTTCGGTGTCGGGGTCGACATGTTTCTCACCTTGTTTCCATCGGTCGAACCGGCAGGGAATCCGTTCCCGGCCGATCACTCGATATTGACGTTATCCCAGCATAACGATCCGCAGGCCTGTCGTTAGACTCTGCCCATGGACGTATTTGTGACCCAGGCGGAATTCCTCGATGTCAACTGCTACGCGGTGCGCGCGGACGGCACGGACGAGTGCGTCTTCGTCGACGCCGGATTCGACTGTGCGCCCGGGCTGGAGCGGCTGGTCGCCGAGGAGCAGCTCGCCCCGCAGGCGGTCTTCCTCACCCACGGTCACCCCGATCACATCCTCGGCCTGACCACTGTGCTGGCCCGCTGGGATGTTCCGGTGCACCTCGGCACGCCCGATCACTACCGCCTCGAGAAACCGGCGGAGACCCTGAGCCCGCAGTTCGCACCGCTGCTCGAACCGCTCGTGCGCGACTGGAAGGCGCCCGCGGTCGCAGGGCTCGAGGACGGTCAGACCCTCGAGATCGCCGGCCTGAGCATCACCGCGGTCGCGGCCCCCGGGCACACCGAGGGATCGACGCTGCTGCGCGTGCGCGCGGACGGCGAGGAGGTCATCTTCACCGGTGACGTCGTCTTCGCCGGGGCGATGGGGCGGGTCGATCTGCCCGGAGGCGACGCCGAGGCGATGGCGGCGACACTGCGGGCGTTCACCACGCTGCCCGACGTTCCCATCTATCCTGGACACGGTCCACGCTCACGGGTCGGTCACGAATTGGCGACCAACCCCTTCCTCTGAGTCGGGCCGCACCACATCCGCGGACTCCTTCAACGTCCGCGGACCGCATTGACACGAGACCGCAGCCGACGCCGCACCGAGTTTCGCGCTGCACCCTTAAGTTAGGAGAACAATGGCGAAGTCAGCCCGCCTGTCCGGATTCCCGGAGAGGCTACCGGCCCAACGAGTGATCGAGAAGAAGATCATCGACATCCTCGACCACACCTTCGCCCTGCACGGATTCTCCTCCATCCACCACCGCGCGGTCGAACCTCTGAGCCAGCTGGCCAAGGACGGGGAGATCGACAAGGAGATCTTCGCCCTCTCCCGGCTCCACTCCGAGGGCGCCGATCGCAACCCCCTGGGTCTGCACTTCGACCTCACCGTGCCGCTGGCCCGCTACGTCGCGGACAATGCGGCCGAACTCGCCTTCCCCTTCAAAGCCACCCGCATCCAGCCGGTGTGGCGGGGCGAACGCCCCCAGCAGGGCCGGTACCGTGAGTTCATCCAGGCCGACATCGACGTCATCGCCGACACCGACCTCCCGGGCCACTTCGAGGTCGAGATCCCACTGGCCGTCGCTGACGCCTTCGCCCGGCTGGCGCCCCTCGGCGTGCCCGGCATCCGGATCGTCGTCAACGACCGCCGCCTTCTCGAAGGGTTCGCCCGCGGAATCGGGCTGGAGAACATCCAGGCAGTGCTGCGCTGCCTCGACAAGTACGACAAGGTCGGACCCGAGGAGGTCGCGAGGCTGCTCAGCATCGAAGCCGGAGCGGACGAGCGGCAGCAGCAGCTGTGCCTGACACTCGCGGCGATCGAATCGGACTCGCCCGACTTCGCCGACGAGGTGCGGGCGCTGGGCGTCGAGCACCCGCTCCTCGAGGAGGGCCTCGCATCCCTGACGACCATGCTCGCGGCCGCGCACGAACGCGCCCCCGGCGTCATCGTGGCGCAGCTGAAGATCGCCCGCGGCCTCGACTATTACACGGGAGCCGTCTACGAGACCCAGCTGCTCGGCCACGAAGAGCTCGGTTCCGTCGCCTCCGGAGGGCGATACGACTCACTGGCCAAGGTGGGCAAGAAGAACTACCCGGGAGTCGGGATGTCGATCGGCGTGTCACGGCTGATGGCTCACATCCTCGACCCCGAGACCGGCATCACCGCCACCCGCGGCACTCCGTCGGTGGTCGTGGTCGCCGTGACTGATGAGGAACGCCGCGCCGAGGCGGACGCCGTGGCCACGGCCCTGCGCTCCCGCGACATCGCCTGCGAGGTCTCACCGAGCGCGGCGAAGTTCGGGAAGCAGATCCGCTACGCCGAGAAGAGGGAGATCCCGTTCGTGTGGTTCACCGACGGTGAGGCCGGCCACGAGATCAAGGACATCCGCTCCGGCGAGCAGTCTGCCGCCGACCCCGAGACCTGGGAGCCAGCCGCCGCCGACCGCTGGCCGCGGGTCTACCGGGCCTGAGAGGTGCGCCCGGCGCCGGGAACGGGCCACATGAACCGCGGCCACTTCGGCGCTGGGCTCAGATCGGGTCCGGCGCCAGCGATCCGTCCGGAGCGATGTGATCGAAGATCTCGCGGACCATCGACACCACGTGCGGGTCGTCGACGGTGTAGAAGATCCTCCGGCCGTCCCGGCGGGAGGAGATCAGGCCGGCCAAGCGCATCTTCGCCAAGTGCTGACTCACCGTGGGCACGGCGGCGCCGATCGCCTCGGCGAGGGACGAGACGTCGAGTTCCTGGTTGACCAGGGTCCAGACCAGGCGCAGGCGGGTGCTCGATGCCAGCATCCGGAACGTCTCCGCGGCCACCTCGACCTGCGCCGAGGTGGGGGCGGAGTGGTGCTCCGAACTGAGATCTTCGACACTCATTGCATCCTCTTCTCGTGCCTGCGGGGGCGGATCGCTCACGTGCCTGCGGACGGGGCCGTCGCCCAGGCGGACGTGCGGGATCCGGTGACCGAGCGACTATCATTGTTCACGCGCTGCCACATAAACATCGTAAAGGAGCCCTACGTGCTGCGAAGCCACGAATCCGGAAGCCTGCGAGCCTCCCATGCAGGACAAACAGTCACCCTCTCAGGCTGGGTCGACCGTCGTCGCGATCACGGAGGCGTCGCCTTCATCGATCTGCGTGATGCTTCGGGAATCGTCCAGGTGGTGGTGCGCGAGGACGACGCCCATGCGCTGCGCAATGAGACTGTCGTCAAGGTCACCGGTACCGTCTCGCTGCGTCCCGAGGGCAACACGAACCCCAACCTGCCCACTGGTGAGATCGAGATCGTCGACACGAAGGTCGAGATCCTTGCCGAGGCCCAGGCTCTGCCGTTCCAGGTCTCCGACCATGCCGAGGACTCCGGCACCGTGGGCGAGGAGACCCGCCTGCGCTACCGCTACCTCGACCTGCGCCGGTCCGGCCCGGCGGCGACGATGCGCCTGCGCTCGGCCGTGAACAAGGCCGCCCGCAGCGTCCTCGACGAGCACGACTTCGTCGAGATCGAGACCCCGACCCTGACCCGGTCCACCCCGGAGGGCGCCCGCGACTTCCTCGTCCCCGCGCGCCTGCAGCCCGGATCCTGGTACGCACTCCCGCAGTCGCCGCAGCTGTTCAAACAGCTGCTGCAGGTGGCGGGCATGGAACGCTACTACCAGATCGCCCGCTGCTACCGCGACGAGGACTTCCGGGCCGACCGGCAGCCCGAGTTCACCCAGCTCGACATCGAGGCCTCCTTCGTCGAGCAGGAGGACGTGATCGCGCTGTCCGAGGAGATCCTCCGCGCCCTGTGGAAGCTCATCGGCTACGACATCGAGACCCCGATCCCGCACATCACCTATCACGAGGCGATGGAGAAGTACGGCAGCGACAAGCCCGACCTGCGCTTCGGCCTCGAGCTGCACAACCTCACCGCGTACTTCGCCGACACCCCGTTCCGGGTCTTCCAGGCGCCCTACGTCGGTTCGGTCGTCCACCCCGGCGGCGGCTCGCTGCCCCGCCGTCAGCTCGACGCCTGGCAGGATTGGGCGAAGCAGCGCGGCGCCAAGGGCCTGGCCTACGTCCTCGTCGGCGAGGACGGCACTCTGACCGGCCCCGTGGCCAAGAACATCTCCGAGGCCGAGAAAGCCGGGCTCGTTGAGGCCGCGGGCGCGAAGCCGGGCGACGCGATCTTCTTCGCCGCCGGTGACGCCTCGAGCTCACGGGCGCTGCTCGGTGCGGCCCGCCGCGAGATCGCCGAGCGCACCGGACTGATCAAGGAGGGCGACTGGGCCTTCGTGTGGGTCGTCGACGCACCCCTGTTCGAGCCCGCCGCCGAAGCCGTGGCCTCCGGTGACGTCGCTGTCGGCAGCGGCCAGTGGACAGCCGTCCACCACGCCTTCACCGCGCCGAAGCCGGAGTACCTCGACACCCTCGAGGAGGACCCGGGAGCAGCCCTGGCCTACGCCTACGACATCGTGTGCAACGGCAACGAGATCGGCGGCGGCTCGATCCGCATCCACCGCCGGGACGTCCAGGAGCGGGTGTTCCGGATCATGGGCATCTCCGACGAGGACGCACAGGAGAAGTTCGGCTTCCTCCTCGAGGCGTTCAAGTTCGGCGCACCCCCGCACGGTGGAATCGCCTTCGGCTGGGACCGCATCGTGTCCCTGCTGGCCGGCGTCGATTCGATCCGCGAGGTCATCGCCTTCCCGAAGACCGGCGCCGGATACGATCCGCTGACGCAGGCTCCGGCACCGATCACGCCCGAGCAGCGCGCCCAGGCCGGCGTCGACGCCGAACCGGAAGACGACGACGCCGAATAGTCGATGGCACCGAGCAGTTGATGACACAGGACGGACGATGACAGAGGGCCCTGACCTCTTCTCGACCGGCGGCCCGAGCCAGGATTCCCCTGGTCCGGGCGCCGGCCCTTCGGGAGCGGGATCTCAGCTCGGCCGTGCCCTCGACCCGTTGGCGGTGCGGATGCGTCCGCGCACCATCGCCGAGGTGGTCGGCCAGGAGCATCTGACGTTCCCCGGCTCGCCCCTGGTCCAGCTCGTCGAGGCGAGCGGGGGAGACCGCGCAGGAGCCTCCTCGGTGATCCTGTGGGGTCCGCCGGGAGTCGGCAAGACGACGCTGGCCCACGTCATCTCCCACGCTCCCGGGCGCACATTCGTCGAACTCTCGGCCATCACGGCCGGAGTCAAGGACGTGCGCCAGGTGATCGAGACCGCCCGCCGCGAACGCGAGATGTACGGTCGGACCACGGTGCTGTTCCTCGACGAGATCCACCGGTTCTCCAAGGCCCAGCAGGATGCCCTGCTGCCCGCGGTGGAGAACCGTCTCGTCGTCCTCGTCGCGGCGACCACGGAGAATCCGTCGTTCTCGGTCATCTCACCGCTGCTGTCGCGGTCCCTGCTGCTGACTCTGCGGCCGCTCGACGACGCGGCGATCGCGAAGCTGCTCGACCGCGCTGTGAGCAGCGAACGGGGACTCGCCGGACAGTTCGAGCTCGAGCCCGCTGGCAAGGACTTCATCGTCCGGATCGCGGGAGCCGATGCGAGGCGCTCCCTGACCGTCCTCGAGGCGGCCGCCGGGATTGCGGCGGCGCAGGCGAAGTTCGCGCAGAGCGCGGAGGAGTCAGAGAGCGCAGAGGAGTCAGAGAACACGGGGGAGTCAGAGAGCTCGGAGGGGTCAGAGAGCGCGGAGGGGTCAGAGAGCTCGGAGGGGTCAGAGAACATCGGGGACCCCGAGGATGCTGAGGAGGCCGACGCCTCGGCGGATGATGTCGGCTCGGCCGATGCTGCGGACGACGCTGCGGACGACGCTGCGGACTCTGTTGCGGACTCTGCTGCGGATGGCGAGACCAAGGGGGCCGAGGCCTCGGCAGACGGCACCTCGGCGGACGACGCCGGCCAGGACGACGCCGGCCAGGACGACGCCACGGGCGGCGGAGCCGCGCCGATCCTGATCACCGAGGCCGCGTGCGCCGAAGCCAGCAGCGAAACCGTGCTGCGCTACGACAAGAACGGCGATCAGCACTACGACGTCATCTCGGCGTTCATCAAATCGATCCGCGGCTCCGACGTCGACGCCGCTCTGCACTACCTCGCCCGCATGATCGTGGCCGGTGAGGACCCGCGCTTCATCGCCCGCCGGATCGTCATCTCCGCTGCCGAGGACATCGGGATGGCCGACCCGCAGGCCCTGCCGATCGCCGTCGCCGCCTCGACAGCGGTGGCGAACATCGGGATGCCCGAAGGTCGCATTCCCCTCGCCGAGGCGGTCACCTATCTCGCGATGGCCCCGAAGTCCAATGCCTCCTACCGCGCCATCGACGCGGCGATCGCCGACGTCAAGAACGGGTTCGCGGGCCAGGTGCCCCTCCACCTGCGTGACGCCCACTATCCGGGGGCCAAGGAGCTCGGCCACGGCAAGGGCTACAAGTACTCCCACGACTACCCACACGGCGTCGCCCCGCAGGACTACCTGCCGGACACGCTGACCGGGAAACGCTACTACGAGCCGACCGGCAACGGTCTCGAACGCTCCCTGCAGGAGAGACTCGAGACCCTGCAGCGGATTCTGCGCTCCTGAGACAGGTGAGCCGACCGGCGCCCTGACACGTTTCGGCGCAGTGGTCGGCGGATCAGGAGACGCTCAGGGCGTCGTCGAAGCCGGCCCGCAGACGTTGCCACTGGGCCGTGGGACGACCGTCGATGCGGGTGAGACCGTCGTGGTCGTACTGCGGCCATCCATCGGGGGAGTCTTCCCATGCTCCTTGGCGGCCCCAGACTGTCAGGTCCATCAGCCTGAAGTTGGTGTCCACCGCTTCGACCCCACGCAGCGTCGTCCAATAGGTCTCGAAGATCCGATCGCCTCGACGCACGTAGCAGACCAGATGCATCATGCCCTGAGTGCGGCCCTCCAACAGGGTGCCCAGCGAATCGGCCGCCGAATACAACGGCATCGACCATCCCATGAACTCGTGGTACTTCGCGCTCTCTGCGTACGGTCCCTGACTGAAGACCGCATAGGTGATGTCCCGGGCATGAAGGTAGGAGAGCTCGGACATCTGCGAATTGTTCCAGGTGCATCCTTCGCACTGTTCCGCGGCAGGACAGCCGGGATGCCACATCATGTAATAACTGATCAGCTGCGAGCGGCCGGCGAAGGCGTCGAGGAGAGGGACAGTGCCGGCCGGTCCGGTCAGCGGCGTGTCGGCCGGAACCTCCACCATGGGCAGTCGTCGTCGAGCGGCCGCAATGGCATCGGCCTCATGTGTATGCCGCTTCTCCCGGATCCTCAATTCCCGGATCTGTTCCTCGAACTCGTCCCGTGCGACGGCAGCCGGATAGGCGTTCTCGGTCGCGGGCCTCGTAGCGCTCAGCCGAACAGTGTCGCCGGGCGTGGTTTGAGCACCGGCGGGTGAGGCGCAGCATCGAGCATGAGCCTTCTCGGGGTTGTTCGTCATGGGTCATCCCTTCCTTGCAATGCAGTGGCGGTGGATCAGAGCTCTTCGGCGATGACCTTGATGGATTCCAGACGTCGCTGCCAGCGTTCTCCGATGGCATCGAGCTTCCGTGCGGCGGTGCTGAGCTCGGAGCCGAGCGCCCGGTATCTGCGGTGGCGCCCTTCCTGTCGGGAGGTCACCAACCCGACTGCCTCCAGCATGTCGAGGTGTTTGGCGATCGCTTGGCGCGATACCGGCATCTTCTCCGCGAGCTCGGAGGCGGAGGCGTCCTCATCTGCCAGGGCACTGAGAATGTCCCACCGGGTGGGATCGCCCAGCGCGTGGAAGATCGGGACCAGGTCGGGCGTGCTCATCGGGCCGCCTCCGCGGTCGTGTCGAACAGTGTGACGAGTTTGTCGAGTTGGAAGGTCCATCCCACAGTGTGGCTGTGCAGATTGCGGCGCGGATCGGTGGTGAGTTCGAAGCCGGTCTCCTCCACCGTGAGCACCGTGTCCTGGCCGTCCGGGCGCAGCGTGAAGGTGAATTCGGTGGCCGACTTCGGCGTGTACCGCGCCGGAGTCTGCGGTGCCGCCTCGTCGTTGTTCCACCGGTAAGTGATCGACCGTTCCTCGACGGACGCGACGACTGCGAACGGAATCGAGCCGGTCTCGTCGTCGGACCGCGCAGTTCCGCAGTGATGGTCGGGGTCATCGTCGAATCGCATGGTTCCGCAGCGGGTGCGGGTATCGATGTCGGTCTGTGCGAACCAGCGGCTGATGTGGCGTGGTTCCGTGACGGCTTTCCACACCCTGGCGGCGTCGGCGTGGATCCGGATCGTCCGTCTCACCGTGTATGACTCCTCATCGCAGTGAGCCGGTGGATTGGTGGTCATGGCCAGTTCTCCTTCCCGATACTTGGTGCAACTAAATTATTGCACCAAATGGACTTTGATGCAACCATGCGGTTGCATTGAGGGTGCTGAATGGTCCGCAGTCCGTATGGTGTGTCGCCGGGCTTTGGCGGGCAGAGGCTTTTGCGGAGAGGTCCGGCGATCGGGTAAGATGAACAGCTGTTGTGCCTGCACGCTGAAGGCGGTCGGTGCGAGCGGATCTCGACGCTCAATCCCTCTTTCTCAACCGGAGAAACAACAGTTCCGACAGGGGCGAGAACCTCAGGCCGGTCGGAACGATCCAGATGAATGAAAGGTTTCACAGTGCCAGCACCAGCACGTAACCGCCGGATGGCGCGCCTCTCGCGCGCACTCGGCATGCCGCTGACCCCGAAGGCGGAGAAGTACTTCGAGCGTCGTCCCTACCCTCCAGGTGAGCACGGCCGTGCTCGTCGTCGCAACGACAGCGACTACTCGGTCCGTCTCAAGGAGAAGCAGCGTCTGCGCGCCCAGTACGGCATCCGCGAGGCCCAGATGCTCAAGACCTACAAGGAAGCCAAGCGCCTTGAAGGCCTGACCGGTGAGAACCTGGTCGAGCTCCTCGAAATGCGTCTCGACGCTCTGGTCCTGCGCTCCGGCTTCGCCCGGACCATCGCCCAGGCCCGTCAGTTCGTCGTGCACCGTCACATCACCGTTGACGGACAGCGCGTGGACCGTCCGTCCTTCCGCGTCAAGGAAGGTCAGACCATCCAGGTCCACCCGAAGAGCGCGGAGACCGAGCCGTTCCAGATCGCCGCTGCCGGTGGTCACAAGGACGTCCTCCCCGCCGTTCCGGGTTACCTCAACGTCAACCTCGAAGGTCTGCAGTCGACCCTGCTTCGCCGCCCCAAGCGCAGCGAAGTTCCGGTCACCTGCGACGTTCAGCTGGTCGTCGAGCACTACTCGCGCTGATCGCCTGACCACAGCTGCCCGGAACGGTTTCGTTCCGGGCAGCTGTGCATTCACGGTCCGCTCGTGGATTCCGCTCGCGCCCGGTTGAGAATCCGCTCACGCACAGCCGATGAATCCGCTCGTGGCAGGCGCGGGTCGGCCACCTCGCATAATGCGCTCGACCCACTAAACTGTTCCCTGACACGCACCTCAGCCAGGACTCGCGCTTGAGCCGGTCCCTGATGTGCACCGAACGAGCACTCGCGGATGCGAGTGCGCACGCACCATTCGAAAGGCCCTTGGATGAAGACGGCAGAGATCAAGCAGCGCTGGTTGGACTACTTCGAGGCGAACGGTCACGCGGTGGTCCCCTCGGCGTCGGTGATCAGCTCCGACCCATCCATCCTGTTCAACATCGCGGGCATGGTCCAGTTCATCCCGTACCTGACCGGACGCGAGCCAGCACCCTTCCCGCGGGCCACCAGCGTGCAGAAGTGCGTGCGCACCGGTGACATCGAAGAGGTCGGCAAGACGACCCGCCACGGCACGTTCTTCCAGATGAACGGCAACTTCTCGTTCGGCGACTACTTCAAGCGCGATGCCATCCGGTTCGCCTGGGGACTGCTCACCCGCACCGTCGACGACGGGGGACTCGGGTTCGACCCGGACCGGCTCTGGGCCACTGTGCACGAGGACGACCTCGAGACCATCGACCTGTGGCTGCAGGAGACCTCCATCCCGCGTGAGCGGATCCAGACCCGCGGCAACGAGGACAACTTCTGGCACACCGGGCAGCCCGGCCCCGGCGGCTACTGCTCGGAGATCTACTACGACCGCGGCCCCGACTACGGCGTCGAAGGCGGACCCGTGGCCGACGAAGACCGGTACATCGAGATCTGGAACCTCGTGTTCATGGAGTTCGAGCTCTCCGCGGTCCGGTCCAAGGTCGACTTCGACATCGCCGGTGAGCTGCCGGCGAAGAACATCGACACCGGAATGGGTCTCGAGCGCGTCGCATTCCTGCTCCAGGGCGTCGAGAACATGTACGAGATCGATGAAGTTTTCCCCGTCATCGAAGCCGCCAGCAGGCTCTCCGGCCACGCCTACGGCGCCAAGGAATCCGAGGACGTGCAGATGCGCGTCGTCGCCGACCACGTGCGCTCGGCCCTCATCATCATCGGCGACGGAGTCCGTCCCGGCAACGAGGGCCGCGGCTACATCCTGCGCCGGCTCCTCCGTCGCGCCGTGCGGGCGATGCGCCTCCTCGGCGTCACCACCGAAGTGCTTCCCGAACTCCTGCCGGTGTCGATGGAGGCGATGAAGTCGTCCTACCCCGAACTCGACACCGACTTCGACCGGATCTCGCGCATCGCCTACGCGGAGGAGAAGGCGTTCCTGCGCACCCTCGAATCCGGCACCCAGCTGTTCGAGAATGCGGCGGCGTCGCTGCCTCAGGGTGAGAAGACTCTGAGCGGCGACATCGCCTTCGCACTCCACGACACCCACGGTTTCCCGATCGACCTGACCCTCGAGATGGCCGCCGAACACGGCGTGGCCGTCGACGAAGAGGGGTTCCGGGCGCTGATGACCGAGCAGCGCCAGCGGGCGAAGGCCGATGCGAAGGCGAAGAAGGGCGGCGGCCACACCGACCTCTCCGCATACTCCGCCCTGCTCGAGGAGGGCGCCCCGAAGTTCGTCGGCTACGACCAGCTCGACGCCGACTCCCGGGTGCGCGGCATCGTCGTCGACGGTGTCGCCCAGGAAGTGCTCGCCGAAGGCGAGACTGCGGACCTCATCCTCGACCTGACTCCGTTCTACGCCGAGTCCGGCGGTCAGCGCGCCGATGTGGGATTGATCAAGGGCGACGGCTTCACCGCGCGCGTCCTCGACGTGCAGAACCCGATCAAGGGTCTGCCCGTCCACCGGGTCGAGGTCCTCGAAGGTGAGATCCGCGTCGGCTCCGACGTGCTCGCCACTGTTGACCACGACCACCGTTTCCAGGGTTCGCAGGCCCACACCGCGACCCACCTCGTGCACGCGGCGCTGCGGGAGATCCTCGGCAGTCACGCGGTGCAGGCCGGTTCGCTCAACCAGCCCGGATACATGCGCTTCGACTACTCGTTCCCGGAGGCTCCGAGCCCGCAGATGAAGGCCGAGATCGAGGACGTCGCCAATCTCGCGGTGCGCTCGAACTATGAGGTCGGCACCGAGTACCTGCCCTTCGACGTGGCCCGGAAGTCCGGAGCCATGGCCCTGTTCGGGGAGAAGTACCCGAACGTCGTGCGCGTCGTCGACATCGGCGGTCCGTTCTCCCGTGAGCTCTGCGGAGGCACCCATGTGGCGGCTTCCTCCGAGGTGGGTCCGATCTCCGTGCTCTCCGAGGCCTCCGTGGGGTCGGGAGTCCGCCGGATCGAGGCCGCCGTGGGCATGGACGCCTTCCGGTCCCTGGCCGCTGAGCGGACCATCGTGTCCTCGCTCTCGGAGATGCTCAAGGTCCCCGGCCCCCACGTGCGCGACCGGGTGTCGGACCTGATGAGCAGGCTCAAGGACGCCGAGAAGGAGATCGCCCGACTGAAGTCCCAGCAGCTGCTGGCCCAGGCCGGTCAGTTCCTCGACAAGGCCGAGCGCGTCGGGTCGACCCTCTTCGTCGTCGCCGAACTCGGGGAGGTGGCGGCGGCGAACGACATCCGCACCGTGGTCACCGACCTGCGCTCCCGCGTCTCCGACCAGTCCGCCGTGGTCCTCGGCGTCGGCACCGGCAACTCCAAGCCCGTCGTCGTCATCGCCACCACCCCGGACTCCCGCGAGGCGGGCAACCAGGCCGGAAAGCTCGTCGGACTGGCGTGCCGTGAACTCGGCGGCGGAGGCGGCGGCAAGCCCGACCTCGCTCAGGGCGGCGGCACCGACGTCAGCGCGATCCCTGCCGCAGTCGCGGCGGTGAAGGCGGCATTGCAGTGAGCTTCCGCCGGGGCCGCAGGCTCGGCCTCGACATCGGCTCCGTCCGGATCGGGGTCGCCGCCAGTGACCCCGAGGGGATCCTCGCCACACCGCTGACGGTCGTGCGGCGCAGCGACGAGCCGGCGGCCCTGCGGCAGCTGGCCGAGGTCATCGCCGAATATGAGCCGATCGAGATCCTCGTCGGTGACCCGAAGTCACTCGATGGTCAGGCTCGGGCCGCGGCGGCGACCGCGCTCGAGTTCGCCCGCCGGATCGGGGAGACCACCGCGACGCCGATCCGCCTCGTCGACGAGCGCTTCACCACCGCCGAGGCCCATCAGGCCCTGGCCGCGGCGGGACGGAACTCCCGCCAGCGGCGTGAGATCGTCGACGCCCAGGCTGCTGTGATCATCCTGCAGCACGCTCTCGAATACGAGCACAACACCGGAGCTGCGGCAGGCCGAGTGATGCCGCCGACGGAGGGAGACGCGTGAACGAGAACCCCGGCGACCCGACCGACGAGACGGCAGGCGACTCCGCCGTCCCCGAAACCGGCCGGCCCGCAGGCGCGAGTTCGACCGACGACGGCGGCCTGATCGAGGACCTGGGGCTGTCCCGGGCCGAACTCAAGGCCAAGAAGCGGCGCCGGATGCTGCGGCGCCGGCGCACGACCGTCATCGTCACGATCTGCGTGCTCATCTTCGGGCTCGGTGGGATCTTCGCGTTCAAGTCCGCGGGCGGGGCGGTCAGCGATCTGCTCGGCCCCAAGGGCGACTACGAGGGTGAGGGCACGAGCGAGGTCTCCATCGAGATCCCGCCGGGAGCTTCCGCCCGATCCGTGGCCAACCAGCTCGTCGAGGAGGGCGTGATCATGAACTCCGAGCCGTTCCTCGACGAGATCGAGCGCCGCGACGTCACCATCAACGCGGGGCCGGTCATCATGCGCAAGGAGATGAGCTCGAAGGCCGCCGTCGAGGCGCTGGTCAACCCGATCGCGCCTCCGAAGATCACGATCGCCGAAGGCCGCAAGATCGACCAGATCAAGGCCACCATGGTCGAGTCGGGGATGAACGGCGAAGAGGTCGACAAGGCCATCGACGGCAAGAAGCCGAAGGACTACGGTCTCGACGTCGAGGCGCCCAGCCTCGAAGGGTACCTGTACCCGGCCACCTACGATCTGCGCAAGTCCAAGACGGCGGAGGACATCGTCCAGGAGATGGTCGACAAGACCGCCGCCGAGCTCGAGACGGCAGGCATCGAACTCTCCGACGCCAACCGGATCCTGACCCTGGCCAGTCTCGTCGAGATCGAATCTCCCGGTGACGAGGAGACGCGGAAGAAGGTCGCGCGGGTCTTCCTCAATCGCATCTCGGAGGATTCACAGACCGGCGGACTGCTGCAGTCGGACGCGACGGTGGCCTACATCCACGGCGCACGGGCAGACCTGACCACGACGGCGGAGGAGCGGAAGTCGGACAGCCCGTACAACACGTACAAGCAGCAGGGTCTGCCTCCCGGCCCGATCAACTCGCCGAGCGCAGGAGCGGTCGACGCCGCCCTCAATCCGGCCGACGGACCCTGGCAGTTCTTCGTCGCGACGAACCCGGATACGGGCGAGACGAAGTTCGCCGAGACCTATGAGGAGCACCAGAAGAACGTCGAGATCTATCGCAAATGGCTGCGCGAGCACCGGGACGAGAACGGGAAGTGACGATCACCGCAGCGGTCCTGGGCCGCCCGATCGCCCACTCGAAGTCACCGCTTCTCCACCGGGCGGCCTTCGCCGCGCTCGACCTCGACGGTGAGTACCTGCGCTTCGACGTCGGCGCGGAGGGACTTGAATCCTTCCTCTCGGCGCATCCCGACTTCACCGGGTTCTCACTGACGATGCCGCTCAAGGACCGGCTCGTGGAACTGGCCCGGCACTTCGACTGGGAGCTCGACGACACGGCAGCGCTGACCGGAGCCGGCAACACCCTGGTGCGCCGGGAATCGTCGACGCTCGTCGCGAACACCGACGTCCAGGGCATCGTCGCCGCCCTCGGCGCACCTCTGGCCACCGCGCGCGAGAGCGTCGGCCGGCCCGCGGGAGACTCCGCAGCCGGTGCCCGGACTGCCGTCATCCTCGGTGCGGGGGCGACCGCGCGCTCGGCAGCCGTCGCCTGCGCGAGGCTCGGCATCACCGAGGTCCAGTTCCTGGTCCGCAATCCCGACCGTGCGCAGAACGCGGTCTCGCTGTGCGCGGATCTCGGACTTCGCGCGAGCACCGGTCCGCTGACCGAGCTCACCCCGGCAGAGCTCCTCATCTCCACCCTCCCCGCCGAGGCGACCCCCGACCTGCGCTGGTCCCCGCAGATCCGCGGGGGAGTCGCTCTCGACGTCGCCTACGCCGCCTCGTCGGCCTTCCTGGCCACGGCGACCCGGCACGGAGTCACCCCCGTCTCAGGCACGGCCATGCTCGTCGGGCAGGCGGTCGAGCAGTTCATGATGTTCCTGGCGGCGGCAGGGGACCCAGCGGGAGCCGAGGTGCGACGGAGAGTCGCTGCCGCGATGCACGCGGCACTCGAGTCGGCGGATCCGCCGGCAGGTTCGGGCGGGCCGAGCACCTCGGAGCCCGCCGGCCCCGGCACCGGCTCCGTCGGGAGCTGAACCGGCCATGAGCGGGCTCGGGTGGCTCGTCGTTCTGACGCTTGTGATCAGTGCGGCGACGGGGCTCCTCATCGCCCGTGGTATGCGCTGGTGGATCGCGGATGCCGATCACGCCGACCTCCTCGCCGCCTCCCGCTGGTACCGGCCCGGGGTCCTCACCATCACCGGGGCCGTCCTCGGCGGCGGCGTCGCGTTCCTGTACCCCACCTCGGCGGGGTGGGGAATCGACATCGTCCTGCTCTCGCTCATCCTCGGGGCGAGTGCGGCCGCGACCCCGTTCCTCTTCATCGTCGACGTCCTCGTCCACCGTCTGCCCGACCGGCTCCTCTATCCGCTCATCGGACTCGAGCTGGCCGTGCTGATCCTCGGTGGGCAGAGCGGGGATCGCAGCATCTGGGTCTCCGCCCTCGTCGCGGCGATCGCCGCCACCGCGTTCTTCGGGCTGCTGTACCTGGCAGGCAGGCTCGTGCATGCGAGAACTCTGGGGCTCGGCGATGTGAAGCTCGCATTCGTCGTCGGCGCGGCCACGGGCGTGCACTCGGTCTGGGCACTGGCCGGCGTCTTCGTGGTGACGATGATCATCGCCGGTTCCGTCTCGCTCATCGCCGCGGCGCGGGCGGGCAGTCTGCGCGGGACCGTCATCGCCTTCGGGCCGGCGATGCTATCCGGTATGTGGCTCGGGTCCGTGGTCCACCGATTCCTTTTGTAGAATCGGTGGAATGTTGAGATGGCTTACCGCAGGCGAATCCCACGGCGAAGCGCTGGTCGGGATCATTGAGGGGCTCCCCGCCCATGTTCCCGTCACCAGGAGCGATATCCAGGCCAGTCTGGCCAGGCGCAGACTCGGCTACGGCCGCGGAGCGCGCATGAAGTTCGAAGCCGATGAGGTCCGCCTGCTCGGCGGCGTCCGCCACGGCCTGACGCTGGGCTCGCCCGTGGCGATCGAGGTCGGGAACACGGAATGGCCCAAGTGGGAAACCGTGATGAGCGCCGACCCCGTCGACGCCGACGAGCTCGAAGGGATGGCGCGCAACGCCCCCCTGACCCGCCCCCGCCCCGGACACGCCGACATCGTCGGGATGCAGAAGTACGGATTCGACGAGGCGCGACCGATCCTCGAACGCGCCTCGGCGCGGGAGACGGCGATGCGTGTGGCCCTGGGCACCGTGGCCGCGCAGTTCCTCGGCGAGCTCGGCATCGGCCTCGTCGCCCACACCGTGGCGATCGGCGGCGTGGAATCGGACGCGCCGACCGCGCTCCCGCAGGCTGCCGACGTCGACGCCCTCGACGCCGATCCCGTGCGCTGCTTCGACGCCGAGCTCTCGGCCCGCATGGTCGCCGAGATCGACTCGGCGAAGAAGGCCGGGGACACCCTCGGCGGCGTCGTCGAGGTCCTCGCCTACGGTCTGCCCCCGGGCTTGGGCTCCCATGTCCACTGGGATCGCCGGCTCGACTCCCGTCTGGCGGGAGCGCTGATGGGAATTCAGGCCATCAAGGGCGTCGAGGTGGGCGACGGCTTCCTCACCACCAGACGCCTCGGGTCCCAGGCTCACGACGAACTCGAGGTCGGTCCCGACGGCTTCCGCCGCGCCGGCAACCGGGCCGGCGGCACGGAGGGCGGAATGTCGACGGGCGGGCCGCTGCGGGTGCGCGCCGGGATGAAGCCCATCGCCACCGTGCCCCGGGCCCTGTCGACCGTCGACGTCACCACCGGCGAGGCCGCGAAGGCCAACCACCAGCGCTCCGACGTCTGCGCGGTTCCGGCCGCCGGGGTCGTCGCCGAGGCGATGGTCGCCCTGGTCCTGGCCGAAGCCGTGGTGGAGAAGTTCGGCGGAGACAGCGTGGCCGAAACGAAACGGAATCTGGACGGCTACCTGGCAGCCATTCCGGAGAACCTGCGCATCGGGCAATGACCGACAATCCGCTCCCGAAGCCGGTTCCCCCTGTCGAGCCGGTGCCCGCGGCCCAGTCCCGGATCGTGCTCACGGGCCCGCCGGCGGCAGGCAAGTCGACGATCGGCCGGCTTCTGGCCGAGCGGCTCGACCTGCCGCTCATCGACACCGACGCCCAGATCGTCGAGCGCCACGGCGTGATCGCCGAGATCTTCGTCGAACGCGGGGAGGACCACTTTCGTCGGATCGAGCGCGAGGTCGTGCGCAGAGCTCTGCGGCGCCTGCTCGACCGCCCGGGGATCGTGTCCCTGGGCGGAGGGGCCATCCTCAACCCCGGAACCCGCGCCCAACTGGGGCACCCGGCGATCAGGGTCGTGCACATCGACATCGACGCTGAGACCGTCGCGACCCGTCTCAACTCCCCGCACCGGCCGCTGCTGCGCGGGGGAGGCTCCCCGGTGGAGAACTGGAAGGCTCTGGTCAAGGAGCGCGAGCCGCTCTACGAACAGGTGGCGACCTTCCGGGTCCACGCCTCGAACTCACCGCCGTCGACGATCGTCAACCGGATCGTCGACGTCCTGACGAAACTGCAGCGCGCCGAGGAATACGCGAAGTACTCGACCCCGCCGGAGAGCTGAGGGCCGGACAGCTGTGGGCCGGAGAGCTGAGAGGCGGGGGCTGAGTCCCGGAGAGCCGGGAGTTGAGGGCCGGGGGCTGATCGCCGTGGCGAGGACCTGCCCGACCCCACCGGAGATCTCATCGCCGCGACGGGGATAGGCTTGGCCCAGCACCGAAGACGACCGAAGTGGGAAGAACGCAGATGACAGTGACAAGAATCGACGTCGACGCCGGCGGAAGCTACCCGGTCCTCGTGGGCCAGGGGCTGCTGGGACAGCTGCCGGAGCTGCTCGGCCCCCGGGCGGAGAAGGTCCTCGTCATCCACCCCCGAGCACTGCGGACGACCGGTGAGACGGTCCGCGACGACCTGCGCACGCTGGGCCTCGACGCGATCGTGGCCGAGATCCCCGACGCGGAGGAGGCCAAGCACATCCAGGTCGCCGCCTTCTGCTGGCAGGTGCTGGGACAGTCCGACTTCACCCGGACGGACGCCATCATCACCCTTGGCGGGGGAGCCGTGAGCGACCTCGGCGGATTCGTCGCAGCCACCTGGCTGCGCGGCATCTCCGTCATCCACATCCCGACCACGGTGCTCGGCATGGTCGACGCCTCGATCGGCGGCAAGACCGGCATCAACACCGCCGAGGGCAAGAACCTCGTCGGGTCCTTCCACGCCCCGGCCGGAGTCCTCGTCGACCTCGACACCCTGCGGACCCTGCCCGAGCACGAGCTCTTCACGGGACTCGCCGAGGTCGTCAAGACCGGGTTCATCGCCGACCCGGCGATCCTCGACCTCGTCGCCGAGCACTCGAAAGCCGAGATCGCCGAGGTGGACGGGCCGGTGCTGCGCGAGCTCATCGAACGCTCCATCGCGGTCAAGGCCGACGTCGTGTCCACGGACTTCAAGGAATCGGGACGGCGTGAGATCCTCAACTACGGCCACACCCTGGGCCACGCGATCGAGCACAAGGAACGCTACCAATGGCGCCACGGGGCGGCCGTGTCCGTGGGCATGGTGTTCGCCGCCGAGGTGGCCGCCATGGTCAAGAACCTGCCCACCGAGGTCGTCGACCTCCATCGCGAACTGCTGTCGAAGCTCGGCCTGCCCACCGGCTACCGCGCCGACGTCTGGCCGCAGCTGCTGGAGACGATGAAGCGGGACAAGAAGGCCCGCGGATCCATGCTGCGGATGGTCCTGCTGAGCGACATCGCCGCCCCTGCCACGGTCGAGATCCCCGACGTCTCCATCCTCCACACCGCCTACCAGGAGATCGGGGAGGAGTCCCCGCGGGTGCCGCTCGGCGGTGACCTGGGGCTGCGCGCCAAGTGAGATCGGCCACGCCCCCGCGCGCCCGAGCCGGGTGGCGTGCGGGGCACTCGTGAGCTTGATAGAATCGATGATTGGCAAAACTGCCTGCTCGCCCGGTCGCAGCTGCGACTGACAGGACGCGCAGAACTCAACCTTGAAGGACGGATCAGTGGCGACAACCAACGACCTGAAGAATGGCCTTGTGCTGAACCTCGACAACCAGCTGTGGCAGGTACTGGACTTCCAGCACGTCAAGCCAGGCAAAGGTCCGGCTTTCGTCCGCACCAAGCTCAAGCATGTGATCTCCGGCAAGATCATCGACAAGACGTTCAACGCCGGCACCAAGGTTGAGACCGCCAACGTCGACCGCCGCGACATGCAGTACCTCTACCACGACGGCACCGACTACGTGTTCATGGACGCCAAGGACTACGAGCAGGTCAACGTCTCAGGCGACCTGGTAGGCGCCGCCGCCGACTACATGCTCGAGAACCAGGACCTGCAGATCTCCTTCCACGACGGCACCCCGCTGTCTGTCGAACTGCCCGCCTCCGTCGAACTGACGATCACCCACACCGAACCCGGGCTGCAGGGCGATCGCTCCACCGGCGGTTCGAAGCCGGCCACCCTGGAGACCGGCGCCGAGATCCAGGTGCCGCTCTTCCTCGAAGAGGGCGTCAAGGTCAGGGTCGACACCCGCACCGGCGACTACCTGGGCCGCGTCAAGTAAGTGGCAGCACGAACCCGAGCGCGCCGCCGGGCCTTGGAGCTCCTCTTCGAGGCCGGGCAGCGCGGACTCACCCTCAGCGAGGTCGTGACCATGCGGTCGAACGACCCCGAATACCCGATGAAGCCCTACGCGGTGGAGATCGTCGACGGCATCTCCAGCCATCGGGAGGAGATCGACGAGATCATCTCGACCTACGCCCAGGGCTGGACCCTGGAGAGGATGCCCGCCGTCGACCGGGCTCTGCTCGAGATCGGCACCTGGGAGATCCTCTACAACGACGATGTCCCCGACAAGGCCGCCATCGACGAGGCGGTGTCCCTGGCCCGGCAGTTCTCGACCGATGACTCCCCGAAGTTCGTCTCCGGACTGCTCTCGCGGATCCTCGACGTCAAGCCGACGCTGACCTGAGGCAGCGCTCGGCCCTGAGGCGCGAATCTCGAGGGCCGCATTCCGGACGGGCGGAACGACCCCCGTCGGTCCGGGGCTACAATTCAATCCGAACACTCCTTTAACCACCGTCCGGAGAGACGGAGAAGGGGATCCATGACACAGCGAACCGTGCTCGACGCTGCGGACCTGCAGCGGGCGCTGACCCGCATCGCCCATGAGATCATCGAGGCGAACAAGGGCACCGAGAATCTCGTCCTGTTGGGCATCCCGCGCCGCGGAACCCCACTGGCAAGACGACTGGCCCGGCAGATCGCCACGATCGACGGCCACCCCGAACGCGCCGACGAACTCGTCGGCAGCCTCGACATCACGATGTACCGCGACGATCTGCGCTCGGGCGCCTACCGCGCCCCGGAGCCGACCACCATCCCGGCCGCCGGAGTGGACTCGAAGACCGTCGTCCTCGTCGACGACGTCCTCTACTCGGGCCGCACCATCCGCGCCGCCCTCGACGCCCTCTCCGACATCGGGCGCCCGGCCAAGGTCCGCCTGGCCGTCCTCGTCGACCGGGGCCACCGGGAGCTGCCGATCCGGGCCGACCATGTGGGCAAGAACCTGCCCACCTCGAGCAGTGAACGCGTCAACGTCAGTCTGGCCGAAACCGATGGGACCGACGCCGTGACGATCTCGGGAGGCCGTGAATGAAGCATCTGCTCGACACCGCCTCCCTGTCCCGCGCCGAGGCGATCTCGCTGCTCGACATCGCCGAGGAGATGGCTCTGGTCTCCGCCCGCGAGGTGAAGAAGCTGCCCGTCCTGCGCGGACGCACCGTCGTCAACCTGTTCTTCGAGGACTCGACCCGCACCCGGTTGTCATTCGAAGCCGCCGCCAAACGCCTGTCCGCCGACGTGCTCAACTTCTCCGCGAAGGGATCCTCCGTCTCCAAGGGGGAGAGCCTGCAGGACACCGTGCAGACGATCTCCGCGATGGGCGCCGACGCACTCGTCGTCCGCCACTCCGGCTCGGGCACCCCGCACCGGCTCGCCCACACCGGCTGGATCGACGTCCCCGTCATCAACGCCGGCGACGGCACCCACGAACACCCCACCCAGGCCCTGCTCGACGCCTTCACCCTGCGTCGTGCCCTCGGCGGATTCCCCGCCTCGGGGGCGGTCAAGGACGGACCGCGGGGACAGGGACTCGACGGGGCGAAGGTCGCGATCGTCGGTGACATCCTCCACTCCCGAGTCGCCCGCTCGAACGTCCATCTGCTCGCCCGCCTCGGCGCCGAGGTCCACCTCATCGCACCCCCGACCCTGCTCCCCTGGGGAGTCGAGACCTGGCCGGTGACGCTCCACTACGACTTCGACGAAGCGCTGCACCAGGTCGACTTCGCCGCACTGATGATGCTGCGCGTCCAGCACGAGCGGATGCATGAGTCCTTCTTCCCCAACGAACGTGAGTACTCCCGGCTGTGGGGACTGAGCGCGGCCCGCCTCGCGAGGCTGCCGCGTGAGACCTTCATCATGCACCCGGGGCCGATGAATCGCGGATTCGAGATCTCCGCCGCCGCCGCGGACTCCGACCGCACCCTCATCCTCGACCAGGTCGAGAACGGCGTGAGCGTGCGCATGGCAGTCCTGTACCGACTACTGACTGGTCAGGAGGACCACAATGAGTGAATATCTGATCCGGGGCGCGAACATCCTCGGGGGAGGCGCCGGCGACATCGCGATCAGGGACGGCCGGATCGTCGATCCCGAACTCCTCACCGCTGGCGGCGGCGCTGAGGTCATCGACGCCGAGGGGCTCATCGCCCTGCCCGGGCTCGTCGACATGCACACGCACCTGCGGGAGCCCGGCAAGGAGGACGCCGAGACGGTGCTGACGGGCTCGCAGTCCGCGGCCGCCGGCGGCTTCACCTGCGTCCATGCGATGGCCAACACCGCGCCCGTGGCAGACACCGCCGGAGTCGTCGAACAGGTGCACCGACTGGGCCGCGAAGCCGGCTACACGGAAGTCGTGCCCATCGGCGCGGTGACGATCGGTCTGGAGGGGAAGCAGCTGGCCGAACTCGGCGCCATGGCCCGCTCCGCCGCCCGCGTCCGGGTGTTCTCCGACGACGGCATCTGCGTCTGGGACCCACTGCTCATGCGCCGCGCGCTCGAATACGTCAAGACCTTCGACGGCGTCATCGCCCAGCACGCCCAGGAGCCGCGCCTGACCGAGGGCGCGCAGATGAACGAGGGCGTCGTCTCCGCCGAACTCGGACTGCCCGGCTGGCCCGCGGTCGCCGAGGAGTCGATTATCGCTCGCGACGTCCTGCTCGCCGAGCACGTCGGCTCCCGGCTCCACATCTGCCACGTCTCCACCGCCGGCAGCGTCGACATCGTCCGCTGGGCGAAGTCCCGCGGAGTGCAGGTCACCGCCGAGGTGACCCCGCACCATCTCATGCTCACCGACGAACTGGTCCGCACCTTCGACCCCGTCTACAAGGTCAACCCGCCGCTGCGCACCGACGCCGACGTCCAGGCGCTGCGCGAGGCGCTGGCGGACGGGACGATCGACGTCATCGGCACCGACCACGCCCCGCACACCGCTGAGCACAAGTGCAGCGAATGGACGGCCGCGGCGATGGGGATGGTCGGGATGGAGACGGCCCTGCCGATCGTCGTCGAGGCGATGGCAGACCACGACTTCGACCACGGCGACCTTGCCCGGGTGATGTCCCAGACCCCGGCCCGGATCACCGGGGCCTCGGGCCATGGCAGCCTCGAGATCGGGGCGAGCGCGAACATCGTCCTCATCGACCCGAACGCCCCGCACCGGATCGTGCCCGGCGAGCACGCGACGAAGGGCCGCAACAACCCCTTCGCCGGGCTCGAGGTCTCCACCCGGATCACCGACACCTTCTTCTACGGCCACCGGGTGCTCGCCGACGGCCGACTCACCACCCCGCACCCGGCAGGAGCATCGTGGACCGACCAGTAGCCGTCATCATCGTCGTCGCGGTTCTCATCCTCATCCTTCTCGCCCTGACCTGGGGCTGGAGCAGGAGGAAGCAGAGCCAGGCCGACGTTCCCCAACCCACGCGCCCACCGCTGGGCATCACCGCGGTGGCCGAACCGGTCGAGGGCTCGTACGTCTCGACCACCCTGGCCGGGCACCCGCTCGACCGCGTCGCCGTCCACGGGCTCGGCATCCGCACCTCGGGCGAGCTCGTCGTCACCGACGGGGGAGTCGTGCTGGACCTGGCCGGACGCGAGGACTTCCTCATCCCGCGCCGCGACATCGTGTCCGTCGACACCACCGCGGGGATGATCGGGAAGTTCGTCGAACGCGGCGGGATCGTGCGCATCACCTGGCGCCTGGGCCGGACCCTGGTCGACACCGGGTTTCGCGCCCGCTACTCCGCCCACACCACTCCAACTGTTGACCGTATCCGCGAAATGATCGAAGAGGCACAATGAGACTCTCCACCCCGCCTGCCGTCCTCGTCCTCGAAGACGGCCGTGTCTTCCACGGCTCCGCCTACGGGGCCATCGGCGAAACCCTCGGCGAAGCGGTCTTCGTCACCGCCATGTCCGGTTACCAGGAGACGCTGACCGACCCGTCCTACCACCGGCAGATCGTCATCCAGACCGCCCCGCACATCGGCAACACCGGGGTCAACGCCGCCGACGACGAGTCCGTGAAGTTCTGGGTCGCCGGCTACGTCGTCCGCGACGCCTCCCGCATCTCCTCGAACTGGCGTTCCGAGGGCGACCTCGAGACCCGCCTCGTCGACTCCGGCATCGTCGGGATCTCCGGGGTCGACACCCGGGCCCTGACCCTGCACCTGCGCGACAAGGGGGCGATGCGGATGGGCATCTTCTCCGGACCCGCCGCCGAAGCTCCCGAGACCGAACTGCTGAACAAGGTCCTCGAGTCCCCGCAGATGGCCGGCGCGAAGCTCGCCGAGGAGGTCTCCGTCACCGAGCCCATGCTCGTCCCCGCCCAGGGAGAGGCGAAGTTCCGCGTCGCCGCGCTCGACCTCGGCATCAAGGCGATGACTCCCCAGCGCCTGAGCGAACGCGGCATCGACGTCCACGTGCTCCCCGCGACGACGACGTTCGCCGACATCCAGGCGCTGGGCGTCGACGGCGTCTTCTTCTCCAACGGTCCCGGCGACCCGGCTACGGCGGATTCCCAGGTCGAACTGCTGCGCGAAGTGCTGGCCGCGAAGATCCCGTTCTTCGGCATCTGCTTCGGCAACCAGCTGCTCGGCCGGGCACTCGGCTTCGGCACCTTCAAGCTGCCCTTCGGCCACCGCGGCATCAACGTGCCCGTCATCGATCGCACCACCGACAAGGTCGAGATCACCTCGCAGAACCACGGCTTCGCCGTCGACGCCCCGCTCGAAGGGGAGACCCTGGCCCCCCACGACGCGGCCTTCGGGCGTGTCACCGTCTCCCACGTGTGCCTCAACGATGACGTGGTCGAAGGACTCCAGTGCCTCGACATCCCGGCCTTCTCGGTCCAGTTCCACCCCGAAGCGGCAGCCGGTCCGCACGACTCGAGCTACCTCTTCGACCGCTTCATCGACCTCATGTCCGCCAGAGCCTAAGGAACACCCATGCCACTGAGACAAGACCTCAACTCCGTTCTCGTCATCGGCTCCGGTCCCATCGTGATCGGCCAGGCCTGCGAATTCGACTACTCGGGCACCCAGGCCTGCCGTGTGCTGCGCGCCGAGGGCCTGCGGGTCATCCTCATCAACTCCAACCCGGCGACG
Organism: Brevibacterium sp.; assembly: GCF_031179145.1. Lineage (GTDB taxonomy): Bacteria > Actinomycetota > Actinomycetes > Actinomycetales > Brevibacteriaceae > Brevibacterium. The sequence goes on from NZ_JAPSIB010000001.1 coordinate 167,771, forward strand.
ATCATGACCGACCCGGAGGTCGCCGACGCCACCTACGTCGAACCGATCGACCCGCAGATCATCGAATCGATCATCGCCAAGGAACGCCCCGACGCGATCCTGCCGACCCTGGGCGGGCAGACCGCGCTCAACGCCGCAATCGCCCTGCACGACGCCGGCACCCTCGAGAAGTACGGCGTCGAGCTCATCGGTGCCGATGTCGAGGCCATCCAGCGCGGTGAGGACCGCCAGAAGTTCAAGGACATCGTCATCGACTGCGGCGCCGAGGTGGCCCGCTCCGCCATCTGCCACACCCTCGACGAGGCGATCGCCGCCGCGGAGGACCTCAACTACCCCGTCGTCGTCCGTCCCTCGTTCACCATGGGCGGCCTCGGCTCCGGAATGGCCTATGACGAATCGGACCTGCGCCGCATCGCCGGTGCCGGACTGTCCGACTCGATCACCCATGAGGTGCTCCTCGAGGAGTCGATCCTCGGGTGGAAGGAGTACGAGCTCGAACTCATGCGCGACCACAAGGACAATGTGGTCGTCGTCTGCTCGATCGAGAACGTCGACCCGGTCGGCGTCCACACCGGCGACTCCATCACCGTGGCCCCGTCGCTGACCCTGACCGACCGCGAATACCAGAAGATGCGCGACATCGGCATCGCCGTCATCCGAGCCGTGGGTGTGGACACCGGCGGCTGCAACATCCAGTTCGCCGTCGACCCCGCGACCGGCCGCATCGTCGTCATCGAGATGAACCCCCGCGTCTCGCGCTCCTCGGCGCTGGCATCGAAGGCGACCGGCTTCCCGATCGCGAAGATGGCGGCCAAGCTCGCCGTCGGCTACTCGCTCGACGAGATCCCCAATGACATCACCAAGGTCACCCCCGCCAGCTTCGAACCCACCCTCGACTACGTCGTGGTGAAGATCCCCCGCTTCACGTTCGAGAAGTTCCCGGCCGCGGACCCGACCCTGACGACGACCATGAAGTCCGTCGGCGAGGTGATGGCGCTGGGCCGCAACTTCACCTCCGCCCTGCAGAAGGCGATGCGCTCGATGGAGCAGAAGGGCTCCTCCTTCTCCTGGGACGACCTGCCCGACATCAGCGACGACGAGGTCAGGGAGGCCGTTCTCGAATCGATCTCCCACGCCACCGCCGATCGTCTCCATGCCGTGCAGCGCGGGCTGGCCGCAGGGCTGACCAACGCCGAGGTGTTCGCGGCGTGCGAGATCGACCCCTGGTTCCTCGATCAGATCGAGCTCATCAACGAGGTCGCCGAGCACATCCGCACCGCCGATGAGCTCGACGCCCTGGTGCTGCGGCTCGCGAAGGACCACGGGTTCTCCGACGAGCAGATCGCACGCCTGCGCAGCCTCGACACCGGCGTCGTCACCGGAGTCCGCCATGCGCTGCGGATCCGCCCGGTGTACAAAACTGTCGACACCTGCGCCGGAGAGTTCGCCGCCCACACCCCGTACCACTACTCGAGCTACGACCAGGAGACCGAGGTTGCTCCGCGGACGAGGCCGGCCGTGATCATCCTCGGATCCGGACCCAACCGGATCGGGCAGGGCATCGAGTTCGACTACTCGTGTGTGCACGCGACCATGGCCATCTCGGAGGCAGGCTTCGAGACGATCATGATCAACTGCAACCCGGAGACCGTGTCGACGGACTACGACACCGCAGACCGCCTCTACTTCGAGCCGCTGACCTTCGAAGATGTGATGGAGGTCTACCACGCCGAGGTGGCGGCCGGGCCCGTGCTCGGCGTCGTGTGCACCCTCGGCGGGCAGACCCCGCTGGGACTCGCCGACAAGCTCAAGGCGGCCGGGGTGCCCGTGCTCGGCACCCAGCCCGAAGCCATCGACCTCGCCGAGGACCGCGGGGAGTTCGGGGCCGTCCTCGACCGCGCCGGGCTCACCGCGCCCAAGCACGGCACCGCGGTCACCTCGGCGGAGGCAGCGGCCATTGCCGAGGAGATCGGCTACCCTGTCCTCGTCCGCCCCTCCTACGTGCTCGGCGGCCGCGGAATGCAGATCGTCTACGACCGCACCCAGCTGCTCGACTACATGGCCACGGCCACGGAGATCTCCGCGGACCGGCCGGTGCTCGTCGACCGGTTCCTCGAGGACGCCATCGAGATCGACGTCGACGCCCTCTACGACGGTGAGGACATCTTCATCGGCGGCATCATGGAGCACATCGAGGAGGCCGGAATCCACTCCGGCGACTCCGCCTGCGTGCTGCCGGCGCTGACCCTGGGCGAGGGCGTCATCGAGCGGGTGCGCAAGGCCACACGCGCGATCGCCGAGGGCACCAACGTGCGCGGGCTGCTCAACATCCAGTTCGCCATCACCGCCGACGTCCTCCATGTCATCGAGGCGAACCCGCGGGCCTCGCGCACCGTGCCGTTCGTGTCGAAGGCGACCGCCACGCAGCTGGCGAAGGCCGCAGCGCTCATCGCCGTCGGGCGGATGATCAGGGATCTGCGCGGGGATCTGCTGCCGGAGACCGGCGACGGATCCACACTGCCGTTCGACCACCCGATCTCCGTCAAGGAGGCCGTGCTGCCGTTCCGTCGCTTCCGGACGGTCGAGGGCAAGGTCGTCGACTCGGTCCTCGGCCCGGAGATGCGCTCGACCGGTGAGGTGATGGGCATCGACCGTGACTTCCCGACCGCATTCGCGAAGGGTCAGCTCGCCGCCTCGGTGAAGCTGCCGACCTCGGGCACCGTGTTCGTCTCCGTCGCCGACCGCGACAAGCGGGCCATGATCCTGCCGGTCAAGGAACTCGTCGACATGGGCTTCGACGTCGTCGCCACCACCGGCACCGCGGCCGTGCTCTCCCGCTACGGGATCACGACCTCGCAGGTGCACAAGCACTTCGAAGCCGATGAGACCGAGCCGACCGTCCTCGACTACCTGACCGCGGGGACCATCGACATGGTCATCAACGTCCCGTCGGGCCGGCAGGAACGCGCCGACGGCTACGAGATCCGGGCCGCGGCCACTGCACACTCGGTGCCGCTGATCACGACGGTCGCGGAGTTCGCGGCCGCCGTGACCGCCCTCGAGGTGGTCCGCGATCACAAGTTCGAGGTCAAGAGCCTCCAGGACTGGAGCGCCTGATGTTCGGGATGCGGCTGCAGGCGGCGATGGCCGAGCACGGTCCGGTCTGTGTGGGCATCGACCCTCACGACCACCTGCTCGACCTGTGGGGGCTGCCGCACACCGCGGCCGGCGTCCGCGAGTTCTCGCTGCGCACGGTGGCCGAGCTGGGGGGCGCCGTGGCCGCGGTCAAACCGCAGTCGGCGTTCTACGAATGCTACGGCTCCTCCGGCATCGCGGTGCTCGAGGAGACGCTGGCCGCGGCCCGTGAGGCAGGGCTGATCAGTGTCCTCGACGTCAAACGCGGGGACATCGGGTCGACCATGGCCGCCTATGCGCGCGCCTATCTCAGCCCCGAATCACACCTCGCCGCGGATGCGATCACGATCTCGCCGTATCTGGGCTTCGGGGCGCTGGAGCCGGCCTTCGACCTGGCCCAGACGCACGACCGGGGCGTCTTCGTCCTCGCGCTGACCTCGAATCCCGAGGGCAGAGAGGTCCAGCATGCCCACGGCGCCGAGGGGACTCCCGGCTTCGGCACCTCGGTGGCGGGATCGATCGTAGCGCAGGTCGCCGCGCGCAACGCCACCGAAGCCGGCGCGAGGCGCAGCGGCACCGAGGACTCCGCAGTGACGGACGGCACCGCGGTGACCGAGGGGTCCGGCGCCGTCGGCGCGGCCGCGGGACTGGGTCGCTGCGGCCTCGTCGTCGGGGCCACGATCGGCACCGCCGCCGCCTCCCTCGGCTTCGATCCCTCTGCCTGCGGAGGTCCCATCCTCGCCCCCGGAGTCGGAGCCCAGGGCGCCGGGGTCGCCGAGCTCGTCGAGGTCTTCGGCGTCGGGGCGCTGACCCGCAACCAGATCCTGGCGACCACCTCGCGGGCGGTCCTCGGAGCCGGGCCCGATGGGGTCCGGGAGGCCGCGAAGTTCCTCAACGACGCGCTGCGTGAGGTCGGCTGAAGAACTGCTCGGTTTATTTGAGCACTGCAGTGTCGGAGTCGACAGTTTTTGATTTAGACTGAAGCAACTTCCCTACCTGCCCGTTCATGGTGACAGAGGAGACAATGTGGCACTCGAACCTTTGACCCCGCAGCAGCGGTCGGCCGCGCTCGACAAAGCCTTCCGGGCGCGGCAGGCCCGCGCCGAGGTCAAGACGGAGCTGAAGTCCGGTCGCACCGATCTGGCGGCCGTGCTCAAGAAGGCCGAGTCGGACGAGGCACTGGCGAAGATGCGCGTCCTCGACCTGCTGCGGTCCCTTCCGGGCGTCGGCGATCGGCGCGCCGAAGCGGCGATGGAGGAAGTGGGCATCGCCGCATCACGACGGATCAAGGGCCTGGGTGTGCACCAGAAGACCGCCCTGTTGGAGAAATACTCGAAGGACCTGAAACAATAGCTTGGTGAAGAACAGACTGACCGTACTGGCGGGACCGACCGCCGTCGGAAAAGGCACCATCAGCACCTATATCAGAGAACATCATCCGGAGGTCTGGTTCTCCGTCTCCGCGACGACGCGGCCGAGGCGTCCGGGTGAGATCGATGGTGTTCATTATCACTTCATCAGCGACGACGAGTTCGACTCCCTCATCGCCGCCGACGAACTCCTCGAATACGCCGTCGTCCATGGCCGGCACCGCTACGGCACTCCCGCGAAGCCGGTGCGTGAGCAGCTGGAGAAGGGCTGCCCCTCCCTGCTCGAGATCGATCTGCAGGGAGCGCGCCAGGTCAAGGACAAGATGCCCGACGCCCTGTTCGTGTTCCTCGCCCCTCCCAGCTGGGAGGAGCTGGTGTCACGGCTGACGGGCCGAGGGACCGAGTCGCCCGCTGAGCAGGAGCGCCGTCTGGCCACCGCGAAGCAGGAACTGGCCGCGGAATCCGAGTTCGACGTCACCGTCGTCAATGACAGTGTTCGCACTGCCGCCGAAGAACTCATACAATTGATGGGTATATCCGCTTCCGATTAGATTGGAACACTCCTTGCCTGCACATCCTGAAGGCATCACCAATCCTCCGATTGATGATCTCCTGGCCGTCACCGGTTCGAAGTACGAACTCGTGTCTATCGCGGCTCAGCGAGCTCGCCAGATCAACGCGTACTACGCTCAGCTCCAGGAGGGGCTGCTGGAGAACGTGGGCCCCCTGGTCACCCCTGGGCCCCATGAGAAGCCTCTGTCCATCGCCCTGCGCGAGATCAACGAAGGCAAGATCGTGTCCCGGGAGGTCGCTCCTTCCGATTTCGGAGCACTCGAAGAGGAACCCGCCGCAGCACCGGCGAACAACGACGGCGCGATCGACTTCACCGACCAGTGAGGACCGTGCTCGGTGTCGCCGGAGGCATCGCCGCCTACAAGGCGTGCCATGTCATCCGGCGGCTGCGAGACCTCGGGCACTCCGTCAAGGTCGTGCCCACCGAAGCGGCGCTCAACTTCGTCGGCGCCGCCACCTTCGAAGCCCTGTCCGGGCAGACCGTGACCTCCGATGTCTTCGCCGAGGTCGACACGGTCAACCACGTCCGCATCGGGCAGGAGGCCGAACTCGTCATCATCGCCCCGGCCACCGCTAACACGATTGCGAAGATCGCGGCCGGGCTCGCCGATGACCTCTTGTCGGCCACCGTGCTCACCACCACCGCCGAGGTGGTCGTCGCGCCGGCCATGCACACCGAGATGTGGCTCAACCAGGCCACGGTTGCCAACATCGCGACCCTCCGGGCGCGCGGAATCCATGTCCTCGACCCCGCAGTCGGACGCCTCACCGGGCCCGACTCCGGTCCCGGGAGACTGCCCGAACCCGAAGAGATCGTCGATTTCGCTCTGGCCGCCGCTGATCGATCCGGACCGGCGGACCAGTCCGCACTCGCCGGCCGCAGCGTCGTCATCAGCGCCGGCGGGACCCGCGAGGCCCTCGACCCTGTGCGCTTCCTCGGCAACCGCTCGTCCGGCAAACAGGGCATCGCCCTGGCGAACGCCGCCGCAGCCGCAGGCGCCCACGTCCAGCTCGTCGCGGCCAACGTCGACTCCGGCCTCCTGACCGGCCTGCCCGCAGGCGTCGAGGTCACCCAGGTCGAATCGACCGAGCAGCTGCAGGAGGCCATGCGCGCCGCCCAGCCGGGAGCCGACGTCATCATCATGGCCGCCGCCGTCGCCGACTACCGTCCCGCCGACCGGGCCGGGGCGAAGATGAAGAAGTCCGCGGACGAAGGACTCCAGATCACTCTGGTGCAGAATCCCGACATCCTCGTCGGGCTCGTGCAGTCGCGCACCGACTCTCAGATCATCGTCGGCTTCGCCGCCGAGACCGGAGACGAGACTCACACCGCGGACGAGTACGCCCGTGAGAAGCTGGTCCGCAAAGGCGTCGACCTCCTCGTCTTCAATGACGTCTCCGACAACCGCGCCTTCGGCCACGACGACACGACCGTCCACGTCCTGGCCCCCTCGGAGACCGGCGTCGACGAGCTCGGAGAGTTCTCCGGCAGCAAGGACTCTGTGTCCGAAAAGGTCGTGCGCGTCATCGGAGCACGACTGCCTTCAGTAGAATCGACGCCGTGATCAATACCAATCTGCGCCTGTTCAGCTCCGAGTCCGTCACCGAGGGACACCCCGACAAGATCTGCGATCAGATCAGCGACGCGGTCCTCGACGACCTGCTGAGACAGGATCCCCACGCGAAGGTCGCAGTCGAGACGATGGTCACCACCGGTCTTGTCCATGTCGCCGGCGAGGTCAACACCCATGCCTACGCCGACGTCGCGGGGATCGTCCGCGACCTCATCACCGGAATCGGCTACGACTCCTCGGACAAGGGCTTCGACGGCAACTCGTGCGGAGTCTCGGTGTCCATCGGCTCCCAGTCCAGCGACATCCATTCCGGGGTGACGAACCCGCTCGACTTCCGCGATGCGCAGGTCACCGATCACGGCTCCAGCCTCGGTGCCGGCGACCAGGGACTCATGTTCGGGTACGCCGACAACGCCACTGACGTCCTGATGCCGCTGCCCATCCATCTGGCCTCGCGGATGGCGGAGAAGCTCAGCGAAGTGCGCAAGCTCGGTGTACTGGACTATCTGCGTCCCGACGGCAAGACCCAGCTGACGATCGGCTACGACGGCAACCGGGCGGTGACCATCGAGAACATCGTGGTCTCCACCCAGCATGCCGCCGGCGTCGACCAGCGGCAGCTCAAAGCCGAGATCCAGGAGCTCGTCATCGATCCCGTCGCCGACTCCGCCGGGCTCGAACGCCGCGGGGAGAACATCCACATCAACCCTGCCGGCCCCTTCGTCACGGGCGGCCCGATGGGCGATGCCGGACTGACCGGGCGCAAGATCATCGTCGACACCTACGGCGGCTACTCGCGCCACGGCGGGGGCGCGTTCTCCGGAAAGGACCCCTCGAAGGTCGACCGCTCCGCCGCTTACGCGATGCGCTGGGTGGCGAAGAACGTCGTCGCCGCAGGTCTCGCCGACCGCGCCGAGGTGCAGGTGTCCTATGCGATCGGCCGCGTCGATCCGATGGGCCTGTACGTCGAGACGTTCGGCACCGAGAAGGTCGACCCCAACGCGATCGCGAACGCCATCCGGGAGGTCTTCGATCTGCGCCCGGCGATGATCATCGACGAGCTCAACCTGCTCCGGCCGATCTACTCGCAGACCTCGACCTACGGCCACTTCGGCCGGCCCCTGCCCGAATTCACCTGGGAGTACACGGACCGCGCCGACGATCTGCTGCGCGCGGTGTCGTCGGCCTGATGGATGAACCATCCCCGGCTTGATGGATGAACCACTCCCGATAGACACCGGCACCTCCGCCCTCGGGCAGGTGCCCCTGGCGCTGGTCGATCCTGTGGCACACGTGCTCATCGATCATCCGGTGCCGCACCTGGCCCGGGTCTTCGACTACGCCGTTCCCGAGAAGTTCGCCGACACCGCCCGTCCCGGGGTGCGGGTGCGGGTGAAGTTCGCCGGCAGGCTCCGGGACGGGTTCCTCCTCGAGCGCCTCGATCACACCGATCATGTGGGTCCCCTGGCCCCGATCGACCGGATCACCAGCCCGCTGCAGGTCCTCACCCCCACTCTGCTCGCCCTGTGCGAGGCCGTCGCCATCCGCTATGCCGGAACGCTCCCGGACGTGCTCCGACTGGCGATCCCGCCCCGCCACGCCAGGGCGGAGAAGGCCATGCTGGCGGATGCGGTGAACGCTGAGGGGGGGTTCTCGCGGGATGACGCCGAGGCACCGACGAGCGCCGTCACCCGCCTCGGCGAGTGGATCGCCTCCCACGCCGAGGCCGTGCTCGACTCCGTGCCTGCGCCCGGCACCGGTGAATCACCGGCGGGCGAATCCCCGACCCACGATCCGACGGTCGGCGAGCCGACGGCTGACGGTGGCGACCCTCCGGCGACTGAACTTCAGGCCGACATCCCGAACGCCACCACGCCGACGGACGGCGCAGAGAGAGTGCGCATGCGCGCGGCGTTGAGCGTGGTGCCGGGGGAGACGCCCGGCCTCGGCTGGATCACCGCCGGTATTGAGGCCGCGCTCCCGGTCCTGAAGGCAGGGGAGTCGGTGCTGTGGCTCGTCCCCGACCATCGGGAGCTTGCCGTGCTGAGCTCGACGCTTGACCACCTGCGCGAGGACCACGGGCTGTTCGACTACTCCGTGCTCAACGCTGATCAGTCCCCGGCCCAGCGGTGGACGGCCTGGCTGCGGGGTCTGCTCGGACGCTCCCGACTGATGATCGGCACCCGGGCCGCGGCCTTCGCGCCGCTGAACGACCTGGGGCTGATCATCTGCCTCGACGACACGAACTCGAACTACCTCGACCAGCACGCCCCCTACCCCCATGCCCGGGAGGTGTGCCTGCTGCGTTCGGCGCAGGAGGAGACGGGACTGCTCTTCGTCTCTGCCGACCGCAGCCCCGAAGTGCAGAGACTGAGTGAGATCGGCTGGCTGCGCGACGTCAGCCCCACAGGACCCCAGCGTCGCAGCGGCGCCCCGCTCGTCTTCGTCCCCGACGAGGACCGCGACCCCTTCGCCTGGCAGCGCATCCCGAGCCGCGCCTGGGACCTCATGCAGTCCGCCCTCAAGCCCAAACGCGGCAGCACCGACTCGCCCGGACCGGTCCTCGTCCAGGTCCCACGATCCGGCTACTACCCGGTCTTCGCCTGCGCCCGCTGCCAGGAGGTCGCCCGCTGCCCGCGGTGCGAGGCGACGCTGACCACCCAGTCCGAGGTCGGACCCTTCGCCTGTCGGGCCTGCGGACATCACAGCGACACCTTCACCTGCTCCCGGTGCCGCTCCCACCAGGTCCGCTCCATCGTGCGCGGACGCACCCGAACGGTCGAGGAGCTGCGCCGCGCCCTGCCGGGGGTCGAGATCCTCGAATCCGGCGGTGAGGACATCCCCGTCGCCGTCGACGACGCGCCCCGGGTCGTCGTCGCGACGACCGGTGCCGAACCCTACGCTCTCGGCGGCTATGCCTGTGCCGTGCTGCTCGACAGCCTGTGGCCGGGGCCCTGGCTGCGCGCCACCGACGACGGCGTGTCCCGCCGGCTGCGGGCGGCCTCCCTCGTCCGATCCCGGGAGAACGGGGGAGCAGTCTACCTCGGCGAGGCCGACGAGGCGATCCGGAACGCCCTGACCACCTTCGACCCCATCACCTACATGTCGAGGCAGCTCGTCGACCGCCGGGAGCTGGGGTTCCCGCCCTACCGCCGCATCGTCGAACTGCGCGGCGGGCCCGCCGATCTCGACACCGTCCTCGCCGCCGTCGACCCCCTCGAGGAGCTGCTCCGGGAGGACGACGGTGAGGACCAGCGGGCGGTGGCGGCCTACCCGATCAGCGCCGGCGCCGAGGTGGGCCGCGACCTGGCTGCGATCACAGCCTCCCGTGCGGCCAAGAAGCTGCCCCAGGTGCACATCAGGATCGACGATCCCCGCTCCCTGTGACGATCCCCGAACGGTGACGATCCCTGACGCAGTGAGCTCACGAGCGGACCAGTAGACTGTCCCGCGTGGATATCGTCTTTGCCGGAACCCCGGACGTCGCCGTGCCTGCCCTCGACGCCTTCGCCGACTCCGGCCATCGCATCCGCGCAGTCCTCACCCGCCCCGACGCGCCGGTCGGACGCAAGCGGGTGCTCACACCGTCGGCGGTCAAGGCCCGCGCGCTCGAACTCGGCCTGCCCGTGATCGAAGCGAGCAGACTGCGCGGCGAGGTCATCGCCGAACTCCGCGAGCTCGAGGTCGATGCCGTCGCCGTCGTCGCCTACGGCGCGATCGCCGGACCTGCGGCACTCGGCACGGCCCGGCTCGGTTGGTTCAACCTCCACTTCTCCCTCCTCCCCGCGTACCGGGGAGCGGCACCCGTGCAGCGGGCGCTCATCGACGGTCGGGCCCGCAGCGGAGTCAGCGTCTTCCGCATCGACGAGGGGATGGACTCCGGTCCCGTGCTCAGGCAGCTCGAGATGCCGCTGGACCACCCCGACGCCGCCACCGCCCTCGACGACTACGCTCATCGCGGCGCCCCCGAACTCGTCGCCGCCTTCGACGACCTCGAAGCCGGCACCGCGACCCTCACGCCCCAGACCGGGGAGGCGAGCCACGCCGGGAAGATCGGCATCGACGATGCCCGCCTCGACTTCCGCCGGCCGGTGAGAACCCTCGTCGACCTCGCCCGGGGAGTCTCCCCGAGCCCCGGCGCCTGGGCCGAGCTCGACGGGAAGCGCACGAAGCTCTTCGGCCTCGCCGAGGTGACCCAGAGTCCCGAGGTGACCCAGAGTCCCGGAGTCCTCACCTCGTGGAACCGGACCGCGGTGCTGCGCTGCGGGGACGGCTGGGCGAGCGTGAGCGACATCCAGCCCTTCGGCAAGGGCCGGATGCCGGCGCTCGACTTCCTCCGCGGTCGCGGAGACGTCCAGTTCGACGAACCCATCCGCACCGACGAAGGAGCCTGAACCATGGCCGCGAAGAACCTGCCCCGCCGCATCGCGTGGGAAGTGCTCCTGGACGTCGCGACGAAGGACTCCTACGCGAACCTCCTGCTGCCCGCCAAACTCACCCGCACCCACCTGAGCACCCAGGATGCGGCCTTCACCACGGAATTGACCTATGGGGCGCTGCGCCAGCAGGAGTTCTACGACGCCGTCATCGCCCACGCCGCGAAGCGCGACGTGTCCACCATCGACCCCGAACCGCTCGCGGCCCTGCGGCTGGGCGCGCACCAGATCCTGTCGATGCGCGTGCCCGACCACGCCGCGCTGTCCGAGACCGTGGCCGTGGTGAAGAACAACGACCCCAAGACGGCGGGCTTCACCAACGCCGTGCTGCGCCGGGTCTCCGAGGCCGACCGCGACGAGTGGCTGCGCCGCCTGAGCGACGGCGCCACTCCGCTCGCCAGGCAGTCCATCGAACACTCCCACCCCGAGTGGATCATCCGTGCCATGACCCAGGCGCTCAAGGGCCACGGCCGCTCCGCCGAGGAGATCACCTCCCTGCTCGAAGCCGACAACGCCGCCGCCAAGGTGTCGCTGACCGCATTGCCGGGACTCTGCGAGCCGAGCGAGCTGCCCGGACGCGTGAGCGCGCTCTGTCCCATCTCGGTCACCCTCGACACCGGAATCCCGGGGACCATCTCCGCCGTCGCCGAGGGGCGCGCCCGGGTCCAGGACGAGGGCTCCGCGCTGGTGGCACTCGCTCTCGCCCACACCTCGGCGCCGGAGGGGACCTGGGCGGACCTGTGCGCGGGACCGGGCGGCAAGGCCGCGGTCCTGGCCGCGTGCACCCAGTCGAGCGGCACCACTCTCGACGCCTTCGACTCGAGCAAGCACCGGGTGAAACTGGTCCGCGACTCGACTCAGGCGCTGTCCAACGTGAGAACCCGGATCCAGGACGCCCGCGACGCCAGCGGCCCCTACGCGAAGGTCCTCGTCGACGTGCCCTGCTCCGGCCTCGGCGCGCTGCGGCGGCGACCAGAGGCTCGCTACCGGCGCACACCCGCCGACATCAACGCCCTGGCCACCCCGCAGCGCGAGATCCTCACCGCCGCCCTGAACGCCTGCGCCCCGGGCGGCGTGGTCGCCTACTCGACCTGCTCGCCCCACTACGCCGAGACGGTCCTCGTCGTCGACGACGTCCTGCGCGGCACCGACGCGCAAGTCCTCGACGCCCCGGCCGTGCTCGCCGAGATCACGGGCGGTGAGCCTGAGGACTTCGCCTCGGTGACCCGTGGCGATGGCCGCTACGCCCAGCTGTGGCCGCACGTGCACAATACTGATGGAATGTTCCTGGCCCTCCTGCGGAAAGCACCCTGATGATCGAGATCAACCCCAGCATCCTCAACTCCGACTTCTCCGATCTGCGCGGGGAGCTTGAGAAGATCCGCACCGCCGACATGGCGCACATCGACGTGATGGACAACCACTTCGTCCCCAACCTCACGTTCGGCCCGCCCGTGGTCGAGAGGATCAGGGCGATCAGCCCGATTCCGCTCGACGCGCACCTGATGATCGACGACGCCGACCGCAATGCGCCGGTCTACGCGGAGCTCGGCTGCGCCTCGGTGACCTTCCACGCCGAGGCGGTCCGAGCACCCGTGCGCCTGGCCAGGGAGATCCGCCGGCTCGGCGCCAAGTCCAGCCTCGCGCTCAAACCGGCCACCCCGATCGAACCATTCGTCGACCTCCTCGGCGAATTCGACCAGATCCTCATCATGACCGTCGAACCCGGGTTCGGCGGCCAGAAGTTCCTCGACGTATGCCTGCCGAAGATCCGCCGGACCCGGGAGGCGATCTCCGCGTCCGGACTCGAGATCAAGCTCCAGGTCGACGGGGGAGTGTCGAAGGACACCGTGACCCGCTGCGTCGAAGCCGGAGCCGACGTCCTCGTCGCCGGCTCCGCCGTCTACGGAGCCGAGGACGCGGGTACGGCGATCGCGGAGCTGCGCGAACTCGCCGCCGCCCACACGCATTGAACCTCTCACACGCATCGAACCTCCCACACGCATCGAACCTCCCACACGCATCGAACCTCCCACACGCGCTGACACGCCCACACGCACCGAACCGCCCGCGCCCGACCGAGAACTGAAGAGAGTCAGATGGAACTGTTCGACTGGCTGAACACCCCCGCATTCGAACTGCTGGGCAAGCCCGTCCCGTATTCGGACCTGTTCGGCAACATCTGCGCCCTGGCCACCGTGGTGCTCGCGCTGCGCCGGAACATCCTCTCGTGGCCGGTGCAGATACTGGGCTCCATCCTGCTCTTCTCCGCCAGCGTGTCCGCCGGGCTCGGCGGCAACGCCTCCCGGCAGGTCGTCATCATCGCGGCCGCGATCTGGGGGTGGACGCAGTGGCGGAATTCCCGCGCCGAAGCCGGCGAGGTCGTCGTCCGCTGGGCCAGCTGGAGGGAGCGTCTCCTCCTCATCGGCCTCCTCCTCGGCGGCACCGCGGCCTTCGGGTACATCCTCGATCTCGGCGGCTGGTCATGGAGCCCGTACCCCGACGCCTACATCTTCATCGGCTCGCTCGTCGCCATGTACGCCCAGGGGAAGGCGATCGTCGAATTCTGGTTCGTGTGGCTGGCCGTCGACCTCGTCGGCATCCCTCTGGCAGTCGCGGGCGGACTCGTGTTCTCCGGGGCCGTGTACCTGATCTTCCTCGTCATGGTCGTCATCGGATTCTTCGACTGGGCGCGCAGGTCACGGCAGACGATCTCCGCACCCCACCTCGGCGCCACCGAGATCACGCGTGGCGACACGGACTGACGCCCCGCCAGCAGGGACGTGCACGAAGATGTACTAGGCTTTGACTGTGAAGACCTTTGACTCTCTCTACGCCGAGCTCCTGCAGAAATCCGTCGACCGACCCGCAGGGTCGAAGACCGTTGCCGAGCTGGACGCGGGAGTCCATGCGATCGGGAAGAAGATCGTCGAGGAGGCGGCCGAAGTCTGGATGGCCGCCGAATACGAGACCGAGGCCGAACTCGCCGAGGAGATCTCCCAGCTGCTCTACCATCTGCAGGTGCTGATGATCTCCAAGGGACTGAGTCCCGACGACGTCAACGTCCACCTCTGAATCGCCCCGATCACGAACCGCAAAGGGACACCATGCTGCGTGTAGCCGTGCCGAACAAAGGCGCACTGTCCGAAGCCGCCACCGAGATGCTCAGCGAAGCCGGGTACTCCGCCCGCCGGACGAGCAAGACGCTCGTCCATCAGGACGAGATCAACCAGGTGGAGTTCTTCTACCTGCGCCCCCGCGACATCGCCGTCTACGTCGGCTCGGGAATCCTCGACGCCGGAATCACCGGGCGTGACCTGCTGCTCGAGTCGAAGGCTGACGCGCAGGAGGTCCTCGACCTCGGCTTCGGCGCCTCTCGCTTCTACTACGCCGGGGTGAAGGGGACCTACTCGGATCCCTCCGAGCTCGCCGGGTCCAGGATCGCCACGAGCTTCCCCCACCTCGTCGAAGCCGACCTTGCCGCCCGCGGGATCGACGCCACGACGGTCCAGCTCGACGGGGCGATCGAGGTCTCCATCCAGCTCGGCGTCGCCGACGCCATCGCCGACGTCGTCGAGACCGGCTCGACCCTGCGAGCCGCAGGGCTGGAGACCTTCGGTGAGCCGCTGCTCGAATCCGAAGCCGTGCTCGTCCAGCGCGACGGCGCCGCGGAGAAGATCGAGGTCCTCAAACGCCGCCTCGAATCCGTCATGGTCGCCCGCAGGTACGTGCTCGTCGACTACAACATCGAGGAGCGCCTCGTCCCCGAGGCGATCGGGCTCACGCCCGGGCTCGAATCCCCGACGGTCTCGCCCCTGCAGGAGACAGGGTGGGTGGCCGTGCGGGTGATGGTCTCGGCCCACGAGGTCAACAACGTCATGGACCGCCTCTATGCGGTCGGAGCGCGCGCGATTCTGGTGACGAACATTGGCGCCTGCCGAATCTGAGGCCGAGTTCTCGGTCTTCCGCCCCCGCCAGGTCAGGGTGATCTGCATCGTCGGGTCGATCGTCGTGCTCATCGGCTTCGCCACCCTGTCGGTGGCCCTGCTCGTCG
The DNA here is from genome assembly GCF_031179145.1 of Brevibacterium sp. Lineage (GTDB taxonomy): Bacteria > Actinomycetota > Actinomycetes > Actinomycetales > Brevibacteriaceae > Brevibacterium. Next base: position 182,913 of record NZ_JAPSIB010000001.1, read on the forward strand.
TGGACTGGAAACCCTGGAAGCCGGTCGACATGATATGGATGAACCTGCTGGGCATCATCTTCGCTCTCGCCCTGTGGCGGGTGGGTGACATCCAGGCCAGACCGAGTCGGACCGGTCTCGTCGTGCGGAACATGGTGCGCACCCGGGAATTCGCCTGGGGCGAGATCATCGGGGTCTCGTTCGCCCCCGATGGGGATGATCCGTGGCCGCTGCTCGACCTGTCCGACGGCACCACATACGCGGTGATGGCGATCCAGCACGCGGACGGCCCCCGGGCCCATGCGGAATGTCAGCGACTGCGCAGGCTCATCGATGATCAGACCCCATCCAAGGAGGAATAGGAATGTCGGACGACACAGCAGCAGGTCCCCTGACCGGGTACACGGTCATCGACCTCTCGCGGGCACTGGCAGGACCGCATGCGGGAATGATGTTCGGCGATCTCGGCGCCCGGGTGATCAAGGTGGAGAACCCGGCCAAGGGCGACGACTCCCGCTCCTGGGGCCCTCCGTTCGTCGGACCCGAGGGCCAGGAGCAGGCGACCTACTTCTTCTCCTGCAATCGCAACAAGGAGTCCATCGCGCTCGACCTCAAGTCCGAGACCGGGGCTGCGACACTGCGTGAGCTCATCGCGCGGGCCGACATCCTCATCGAGAACTTCCGCTCCGGCGTCCTCGACCGCCTCGGCTTCTCCACCACAGCCTGCCTGGAGATCAACCCCCGCCTGGTGATCCTCTCGATCACCGGATTCGGCCACGACGGACCCGAGTCCTCTCGCGCCGGCTACGACCAGATCGCCCAGGGCGAGGCCGGCCTGATGTCCCTGACCGGCTCCGGCCCCGACGATCCGCAGCGAGTCGGCGTTCCGATCGCCGACCTCCTGGCCGGGATCTACGGCTCCTTCGGCGTGCTCGCCGCCCTCCTCGAACGCGAACGCACCGGCCGCGGCAAGGTCGTGCGCACCTCGCTCATCGCCGGCATGGTCGGAGTCCACGCCTTCCAGGGCACCCGCGCGACCGTGGCCGGCGAGGACCCGCAGCCCGGCGGCAACCACCACCCATCACTGTCCCCGTACGGACTGTTCAAATGCCGCGGCGGCGCCGTGCAGATCTCCGTCGGCAACGAGAGCCTGTGGCAGCGATTCTGCGCGGCCTTCGACATCGACCCCGCGACCGAGGGCATGGCCGACAATGCCGCTCGGGTGAACAACCGCTCGGAAGTCATCGAGCTCATCGAATCGAAGTTCGCCGATTACGAGGCGCCCGCCCTGCTCGAGAAGCTCAGTGCCGCCGGCATCCCCGCCGGCACGGTGCGCAGCCTGGCCGAGGTCTACTCCTGGGAGCAGGCGCTGTCCCAGGGGCTCAAGGTCTCCGTCGACCACCCCATCCTCGGCGACATCGACCTGCCCGGTCCGCCGCTGCGCTTCTTCGACGCCCACGGCGACGCAGAGGTCGAGACGACGAAGAAGTCCCACGACGCCCCGCCGCTGCTCGATGAGGACGCCGACGGGATCCTCGCCTGGCTCGAATGCGGGGACTGAGCTCGGCACCGGATCCCTGAAGACAAGGAGACAGCAGTGGCAGCACGACTGAACGCGCAAGAGCTCATCGAGATCGTCGTCGACGAAGGCTCTTTCCGATCGTGGGACACGACCCCGATCACCCCCGCCGGCGGCATCTCCGAGCAGTACGCGGCGGAGCTGGCCGCGGCCCGGGAGAAGTCCGGGGTCGACGAGGCGATCGTCACCGGTGAGGGCACAGTCCACGGCCGGCGGGTCGCCGTGGTCGTCGGGGAATTCCGTTTCCTCGCCGGGTCCATCGGCGTCGCCGCCGCCCAGCGCCTCGTCGATGCGATCGAACGGGCCACCCTCGAGGGCCTGCCGCTGCTCGCCGGTCCCGCCTCCGGGGGAACCCGGATGCAGGAGGGCACGGTGGCGTTCCTGTCGATGGTGAAGATCACCAACGCCGTCGTCGCCCACCGCCGCGCCGGTCTGCCTTACCTCGTCTACCTCCGCCATCCCACCACCGGCGGCGTCTTCGCCTCCTGGGGGTCGCTGGGCCACGTGACGGTGGCCGAGACGGGTTCGCTCATCGGCTTCCTCGGCCCCCGCGTGTTCGAAGCGCTCTACGGGGAGAAGTTCCCGGAGAACGTCCAGACCGGGGAGAACCTCCACCGCCACGGCATCATCGACGCCGTGATCGGACCCGACCGCATCCACACCACCGTCGCCCGCGTCCTCGACGTCCTGATGGGCGCCAAGGAGATCCCCGCGGCCGTCGCCGACCCGGACACATCCCCAGCCGTCGTCGACCCGGACTCGGACGCGTGGGCCGCGATCACCCGGTCCCGACGTCCCGAGCGGCCGGGAGTGCGCGATCTGCTGCGCACCGCGGCCAACACCGTCCTGCCGCTCAACGGCACCGGTGAGGGGGAGAAGGACCCCGGCCTGCTGCTGGCGCTGGCCAAGTTCGGCTCCGCCCCGTGCATCGTCCTCGGCCAGGACCGCTTCCGCCAGGACTCGCGCGCCCCGCTCGGCCCCGCGGCACTGCGGGAGGCCCGCCGCGGGATGCGGCTGGCGGCCGAGCTCGACCTGCCGCTCGTGACCATCATCGACACCCCCGGCGCCGCCCTGTCCAAATCCGCCGAGGAGGGCGGAATGGCCGGGGAGATCGCCCGCAGCCTCGCCGAGCTCGCGAACCTCGACGCCCCCTCGGTGTCCCTGATCATGGGTGAGGGGTCCGGCGGCGGCGCGCTGGCGCTGATGCCGACCGACCGGGTGCTCAGCGCCGAGAACGGCTGGCTGTCCCCGCTGCCTCCCGAGGGCGCCTCGGCGATCGTCCACCGGACCACCGACCGCGCGGCCGAGATGGCCCAGAGCCAGGGCGTCCACGCCCCGATGCTGCTGCACACCGGCGTCGTCGACCGCATCATCGCCGAGCACCCCGACGCCAGCGACGAACCGCTCGACTTCGTCGCCCGAGTCGGGGCCACCCTCGAACACGAGCTCATCGCCCTGATGCGCGAACCGTCCGCCCGTCGCCTCGCCCGCCGGATGGACCGGTACCGTGGGCTCGGAATCCAGAAGGAGGCCTGAATGGTTGCCGTGAGGATCATTCCCTGTCTCGACGTCGACGACGGTCGCGTCGTCAAAGGCGTGAAGTTCGCAGGCCTCCGCGACGCCGGGGATCCCGTCGAACTCGCCGCCGCCTACGGGGCATCGGGGGCGGACGAACTGACGTTCCTCGACGTCACCGCCAGCAGCGGAAACCGTGAGACCGTCCACGACATCGTCCGCGCCTGCGCCGAGCAGGTGTTCATCCCACTCACCGTGGGCGGGGGAGTCAGGACCGTCGCCGACGTCGACCGGCTCCTGCGCGATGGTGCCGACAAGGTCTCCGTCAACACCTCCGCGGTCGCGAACCCGGGGCTGATCAGCGACATCTCCCGGCACTTCGGCAACCAGGTCCTCGTCCTGTCCCTCGACGCCAGGCGCAGCCCGGAGACGGCCTCCGGGTTCGAGGTCACCATCCGCGGCGGGCGGGAGGGCACCGGTCGCTGTGCGATCGAGTGGATTCGCGAAGCCGCCGACCGCGGCGCCGGCGAGATCCTGCTCAACTCCATCGACGCCGACGGCACCCGTGACGGCTTCGACCTCGAGCTCATCGCCGCGGCCCGGGCTGCCGTCGATCTGCCCCTGATCGCCTCCGGGGGAGCGGGTCGTCTCGAGCACTTCGCCCCCGCCGTGGCCGCCGGCGCCGACGCCCTGCTCGCGGCCAGCGTGTTCCACTTCGGCACCCTGTCCATCGCAGAGGTGAAGGCGGCCCTGCGCGCGGAAGGGATCGAAGTCCGATGACCGACGTCGACGCCACACCCGAGAACTGGCGAGAGCTGATCACCCTCAACGAGGCCGGGCTGATCCCCGTCGTCGTGCAGGAGACCACCAGCAGGGACGTGCTGATGCTCGCCTGGATGGACGTCGAGGCGATCGAGCGGACCCTGAGCAGCGGCCGGGCCGTGTACTGGTCGCGGTCGCGGCAGGAGCACTGGGTGAAGGGAGAGACCTCGGGCCACATCCAGCGGGTGGTCTCCCTGAGCCTCGACTGCGACGCCGACGCGCTGCTCCTCGAAGTCGAGCAGACCGGGCCCGCATGCCACACCCTGACCCCCACGTGCTTCACCGGCAGGACCATCAGCACCTCCGGGGAACAGCCCCGACCCAAGGACGTGAAGTGACGACCGACACCGGATTGAGAATAAACCCCAGCCTCGAGGAGTTCCGCGCCTCGGGAGCGGCGCACCGGCTCGTGCCCGTGCACGCGAGCGTGCTCGCCGACGCGGAGACTCCGCTGAGCCTCTACCGCAAACTCACCGACGGCGGCTCCGGGAGCTTCCTGTTCGAATCCGCCGTCTCCGGGGCCTGGGCCAGGTACTCCTTCATCGGCTCCGCCCCCGTGGCCACCCTGCGCTCGACAGAGGACGGCTTCGACTGGGAGGGCACCCCGCCCGCCGGCGTCCCGACCGCGGGCAGTGTTCTCGACGCCGTCACCGCGACCCTCGAACTCCTCGCCGTCGAGAACTCCGAGCATGCGCTTCCGCCGATGGTCTCGAGCCTCGTCGGGTACTTCGGCTGGGACATCGTGCGAGAGTTCGAGAAGCTCGGCGCGGCGCGGGTCGATGAGCACCACCTGCCCACCGTTCAGCTGATGATCCCCGGCGACATCGCCGTCTACGATCACTACACGGGAATGGTCACCCTGGTCGCCAACGTGTTCAACGTCGACGGTGCGGACACCGGGATCGATGCTGCCTACGCGGCAGGCGCCGCCCGGGTCGAAGCCATGCTCGACCGGCTGCGAGCGCCCGCCCCGTCGGCGATCTCGAGCCCCCACTTCCCCGCCCCCGAGGTGAGGACCCGAACCGACCCGCAGGCGTACCTCGACGCGGTGCGGGTCGCCAAGCAGGACATCGTCGACGGGGAGATCTTCCAGGTCGTGCTCGGTCAGCGCTTCGACACCGATTGCGCCGCCGACCCGCTCACCGTCTACCGGATGCTGCGCCGGTCCAACCCCAGCCCCTTCATGTACCTGCTCAATCTCTCGGACGACGAGGGGAAGCCGGTGAGCATCGTCGGCTCCTCACCCGAAGCCCTCGTCACGGTCCGCTCCGGCACCGTGGTCACGCATCCGATCGCCGGTTCGCGTCCCCGCGGGGACAGCGCCGAGGAGGATGCCCGGCTCGCCCGCGAGCTCCTCGCCGACGAGAAGGAACGCGCCGAGCACCTGATGCTCGTCGACCTCGCCCGCAACGACCTCGCGAAGGTCTGCCGGGCCGGGACCATCGACGTCAGCGAATTCATGGAGATCGAGCGGTTCAGCCACATCATGCACATCTCCTCCACGGTGCGCGGTGAGCTCGCGCCCGGGCACGGGGCCGTCGACGTGCTCAAGGCCGCCTTCCCCGCCGGGACCCTCTCCGGCGCCCCGAAGCCGCGGGCGCTGCAGATCATCGACGAGCTCGAGGTCGTCGGCCGCGGGCTCTACGGCGGAGTCGTCGGCTACATGTCGTTCAACGGCGACCTCGACCTGGCGATCGCCATCCGGACCGGAGTGCTGCGGCGAGGCGTGATGAGCGTCTACGCCGGCGGCGGGATCGTCGCTGACTCCGTCCCCGAGCTCGAGTACCAGGAGTCGCGGAACAAGGCCGCTGCCGTGCTCTCCGCAGCTGCCGCTGCCTCCGTTCTGCACGTGCCGGAGCCGCCGCTGCGCGAGGCGCGACCCGCAGGCCGGGGAGCGAACGCCGAATGAAGATGTCGAAGTCACGCGGGGTCCTCATCGTCCTCCTCCTCGCGGGCATCCTCTGGGCCCTGAGCCTGAGCACCTGGCAGGCCGGGCCCCCCGGGGGAGGCACCCTGGGACCCGCCGGGGTCGCGACGCCCGAACAGGACGCCGCGGGACAGGCCTCGCCGGTCGCGACCGCCTGCGTCGCCGTCATCGCGGTGTGCGGGCTGCTGGCGGCCATGCTCGGGAGACTGGGACGCCTCGTCGTCCTCGGGCTCGCCGGTCTCGCGGCCCTCGGCTACGCCGCGACCGCGCTGAGCACCACGTTCCAGCCCGGGTCCACCGGCTGGGCGGTGGCCGGGATCCTCGCCGGGGTCTGCGCGGCCGGGGTCATCGTGACGGTGGCCTTCGCCTCGGCGCGGTGGACGAACTCGAACCGCTACGACCGCGACGCCCGGACAGCGGCCACGCCGGAGGAGTTCGACTCGACCGCCGCCTGGGATGCGCTCTCTCGCGGCGACGATCCCGACGCCCCCCGTGACGATCCCGACGCCCCCGGGAACGAACCGCAGGGCCGCTGACGGGCGCGCTCGACGCACCGGAGTCCGGTCGCCGGGCCGATACGGCACCTGTCATCGAAGCGTGTCACAATATAGGAAAGAACAACCAGCTGCATGCTGCAGGCACAGCTTGAGAAGGAGCACCATGTCGCAATCCGTCGCTCGCAACGGCGCCACCGATCTCGACAAGTCGACGATCGACTATTCCGTCATCGCCGATCCTGGCCACGGCAACTCGGTGGCCGCGTGGACCGGCGTGACCATCATGCTCATCGGCATCACGGTCGGCTGCGTGGGCTTCACGATCCACAACCCGATGATCACCTACATCGCCATCGGCATCGTCGTCGTCGGCCTCGTCGTCGGCCTGATCCTGCGGGCCGTGGGCCTGGGCAACAAGCCGTCCGAGCGCAGGCCGAACCCGCGCACCCAATGACGGTCCTCGACGACATCGTCGCCGGTGTCCGGGAGGACCTGGAGGCCCGGCGGCGCGAGGTCGGCCTGGACGAGATGATCGCCCGGGCACGAGACGCGGCGCCCGTGCGCGGCTTCGACCTCGACGCCGACTTCTCGGTCATCGCCGAGGTGAAGCGCCGGTCGCCTTCCCGCGGCGATCTCGCCCCGATCGCCGAGCCCGGCCGACTGGCCGGGCTCTACGCCGCCGGCGGTGCGAAGGCCATCAGCGTGCTCACCGAGAGCCGCCGCTTCTCCGGCAGCCTCGCCGACTTCGACGAGGTCCGCGCGGCCGTCGACGTCCCCCTCCTGCGCAAGGACTTCATGGTCGACGAATACCAGTTCTACGAGGCCCGGGCCCACGGCGCCGACCTCGTGCTGCTCATCGTCGCAGCCCTCGAGCCCGCGCAGCTGCGCGACTACCTCGACCTGTCCCGCGAACTGGGCATGACGGCCCTGGTCGAGACGCACGACACGTACGAACTCGAGATCGCCGCCGGACTCGACGCCCGGCTGATCGGCATCAACACTCGCAATCTCAAGGACCTCAGCGTCGACACGAACCGGTTCGCGCCCCTGGCCGAACTCGCCCCGACCGGTTGCACCCTCGTCGCCGAGTCGGGAGTGTCCGGACTGGTCGAGGTCGAGACCTATGCCGCAGCCGGGGCGCACGCGGTTCTCGTCGGCGAAGCCCTGGTCAAGGACGGCGACCCGGAGACCGCCGTCGCCCGCTACACCGCGACCGGAGCACGCATCCGCACTGCGGCCACCGCCCGATGAGCCGGTGACCATCCACCACAACGAAGGACAGCAATGACCGACCTGAGTCAGGAACAGGGACCCTACTTCGGTCCCTTCGGAGGCAGATTCATCCCCGAGGCGCTGATCCCCGCCTTGGACGAGATCGAGGAAACCTGGCGCAAGTCGCAAGTCGATCCCGAGTTCACCGAGGAGCTGCTGGAACTCCAGCGCAGCTACATCGGCAGGCCCAGCCTGCTGACGGAGGCCACCCGGTTCGCCGCTCACTGCGGCGGCGCGCGGGTGTTCCTCAAACGTGAGGATCTCAACCACACCGGCAGCCACAAGATCAACAACGCCCTGGCCCAGGCGCTGCTCGCCAAACGAATGGGCAAGACGCGCCTGATCGCGGAGACCGGCGCCGGCCAGCACGGCGTCGCCACCGCCACCGCCGCGGCTCTGCTCGACATGGAGTGCGAGGTCTACATGGGCGAGGAGGACACGCAGCGACAGGCCCTCAACGTCGCCCGCATGCGCCTGCTCGGGGCGAAGGTCAACGCCGTGTCCAACGGCACCCGCACGCTCAAGGACGCGATGAACGAGGCGATGCGCGACTGGGTCGCCAACGTCGCCCGCACCCACTACGTCATCGGCACCGTCGCCGGACCGCACCCGTTCCCCGCCATGGTCCGCTCCTTCCAGCGGGTCATCGGCGATGAGGCCCGCAATCAGATCCTCGAGGCCGCCGGACGCCTGCCCGACGCCGTCTGCGCGTGCGTGGGGGGCGGCTCGAACGCGATGGGCATCTTCGCGGCCTTCCTCGCCGACACCGAGGTGAGGATCTACGGCTTCGAAGCCGGTGGGGAGGGCGTCGAGACCGGTCGCCATGCCGCCCGATTCTCCGGTGGCCGCCCCGGAGTCCTCCATGGCTCCGCCACCTACATCCTCCAGGACTCAGACGGACAGACCCGCGCCTCCCACTCGATCTCGGCGGGTCTCGACTACCCCTCCGTGGGTCCCGAGCACTCCTACCTGCACGAGACCTCCCGCGTCATCTACGAACCGGTCGGCGACGAGGAGGCGATGGAGGCTATGCGCCTGCTCTCGCGCACCGAGGGCATCATCCCCGCCATCGAATCCGCCCACGCGCTGGCCGGAGCGATGCGGGTCGGGCGCGACTTCGGACCCGACGCCGTGCTGCTGGTCAACCTCTCCGGCCGCGGTGACAAGGACATGACGACGGCGGCCAAATGGTTCGACTACTTCGACGAAGGAGCAGTACAGGTATGACAACGCGCGGAGCCCGGACGGGCGCCACCCTTGACGCCGTCGACGAGCGGGGGGCCAAGGCCGCACTGATCGGCTACCTGCCCGTCGGCTTCCCCTCAGTCGAGGGATCGATCGAGGCGATGGTCGAACTCGTGCGCTCCGGCGCCGACATCGTCGAGGTGGGGATGCCCTACTCCGACCCCGGCATGGACGGTCCCGTCATCCAGCACGCCGTCGAGCGCGGCCTCGAGAACGGCGTCCGGACCAAGGACGTGTTCACCGCCGTGTCCGCCATCACCGAGGCGGGGGGAACCGCCGTCGTGATGAGCTACTGGAACCTCGTCCTGCAGTACGGCGTCGACGCCTTCGCCCGTGACCTCGACTCCGCCGGCGGAGCCGGGATCATCACCCCCGACCTGATTCCTGATGAGGCTCATGACTGGCTGGCCGCCTCGGATGCCTACGACCTCGACCGCATCTTCCTCGCCGCCCCTTCGTCGACGCCGGAGCGGATCGCCACGATCGTCGAGGCCAGCCGCGGATTCGTCTACGCCGCCTCGACCATGGGAGTGACCGGAGTCCGGTCCGAAGTCGACGACCACGCCCGGGATCTGGTCTCCCGGCTCAAAGAAGCCGGAGCCGCGCGTGCCTGCGTGGGCCTCGGCGTCTCCACCCGGGAACAGGCCGCCGAGGTCGCCGAGTACTCCGACGGCGTCATCGTCGGCTCCGCCCTCGTCAGGGCGCTCGAGGGCGGCGGCGTGAGAGAGCTCGCGGCGCTGACCGAGCAGCTCGCCGAGGGCTGTGCATGAGAGATCACCTCGCCGCGATCCCTTCTCCCGCATGGAGCGGTTTCAGCATCGGACCGTTGACGATCCACGCCTACGCCCTCTGCATCCTCACCGGCATCGTCCTCGCCCTGTGGCTGACCTCCAGGCGGTGGCGGTCGTTGGGCGGACACGAGGACGACCTGTGGAACATCGCGATCATCACGGTTCCGGCCGGGATCATCGGCGGACGGATCTACCACGTCTTCTCCACCCCGGACCCGTACTTCGGTCCCGGCGGCAATCCGATCGACGCGTTGAAGATCTGGAACGGGGGACTCGGCATCTGGGGCGCGGTGGCCCTGGGAATGCTCGCTGCCTGGGCGTGCGCCCGCTATCAGGGGATCCGGATCCTGCCGTTCCTCGACGCCGCGGCTCCCGGGCTCATCCTCGCCCAAGCGGTGGGCCGCTGGGGCAACTGGTTCAACCAGGAGCTCTTCGGCGCCCCCACCACGCTGCCGTGGGGGCTGCAGATCGACAAGTTCAGGGACGGGGCGCCCAACCCCAACTGGCCCGACCACTCCCTGCCCGCCGACACACTGTTCCACCCGACGTTCCTCTACGAGTCGGTCTGGAACCTCGTCGGCTGCCTCATCCTCATCGCCGCGGCGAAGAGGTTCCGACTCGGGCACGGACAGGTCTTCGCCCTCTACATCTGCTACTACACCCTCGGGCGCGTGTGGATCGAGGCCCTGCGCATCGATGATGCGGAGCTCGTCCTCGGACTGCGTCTGAACATCTGGACGTCGATCCTCGTGTTCGCCGTCGGCCTGGTCTGGTTCATCGCCTCGCGCCGCCGGCACAGGGAGCCCGAGACCGACGTCTACCTCCCCGGTGCCCGCGCCCTCGCCGGACGCGACGACGACGCCTCCGGCGGCGACTATGCCGGCCCGGCCTCGCCGGGTCGCGGACCGGATGCGGGCACCGGCTCACCCGAACCCGGGTCGACCGGGGCTGTCGAGGCGCGAGCCGATGACCGCCGGAAGTCCGACGAGGGGGACGAGCGGCGCGGATTCGGGTTCTTCGGGGCCGTCACCTCGGCGATCTCGATCATCCCCGACGTCGCGAACAAGGGCCGGTCGAACCGCGACGATCGCCGCCGCTGAGGGCCGGTCGCGGCGTGCCGGCCACCGCTTCTGAGGGCCGTCCGCCAGGCGCAAGCCACCGCTTCTGAGGGCCGGCCGACAGGCGCAAGCCACCGCTTCTGAGGGCCGGCCGACAGGCGCAAGCCACCGCTTCTGACCTGGGGTTTCCCACACGCTGAGACGCTTTGGTCCGCAAATCGGTCCTTTTCGGGTTCGGTGTCCCGTGCCTCATCGGTGTAAGTTGAGAAGCCGACAGTGAGAACCACGTCACTTCTGCGTCGCTGGACGATCTCCGCACGACGCTTCTCGACAACCAGGACAGCGTCGTCTTCTGGAAGAACCGACTATGTGAAGGCAGCCGATGTCCGAATCATCGACCCCGAACCGCCCGACCCCGAAAGCCCCGATCCGCGACGGACTCTACGATCCCTCGCTCGAACACGACAACTGCGGTCTGGCGCTCATCGTGCGCTACCGCGGCGGACCCGACCACGAGGTCGTCGCCCAAGCCCTTGAGGCCCTGCGCAAACTCGAACACCGCGGCGGCATCGGATCCGACGAAGGCACCGGCGACGGCGCCGGCATCACCGTCCAGGTTCCCGATTCCTTCTTCCGCCGCGAGCTCGGCGACGTCCTGCCCGCCCCCGGAGGCTACGCCGTCGGGACGGCATTCCTCGATCCCGATGCCCACCAGGCACAGGAGGACCTGTTCGCCCGCATCGCCGCCGAGGAGGGACTGCGGATACTCGCCTGGCGCGGCGTCCCGCACGAGGCGTCGATCCTCGGTGACATCGCGCGGCGCACCCAGCCCCTGCTCAAGCAGGTGTTCCTCGTCGGCGCCGACGAGTCACCGACCGTCGACCAGGACGATCTCGAACGCCGCGCCTTCCTGGCCCGGAAGCGGATCGGCAACCACGGCCTCTACTTCCCGTCCCTGTCGAGTCGCACCCTGACGTACAAGGGCATGCTCTCGACCGCGCAGCTCGGCGCCTTCTACCCCGATCTCGCCGATCCCGAGTTCCTCTCCCGGATCGCACTCGTCCACTCCCGCTTCTCCACCAACACCTTCCCGTCGTGGAAGCTCGCGCAGCCGTTCCGGCTCATCGCCCACAACGGTGAGATCAACACCGTGCGCGGCAACCGGAACTGGATGCGGGCCCGGGAATCGGCGCTCGGCTCCGATCTGCTCCAGCCCGCCGGCGCCCATGCCCTGCCCGATCCCGGACTCGAACGGATCAGCCCGATCGTCCCGCCGGACACCTCCGACTCCGGTTCGTTCGACACCGTCCTCGAGCTCATGGTCGCCGCAGGCCGGTCCCTGCCGCAGGCGCTGCTGATGATGATCCCCGAGGCCTGGCAGAACAACCCCGGCATGGGGGAGGCCCGCCGCGCCTTCTACGAGTACCACTCCCAGCTCATGGAGCCCTGGGACGGTCCCGCCTGCGTGGCCTTCACCGACGGGCGGATCGCCGGCGCCGTGCTCGATCGCAACGGACTGCGCCCGGCCCGCTACACCATGACCGAGGACACGGTCGTCCTGGCCAGCGAATCGGGCGTCGTCGACCTCGACGAGTCGCGGATCGTCGCGCGGGGCCGACTCACCCCGGGCCGCATGTTCCTCGTCGACACCGTCGAGGAGCGGATCGTCTCCGACACGGAGATCAAGAACCAGCTCGCCGCCGAGCACCCCTACGACGACTGGGTCGCGCAGTCGTCGAAGCGCCTCGGCGAACTGCCCACCCGCGTCCACATCACGCACCCGCAGTCGTCGGTGCGCCGGCGCCAGCAGACCTTCGGCTACACCGAGGAGGAGCTGCGGCTGCTCATCTCCCCGATGGCCGAGACCGGCGCGGAGCCTCTGGGCGCCATGGGCACGGACACCGCGATCGCCGCCCTGAGCAACCGCCCACGTCTGCTCTTCGACTACTTCTCCCAGAACTTCGCGCAGGTGACGAACCCGCCGCTCGACTCGATCCGCGAGTCCGTGGTGACGTCCATGGCCGCCGCAATCGGCCGGGAGGGCAACCTGCTCGAGAGCAGCCGGCCCGATTCGATGCACATCCTGCTCGATCGGCCGGTCATCGACAACGACGAACTCGCGGCGATCGTCCATCTCAAGGGCGCCCACCTCGGCGTCGGCGTCGACCGTCCGACCACGGTGCTCTCTGGCCTGTTCCCCGTCCGCGGCGGCGAGCGCGCGATGCAGCAGCGGATCGACGAGATCTGCGCCGAGGCCGATGCCGCGATGGACGCAGACGCCATGTTCCTCGTCATCAGCGACCGCGACTCAAGCTCTGAGCGCGCCCCGATCCCGTCCCTGCTGCTCACCTCCGCCCTCCATCACCACCTCGTGCGCCGGCGCTGCCGGACGCGGGCGAGCATCGTCGTCGAGGCCGGCGACGTGCGTGAGGTCCACCATGTCGCGACCCTGCTCGGCTTCGGCGCCTCCGCGGTCAACCCGTATCTCGTGATGGAGACCGCCGAGGTGCTCGTGCGCACCGGCCGCGTCACCGCCGTCTACCAGGAGCGGGCGGTGGCCAACATCCTCGACGCGCTCAACAAGGGCCTGATGAAGATCATGTCGAAGATGGGCATCTCCACGGTCCAGTCGTACAAGGGCGCCCAGACCTTCGAAGCGCTCGGACTCTCCGACGCCTTCATCTCCCGGTTCTTCACCGGCACCCCGCACCAGCTCGGCGGCCACGGCATCGAGCGGATCGCCGCCGATGTCCTCGCCCGCCACGCCGAGGCCTACCGTGACGACAGGCCCCGGCCCGCCCACCGCGAGCTCGAGGTGGGCGGGGAGTACCAGTGGCGGCGGGAGGGACCCGGCCACCTGTTCAACCCGGAGACCGTGTTCAAGCTCCAGCACGCCACCGCCTCGGCGCGCTACGACATCTTCAAGGAGTACACCTCGGCGATCGACGACCAGGCGCGGGAGCTGATGACCCTGCGCGGGCTGTTCCGGTTCGTGCCGAAGACCTCCGGTCCCATCGACATCGACGAAGTCGAGGATGTCGGCGCCATCATGAAACGGTTCTCGACCGGTGCCATGAGCTACGGCTCCCTGTCGCAGGAGGCCCACGAGACCCTGGCGATCGCGATGAACCGGATCGGCGGGAAGTCGAACACCGGCGAGGGCGGCGAGGACGTCGAGCGTCTGCTCGACCCCGAGCGCCGCTCCGCGATCAAACAGGTCGCCAGCGGTCGCTTCGGGGTGACCAGCCATTACCTGACGGCGGCCGACGACATCCAGATCAAGATGGCCCAGGGCGCGAAGCCCGGCGAGGGCGGCCAGCTGCCGGGCGAGAAGGTCTACCCCTGGATCGCGAAGACCCGGCATGCCACGCCCGGGGTCGGACTGATCTCGCCGCCGCCGCATCACGACATCTACTCCATCGAAGACCTCGCGCAGCTCATCCACGACCTGGGGAGGGCCAACGCCCGGGCCCGGGTCCACGTCAAACTGGTGTCGGGAATCGGCATCGGGACGGTCGCAGCGGGTGTGACGAAGGCCGGAGCCGACGTCGTGCTCGTGTCCGGACACGACGGCGGCACCGGGGCCAGCCCGCTCAACTCGCTCAAGCACGCCGGCACCCCCTGGGAGCTGGGCCTGGCCGAGACCCAGCAGACCCTCGTGCTCAACGGGCTGCGCCACCGGGTCAGCGTGCAGGTCGACGGCCAGCTCAAGACCGGACGCGACATCGTCATCGCCGCCCTGCTCGGGGCGGAGGAGTACGGCTTCGCCACCTCGGCGCTCGTCGTCGCCGGCTGCATCCTGATGCGCGTCTGCCACAAGGACACCTGCCCGGTCGGAGTGGCCACCCAGAACCCCGTCCTGCGGGAGCGCTTCCACGGCAAGGCCGAGCACGTCGTCAACTTCTTCACTTTCCTCGCCACCGAGGTCCGCGAGCTGCTCGCCGAACTCGGCTTCCGCAGCCTCGACGAGGCGATCGGCGCCGTCGAGCATCTCGCGATCGACCCCGACCGCGCCCGGGCGCTGGCCCCGGAGCTCGATCTGACGCCGATCCTCCAGTCCCCGCGGCCGGTCTCCGGGGCGGCGCCGATCCGGCGCAGCGCCGAGCGAGTCCACCGCGACTTCAGCGCCGAACTCGACGCCCGGCTGCTCGAGCAGGTCGGCGATGCGGTGAGGTCGGGCCTGCCGGTGCGGGTGAGCGCGGAGGTCGTCAACACCGATCGCAGCGTCGGCACCCTGCTCGGCCACCATCTGACGCTGGCCCACGCCGAGGCGGGGCTGTCCGATGACACGATCACCGTCGACCTCCACGGCACCGCGGGTCAGTCCCTCGGGGCGTTCCTGCCGGCCGGTATCACGCTCAGCCTCACCGGCGACGCCAACGACTACGTCGGCAAGGGGCTCTCGGGCGGCATCGTCACCGTCCGTCCGCACCCGGTCAACCCGGGCCGTCCGGAGCACAACGTCATCGCCGGCAACGTGCTCGCCTACGGCGCCACGGCAGGTCGCCTGTTCGTCTCCGGTCAGGTCGGGGAGCGCTTCCTCGTCCGCAACTCCGGCGTCGAAGCCGTGGTCGAGGGAATCGGCGACCACGGTCTCGAATACATGACCGGGGGAGTGGCCGTCATCCTCGGACCCACCGGCCGCAACTTCGCCGCAGGCATGTCCGGAGGCGTGGCCTACGTCCTCGACTTCAATTCCAGCCGACTCAATCCGAGTGAACGGGCGGCCGGCGTCTTCCGGTTCACCGGAGTCTCGGGGGAGGACATGAGCGTCCTCACCCGGCTCCTCGACGAACACGCCCGCCGCACCGACTCGCCGCTCGCGACCGAGCTGCTGACCGGATTGAGGCGCGGCGACGACGTCCTGTCGCGATTCACGAAGATCATTCCCGTCGCCTACTCGCACGTGGTGGGCATCCAGGCCGAGACGATCGCCGCCGGGGGAGCCCCCGACGGGGACGAGGCCTGGGCGAAGATCCTGGAGGTGACCCGTGGCTGATCCGCGCGGTTTCTTGAAGGTGCCGACCCGGGAGCTCCCGGCCCGTCGTCCCGTCCCCATCCGACTGCTCGACTATCGCGAGGTCTATGAAGCCGGCGACGGCGAGCAGCTGCGCCGTCAGGCCTCGCGCTGCATGGACTGCGGCATCCCGTTCTGCCATCAGGGCTGCCCGCTGGGCAATCTCATCCCCGAGTTCAACGACGCGATGTACCGCGGTGAGCTCGCCCGTGCCGTCGACATCCTCCATGCGACGAACAACTTCCCCGAATTCACCGGCCGCGCGTGCCCGGCGCCGTGCGAGAACGCCTGCGTGCTCGGCATCAACCAGCCCGCGGTGACGATCAAACAGGTCGAGGTGAGCATCGTCGACCAGGGCTTCGAGGCGGGACTCATCCAACCGGTGATCCCTGACCGCATCACCGGGCACACGGTCGCCGTGGTCGGATCGGGTCCGGCGGGCCTCGCCGCCGCCCAGCAGCTCACCCGCGCGGGGCACACCGTCGTCGTGTTCGAACGCGAGGACCGGATCGGGGGTCTGCTGCGCTACGGCATCCCGGACTTCAAACTCGAGAAGCACCACATCGACCGCAGACTGGAGCAGATGCGCGCCGAGGGCACCCGGTTCGAAACCTCCGTCGCGATCGGCACCGACATCTCGTTCGACGAACTGCGGGCCCGGTTCGACGCCGTTGTCCTGTGCACGGGAGCGACCGTGCCCCGTGACATGGATCTGCCGGGCCGTGAGCTGAAGGGCATCGAGTTCGCGATGGATTACCTCGTCCCATCCAACCGGGCCCAGGCCGGTGACGACGTCGACCTCATCGATGCCGAGGGCAAGCACGTCATCATCATCGGCGGCGGTGACACCGGGGCCGACTGCCTGGGCACCGCCTTGCGGCAGCAGGCCGCGAGCGTGACGACCCTGGCCATCGGCGAGCAGCCTCCCGCCGACCGGCCGGCCGAACAACCGTGGCCCACGGTGCCGCGCATCTTCGAGGTCCAGTCCTCCCACGAGGAGGGCGGCACGAGACGGTACCTGTCGTCGACGATCGGCTTCGAATCCGGCGCCGAGGGCCGGGTCACCGGTCTGCGGCTGTCGCGGACCCAGTTCGTCGACGGGGCGCGGATCCCGACCCCGGGGACCGAGCACACCCTCCCGGCCGATCTCGTGCTCCTCGCCCTGGGATTCTCCGGACCGGAGACGCAGGACTTCGAGCTCGACACCGACCGGGGTCGGTTCACGCGCTCGGGCGACTACTCCGCCACTGCGCCGGGAACCTTCGTCGCCGGAGACGCCGGTCGCGGACAGTCGCTCATCGTCTGGGCGATCGCCGAGGGCCGGGCCGCGGCGGCCGAGGTCGACGAGTACCTGATGGGGTCGACGCGCCTGCCGAGGCCGGTCGAACCGACAGCCGCAGCGTTCAAGTGTTAGACTGGGCATACCGCTCTACGGAAATACTTTTCCGTATCGCGGATACTATGTCCAAGACGAACGACCGGCCTCGGCGCTGAAGCCGAGTCGCGGTCCAGGTAGGGTGGTGTGCATGAGGCGTGCGAAGATTGTTGCAACTTTAGGTCCGAATCAGAACTCCTATGAAGAGATCCGTGCCCTGGTCGACGAGGGGGTGGACGTCGCCCGGTTCAACCTCAGCCACGGGGATCGTGCGGAGCACGAGGAGAAACTCGCCTGGGTCCGCCGCGCGGCCGCCGACACCGGTCGCGCCGTGGCCGTCCTCCTTGACCTGCAGGGTCCGAAGATCCGGGTCGGGCGATTCGCCAACGGGCGGGAGGAGCTCGTCGAAGGCGCCACGTTCACCATCACGAGCCGCGACGTCCCCGGCACCTCCGAGATCGTCAGCACGACGCTGTCGACCCTGCCGGGAGACGTCTCCGTCGGTGATCCGCTGCTCATCGACGACGGCCGTCTGCGCCTGCGAGCGACAGAGGTCACCGAGACCGACGTCGTCACCGAGGTCGAGATCGGCGGACCGATCTCGAACAACAAGGGCATCAACCTCCCCGGCGTTCCGGTCTCCGTTCCGGCGCTGTCGGAGAAGGACGTCGAAGACCTCAAGTGGGGCCTGCGCCTCGGTTTCGACTGGGTGGCGCTGTCGTTCGTCCGCAGCCCCGAGGATGCGGCCGACGTCCACGCGATCATGCGCGAGGTCGGCGTCAGCGCTCCGATCATCGCGAAGCTCGAGAAGCCCCAGGCCGTCGACCAGCTGGCGGAGATCATCGACGCCTTCGACGGGATCATGGTCGCCCGCGGCGACCTCGGCGTCGAGCTGCCGCTCGAGCAGGTGCCGATCGTGCAGAAGCGCGCGGTCGAGCTCGCCCGCCGGCAGGCCAAGCCCGTCATCGTCGCCACCCAGATGCTCGAGACGATGATCGACAACGCCCGGCCCACTCGCGCTGAGGCCAGTGACTGCGCCAACGCCGTCCTCGACGGTGCCGATGCGCTCATGCTCTCCGGCGAGACCTCTGTCGGTGCGCATTGGATGGAAGCGATCCGGACGATGAGCCGGATCATCGAATCGACCGAGGTCCACGGGCTCGATCGCATCCCCCCGCTGGGGACCGTTCCCCACACCAAGGGCGGGGCCGTCACCGCCGCGGCCGTGCGCATCGCCGAGCAGCTCGACATCGATCTCCTGTGCACGTTCTCCCAGACCGGCGACTCGGTGCGCCGGATGGCCAGGCTGCGCCCGGTGTGGCCGATCCTCGGCTTCACCCCCGATGCGCAGGTCCGCCACCAGTTGGCGCTGACCTGGGGAGTGCGCCCCTACCTCGTCAAGACGGTGCGCCACACGGACCAGATGGCCCGGCAGGTCGACGCCGTGCTGCT
This sequence comes from Brevibacterium sp., assembly GCF_031179145.1. Lineage (GTDB taxonomy): Bacteria > Actinomycetota > Actinomycetes > Actinomycetales > Brevibacteriaceae > Brevibacterium. Next base: position 201,442 of record NZ_JAPSIB010000001.1, read on the forward strand.
CGCCGACGGCACCGCCCGCGAAGGCGATCAGAGCATCATCGTCGCCGGTTCCCCTCCCGGGATCCCGGGGTCGACGAACGCCCTGCGCATCCACACGATGGGGGATGCCGCGAAGGGTGTGGCCGCGGCCTACGAGGACGACTCGGACAATGACGAGGACCCCTTGGCCGGTTACGGCATCGTCCCAGAATCGGCGGCGACCAACGAGATCCCCGTCGTCCCGGACTCCGGGCGCTGAGTGCGCCTGAACCCTGAGCGGGAACGCGCTCACGGTTCTGCTCAACACCGATAGACCACCCACTTCACCGGCGGTCGCCCCGGAAGGGGCGGCCGCCGGTGGCGTATCAGTGCGACATTCGTCACTCCGACTTGCGGAATTTCCCGGATTGCTCAACAGTTGTGTGGGTTGTGGAAAGGACATTCATGCGTTTACCCAAATGGAGCAGATCATTCGGAGTGCAGGTCACGATCGCACTCATCGCCGGAGTGGTGCTGGGCCTCATCGCCCGGTCGATCGGGCCCGTCAGTGAGGAGACCGACAACTGGCTCGGGCAGACCCTCGCGACGATCGGCGATTCGTACGTCACCCTGCTCAAAGCCGCGGTCGTTCCGCTCATCATCACGGCGATCATCGCCAGCATCGGCAACCTGCGGCGGGTGACGAACGCCGCCCGGCTGGCCGGCTCCACGCTGCTGTGGTTCGCCTTCACGGCGCTCATCGCCGTCATCATCGGCCTTCTCCTCGGCGTCGTCATGCAGCCCGGCGCCCACGCCGACACGGCGTCGCTGAGCGGCGCTGCACCCTCGCAGGAGGGCAGCTGGATCGCGTTCCTCACCGGGCTCATCCCCGCGAATGTCCTCGGCCTCGAGGTCGAGACCGGACAGGAGGCGGGCGGCCTCGTCTCCGAGGTCAACTTCAACGTCCTCCAGCTCATCATCGTCTCCGGTGCCATCGGCATCGCCGCCGTCAAGGTCGGCAAAGCGGCCGAACCCTTCCTCGAGTTCGTCGAGGCGGCCCTGGCCGTCGTGCAGAAGGTCGTGTGGTGGATCGTGCGCATCGCCCCGATCGGCACCCTCGGCCTGATCGGCAACGCCGTCAACTCCTACGGCTGGTCCACGATGGGTTCCCTGATGTGGTTCGTCGTCGCCGTCTACCTCGGCCTCGCGCTCGTCTTCTTCGTCGTCTACCCGAGCCTGGCCAAACTCAACGGCCTCTCGGCCCGGCAGTACTTCTCCGGCGTCTGGCCCGCTGCGCAGCTGGGATTCGTGTCCCGGTCCTCGATCGGCACGATGCCGGTGACGCAGAAGGTCGCCACCGACAACTTCGGCGTCCCGTCGGGCTATGCCGCCTTCGCCGTGCCCTTCGGTGCGACGACGAAGATGGACGGCTGCGCCGCCATCTACCCGGCCATCGCCGCGGTGTTCGTCGCGCAGTTCTTCGGCATCGACCTGGGCCCGGTGCAGTACTTCCTCATCGTCTTCGTCTCCGTCATCGGCTCCGCCGCGACGGCCGGCACGACCGGGGCGACGGTGATGCTCACCCTCACCCTGTCGACGCTGGGCCTTCCGCTCGAGGGCGTCGGACTGCTGCTGGCCATCGAGCCGATCGTCGACATGGGCCGCACCGCGCTCAACGTCACCGGTCAGGCCCTGGTGCCCGCGATCGTCGCCAAGCGCCACGGCATCCTCGACGTCGACCGCTATCACTCCCGCCGCATCGACGGCTACGTCCCGGTCGAGGAGACCGGCGTGGTCGACGCCGAGGCGGTCGCCGACGACGAGTCGATCGCCGCGTCGATCGCCGAGTCGGCCGAGCCCGCCGACGACGGATCACCGGCGCCGGCGAGCCGCAGGTGAGCCACGTCCGAGTCGCTCGCGCGGGCGAGCCGCCTGCACGGTCGAATGGGCGCACGTGAGCCGCATGCACGGCTGAACTTGCGCTGATCACCGAAGGACCCCGAACGTCGAGTTCGGGGTCCTTCGCGTACTCGGACGGTTCGGGGCCCTTCGCCTCCTGCCACGGCCTTCTCCGCCGCGGGCTCACAGCCAGCCGCGGTCGCGGGCGATGGTCGCCGCCTCCGTCCGCGTCGTCGCGTGGACCTTCCCGATCGCCGAGGACAGATGGTTGCGCACCGTCCCGGGCGACAGGAACAGTGACTTCGCGATCTGTCTCACCGGTGACCCGTCGAGGGCGCTGCGCAGGATCTGGCGCTCACGTTCGGTGAGCGGATTCTGTCCGGCCGACAGGGACTCGGTGAGCAGTTCGGGGTCGAAGGCCGGGGACCCGGAATGGACCCGGCGGACCGCCTCGGCGAGCTCTTCGGCCGGGGTGTCCTTGACGACGAATCCGCGCACTCCGGCCTCCAGCGCCCGCCGGAGGTACCCCGCCCGCCCGAAGGTGGTGACGATGAGCACCGCGCACTCGGGCCGGGTCTCGCGCAGGGTTTCGGCGGCCGTGAGACCGTCCACCTCGGGCATCTCGATGTCGAGGACCGCGACGTCGACGGCGTGCTCCGTGACAGCCTCGGCGACGCCCGCTCCCGAGTCGAGCTGGCACACGACCGAGATGTCGGGTTCGAGGTCGAGGAGGGCTGCCAGTCCGCCGCGGATCAGCGCCTGGTCATCGGCGAGGAGCACCCGGATGACGTCACTGCCCAAAGGCCACCTCCACACGAGTGCCCGGCCGTGTCCGGCCGGGGTCGGCATCGGTCACCCGGAGGTTCGCCGAGGCGGCCCGGGCGCGAGCCGACATGCCGGGGATCCCATGGCCGTCCCGACCGAGTGCTCCGCCGACCCCGTCGTCGACGACGACGAGGCGGTCGGGGTCGACGTCGATGCACACCCGCGTCGCCCGGGAATGGCGGATGATGTTGGTCACGGCCTCCCGCAGGCACGCGGCGAAGACCGCGTCCTTCTCTGGAGTCAGGGAGCTCAGGGCGGTCGCGGTTGGGAGCTCGGTCGCGATGTCGGCGGCCCGCAGGGCGCGGGCGGCAGCGGCGAGCTGCTCGTCGAGGGTCAGCGGGTCCGCATCCTCGCCGACCCGGTTGACCACGGACCGGGCTTCGGAGATCGAGGCGGCGATGAGTTCGTGGACCTCGTCGAGCTCGGCTTCGGCCCGGGCAGGTTCGGTGCGGATCAGTCGCCTGGCCAACTGCACCTTGACGCTCATCAGGGTCAGGGAGTGGCCGAGCGCATCGTGGACCTCCCGCCCGAATGCCTCGCGCTGCGCGGTCAGAGCCAGCTGCTCCTTGAGACCGCGTGTGCGGTCCTCGCGACCGCTGGCATAGCGGACGGCGAGGATGAAGCAGACCGAGACGACGAGCGGGATGAACGCCCAGGTGCGGTCTTCGGCGGGAGCGTAGAACCAGACGAGGACGAGGCCCAGGAGCACTACGCCGGCGGTCCCGGTGATCCCGACGGACCAATCATGACGGAACAGCCACAGGGCGCAGAGGAACGGCGCGGTGAGGACGATGTCGGTGCCGATCGACGGGACGCCTGCGACCAGGACGCCGAGCAGCACGCACTGGTAGAGCAGGGTATTGGCCCAGCGGGGGAGCATCGGGAGCGGACGCGTGTGGATGAACGCGACGAGGTAGATGACACAGAAGACGAGGAGCGCCGCGATCCCGAGCGTCTTCGTGCCCGGACCGAAGTCGGGCGACTGGAGGAGCTGCCAGGCGGGAAACGTGAGGAAGAACAGCCAGATCCCGGCCATGAGCAGGGTCTCCACCCGCTGCTCACGCGGGAGCACATCCGGGTAGGCGTCGCCGAGTCCGCTGGGCCGGCGCTGGTGCGGTTTCGCCTCCGGGCTGTCTCCGGCGTCGCGGCGGGGGAGGGGACCACCATCGTGGCTGTTCATCGTGGTCCCCTCCTCTCGGCGCTCACTCACCCCGGCTCTCATCGGCGACCCTGCTCACCGGGCGGTCCGGCGTCGCGCCGCCAGCCAGCAGATCGCGGCGAAGACGACGGTCCAGACGACTACGTTCATGATAACGGCGGCGAGAGAGTCCGGGGCGGGCACCTCGGCGCCCATCGGGATCGAGTGACCCTCCATCTGCGGCCAGCGGGCCAGGGTGGTCGCGCCGTAGACGGGGGTGAAGCGGGCGATCTCGAGCATCGTTCCCTGCAGGGGCATGAACAGATTGCCGAAGAAGGCGAGCAGGACGAGCAGGCCGCTGGCCACGGAGACGGCGGCCTCGGAGCGGAACAGCAGCGCGGAGGCCAGCCCGTAGAGGGCGAACGGCAGCGAACCGAGCAGAACGAGGGCGCCGGTGGCGGGCCAGGTCCAGCCGGCGTCGAATTCGGCGCCGGTCAGGGCTCCGACGGCGAAGACGGCGATGACGGGGGTGACCGACATGAGCAGCCCCACAGCGGTCTTGCCCGCCATGTACATCCCGTTGCTCAGGGCGGTCAGGCCCAGCTGCCGGCCCCATCCCTGCTGGCGCTCGACCGCGGCCGAGCCGGAGACCGCGGTCATCGCGGTGATGGCGCCGTAGACGGCCATCGAGGTCATCACGAAGGCGCTGCCGTTCCCGGACCCCAGGGGTTCGTCGCTGAGGCCCGAGGTGGCGCCGAAGATCAGGTACATGCCCAGCGGCAGGAAGACGATGAAGAAGGTGGCGGAGAACATCCGCACGGTGCGCAGGAAGTCCCAGCCGATGAAGCCGGTGAGGCGGGCGGACCCGGAGCGGGTCCGCGGTCCGGCGGGAGTGGCGGTGACGGTGGTCATGACTGCTCCTGTTCGGTGAGTTCGAGGAAGACGTCGTCGAGGGTGGCCCGCGCTATGCGCAGATCGTGCCCTCGACCGGTGGTCAGTATCGCGGCGGCCAGGGCGTCGGAATCCGCGGTGGTGAAGGTGACCTCGGCCCCCTGGACGCTGTCCACCTGTGCGTCATGGTCCCGGGCGAAGGACTCGGCGTCGCCCGGGACCGCGGACGCCGGGTCCGTGGCAGTCACCTCGGCGGCGGTCCACGTGCACGTCAGGGTCCGCGTGCGGGAGGCGGTGAGTTCGGCGACCGTGCCCTCGGCGTGGATCCGACCTGCGCGCATGAGCACGATGCGGTCAGCGAAGTCGGCGGCCTCGGTCAGGTAGTGGGTGGCGAAGACGATGGTGCGTCCGCGTTCGGCCTCGGCGTGCATCGTCGCCCAGAACTCGGCCCGGGCACGGACGTCCATGCCAGCCGTCGGCTCGTCGAGGAAGAGGAGCTCGGGCTCGGTGAGGATCGCCAGGGCGAAGCGCAGACGCTGCCGCTCTCCGCCGGAGCACTTGACGACCTTGCGCTTGGCCAGGGGTTCGAGCCCGGATCGGGCGAGCACGGTGTCGATGGGCAGGGGATTGAGATGGCAGGCGGAGACCATCTTCAGGGTCTCGCCGACGGTGAGGTCATCGAGGAGACCGCCGATCTGCAGGACCGCCGAGGCGCGGCCGAGCCCGACGGCGCGCGCCGGGTCCTGTCCGAGGATGCTGATGGTTCCCGAGGAGGGGGCGGTGAACCCGAGGGCCATGTCGAGGAGAGTCGTCTTCCCGGCGCCGTTGGGACCGAGGAGGGCGACGACCTCGCCGCGTTCGATCCGCAGGTCGACGCCGTCGACGGCGCGCACGGTGCCGAAGCGGCGGCGCACCTGCTTGGCCTCGAGCGCAGGGGAGGTGGTCTCACGGTCATGGACGAGGGTGGGAGCGAGGTTCGTGGTCATGGCTCCAGCCTCGTCGCCGCGGCGGTCGCGCGGAACTGCCATCCGTCACGGTCTGACCATGACAGTTGTCATGGCGCCGAGGTGCCGCACTGTCCGTGCAGTGCTGTACATTGGGAGTGTTCGCGGGCGTAGTTCATCGGTAGAACGTGACCTTCCCAAGGTCGAGAGGCGGGTTCGATTCCCGTCGCCCGCTCGAGATGGCAGAGGTTCGACACGACGAAGGCCGGTGGGAAACCCACCGGCCTTCGTCATTCCTGTACCGGATGTGGGACTCGAACCCACACGTCTTTCGACAATGCATTTTGAGTGCACCGCGTCTACCGATTCCGCCAATCCGGCCAGCGCGTAGTCAAGGATACGGCAGTCGCCGCCTGATGCACAATCGCACTCGACGGCGCTGTGGTCCGGCTCTCGTGGCTGTTTTCACAGAAGAAACCGCCTGCTGGCGCCCGGTGGGGCAGGGGGCCTGGTCTAGACTGGGGTCGTGCTTTCAAACAGCGAACAACCAACTTCAGATGAGTCCGTGCCGGTTCGGCGTGTGGTCGTAGCAGAAGACGAAGCGGTGATCCGTCTCGACATCGTCGAGATGCTGCGCGAAGTCGGCTACGACGTCGTCGGCGAGGCCGCGGACGGAGAATCCGCGATCCGCCTGGCCGAGGAGCTGCGTCCCGACCTCGTCGTGATGGACATCAAGATGCCGATCCTCGACGGAATCTCCGCCGCGGAGCGCATCGCCCGGGCCCGCATCGCCCCCGTCGTCCTCCTCACCGCGTTCTCGCAGAAGGAACTCGTCGAACGCGCCCGCGACGCCGGCGCCATGGCCTATGTGGTCAAGCCGTTCACCGCGGCCGATCTGCTGCCGGCCCTCGAGATCGCCCTCTCACGGCACGCCGAGATCAGCTCCCTGGAGTCCGAGATCTCCGACCTGACGGAACGCTTCGAGACCCGCAAGCTCGTCGAGCGCGCCAAGAGCCTGCTCCAGACCTCGATGGGTCTGAGCGAGCCGGAGGCGTTCCGGTGGATCCAGAAGACCTCGATGGATCGTCGTCTGACCATGCGCGAAGTCGCCGAGACCGTCCTCAAGCAGATCGGTTCGAAGAAGTAGTCGAACCCGACAACCAGCACCGCCGAAGCCTGCGACCCTGAGTCGCAGGCTTCGACTCATCCCGGCCGCGGCGTCACTTCGGCGCCGGCGTACGGCCGCAGCGTCACTTCGGCTCTGTCCGCAGGATCATGTTCGTGATCCGCACGATCGAGAGCAGGCGGCCCGCCTCGTCGCGCATCTTCACCTCATGGGAGACGATCGTGCGGCCCTGATGGAGCACCTCGGCGGTGCCGATGACGTGCCCCTCGCGGATCGCGCGCAGGTGCGTGGCATTGAGGTCGACGCCGACGACGTTCTTCCCGCCGGAGATGAGGAAGGAGTGCATCGACGCCAGTGACTCCGCCAGCACCACATGCGCACCGCCATGGAAGAGACCCATCGGCTGGGTGTTGCCCTCGACGGGAGCCGTCGCGCTCATGTGGTCATGTCCCAGATCGGTGAACTCGATCCCCATCCGCGCGACCAGACCGGTGCTCGCCTCCTCCTCGGCCAGCTGCCGAAGGAGGAGGCGGCACCCGTCCTCGTCGGTGTCTGCGGTGAGGGTGAGGGCCGGTCGGAACATGGTTCTCCTTCGCGTCGGTGTTGACCGTTAGGCTATGTCATGTGAGTCAAGCAAACGAATCCCTCCTGCTCATCGACGGACACTCCCTGGCCTACCGGGCATTCCACGCCCTGCCAGTCGAGAACTTCGCCACGAGCACCGGTCAGCCGACGAACGCCATCTACGGTTTCATCTCGATGCTCATCAACGTCCTCCGCGACGAAGCGCCCACCCACGTGGCCGTGGCCTTCGACCTCGGCCGGCAGACGTTCCGCCTCGAGGAGTACCCCGAGTACAAGGCCGGCCGGGCGAAGACGGCACCGGAGTTCCACCCGCAGATCGACCTCATCAAGGACATCGTCACGGCGATGGGGATCCGGGTCGTGACGAAGGAGGGCTTCGAAGCCGACGATGCGCTGGCGACGATGACCCGGATGGGCACCGAGGCCGGAGCCGCCGTCCAGGTGATGACCGGGGACAAGGACTCGTTCCAGCTGGCCGGTCCCGCGGTGACGATCCTCTACCCCAAGCGCGGAGTCAGCGATCTGGTGCGGATGACCCCCGCGGCGATCGAGGAGAAGTACGGGGTCACCCCCGCCAACTACCGCGGCCTCGCCGCTCTCGTCGGGGAGAAGGCCGACAACCTCCCTGGCGTTCCCGGGGTCGGCGACAAGACCGCGGCGAAATGGCTGCGCGCCCACGGCGACCTGCCCGGGGTCATCGCCAACGCCGAGTCCATCGGCGGCAAGGTCGGGGAGAAACTGCGGGAGAACCTCGACGCCGTCGAGCGCAACTACCGGCTCAACCGCCTCCTCGACGACCTCGACCTCGGCCTCGGCTATGCCGACCTGCGCTGGGGAGAAGGTGATCCGGCCGAGCTCTCCAGTCTTTTCGACCAGCTCGAGTTCCAGGCTCTCGGCAAGAGGCTGAGCGCGATCTTCGGTGAGACCGTCGCCGCCGAGGCGAGCGGACCCGAACGGGAGGTGACGATCGAGACCGTGACCGTCACGCGCCTGCTCGAGGCGATCGCCGACGCCGACATCCTCGCCGTCGATTCGGACGCCCGCTTCGTCCTCGGCCACGGCGATGTGCGCATCCTCGCCGTGTCCCACACCCCGACCGAAGCGTTCGTCGCCGACATCGCCGAGGCGAGCGAAGCCGAGATCGCCGCGCTCGGCACCGCCCTGCGCGCGAAAGCCCTCATCCTCCACAGCGCGAAGACGCAGATCAAGGCCTGGCGATCGCTGGGGATCACCGTCGACGCGATCGCCGGGGACACGGCCCTGGCCGCGTACCTGCTGGTGCCCGACGCCCGCACCTACGAACTGTCCCAGATCGCCGCGGAACGTGCGGGCATCGATCTCGCCGAGGCAGTCACCGGGGCCCCGCAGCTCGCCCTCGACCTTGAGACCGACGAGACCGCGCAGACGCTGGGCCGGCGCGCCGCCGCTCTCCTCGAGGTCCACGAGGTGCTTGCCGCCGCGGTCGATACGGCGAACATGAATCAGGTCTACCGCGACATCGAACTCCCGCTCGTGCCGGTGCTCGCCGATATGGAGATCTCCGGCATCGCCATCGACGAGCAGGGGCTGCGCGACCTCATCGACGACTTCACGCAGCAGGCGATCGCCAGCGCGGAGCTCGCCTATGCCGCGATCGGGCACGAGGTCAACCTCGGTTCGCCCAAGCAGTTGCAGGCGGTCCTGTTCGACGAGCTCGACATGCCGAAGACGAAGAAGACGAAGACGGGGTACACGACCGACGCCGAGGCGCTGGCCGAGCTCTTCGTCAAGACCGAGCACCCGTTCCTCGCGCATCTGCTCGCCAACCGGGACGCCACGAAGCTCAAGCAGACCGTCGTGGGACTGCAGAAGACCGTGGCCGACGACGGGCGCATCCACACCACGTATCAGCAGACGGTGGCGGCGACCGGGCGTCTGTCCTCGCTCGACCCGAACCTGCAGAACATTCCGGTGCGGACCGAATCGGGCCGGCGCATCCGCAACATCTTCGTCGCTGATCCGCACGTCGCAGGGGCTCTGCTCCTGACCGCCGACTACTCGCAGATCGAGATGCGGATCATGGCCCACCTGTCCGGTGACGCCGCACTCATCCAGGCCTTCCGGGAAGGGGAGGACCTGCACTCCTATGTCGGTTCGAAGGTCTTCGGCGTCGGCATCGACGAGGTCGACTCCGCGATGCGCTCGAAGGTCAAGGCGATGTCCTACGGACTGGTCTACGGACTCTCGGCCTACGGCCTGTCCCGCCAGCTGGCGATCGGCGTCGACGAGGCGAAGGCCCTGATGAGTCAGTACTTCGAACGCTTCGGGTCGGTCAAGGAGTACCTCGACGAGATTGTCGAACAGGCTCGGGTGAAGGGCTTCACGGAGACGATCATGGGACGTCGGCGGTACCTGCCCGCACTCCACAGCGACCGCCGGCAGCTGCGCGACATGGCCGAACGCGCCGCCCTCAACGCCCCGATCCAGGGGTCGGCGGCCGACATCATGAAGATCGCGATGCTGCGCGTCGCCGACCGGCTGGCCGGCCATCGGTCCCGGATGCTGCTCCAGGTCCATGACGAGATCATCGTCGACCTCCACCCGGAGGAGGGCGACGAGGTCAAGGCGATCGTCACCGAGGAGATGGGTTCGGCCTTCGAGCTCGACGTCCCCCTCGACGTCAACCTCGGCACCGGAACCTCCTGGCACGCCGCCGCCCACTGAGGCGGCAGGGTCGTGTCCTCGGCCTCACCGGGTCGTGCGTTTCAGTCCTGTCGTGCGCGTCAGTCCTTGTGCAGGGTCGTCGAGAAGATCACGGTGCCGGGCATCAGGGCCCCGCGCAGGGGAGACCAGCCGCCCCAGGCGGTCTGATTCGACTCCGGCCACTCCGGTTCGGTCACGGAGTCGATCGTGAAGCCGGCGGTCACCAGCAGACTGACCCAGTCGCCCACCGTGCGGTGGTGCTCGGCGTAGACCGGCTGCCCCTCGGAGGAGATCTCGACGTACGGGGTCCGGTCGAAGTAGGAGTACTCGACGGTCAGCCCCGCCTCGCCGGGGACGTCGGGGAACATCCAGCGGATCGGGTGGGTCGTCGAGAACACCCACCGGCCGCCGGGACGGACGACGCGGGCCACCTCGGCGAGGACCACCTCGGCGTCCTTGACGAAGGGCAGGGCGCCGTAGGAGGAGAACGCGATGTCGAAGCTGTTCGAGGCGAACGGCAGCTGCCGGGCGTCGGCGTGGAGGAACGTCGGGGGAGTGGCGTCGGCGCTGAGCGGGTGCTCCCGCTGGAGGAGGGAGGCCTGCTCGAGCATGCCGGCGGACACATCGACTCCGGTGGCGATCGCTCCCTGCTCGGCGAGCCAGCGTGAGCACTGCCCGGCCCCGCAGCCGACCTCGAGGATCTGCTTGCGCCGTACCTCGCCGAGGAGGCCGAGATCGGATTCGTGGATGCCCTCGGGACCCCACATGAACTCCGAGGCGCCGAGGAAGCTGCCGTGTTCGGCGAGGTAGTCCTCGGCCGAATTGTCCCAGTAGCTCCTGTTCGCCCGCACCGAGGCTTCCTCATCGATGGGCAGGTATCCGCCGCTGACGACCTCCGTCCGATAACTTCCGTCGCTCATCGTTCCTCCGTGGCGGATAATTTTTTTCGACGGCGTGCATTCACGCCGTGGATGATGCTAGTATTGACAACCGTATGCGCTTATGCATGCGAGTCCAAAATCGTAATCGAGACCGGAGACGTACCCTCGGGCCGAACTCATGACGATCTCATGACCAAGCTCCAAGAGTATCGGATCTGGACCATAATTCCATCGGAGTCCCTACCTATATGACCACCACCACGCCGGAATCGGTGCAGCCGAAGCAGGTCGCTGTCAACGACATCGGAACCGCTGAGGACTTTCTCGCCGCCGTCGACGAGACGATCAAATACTTCAACGATGGCGACATCGTCGAGGGCACCGTCGTCAAGGTCGATCGCGACGAAGTCCTCGTCGACATCGGATACAAGACGGAAGGCGTCGTCCTTTCACGTGAACTCTCCATCAAGCACGATGTCGATCCCGGCGAAGTCGTCGAGGTCGGGGACGAGATCGAGGCCCTCGTTCTTCAGAAGGAAGACAAAGAAGGCCGCCTCATGCTGTCCAAGAAGCGTGCGCAGTACGAGCGCGCCTGGGGCGACATCGAGAAGATCAAGGAAGAGGACGGAGTCGTCACCGGCACCGTCATCGAGGTCGTCAAGGGCGGCCTGATCGTCGACATCGGACTGCGCGGCTTCCTGCCCGCCTCGCTCGTCGAGATGCGCCGTGTCCGCGATCTGGCTCCTTACATCGGCCAGCAGGTCGAAGCCAAGATCATCGAACTGGACAAGAACCGCAACAACGTCGTTCTGTCCCGTCGCGCCTGGCTCGAGCAGACCCAGTCCGAGGTTCGCCACACCTTCCTGCAGACCCTGCAGAAGGGCCAGGTGCGTCCCGGTGTCGTCTCCTCGATCGTCAACTTCGGTGCGTTCGTCGACCTCGGTGGTGTCGATGGACTCGTCCACGTCTCCGAACTCTCCTGGAAGCACATCGATCACCCCGGTGAGGTCGTCACCGTCGGTGACGAGGTCACCGTCGAGGTCCTCGACGTCGACATGGACCGCGAACGCGTCTCCCTCTCGCTCAAGGCGACCCAAGAAGACCCGTGGCAGCACTTCGCCCGCACCCACGTCATCGGTCAGATCGTTCCCGGCAAGGTCACCAAGCTGGTTCCCTTCGGTGCGTTCGTGCGCGTCGAGGACGGCATCGAAGGCCTCGTCCACATCTCCGAACTCGCCGTTCGCCACGTGGATCTGCCGGAGCAGGTCGTCTCCGTCGACGAGACCATCTACGTCAAGGTCATCGACATCGACCTCGAACGTCGCCGCATCTCGCTGTCGCTGAAGCAGGCGAACGAAGGCGTCGACCCCGAGGCCGAAGAGTTCCTCGACCCGGCTCTCTACGGCATGCCGCAGGAGTACGACGAAGAGGGCAACTACAAGTACCCCGAAGGCTTCGATCCCGAGACCAACGAATGGATGGAAGGCTTCGAAGCACAGCGCGAGATCTGGGAGCAGCAGTACGCCGCCGCCCAGGCCCGCTGGGAAGAGCACAAGAAGCAGGTCGCCAAGGCTGCGGCTGCGGACGCCGAAGCAGGCGCCGCGGACTCCGCCGTCGAAGCGGCTCCGGCCACCGGATCGTTCTCCTCGGAAGAGGCGGCCGACGAGGGCACCCTGGCCAGCGACGAAGCTCTTGCCGCACTGCGTGAGAAGCTTGCAGGCAGCTGACAGCAGCACTCACGAGGGCTCCCGGTTCACCGACCGGGGGCCCTTCGTGTATGTGCCCTCCGCACGCGCCCGGCTGCGGCCGTGGCTCTTCTACGTCCTGGCGCTGACACTGGCCTCGGTGGGCGTCTTCTCCCAGCTCGCCGCCGACCCGGGGTCTCTGGTGTACGCGGGCAACGACGACTCCTCACTGTTCATCTGGTGGATCGGCCACGCCGCCGAGGTGGTCGCCTCCGCGCTCGGGTTCGGACACGGCGGGATCAGCGGCGACGGCCTCCTCCACACCGAGGCGATGAACGCGGCCGCCGGGGGAGTCAACGGCGCCTGGAACACCTCGCTGCTGGGCATCGCCCTCCTGCTCACCCCGGTCACCTGGACCGCCGGCCCGATCGTCAGCTATAACCTGCTGATCCTCGCCATCCCGGTCCTCAACTCCGTGGCCACCGCGATCCTGTTCCGCCGGTTCCTGACTCGCCTGCCCGCATTCGTCGCCGCGGCCGGGGTCGGCTTCTCCAGCTACACGATCGCTCAGCTCTCCGGCCATCCCAACCTCGCCTTCGCCGTCACGCCTCCGCTCGTCGCCGCCTGTGTCCTCGGATTCCTCACCCTGCCGCGGGCATCCCTGAGGTCCCGCCGACGGTCCCGCAGGTTCTGGCTGCTGTGCGCCGGCCTCGGTGCGCTCCTGGGGTTCCAGTTCTACGTCTCCACCGAGGTTCTGGCCGGCACCTTCCTCGCCGTCCTGTGCTTCCTGCCCTGCCTGGCGATCGCCCGCCGGTTCCCGGCCGCCGCGTGGCTGAACTTGGTCCGCGGGGGACTGCTCGCCTCGGCTCTGGCGCTGCTCCTGGCCCTGCCGCTGCTGCTGACGATGACCGGCCCCAACGCCCCGAGCGGGGCGATCCGGCCCCACGGAGTCTGGAACACCGATCTCCTCGACCCGATTATCCCCGCCGGCCCTCCGCTGCTCGGCACGGGCTCCTCCCCGATCCCGCGCGTGCTGCCGCTCGACACCGCCGAGATCGGCGGCTACCTCGGCATCCCGGCGCTTCTGGCCTGCGCCCTCATCGTCATCGGGCTGTGGAGGACACGGTTCCGTGCGGTCCTCGCCACCGCCTCGGCGACGGGCATCCTCGTCTTCGTCCTCTCGCTCGGATCTCCCGTCCTCCTCGGAGGCCGCGTCCTGCTCCCCACCGGGCCGTTCGCCCTCATCGAGGCGATCCCCGTCCTCATGAACCTCCTGCCCATGCGGCTGGTCATCCACTCCGTCATCGCGGCGTTCGCGATCCTCGGCGTCGGCCTGCAGTGGGCGCTCGAGAAGCGGCGGAGCCGCGCCGGGCAAGGTCTGCTGGCGCTGCTCGCGGTGGCGGCGGTGTGTGTGCTCCCGGCCCCGCAGACCGCCCGCGAGGTCTATGTGCCCGAGTTCCATCACGGCGGCGGCGCCGAGGCTGTTCCGGCCGGCTCCGTCGTCAAGACCATTCCCCGCCCCCTGGCCTGGGCACAGCCCCACGCCGACGAGGCAATGGTGTGGCAAGCCGTCACCGGTTTCCGCTACCGGGAGACGGGAGGCTACTTCATCGGTTCCTCCGCCGAGTCCCCGCTCATCTACTCCGCCCCCGAGGACGCCCTCGACCGGATGCTCGGCGACACACCGCTCAGCGGCGGCGCGGGCCTGCCCGACCCCGACAGCGCCGAGGTGCGCGCCGCAGTCGATGAGCTGCGCGGATCCGGAGTCGACTACGTGATGTTCGCTCCCGAGTCTCCCGTGGTCGCCGACCCCGGTGCCCTCGCCGAGTTCCTCGACGCCTGCCTCGGCCCACCGACTGTCAGCGACCAGGGGGTGCGGGTGTACCCGCTGGCTCGATAGTCTGAGTCCATGCGGAAGATCGGATTGGGCCCATGCTGAAGATCGGACTGACCGGGGGGATCGGCGCGGGGAAGTCGAGTGTGTCGGCGATCCTCGCCGAACGTGGGGCCGTCATCGTCGACGCCGACGCGATCGCGCGGGAGGTCGTGGCGGTGGGGGAGCCGCTGCTCGACGAGCTCGCGCGCGCCTTCGGCAGACAGGTGCTCACGCCCGACGGCGAACTCGACCGAGCCGCCTTGGCCGCCGCGGCGTTCGCCGACGCGGAGTCGACCCAAGTCCTCAACTCCCTCATGCACCCGGCGATCAGGGAGCGCACGCTCGAGCACTTCGCCCGGAACGCCGACGCCGACATCGTCGTCCATGACGTCGCCCTGCTGGTTGAGAACGACATGGCCCCCGACTACCACCTGAGTCTGCTCGTCGACGTGCCCGCCCCGATCCGCCTCGAGCGGCTGCAGGGCGCCCGCGGGATGGACCGGGCCGACGCCGAGGCGCGCATCGCCCGGCAGGCCACCGACGAACAGCGCTGGGCCGTCTGCGACATCGTCATCGACAACAGCGGGTCGCTCGAGGACACCCGCCGTGCCGTCGGCCGGCTCGTCGACGAGCGGCTGCTGCCCTACGCCGCGAATCTGCGCGGCCGGCGGCGGGCGCCACGCCCGGCGCCCGACCTGACGCCACCCGGCGCCGTCGACTGGGCGAATCAGGCCCGGCGCATCATCGAGAAGCTGCGGCGCGGAACCGGAGACCGGTACCCGATCGAGCACATCGGCTCCACGGCGGTCCCCGGCCTTCCGGCCAAGGACGTCATCGACCTGCAGCTGCTCGTTCCCGACCTCGGGACCGCGGCGGAGCTTGGCGTTCGCCTCGCCGAACTCGGCTATCCCGGCGAAGAGGGGTTCGACCACCTCGGCGAGGACGGTCGGGAGCCCAAGCGCTTCCATGCCAATGCCGACCCGGGACGGGCAGTCAACCTTCACGTGCGGGCACGGGATTCGGCGGGGGCACGGTTCGCCCGCGCCTTCCGTGACCTGCTGCGGGATGACAGGTGCGAACGCGACCGCTATGCCCGGCTCAAACAGGAGGTCATCGCCGAGCACGGCGCCGACCCGGATCGCTGCGCCGAGACGAAGGAGCCGTACTTCCTCAGCCTGCGCCGCCGGCTCGTGCCCGAGAGTTTCCCCGGGTGACGGCCGTGTCCGACCGCGCCTGAGTGCTCAAGGCAGGACGGCTGTCGAAGATGGGGACCGGTGCCGAGCTGCTCGCCGACGGCTCCATCGGGGATGTCTGCCTCGGAGGCGGCTGAAGCCCATGGTGCTGCGTCAGGGGCGGGCGCTAGGGTTGGAGCATGAACGCAGAACGTCCCCTGCCGGCCATCGGTCACCGTCCCGATGTGTCCCGCACCGTCGCCCCGTTCGAGGTCGTCTCCGAATACTCACCATCCGGAGATCAGCCGGCGGCGATCAAGGAGATCGCCCGCCGGCTCGACGACGGGGAGAAGGACATCGTCCTCCTCGGCGCCACCGGCACCGGAAAGTCCGCGACCACCGCCTGGCTCGTCGAGCAGGTGCAGCGCCCGACACTGATCATGGCGCCGAACAAGACCTTGGCGGCGCAGCTGGCGAACGAGTTCCGCCAGCTGCTGCCGAACAACGCCGTCGAGTACTTCGTCTCCTACTACGACTACTACCAGCCGGAGGCCTACGTCCCGCAGACGGACACCTTCATCGAGAAGGACTCCTCGATCAACGACGAGGTCGAACGCCTCCGGCACTCCGCGACGAACTCGCTGCTCACCCGTCGTGATGTCGTCGTGGTGTCCACCGTCTCCTGCATCTACGGTCTCGGCACTCCGGAGGAGTACGTCGACCGGATGGTGACGCTCAAGCGCGGACAGGAATGCGACCGGGACGAGCTGCTCAAGCGATTCGTGTCGATGCAATACGCTCGCAATGACATGGCCTTCACCCGGGGCACCTTCCGGGTGCGGGGCGACACGGTCGAGATCATCCCGCAGTACGAGGAACTGGCCCTGCGGATCGAGTTCTTCGGCGACGAGATCGAATCCCTGCAGACCCTCCACCCGCTGACCGGCGAGATCATCCGCGACGAAGAGACGCTCCACGTCTTCCCGGCCACCCACTACGTGGCGGGAGAGAACCGGATGGCGCGGGCGATCAGCGAGATCGAGGAGGAGCTGCAGAGCCGACTGAGCGAATTCGAGGCGCAGAACAAGCTCCTCGAGGCCCAGCGCCTGAAGATGCGCACGAGCTACGACCTCGAGATGATGGAATCGATGGGATTCACCTCGGGGATCGAGAACTACTCCCGGCACATCGACGGCCGACCGCCGGGCTCGGCGCCGAACTGCCTCCTCGACTACTTCCCGGAGGACTTCCTGCTCGTCATCGACGAATCCCACGTCACCGTGCCGCAGATCGGCGGCATGTACGAAGGCGACATGTCCCGGAAGCGGACGCTCGTCGAACACGGCTTCCGGCTGCCGAGTGCGATGGACAACAGACCGTTGAAGTTCGACGAGTTCCGCGAGCGGGTCGGTCAGACCGTGTATCTGTCCGCCACTCCGGGCAAGTTCGAGCTCGAACGCGGCAACGGCTTCGTCGAGCAGATCATCCGTCCCACCGCGCTCGTCGACCCCGAGGTCATCGTCAAACCGACGAAGGGGCAGATCGACGATCTCCTCGACGAGATCAGGACCCGCGTGGAGCGCAACGAACGCGTGCTCGTGACCACGCTGACGAAGAAGATGGCCGAGGACCTCACCGACTATCTGCTCGAACACGATGTGCGCGTCCAGTACCTGCACTCCGACGTCGACACCCTGCGCCGCGTCGAGCTGCTGACGGAGCTGCGCGGCGGCGAGTTCGACGTTCTCGTCGGCATCAACCTGCTCCGCGAGGGCCTCGACCTCCCGGAGGTCTCGCTCGTGGCGATCCTCGACGCGGACAAGGAGGGATTCCTCCGCTCGGCCACCTCCCTGATCCAGACGATCGGCCGTGCCGCCCGAAACATCAACGGCGAGGTCCACATGTACGCGGACACGATCACCCGCTCCATGCGGGAAGCCATCGACGAGACGAACAGGCGCCGGGAGAAGCAGCGACGGCACAACGAAGAGCACGGGATCGACCCGACCCCGCTGGTCAAGAAGATCGCCGACATCACCGAGCGGCTGCAGCGGGAGGACGCCGACACCCGCGAGCTCCTCACCGAGTTCGACTACGGCAAGGGCCGACGCGGGTTCAACTCGACGCTGACCGACGAGCAGCGCCAGGCCTCCGGCAAGACCGGGACGCTGCGACCTCCGGCAGCGGACCTCACCGAGCTCATCGAGTCGCTGACCAGTCAGATGCATTCCGCAGCCGCCGAGCTGCAGTTCGAGCTCGCTGCCCGCCTCCGGGACGAGCTCTCGGAGCTCAAGCAGGAGCTGCGGCAGATGAAGGAAGCGGGTCACGCCTGAGCTCACGGCACGCATGTGCACCGATCTCGGGTGTGAGACTATACTGGTCTGGTTGACGAAAGGGAGTATCCCGTCCATCCGCGCTCGTCATCACGACCCGTCTGCGGTCCGGGCGCGGAGCGCACGCCGCCGCTGTCCAGCGGTCATCGCGTGGGAGAGACTTTCGACACGGTTACACACCGTCTCCACGAAAGGCATCAATGGACACCCTGTCATCCACCCTCGCAGCCGGAGGCGACGCCGCAGCAGCCGGCGGGTCGGTCATTCCCATGTGGTTCATGATCACCTCGAGCATCGTCGTCGTCGCCATCCTCGTCTTCGATCTCCTCCTGGTCGTCAAACGACCGCACGTGCCCTCGATGAGGGAAGCGGGCATCTGGGTCGGCTTCTACGTCTTCCTCGCCCTCCTCTTCGCGGGGTCTCTCTTCGCGATCGGAGACGCGCAGCACGGCAGCGAGTTCCTCACCGGTTGGCTGCTCGAATACTCCCTGAGCGTCGACAACCTGTTCGTCTTCATCATCATCATGGGCAGCTTCTCGGTGCCTCGGAAGTACCAGCAGGAAGTGCTGATGGTGGGCATCATCATCGCCATCATCTTCCGCGGAATCTTCATCATCGCCGGAGCGGCGATCATCAGCGCTTTCGTCGAGGTGTTCTTCCTCTTCGGCATCTTCCTCCTCATCGTCGCCTACCGGCAGGCCTTCAGCAGCGAGGACGAAGGTGACGGTGAGAACGGCCTCATCCGCCTGCTCCGCAAGCGGATCAACGT
Organism: Brevibacterium sp.; assembly: GCF_031179145.1. Classification (GTDB taxonomy): domain Bacteria; phylum Actinomycetota; class Actinomycetes; order Actinomycetales; family Brevibacteriaceae; genus Brevibacterium. Next base: position 220,206 of record NZ_JAPSIB010000001.1, read on the forward strand.
GGTCGACGAATACCACGGCAACAAGCTCCGGGTGACGATCGGGGACACCAAGTACTGGACTCCCATGTTCATCGTGTTCATCGCGATCGGATCCACGGACGTCATGTTCGCTCTCGACTCGATCCCCGCGATCTTCGGTGTCACGCAGAACGCGTTCCTGGTCTTCACGGCCAATGTCTTCGCCCTGATGGGACTGCGCCAGCTCTACTTCCTGCTCGGCGGGCTCGTCGACAAGCTCGTCTATCTCCACTACGGAATCGCGGCGATCCTGGCCTTCATCGGAGTCAAGCTCGTCATCCACGCCCTCCACGCGACCGATTGGGAGTTCCTGTCCTGGGGCCACTCGATCCCGGAGGTGCCCACCTGGCTGTCACTGAGCTTCATCGTCCTCGCCATGGCGGTGGCGACGATCGCCTCGCTGATGAAGATGAAGAAGGACGGAGTGTCGTTCCGGGATTCCGCGCAGTCGGAGACCCCTCACGACTGATCTGTGCCCGATTCGGCGACGGTGCGATCGCCGACAGGACGACTGTGCGCAGGTGCCTCTCGAATCGTGAGAGGCACCTGCGCACAGGTGTTCAGATGGTCGTCGTTCAGGCCGACAGGAAGTTCAGGTGGTCGACATTTCAGTTGGCCGCCAGGGGGCCGAACACCGGGGTCCAACCGCGGACAGAGGTCTCGGCGATGACTCCGATGGACGCATAGGGATCGTCCGCCAGCAGGCGGGTGATCTCCTGCTTGTCGGCGGCCTGCATGATGAGGAGTCCACCTGGGGTCGGTTCGTCGTCCAGAGGTCCGGAAGCCAGAACGGTCCCGGCTTCGTGCAGCTGCGACTGCCATTCCCGGTGCGCCGGACGATGGGCCATCCTCGTCTCCGTATCGGGTCCGTAGACGTAGGTGACTGCGAAAACTGGCATCGGGGTTCCTCCGGGCTTGCGACAATAGGATGAAATCAGTCTAAACGGAAAGGTCTGTGTATCGCCCGTGGTGCGCTTGCAGGAGATCCCGGCAGAATTCGCCGATGAGGACGCGGTCTATGAAGCCTTCGGGCAGTACTGCGATGAGCTGGGCATCGAACCCTATGCGGCTCAGGACGAGGCGATCCTGTCCATCCTCGCCGGCGACAACACGATCGTCGCCACTCCGACGGGATCGGGGAAGTCGCTCGTCGCGCTGTTCGCGCTCTACCAGTCCTTCACCCGCGGCATCCGCGCCTACTACACAGCCCCGCTCAAGGCGCTGGTGAGCGAGAAGTTCTTCGGCCTCATCGAGGCGTTCGGGGCGGAGAACGTCGGCATGATCACCGGTGACTCGACGGTCAACGGCGATGCCCCGATCATCTGCGCGACCGCGGAGATCCTGGCGAACCAGGCGCTGCGCGAAGGCGGGCTCCTCGACGTCGGCCTCGTCGTGATGGATGAGTTCCACTACTTCGCCGACCCCACCCGAGGCTGGGCCTGGCAGGTCCCGCTGCTCGAACTGCCGCAGTCGCAGTTCGTCCTGATGTCGGCGACCCTCGGGGACACGACGGAGATCTGCCGGACCATGGAGGAGACCACCGGTCGCGACAGCTCCGTCGTCACCTCCGCCCAGCGTCCCGTGCCGCTCGACTACGAATACTCGACGGAGACTCTCTCCGACACCTTGCGGGCGCTCGTGCGCGGCGACAAGGCTCCCGTCTACGTCGTGTCGTTCGCCCAGGCCGCGGCGGTGGAGCTGGCCACCGGCCTGCTCTCGGTCGACCTCGCCTCCAAGGAGCAGAAGGCGGCGATCGCCTCGGCGCTGGGGGGCTTCCGCTTCGCCAAGGGATTCGGTCAGACCCTGCGCCGACTGCTGCTCCACGGCGTCGGGGTCCACCACGCCGGAATGCTGCCGAAGTACCGGCGCCTGGTCGAACAGCTCGCACTCAAAGGCCTCCTCCTCGTCATCTCCGGCACCGACACCCTCGGGGTGGGCATCAACGTTCCCATCCGCTCCGTGCTCCTGACCGGGCTGGCCAAGTTCGACGGTCGGAAGATGCGCCGGCTCAGCGTCCGCGAGTTCCAGCAGCTCGCCGGTCGCGCCGGTCGCGCCGGATTCGACACTCGCGGCTACGTCATCGCGCAGGCCCCCGAGCACGTGATCGAGAACCTGCGCGCCGAGGCGAAGGCGGAGACCGATGGGAAGAAGCGGAAGAAGGTGAAGAAGAAGTCCGCGCCGGCCGGGTTCGTCGGGTGGTCGGAGGAGACGTTCCGGCGGCTCATCGACTCCGAGGCCGAGTCCCTGCGGTCCCGGATGCGCATCGACCATTCGACGATCCTCAACCTCGTCGCCCGCCCCGGATCCGACGTGTCGACCATCGCTGGCTTCATCGACAAGACCCACGAGAGCCGGGAGAGGCACCTCGACCTCAAGCTCACCGCCCTGAAGATCGGGCGCTCCCTGATCGACGCCGGGCTCATCGTCGAACGCGGCGGACAGCTGGTCCCGACCGCGGACCTCGGGCCGCAGTTCGCCCTCAACCAGCCCCTGGCTCCGTTCGTGCTCGCCGCCCTCGACCTCCTCGAACCCGAGGACGAGACCCACGCCCTCGACGTCGTGTCCGTCGTCGAGGCCGCCACTCCGGTGCCGTTCGCGATCCTCAAGGGACAGCTCGATCGGATCAAACGCGACACCCTGGCCGAGCTCAAGGCCGAAGGCGTCGACTACCAGGACCGGAAGGCGATCCTCGACGAGGTCGAGGCACCGAAACCCCTGGCCGACGTCCTCGAACCCTCCTTCGAGCACTTCGTGGAGACCCACCCGTGGCTGCGCGGCGGCTTCCTCGAACCGAAGTCGATCGTGCGCGACATGCTCGAACAGGCGATGGGCTTCAGCCAGTTCGTCTCCTACTACTCGCTCGACCGCGCCGAGGGCAGCCTGCTGCGCTACCTCACCGACGTGTTCCGAGCACTGACCCACAACGTCCCCGGCGACCGGCGGACGGAGGAGCTGTCGACGATCATCGAATGGCTGGGGGAGACCATCGCCCGCACCGACTCGAGCCTGCTCGACGAATGGCGCACCCTGCAGGGCTTGAGCCCGTCCGACTTCGCCGATGAGGAGCTGCCGGACCTCGATCGGAGATTCTCCGAGAACACGAAGGTCTTCACCGCCGAGATCCGCAATGCCCTGTTCCACCGGGTGCTGCTGGCCGAGCGAGCCGACTACCAGGAGCTCGGCCGACTCGACGCCGACAGCGGCTTCGACGCGGCAGCCTGGGAGAACGTGATCGAGGACTTCTACGACGAATACGGGGACCTGCGCATCGACGGCAGGGCCCGGGGCCGGGAATACATCACGATCGAACCCGGTTCATCCATCTGGACCGTGCGTCAGACCCTGGCCGATCCCGAGGACAACCGGGATTGGGCGATCGACGCCGAGGTGGATGTCGCGGCCAGTGACGCAGCCGGCGAGATCGTGCTCAGGATCGTGAAAGTCGGGGAGATCGGCTGAATCGCGATCCCCGATCGTTCAAGTCGGGTTCGGCGAGCACAGCTCATGTCAGACCCGCGTAATACAGTGGACAGGTGATGAAAACTAACAGTGGTCAGCGATCGACAGGCGTGTCCCATCTCGACACCCTGTGGGTCAAGGGTGCACGCGCTCACAATCTCAAGAACGTGGAGATCGCCCTGCCTCGCGACTCCATGGTCGTCTTCACCGGGCTGTCAGGGTCCGGGAAGTCCTCCCTGGCCTTCGACACGATCTTCGCCGAGGGGCAGCGACGCTACGTCGAGTCCCTGTCCTCCTACGCCCGGATGTTCCTCGGGCAGATGGACAAACCGGACGTCGACTTCATCGAAGGGCTGTCCCCGGCGGTGTCGATCGACCAGAAATCGACCTCGCGCAACCCCCGCTCCACCGTCGGCACCATCACCGAGGTCTACGACTTCCTCCGCCTGCTCTGGGCGCGCATCGGTGTCCCGCACTGTCCGGTCTGCGGTGAGGTCATCACCAAGCAGACGCCGCAGCAGATCGTCGACCAGCTCCTCGAACTCGAGGAGCGGACGAAGTTCATGGTGCTCGCCCCCGTCGTGCGCTCCCGCAAGGGCGAGTTCGTCGACCTGTTCACCGACCTGCAGTCGAAGGGCTTCGCCCGCGCGATCGTCGACGGCGACCAGGTCAACCTCAGCGACCCCCCGCAGCTGGACAAGAAGTACAAGCACACGATCTCCGTCGTCGTCGACCGACTCGTCGCGAAACCGGGGATGCGTCCGCGCCTGACCGACTCCGTGGAGACCGCACTGGGACTCTCCGACGGCCGCATCGACGTCGACCTCGTCGATCAGGGCATCGTCCGCACCTTCTCCGAGCACATGTCCTGTCCCAATGAGCACCCCCTGACCGTCGACGAGATCGAACCGCGCACCTTCTCCTTCAACTCCCCGTTCGGCGCCTGTCCCACCTGCGACGGCATCGGCACCCGGCTCCAGGTCGACGAAAGCCTCGTCGTCCCCGACGACGACCTCAGCCTCGGCGAGGGGGCGATCGCCCCCTGGTCCGGCGGGAAGCAGGTCTCGAAGTACTTCAACCGGCTGCTGGGCGGCCTCGGCAACGAACTCGGCTTCGATCTGAAGACCCCTTGGAAGGATCTCACCGCTGCCCAGCGCACCGCGATCCTCACCGGCAAGGACTACGAGGTCCACGTCAAGTACAAGAACCGGTTCGGGCGCGAACGCACCTACTCGACCGGTTTCGAAGGCGTCTACCAGTACATCCAGCGCAAACACGAGGAGACCGAGTCCGACTGGTCCCGGGAGCGCTACGAGTCGTACATGCGCGAGATTCCGTGTGCCAGCTGCCAGGGCACCCGGCTCAAACCGGAGGCCCTGGCCGTCAAGGTCGGCGGACGGTCGATCGCCGAGGTGGCAGAGCTCGCGCTCGACGAAGCCGCCGAGTTCCTCGGGGCGATGGAGCTGTCGGGCCGGGACGCGGCCGTGGCCGCACAGGTGATGAAGGAGATCAACGCCCGACTCGGCTTCCTCCTCGATGTCGGCCTCGAATACCTCAGCCTCAACCGCGCCGCGGGCACGCTCTCCGGCGGCGAGGCGCAGCGGATCCGACTGGCCACGCAGATCGGCTCAGGCCTCGTCGGCGTCCTCTACGTCCTCGACGAGCCCTCGATCGGTCTCCACCAGCGCGACAACCGCCGCCTCATCGACACGCTGATCAAGCTCCGCGACCTCGGGAACACGCTCATCGTCGTCGAACACGACGAGGACACCATCGCCTCGGCGGACTGGATCGTCGACATCGGTCCGGGCGCGGGCGAGCACGGGGGAGAGGTCATCTACTCCGGGCCCGTCGCCGGGCTGACCGACGCCGAGCGCTCGATCACCGGAGCCTATCTCGCCGGCCGGCGCGCGATCCAGATCCCGACCACCCGCCGCAGCTTCGACAAGGATCGGGTCGTGACGGTGGAGAGGGCGAGCGAGAACAACCTTCGCAATGTCACGGTCTCCTTCCCACTGGGAGTGCTGACCGCGGTCACCGGAGTCTCCGGGTCCGGCAAGTCCACGTTGGTCAACGAGATCCTCTACACCCAGATGGCCAACGTCCTCAACGGTGCCTCCCGGGTGCCCGGACGGCACAAGAGGGTGACGGGGCTGGACAACCTCGACAAAGTCGTCCACGTCGACCAATCGCCGATCGGCCGCACCCCGCGCTCCAACCCGGCCACCTACACCGGAGTGTTCGACCACGTCCGCCGCCTGTTCGCCGAGACCGAATCGGCGAAGGTGCGCGGCTACCAGCCGGGCCGGTTCTCCTTCAACGTCAAGGGCGGCCGCTGCGAGAACTGCTCCGGCGACGGCACGATCAAGATCGAGATGAACTTCCTCCCCGACGTCTACGTCCCCTGCGAGGTCTGCGGCGGCGCCCGGTACAACCGGGAGACCCTCGAGGTCACGTTCAAGGGCAAGTCCATCGCCGAGGTGCTCGAGATGCCGATCGAGGAGGCCGCGGACTTCTTCGCCGCCATCCCGGCCATCTCCCGGCACCTGAAGACGCTCGTCGACGTCGGGCTCGGCTATGTCCGCCTGGGCCAGCCGGCCACGACGCTGTCCGGCGGCGAGGCACAGCGGGTCAAGCTCGCGGCAGAGCTCCAGAAGCGCTCCCGCGGGCGCACCGTCTACGTGCTCGACGAACCGACCACCGGACTGCACTTCGAGGACATCTCCAAGCTGCTCCACGTGCTCCAGGGCCTCGTCGACAAGGGCAACACCGTCATCGTCATCGAGCACAACCTCGACGTCATCGCGAATGCCGACCATGTCATCGACCTCGGGCCCGAGGGCGGCCGAGGCGGCGGACAGGTCATCGCCCAGGGGACGCCGGAGGAGGTCGCGGGCAACCCGAAGAGCCACACCGGCCGATTCCTCGCCGAGATGCTGGATCGAGAGAGCGTCCGTGGCTGATCCGGCAAGCTATCGCCCGGCCACGGGCAGCATTCCGACCTCGGCCGGGGTCTACAAGTTCCGCGATCCCGACCGGCGGGTCATCTACGTCGGCAAGGCGAAGAACCTCCGCAACCGGCTCAATTCGTACTTCTCCAATCCGGCCCTGCTGCACCCGCGGACCTCGACGATGGTGCACACGGCGGCCTCGGTCGAATGGACCGTCGTCGACACCGAGGTCGAGGCCCTCCAGCTGGAGTGGACCTGGATCAACGAGTTCAACCCGCGGTTCAACGTCATGTTCCGCGACGACAAGTCCTACCCGTACCTCGCGATCACGATGAACGACGAGGTCCCGCGGGCGTTCATCACTCGCGGGAAGCGGCGGAAGGGGATCCGGTACTTCGGTCCCTTCGCGCAGGTGTGGGCGATCCGGGACACCCTGGATCTGCTCCTCAAGGCGTTTCCGATGCGCACCTGCACCTCAGGGGTGTTCCGCCGGGCCGAACGCAGCGGTCGCCCGTGCCTGCTCGGCTACATCGACAAATGCGCGGCCCCCTGCGTGGGACAGATCAGCATCGAGGGCCATCGACAACTCGCTCAGTCCGTCGCCGACTTCATGTCGGGCAACACCGGCAAGTTCCTCAGCCACCGGCAGAAGGAGATGGCCGCCGCCGCGTCCGAGCTCGACTATGAACGCGCCGCCCGCCTGCGCGACGAGATCACGGCCCTGCAGAAGGTGCTCGACAAGTCCGCCGTGGTGCTCTCGGTCAACGCCGACTGCGACGTCTTCGCCCTCGTCACCGAGGAGCTCGAGGCCTCCGTCCAGGTCTTCCATGTCCGGCAGGGGAGGATCAGGGGGCAGCGGGGCTGGATCATCGAACGCTCCGACGACCATGCGTCACCGGAGTTGACGACCGACTACCTGCGGCAGGCGTACACGGGCCTCGACGCCGAGGCGATTCCGCGCGAGATCCTCGTCGACACCCCTCCCGCCGACCAGGAATCGCTGGAACGCTGGCTGAGCGAGCAGCGCGGAGCCAAGGTCACGGTCCGGGTGCCCGAACGCGGTGAGAAGAGAGCCGTGCTCGAGACGGTGGCGAAGAACGCCAAGGAAGCCCTCATCCAGCACAAGCTCAAACGCTCCTCGGACCTCACGACCCGCAGCACCGCGCTCAAGGAGATCCAGGAGCATCTGGGCCTGCCCGAGGCGCCGTTGCGCATCGAATGCATCGACATCTCCCATACGCAGGGCTCGAACGTCGTGGCCAGTCTCGTCGTGTTCGAGGACGGGATGGCGAAGAAGCGCGACTACCGCCACTTCGCCATCCACGGGGAGGCGGCCACGGACGACACCGCCTCGATGTACGACGTGGTGTCCCGGAGGTTCTCCCGTTACCTCGAGGCGCTGAGCGAGGCGGAGCCCGACGAGCGCTTCGGCTATCGTCCGAGCCTCCTCGTCGTCGACGGCGCCGCCCCACAGGTGGCCGCCGCCACCCGGGCGCTGGCGGACCTCGGCATCGTCGACATCTCCGTGGTCGGGCTGGCCAAACGCCTCGAGGAGGTGTGGGTGCCCGACGATCCGTTCCCGGTCATCCTGCCGCGCAACTCCGAGGGCCTGTTCCTCATGCAGCGCCTGCGCGACGAAGCCCACCGCTTCGCCATCAGCTACCACCGGTCGAAGCGCGCGAAGGCGATGACGAGCTCCGTCCTCGACGAGATCCCCGGCCTCGGCGAATCCAAACGCAGCGCGCTGCTGCGCCACTTCGGATCGGTGAAGAAGGTCAGGGCCGCGAGCGTCGAGGAGATCTGCGAGGTCAAGGGGATCGGACCGGCGCTGGCCGAGAAGATCGTCCACGCGCTCGAGTGACCCTGCCCCGGCTTCCGCACCGATCACCCCCGGTCTCGGCACCGGCCACCCGGCCTCCGCGCCGCGCGGACTGCAATAGAGTAGACCTCGAGCAGCACAACGATGACCCGATGCGGGCCAAGGAGGACGTGTGAACGCACAGGCAGAATCGAGCGGATCCGAGCACTCGGTCGAGGTGGTTCTCGTGACCGGGATGTCGGGGGCGGGACGGACGTCGGTGGCCAATGTCCTCGAGGACATGGACTGGTACGTCGTCGACAACCTCCCGCCGCAGATGATGCGTCCGCTCGTTGAGCTCATCGCCCGTGCCGAAGGGGCGCTGCCGAAGATCGCGATCGTCACCGACTCGAAGGGGCGCGCGAAGTACGGTGAGCTCGAGTCCACGATCAGCGACTTCCTCGATCAGGGGCTGTCCCTGCGCGTGCTCTACCTGGAGGCGTCCGACGAGGTCCTCGTGCGCCGGTTCGAATCGGTGCGCAGGCCGCACCCACTGCAGGGCGAGGGCACTCTGCTCGAGGGGATCGAGGCGGAACGGGACTCCATGCAGGCGCTCAAACGTCGCGCCGACATCATCATCGACACCTCCGATCTCAACGTCCATCAGCTGACCACCGAGGTGCGGCGCCGGTTCGCCACCGAGGACGTGCCGCTGCTGCGCCTGACCGTGATGAGCTTCGGGTTCAAGTACGGACTGCCGAAGGACGCCGATCACGTCGCCGACGTCCGCTTCCTCCCCAACCCCTACTGGATCTCCCACCTGCGCGGCCACAACGGCCTCGACTCGGCCGTGTCCGACTACGTGCTCGGTCAGAACGGAGCCGAGGAGTTCATCGAACGCTACACCGAGACGCTCGACGTCGTCGCCCAGGGCTACCTGCGCGAGGGTCGCGGCTACGCGCTCATCGGCATCGGCTGCACCGGCGGCAAGCACCGTTCGGTGGCGATCAGCGAACGCATCGCCAAGGCACTGGCGGCGAAGTCGGGGATCCCGGTGTCGGTGCGTCACCGGGACCTGGGGAGAGAATGAGATGAAGACCGAGGACCTGCCGCAGATCTCACCTGCAGTGAAGGACAAGGGACCCAAGATCGTCTCCTTCGGCGGCGGTCACGGACTGTATGCGGCACTGCGCGCCTTCCGGCTGCTCACCGAATCGCTGACCGCCGTCGTCACCGTCGCCGACGACGGCGGCTCCTCGGGACGGCTGCGCGACGAGCTCGGCGGGCTGCCGCCGGGGGACCTGCGGATGGCGCTGGCGGCGCTGTGCGACGACGGGAACTGGGGCCGGACCTGGCGGGACGTGATCCAGCACCGCTTCGCCTCCACCGGAGACCTCAACGGACACTCCGTGGGCAACCTGCTCATCGCCGCCCTGTGGCAGATCCACGGCGACCATGTCGCCGGTCTCGACTGGATGGCCAAGCTCCTGCGCGCCCACGGCCGGGTGCTGCCGATGTCGTCGGTGCCGCTGACGATCGAGGCCGACGTCAGGTTCCCCGGCTCGTTCCAGGTGGTGCGCGGGCAGTCGGTGCTCGCGTCGACGCGCGGTCACGTCGAGACGGTCCGCCTCGATCCCGTCGCACCCCCGGCCCGGTACGAGACGATCGAGGCCGTCGCCGAGGCGGATGTGCTCAATCTGGGCCCCGGATCCTGGTACACCTCCGTCATGCCGCACCTGCTCGTGCCGTCACTGGCGCAGGCGATCGAACGCTCGGCGGCCGTGAAATCCCTCACCCTCAACCTCAGCTCCAGTGATGGCGAGACCCGCAACCTCAGCCTCGGCGAACACCTCGTCTCACTGCACCGGCACGCCCCTCGCCTGGTCCTCAACTACGTCCTCGTCGACGAGGCCGCAGTGGTCGCGGAACCGGACCTGGCGACCCGTGCCGAGGACATGTTCAACGCCAAGCTGTGGGTGCGCCCGATGAGCTCCAGGCGGGCAGGACAGCACGACAGCCTCAAACTCGCGGCGTGTTACCGTGACATGTTGATCGACGCCGGGATCGACGTCGATGAGCAGTGGTAGGAAGAGCTTCAGGAGGGACGAACAATGGCACTGACCGCTCAGGTCAAGGATGAGTTGGCACGGGTGAAGATCACCCGCACCTCCGCTCGGAAGGCCGAAGTCTCCGCGATCTTCCGCTTCTCCTCGGCGCTCCACCTCGTCAACGGCTCCATCGTGCTCGAGGCCGAACTCGACACCGCTCAGGCCGCCAAGCGCCTGCGCAGCGAGATCAAGGAACTCTACGGGCAGTTCGCCGACATCGTCGTCATCAACGCCGCCGGCATCCGCCGGTCCAACCGCTACCTGCTCCGCGTCACCCGCGACGGTGCGGCGCTGGCCCGGCAGACGGGACTCGTCGACAACCGCGGCCGGCCCGTGCGCGGGCTGCCCTCGGCCATCGTCAACGGCTCGGTCGCCGATGCCGAAGCCGCCTGGAGGGGAGCCTTCCTCGCCCACGGCTCGCTGACCGAACCGGGACGCTCCGCCGCGCTCGAGGTCACCTGCCCCGGACCGGAAGCGGCGCTGGCCCTCGTCGGCGCCGCGCGCCGGCTGGGGCTGAGCGCCAAGGCCAGAGAGGTCCGGGGAGTCGACCGGGTCGTCATCCGCGACGGCGACGACATCGCCGCTCTGCTCACCCGGATGGGATCGCACAGTGCCGTCCTCGTCTGGGAGGAGCGCCGGATGCGCCGCGAGGTGCGCGCGACGGCGAACCGTCTGGCCAACTTCGACGATGCGAACCTGCGCCGGTCCGCACGCGCGGCCGTGGCCGCCGGAGCCCGGGTCGAGCGGGCATTGGAGATCCTCGGCCCCGATGTTCCCGAGCATCTGCGCTACGCGGGTCAGCTGCGCGTCACCCACAAACAGGCCTCCCTCGAGGAGCTCGGCCAGCTCGCCGACCCGCCGATGACCAAGGACGCGGTGGCCGGTCGCATCCGCCGGCTCCTGTCGACCGCCGACAAGCGGGCCGAGGAACTGGGAATTCCGGGAACCGAAGCCAGCCTCACCCCGGAGATGCTCGAAGATCGCTAAGATCTTCAGGAGTACCCGATCCACTGTCGAAAGGCCCCCATGAGGACATATTCCGACCCCCAGGAATTCGCCCACCGCACGGTCCTGGTCCGCAGCGACCTCAACGTCCCCATGGACGGGACCACGATCACGGACAGGGGTCGGATCCTGGCTTCGGCGGGCACCATCCGGGAACTCGCCGAAGCCGGCGCCCGCGTCATCGTCATGTCCCATCTGGGCCGCCCGAAGGGCGAGCCGGACCCGCAGTACTCGTTGGCGCCCGTCGCCGCCGAACTCGCCTCCGCGATCGGCCGCGACGTCGTCTTCGCCACCGACACGGTCGGTGACGACGCCGAGGCGAAGGCCGCAGCGCTGAGCGACGGGCAAGTCATGCTGCTGGAGAACCTGCGGTTCAACCCCGGTGAGACCTCGAAGGACGACTCCGAGCGCGCAGCCTTCGCCGCCGAACTCGCCGCGCTGGCCGAGGTGTTCGTCTCCGACGGTTTCGGCGTCGTCCACCGCAAGCAGGCCTCGGTCTACGACATCGCCTCCCTGCTGCCTCACTATGCCGGTTCGCTCGTGCGCACGGAGGTCGAAGTCAGCGATCGCCTGCTCAACTCCCCGCAGCGGCCCTTCAGCGTCGTCCTCGGCGGGTCGAAGGTGTCCGACAAGCTCGGCGTCATCGACAACCTCATCGACCGTGCCGACCACCTGCTCATCGGCGGGGGAATGGTCTTCACCTTCCTCTCCGCCCTCGGCCACGACATCGGCTCCAGCCTCGTCGAGAGGGACCGGGTCGATGACGTCAAGGGCTACCTGGAACGGTCCCGAAACGGCGGTGCGACGATCCACCTGCCCACCGACATCGTCATGGCCGCCTCGTTCTCCGCCGACGCCGATCACTGGGTGCGCCCCGTCGACGCCCTCGAATCGACTCCGGCCGGCAGCGCCGCGCTCGGTCTCGACATCGGCCCGGACACCGCCGCCGCCTACGCCGAGGTGATCGCCGGGTCTGCGACCGTGTTCTGGAACGGACCGATGGGTGTGTTCGAGTTCCCCGCCTTCGCGTCCGGCACCAAGACCGTCGCCGAGGCGCTGACCTCGACCGGCGATCCCGAGCGGCTGACCGTGGTCGGCGGCGGCGACTCCGCCGCAGCCGTGCGGACGCTCGGATTCGCCGACGAGGACTTCGGGCACATCTCCACCGGCGGCGGCGCCAGCCTGGAGTATCTGGAGGGCAAGACGCTGCCCGGACTCGTGGCACTGGGATGAGGAAGAGGACGACGATGAGCGAACGCACCCTGCTGCTGGCCGGCAACTGGAAGATGAACCACGACCACCTCGAGGCCATCGCCACCGTGCAGAAGCTGGCGTGGGCGCTTGAGGACGCCAAACTCGACGAGACGTCCTGTGAGGTCGTCGTCATCCCGCCCTTCACCGACCTGCGATCGGTGCAGACGCTGATCCAGGGCGACAAGCTGTGGCTGCACTACGGAGCTCAGGACGTGTCCCGGCACGAGCCCGGCGCCCACACGGGTGAGATCGCCGCGAGCTTCCTGTCCCGGCTCGGCTGCACCTATGCCGTGGTCGGCCACAGCGAGCGGCGCGCCGACAACCACGAGACCAACGAGGTCGTGGCGGCGAAGGTCAGAGCCGCCCTCGGCCATGACCTCACTCCCATCCTGTGCGTGGGCGAATCCCTGGCCGAGCGACAGGAGAAGTCCCACATCGACTTCACCCTGAACCAGCTGGAGGAATCACTGGCCGGATTCGAGGCGACGGACCTCGACGGTCTCGTCATCGCCTACGAACCCGTCTGGGCCATCGGCACGGGGGAGACGGCGACGGCCGCGGACGCCGCCGAGATGGCGGCGGCGATCAGGAAGCGGCTCGGTGAGCGCTTCGGCGAGGGTCTGGCCGCAACCACCCGCATCCTCTACGGCGGATCGGTCAAGGCCGACAACGTCGCGGAGATCGTCGCGTCGCCCGACGTCGACGGGGCCCTCGTCGGCGGGGCCAGCCTCAGCGGCCCGGACTTCGCCGCTTTGTGCAAGGCTGCCGTCGGCAAGTAGACTGCCAGCAAATCCTCTGACGAAACATAGGTTGAACTCGACGTGGAAATCCTCAACATCATTCTCATCGTGGTGCTCGTCATCACGAGCATCTTCCTGACTCTCCTCATCCTCATGCACAAGGGCAAGGGCGGCGGAATGTCGGACATGTTCGGCGGCGGGATGTCCTCCTCACTGGGCTCCTCGGGAGTCGCGGAGCGCAACCTCAACCGGTTCACCACGCTGATGGCCGTCATCTGGGGTGCCAGCATCGTCCTGCTCGGAGTCCTCACCCGCTTCAACTCCTGAGACCGAACCGGTTCGGATTCCCGCACACCCGGGTCTCCGAACACGCAGAGAAGGGCCCCTCCCGCAACCGGGAGGGGCCCTTCTCTGCGTCGGCGCGCTCAGTCGACGCCGTAGTGGTGGCGGGGCTCGATCGCAGCGATGGCGTCGCGCAGCTGCTCGAGACCCTTGGTCCGATCGAGAAGATGGACCCGCAGCACCCGCCGGCACTTCTCCCTCAGCGCAGCGGCATCGCCGAGAGCCTGAGCCCGCTGCAGGACGCTGAAGCCGTAGGAACGACCGGGAACCAGCAGCTCCGTCCGGGGATCAGCCGTGATCTGGAGGTACACCCCGTTCGGATGCCCGCCCTTGTGGTACTGGCCGGTCGAATGCAGATACCGGGGCCCGAAGCCGAAGGTCGTCTGCACTCCCGAATGGCGGGAGACGAGCGGGCGCAGCTCCTCGGCGTGGGCCTCGGCGATCCGGTCGAGGAACGCCTGCACGCCGACGTAACCGTACTCGTCGACCTCGCCGAAGAGCGATTCGAGCGCTGAGACGAGGTCGGTGGCCTCGCCCACGTCACCGAAGACCTGGACCTGCCCCTCACGGAACGCCGGTTCCTCGTCGTCGGTTCCGCCGCTGCCCTCGAGGACGGTGCGGGCATGTGCCTTCGCCGCCTCGACATCGGGCTGGTCGAACGGGTCGACCCCGATGCTGTAACCGGCGATCGCGGTGGCGAACTCCCAGAACAGGAACATCTCGCCGAGGCTGCCGTCGATGACCGCGTTGAAACCCGAAGGGGCTCCGAACTCCACGGCCGGCCCGAGCGCGCACAGCACTGCGTCGGCACGGGCGTCGGCGAAGCCGACATCGCCCGTCCCAGCGACGACGACGGGCAGGATCCCCTGGCCGTCCTTGCCGAGGGATTCGGCGACGAGCTGCTCGATCCACTTGCTCAGACCCGCCAGCGCCGGTGAGGTCTCAGCGAGCACGAGCTTCTCGGTGGCCCGCGCATGGGCGATGGACAGCCAGGTGCCGAAGCGCAGCGCAGGATTGTCCGCGCTGTCCGAGGCCAGCCCGGGCAGCGCCTCGGCGGCCTGAGCGACGATGGAGCGGATGTCGACACCGGCCAGCCCGGCCGGCACCAGGCCGAACGCGGACAGCGCGCTGAAGCGGCCGCCGACGGTCTCATCGGCGTGGAACGTCGCGAGGAAGCCCTCCTCGACGGCGAGCCGATCGAGCTCGGTGCCCGGGTCGGTGATCGCGATCATCCGCCCGGCGGGATCGATCCCCGCCGTGGTGAAGGCATCGGCGAAGGCGCGGCGGATCGCGTCCGTCTCGATCGTCGTGCCGGACTTCGACGCGACGATGAGCACGGTGTGGGCGAGGTCGGTGCCGATGGCCTCGATGACCTGGTTGGGGTCGGTCGAGTCGACGATCTCGAGAGTGACGTCGGCGGACTCTGCCATCACCTCCGGGGCCAGGGAGGACCCGCCCATTCCGGTCAAGGTGATCGAGCGCAGACCCTGAGCCCGCAGCTCCTCACGCAGCGTCTCGATCCGTGCGATGAGGTCCTCGGAGCGCAGCGGCAGGTCGACCCAGCCGAGTCGGTCAGCGGCCTCGGACTCGGCCGGCCAGACGGACGCGTCCGCCGCGGCCAGCTTCGAGGGCAGACCGGCGTCGAGGAGACGCCGCAGCTCCGCATCGAACTCCTCCTGGACGGGAACGCTCAGCTGCAGCCTCATGAGGCCTCCAGTGCCTTGGCCACGGTCGCCTGGAGTTCGCTCCAGCTGTCGTCGAACTTCTCCAGTCCCTGGGCCTCGAGCAGCTCCATCACCTCGGCGTAGTCGATGCCGAGGCGTGCGAGCGAGTCGAACACCTCATCCGCGGCCCGGTAGTCCTCGGTCGAGATCTCCCTGTCGACCTCTCCGTGGTCGGCGAAGGCCTCGAGGGTGGCCTCGGGCATCGTATTCACGGTGTTCGGGGCGACCAGCGAGGACACGTAGAGCGTGTCCGGGTAGTCCGGGTTCTTCACCCCCGTCGACGCCCACAGTAGCCGCTGCGGAGCGGCACCGGCGAGTTCGAGGACCTTGAAGCGCTCCGAGGAGAACAACTGGGAGTGGATCTCGTGGGCGAGCACGCAGTTGGCGATTCCCGCCTTGCCCTTGAGCCGCGCGGCGGCCGGATCGTCGAGGGCGTCGAGGCGGGCGTCGATCTCCGCGTCGAGGCGGGAGACGAACACCGAGGCCACCGACTGGATCCGGCTGAGGTCGTGTCCGGCGGCGCGGGCCTTCTCGAGCCCCTGCAGGTACGCCTCGACGACGTGCCGGTAGCGGGTGAGGGAGAACACCAGGGTGACGTTGACGCTGATGCCGGCCCCGATGGTCTCGGCGATCGCGGACAGGCCCGCCTCGGTGGCGGGGATCTTGATCATCGCGTTCGGCTCCCCGACCTTCTCCCACAGCACCTTCGCGCTGGCGGCGGTTCCGGCCGCATCGTGGGCGAGCGGGGGAGCGACCTCGATGGACACCCGACCGTCGACGCCGTTCGTCGCCTCATGGACGTCACGGAACAGGCGGGCGGCGTCGGCCACGTCCGCCGTCGTCAACTCCTCGATGGCCTCGTCGACCGATGCGCCCCGAGCACTGAGCTCGTGGAGGGTGTCGGTGTAGCCGTCCCCGGCGATCGCCTTGGCGAAGATCGTCGGGTTCGTCGTCACACCGGTGACGTGGGACTTCTCGATCATCGCGGCCAATCCGCCCGATTCCAGGCGTGTGCGGGAGAGATCGTCGAGCCAGATCGAGATCCCCCGGTCGCTCAGCTGCTGCAGTCTGCTGCTCATACTCCTACTTTCACGTCGGCTGCGTCGGAGATCGACTCCTTCGCCGCGGCGACGACCGCGGCCGGAGTGATCCCGAACTTCTCGTACAGGGTCACATAGTCCGCCGAGGCGCCGAAGTGCTCGATCGACACGGCGCGGCCGGCGTCCCCGAGGTACTTGTGCCAGCTCATCGCCGAGGCGGCCTCCACGCTCACCCGGGCCCGGAGCCCGCGGGGGAGCACGGTGTCCCGGTACTCGGCCGGCTGGGCGTCGAACCATTCCTGGCACGGCATGGAGATGACCCGGGCGGCGGTCCCGCCGGCCTGGAGCTCCTCGGCTGCGTCCAGGGCGATCGCGACTTCGGATCCGGTGGCGATGATGGCCACCTCGGGGTCCTCTGCCGTGTCGAAGAGGACGTAGCCGCCGCGCGCGGCGACGGAGGCCGGGGCGTACTTCTCCCGGTCGAGGACCGGGACGGCCTGCCGGGTCAGCGCCAGCCCGCTGGGCCCGTCGGTGCGGTCGAGGATCTTCCGCCACACGACGGCGGTCTCATTGGCATCCGCCGGCCTGACGACGTCGAGGCCCGGGATCGCGCGCAGGGCGGACAGGTGCTCGATCGGCTGGTGCGTCGGTCCGTCCTCGCCGAGTCCGATCGAGTCGTGGGTCCACACGAACAGGGTCGGGAGCTGCTGGAGGGCGGCCAGGCGCACGGCCGGACGCTGATAGTCGCTGAAGACGAGGAAGGTGCCGTTGTAGGGGCGGGTGTTCCCGTGCAGGGCGATGCCGTTGCAGATCAGGCCGGCGGAGAATTCGCGGACGCCGAAATGGATGTTGCGGCCGTACTCGTTCCCCGCGAACGTCGACGAGGAGCGGTGGGCAGGCAGGAAGCTCGGCTCGCCCTTGATCAGAGTGTTGTTCGATCCCGCGAGGTCGGCGGATCCGCCCCACAGCTCGGGCATCGCCGCAGCGATGGCGTTGAGGACCTGGCCCGAGGCGGCGCGGGTCGCAATGCCCTTCCCTCCGGCCTCGAAGGTCGGGAGAAGGTCGTCGAGACCGGCCGGGAGCTCACGCAGGGCGAGCCGGTCGAAGAGCTCGACGCGCTCCGGGTTGGCGTCCCTCCAGGACTGGTACGACTTGTCCCATTCGGCGTGCGCGGCGGCACCGCGGTCGCGGACGGCGCGGGTGTGCTCGAGCACCTCGTCGGATACGGCGAAGGTCTGCTCCGGGTCGAAGCCGAGCAGCTCCTTGGTCGCCCGCACCTCGTCGTCACCGAGGGCGGCGCCATGGGCGGCGCCGGTGTTGCGGGCGTTGGGGGCCGGCCACGCGATGATCGTCGACAGGCGGATGAACGAGGGGCGCGGATCCTGCCGCGAGGCTTGGACGGCGGCGTGGAGAGCGTCGATGTCCTCGGTGTACTCATCGCCGGCGGTGAAGTCGACGTGCTGGACATGCCAGCCGTAGGCGGCGTAGCGGGCGGCGACATCCTCGGCGAAGGCGATCGAGGTGTCGTCCTCGATGGAGATCCGGTTGTCATCCCAGATCACCGTCAGGTTCCCGAGCTCCTGGGTGCCGGCGAGGGAGGAGGCCTCACCGGAGACGCCCTCCTCGAGGTCGCCGTCGGAGGCGAGCACGACGATCTGGTGGTCGAACGGCGAGGAGCCCGGCGCCGCGTCGGGGTCGAAGAGCCCGCGTTCGCGACGGGCGGCCATCGCCATGCCGACCGCCGAGGCGAGTCCCGACCCGAGTGGGCCGGTGGTGATTTCGACGCCCGCGGTGTGACCGACCTCCGGGTGGCCCGGGGTCAGGGAGCCCCACGTGCGCAGCGCCTTGAGGTCCTCGATCTCGAGTCCGAAGCCGGCGAGGTAGAGCTGCACGTACTGGGTCAGCGAGCTGTGTCCGCAGGAGAGGACGAAACGGTCGCGGCCGAGCCACTGGGGGTCGGAGGGGTCGTGGTTGAGCCCGTGCTGGTAGAGGTAGTAGGCGACCGGAGCCAGGCTCATCGCTGTTCCGGGATGTCCGTGACCAGCCTTCTGGACGGCATCAGCGGCGAGGAGGCGGGCGGTGTCGACGGCGCGGTCGTCGAGTTCTGTCCAGGACAGGGATTTCATGAGGCGTGGCGGTCCTTCGTTCGGGTCTTCTGCTCTGCGAAGCTTGCACTCAAACTCTACCGTGCCCGACCGCGAACACGACCGTGCGCCGACTGGCAAAAACTTCGACAGAGGGTAGAATCGAGTCCGTGAGCGAACTTCGTCAGACCCCCGGCACGCAGAGTGAACGACCTCTGCAGAGGACAATCGACGAAGAGAGACACTCCAAGCGACCCCGGTCGATCATCGGAGCCTACATCGCTCTGACGAAGCCGCGCGTGATCGAGCTCCTGCTGGTCACCACCGCGCCCGTGATGTTCCTCGCAGCCCAGGGCATGCCGAACATCTGGCTCGTCATCAACACGCTCATCGGCGGCGCCGCGGCTGCGGCCTCCGCATCGGTGTTCAACTGCTATGTCGATCGCGACATCGACGCGAAAATGGAGCGGACGAAGCACCGTCCGCTCGTCACCGGGGAGATCAGCCCCCGGGCGGCTCTGATCTTCGCGTTCAGCCTCGGCATCGGCTCGATCTTCTGGCTCGGCGGGTTCACCAACTGGGTGGCCGCCGGTCTCACCGCCTGCGCCATCCTGCTCTATGCGGTCTTCTACACCCTCGTGCTCAAGCGCCGCACCACTCAGAACATCGTCTGGGGCGGAGCCGCGGGGTGCATGCCCGTGCTCATCGGCTGGTCGGCGGTGACCGGCACGCTGTCGTGGGAGGCGGTGCTGCTGTTCCTCGTCATCTTCTTCTGGACTCCGCCGCACTACTGGCCACTGGCCATCAAGTACAAGGCCGACTACGACGCCGCCGACGTGCCGATGCTGCCCTCGAAGGTGCCGCCGACCTCGGTGGGTCGCCAGATGATCCTCTACACGTGGGCGATGATCCTGTGCTCTCTTGCGCTCATCCCGGTCGCCCCGATGGGTCCTGTCTACTCGATCACCGCGATCGTCGCCGGCGCCTGGTTCCTGTTCTCGTGCTATGCGCTGGTGTCTCGGGCGAAGAAGGGCCTCGACGGCACCTCGCTGCGGGCGATGCGCGTCTTCCACGGATCGATCACGTACCTGTCGGTGCTGTTCCTCGCGGTCGCGATCGACCCCTTCGTCGACCAGCTGATTCCCGGCTTCTGGTGAGGCGCTGACTCTCCCAGCCGCTCCGAGTCGGCGAGAAGCACAAGAAGAAGTAGGAATGCACGGAATCTGTTCCACGCATTCCTACTTCTCTTTGTCGGCAGCTCTGTCTCAGCAGCAGCGTCGTGGCGTCAGCGCCCGGCACCAGCACCGCGCGCCACGGCGGCACCAGGACCCCGCACCACGGGCCTCAGCTGGCGGCACCAGGACCCCGCGCCCGCGCCTCAGCCGGCGGTGACGAGGTCGTCGATGACGATCTTCTTCATTCCCATCAGAGCCTTGATCTGGCCCTCACCGGTCATCAACTCGCCGAGGTTGCGCGGCACGATCTGCCAGCTGACCCCATACCTGTCCTTGAGCCAGCCGCACTGTTCGTGCTCGGGTGAGGCCGACAGTGCCGTCCAGTAACGGTCGATCTCGGCCTGGTCGGCGCATTCCACGGTCAGGGAGATCGCCTCGTTGAAGGTGAAGACGGGACCGCCGTCGAGACAGATGAAGCGGTTGCCGTCGAGTTCGAAGACGCCGGACAGGACTTTGCCCTCCATGCCCTCGAAATGCTCGTCGAGGGAGGCGTCGGGGTACTTCTCGATCGAGACTATGCGGGAGTCGGGGAACACGGAGCAGTAGAACTCCATGGCCTCCTCGGCGCAGTCATCGAACCACAGGCAGGGGACGATCGGTGTCGGCATGGGTGCTCCTCGGGTACGCGCTGTCGGCGACGGCGACGCTTGCTGCGATGGTAGCCGAGAGGCCGATCATATGGAATGCCACGAGCACGATCGGCACCCCGAGGAAGTACTGCACATAGCCGATGAGGCCCTGGCAGATCTCGACGACGAGGAGCACCTGCAGGGGCCGCACCATCGGCTGCCACTTCTTCCGCGCAGAGACCACGAGGGCAACCACGGTCGTGATCACGAGCAGCCACACCGGAAGGGCGTGGGCGCGGGTGATGAGGACGTTGTCGAGCCCATTGCGCGTCGACATCGTCGAACCCGAGTGGGGGCCGGCGCCGGTGGTGAGCACGCCGAAGAAGACGATCGCGGCAGTGAGGCCGAGGATGGTCCACCCGAGTGCCGGCAGCGGTGCGGGTGCCTTCTCCTCCGTGCGCACGCCCGTGTCGTAGGTGCGGCGGACGAAATACGCGGCGACGCCCACGGCGATCGCCGAAGGCACGAAGTGACCGGCCACGACCCACGGGTTGAGCTTCGTCCAGACGGTGATCCCGCCGACCACCGCCTGCACCGGGACGATCGCGGTGAGACCGATGTTGAGCCAGAACAGGTCCTTGCGCTCCTTCCGGTGGCGCCACAGCAGGCACAGGATGGCCACGCCGAGGAGGGCGAGGGCGACGGCGAGGAGGCGGTTGCCGAATTCGATCGCGCCGTGGATGCCCATCTCCTGGGTGGCCACGAGCGAGTCGGGTGTGCACTTCGGCCAGTCCGAGCACCCGAGGCCGGACCCGGTGAGCCGGACGATGCCGCCGGTGAAGATGATGCCGGCCTGGGCGATGAGCATCGCCCAGGCGGCGACGCGGATCTTGGTGGGGACCACTGTTCTCCTCATTCGAATCGGAACCACCTGCGTGCGGCCAGCGTTCCCGCCAGCGCCCACACCAGGAGGACGATGAGTGCTTTGACGTCGGTTGTGCCTGAAGCCACGGCTGCGCGCATCGCGTCACCGAGCGCTCCGGAGGGCAGGTAGGCGACCACGGTGCCCCATTCGCCCGGGTGGGCGAGCACGAGCCCGCCGGCTCCAGCCATGAGCACCCAGATGAGGTTGGCTCCGGCCAGGACCGCCTCGGCGCGCATCGTGCCCGCCATCAGCAGGCCCAGGGACAGGAGGGCGGCGGTGCCGAGGAGGGTGGTCAGGATCAGGGCGGGCACATCGATGTGCCAGTCGAAGCCGAGCACGCCCGCGATGGCGAAGGCCAGGGCGAACTGGATGAGGACCACCGCGATCACTGCGCCGAGCTTGCCGAGGATCAGTCCGGTGGTGCCCAGGGGCGTCGTCGCCAGCTGCCGCAGCACTCCGTAGCGTCGGTCGAACGCCGTCGCGATCGCCTGGCCGGTGAACGCGGTCGAGGCCAGGCACAGGCTCAGCGCCGCCGGCAGGGCGAGGGTGAGCGGGTCGGTGCCCGGCGGGATCATCTCGAGGGCCTCGAGCAGCGGGGTCCGGGCGAGGAAGACAAGCATCCCGAGCGGGAGGATGAGCGAGAGCAGGAGCTGCTCTCCGTTGCGCAGCACGGCCAGGGTCTCGAACCGAGTCTGCGCGAGCACGCGGCGCATCCGCATGTCCCGCGGTGAGCGGGCGGCGCCGGCCCCGGTCGACCCGGTCGCATTGGCGCCGGGAGCGTTCGATCCTGTCGCGCTCGTTCGGGCTCCGGTCATCGCAGCGGCCTCCCTGTGAGTTCGAAGAACACATCCGACAGCGACTGTGCCTGCATCTGGATGTCGGTGATGGACTGGCCCGCGGCGGCGATCGCCTGGCACAGGTCGGCGATCTGCGCGCTCGTCAGCGTGCCCGCGACGACGACGGAGGAATCGCCCGCCGAGGTGGGGGCGATGGCATTCAGGGCCGTGACCAGGTCCGGGTACGGGCCCGGGGGAGCGAGGCCGATGACGAGTCGACGGTTCTCGGGCGAGGAGTTGCGCAGCTGCTCGGGAGCGCCGTGGGCGATGATGCGGCCGCGGTCGATGACGACGACCTCATCGGCGAGCTCCTCCGCCTCGGCGAGGTCATGGGTCGTGAGCACCACCGCCACCCCCTGACCGCGCAGGTCGCGGATGAAGTCGTGGACGACTGCACGGGACTGGGGGTCGAGGCCCGCGCAGGGTTCGTCGAGGAACACGAGACGGGGCCGGCCGATCAGAGCGGCGGCCAGGGCCACCCGCTGTCGCTGACCGCCGGAGAGCCGGCGGATCGTGCGGTTGGCGAAGTCGCCGATCCCGAGGGGACCGGCCAGCTCCTCGACCGGCACCGGGTCGGGATAGAGAGAGCCGAGGTGTCCCAGGACCTGCAGGGGCTTGGAGCTCATCGGCAGTCCGCCGTCCTGGAGCATGACGCCGGTGAGCACCGAGGTGCGCTCATGGTCGCGCCAGGGGTCGAGACCGAAGATCCGGACCTCACCGGCATCCGGGGCGCGGGTGCCCACCGCCAGGGAGATCGTCGTGGACTTCCCGGCTCCGTTGGGTCCGAGCACCGCGAGGATGGAGCCGACGTCCGCCTGCAGATCGATTCCGTCGACGACCTCGTGAGCGCCATAGGAGTAGCGGAGTCTGCGAATGGAGAGGGCCGGTTGTGACACGCCATCATTCTACGCGCCGTCGAAACGGGCCCGGAGTTAGGCTTACCTGGTTTTACGAAACAATTTACGCAACAATATTGTTGTGTTAGTCAAGGAGGTGGGAAATGGCGACGAACGACACGGAAGACAGCCGCACGCGGCAGAAGGTCTTCCGCTCTGTGCTCGACGATGGACCCATCACCGCCTCGGCGCTGGCCAAGGGCCTTGACCTGACCCCGGCGGCGATCCGTCGCCACCTGGACGCGCTGGAGAGCGAGGACCTCGTCGAGGTCCGTGAACTCGCCGGCAAGCAGGCAGGCCGGGGTCGACCTGCCAGGCATTACGTGGTCACCCCCCGCGGGCACGGGGAGCTCAGCCGATCCTACGACCGTCTGGCTCTCGACATCCTCCGCTTCATGCAGAGGAAGGTCGGGGAGGAGGCCATCGCCGACTTCAGCGAGGACCTGGTCGCGAAGCTCCGCGACCGAATGGGACCGGAACTCGACCGCCGGGGAGGCACCACCGTGGCCTCCCGGTCCCGGGCCCTGGCTGCGGCACTGACGCGGGAGGGGTACGCCGCCTCGGCGACGCCGGTGGCAGCCGGAACCCCGCTCGAGGCGATGCAGCTGTGCCAAGGGCACTGCCCGATCCAAGCGGTCGCCGCCGAGTTCCCCGAGATCTGCGAAGCAGAGCTCGCGATGTTCTCGGAGTACCTGGGAGTCGACGTCCGTCGTCTGTCATCCCTGGCGCACGGAGACCACGTCTGCACCACCCATATTCCGACTTCGGAACTCACCCGTCCCCTAATCCACAGCAACGATCGACCTCAAGGAGGTTCACGATGACTGACACCAGTAATCCGATCATCGAGGCGAACCCCGAGCTCAAAGACCTCGGACAGTACGCTTACGGTTGGCACGACAAGAACGACGCGGGCGAGCTTGCCGTCCGAGGTCTGTCCGAAGATGTGGTGCGCAACATCTCGGCCCTCAAGGAAGAGCCGGACTGGATGCTGCAGCGCCGCCTCAAGGCTCTCAAGCTCTTCGAGAAGAAGCCGATGCCCAGCTGGGGCGCGGATCTGACCGGCATCAACTTCGACGACATCAAGTACTTCGTGCGGTCGACCGAGGGTCAGGCCACCTCCTGGGAGGATCTGCCCGAGGACATCAAGAACACCTACGACCGCCTCGGGATCCCCGAAGCGGAGAAGCAGCGACTCGTCGCCGGCGTCGCCGCGCAGTACGAGTCCGAGGTCGTCTACCACAAGATCAACGAGGAGCTGGAGAAGCAGGGCGTCATCTTCCTCGACACCGACACCGGCCTCAAGGAGCACCCGGAGATCTTCGAAGAGTACTTCGGCTCCGTCATCCCCTCCGGTGACAACAAGTTCTCGGCCCTCAACACTGCGGTGTGGTCGGGCGGCTCGTTCATCTACGTCCCCAAGGGCGTTCACGTCGAGATCCCGCTGCAGGCCTACTTCCGCATCAACACCGAGAACATGGGTCAGTTCGAGCGGACGCTGATCATCGCCGACGAGGGCTCCTACATCCACTACGTGGAGGGCTGCACCGCCCCGATCTACAAGACGGATTCGCTGCACTCGGCGGTCGTGGAGATCATCGCGAAGAAGGACGCCCGCGTCCGCTACACGACCATCCAGAACTGGTCGAACAACGTCTACAACCTCGTCACCAAGCGCGCGATCGCCGAAGAGGGCGCGACCATGGAATGGGTCGACGGCAACATCGGCTCCAAGGTCACGATGAAGTACCCGGCCATCTGGCTGACCGGTGAGCACGCCAAGGGCGAGACCCTGTCGGTGGCGTTCGCCGGTGAGGGCCAGCACCAGGACACCGGTGCCAAGATGGTTCACGCCGCCCCGCACACGCAGTCCTCGATCGTGTCGAAGTCGGTCGCCCGCGGCGGCGGGCGGGCCGGTTACCGCGGCCTCGTCCACGTCCACCCGGGAGCCGAGGGCTCGTCGAACAACGTCCTCTGCGACGCGCTGCTCGTCGACAACATCTCGCGCTCCGACACCTACCCCTACATCGACATCCGTGAGGACGATGTGACGCTGGGCCACGAGGCCACCGTGTCGAAGGTGAGTGAGGATCAGCTGTTCTACCTCATGAGCCGCGGCCTCGAAGAGACCGAGGCGATGGCGATGATCGTGCGCGGTTTCGTCGAGCCGATCGCCCGCGAACTGCCGATGGAATACGCCCTCGAACTCAACCGCCTCATCGAACTGCAGATGGAAGGGGCCGTGGGCTGATCCGGCCTACGACCCGACAAGGAGCTTAAGTGACTGACACCACCAATCCGCTGGGCCTCGACGAGCACTCTCATGGCTCTGGGGTTCAGGTACCCGATTCCAAGCGCGACGCCCGCACCCGCAGCTTCGACGTCGCCGACTTCCCCGTCCCCACCGGACGTGAGGAGGAATGGCGCTTCTCGCCGGTCCGCCGACTCGCCGACTACTTCGCCGACGCCGATTCCACCGGACGTCTGAGCGTCAGCGGCGACCTGCCCGCCGGCCTCAACGTCGAGGAGATCAGCCTGTCCGCCGCCCAGGAGCTGGGCATCCTCGAACCCGAGGACCGGGCCGCGGTCGTCGCCGCCAACCGCGCGAAGACCGTCACCCACTACTCGGTTCCCGCCGAGACCGAGGTCGAAGGCGCCGCCATCATCCACGCCGACGGCACCGGCAACGACCTGGTCCACGGTCACACCGTGATCTCGGTCGGGGCCAACTCGAAGGTCACCATCGTCGTCGAGCACGAGGGGCTGGCCCGGTACTCCGAGCTGGTCTCGCTGGTCGTCGGGGACGGCGCCGATGTCACCTTCGTGTCGTTGCAGCTGTGGGACGACGAGTCCCAGCACCTGGGCCAGCACGACGCGATCGTGGGCAAGGACGCGAAGCTCAAGCACATCGTCATCAGCCTCGGCGGTGACATCGTGCGCCTGAACGCGAACGTCCGCTACTCCGCGAACGGGGGAGAGGCCGAACTGCTCGGACTCTACTTCGCCGACGCCGGGCAGCACCTCGAACACCGCACCTACATCGACCACAACTCCGCGAAGGCCACCTCGAACGTCATGTACAAGGGCGCTCTGCAGGGCAAGGACGCGCGCAGCGTGTGGATCGGCGATGTGCTCATCCGCCCCGAGGCCCTGGGAATCGACACCTACGAGCTCAACCGCAACCTCATCCTCACCGATGGGGCGCGCGCGGATTCGGTGCCCAACCTCGAGATCGAAACCGGTGACATCGCCGGCGCCGGACACGCCTCCTCGACGGGGCGCTTCGACGAAGAGCACCTGTTCTACCTGATGAGCCGCGGCATCCCCGAGGACGTCGCCAGGCAGCTGGTGGTGCGCGGGTTCTTCAACGAAGTCATCCAGAAGATCCAGGTCCCGGAGATCGAGACGACCCTCAACGACCGGATCGAGGACGAGCTCTCGCGGAGCGTTCTGTGACCATGATCGACGTGGCGGCCAGCGCTGACGTCGCAGCCGGGGGCACGCTGCGGATCGAAGTGGACAACCACGAGATCTGCATCGCCCGCGACTCCGACGGAACCGTCCATGCCATCGACGATCTGTGCACGCACGGCGAGGTGTCGCTGGCCGAGGGTGAAGTGGAGGGGTGCGCCATCGAATGCTGGCTGCATGGCTCCCAGTTCGACCTCAGCTCCGGCCGGCCGCTGAGCCCTCCGGCCTTCGAACCGGTCTCGGTCTACGCGTGCAAGGAAATCGCGGGCCGCATCCTTCTCGACCCGAGCACCGTGCTCAACTGAGCTGCATGCTCAACTGACCTCAGTCTCGACTGACTACGAAACTACAGCTAAGGATCATCATGTCCACACTGACAATCACCGATCTGCACGTCAGCGTCAACACCGACGCCGGTGCGAAGCCGATCCTCAACGGGATCAACCTGGAGCTCAACTCCAACGAGACCCACGCCATCATGGGCCCCAACGGCTCCGGCAAGTCGACCCTGGCCTACGCCCTGGCCGGTCACCCGAAGTACGAAGTCACCAGCGGGTCCGTCACCCTCGACGGTGAGGACGTGCTCGAGATGAGCGTCGACGAGCGGGCCAAGGCTGGTCTGTTCCTGGCCATGCAGTACCCGGTCGAGGTTCCCGGCGTGACCGTGACGAACTTCCTCCGCTCGGCCAAGACCGCGATCGACGGCGAGGCTCCGAAGCTGCGCAACTGGACCAAGGACCTCAAGTCCGCGATGGAGAACCTCCGCGTGGACCCCGAGTTCGCCTCGCGCAACGTCAACGAGGGATTCTCCGGCGGCGAGAAGAAGCGCCACGAGATCCTCCAGATGGAGATGCTCAGCCCCAAGTTCGCCGTCCTCGACGAGACGGACTCCGGCCTCGACGTCGATGCCCTGCGCATCGTGTCCGAGGGCGTCAACCGGGCCAAGGACGCCACCGACGTCGGCATCCTCCTCATCACCCACTACACGCGCATCCTGCGCTACATCAAGCCCGACCACGTGCACGTGATCATCAAGGGCAAGGTCGTCGAAGAGGGCGGACCGGAACTGGCCGATCGTCTCGAGGCCGAAGGCTACGACCGGTTCCTGCAAGCCGCGGTCTGATGTTCGCCAGACTTCGCAACGACTTCCCGATCCTGGACTCCAGGATCGGGGAGTCGCCTCTGAGCTACCTGGACTCGGGAGCGACGTCGCAGAAGCCGCAGTGTGTCATCGACACATTCACGGAGTACTACTCCCAGCGGAACGCGGCCGTGCACCGCGGTGCCCATTCGCTGGCCGTGATGGCCACCGACGCGTTCGAGGCCGGGCGTGAGGCAGTGGCGGACCTCGTCGGAGGTGCGCCGGAACAGGTGTGCTGGACGAAGAACGCCACCGAGGCGCTCAACATCGTGGCGCTTGGCTTCGACCGGGCCGGCCGCGGCTTCGGCGGGCCGGAGGCCGGGCGATTCGCTCTCGGTCCCGGTGATTCGATCGTCGTCAC
Organism: Brevibacterium sp.; assembly: GCF_031179145.1. Taxonomy (GTDB): domain Bacteria; phylum Actinomycetota; class Actinomycetes; order Actinomycetales; family Brevibacteriaceae; genus Brevibacterium. Next base: position 248,163 of record NZ_JAPSIB010000001.1, read on the forward strand.
CGAGATGGAGCACCACGCGAATCTCGTGCCCTGGCAGCAGCTGGCCCAGGCGACCGGGGCCGAGCTGCGCTGGCTGCCGGTCACCGATGGCGGCGAGCTCGATCTCACGGAGCTGAACTCGATCGTCGACTCCACGACGAAGGTGCTCGCCTTCACCCATGTGTCGAACGTGCTCGGGACGATCAACCCGGTCGAGACCCTGGTCGCCCGGGCCCGTGAGGTCGGCGCCTTCGTCGTCCTCGACGCCTGCCAGTCGGTGCCGCACATGCCGGTGGACTTCCCGGCACTCGACGTCGACTTCGCCGCGTTCTCCGCACATAAGGCGCTCGGCCCGACCGGCCTCGGCGTGCTGTGGGGCAAGACCGAGCTGCTCAACGCTCTGCCCCCGGTGCTCACCGGGGGATCCATGATCACCACGGTGAGCATGGAGGAGTCGGCGTTCATGCCGGCTCCGCAGCGGTTCGAGGCCGGCACCCAGCCCGTCGCGGAGGTGGCCGCGTTCGCCACCGCACTCGGATACCTCGCCGAGGTGGGTCTGGACAACGTCCTCGACCACGAACGGGAGCTCGTGCGGATCCTGCTCGACGGAATCGCCGAGATCCCCGGCATCCGCGTCCTCGGCAGCGCCGAGAACCGGATCGGGTCCGTGGCCTTCGACGTCGAGGGCGTCCACGCCCATGACGTCGGCCAGTACCTCGACTCCCAGGGCGTGGCCGTGCGGGTCGGACACCACTGCGCCCAGCCCCTGCACCGCCGCTTCGGGGTCACTGCCTCGACGCGGGCGAGCACGTACCTGTACAACGACGTCGAGGACTGCCGGCGGTTCCTGTCCGCCCTGGCCGAGGTCCGCCCGTTCTTCGGCGTCGGGGAGGTCACCGCATGAGCACTCAGATGCAGCAGCTCTACCAGCAGGTCATCCTCGATCACTCGCGGTCGCGGATCGGCAACAGTGCGCTGCGCCGCGATGCGGCGGACGGCCCCCACGGCTATTCGCACCAGGTCAACCCCACCTGCGGTGATGAGATCGAGCTCGAGACGGAGCTCGGTTCCGACGGGCTGATCGTGCGGTGGACGGGTGACGGCTGTTCGATCTCGATGGCGTCGGCCTCCGTGCTCTCGGAGCTGGCAGCCGAGTCGACGCCGGAGCAGATGCTCGAGATCGAGGCGAAGTTCCACGAGCTCATGCACTCACGTGGCACCATGGAACCGGATGAGGAAGCACTCGGTGACGCCGCCGCGTTCACGGGAGTGTCGAAGTTCCCGGCCAGAATCAAATGCGCTCTGCTGGCCTGGATGGCGTTCAAGGATGCCCTGGGCCAAGCGCAATCGTCCCTTGAGGAGAAGTAATGCCCGAAGTCATTGACTCACCCAGCAATGCGAGCGTCGACGAGGTGATCGAGGCGCTGATGGATGTCGTCGACCCGGAACTCGGGATCAACATCGTCGACCTCGGACTCGTCTACGGCGTCAGCGTCGAGGACGACGGCACCGCGGTCATCGAGATGACGCTGACCTCGGCCGCGTGCCCGCTCACCGATGTGATCGAGGACCAGACGGCGCAGTGCCTCGACGGCATCGTCCCGGCCTACCGCGTCAACTGGGTCTGGATGCCGCCATGGGGTCCCGAGAAGATCACCGACGACGGCCGTGAGCAGATGCGCGCGCTCGGCTTCAACATCTGAGACCCTCAGCCGCATGACATGAGACGAGACGTCCCTGCGGGGACGTCGACCCTCGATTCGCCGAGGTGGGTGTGACGGAACCGTCGCCCCCACCTCGGCGTCGTCCTGGGCGGACGTGGAAGAATGAGAGTCCGACACCGAGGAGCTTCATTGACGATCATTGCCGCCGCAGACGGTTCTGCCCTCGGCAACCCCGGACCCGCGGGCTGGGCCTGGTACATCGACGATGACTGCTGGCACGCCGGCGGCTGGCCGGAATCGACGAACAACCGCGGCGAGCTGATGGCCGTCCTCGACCTGCTCGTCTCCACCGCCGACGTCGACGACGATCTCAAGATCTACTGCGATTCGCAGTACGTCATCAACGCCCTGACGAAATGGATGCCGGGCTGGAAGCGTCGCGGCTGGAAGAAGGCCGACGGCAAGGAGGTCCTCAACAGGGACCTGCTGGCCGAGCTCGACGAGGCGCTGACCGGGCGCAGCGTCGAGTTCGAATGGGTCAAGGGCCACAGCGACCACACGATGAACGAGGCCGCCGACAAACGCGCCCGCGCCGCCGCCACCGCCTATCAGAACGGGACCGCGGTCCCCGCGGGCCCCGGATTCGTCGCCGGGCGAGTTCCCGAGTCAAGAGCCGTTCCCGAGACGACAGCCCCCGAGACGACAGCCCCCGAACCACCCGCAACCACAGTGGTGTCCTGCCGCGTGCCCACGAATATCGCCGACGAACTCGTCGCCCGGGCCCACGCCGCCGACGTCCACCCACAGGAATATCTGGCCGAACTCATCGGCCGCAGTTTGGAGAATCAATGATTCAGGCCTCAGGGCTCGAAGTCGTCGTCGGCGCCCGCACGCTGATGTCCGATGTGTCCTTCCGCGTCGACAAGGGGGACCGGGTCGGTCTCGTCGGCCGCAACGGAGCCGGCAAGACCACCCTGACGAAGGTGATCATGGGCGGTCACCCGGCCGCGCAGGGCAGCGTCTCGGTCTCCGGGACCGTCGGCTACCTGCCGCAGGACCCGCGCAGCGGCGACCTCACGTCCACGGGCAAGGAGCGCATCCTCGGCGCCCGCGACCTCGACGTGCTCGTCCGCCGGTTGCGCAAGGCCGAGCGGCAGATGGCGTCACCGGATGAGAAGGTCGCCGCCAAGGCGATCGAGAAGTACCCCCGCATCGAGGCCGAGTTCATGGCCGCCGGCGGCTATTCGGCGGAGTCCGAGGCGTACGCGATCGCGGCCAACCTCGGCCTCGACGAGGACCTCGTCAGCCAGGAAATCGGCACGCTGTCCGGCGGTCAGCGTCGGCGCGTGGAGCTCGCCCGGATCCTGTTCTCGGCTCCGGACACGATGATCCTCGACGAGCCGACCAACCATCTCGACGCCGAATCGGTGCTGTGGCTGCGCGACTACCTCAAGGCCTACTCGGGCGGGCTCATCGTCATCAGCCACGACCTCGACCTCATCGACGAGGTCGTCAACAAGGTGTTCTTCCTCGACGCGACCCGGCAGACCATCGACATCTACTCGATGGGCTACCGGCTCTACCTCAAGCAGCGCGAGGACGACGAGCGTCGTCGCCGCCGCGAACGCGCGAATGCGGAGAAGAAGGCCTCGGCCCTGACCGCGCAGGCGAACAAGATGATGGCGAAGGCGACGAAGACCGTGGCCGCCCAGCAGATGGTCAAGCGGGCCGAGCGGATGATGGCCGGGCTCGAGGACGAACGCAGCGCCGACAAGGTGGCCAATCTGCGCTTCCCGGCGCCGGCCGACTGCGGACGCGTGCCGCTGACGGCCGAGGGTCTCTCGCGCAGCTACGGCTCGACCGAGGTCTTCACCGGCGTCGACCTCGCGATCGACAAGGGCTCACGAGTGGTCATCCTCGGCTTCAACGGCGCCGGGAAGACGACGCTGCTGCGACTGCTCGGCGGCCTCGACGAACCCGACTCCGGGAAGGTCGTCCCCGGTCACGGGCTCAAGCTCGGCTACTATGCGCAGGAGCACGAGACCCTCGACCTCGACCGCAGTGTGCTGGAGAACATGCGCAGCTCCTCGCCGCACCTCGACGACACCGCCGTGCGGACCGTGCTCGGTTCGTTCCTGTTCTCCGGAGACGACGTTCACAAACCCACAGGTGTGCTCTCCGGTGGGGAGAAGACGCGTCTGGCCCTGGCCACCCTCGTCGTCTCGAGCGCCAATGTGCTCCTCCTCGACGAGCCGACGAACAACCTCGATCCGGCTTCGCGGGAGGAGATCCTCGCCGCGATCCGCCGCTACGAAGGTGCGATCGTCCTCGTCACCCACGACGAAGGAGCGGTGGCCGCTCTCGACCCGGACCGGGTGCTCCTGCTGCCCGACGGCGACGAGGATCTGTGGAACGACTCCTACCTCGATCTCGTCACCCTGACCTGAGCAGGGTCTACCTGAAGCGGTCCTCGAGCAGCGCGTCCTCGTCGGCTTCGTCCTGCCCGCGCACGACCGCAGGGCCGAGCCGGTGGCGACCGTAGCGGCTGCCGGGAGCGATCTTCGCACCCGCTGCCAGGGCCGCCTTGTCGACGACGACGTATTCGACGTCAACAGCCGGTCCCTGACCCGCCTCGGCGGCGGCTCTGCGCTCCCGCCGCGCCGAGATCGCCACGGCGATGATGATCATCACCCCGAACGCGAACCACTGCAGCATGTAGGACAGATGGTTGCCGGGGTTGCGGTCGGGTTCGGGCAGGGCGGTGAGCCCCTGGCCGTCGGTGCCGTCGGCACGCGTGCCGGTGGCCGCGACCTCCCCGTAGGCGTGGGCGTAGGAATTGTCCATGCCGGGGATCCTCGCGGGATCGATCGCCTTGATCATCCCCTTGGGGTTTGTGTCCTCTGACCCGTCCTGCGCAGGGCGGAGGCGGGCTGTGACCGTCTGCTCACCCTTCGGGGCCGGGGGCACTGCCTCGGCGTCGGGAATCCACCCGCGCACCAGCGCGATCGTGTCTCCCGATTCCAGCCGGAACGGGACGACGACGTAGAACCCGGTCTGATCGTTGACGGTCCGGTTGCGCGCCAGCACCGTGTCCTCGGCCAGGTACTCGCCGGTCAGCGTCACCGGCCGCCATTCGTCATCAGGACTCAGCCGCGCCGAGGTGGAGCCGAGGAGCTCATCGATGGCGGCGGGCTGCGCGGAGTAGTTGGCCTCGATCGTGTTGATCTCGTCCATTCGCTGGGTTCGGCGATCCTTCTGCCACAGGGCCAGGCACACGCAGGCGATGACGACGACGATCGTCATGGCGATGTACTTGAGCCAGCGGCCGCTGAGCAGGAATGAGTAGCGGCCGCTCATCCTGCGTCCTCCGGGATCTCGTCGACCGAGACGTCGGAGAGGTAGAAGCCGCGCAGGCGGAGGAATTCGCGCAGATGGTCGAGATGTTCGTCACAGGCCAGCCACACCTTGCGCCGCACCGGGGTGTGCAGGCGCGGGTTGTTCCACAGGATGGCACGTGAGGCATCGGCTCGGCAGCCCTTGGCCGAGCATCTGAGGTCAGCGTTCAACTCTCACTCCCTGTCGGGATCGGATCCGGAGCCGGGCGCGGGCTCCGGTGGGGATGTGGGATCCGGGGACGTGTGTTCGTCCGCCGCTGCGGAATCGTCGTCGACGACGTCCCCGGGGATGATGGTGGTCTCGGACCCGCCTGTGCTCTCGGTCGTCTCGTCGGCGAGGTCCGAGGGGATCGTCGCTCCTCGCGCCGGGGGCAGCTCGAGCCGCGGGGCCTCGTCGATGAGCGCGGAGGCGTCGTTGCGGCTGCGCTCCCGTCCCGCGTTGGCGAAGATCACCGCGGGATAGGGGAGGAGGACGGCACCCGCGACGAAGATCCACATCAGGACCGTGGCGGAGGCATCGAAGGCGAAGTACGCGGCGACGAAGCAGGCTGTCCGGATCCCCATGGTGATCGAGTACTTGATGATCCGCGACCGCATATCGTCGTCAAGGGCGGCCTCGGCCGTCGTGATCTGCTTGGGGTGCTTGGACATATCCTTCTTCGATCGATGGCTGGTACAAAATCATACTCTTGCTTTGTGAGAGTCGTATCGACGCGGTGGGCAAACACGATAGGTTTGGTCTGTATTCGTCGAATCAACAGGAGAGTTCTGTGTCTGAACCACGCGTAGTCCTCGTCACCGGGGGCAACCGCGGGATCGGTCGCACCATCGCCGAGGAGTTCCTCGCCCTCGGCGACAAGGTGGCCGTCACCTCCCGCAACGGAGATGCCCCCGAAGGAGCATTGGCGGTGGCCGCCGATGTCACCGATACCGCATCCCTCGACCAGGCCTTCAGCCAGGTCGAGGAGCAGCTCGGCCCCGTCGAGGTGGTCGTGGCCAACGCCGGCATCACCCGGGACAACCTTCTCATGCGCATGAGCGACGACGAGTTCGAAGCCGTCGTCGACACCAACCTCACCGGTGCCTTCCGCACCGTCAAGCGCGCCATCACCGGCATGATCCGAGCCAAGAAGGGCCGAATCGTCCTCATCTCGTCCGTCTCCGGGCTCTACGGCGTCCCCGGTCAGGCCAACTACTCGTCCTCGAAGGCCGGACTCGTCGGCCTGGCACGGTCGGTCACCCGTGAGCTCGGCTCCCGCGGCATCACCGCCAACGTCGTCGCCCCCGGGTTCATCCGCACCGACATGACCGACGAGCTCAGCGAGAAGCAGCGATCAGACTACCTGTCGACGATCCCGGCCAAGCGCTTCGCCGAAGCCACCGAGGTCGCCCAGGTCGTGCGCTGGATCGCCTCCGACGAGGCCGCCTACATCTCCGGAGCCGTCATCCCCGTCGACGGCGGCCTCGGCATGGGACACTGAGCACCAGCATCACTCGACCAAGAGCCGTTGAGTCTCCGCACGGACGTCGGCTCTGCATAAGCATCATGAGAAAGGACCACCATGGGAATTCTTGAGGGAAAGCGCATCCTCGTCACCGGAGTGCTGACCGAGGCCTCCATCGCCTTCGCGGCCGCCCGCATCGCCCAGGAGCAGGGTGCTGAAGTCATCCTCTCCAGCTTCGGCCGGCAGATGAAGATCACCCAGATCATCGCCGAGCGCCTGCCCGTCACCCCGCGCGTGATCGAACTCGACGCGACCAACGAGGATGACCTCGCCGCCCTGCCCGAGCGTCTCGAGAGCAACATCGACGGCATCGTCCACGCCATCGCCTTCGCCCCCAAGGACGCCCTCGGCGGCGTGTTCCTCGACACCCCCTGGGAGTCGGTCTCCGCGGCGATCCACGTCTCCGCCTACTCGCTCAAGGCCATCACCGTCGCCGCCAAGCCCGTCCTCAACCCGGGCTCCGGCGTCGTCGGCCTGACCTTCGACGCGACGATCTCCTGGCCCGTCTACGACTGGATGGGCGTGGCGAAGGCCGCGTTCGAATCGACCGCTCGCTACCTCGCGAAGTACGTCGGCGACGACGGTGTGCGCGTCAACCTCGTCTCGGCCGGTCCTCTCAAGACCACCGCCGCCACCTCGATCCCCGGCTTCGGGACGCTCGAGGACATGTGGGGCGAGCGCGCGCCGCTGGGTTGGGACCAGAAGGACACGACCCCGGCGGGCAAGGCGATCGTGGCGCTGCTCTCGGACTGGTTCCCCGCCACGACCGGTGAGATGGTCCACGTCGACGGCGGATTCCACTCGACCGGCGCCTGAGTCGGCTCCCACGATGCCTGTGCTCATCCTCGCCCGCCATGCCACGGCGGAAGACGACGGTCCCACCGACTATGAGCGGTCGTTGAACGCCAAGGGCCTGGCCCAGGCGATCGAAGCCGGAGCCGAGATCGCCGAGCGCTGGTCACCCGATGTGGCCATCGCCTCGGCGGCGCGGCGCACCATGCAGACCGGGCAGGCCGTCGTCGAGGCGGTCAACGCCCCCGACGACTCCCCGTCCGCGAGGGGGCTCGAGCTGCGGCTCGACGAATCCCTCTACCGCGCAGGAGTCGAGGACTGGATCGATGTGATCCGCTCGATCCCGGCCGAGGCGAACTGCGCCTACATCGTCGGCCATCAGCCGACCGTCGCCGAGGTGATCGGCCACCTGTGCCCCGACTTCGGAGTTCCGCAGTCGTTCCGGCCGTCCTCGCTGGCGGTGTTCACACTCGAGAGCTGGGACGTCGAACCCGGGCAGTACCCCGAGCCGGAGCTGAGGTACTTCCACGGCGTCTGAGTCGGCAGGGGAACCTGCCTTGGCTCAGAGCAACTGCAGGACCTGGCGCAGGTCGCGTTCGACGATGACGGCGTCGGCAGCCTGCGCCAGCGCCGGCTTCGCGCAGAACGCGACTCCCAGGCCGGCGGCCTCGATCATCCCGATGTCATTGGCTCCATCCCCGACCGCCACAGTCAGGGAAGGATCGCAGTCATAGGTGCGCACGAGCTCGGCGAAGATCTGCGCCTTCGCACTCGGATCGATGACCCGGCCCCGGGTCCGACCGGTGAGTCGGCCGTCTGCGATCTCGAAGCTGTTGGCGAAGACCTCGGTGATCCCGACCTCCGTGGCCAAGGGGGCGATGACTTCGGTGAAGCCGCCCGAGACCAGAGCCACATGACCGCCCCCGGCCATCACCGCCTCGACGAGGTCCTGGGCGCCCGTGGTCAGGGTGATCTGCGACCGGACGGAGTCGAGCACGGACACCGGCAGGCCCCGCAGCAGTGCGACCCGTTCGGCCAATGACGCCGCGAAGTCGATCTCGCCGGCCATCGCCCTCTCCGTGATCTCCGCGACCTGGGGGCCGACCTGGGCGTGGAAGGCGATGAGGTCGATGACCTCCTCATTGATGAAGGTCGAGTCGACGTCCATGACCAGCAGCTGTGCTCTCTTCTCATTCACTCCTTCATCGTAGCCACTGCCGTGATGTAGTCCGCGGCGGCGGGGTGCAGCCGGGCCAGCAGAGCGCCGAACTCGGGCGGGGCCACGGTCGCGGGAGCCAGCACGCTGCGCATCCGGTCGTGGATGTCCAGGGCTGCGTAGATCGCCCGCCCGTCGGCGCTGCGGGGGATGAGCTTCGAAATCGGATGGCTGGTGCTCAGTTCCTCCTGCCAGTCCCGCCACGGGCCCGTGCGCCATGCCTCGGGCACGCGGGTGGTCTCGACGATGCCCAGACCTTCCATCACGAGCAGACGCAGGCGGCGCAGCGCCTCGGCGGGGGTGCCGACCGTGACCGGGCGGAAGACCGTGTCCGCGCAGGCGATCACCTCGACGTTCTCCTCGGCGCCGAGGAGGACGACTGCGACCTGCTGCTCACCGCGGTGGAGGACCACCGGTGCCGTGTGCCGGCCCACCCGCAGCCGGTCGGCCTTCGTCACTGGGGGAGTCGTGTGCGGCAGGGAGGGGTGGTGCAGGGACAGCCGCGCATGGGTGACGCCCTGGCCGGCGATCTCGGCCGCGAAGAGCAGCAGCCCGGTGGGCGCATGAGTGCCGAAGACCTCGTCCGAGACGATGAGGGGAACATCACGTCCGTCGTCGAGGAAGGCCGCGGACACCTCGTCGGGGGCCATCGTCGCACGCAGGCGGTGATTGAGCGCCAGGGTGAGCAGGAACGAGTCGAGAGTGGAGTCCATTCGAACCAGGATAGACCCGCGTGCCTGCGGTGTAGAGCGCGGTGCGCCTGGGATAGAGTGTGGAGACATGAGCGATGTCCTGACTTTGGAGTCCGTGTCCGTGCGCCGAGGAGAGAATTTCCTCCTCCGAGACTTCTCCCTGACCGTCTCAGAAGGTCAGCACTGGGTCGTCCTCGGCCCCAACGGCGCAGGCAAGACGACTCTGCTGGAACTGGCCGCCGGACGGATGCACCCGACCTCGGGAGTGGTCGGCATCCTCGAGGAGAGGCTCGGACGCGTCGACGTCTTCGAGCTGCGTCCGCGCATCGGCTACGCCTCGACGGCGCTGGCGAACCGGATCCCCATGTCCGAAGCGGTCCTCGACACCGTGCTCACCGCCGCCTACGGCGTCACCGGCCGCTGGGTCGAGGAGTACGACGACGCCGACGTCGACCGGGCCAAGGACCTGCTCACAGCCTTCGACATCACCCACCTGGCCACGCGCACCTTCGGCACCCTGTCCGAGGGTGAGCGCAAGCGCGTGCAGATCGCCCGCGCCCTGATGACCGATCCGGAGCTGCTCCTCCTCGACGAACCCGCCTCGGGACTCGACCTCGGCGGCCGTGAGGAGCTGCTGATCGCGATGACCGAGATCCTGTCCTCGAAGTGGGCGCCGGCGACCATCATGGTCACCCACCACGTCGAGGAGATCCCGGTCGGGATCACCCACGCCCTGCTCATCAAGGACGGTGCCCCGGTCGCGGCTGGGCCCCTCGACGAGACCCTGACCGCGGAGAACCTCTCGGAGACCTTCGACATCGACGTCAAGCTCAGCCGCGACGGCGCGCGCTTCCACGCCAGATCGCATCTGCAGTGATGGAGTGGTGGCAGATTGCGCTGATCGTCGTCGCCGGCGTCGGCGCCGGGGGGATCAACGCCGTCGTCGGTTCGGGCACCCTCATCACCTTCCCCGCGCTCGTCGCCTTCGGCGTCCCGCCCGTGGTGGCGACCATGAGCAACGCGGTCGGCCTCGTGCCCGGCAACATCACCTCGTCGCTGGGCTACCGGGAGGAGCTGCGCGGCCAGTGGCGGAGGATCCTCGGGTTCGTCCCCGCATCCATCCTCGGGTCGCTGACCGGCGCCTATCTGCTGCTCCACCTGCCCGAGGACGCGTTCGAGACGATCGTCCCGGTTCTCCTCGTCGTCGCCCTCATCATGGTCGTCGGACAGCCCGCGCTGTCGCGCTATCTCAAGGAGCGCTCCCTGCGCCGGGCGCAGGAGAACGGAACCAGCGCCTCCGTCGCCGAGGTGGGGGACCCCCTCGGCACCGGGCGCTACATCCTCACTCTCATCGTCGTGTTCCTCACCGCGATCTACGGCGGCTACTTCGCCGCGGCGCAGGGCATCATCCTCATCGCCCTGCTCGGGCTCATCCTGCCCGACGACCTGCAGCGCCTCAACGGGCTGAAGAACGTGCTCGTCCTCGTCGTCAACACGGTCTCGGCGACGACGTACATCATCGTCGGCCATGACCGGATCAATTGGATCGCCGTCATCTGCGTGGCCGTCGGCTCCCTCGTCGGCGGGTACTTCGGCGCACGGATCGGACGGAAGTTCTCGCCCGTCCTGCTGCGCACCATCATCGTCGTCCTCGGCCTCGTCGCGATCTGGCGGATCCTGACCCTGTGAGACTCGAAGCGCGTCTCGAAGAACGGTGGGGCAGGTGAACACTCCGGCCAAGGCCCCGATGACCCGCGAGCAGGTGATCGCCGGCGCCCTCGCCCGCGGCATCGCCGCGGATCGACTGCACTTCTTCGACGCCGAGGCGGTGGCAACGCAGCCATCCTCGGTCGGCGGTCCCTCGCAAGGTGAGCTGTCCGGCCTGCGGGACTACACGCACCTGACCGACGTCGCGCTGCGCAGCGTGCGCGAACCTGCCGAAGGGCTGTTCATCGCGGAGTCCTCGAAGATCATCCGCCGTGCGCACGCCGCAGGGCTGAGTGCGCGGTCCTACCTGACCAGCCCGAAGTGGCTCTTCGATCTCGCCGATCTGCTCGCCGGCAATGATGCGCCCATCTTCATCGGCACGGACGCCGCCGTCGAGGCGCTGACCGGCTTCCACCTCCACCGCGGCGCGCTGGCGGCCATGCACCGGCCGGTGACGGCACCCGTCGAGCAGCTGGTGGCCGATGCCCGGCGGCTCGTCGTCATCGAGGATGTCGTCGACCATACGAACGTCGGCGCGATCTTTCGCTCGGCCGCCGCCTTCGGGGTCGACGCTGTGTTGGTCACCCCCAGGTGCGCCGACCCCCTCTACCGCCGCTCAGTGCGGGTGTCTATGGGCACCGTGTTCCAGGTCCCCTGGACCCGCATCGGCGAGTGGCCCGTCGGTGTCGACCGGCTGCGCGAGCTGGGATTCCACGTCGCGGCACTGGCCCTCGATGAGGACTCCGTGTCGATCCAGGAGTTCGCCGCCGCGGCTCCCGACCGCTGCGCCATCGTCCTCGGCACCGAGGGCGACGGGCTCGGGCGGGCGACGATCGCGGCCTGCGATTCGACGGTGATGATCCCGATGAGCGGGGGAGTGGACTCTCTCAACGTCGCCGCCGCCTCGGCGGTCACCTGCTTCGCGCTGCAGAGAGATCCGTCCGGAGGCTGAGGCCCGACTGAGGGCTGAACGGCGGCGCTGCCGACACCGACGATGCCGTCCGGGAGACGATCATCCGCGCCCATCGTGCACTCGACCGTTTCGATGCCGATCGCGCGGCGAAAGCCGACACCGCAGCCCTTACCGATGCGCAGCTGCTGGCAACATCCACACCGACTGGCGTCCGCCCGGCGGCGGCGCGGCCGGAGCACTCAGCCACGACGTCATCCACGGACTCGACATCACCGAACCCCTCGGCCTCCCCGCAGTTCCACCCGAACGGATCCGGCTGGTGCTCGAACACGCCGGTGAGAAGAACCTCGCCTACTTCGGAGTCGACCTCACGGTCGCCGCCTCATCGCCGACGCCGTCGACCTGACCCTCGGCACGGGACCGGACGAAATCCGGATGAGTGCCAGGGAGATGCTACTGACAGTGACCGGAAGGGCAGGCGCAGTGACCTGACCAGCAGCGGGGCGGATATGGGAAGATGAGAACGCTGACATCCCCACCTGACCGAGGAGACCATTGGACCGCAGCCAGCTCGCCCGTGCCCTTGAAAGCGCCCGCATCACGGGGGAGGTGGCGACCCCGCGAGAGAACAACCTCGCCCACATCCACCGGTTCCTCGCCCAGGAGCGGCAGTTCGACTTCGGCGTCGACCTGACCCGGGAGTGGGACTATCAGTCCGTCTTCGCGCTCATGGTCGACCGTGCCGGTCTGCGTCCGGAAGCCGACTACTCCGACGGTGTCGACACCATCTCCACCGACCGCTGCCTCGACGCGCTCGAGGCACTGGCGACGGCCGTCGGTGACGTCGCGCGCGCGGGCGGGACGATCCTCTTCGCGACCGGGCACCCGGCCGGCATGCTGCCGGTGCACATGGCGATCGCCGCGGCCGCAGAGGACAACGGCGCCCGCATCATCGGCCAGGACAGCGTCATCCCCGTCCCGGCCATCGGCGGGGACTGTCGTGAGATCAACCGGGTGTGGATCTGGCACCTGCACGGCGGCACCCCGCACACCCACCTCGCCGAACCCATGCACACCCTCCTCGACGACCTCGATCGCCGAGGAGGACCCGCCCCTGATCTCGTCGTCGCCGATCACGGATGGGCAGGAGCCGCCGCGAGCAGGGGGCTGCGCACCTACGGCTACGCCGACTGCAACGATCCCGCCCTGTTCGTCGCCGAGGCGCAAGGTCAGATCGAGGCAACCGTCCCCCTCGACGACGATGTCGCCCCCTACCTCTACCAGCCGATGATCGGCTTCGTCCTCGACAGGGCGGGGTTCAGCTGAGTGCAGGGTTCAACTGCGGGCGGGCTCGACTGAGCACAGAGCTCAGGCGATCTCGTGGGCGAGTCCGTCGATCACCTCGGCGCCGGGAAGCGACGCCAGGGCCTGGCCTGCGAGGATGAGCTTCGAACCGCGGATCCCGGAGCCGATGATGACGTCGTCGGCCTCGACGATGCGGGAGTCGATGAGGACCCGATAATGCGTGGGCAGTCCGATCGGTCCGATTCCGCCATACTCCATTCCCGAGTCCACGACAGCCCGCTCCATGGGCAGGAACGACGCCTTGCGGACGTCGAGGAGCTTCTTCACGCGCTTGTTGACGTCGGCGCGAGTGTGGGCGAGCACCAAGCAGGCCGCCACCCGCTCCTCACCTCCACGGGCACCGGCGACGAGCACGCAGTTCGCCGAGGTCTCGGGTCCGAGACCGGTGGCATCGAGGAGGGCGGCGGTGTCAGCGATGACCGGGTCGATCGCGAAGACGTCGACCGCCCCATCAACGGTGGGAAGCGCTTCGGCGGTCGGCTGGGCCAGGAGCTCGGGAGCCTCGGCCGCGGGGTGGAGCGTGAACTGGGTCGAGAGTCTCTCCTTAGTGTTCATGACCACAGTCTAAGAGCTTCGGGTCGAATCGCTTCCCCGACGTCCATCGGATAGACTGGACTGTCGGTTCGCGTCCGGTTCCTACGGCGCGAAACGTTTCCAGCAGACGAATTCGGGCACTGGCGGATGGGTCGACCCATACCAGGCGCCTGATTGGATTCAGCAAAGGTAAGCATATGAAAAAGGACATCCACCCGGAATACGCGCCGATCGTGTTCAACGACCTCGCGTCCGGAACCAAGTTCCTCACGCGCTCGACCGCGAAGAGCGACAAGACGATCGAATGGGAAGACGGCAACACCTACCCCGTGATCGACGTCGAGATCTCGAGCGCCTCGCACCCGTTCTACACTGGAAAGCAGCGCATCCTCGACTCGGCCGGTCGTGTCGAGAAGTTCAAGGACCGCTACAAGGGCTTCGGCAAGCGCTGATCCCGCCGCGGCGTCCGGCCGCGCGCACGTTCTCAACGGAAACTGCCCCGCACTCTTGGAGTGCGGGGCAGTTCTCGTCCCTGCTGACGATGCCCAGACGGACCGAGGCCGGCAGCGTCGGGAGGTCAGCCCTCGACCGTCAGCGGTTCGTCGACGGTGACGACCACCTCGGAGGAGGGCGTCGTGCGGGCGGCGGGGTGGAACAGGGACGCGACTCCGGTGGCGTTGTCGAGGCAGCCGGCGATGCCGTGGGCGACCTGCTCCTTGGCGGCGATGACCGCTTCGCGGATGCTCATCCCGGTCGCGATGCCGGCGGCGATCGAACTGGCGAAGGAGCAGCCGGCGCCGTTGACGAGCTTCTCGTGGACCTTGCGCGAGCGCAGGATCGTCGCGGTCTCACCGTCGTAGAGGACGTCGATGGCGTCCTCACCGGCCAGTCGTGCACCACCCTTGACGACGACGTTCTGGGCGCCCTGGGCGTGGATGATCCTCGCGGCCTCGATCATGCCCTGAACGGAGTCGATGGGATCGAGACCGGCCAGGGTCGCGGCCTCCTCGAGGTTCGGGGTGATAACGGTGGCCAGGGGCACGAGGTTCTCGACGAACAGGTCCTTGAGATCGACCATCGTGCCCGCGCCCTTGCAGACGAGGACCGGGTCGAAGACATAGGGCAGTTCGTTGGTCCGCAGCTCGCGGGCGAGCACGAGCGCCGAGTCCACGGATCCGAGCATCCCCGACTTGATCGCCTGGAACTCATGCACGGACAGTGCCGATTCCAGCTGCCGGTTGACGACCTCGGGGTCGATGAACTCGAGCACGTGGCCGTAGTCCGCGGCCGGATCGAAGGTGACGATGCAGGTGACGACGGCGGTGCCGAACGCGCCGTATTCCTCGAACATCTTGAGGTCGGCTTCGAGCCCGGCTCCGCCGGAGACGTCGGAGCCGGCGATGGTGAGCACTTTGGCGGTCATGAGGGTCCTTTCACAATGATCTGACGACGAAGAGTCTACGCGTGCGGCTCACGCGCCCGCATAGCCGTGCTGACGCCACGCCTCATAGAGGGCGATGGACGCCGAGTTGGCGAGATTGAGCGAGCGCCTCGACGGCAGCATCGGGATCCTCACGCTCAATCGCACGTGCTCATCGGCGATGACCGTCTCGGGCAGCCCCGTCGACTCCTGACCGAACAGGAGGACATCGCCGTCACGGTAGTCCACCTCGGCGAAGGACGTCTCCGCGTGCGTGCTGAACGCGATCACCCGGCGATCGCCGAGGTGGTCCCAAAGGTCCGTGATCGACGCGTGCACGGTGACATTGGCCAGGTCATGGTAGTCGAGACCCGCCCGCCGCAGCTTCGCGTCGGAGAGGTCGAACCCGAGGGGTTCGACGAGGTGGAGGTGGGCTCCGGTGACCGCGGCCAGGCGGATGGCGTTGCCGGTGTTGCCCGGGATCTCGGGAGTGTGGAAGACGATGTCGATGTTCATATGGGTGTCATTGTCTCACTTCGGCGCGAGTAGCCTACGCATGAGCAGGTAGCCCTGAGGTGTGCTCTCGGGGTACTGCCCGTGCTGGTCGGGTTCCCGCTCGACGCGAGCGACCGGGGCGAATCCGTGGGCCCGGAGGCGGGAGGCGACCGAGCCGAGCGTTCGCCGGTGGAAGCTGAGATCGACATCGATTCCCGCCAGCTCGGTGAAGTGCTCCACCTGGTGGCCGGCGGCAAGGCCATCCGCTTCGGTGGGATCGGTCGGCTCTGCAGGATGGGTCGGTTCGGAAGGGAGCTGGAAGGCGAGCTGGAAGTGGCCGCCCGGCCGGAGCACCCGGGCCACCTCGGCGAAGACGGCGTCGAGATCCTCGTCCGGGACGTGGATGATCGAGTACCACGCCACCACCCCCGCGAGGCTGTCGCTGTCCCGGGGCAGACAGGTCATCGTCCCGACGGTGAAGTCGATGCCAGGATGATGCTGCTTCGCCTGGGCGATCATCGCCGGCGAGAGGTCGAGCCCGCTGGCCTCGAGACCCAGTGCGGCGAGGAAAGCGGTGATCCGGCCGGGTCCGCAGCCGAGTTCGAGCGTCTCCGCGCTGCCGGTGGCGAGCACGAGTTCGGAGAACGCCCCGAGCACGGCGCGATCATAGGGCTTCGCGGCGAGTTCGTTCGCGATCCAGGCGGTGTACTCCTCCGCGATCGCATCGTAGGAGTCCCGCGTCGCAGTCCGATGGTCGGGTGAATGGTCAGCGCTGCCGGGGGCAGTGTCGCGGTGGCGGTCGGGTGCAGGGGCAGGGGAGTCGGTCATCTGCTCAGCCTATGCCTTCGACCAGCGTCAGCGAGGCTCTTGCCGGACCCCTGTTGGCTGTGCTCAACTGGCAGGACCTGCACTGAGAAGCACCCCGGATCGACGGGCCGCCACCGGCCCGAGGAAAAACCCGGGGTGGATGCGAGGGACGTGATGGACTGGGCTGATTGGCTGCTGCTCCTCGACGCGCATGACTACACGATCGCGCGCGAGGTCATCATGCGCGGGGTCGCGGCCGTGTTCCTCCTGGCATTCCTGTCCTCCTTCTGTCAGTTCCCCGCCCTGCTCGGCGAGCGCGGTCTCCTGCCCGCACCGGTCTTCATCCGTCGGACCAGCGGCCGTTGGTCACCGAGTCTCTTCCGCTGGCGGCGCACCCCCTACAGCGACCGCCTGCTGCGCGTGGTGTGCGTGGTCGGGATGGTCCTGGCCGCCTCGGTGGTGGCAGGGGTGGTGCAGCTGGGACCGGCATGGACGCCGATCCCGGTGTTCCTCGCGATGTGGGGCCTCTACCTGTCGATCGTGAGCATCGGGCAGCGCTTCTACGGTTTCGGCTGGGAATCGATGCTCCTCGAATCCGGGTTCATCGTCGGCTTCCTCGGTTCGCACGAGGTCGCTCCGCCACTCCTCATCCTGCTGTTCCTGCGCTGGCTGATGTTCCGCCTCGAGTTCGGGGCGGGGATGATCAAGATGCGCGGCGATCAGTCCTGGCGCGACCTGACGGCGATGAACTACCACCATCAGACTCAGCCCATGCCCAATCCCCTCAGCCGCTGGGCGCATCAGAAACCCGAGTGGTGGCACAAGTCGGAGACGTTGGGCAGTCACATCATCCAGTTGGTGATGCCGTGGCTGCTCTTCCTCCCGCAGCCGATCGCCTCCTGTGCCGCCTGCCTGATCATCGGCTCTCAGTTGGCGCTGGTCATCACCGGCAACTATGCCTGGCTGAACTGGCTGACCATCATCCTCGCCTTCTCCGGCATCAGCGACTCCTTCCTCCGCTGGGTCGGCGGCGGCCCGTTCCCGAGCTGGGGCTGGGAGCACTGGGGCGAGGCGACCGGCGGGAACGCGGTGGGCGCTGGCGCCTCTGCTGCTGATGGCAGTGTCGCGGTCTCCGGCGCCTCACCTCTGTGGTGGCTGATCCTCACCGCTGGGGTGTTCGTGGTCCTCGCCGTCCTCAGCCGGCGTCCGCTGCTCAACCTCTTCTCCGCGCACCAGCTGATGAACGCCAGCTACAACCGCTGGCATCTCGTCAACGCCTATGGGGCATTCGGCTCGATGAGCCAGGAGCGCCGCGAGGTGATCATCGAAGGCACTCTGAGTCCGGACCCGGAGGAGGCGGACTGGCACGCCTTCGAGTTCAAGGGCAAGCCGGGCGACGTCTCGCGGAGGCCACGGCAGTTCGCCCCCTACCACCTCCGACTCGACTGGATGATGTGGTTCCTGGCACTGGGGGACTGTGGAGACGAGTGGTTCCTCCGTCTGCTGCGGAAGATCCTCGCCGGTGACCCGGGAGTGCGGCGTCTGCTCCGGGTCGATCCCTTCGACGGCCGGGCGCCCGCCCTGATCCGGGTCCGGGTCTTCGACTACCGCTTCGCGACGAAGGCGGAGAAGCGCGAGACCGGGCAGTGGTGGGTGCGTGAGGAGCTCGGCACCCTCGTGGCACCGCGCGGCCACCTCTGAGAATCGCCGCGCCGGGCACTGTCTGCCTTGGCCGACTCGGCCGGCGAAGTGCCCTCCGTCGACACAGCCGCACCGTGGGTTCTGCGGGCGAGGCTAGACGGGACGGAATCCGCTGCACACGAGCCGCATCTGTGCCCAGGATGATGTCGGTGATGTATGCGCCATCCGCCCACCGAGCGACGTGTCAACAGGAGTGTCAGCAGGCGTGTCAGTAACTGAACGTGTTGGCCGGCTCATCACCGATCCACCCCCACATCGGTATCGTGCCGCCGAGTTCCGCGGCGGCGAGGAGGTCGTCCTTGTCCAAGTGCTTGGCGTCGAAGCAGATTGGGCAGACCATGAAGCGTCCGCCGGCGTCGACGTACCTGCGGACCAGGTCTTCCAGGGGAGGGCACCCTGCGCATGCCGTGCCCCTGGCGACGCCGCCGATGACCAGGCGCACCGCCTCCTTGGTGAGGAACATCAGGGTGGGGCGCTCCGTCTCGGCGGATCCGACGGCGACGAGGAAGGCCACGGTGACCTTCTCGGCGTCCTCGAGTCCGGTGCTGAGGCTGATGACTGTCTTGGTTTTCATGTCGGCTCCTTCGTTGAACGCAACGTTAGGCGTTCGGGAGCCCCCGATCATGGGGCAGCTGCCCCATCTTCCGCGCTGCCGGCGATGCCGTGCTGAAGAGCGAACAGGGCAGCGCCCGTGCGGTTGCTCACCCCCGCCTTGAGGTAGATGTGCTCGAGGTGGTTCCGCACGGTCTTGGCGCTGATGACCAGGCGCCGTGCGATCTCGGTGCTCGTGAAGCCGCGCGCGAAGAGGCCAAGGACCTCCACCTCACGAGCGGTGAGACCGGCGGGCCCGGGGGAGCGGCGGCCCTGCTGGTGTCCGGAGACGGCCAGGACGGCGTCGACGGCCGTGGCGTCGAGCCGGCCCGCACGGACTTCGGAGCGGAGCCGGGCGGCTGCCTGCTCCGTCGCCAGCGCAGGGCGATGGGGTCGGTGCTCAAGGGATTCCCGGTAGCTGTCCGCAGCGGCCAGGATGCGCTGCGTCATCGGCAGGGCCGAGCCGCCGATGCCCCGGGGGTAGCCCGACCCGTCGAGGCGTTCCCGGTGGTTGCCGGCGACGGCGGCCACAGTCTCCAGCCCGCGGACCCGGTTGAGGATGCGCCCGGTCAGGTAGGGGTAGAGCCGGATCCGCTCCCGGTCCGACTCGGTGAGCGGGCCCTGCTTCTCCCACACCGAGTTGGGCACGCCCATGCGTCCGAGATCGTGCACCAGAGCCGCCTGTCGAACCAGGTCCACGTCCTCTCCCGTGAGACCCACGTGCACTGCCGCGGCGGCAGCCGTCTCGGCCACCGTTCGTGAGTGCCCCGCGGTGAAGGGGCATTTGAGATCGGCGAAGTCGCCGATGGCCCCGAGCAGCGAATCGAGTTCTCCGCCGTGCAGCACCACGTCGCCGTCGGGCGCCAGATCGAGCGCCGTCGCCCAGACATCCTGGTCGGGGAGTGCGTCGATCCGATCCCGGCACCGGGACAACGCCTCCACCAGCGAAGGGTCGAACTGCCTGCCGCTGCGCTCCCTGGTCATGGCAAGGGCGCCGGACACGCCGTACATGCGCAGGTGCACCTCGCACGTCTCCGCCAGTTGGACCACACGCGTCGCGAGCGGAATCTCATCGCGGCTCCGTGCCGCGGGCAGGCCGTTGCCGTCCCAGCGTTCGAACGCGCACTCGACGGCCTCGCCGACTGCCCGTTCCAAACCGATGCGCTCGGTCATCAGGCCCGCTGAGAGGCAGTGCGAGTGGATCAGGGCTGCCATCCGCGCCTGAGGGGCGAGCAGCAGGGAGAGCCGCTTCTGCGTTCGCCGGGGCAGCGGATCATTGGAACCGGTGCGTCTCAGGAGGTATTTCATGTACGCCGGACCGGACCAGTCGAGCTGATAGCTGTCCCTGCGCATGGCCAGATCATCGCCGAACCAGCGGCTGAACTCGTGCGAGTCCGCATGGCAGCCGATCCACAGCACCAGGTTCGTGTAGTAGATCGTGGTCCGCTGCTCCTCGGTGAGGTCGAGCTCCTCGGCCAGGATGGCCGCCAGCAGCGACGACCTCAGCATGTGCTCCATCGGCAGCCCCAGTCCGAGGTCAATGGCGATCGAGAGCGCGGCCAGCACCTCAGCCCTGCGTGCGCCCGCGCCCCGCCCATCGGTCTGCCGCTGCATGCTGAAAGTATGGCACGCGCCCGTCCGAGGCACACCACTTCTTTTTCTTTGCCCTCGATGTTCGGCACGACGCCGAACAGGACTCTGACCCGGGGCGGCCTCACCGCCGGCGCGGCGCGGCCGCGTCGATGCCGGCGCTCAATGAGGCCGTCCCCGCGTCAGGGTCTCTCCGATCACACGTTGATGGGCACCTCGTAGACGTTGTCCGCGGGGTGCCCGGTCCTTTCGTGGATCCGCTGCACCGCTTCGGCCGTCGGTGCCTCGGACAGGCAGAACACTGTGCCGCTGACGGGGTCGGCCCAGGCGCGCTCGAAGCTCACTCCCTCCTCGTCTTGGATTGCCAGGTCGGCGCTGTGAGCCTGCGCCAGCATTTCAGTGGTGATTCCTGTCATGCCGCTGTGGACATCCATGAACTTGGACATCGGATCCCCTTCCCGAGAACCTTGCTGTGAGGAAACTGGTGATTTCGAGCATGACGCAATGACCGCCCTGGCGCATGGGGCAAGTGCCCCATTCTGAGGAACGCAGCTGAGGAACCCGACCGAAGAACCAGGGCGAGGGATTTCGGCGAGGCGGGAGAGCGTCGTGTCGGTGCCGATCCCTAGGGTGAGGATCGGTCGAGGGGCGACGAACGAAGCGGGTCCGAGCGCGTGTGCGCGGGTCGCGGATCTGACCTGCGGGATTATCCTGCATCGAGGTGCGGATCGGAGCCGCGACACGCCCGAGAATCCGCAATCACCTCTTGAATCTTGCCAATTTCGAACACTAGTTCGATAATGGAGACATGTCTGCAGTGCCACTCGTCGAACAGCTCAGCCGGGAGATGGGGATCTCCACGGCCACGGCTCTGTTCCATGGACACGCACCCAGACCAGTGCACCCGGTGCTGGCGCCGCTGTTCCGCCGCGGTGGTCTGCCCCGAGGTGAGATCGTGACCATGACGGGTTCCCAATCGCTGAGCTGCGCGCTCGCCACCATCGCCGAGGCGACCAAGGAGCAGAAGTGGTGTGCCGGGATCGGACTCGGTGAGCCGGCTGTGTCCTCCATCGCGGATCTCGGGGTCGACCTCGACCACTTCGTCAATGTCGTCACACCCGCCCAGGATTGGCTGCGGGTCGCCTCCATCCTCATCGAATCCTTCGACATCCTCGTCGTCGACCCCGGGTATCTGCCCAGCGCGGGGGAGCAGGCACGTCTGCTGGCGAAGGTGCGCGAACGCAGGGTCAGCTTCATCAGCCTGGCACCGGCCAAAGGGAGCACGGAGCAGATCGAGATCACGGACACCCAGTGGTCGGGCACCGAGCACGGCCAGGGTCGACTGCGTTCCTGCCAGGTCGTCGCCCGTTCTCAGACCGGGGTCCATCGCTTCCTGCTGCCCGGTCCCGACGGCACTCCCACCGAGGTGCCCGCTTCCGTGCCCGAGCGGATGAAACCGGTGATCCGCAGTGTCAGCTGACCCCGCACTCGAACTGCCCCTGCCCGGCCGGGTCGAAACCGGCCGGGTCGAAACTGAACGGTCCCTGGTCCTCACGGTTCCCGACTGGTCGGCGGTGGCAGCCGCGGCCGAACACGATCTCGATCCCCGCACCCCGGTGGTCGTCCTCCACGGAGGCAGAGTGATCGCCGCCGACGCCTTCGCCCGATCCGCCGGCGTCATCCTGGGCATCAGCAAGCGGGCGGCCCAGCTGCGCTGCCCCGAGGCCCGGGTGGTGGTCTGGGACGAAGAGGTGGACAATCGGCACTTCTCCGCCGGGGTGAGCGCCCTGGAGGAGCTCGTCGCCCGCTTCACCCTGCTCAGCCCGGGCACGCTCACGATTCCCCTCGGCTCACTCCGGCACGGCTACGCGGATGAGCCGAGCGCGGTCGAGGCCCTGATCTCCTCTTTCGTGTCCGCGACCGGGTGGGAGTTCTTCCCCGGCATCGCCGACACGGTCTTCGCCGCGGTGCTCGCCGCCAGGCAGGCCAGGCGAGTCGAGCCGGGGGAGACGCGGCAGTTCCTGGCCGCTCAGCCGATCCATGCCCTCGAATACGCCGGGGCCGAGTATGCCGAGCTCATCGACGTCTTCGGCCACCTGGGTCTGCGGACCCTGGGCGACCTGGCGGCCCTCGACGCCAAGGACGTCAACTCGCGGTTCGGCGAGCTGGGCAGGCGCGCCCACGGTCTGGCCACCGGCCGTGGTCGGACAGCTGTGGACGACCATGTCCGGAGCGAGCAGTTCGGAGTCGAGGTCGGCCTGGACACTCCGACCACCCGCAGCGACACCTTGAGCTTCCTCACCCGCCAGCTCGCCACCGAGCTGCTGACCAAGGTGCGCCGGCACAGCCTCGTGTGCACGCAGATCACGATCGAACTCAGCGCCGTCGGCGGTCAGTCCTCGACGCGGACCTGGCGGATCGATGACATGAATGAGACGAGCATCGCCGACCGTCTGCGCTGGCAGGCCGAGGGGTGGCTGGCCGGCAGCGCGGGCGGGTCCAAGTCGGGCGGGTCCAAGTCGGGCGGAGCCAGGTCGGGCGGGGCCGGGCGTCGGAATGCCGAGGCGGGGGATCTGCCCGACCCCGGTCCCGATCCGGAGGACTTCTCCGAGGAGGGCATCATCGCCCTGAGTCTCGTCGCCGCCGAGTTGACCACCGCCATCGGCGCCACCAAGAGCCTCTTCGATGAGAACACCGGCCAGGTCACCCACACTCTCGAACGGCTGCAGGGCCTGTTCGGCCCCGACGCAGTGCTGGTCCCGGGACTCCAGGGCGGGTGGGATCCGGCCGAAACGAACCTGTGGACGCCATGGCAGCAGACCGCGACGCCCGCGCGCAACCCTCGCGCGCCCTGGCCCGGGGCGCTGAGCGCACCTCGGCCCACCACCGTCGAGCACCTGCCCGTCGATGTGCTCACCGCGGACGGCCATCCGGTGGGAGCCCGCCCGGCAGGTCTCGAAGCCGAACCCCGCACGATTCGCTTCCCGGTCGGAGGCGCCGAGGCGATCGCCGACTACTCCGGCTCCTGGCCCATCGAATCGGGCTGGTGGGACCCTGCGCACTCCACCTACCGGACTCGGCTCCAGGTCGTCACCGAATCCGGCCGGGCCCTGCTGCTGAGCAAGGAGAACGGTCAGTGGTACGTCACGGGACGGTACTGCTGATGGGCTTCTCGAATCCCCGCACTCCCTGGTCACAGCTGGCCAAACGGTTGGAGGGCAAGCGTGCGGCGGTCGACGAGCACGCCGAGGGCTCCGATGCGCCCGCGTTCTCCCGTCCGGACCGCTACCGGGTCTCCGTCGGACCCGGAGGCTCCGACGGCTCCGACCGCTATTCGCAACCCCAGCCGGAGCCCGGACCCCAGGCCGCACCGGAGCTCCACCCGCAATCCCCACCCGAGCCACAACCCGAACCTCAACCTCAGCCCGAATCCCAACCCGCGCCCCCACCCGGGCAGCGCGGGCCGCTCCTGCGCACCGCGACCCAGCCCTGGGCGGAGCTGCACGTGCACTCCCAGTTCAGCTTCCTCGACGGGGCCTCCGACCCCGAGGAGCTCGTCGCCGCGGGAGTGGCCGCGGGGCTGTCGTCCCTGGCGCTGACGGACCACAACGGCCTCTACGGTGCGGTCCGGTTCGCCCATGCCGCCGCCGAGGTGGGCCTGCCCACCGTCTACGGCGCGGAGCTGTCCCTGGGCCTTGAGGAGAAGATCCCCGGACAGACGGATCCCGACGCGACCCACCTGCTCGTCCTCGCCCACGGTCGGACCGGCTACCACCGTCTCTCGGCGGCCATCACGAAGGCGAACCTGCGCGGGGAGAAGAACCGTCCCGTCTTCGACCTCGAGGAGCTCGCCGCCATGAGCGGGGACTGGATGATCCTCACCGGCTGTCGCAAGGGTCCGCTGCGACAGGCCCTGGACGAACCCGACGGGGGGCTCGGCGCCCTGCGGAAGCTCATCGCCCTGTTCGGGCAGGAGAGGGTCGCGGTCGAACTCAGCCGGGACGGAACTCCGGACGACGACGAGAGGCTGCGTCACCTCGGCGAGCTGGCAGACCGCACCGGTCTGCCGGTCGTCGCGAGCAATTCCGTCCACTTCGCGACCCGAGCCCAGTGGAGGTCGGCGCAGGTGAGAGCCTCCATCCGGTCCCGTCTGCCCCTGGACGAACTGGCCGGCTGGCTGCCGGCGACGGCGACCGCACGGATCCACACAGGCGAGGAGATGGCTGCGCGGTTCCCCCGGCAGGCCCTGGAGAACGCGGTGCGGATCGGGGCCGAGTGCGCCTTCGAGCTGCAATCGGCGCGACCCGAGCTGCCGCGTTCCCCCAGGCCCGATGACCGGGGAGCCGAGGAATACCTGCGCGCGCTCGTCACCGCATGCGGAACCCGCCGCTACGGCACCCGGGCGGAGAACCCCAGGGCATGGGCGCAGCTCGACCGGGAGATGGACATGATCGCGGAGCTCGGCTTCTGCGGCTACTTCCTCATCGTCCACGACATCGCCGACTTCTGCCATCAGGAGAACATCTTCTGCCAGGGGCGGGGATCGGCGGCGAACTCCGCCGTCTGCTACGTCCTCGACATCACCGCCGTCGACGCGGTCAAGCACGGTCTCCTCTTCGACCGGTTCCTGTCCCCGGACCGCAAGGGGTACCCCGACATCGACATCGACATCGAATCGAACCGGCGCGAGGAGGTCATCCAGTACGTCTACGACCACTTCGGCCGGGAGCGGGCCGCTCAGGTCGCGAACATCATCACCTACCGGGCGAAGTCGGCGATCCGCGACGCCGCGCACAGCCTCGGCTACGAACCCGGCCAGCAGGACGCGTTCTCCAAGACGAGCAACCGCTGGTCGACCCTGCCGGATCCGGCCGAGTCGGAGGTTCCGGCCCCGGTCCTCGACGTCGCCGCCGACCTCCTCGGCTCACCGCGGCACCTCGGCATCCACTCGGGCGGGATGATCCTCGCCGACCGACCCATCGGCGAGGTGGTGCCGATCGAGAAGGCCACCATGCCCGGCCGCACCGTCGTCCAATGGGACAAGGACGACTGCGCGGCCATGGACCTCGTCAAGTTCGACCTGCTCGGCCTGGGCATGCTCACGGCCCTGCACGAGATGGTCGACCTCGTCCACCGGCACACGGGCGAGCGCATCGACCGGGCGACGATCGACGATGAGGACGCCGAGGTGTACGAGATGCTCTGCCGGGCCGACGCCGTGGGCGTGTTCCAGGTTGAATCCCGTGCCCAGCTCGCGACCCTGCCCCGGCTCAAGCCGAGGACGTTCTACGACCTGGCCGTGCAGGTCGCCCTGATCCGGCCCGGTCCCATCCAGGGCGGGTCCGTCCACCCCTACATCCGCCGGCGGCAGGGCCTGGACGAGGTCGAGTACCTCCACCCGCTGCTGGAGAAGTCCCTGGCCAAAACCTGCGGAGTGCCGCTGTTCCAGGAGCAACTGATGCAGATGGCCATCGACGTGGGCGGCTTCACCGGTGCCGACGCCGATCAGCTGCGGCAGGCGATGGGAGCCCGGCGCTCCTCGAAGCGGATGGCCGAACTCGCCGAGAAGTTCCGGGCCGGGGCCCGATCGAAGGGCGTCGACGAGGAGACCGCGGAGTCGATCTTCGCCACCATCGCGGCCTTCGCGAACTACGGGTTCCCCGAATCCCACGCGATCAGCTTCGCGAACCTCGTTTACCAGTCGGCCTGGTTCAAGCACCACCACCATGCGGCTTTCACCGCCGGTCTGCTGCGCAGCCAGCCGATGGGCTTCTACTCCCCGCAGTCACTCATCGCCGACGCCCGCCGACACCGGGTGCCGGTGCTGCCGGTCGACATCCAGGCCTCGCAGGCGCAGACCGATCTCGAACGCGTCGAGACGGGTCAGCTGGGGATCCGGCTCGGTCTCGATACGGTCGCGCACGTCGGCACGAGCGCCGCGGCGATCGTGGCCGAACGGGAGCACGGACCCTTCGCCTCGGTCGCGGACCTGGCCGAACGCACCGGGATCGGCAAACAGGCGCTCGAGTCGCTGGCCACCGCCGGGGCGCTGGCCGGGTTCGACCTCGACCGCAGGCAGGCGCTGTGGGTGGCCGGGGGAGTCGCAGGAGCGCACCCGGGCGTGCTGCCGGGAACCGCCACGGTCACCTCGGCGCCGGCCCTGCCTCTGATGGACTCCTTCGACACGACACTGGCCGAACTCTGCTCCACCGGGATCACCGTGGACGGATACCCGACCGAGATGCTGCGGGAGACGCTGCGCGAGCGGGGTTATGCCTCCACGGCCGACGCCGCGGCCGCCGCGGACGGGCAGCGGATGACGGTTGTCGGCATCGTCACCCACCGGCAGCGTCCGGCCACCGCCTCGGGGATCACCTTCATCAACCTCGAGGACGAGTTCGGGATGCTCAACGTCGTCGCCACGGCCGGTCTGATGAAGCGGTTCCGGAAGGTCGCGACGACGAAGAACGTCCTCGTCGTGACCGGGCTGATCCAACGCGGGGGAGAGGTCGTGAGCCTCTATGCGCACAAGCTCCTCCCGCTCGACGTCCAGTTCCCCACGCACGCCCGCAACTTCCGCTGACGAACGCCCGCCCTCCTCGTCACGACACCGAGGTCCTGTGACGAACCGAGGTCCTGTGACGAACCGAGGTCCTGTGACGAAACATGACGGACGGTGACGCGAACATGACAGGTTCACGCGCTCGCCGCCTGAGCGTCGATGACAGTAGGAACAGCACCCACAACCACCAGCACCCGCCACCATCAGCATTCCAGGAGCAGATATGAGCCAGTCATTCGAAACCCGGCAGATCCATGCGGGACAAACCCCCGATCCGTCGACGGGATCCCGCGCCCTGCCGATCCACCAGACGACCTCGTTCGTCTTCGACAGCAACGAGACCGCGGCGAACCGCTTCGCCCTGGCCGAGCTCGGCCCCATCTACACCCGCATCACCAACCCGACCACCGAGGTGGTGGAGAATCGGATCGCGGACCTCGAAGGCGGAGTCCACGCGGTGCTCACCGCCTCGGGACAGTCGGCGGAGTTCCTCGCGATCGCCAACATCGCCGGGGCCGGTGACCACATCGTGGCCAGCTCCAGCCTCTACGGCGGCACATACAACCTCCTTCACGTGACCTTGCGCAAGCTCGGGATCGAGACCACCTTCGTCGACGTCGACGACCTCGACGCCTGGAAGAACGCCGTCCAGGACAACACGAAGCTGTTCTTCGCCGAGGTCGTGTCCAACCCCCGCTCCGACGTCCTCGACATCGAGGCCGTGTCGACCATCGCCCATGACGCCGGGGTCCCCCTCATCGTCGACAACACCCTGGCCACCCCATACCTGGTGCGTCCGATCGAGCACGGCGCCGACGTCGTCGTCCACTCGGCGACGAAGTACCTCGGCGGTCACGGCACCTCCATCGCCGGAGTCGTCGTCGACGGCGGCACCTTCGACTACGGAGCCGAGCCGGACAAGTTCCCCGGCTTCAACACCCCCGACGAGTCGTACAACGGCCTCGTCTACGCCCGTGACCTGGGCGCGGACTCGCCGTTCGGCGCCAACGTCTCCTACGGTCTGAAGATCCGCGTCCAGCTGCTGCGCGATATCGGTCCCGCCGCCAGCCCCTTCAACGCCTTCCTCATCGCCCAGGGGATCGAGACCCTGAGCCTGCGGGTCGAGCGCCACGTCGCCAACGCGAAGAAGGTCGCCGATTACCTCGAGAGCCACGACCAGGTGACGCGGGTCGCGTACGCCGGCCTCGAATCCAGTCCCTGGCACGAACGGGCGCAGAAGTACCTGCCGAACGGCGTCGGCTCCGTCCTCGCCTTCGACATCGCCGGCGGCTTCGATGCGGCCGTGGCCTTCGTCGACGCGCTCGAGCTGCACTCGCACGTGGCCAACATCGGCGATGTGCGGTCCCTGGTCATCCATCCGGCCTCGACCACCCACTCCCAGCTCGACGAGGAGGCGCAGGCCGCGGCGGGAGTCAACCCTGCGCTCGTGCGCCTGTCCGTGGGACTCGAAGGCATCGACGACATCCTCGCCGACATCGACAAGGGATTCGCCGCAGCCGCAGCCGTCACGGCCGCCGCTGCCTGAGACGAGCCCCAGAAGCAGCTGAGATGACCACCCAGAGCACATCCGTCGAGAGCATTCTCGGCTTCGTCACCGATTCCGGATTCACGTTCGGAACCGTGGAGGTCGCCTACCAGACCTTCGGCACGCTCGATCCCGACCGCAGCAATGCGGTGCTCGTCGAGCATGCCCTGACCGGCGACACCGCCGCCCCCGAATGGTGGCCCGGCGTCGTCGGTCCGGGGGCGGCCATCGACACGGACAAGTACTTCGTGGTGTGCGCCAATGCCCTCGGCGGATGCTCCGGGACCACGGGGCCGCAGTCACTGTGCGACGACGGGCTGCCCTACGGGTCCAGGTTCCCCAACGTCACGATCCGGGACATGGTGCGGCTCGAGCACAACCTCTCCCAGATCTTGGGGATCGAGACCTGGCATGCGGTCATCGGCGGTTCGATGGGCGGCGCTCGGGCGCTCGAGTTCGCCCTGCTGGCCAGTCACAAGGTCCGCAAGTGCGCGGTGGTGGCGTCCCCCGCCTACGTCGAGGCCGACCAGATCGCGTGGGCGATGATGCAGGAGCGCGCGATCCAGCTCGACCCCGAGTACTATGCCGGGGACTACTCCGCCGTCGGCCGGTTCCCCGCTCACGGGCTGGGTCTGGCCCGTCAGATCGCCCACCTGACCTACCGCAACGACGCCGAGCTCAACCAGCGGTTCTCCCGCAGGCTTCGTTCCGCGGATTACTACGAGGTGACCTCCTACCTCGACCACCAGGCGAAGAAGCTCACCGCCCGGTTCGATCCACAGAGCTATGTGGTGCTCTCCCGTGCTCTGCGCGACCACGATGTGCGCACGGGCCGGTCGGACGACCTGCGGACCGCGCTGGCGAACGCCTGCACGGACAACCTCGTGCTCTCGATCTCCTCCGACCGGCTGTTCCCACCCGGACAGGTCGAGCTCCTGGCCCGGAACCTGCCCGGGAAGGTCGACTACCGGGTCATCGACTCGGAGGTCGGCCATGACGGCTTCCTCACCGAGGCGGCCGCCGTGTCCGCGGCCGTCCGTGAGTTCCTCGAATCGTGAGTTCCTCGACTCCTGCGACCCGCGGGAATCACACCGCCGACGAGGTCGTCTGCCGGATCAGGTGCTTCTCGGGGACAGGGAAGTCACGGCGGGAGCGGGCGCGGCGGTAGTGCTCGGCGGCCTCGCGCTGACGCTGGGCCTCGATGCCGGTCGCGATCGTCGCCCGCCGGTGCTTGTCGGTGTAGCCGAAGGCCTCGACGAGGTCGAGCGAGTTCGCGGCGAGCTTCGCGCACAGCCGATTGAGCGTGTCGGGCAGCTGCCGGGCCCGCGACATGGGCAGGCGCCCGTACATGAGATGCCAGCTCATGTGCTTCTCGATCAGGCTCAGACCGTAGGCGTCGCGCAGGCGCCGGAAGACCTTCGCCTGATCCGGATCGTCCTGGGCGCGCATCGTCTCGTCGAGAGCCTTCCACTTCTCCAGCTCGACGTAGGCGCGTGCCATCTCGATGAGCTCGTGCTGTTGCGAGTTGAACA
Organism: Brevibacterium sp.; assembly: GCF_031179145.1. Lineage (GTDB taxonomy): Bacteria > Actinomycetota > Actinomycetes > Actinomycetales > Brevibacteriaceae > Brevibacterium. The sequence goes on from NZ_JAPSIB010000001.1 coordinate 278,169, forward strand.
GTTCGGCCGCCGCCGCCGGGGACATCTTCGTGGCCGGACGCAGATCGCCGGCGAGCTCGGAGACCATGACCTCGAGGCGGGTCTCGAGCAGCGAGCGCTGCAGCTTGCCCGAGCGGATCCGACGATCGCCGAGGCCGCGGGTGAAGGCGTCGGAGATCGCCAGCCCGGCATTGGCCAGACCGGTGCGGTAGAGGGAGTGCTCGGCGGCCTGGGTGCCGATGAACCGGGCCACGCCGCCGACGTCGATGTGTGCGAACTCCTTGGCGTAGTCACCGAGGATCCGCTTCGCAGCGAGCTGGAGCAGCACAGTGTTGTCGCCTTCGAAGGTGACGTAGACGTCGAGGTCGGCACGCAGCCCCACGAGTCGGTTCTCCGCCATGTACCCAGCGCCCCCGCAGGCCTCACGGCACTCCTGGATGACGTCGAGGGCCAACCAGGTCGAGTCCGCCTTGAAGGCCGCTGCCCGGGTCTCGAGCAGAGCGCGGTTCTCCTCGCTGTCATCGGCTCCGGAGAACACCTCGTCGAAGGAGGTGAGCAGCTTCTCGTGGGCGAGCGCCGAGGCGTAGACCGCGGCCAGCCTGGGCATCAGCCGGCGCTGGTGCTGCTGGTAGTCCATCAGGGTGGTCTCGGTGATCTCGTCCGAGGTCGTGAACTGCCTGCGCTCGAGCCCATAGCGGATCGCGATGTCGAGGGCGAGCTTGGACGCCACGATCGCGGCCCCGTCGAGAGACACGCGCCCCTGGACCAGGGTGCCGAGCATGGTGAAGAAGCGGCGACCGGGGGAGGTGATCGGCGACGAGTAGGCGCCCGCGGCGTCGACGGCTCCGTAGCGATCGAGCAGATGGGTGCGCGGAATGCGGACGCCGTCGAAGCTGATGCGGCCGTTGTCGACCCCGGGCAGACCGCCCTTGTAGCCGTCATCGGTGAAGGTGATGCCCGGCAGCGGCTGTCCGTCCGAGGTGCGCAGCGGCACGAAGAACGCGTGCACGCCGTGGTTGACCCCGCCGGTGACGAGCTGCGCGAAGACCACTGCCGCGCGGGCGTCGCGAGCGGCGTTGCCGATGAATTCCTTCGTCGCCGCGGTGAACGGAGTGTCGATGACGAACTCCTCGTCCTCGGGCAGATAGGTCGCGGTGGTGCCGATCGCCGAGACGTCCGATCCGTGTCCGATCTCTGTCATCGCGAACGATCCCAGGAGCTCTCCGGTCATCGCCGGACGCAGCCACGACTCGTGTTGGCGGCTGTTGCCGAGGTGGAGGATCGCGCCGCCGAAGAGCCCGAACTGGACGCCGGCCTTGATCTGCAGGCTGGGGGAGGCGGTGACGGTCTCCTCGAAGCCGGCGACGTTGGCCGCATGGGCGTTCTCCCCGCCCATCGATTCGGGCAGGGCCAGCAGCGGCAGACCGGTGTCGGCCATCAGCCCGACGGCTTCGAGCGTCTTCGCTCGGGTTGTCTCGAGATCGTCGGCCGGATCGAGGTGCGTGGTCTCGTTGAGGGCCAGCGACCTGCCGAGGCGGCGGGTGGGGGCCCACCGGCCGTCGAGGACGGCTCCGATCGCGTTGGGGTCGAGGGACAGCGTCATTTATGCTCCTGTTTTCGTATTCGGGTCGGTGCTCAGCTGCAGGGATGCCCACAGCCAGTGGCTGATGGTGGCGGCGAAGTCCTCGGGCGGGCCGGGATCGGCGAGCCAGTTCTCCGTGGCGGCGCGGACGAAGCCGATCGCCCCGGCCGCCCACAGCGTGCCCTCCGGTCCCTGCAGTCCCAGCCGCTCGGCCAGCAGCTCGGCGATGGAGTTGAAGAACCCACCGGTCTCGGCCGGGGCGAAGCGATTGACCGCGGTGTCGCAGAATCGATAGACGCTGGGGGAACCGGCGGCCAGGGTGACGAAGGCCCGGATCATCGCCGTCAGCGCCTCCTCCGGCGAGAGGGTGCCCGAATCGGTGCCCTGATTCCCGCCGGTGGTCGCCGGGGAGGTGCTCGCCGGGGAGGTGCGCGCCGAGGCGGTGCGCGCCGAGGCGGTGCGCGCCGAGGCGGTGCGCGCCGAGGCGGTGCTGGGGTCCGAGGCCGCGTTCGTCGAGGCGGCACCCGCGTCGTCGAGGGACTTCGCGATCACGCCCATCGCCCATTCGCCCATCGCTGCCTGCAGTCCCGCCCGGTCCGTGAAGTACCGGTAGAGAACGGCCTTCGTGGTGCCCGAGTACTCGGAGATCTGCCCCATCGAGAGGTCGTCGCCGTGCTCGTCGACGACGTGGCGGACGGCGCGGAGGAGTTCGTGGCGGCGGAGATCGCGATGCTCCTGCCACCTCGTCGATCGGCCATCTGTGATCGATTTCATGTCACAGACGGTATCAGGTACTGTCGGTAACGGTTAAATCCACGTTCTCGGAGGTGTCAATGTCCACTCCCCACTCACGCGCCGTCATCCTCGGCGGCAACCGCATTCCGTTCGCCCGGTCCAACAAGCAGTACGCGAAGGCGAGCAACCTCGATATGCTCACCAGCGCCCTCGACGGCCTCGTCGCCCGATTCGGCTTGGCCGGCGAGCGCCTCGGCGAGGTGGCCGGCGGTGCCGTGCTCAAACACTCGAAGGACTTCAACCTCACCCGTGAGGCGGTCCTCGGTTCGGCGCTGTCGCCGACCACCCCGGCCTTCGACCTCGGTCAGGCCTGTGCGACGGGGTTGGAGTCGGTCGTCACCCTGACGCAGAAGATCAACGCCGGGCAGATGGAATCGGGGATCGCTGCGGGCGTGGACTCGGCGTCCGACGCTCCGATCGTCGTCGGGGATTCGATGCGGGAGATCCTGCTCGAGCTCAGCCGCGCCAAGACGCTGCCGCAGCGGGCGAAGATCGCCTCCCAGATCCGTCCTTCCTACCTGACCCCGCAGGCACCCTCGACGGGGGAGCCGCGGACCGGTCTGAGCATGGGCGAGCACCAGGCGATCACGACGGCGGCCTGGCAGATCACGCGGGAGGCGCAGGACGAACTCGCCCTGGCCTCGCACCGCAACCTCGCCCGAGCCTGGGATGAGGGGTTCTTCGACGATCTGTCCACCCCGTACCTCGGAGTCACCCGGGACACGAACCTGCGCGCGGATGCGACCCTGGACTCCCTGGCGAGGCTCGACCCGGTCTTCGGCCGGAAGCTGGAGACACCTGCGACGATGACCGCCGGGAACTCGACCCCACTCACCGACGGCGCCTCGACGGTGCTGCTCGGCAGTGAGGAATGGGCCGCCGAACGCGGCTTCACTCCACTGGCGAGGATCATCGACGCCGAGGCGGCCGCCGTCGATTTCGTCGACGGCGCCGAGGGCCTCCTGATGGCACCCGCCTACGCGGTGCCGCGTCTGCTCGCCCGCAATGGGCTGACCTTCGCCGACTTCGATGTGTTCGAGATCCATGAGGCCTTCGCCTCGACCGTCCTGTGCCACCTCGCGGCATGGGAGTCCGAGGAGTTCTGCCGCGAGAAACTCGGACTCGACGCACCCCTGGGCTCCATCGACCGGGCGAAGCTCAACCCGCTGGGCTCGAGCCTCGCCGCCGGCCATCCCTTCGCGGCCACCGGCGGTCGGATCATCGCGACCACCGCCAAATACCTCAGACTCACCGGACAGAAGCGGTCTCTCGTCTCGATCTGCGCCGCCGGCGGCCAGGGACTGACCGCGATCGTGGAGGCAGCATGAAAGACACCTATCTCGACCTCGTCAACGGGCCCCTCAAGCAGATCGCCAAGACGCTGGGGCTGCCGCAGCCGGTGAAGCTGCAGCGATTCGGCCAGACTCCGGCGCAGTATCTGTCCGCCCCCGTCCTCGTCCTCGGCACCAGCCCCGGAGCGCAGCGGATCGCTGACCGGCTGCTGGAGAACGACTTCGAGGTCCGCCGCCACCCCGGCTCAGGGGAATCCCTGCGCGCTGTCATCGCCGTCTTCGACGATGCCCGGGAGCCCGACGACCTGTCGCAGACTGCGCTGGAGCTCGGAGCCTCACTGCGGTCCCTGCTGCCCTGCGCCCGGGTCATCAGTGTCAGTCAGGCGCTGCGACCCGAGGGCCAGGACCCCGAGGAGGCGGCGACGGCCCAGGCCGTGACCGGGCTGACCCGCTCCCTGGCCCACGAGATGCGGGCCGGTTCGACGGCGAACGGACTCCTCCTCGACGGAGTCGACGTCGACGCCGCCTCGGCGACCGCCGCTCTGTGGTTCCTGCTCTCGGCCAAGTCCGCCTACGTCTCCGGGCAGCTGCTCACCGTCTCGAGCACCGCCGGTGAGGAGATCCGGGCGGCCGAGTTCGTCGCCACCGGCGACGCCGGACCGCTGGCGGGCCGCACCGCGATCGTCACCGGGGCGGCCCGGGGGATCGGGGCGGCGATCGCCCGCACCCTCGCCCGCGACGGCGCCCAGATCGTCGGAGTCGACATGCCCCAGGCCGGTCAGGCCCTGGCCGCGGTGATGAATGAGGTGGGTGGACGCACCCTGCAGCTCGACATCACCTCGGACACAGCGGCCGAGCGCCTCGCCGCAGCTGTCGACAACCAGGTCGACATCCTCATCCACAACGCCGGAATCACCAGGGACAAGCTGCTGGCCAACATGGACGCCTCCCGCTGGGACTCCGTCCTCGCCGTCAACCTGCAGTCCCAGGCCCGGATCAACGCTCGCCTCGGAGAGGCGAACCTGTTCGCGAGCGGCTCCCAGGTGGTGTCGCTGGCCTCGACGTCGGGGATCGCGGGCAATCGCGGGCAGACGAACTATGCGGCTTCGAAGGCCGGGGTCATCGGACTCACGGCCGCCTCGGCGCAGGCGTTCGGGCAGCGTTCGGGCAGCATCAACGCCGTCGCCCCCGGATTCATCGAAACCGACATGACGGCGAAGATGCCCGCGCTGACCCGTCAGGTCGCACGCCGGCTCTCCAGCCTCCAGCAGGGTGGCCTGCCGGTCGACGTCGCGGAGGCGATCGCCTTCCTCGCCTCCGCCTCGGCGCGGGGGATCAACGGGCAGACCCTGCGGGTCTGCGGACAGAACATGGTGGGTGCCTGATGAAGATGCTGCCGCTCTACGCGAAGGCGGTGCTCAAGGCCCTGCCGCTGGGCGCCGCGAAGACCGGTCCGCTGCCCGGACGCACGATCATGCGCAGCGTGCCGATCGAGGCCGCCGCCTATGCCGGGTTCACATCCGTCGTCGGGGCGGGCCTGGGCAACGTCGTCCATCCGGGCTATCTCCATGTGCTGGCCTTCCCGCTGAGCATGCAGCTGCTCAGCGATCCCGACGTCCCGCTGCCGATGATGGGCATGGTCCACATCCGCAACCGGATCGACGTCCATCGGCCCGTGAAAGTCGGCGACGTCGTCGACCTGCATGTGCGCCTCGACGGCCCCTTCGAGCACAAGTCGGGGACGACGATCGACGTGCTGGTCGAGGGACAGGTCGACGGGGCCGTGGCAATGGTCGAGACCACGACGTACCTGGCCAAGGGGCGCTCACTGCCCCAGGCGAAGCCCGCGTCCGAGGCCGAGCGCGAGGAGTTCATCGCGCCCCACCCCACGGCACTGTGGCGGCTCGATCCGATCATCGGCACCCGCTACGCCCGCGCCTCGGGCGACTACAACCCGATCCACCTCAGCGGACTCGCCGCCCGGGGATTCGGGTTCCCCCGAGTCATCGCCCACGGGATGTACTGCGCCTCCCGGTCCCTGGCCGCCGTCGACGTCCGGCTGCCGGACTACCGCTGGGACGTCACCTTCGCCAAACCTGTGCTCCTGCCCTCGACGGTCGGATTCGCGATCACCGAGGGCCGGCGACACGAGGCGGCGAAGTTCGCCGTCTTCGACCTGAAGAAGGGCAGGCCACACGTGCTCTCGGAGGTCTCAGAACTGAGCGCTCGGCGCGATTAGTGGAGTGCGTCACAATCGACCGATTCGATTTTGCGCCGCCGGAAACCGCGTGTAAAGTAATACCTGTTGCCAGCGCGGGTGGCGGAATTGGTAGACGCGCTAGCTTGAGGTGCTAGTGCCCAACTTATCGGGCGTGGGGGTTCAAGTCCCCCTCTGCGCACAACGTCAAGGCCTCCGGATTTCGATCCGGGGGCCTTGAGTTCATTCACCGGCGGATCGGCCGGATCCGGAGCTGCGGCGATAGGCTGGATGCGTTCGCACCGTCACAGCCACCGATCGGAGATCCACGTGTACGATTTCAGCGCCGCCGAGGCCGAAGTCACCTCCCTGTGCCAGCAGCTCATCCGCATCGACACCCAGAACTGGGGCGGCAACCGCGCCAACCCCGAACGTCCTGCCGCGGATCTCATCGCCGGATGGTTCGACGAGGTGGGGCTGACGTCGTCGATCGTCGAGTCCGAGCCCGGCCGCGCCTCCCTCGTCGCCCGCATCCCCGGAACCGACCCGGACGCCGGGGCCCTCGTCGTCCACGGGCACACCGATGTCGTGCCCGCTGCCGCCGAGGACTGGAGCGTCGACCCGTTCGCCGGTGAGATCAGGGACGGAATGCTCTGGGGCCGGGGAGCGGTGGACATGAAGGACATGGATGCGATGATCATCGCCGCCGTCCGCGACATGCTCCGGTCGGGGCACCGCCCCCGCCGCGACCTCATCATCGCGTTCTTCGCCGATGAGGAGGCCGGAGGCGCGTACGGCGCCGGGTACATGGTGAAGAACCATCCCGAGCTCTTCGCCGGCGCCACCGAGGCGGTCTCCGAGGTCGGCGGCTACTCCGTCGACATCCGCGGGCAGCGGGTCTACCTCGTCCAGACCGCGGAGAAGGGCCTCGCCTGGCTCAACCTCCTCGCCCGCGGCACCGCCGGCCACGGGTCCCAGCGCAACGACGACAATCCCGTGACCCTGCTGGCGGCGGCCATTGCGAGGATCGGCTCCCACCCGTGGCCGCAGGAGATCCCGATCGCCACCCGGCAGCTGCTCGAGGGGGTGTCCGAGATCACCGGCATCGAATTCCGGTCCGAGACGATCCCGCAGCTGCTCGCCGAACTCGGCTCGGTCGAGAAATTCGTCGCCCCCACCCTCCAGAACACCTCGAATCCGACGCTCCTCGAAGCCGGATACAAGCACAATGTGATCCCGGGCACCGCCTCGGCGTACATCGACTGCCGCACGCTGCCGGGACAGCACGAGGACGTGATGCTCCAGATCAAGGAACTGGCGGGACCCGGGATCGACATCGACGTCGCCACCGAGGGCATCGCCCTCGAAGCCCCCTTCGACACTCCGCTGGTGGCGCAGATGAAGGCGAGCCTGCTCGCCGAGGATCCGGGTGCCAGAGTGCTCCCGTACACGCTCTCGGGCGGCACCGACAACAAGTCGCTGGCGGAGCTGGGGATCACCGGCTACGGATTCGCGCCCCTCCAGCTGACCGGCGATCTCGACTTCCCGGCCATGTTCCACGGCGTCGACGAACGGGTGCCCGTGTCCGCGCTCAAGTTCGGCGCTCGGGTCCTCGGGAACTTCCTGCTCAAGGCCTGAGCGGGTCGCCTCAAGGCCTGAGCGGACCGCCCGCGCTCGGGCTGCGGCCACTTCCGCCTCCCGGGATCAGGGTGAGTCCGATCCCGACCAGCACGAGCGCCGCGCCGGCAGCCGTGGTGCCGCTGACCAGGGATGAGGACATCGGCAACCAGACGTCGAGCGCGAGCGCCCCGGCGAGGTTGCCGAAGAGTGAGAACAGGCTCAGCCGGAGCACGCCGAGGCGTCTGACAGTGCGCGCCGTGAGCGCGATGAACACGACGCCCAAGGTGCCGCCGAGCAGAGTCCACCACTGACCGACAGCGGTGGGGAAGCCGTCCCAGGTGACTCCTGCGGCCAGCAGGGCACCGGTGATCGCGATTGGCAGGATGAGGCCGGAGACGAAGTTCACGGTCGTCGCCACCACCGCCGAACCCGTGGCCAGCCGGATGCGGTCGTTGAACGCCTGCTGCACTGCCGTCAGCATTCCGGAGACGAAGGGCAGGAGAGGGGCCCAGAGCGGAACCCCGAGGTCGAGTCGCTCCCCGGAGCTGAGGACGAGGGCTGCGATGACGACGAGGACGCCGAGGATCCGGAAGGCGCTCGGCCGTTGCCTGCCGCCCGGCGGCAGGCGGGTCGCATCGACGCCCATCCCGCCCACAACCTGTCCGGAGACGAACGCCATCGTGAACATCGCCACTCCCATCAGCGGCACGGTCGTGGCCTGGGCGATGACGACCAGGGCTCCACTCAGGCCGCCGAGCAGCATCCACCACGGCAGGACCCGACCGCGCACGAGCCGGATGAGGAGCATGGTCGCGGTGCGCGAGCGCGGGGAGCAGATGAGCACGGCGACCAGGAGCAGCAGGCCGGTGGCGAAGGAGACCAGGGCGGCATAGACCGCGTGGCCGAGCACGAGGCCGAGGACGCCGTTGGCGCGCCCCTGCAGGGACATGGAGGCGCCGGCGACGATGGTGACGAGTCCCGCCGACAGGAGCGGCAGCGGGCTCGGCGTCGATCGGGTGATCACGGGCGGGGACTCACCGGGCCGACGGTCACGGGCGCGGACTCGGGGTCACTGGGCCGACGGTCACGGGCGCGGACTCGGGGTCACTGGGCCGACGGTCAAGGGTGAGGGTTCAGGGCCGCTGGGACGTGGCCAGCGGCATGATCTTGCGGCGCAGCCACACGGTGCGGGTGCCACCGGCGGAGATGCGGGTGCGGGCGAGCTCCCACTTCCCGTACTCGGCCTGGTCGGTCAGCTCCTGCAGGCTCACGGAGCGAGGCACGTCCTTGGAGAACGAGACCTTGCGGAACTCGTAGGTCATGGTCGGCCGCTGTCGCTTCATAGGCCCACCATAAACGATGTCGGCTAGTCTTGGGCATATGCCCGTCATCGTCCTTCTGCGACACGGGATCTCGAGTGCGAATACGGCAGGGATCCTCGCCGGACACTCGCCAGGCGTGTCGCTGACCGAGCAAGGTGTGAGCGCTTTGGAGGACACGCTGCGGATGCTGCCGCAGCGCTCCTTCACCCGGCTGCTCCATTCCCCTCTGCTGCGCTGTGAGCAGACGGCCCGGATCGCGGCGCGGATGGCCGACTTCGACTCGATCGAGGCGAACCCCGACATCATCGAACTCGACTACGGAGACTGGACGGGGCGCAGCCTCGAGGAGCTGAGCACCCTGGACGAATGGCGTCTCGTCCTCGAGCGCGCCTCACAGGTGCGGTTCCCCGCGGGGGAGTCGATCGCCGAGGCGGCGGCGCGGTCGGTGGGTCTCGTCCACCGGGTGGTCGATGAGCTGCGCGGCGAGGAGAAGTCCAGATCCGAGTCGGGCGAGGGCGCGCCGCTGTGGGCGATGCTCATCAGCCATGGCGACATCATCAAGGCGATCGTCGCCGCTGCGCTCGGGATGCCCCTCGATGACTTCCAGCGGTTGAGCGTGGCTCCCGGCTCGTTCACCGTCATCGACTTCGGCGGCCCCCACCCGGTGATGACGGCGATGTCCGTCACCGCCGCAGGCATCGCCGTGGGCGGGGAGCCCGGCGGCGGAGGGCTGCAGACGCCGGAGGACACACCGCCGGGCTGAGATCAGATCGCGCTGATGGCTCCGGTGCCCAGCAGGATGTAGAGGAGGATGCCGAGCGCCACGCGGTACCAGACGAAGATCGCGAACGACCGGGTCTTGACGTAGCCGAGGAACCAGTGGATGACGGCGAGGCCGAGCCCGAACGCGATGACGGTGGCCATGATCGTCGGCCCCCACCCGATGACCATGTCGGGGTTGCCGAGGCTCTTGAACAATCCGTAGAACCCCGCGCCGAGCACGGCCGGGATCGCGAGCAGGAATGAGTAGCGGGCCGCCTCGGGGCGGGAGAAGCCCATGAACCGTCCGGCCATGATCGTGCCGCCGGAGCGGGAGACGCCGGGGATGACGGCGAGGGCCTGCGCGAGTCCGAACAGGATGCCCTGCCTCCAGGTCATGTCCTCGAGCGTGTACTGCCGTTTGCCGACCCAGTCGGCGAGGCCGATGAGGAGACCGAAGGCGATGAGCATCGTCGCGGTGATCCACAGGCTGCGCAGCGCCCCTTCGATGTAGTCCTCGAACAGGAGTCCGATGACGACGATCGGGATCGATCCGATGATGATCAGCCAGCCGAGGCGGACCTCGGGATCGTGGCGGTCGTGCTTGCCGACGAGTGCCAGACACCACTTCCGCACGATCGTGACGATGTCCTTCCAGAAGTACACGACGACGGCCAGTTCGGTGCCGATCTGGATGATGGCGGTGAAGAAGGCGCCGGGATCCTGTCCCGGAAGCATCCACTCACCAACGATGCGCACGTGCGCCGACGATGAGATCGGCAGAAATTCCGTCAGTGCCTGAACGATTCCAAGCACGGCGGCGACCAGCCAGTCGTACATGCGACTCCTTGGGTAGACGATCGAGAGAAGGGGAGGGGAGAGAAGATTCCTCAATCGGAGAAAAGGGAACAGATCCAAGGTAGTCGCCGAATCGGGTAACCTCAACAATCATGAAGCAGCAGCGCCTCGGCACCACCGGTCTTGATGTCAGCGATCTGGGTCTGGGGACCTTCGAGTGGGGCCACAGGGTGGATGCCACGGTGGCGCAGACCCTCGTCGACGAGTTCGTCGCCGCTGGTGGCAACCTCGTCGAGCTGCCCAGTTCGGGAACCGGGGCCGCCACGATCTTCGGTCGGCTGAGTGTTCCCGCAGAGATCGTGCTGCTCGCCCGGGTGGGCGTGTCCATGAGTGAGACTTCCCACATCGAGGTCGGACTGGGGCGCTCACGCATCCTCGACCAGGTGGATCGGCTGCTGGAGACCACGCGCCGCGACCACATCGACATCCTCGTCCTCGACGTCTTCGACGAGGTCGTCGAGAAGGAGGAGACCGCCTCGGCGCTTCACACCCTGCTGACGCTGGGCAAGGTCCGCTACGTCGCGGTCTCCCACCACTCCGGGTGGCAGCTGGCCGAGATGCGGCACATGCCGGTGCCCATCAGCGCAGCGCTGGCCGAGTACTCGCTGCTCTGCCGGGACGCGGAGAGCGACCTCATGCCTGCCGCCGACTACGCCGGGGTCGGGCTCATCGCCGGCGCGAGCCTGGGCAGGGGAGTGCTGTCGGACAGGTACACCCGCGGCACCCCACAGGATTCGCGCGTCGCCGGAGAGCTCTCGGACTACGTCGGCGCCTACCTCGACGACCGCTGCTCATCGGTGCTGGCAGGGGTGCGCAAGGCCGCGGCGGCGTTGGGAGTGAGCCCCGTCGACATCGCGCTGGCGTTCAATCGGCACCGGGGAATCACCTCGTCGCTGGTGTCGGCCAGGACTCCCGAGCAGCTGGCGACCCTCGTCGCCAGCGACGTCGAACTCGAACCGGAGATCTCCGAGGTGCTCGACCAGATCTCCTGACCGGGCCGGTCCGCGGCGCTCAGTCCTCGTCGTCGTCAACGACGACGAAGTCGTCCTCGGGTTCCTCGTCCTCCCTGGCGTCCTCGACGTCGTCGAAGAGCTCGAATGGGGTGACCTCGTCGAAAGCGGTGTAGATGGCGTCTTCGTAGATCTCGAATGCATCGGCCAGAGCCATGTAGGCGGCCTCTACTCGGGGGTCTTCGTCTCCACTGCGGTGTGCGGATGCGGCGTAGTGCTCCCGCACTGCTTCGAGGAATGCGTCCAGGGCCTCACGAGGATCAGTGCTCATGGGTCAAATGTATCCCAGGCAGGTTCGACATGTAAGTGTTTGAACTAGGCTGGAGTCATGGCAGCTTTGTACGATCACCCCACCCCGGATCGTTTCGTCGTCGGCACGATCGGACTGCCGGGGGAGCGAACCTTCCTTCTGCAGGCGAAATCGGAATCCGCCCTGACCACAGTGGTCGTGGAGAAGGAACAGGTGGAGATCCTCGCCGACCGGATCACCGAGCTCCTCGACATGGTGATGATCAAGGACCCTGCCGCTCGGGTGCCCCAGACCGCGCTCGACGAGCGCATCGACAACGCCGGCCTCAACGTGCCCATCGACCCCGAGTTCCGGGTCGGAACGATGAGCCTGGGCTGGGACACCGTCGCCCACGAACTCGTCGTCGAATGCTTCGAACTCACCGAGGAGGACGCCCAGGCCGGCACCTCGGCCGACCCCGATGACGATGAGGTCGAGCGCGAGGTGCTGAGGGTCGTGCTCGACGCCGCCGGCGCCCGCGAATTCGCCCGCCGCGCCGAGCAGGTCGTCTCTGCCGGACGCGGCGACTGCCCGTTCTGCTCGCTGCCGCTGGAGCCCGACGGCCACCTGTGCCCCCGCGCCAACGGGATCGCCCGGGCTTGATGCACGACGTGGTCGAGGACGTGCTGACGGCGGGTGCGTGCACGATCATGGGCACGATCCCCCGGGCGAGCAACGACACCCGCCTCGTGGTGGTCGAGCACGGCGACCGGACTCTGCGTGCCGTCTACAAGCCCACCTCGGGGGAGAGCCCGCTGCGCGACTTCCCGCCGGGCAGCCTCGCGGGACGGGAGGTCGGGGCCTACCGGCTCAGCCGGCATCTCGGCCTTGACGTCGTCCCGCCGACCGTGGTGCGGTCGGACCTCGCCGCCGGTCCCGGATCCCTGCAGGCCTATGTCGAGGACGCCGGGGACGACGCCTCCGTCGCCCTGACCGGCATCGAGGCCATCCCGCCGGGACACGCCCCGATGTTCGCCCTGCGCACCCCCGACGACCGGGACCTCGTGCTCTCCCATGAGACCTCGGAGGCACTGCGCCGCATCGCCTTCTTCGACCTGCTCGCCAACAACGCCGATCGGAAGGCTGGCCACATCATCCGCGGCAGCGTGCTGCCCGGGCTCGGGCGGAGGGGAGCCGACCCCGCCACCTACGGGATCGACAATGGCCTCACATTCCACGCCGAGGAGAAGCTGCGCACCGTGCTCTGGGGCTTCTCCGGATCGTCCTTCGGCGAGGACGAGGTCGATGCCCTCGACACCGTCGCCGGCATGCCTGAGACTCTGCGCACACAACTCGTTGAGTGCCTGTCCCAGGCGGAGGTCACCTGCCTGACGCGACGCGCCGCACGGCTCGCGGAATCGGGCTTCTGGCCCGAACCCTCCGAGGACCGGATGATCATCCCCTGGCCCCCGATCTAGGAAATGCCAAGCCGGGAGGGTCTCGGTTAGGCTGGGCTCCGTGAAGTCTTGGTCCGAACCCCCACTCCCTCGAATCTCCAGCCCCGGCATCGTGCCCACCGTCTTCGACACCGGCAGCAGGGGCCCGCGAACACTCCAGGGCAACGGCTCCGCTGCCGGCCTCTATGTCTGCGGAATCACCCCCTACGACGCCACCCATCTCGGCCACGCCGCCACCTATGTGGCCTTTGACCTGCTCAACCGGGTATGGCGCGATGCGGGCATCGACGTCGCCTACGTGCAGAACACCACGGACATCGACGATCCGCTGCTGGAGAGGGCGAATGAACGCGGGCTCGACTGGCGCGAACTCGCCGACGACCAGATCGAGCTCTTCCGCACGGACATGGAGGCGCTGCGCGTCCTCCCGCCCGACCACTACATCGGAGCCGTCGAGTCCATTCCGCAGGTCGTCACCGCCGTCGAGGACCTCGTCGCCGCCGGTGCCGCCTATGCGCTCGACAACGGCGACGTCTACTACCGGGTGTCCACCTCCGTCCAGCCGGCCTTCGGCAGCGTCAGCCACGACGACCGGGCGACGATGCTGCGCCTCTTCGCCGAGCGCGGGGGAGACCCCGAGACACCGGGCAAGGACGACCCGCTCGACGCCCTGCTGTGGCGGGCCGCCCGTGACGGCGAACCGTCCTGGGACGGGGCGAGCCTCGGGCCCGGCCGGCCGGGCTGGCACATCGAATGCGCCGTCATCGCCGCCGACTACGTCGGGCTGCCGCTCGACGTGCAGGGAGGCGGCAGCGACCTCGTCTTCCCGCACCACGAGATGGGCGCCGCCCACACTGCCGCCTGGAAGCGGACCCCGCTGGCCCGCACCTACATGCACACCGGGATGGTCGGCTACCAGGGCGAGAAGATGAGCAAGTCGAAGGGCAACCTCGTGCTCGTCTCGAAGCTGCGCGAATCCGGCGTCGACCCGATGGCGATCCGCACGGTGCTGCTGAGCAACCACTACCGCAGCGACTGGAACTTCACCGAGGAGCTCCTCGCCACCGCTGAGAAGCGGCTGGCCGCCTGGCGCCACGCCGCGCAGTGCGAGTCGGAGTGCCGGGAGGGCCTGCGGGTCCACATCATCGGCCTCCTGCGCGAGGCCCTCGCCGACGATCTCGACGCCCCCCGGGCATTGGGCATCCTCGACGACTGGGCCGAGCACTACACGGACACACCGGTCCGCGACGACAGATCCGTCAGCGGCGACCGGGTCGCCGAGGCCGTCGACGCCCTGCTGGGCATTCGCCTGCTCGACTGAGACGTCGCCGGTCGGGGACGCCTACTTCTCGCGGCCGCGCTTGCGCAGATACCGCTCGAACTCCGCGGCGATCGCATCGCCGCTGGCCTCGGGCAGCTCGGTGGAGTCATTGAGCTGTTCGAGGCCCTTGACGAGCTCGGCCAGCTGCGGGTTGAGGGCGACGAGCTCATCGGCGCCGAGCTCCCAGGCCTGGCTCTCCTCCTCGAGCACCGGGATGTCGATCTCGAGTCCGGTGTGCGCCTCGACGGCCCGCGCGAGCGCCAGCTCCGCCTTCGGAGACGGCGAGTCCGTCAGGTAATCGGGGACGCCGACCCACAGGTTGATCGCCTGGATCCCATGCCAGGCGCATTCGACGCCGAGGAGGCCGAGGATGCCGATCGGACCGACGTAGCTGTTGATCTCGACGTGCAGATCGGCGGCGAGCCCGGCGTCCTCGGTATTGGCGACGACCGGCAGGGGCCGCGTGTGGGGGACTTCGGCATGGAGACCGCCGAGGAGGACGACCGCGTCCCCGACCGAGATCCGGCTGATGATCAGGGCGAGGAACTCGCGCCATTTGAGTCCGGGCTCGTGGCCGTGGATGACGGCGATCGGGATCCCCTCATGGGTGCCCCGGTGAACCTCGATGCCGGGCCAGGCGATCTTCGCCCGCCCGGTGTCGTCACGGACGATCTCGGGCTCCGAGAACCGGAACTCGTAGAAGCCGTCGGTGTCGAGCAACTCGCTCTCGCCCAGCTGCCACACGTCGATGAGGTCCTTGACCAGCGAACTGGCGGCTTCGGAGGCGTCTGCGTCCTGGCCCTCGAAGGCGACGAACACGAGCGAGTGCGACCCTGATGGGAGAAAAGTCATGCTTCAAGATTACGCTGGAATCATGACGAACCCTGCTGCGATCCTCTGGGATATGGACGGAACCCTTGTCGACACGGAACCGTACTGGATCGAGGCCGAGATCGAGCTGATGCGCGCTCACGGACTCGACTGGACGAAGGAGCAGGGACTGCAGTTCGTCGGCAACGACCTGCTCACCTCGGCGGGGATACTGCGTGCCGCGGGCCTCGACCTGGCGCCCGAGACCATCGTCGAGACGCTGCTCGAGAAGGTGATCGAGCGGGTCCGCGTCGCGGTGCCGTTCCGCCCCGGGGCGCTCGAGTTCCTCGCCGCCGCACGGGCCGAGGGCATTCCCTGCCTCCTCGTCACCGCGTCCTACCGGAGCCTCGCCGAGGCGGTTGTGGCCTCCTGCCCGGCGGGCAGCTTCGACGGCATCGTGGCGGGCGACGAGGTCAGCGCCGGAAAACCCGCTCCCGAGCCCTACCTCAAGGCCGCGGCGATGCTCGGTCTCGACCCCGGCGACTGCGTGGCGTTCGAGGACTCCGTGCCGGGCCTGACCAGTGCCGAGGCCGCCGGGACCATCGCCGTCGGGATCCCGCACCTGGTCGAGCTCGAACCGATTCCCGGCCGCCACCTGTGGCCGAGCCTCGCCGGGCGCACCATCGCCGACCTGCGCGGACTCAGGTCCCGACTATCCGTGTGATCTCCGGAGTGGCAGGGGCGGTGTTGCCCCAGGCCGGGCACAGCGGCTTGAAGCTGCACCAGCTGCACAGCGGTGACTTCCGCGGCCGCCACCGGTCGGTCTCGGCGGCCGCGATGATGTCCTTCCAGATCGCAGCGATCTCGAACTCGGTGCGTTCGAGATCAGCAGGCGTCGGGTGCAGCTTGAGCACACTGCGCGAGCCGAGGTACATCAGCTGCAGGGTGTGGACCAGATCGCCGGAGAGCCGATACTCGACAAGGGCGTAGAAGCCCATCTGGAACTTCGCCTCCTGACCGTACTGGGGCTTCGGCTGCTTGCCGGTCTTGTAGTCGACGAGGCGCTTCTCCCCGCCCGGGGCGACGTCGACGCGGTCGATGAAGCCACGCAGCTCGAGGCCGTTGTCCAGGGTCGTCGACACGTACTTCTCCGTCTGCGCCGGCTCCAGGTGCTCGGGGAACTCGAGAGCGAAATAGGACTGGAGCAGCGCCCTGGCAGATGTGAAGAATGTCTCCTTTTCGGCGTCATGGGCGAAGAGCTCGAGCACCGTCGGATCCTTCTCGATGAGCTCGGCCCAGGCCGGCATCAGCAACTGGTCGGCGGCGGGCTCGGTCCGCTCCTCGGCCGGAAGCGTGAAGAGCCTCTCGAGGACGGAATGGACCAGCGTTCCTTTGAATGCGGCCAGGGACGGCGGCTCCGGGAGCCGGTCGATGCTGCGGAACCGGAACTTCAGCGGACACTGCCGGAAGTCGTTCGCGCGGGAGGGTGAGAGACTGCTGAGCTCGGCCATGGACCCACTCTAGCGAGTCGGTCTGACACGGCGAGACGTGACGGAATCTCGCCTCCGAGCACTGCTAGGCTTGAGAACTCCCGACCCCGAATCAAGAGGACTTCCTTCGATGGCCGCGAAAAATCACCTGACCGGTGCCTCCTCGGGCTTGCGCCTGGGGACAGTGCTGGGCGCCCCGGTGATCCTGGCGTGGTCCTGGTTCCTGGCCGCGATCGTCATCACGATCCTGTTCGCCCCGTGGCTCAACTCGGTGCGCCCGGACCTGGGCGCGTGGGCCTGGCTGGTCGCCTTCGCCTATGCCGTGCTGCTGTTCTTCTCCGTCTTCCTCCATGAGCTCGCCCACGGTGTGGCCGGTCAGTTCTACGGGCTGAAGGTCGCGGCGATCGAGCTCAACATCTGGGGCGGGTTCACCCGCTTCGAACCGCAGGTCGACAACCCCCGCGACCGGGCGGCGTGGACGAGCTTCGTCATCTCCATCGTCGGCCCCATCGTCAATATCGTCCTCGCCCTGCTCGGCTGGTGGGCGCTGAGCGCGGTTCCACAGGCCTCGGTCGGGTGGCTGCTGCTCATCGCCGTCACCTTCGCCAACGTCGCGCTCGGCGCGATCAATCTGCTGCCGGGCATCCCGCTCGACGGCGGGTGGGCGCTGCAGGCGCTGATGTGGCGTCTGACCGGTTCGCAGTACATCGGCACGATCGTCGCCAGCTGGGTCGGCCGGATCATCGCGGTCGGCTTCATCGGCTGGTCGCTGATCACACCGCTGCTCGCCGGGGAGCGCCCCGACCCGCTGACCGTGGCGTGGATGTCGCTGATCGCGATCATGCTCTGGTTCTCCGCCGGCGACGCCGCCACCCACGCCAAGCGGGCCCGCAAGATGGAGACCTACGACCTGTCCCAGGTGGTCCAGCCGGCGATCGCGGCGACCTGGGACGCGGACCTCGCCGACACCCTTGACTACGCCAACACGCTGGGCAATGCGAAGGAGCGGACCCTGATCGTCGTCCTCGATCAGAAGGGACTGCCCTTCGGCCTCGTGGACCGTCATGCTGCAGCAAGGAGGCTCAGCGATTCTCTTGCGCAGGTTCCCGCGGGAGAGGTCGCCCGCCCCCTCGGCGGCTGGATCGGCGTGCCCAAGGACATCACCGCCCCGCACCTGCTCGAGTCGCTGACCCACCGCCCGAAGGCCCAGTTCTGCCTCGTGATGGACGAGAACACCCTGGTGGGAGTCATCGACCTGCAGGAGTTCTTCGACGAGCTTCTCGCCGCCTGAGCCGGGGTTCTTAGGTCAGCCTTGCTCGGCGTAGAGTAGGACCATCATGACTGAGTCAACCCAGACGCAACCCGCACGCGCGCTGAGCGCAGGGGAGAAGATCCAGCTCACCGACCCCAAGGGGCGCATGCACACGATCGTGCTCGCCCCGGGCGAGGTGTTCCACACGCACAAGGGACTGATCCCGCACGAGGACATCATCGGTCGCCCCGAGGGCATCGTGGTGACCAACACCGGCGGCGTCGACTTCCAGGTCTTCCGCCCCCTCTATGAGGACTTCGTCCTGTCCATGCCGCGCGGGGCCGCCGTCGTCTATCCCAAGGACGCCGGACTCATCGTCGCCCTCGGCGACATCTTCCCCGGCGCATGCGTCGTCGAAGCCGGTGTCGGCTCCGGCGCCCTGTCGATCGCCCTGCTGCGGGCCGTCGGAGACCGGGGACGCGTCCACTCGTTCGAGCTGCGCGAGGAGTTCGCGCACATCGCCGGCGGCAACATCGCGGACTTCTTCGACGGCCGGCCAGCGAACTGGGACGTCACCGTCGGGGATCTCGCCGAGGCGCTGCCGCAGGCCCATCCCGACGGCACGGTCGACCGGGTCGTCCTCGACATGCTCACTCCCTGGACCACGCTCGAGTCGGTGACTCGGGCCCTGGCCCCCGGCGGCGTCGTCATCGCCTATGTCGCCACCGTCCCGCAGCTCTCCCGGTTCGTCGAGGCCCTGCGCGCCAGCGGCAGCTACAGCGAACCGCAGTCGATGGAATCGATGGTCCGCGGCTGGCATGTCGACGGTCTGGCCGTGCGACCCGATCACCGGATGATCGCCCACACCGGCTTCCTCATCACCGCCCGTCGGATGGCGCCGGGAGTCGCACCCCTGGAGAAGAAGAAGCGACCGCAGGGATCGCCCGCCTCATCCGAGGACGTCGAGGCCTGGACCGGCCCCGAGGTGACGGAGGAGGCCATCGGCACCCGGACCGCAACCGGCAAGAAGCTGCGCCGCGTGATGCGCGAAGCGGGCAAGCGTTTGAACCGAGAGTTCCCGACCTCGAAGGAGGACCAGTGACCGAGACGACCACCGAGGTCAAGAAGCTGCGCGAGGACACCGCCTCTCTGCGCCAGCAGCTGCACAGCGCGGGCAAGCGGAACGAAGCCCTGTCGAAGACTCTGCGCACCGCCCGCGATGAGCTGGGCAGGATCAAGGAGGAGGCTCGGCGGCTGACCGAGCCGCCGAACAACTGGGGCACCCTCATCGGTCTGACGGAGACGGGCGTGGCCGCAGACGTCATCGTCGGCGGCCGGCGGATGCGCGTGGCCGTGGGGCCCGAGGTCGACCCCGCGACCCTGCGCGCGGGCGCCGACGTCCTCCTGTCCGAGGGGCTCGTCATCATCGGCACCGGCGAGTTCCCGCCCGTGGGCGGTGTGGTCACGGTCCGCGAGTTCGTCGACGACACCCGCATCCTCGTCGGCGCCCCGGGCGACGACGAGCAGGTCTACACCCTCGGCCAGGAGCTCATCGACTCGGGTGTGCGCGTCGGCGATGCCGTCGTCGTCGACACCCGCTCGCACTTCGCCCTGCAGATCGTCGAGAAGCCCGAGGTGTCCTCGCTGCTGCTCGAAGAGGTCCCCGACATCACCTACTCCGACATCGGCGGTCTGTCCGATCAGATCGACCAGATCAAGGACGCCGTCGAGCTTCCGTTCGAGCATCCGCAGCTCTACACCGAACACGGCCTCAAACCGCCCCAGGGCATCCTCCTCTACGGCCCTCCCGGATGCGGGAAGACGCTGATCGCCAAGGCTGTCGCCAACTCACTGGCCGACCGCACCGGCGCCGGCACCGGTCGCAAGACCTTCTTCCTCAACATCAAGGGCCCGGAGCTGCTCGACAAGTACGTCGGCGAGACCGAGAGGCAGCTGCGGATCATCTTCGCCCGCGCCCGCGAGAAGGCCTCGGCCGGCTTCCCCGTGGTCGTGTTCTTCGACGAGATGGAATCGCTCTTCCGCACCCGCGGGACCGGGAAGTCCTCGGACGTGGAGACGACGATCGTGCCGCAGCTGCTGACCGAGATCGACGGCGTCGAGAAGCTCGACAACGTCATCGTCATCGGCGCGTCGAACCGTGAGGACCTCATCGATCCCGCCATCCTGCGCCCGGGCCGCCTCGACGTGAAGATCCGGATCGAACGTCCCGATGCGCGCGCCGCCCGCGACATCTTCGAGAAGTACATCACCGAGGAGCTTCCCCTGCACCCGAGCGTGCTCGAGGGCCATGCCACCCGCGCCGAGGCGGTCGCCGCCCTCATCGGCTACTGCGTCGAGAGGATGTACGAGCAGACCCCGGAGAACGAGTTCGTCGAGGTCACGTACGCGGACGGCTCGAAGGAGGTCCTGCACTTCTCGGACTTCGCCTCGGGCGCCATGATCCACAACATCGTCGACCGAGCGAAGAAGGGTGCGATCAAGACCCTCCTGGACTCCGGCGAGCGGGGTCTGCGGCGGGAGCACTTCGCCGCCGCCATCGCCGAGGAGTTCAGCGAGCACGAGGACCTGCCGAACACGACGAACCCCGATGAATGGGCTCGGATCTCCGGGCGCAAGGGAGAGCGCGTGACGCACCTGCGGATGATGCACCTCGGCGCGGACCGCTGCCCGACGACCCTGCCGTACGAGTCCCAGCGGATCGCCGAGGTGTACCCGAACTCCGACCTGCTCTGAGCGGCCTGCCCAGAACGACCGTGCGGGAAGGGCTCGTTTCAGAAGCTCAGTGTCAGCGCCCGGACTTCGTCAGCGCCGCCGCCACGACTCTCCACCCGATGAGGGTGAGGAAGTTGAGGGCGGCGGCGACGACGATGAAGGCGCCTGCGGTGCCCGCTCCCGTCAGCACCCGGATCACGAGCGCCGTGAGCACCGTGATCGCCCATACCGCGCCACCCGTGTGCAGCGGGGAGACCGGGCGGTCCCAGACGGCGGAGAGCAGCCAGGCGAGGCCCAGTCCGGTGAGGAACGGCCAAGCCGTGGACCACAGCCCGACCGGGTCGAAGTTGTGAGAATGTGTGTAATGGCCGATGATCGCAAACAGGATCACCAGGATCAGGTCGACGGTCAGGGCGATCGGGAGATGAGATTTCTTCGCAGCCACGCCATGAGTCTAAACGCCAGGGGAGGCCCCAGTTGATCAGTGTGCACCGTGTGATGGGTTCCGAGACCGAGTTCGGGATCTCGCAGCCGGACAACCCGCATGCGAACCCGATGCGCGACTCCGCCCGGGTCGTCGACGCCTACGCGGGACCGCGCGGCCTCAAGTCCTCCCAGAACTTCTGGGACTTCGCCACCGAATCCCCGCTGGCCGACGCCCGCGGGTTCCTGATGAACATCGCCGATGCCGACATCTCCCAGCTCACCCACCTGCCACAGGAATCGGTGGAGGCCCAGTACCTGGCCAACGTGGTCACCGAGAACGGGGCCCGCTACTACGTCGACCACGCCCACCCCGAGTACTCCTCGCCCGAGGTGCTCACCCCGCGCGATCTCGTCACCTACGACCGTGCCGGGGACCTCGTCGCCCTGGCTTCGGTGCGCCGGCTCGCGTCGTCGACCGAACCGGTCAACCTGTACAAGAACAACACCGATTCCAAGGGGTCCTCGTACGGCGCCCACGAGAACTACCTCGTCGACCGCGGCATCGACTTCGACGCGATCGTGGCGGGTCTGATCCCGTTCTTCGTCACCCGCCAGATCCTGTGCGGGGCCGGACGCGTCGGCATCGGCCGGGAGGGGGAGGAGAAGGGCTTCCAGATCTCGTCACGGGCCGACTTCTTCGAGGCCGAGGTCGGCCTCGAGACCACTCTGCGCCGACCCATCGTCAACACCCGTGACGAGCCGCACGCCGACCCCGCGAAGTACCGCCGCCTCCACGTGATCCTCGGCGATGCGACCCTGGCCGAGCCGTCCACGTTCGTGCGCTTCGGTTCGACCTCCCTGGTCCTCGGGCTGATCGAGGCGGGACTGGCGCCGCAGCTCGAACTCGCCGACCCTCTGCAGTCGCTGTGGGACGTCAGCCACGACCTCACACTGTCCGCCTCCCTGCCGCTGAGCGACGGCACGACCCGCACGGCGCTCGAGATCCAGGAGATCTACTTCGCCGCCTGCGCCGAACACGCCGGGGACGACGCCGAGACCCAGGAAGTGCTCGCCGAATGGCGGAGGTTCCTCGACGGACTCGCCACCGATCCCAGGTCCCTGGCCGATTCGATCGACTGGGTGGCGAAATGGGCCCTCCTCGACGGCTACCGGCAGCGGGAGGACATCGACTGGGACCATCCCAAGCTGGCGCTCATCGACGTCCAGTATCACGACGTGCGACCGGAGAAGGGTCTCTTCCATCGCCTCGAGAAGGCCGGGAGGATCCGCCGGATGACCACCGACGCCGAGGTCGAACGCGCCGTCGTGACCCCGCCGGAGGGCACTCGCGCCTACCTGCGGTCACTGGCGGTGACCCGGTTCTCCGACTCCCTCATCGCGGCCAGCTGGGACTCGCTCGTGCTCGACGCCGGTGCCTATGGAACAGTGCGTCTGCCCATGTCGGAACCCCTCAAGGGCAACCGGGAGCTGCTCGAGCGGAGACTGGCCGACGTCCACAGCGGCGAGGAGCTTCTGCGGGCGCTGGGAGTGACTAGACTTGAGACCAACCGAGATGACGAGGTATGAGATGAGTTCCAACGAACAGATCAACAAGGACCACTCCGGCGGCGCCGGGGAGCCCCCTGCCGATCCTCCTGCAGCCGTATCCGCGCAGATCAACACCGAGAACGTCGATTCGATCCTCGACGAGATCGACAGCGTCCTCGAGTCCAACGCCGAAGAGTTCGTCCGCAACTTCGTGCAGAAGGGCGGCCAGTGAGATGGCAGGATTCCCTCCTGCCTTCCTCACCTCGACGAGCAACTCCTTCATCGAGTTCGCACGCACCGCGGCCCCCGAGGCGCTGCCGCGGATGACCGCCTCCGAACTGCACTCCCAGGTGCCGGAGGGCACCACCATCGTGTGCCTGAAGACGGCCGGGGGAGTCCTCATGGCCGGCGACCGACGGGCCACGATGGGCAACGTCATCGCCTCGCACGCGATGGAGAAGGTGCACCCGGCCGATGACTCCTCGGTGATCGGGATCGCCGGCACCGCCGGCCTCGCTCTCGAGCTGATCCGCCTGTTCCAGCTCGAGCTCGAACACTACGAGAAGATCGAGGGCGCGCGCCTGTCGCTCGAGGGCAAGGCCAACCGCCTGGCCTCGATGCTGCGCGGCAGCCTCGGCATGGCGCTGCAGGGCCTGGCCGTCGTCCCGCTGTTCGCCGGCGTCGACGACAGTGCCCCGGGCGGGCAGATCTTCAGCTTCGACGTCACCGGCGGCAAATACGAAGAGCACCGCTTCCACTCGATCGGCTCCGGCTCGGGACCTGCCCGCGGCGCCCTGAAGAAGCTGTGGGAGCCCGGGCTCAGCGCCGATGCCGCGATCAGGGTGGCCGTCGAGTCCCTGTTCGACGCCTCCGACGAGGATTCGGCCACGGGCGGCCCGGACTTCGTGCGCCGGATCGCGCCGACCGTCTTCACGGTCGACACCGTCGGCGGAGTGCAGGAGGTCGAGGCCGCTCGGATCCTCGCGGCCGCCGACGAGATCGTGGAGCGCCGGACCAGGAGGGCACAGTCATGAGCCAGGCACCGTTCTACGTCTCGCCCGAGCAGCTGATGAAGGACCGGGCGGACTTCGCCCGCAAGGGCATCGCCCGCGGCCGGTCCGTCGTCGTCCTGCGCTACGACGACGGCATCCTGTTCCTCGCCGAGAACCCGTCCCCGACCCTGCACAAGATCGCGGAGATCTACGACCGGATCGGCTTCGCGGCGGTCGGGAAGTACAACGAGTTCGAGACCCTGCGGCAGGCCGGGGTGCGCTACGCCGACCTGCGCGGGTACTCCTACCACCGGACCGACGTCACCGCCCGCGGACTGACCAACGCCTACGCCCAGACCCTGGCCGGGGTCTTCACCACCGAGTCGAAGCCCTTCGAGGTCGAACTCGTCGTCGCCGAACTCGGTGCCACCGGCGCCGGGGACCAGCTCTACCGGCTCTCCTACGACGGATCGGTCATCGACGAGTCCGAGCACGTGGCCATCGGCGGTCAGGCCGAGGCGATCACGGCGAGGCTCGCCGGGCTGACCACCTCCGAGCTCGACCTGCGCGCGGTCTTCAACCACGGGGTGCGGGCCCTGGCCGAAGCGACGACCGGGCCGCTGCCCACTCGCGACCTCGAGGCCGCGGTGCTCGACCGCACCGCTCCGGGTCATCGCACGTTCCGGCGTCTGACCGATGCCGCGATGGTCGAGATGCGAGACGAGTGATGGCGCGCATCTACGGGCTCGAGACCGAATACGGACTCGCCCACACCCCGGGCGCGGACCAGCGGCGGATCGGCCCCGAGGAGATCGCACGGTACCTGTTCCGGCCGGTCGTCGAATGGGGCCGGTCCTCGAACGTGTTCCTGCCCAACGGCTCCCGGCTCTACCTCGACGTCGGTTCCCACCCCGAATACGCGACCGCCGAATGTGACTCACTGACCGACCTGCTCACCCAGGACCGGGCGGGGGAGGCGCTGATGATCGACCTCCTGGAGCAGGCGCAGTCGAGCATCGACGCCGACGGAGTGGGCGGACGCATCCACATGGTCAAGAACAACACGGACGCCGCCGGCAACTCCTACGGCTCCCACGAGAACTTCCTGATCCGACGCAACCTCGACTTCAACCGGCTGACCTCGGTGCTGCTGCCATTCCTCGTCTCCCGGCAGCTGCTCGTCGGAGCCGGGGCCATCATCCCGACGAAGTCCTCCTTCCACCCCGACGAGGAGGTCAGCGCGGACGACAAGATGTTCGGCCTCTCCGCCCGCTCCGACGTGATGTGGGAGGGACTGTCCTCGGCCACCACCCGGTCGCGGCCGATCATCAACGCCCGCGACGAACCCCACGCGGACTCGGAGAAGTACCGGAGGCTGCACGTCATCGTCGGTGACTCCTCGATGTCGACGGCCACCTCGGCGCTGAAGATCGGATCCGCGATCCTCATCCTCGACCTCATCGAGCAGGGTGCGCGGATCCCCGAACACGGGCTGCGCCACCCCGTGCGCGACATCCGGCTCGTCGCCCGCGACCTCACCGGGTCGGTGCCGCTGGAACGAACGGACGGCTCCACGATCACCCCCCTGCGGCTGCTGGCCGACTACCGCGATCGGGCCCAGGTCATCGTCGACTCCGGTGACCACAGCCTCGGCGACGACTCCACAGCCTTCTATGTGATCGACCTCTGGACCCGGATGCTGGACAGCGTCGAATCCCAGGACTTCACCGCCGTCGAGCACGAGATCGACTGGGTGATGAAGAAGGCGCTCATCGACCGGGCCCTGGCCCGGGGCATCGACGACATCGCCGATCCGCGGATCCACCGGCTCGACATCGCCTACCACGACATCACCCCGGCCACCGGCCTGTTCCCGAAGCTCGAGCGAGCCGGAGTCGCGAAATGCCTCGTCCCCGCCGAGGCGGCGCAACGCGCGAAGGACCGGGCCCCGGCGACGACGCGGGCCGCGATCCGCGGCGAATTCGTCCGCGCCGCCCATGCGGCGCGCCGCGACTACACCGTCGACTGGGTGCATCTGCGGCTCAACGACGAAGCCGGTCGGGCGGTGGCGCTCAAGGACCCGTTCGAGTCGACCCATCCGCAAGCCGAGGCCCTCATCGCCGGTCTCTGAGAAGCACTCTGAGAAGTCGCGGTCGGCCAGACCGGTAAGATCCTCAATTGGTCCACACAAGCTGTGAGAAAGGAACCACGTGCGCACTCAAGTGCTCAGTGCCATCGCCGCCGCCGCGCTGCTGCTGTCGGCCTGCGGGCAGAGCGATTCGGCCGAGACGACGCCCAGCGCCCCACCCTCGGTGTCCGCGAAGGACGCGAAGTCGACCAGCCTCGAGGACATCGGTGTCGAGGGCAAATTCGGTGAGAAGCCGAAGGTGTCCTTCGAATCCCCGCTGGTCGTCGGCGAGAGCGCTCGCAAGGTCATCTCGGAGGGCGACGGGGCGAAGATCGCCGAGGGCGAGCAGGTCACCGCGCAGATGACCCTGGTGTCGGGAACGACCGGCAAGGTCATCGAGTCGAGCTATGACTCGAAAGCGCCGGCCGGGTTCCCGATGGACAGCTCGCAGATCTCGAAGGACCTCTACGACGCGCTCCTCAACGTGCCCGTCGGATCGCGGATCCTCATGTCCCTCAACGGGGTCGCCCAGCAGGGGCAGCCGAAGCAGACCCTCGTCTACGTCATCGACGTCCAGAAGACGGAGAAGCCGAAGACCCGCGCCGAGGGCAAGAAGCTCGATCAGTCGGGCAATCCGGTGATCGTGACCTGGGCCGAGAACGGCGAACCGGCGATCTCGAAGCCGACGGGGCAGCCGCCGAAGGAGCTGAAGTCGTACACGACGATCGAAGGCGACGGCCCGGAGGTCAAGGCGGGCCAGAGTGTGGCCGTGCACTACTCCGGCTGGCTGTGGAACGACACCTCGAAGTACTTCGACTCGAGCTGGCAGGAGGGGCGCGGTCCCTTCGCGGTCGACCCGGTCGGTCAGGCCCAGGTCATCGACGGCTGGAACGAAGGCCTCGTCGGTCAGAAGGTCGGCAGCCAGGTCGTCCTCGTCATCCCACCGGACAAGGGCTACGGCGAGCAGGGCAGCCCACCGAAGATCCCCGGCAACTCCACTCTCATCTTCGTCATCGACATCCTCTCGGCCCAGGGCTGAGAGTCAACCACCAGGAGGAGCACAATGAGCAAGCAGAAGCCAGAAGTCGAATTCCCCGGCGAGGCGCCGACCGAACTCGTCATCACCGACACCATCATCGGTGACGGCCCGGAAGCCGGCCCCGGTGACACCGTGAGTGTGCACTACGTGGGCGTCGCCCATTCGACGGGAGAGGAGTTCGACGCCTCCTACAACCGGGGGACGCCGCTCGAGTTCCGTCTCGGCTCCGGCATGGTCATCGCCGGCTGGGACCAGGGCATCCAGGGCATGAAGGTCGGGGGGCGGCGCACCCTGCAGATCCCGCCGCACCTGGCCTACGGGGATCAGGGAGCGGGCGGTGTGATCAAGCCCGGTGAGAGCCTGATCTTCGTCTGCGACCTCGAGAACGTGCGCTGAGTCATTGACTCCGGGCGCTGATTTCAGCGCTGCGCGACCAGTCTGCCCGCCGCGGCGGCAGCCAGAAAGGCTGCTGCGTCGGCGGGCAGTCTGCGTCCCATCGTCGACAGCCCGACCGGGCACGACTTGAGAGCGGCCCACAGCCCGTCCAGGTCGACGTCGATGAGCTCGTGCATGGTCAGGCGCTCGAGCTGGCCGGCGGTGACCTCGGCGAGACCGGCGGGGTCGGCGTCCATCTCGGCGACGTCCGCCTCGGCGAGGGTGGAGAAGTCGGGGACGGGAACGCTCACCCCGGGCCGGGCGATCTCGGTCAGCGAGGTCAGGGAATGGTGGGAGATGCCGAAATGACGGCCCCGGCCATCGGCGTTCGACATCCGGAGGACGCCCACCGGCCTCCCGCGAAGCAGGGCGGCGGCATTGAGATGCTCACCGGCGACGAGGCCCGAATAGCCGTACTTCGTGCCGGTGCCCAGGTTCCCCGGACCCTGGGTGACGATCGCGACGTCCGCGCCCATCACATGCCGGGCGGCGAGCAGCCCGGTGTGGATCGTCACGGCTTCGAGGTCCCCGCCCCAGGATTGGCCGGTGCTGATGCTGCCGGTGAGCCAGCCGGCGTCCTTGAGTCCGGAGACGGCCTGTGAGAACGGGGCCGGCAGAGCTGCCCCGTCGCTGAGGACGTAGGCGACCTTGAGGTCGGGGTTCTCCGCACGAATCCCGGCGACGATGGCCGGCAGCGCCGAGTGCAGATCCGCGACCAGCACCGGCATGGACTCGAGGGACTCCGCCGTGGCCAGCGTCGCGTGATGCGCCGACTCCTGGTCGTCGACGCCGAGCACCATCGTCTGGAGCGGCGAGTACCGGTCCTTGACCAGATGCCCGGGGCCGGGCGGGGGATCAGCGGGCAGCGCCTCGGGCAGGGCCACGACGAGACCGAACCCGCCGGTGCCCAGTCGTTTGGCCAGGGCCGAGACGTTGAGCAGGACCGTGTCGCCGACCTGCGGATCTCCCACCGCCTCGGTGTAGGCGATGGCCCTGATGGCCACGGTGTCCGAACCCGGCAGCGGCTGCCCGAGCTCTGCCTCGACCTCCGTGCAGCCGGGCCGCCTGGAGCGGACCGCCGTCACGATTCCCTTGCGCCAATGGATCATGGTCCCAAGACTATCGCCGGTCTGCGCTACGGTGGAATCGTGAACACTCCTCGTCCCAGCAGACAGAGACAGCAGACGGAACGTCTGATGAACCTGCTCATCGCCCTGCGCGCCGCCCGTGGCTGGGTCTCCCGCCGCACCCTGATGCGGGTCATCGACGGCTATGCGGATCTCGATGAAGCGGCCTTCGACCGGAAGTTCTCCCGCGACAAGGAGCTGCTGCGGCAGATGGGCATCTCGATCGCGACCCGTGCCGAGCACGACGCCTACGGCGACGAGGGAGAGACCGGCTACCGGATCTCGGCCGATGACTACGCGATGGGCGATGTCGACCTCACTCCGTCCGAAGCCGCGGCCGTGGCCGTGGCCGCCCAGTTCTGGTCGAACACCGAGCTTGGGGAGAGCGTGGGCCAGGCGCTGACGAAGCTGAGGGGGCTGGGGATCGACCTCGTCGAGGCGAATCCCGGACAGGCGAGCCAGGTGATGGCCTCGACCCGGCTCTCGACCGCGAACTTCGCCACCGCCCTGCGACACATCAACGCGCGGGAGGCGATCGGGTTCAAGTACCACAAACCGGGGCAGGCGCCGCGGAAGGTCAGGCTCGAACCCTACGCCCTGCTCAGCCGCGGAGACCGCGTCTACCTGATCGGCTTCGACCTCGACCGACAGGCGCAGCGGACGTTCCGGCTGAGCCGGATCGAGGGAAAGCTGGGCAAAATCTCCGGTCGGGAGCCCGGGGACTACGAGATCCCCACCGACAACGCCTGGCACCTGACGCTGAGCTCGAGTTCCGAGATGGCGTTCGTCGCCGAGGCGAAGCTGCGACTGCGGGCCCACCGCGCCGATCCGCTGCGCCGCCGGCAGGTCCGAGCCGAGGACGATGCCATCGTCATCGAGTACAGCGACGCCGCGGCCCTGGCCGCGGAGATCGTCAGCTACGGCGGCGCCGTCGAGGTGATCGGACCCGAGGAGCTGAGACGGGCCGTTGCCGATCGGCGCGCCACGATTGCGAAGTCCCTGCACCGATTGGGAGGCCGCGATGTCCTCAGCGCGTGAACGTCTGACCCGGCTGCTCAGCCTGGTGCCCTATCTCGACGCCCACCCGGGCGTCGACCTCCAGGAGACCGCCGACTACTTCGGCGTCGACGCCGCGACCCTCATCGACGATCTGCAGCTCCTGTTCGTCACCGGGCGCCCCGGGCACATGCCCGACGACCTCATCGACGCCTCCTGGGAGGGAGGCAAGATCTACATCTCCAACGCCGAGGAGGTCTCCGTGCCGGTGCGGCTGAGCGCGGAGGAGGCCGGAGTCCTGGTCCTCGCCCTCGACCTCATCGACCTCATCCCGGGACTCGACGCCGAGGCGGTGCGCACGGCCGCCGGCAAGCTGCGGCAGGCGGCGGGGGAGAACCTGCACACCCCCGTCGAGGTCTCTCCGCTGCCCGCGGACGAGGAGCTGATGGAGTTCCTCCGCTCCGCCATCGCCGCAGAGTCCGCAGTGAGCATCGACTACTACGTCGCCTCCCGCGACGAACTGACCTCCCGGGTCATCGCCCCGCACCGGCTCGTGCCCGGCGCCGACTGGTACCTCGACGCCTGGTGCTACGAGGTCCAGGCCCCGCGTCGGTTCGCGCTGAGCAAGATCCGGTCCTGGAAGCCGGCGTCCCACCCGCCTCTGTCCGCCGCCTCGGCGCAGGACACCAGCCGCGAGGTGACGATGCGGCTGAGCGCGGACGGGGCATGGCTGGCCGACGAACTCGAACTGCTCGACCGTGAATATTCGGTGAATGGCGATGGAAGCGTGAGCATCAGGATGGTCGTCCATTCCCTCGACTGGCTCAGCCGATTCCTGCTCTGCCACGCCGATGTCATCGCGGAGATCGACGACCCGGAAGCGATCGCCGCCGCGCTGGAGAGGCTCGAGGATGAAAGGCACAGCCGCACGGCGTAGAATCGTCACTGCACGTTCTACCTAAGGAGCCGCCCTCATGGGTCACGTAAGCCTGCCCCACATCCTCATCGTCGTCGCCGTCATCGTCCTCATCTTCGGTGCCCCGAAGCTGCCGATGCTCGCCCGCAGCCTGGGCCAGTCCCTGAAGATCTTCAAGTCCGAGGTCAAGGACCTGCGCGACGACGAGCCCAAGACCACGGAACCGGGCGAACTGAACTCCGGTGCCGGCACCGATCCCGCCGCCGGTTCGACCGACGCTGCCGGGGTCAAGCGCAGCACCGATGAGAAGCAGGACCCGCAGACGCACGGGAAGTGAAGGAACACAGCGACCGGAAACCGCTTTCGGCAGACAAGAGCAAGAACTCTGAGAAGAAGATGCCCGTCCTCGGGCATCTCATCGAACTGCGCAACCGCGTCCTCATCTCGGTCCTCGCGATCGTGATCGGCGCTGTCGCGGGCTGGTTCCTCTACGACCATGTGCTGGCGATCCTGCAGCAGCCGATCCGGACCATCAACGAGTCCACCGGACGGGTGGCCCAGATCAACTTCGCCGGAGTCGCCTCTCCGTTCGACATGAAGATCAAGCTCTCGTTCTTCATCGGCATCTTCATCTCCTGCCCCATCTGGCTCTACGAAGTGTGGGCCTTCGTGATGCCGGGGCTGACGAAGAAGGAGAAGCGCTACTCGGTGGGATTCCTCTCCGCCGCGATCCCGCTCTTCCTCGCCGGGTCGACCATGGCGTTCTTCGCCCTGCCGAACGCCGTGAAGGCACTGACCTCCTTCACCCCCGAGGGCGCGGCCAACATCATCCCGGCGCAGGACTACCTGACGTTCGTGATGATCATCATCGTGGTCTTCGGGCTGGCATTCGTGCTCCCCGTCCTGATGGTGGGGCTGAACATGATGGGCATCCTCTCGGCCGCCACCATCCGGAAGTCGTGGCGAGTGATCGTGCTCATCGTCTTCGTGTTCGCCGCCGTCGCCACCCCCACCCCCGATGCGATGTCGATGTTCTTCCTCGTCATCCCCATGCTTACCCTGTTCACCCTGGCCTGGGGCGTGTGCGTGCTCATCGACCGGAGACGGAAGAAGAAGCTCATCGCCCAGGGACTCTGGGTCGATGAGACCGAACTTGAAGAACTGGACGACAATGACTGACTCCCTCAGCCCCTCCGCGGCCTATGCCCGATACCGTGCCCGGGCCGAAGAGGCCACGACGCCCTTGGGGGCCTTCGAAGCCCGGATGGACTTCGCGCTCGACGACTTCCAGCTCGAAGCCTGCCGGGAGCTGCAGGAGGGCAAAGACGTCCTCGTCACCGCCCCGACCGGAGCCGGGAAGACCCTGATCGCGGAGTTCGCGGTCGAACTCGCCATGGCCGAGGGGCGACGCGTGTTCTACACGACCCCGATCAAGGCCCTGAGCAACCAGAAGTTCAACGACCTGATGGCGGTTCACGGGGAAGAGTCCGTCGGGCTGCTCACCGGGGACACGACGATCCGGCGCGACGCCCCGATCATCGTCATGACCACCGAAGTTCTGCGCAACATGCTCTACAACGACCTGTCCGGCCTGCATGACCTCGGGTTCGTCGTCCTCGACGAGGTCCACTACCTCGCCGACAAGTTCCGCGGCCCCGTGTGGGAGGAGGTCATCATCCACCTGCCCGACCGGGTGCAGATGGTGTCCCTGTCGGCAACCGTGTCCAACGTCGAGGAGTTCGGCGCCTGGCTGCGGGAGGTGCGCGGGCCGACCACCGTCATCTCCACCGACCATCGCCCGGTCCCGTTAGTCAACCACGTACTCGTCGGGCACCGGATGTACGACCTGTTCACCCATCACGACTCCGAACGCATCGACCCCGCCCTCGGACACGCCACCCGCACCTACGGCGGTCCCCGGTCGAAGCGCGAACGCGGGATGCGGTCCAGCTTCCGTCGGCCCAGCCGCACGCAGGTCGTGGCCGCCCTGGCCGAATCGGGGATGCTGCCGGCGATCATGTTCATCTTCTCCCGCAATGGATGTGACGAAGCGGTCGAGCAGTATCTCGCGGGCGGTGTGGACCTCAACTCCCGTGAGGAGAAGGTCATCGTCAACCGCAAGCTCGAAGAGCTGCGCGATGAACTCTCCGACGACGACCTCGGTATCCTCGGCTTCCACTCCTTCCGCGAGGGGCTGCTGCTCGGTGTCGCCGCCCACCATGCGGGGATGATCCCTCAGTTCAAGGAGCTCGTCGAGGAGCTGTTCTCGGCAGGGATCATCAAGGTCGTCTTCGCGACCGAGACGCTGGCCCTGGGCATCAACATGCCTGCCCGGACGGTGGTGCTGGAGAAGCTCGTCAAGTTCAACGGCGAAGCCCACGTGTCGATCACGCCAGGGGAGTACACGCAGCTGACCGGCCGGGCCGGGCGCCGCGGGATCGACCGGATCGGTCACGCCGTGGTCGTCTGGCATCCCAGCTTCGAGGTCAGCGAACTCGCCGCTCTCGCCTCCAACCGGTCCTACGCCCTCAACTCCGCCTTCGGCCCCACCTACAACATGACGGCCAATCTGCTCTCCCGGATGAGCTCGGACGAGGCCGCAAAGGTCCTCGAGACCTCGTTCGCCCAGTTCCAGGCAGACAAGGCCGTCGTCGGCCTGGCCCGCAAAGTCCGCAAGAACGAAGCGACCATCGCCGCCTATGAGAAGTCGATGCAGTGCGAGCACGGCGACTTCGGTGAGTACGCCTCCCTGCGGCAGCAGATCTCCGATGCGGAGAAGCAGGAGACGAAGACCCGGTCGAAGAACCGGCAGCGGGAGACCGTCGAATCGCTGACCGCCCTGCGGATCGGTGACGTCGTCACACTGCCGACCCGCCGCGTCGAGGGCACGGCCGTCATCATCGCGCCGATGAGCAATCGTGACGGGGTGTCCCGGCTGCCGACCGTGCTCACGGAGACCGGCAAGGTGTGGCACCTGCGCCCCCACGAGGTGACCGAGCCTGTGGCCTCGATGGGCCGGATCCGGGTGCCGAAGAAGTTCAACCATCGGCAGGCCGGTGATCGGCGGCAGCTGCTGACCATCCTCGCCGAGGCCAAAGCTGAGGGGAAGGTCGACTGGCACGCCCAGTGGGAGGGTCCCGAGGAGCGTTCCGGGGTCAGCCGGAAGGTCTCCGAGCTGACTGCTCTGCTGCGTGCCCATCCCTGCCACGACTGTCCCGACCGGGAGATCCACGCCCGTTGGGCCAATCGCGCGGCGAAGCTGGTCAAGGAGAACAACTCCCTGATCTCGAGGATCGAGGGAAGGACCACGTCGATCGCGCTGGTGTTCGACCGCGTCCAGGACGTTCTGCGGATCCTCGGCTTCCTGCCCGACGACTCCGCCATGCTGCGACGCATCTACGGGGAACGGGACCTGCTCGTCGCACTGACGATCAGGGCCGGACTCTGGGACGCACTCGACGAACCCGAGCTCGCGGCGTTCTCCTCCTGCTTCGTCTTCCAGTCCCGCGGCGGGGACCCGATCCGTCCCGAGCGCGCTCCGAGCCGTGACCTCAAGGTGGTGGGGGACGAGGCGGTGGCGACGTGGCGCAACCTCTTCCTGCTCGAGGAGCAGCACGCTCTGGCGACGACTCCCGAGCCCGACCGGGGACTGTTCAAGCCGATGTACCGCTGGACCGAGGGCAAGAATCTGTCCGAATCCCTGCGCGGCACCGACATCGCCGCCGGAGACTTCGTCCGCTGGGCGAAGCAGAGCCTCGACCTGCTCGGTCAGGTCGCCGAGGTGGTCGGACCCGAGACCGCGGTCCGGATCCGGCGTACCATCGACGCCATCCGCAGGGGAGTCGTCGCCGACTGAGCGCTCAGCGTTTGATCTTCTTGACGACGTTCTCGATGTCCGAGCCGAATGCGCTCTCCGTCGTCAGGTAGGTCCACGTCGAGGACGGGCGCTTGAGTCCGTGGGAGGCGAGGTCGATCCCCTCAGCGGTGAATTCCGCGTCCTCGACCGTCTGCGCCGAATCGTCGATGACGTCGGCCCAGAACGAGGAGAAGACGCGGATCGACTCCGTGTTGAACGCCTCATGCGGCTTCTCCCGCGCGAACGTGCGCAGATGGATGCCCTCGCGCAGATCGTTGAGGAAGGCCAGATGGTCGACCCAGCGGGCGTCGAGGTGGAAGAGCATGACCTCAACCAGCGACCGATCGACGAGTTCACGTCCGTGCTGCTGTTCGAGGTCACCGGCCCGGTCGCCGAGGCGCTCCCTGAGCTCCTCGACCCCATGCCCCTCGGTGCGCAGCTGGCGACGACGTTCGAGCACGAGCTCGCGCTGTTTGGCCATGAGCTCGTTGAACCGCCAGGTGTCGCGGTGCAGTGCCGTGTTCTGGCCCTCGGCGATCCGCTGCGCGTGTTCGACCAGCTGCAGAGCCCGCTTCGAATCGATCCGGCCGGTCTCGTCTCCCTCGGCGACGAACCGCTGGATCTCGGGCACCCGGGTCAGCAGCTCGTCCTCGAGGCTGGTGAAGAACACCGAGGTGCCCGGATCACCCTGCCGACCCGCGCGTCCGCGCAGCTGATCGTCGAGCCGCGACGACAGGTAGCGGCCGGCGCCGATGACGAGCAGGCCACCCGCCTCGGCGACCTCGTCTCCCGCGAGCCGGATGTCAGTGCCGCGCCCGGCCATCTGCGTCGAGACGGTGACGGCCCCCGGCCGGCCGGCCGCGGAGATGATCTCGGCCTCGGCCGAATCGTCCTTGGCGTTGAGGACGCGGACGTCGATGCCCTTGTCGATGAGTCGGGCGGCCAGTGATTCGCTCTCGGCCACGGAAGAGGTGCCGATGAGCACCGGGCGACCCTTCCCATGGTTGTCGATGACCTCCTCGACGATCGCCCGCTCCTTCGACTCCTGATAGGTGTAGAGGCGGTCGGGTTCGTCGATCCTGATCACCGGCAGATGAGTGTCGATCGGAACGATCTCGAGGTCGTAGAACTCCCGCAGGTCATCGCCCACGGCCAACGCCGTGCCGGTCATCCCGCACACCGTCGAATAGCCGTGGATGAGCTCCTCGACGGTCATCTGATCGAGGATCTCGCCGCTCTCGGTCGTCGTCACCTTCTCTTTCGCCTCGACGGCGGCCTGGAGCCCGTCGGGCCAGCGCTGGAGTTCGGCGATGCGTCCGCGAGAGGCGGAGATGAGCTTGATCCGGCCGCCGACGACGAGGTAGTCGACATCCCGTTTGACCAGGGTCTTGGCATAGAGGGCGAGGTTGACGGCGGCCAGTGTGCTCGAGTCCTCGCCGTAGAGTTCGACCCCGAGCGCGGATTCGACCGTGCCGATGCCCTCGTCGGTGAGCGAGACCGCCCGGTGGTCGGGGCTGATCTCGTAGTCGTGGCCGGGCACCAGTGTCTCGACCAGGGCGGCGATCTTCTCGTCCGCGCCTTCGATGCTCGCCGAGCCGGCGAGGACGAGCGGGACGCGGGCCTCGTCGATGAGCACCGAATCGGCTTCGTCGACGATGACGACATCTCGCTCGGGCACGCGGATCTGGGCGTCGTCGGTGACGAACCGGTCCCGGAGAACGTCGAACCCCACCTCGGTGACGGAGGCGTAGAGGACCTCCGCGCGGTAGGCGGCGCGGCGCTCCTCGTCGCTCATCGACGCGGAGATGGAGGCCGACCTCACGCCCATGAGGTCGAACACCGGCTTCATCCAGTTCCGGTCGCGCACCGCGAGGTAGTCGTTGACGCTGACCACGTGCACGCGACGCCCCTGCAGCGCGTATCCGGCCGCGGCCAACGCCCCGACAAGGGTCTTGCCCTCACCGGTGGCCATCTGCACGACGTTGGCCTGGAGCAGGCCGACAAGTCCCTTGAGCTGGGTGTCGTAGGCGCGCTCATCGAGGGCGCGGTCGGAGACCTCACGCGCCAGAGCGCAGTAGCGGATCAGGTTGTCCTTCTCCGCCCCCGAGGTGAAGATCTCGCCCGCCGCCTCGCTCAACTCCTTGTCGTCGAGGTCGGCGAATTCGCGTCCGGCGCGCTCGAGGTCGTCCGCTGCGCGGGCGAACCAGCCGGTCGTCCTGTCGGCCTGGGCGCCGGGGCGATTGAGCAGGCGAGAGAAGAGTCCCATAGTCGTCCTTCAGAGGTTGTGGTGATCGGAGTCGAGTCTAACGTCCGCGGCCATCGGCCAGGAGGCGTCGACGACTGCCAGCGGGTCGCGGTTCAGCCGCAGCCAGGACTGGAGATCCTCCGCCTGGGCGCGCTTCCACGTGCCCTGGGCGGCCATGATCTCCGTGCAGGTCAGGCCGGCGACGTCGACGGAGCTGCCCGCCAGGGCGCGCGCGATCTCCAGGGCCGCCAGCGCATCGGCGGCCGCGTCATGGGCATCGAGGAGGGAGACGTTCCAGCGCAGCGCGGTCTGAGTGAGTGTGCGCTTGCCGCGACGCCGCGGTTCGACCTGGCGATCGACGACATAGGTGTCGACGACGGCGGGGAGGATGGCGCTGAGGTCGACGTGCGGCTGGTGCCTGCGGACTTCGGCGGCGAGGACGCTGAGGTCGTAGACGATGTTGTGGCCGACGAGGACGCCGTTCTCGGCCTTGAGCTCGGCGAGGACGGCGCACAGAGCGGCGACCACCTCGGCGGCGGGGAGCCCGTTCGCGGCGGCGTACTCGGTGGTGATCCCATGGACAGCACGCGCCGATTCCGGGATCTCGATGCCCGGATCGGCGAGCCAGGTCCGCACCTGCTGGGCGGATTCGACGAAGGCGGCGGTGACGATCCGGGCGGTGGCGGGATCGACGCCGGTCGTCTCCAGGTCGAAGCCGACCAGTCGGCACTGCGACCAGGGCAGGGGAGCGGAGACCGAGGGAACGGCCGCGGCGGCGAACGTGGCCGTCCCCGCCGAGGTGGGCCGCTGCTCCTCGAGCGCGTCGAGCAGGGATCTCACCGAGCGCGAGATGTTCTGCCCGAGAGCCGCCGCCTCGACGGCGGCGCGGTCGAGGGGATACGGGATCGCCTCGAGGTCGATGCCGTGGTCGACGTCGGTCAGGCATGTCATCACCCGCACCGTGGCGTCGAGGGCGTCCTCGTGCTCGATGAGCGTCTGGGCGCGTTTGGGGCTCAGCCCACCCGTCTTCACTCCGGCCTTCGCGGCCCTGATGATCGCCTCGAGGGATCCGAAGCCGGCCAGCAGGGTCGCTGCCGTCTTCTCCCCGATGCCCGGTGCTCCCGGCAGTCCGTCCGAGGGGTCGCCGCGCAGTGCGGCGAGCTCCCGGTACCGGGTCCCATCGGGCACCCCGTACATCTCGGGCAGATCCTCGGCCGCGATCGCCTCCCACTCTCCGCCCTTGCGCGGACGCAGGACCGTGACGTCGCGGTCGGCGTCGAGGAGCGCGAGCAGATCGCGGTCGGGGGAGACGATGACCACCGGGGTCCGGGATTCGGCGGCCATGGTCGCGATCACGTCATCGGCCTCCGTCCCGTCCACCTCGGCGAGGGGAATGCCGGCGGCGTCGAGCACCCGCCGCAACAGCGGGAGCTGGGCCGCCAGCTGCTCGGGGATCTCCGTGCCCGCCTCCTCGTCGCGGACCCGCGCGGCCTTGTACTCGGGCATGATCGCTGTCCGGAACTCCGGGCGCCAGTCCGCGTCCATCGTCGCCACCACCCGGTCGGAGCCGAGGCGGCGGATCATCGCAGCGATCGCATCGAGAACGCCGCGGACGGCGTTGACCGGCATCTTGTCGTCGTTGACGATCGAGTCGGGGACCGAATAGAAGGCGCGGTAGTAGAGGGCGGGGGTGTCGATCAGAACCAATGGCTTCACATCCGAGACGATACCGGACGCCGCTGACTTGAGAACTCGGGTCAACCGCTCAGGTGTACCCTGGCGGCTGTGACTATGTACTTTGGTGGAGATGTGTACAGCAGTGCCGATCCGTTCGCGACCGCACTGGGGACGAGCGATTCGCGCGTATCGTTCATCGGATCCGACGAGGCGGCCCTGGCCCTTGATCCCGGGGCCATCGACCTCGGAGGGGACTTCCTGACCCCCGGTTTCGTGCATTCCGGGCAGGTCCTCGGTGCCGCCGCTCCCACTGCCGCCGAGTTCTGGGACCGGGGTTTCTCCCACGTCCATGTCCTCGGCCCGAGAGAGTCGGTGCGGGAGTTCGCTGCAGCGGCGCCGGCCGGTCTCGAGGTCATCGCGTATCCGGAGGCGACGCCGGAGGGCATCGCCTCCACGGATGATGCTGCCGCAGGTGCTGCCCACCGAGAGGGTCTCGACGGTACGGCGGTTCGCGGAGTGTCCCTGAGCGCCGAGGCCTTCCTCGACCTCGAGGCGGCCCCCACGCGAGCCGTGTACGTGCGGGTGGCGTCCGCGGGGCAGCTGCAGACCGTCCTCGACCGCCTGGGCGGGATTCGCGCCGTCGCTCAGCGCCACGGGTACCGGCTCCTGCTCGACTTCAGCGTCCCCACGGCGGCGGTGGAGGCGCTCGGGAGCTGCGGCCTCGCCGTCACCCTCGACCCCGACCGCCCCCAGCCACTTGCCCAGCTGCTCTCCGCCGGGGCACAGGTGTCCTGGACGTATTCGCAGGCATCGCCCTGGGCGAGCGTGCGCTCGGCAGTGCTCGGCGACGACGGGATCTCCGCGCGGGCGGCCTTCAACGCCGCCACTCGCTTCGCCCATCGGGCGGCGGGCAATCCCGAAGGGGGCGTCCTCGTCCCCGGCGCCCCGGCCGACATCGTGCGCTGGAAGGTCGAACGCCTCGTCGTTCAGGTCTCCGACCCTCGTGTCGCGGCCTGGAGCACGGATCCGCGGTCGGGAACACCGGGCTTGCCGGAACTCTCCGACAGCGTGCCCCTGCCCACGCGAGTGGACCTCGACTGAGACGAAACTCAAGCCGACACGCCGAGAGGAAAAACAAACTTGTGTCCGCCGCTCTCGCCCTGACCAGCGTGTTCAGCTGAAAGTGCAGGTCAGAGGGATTTTGCAAAGACCCAACCAGCAAGTAGATTCGAGTCTGTCATTCCGATGAGAACGGAATGGGGCCGGCGCCCCCGTCATTAGATAACTCGTTGCACAACGTGGTCCGAAGGCGGGGGTGTCGGCTCAATATTCTCCCCGCGGCGGGCGTAGGGTGGAGGCCGTGGTTTCGAAGATACTGGTGGTCATCCCCACTTACAACGAACGGCTCGCGCTCCCCGTCACTCTGTCCGGGCTGTTCGAACATCGCCCGGAGGTCGACGTCCTCGTCGTCGACGACGGCTCGCCCGATGGGACTGGAGACTGGGTCGACGAGCAGGCGCGGACG
This sequence comes from Brevibacterium sp., assembly GCF_031179145.1. Lineage (GTDB taxonomy): Bacteria > Actinomycetota > Actinomycetes > Actinomycetales > Brevibacteriaceae > Brevibacterium. The sequence continues at coordinate 317,785 of NZ_JAPSIB010000001.1, forward strand.
GATCCCCGCGTCCACGTGCTGCACCGCACGGAGAAGGCCGGTCTGGGAATGGCCTACCTCGCCGGGTTCGACTGGGCGCTGCAGCGCGACTACGACATCATCTGCGAGTTCGACGCCGACGGCTCTCATCGCCCCATCGACCTCGGACAGCTCCTCGCCGTGGCGCGCGAAGGCCGGGCCGACCTCGTCATCGGCTCCCGCTGGAAGCGCGGCGGAGCGATCGTCAACTGGCCGCGATCCCGATTCCTCCTCTCCCGCGGAGCCAACATCTACGTCGACACGGTGATGGGCCTCGGCGTCAGGGACGCCACTGCGGGCTTCCGGGCCTACCGACGCGAAGTGCTCGAGAGCCTCGACCTCACCGACGTCCAGTCGCAGGGCTACTGCTTCCAGATCGACATGACCTACCGCACCGTCGAAGCCGGCTTCCGGGTTGCCGAGGTGCCCATCGTGTTCGTGGAGCGCGAGCTGGGGGAGTCGAAGATGAGCTCCTCGATCATCTCTGAGGCCTTCACGAAGGTCGCCGGCTGGGGCCTGGCCCGGCGTGGACGTCAGGCGCGCAGTCTGCTGTCCCGCTGGGCGGGCGGCTCACGCAGGCACGCCGAGGCGAGCTGAGCCGGCCAGCGCGCGTCTCGACCGCGAGCTGAGCCGCCAGGCGCGCTTCGACCGTCGGCTGAGCCGGTCGAAACCGCGAAGAAGGGCGGGTGGGTGCAGATTCTGCACGCCACCCGCCCTTCTTGGGGTACCGGGATCCTCAGCTCTGAGCCGGGACCTCTCCGCGACGGATCGCGAGGCGTTCGTCGAGGAGGACCTGCAGCTCGTCGAACGAGCGGCGTTCCAGGAGCATGTCCCAATGCGAACGCACGTGCTTCTCGGGTTCGCCATCGGGTTCGTTGACGCCGACCCGGACGCCGATGCCGTGCTTGCCGGAGTCCCAGGTCGAAGGCACCTCGGCCTCGATGGAGAACGGAACCTTGAACCGAGTGCCGTCCTCGCACTCGAATTCGACCATCTGGCGCGGCGCGGGCTCGACGCCCTCTTCCGATTCCAGGCTGCGTGAGCCCAACTGTGTGCCGCGGAGACTGCGTTCACTCATACTTCTGTGTCACCTTCCGATTGTGGACTGCCGACCTCTGATACTCGCCCAACAGTCTATCGCCTCGGGTTATTCCGGATGGTCGCTGTTCCGGCCGGTGCGGGGACCGACGACGGTCAGGGCCAGTTCGACCTCGTCGGTGACGATCCCGTCGACCCCGAGCGATGAGAGTGTGCGCATGTCGTGCGGGTCGTTGACGGTCCAGACGTGGACGAGCAGGCCCCGCTCCCGGGCCCGGGCGACGAATCCGGAGGTGACGGCCGGCACACCCCTGACCCGCATCGGCACCTGGAGCGCATCGACCCCGGCGGGTACCGCGCGGAGCCGGGCGGGCAGGCCGAGTGCCGCGGAGAGGGCGAACAGCGCAGTCTCCGCCGTCCCCGCCGAGGTGAGCGTCCCGGGCAGCGCGGACCGCAGCCGCCGCAGGGTCGACGAATGGAACGAAGCCATCCGCACCCGCGCCTCGGCCCCGGCGCTGCGCAGAGTGCGGACCGTGGGGGCGATGCTGTGAGCGGCCTTGACGTCGATGTTCCAGCGCGCCTGCGGGAGGGCCTCGAGCAGATCGCTCATCCGCGGCAGCCGGCCGCCGCCGTGCAGTTCCACGCAGTCGAGCTCGCGGGCGGAGAGTTCGCGAATGAGATGGGGGCGGCCGGCGATGCGGCTGAGGTCCTCGTCGTGGGCGGCGAAGAGGACTCCGTCCGCGGAGGCGTGGACGTCGGTCTCCATCCAGACGACGCCGCGGTCGGAGGCGGCGGTGAATGCCTCGAGGGTGTTCTCGCTCGCGCCCGCCCAGCGACCGCCTCGGTGCGCGATGATCTCTGGCTGGGAATTCATGGACCAATCCTAAGATGCTGTTGACCGGGCATCTTGCGTCGATGAGGATGGAGGCATGAGCCCACGAAACGATCCGATCGAACCCGACTACGTCATCGATTCCACCGCGCGCACTCCCCGGGACAGGGTCCGGTCGGCAGCGACCAAGGCCTACTCCGCGGCGAGCACCGGAGCCCAGAACGTCCGCGAGTCGGCTTCGGGATCGCGTCTCCTCGAATCCGCCGAGACCACCGTCAACCGGCTGCTGGGCCGAGCCTCCCACGCCATCGACGATGCCGTTCGCTCCGGCAAGGTCGACCGCGTGTTCGAGAAGGCCCAGCACACGGTGAGCTCGGGCGCGCAGAGTGCGCGCAAGCTCATGCGTCGTCGGGGCGAATGACGCGGACCGACTGACGCGCATCGACTGACGCGCATCGACTGTCACCGGCGCCGCTCACCGGAGCTCTCAGCCCCGGTGAGCGGCGCCGACTTGTGAATGTAACAGTTTCGCAACTACACTGACTCCAGGTAACAATCCGATAACTTGGAGTCTCCACTGTGGGTAAACACTCTTCTTCACGGCCGAACACGCTGAAGTCCCTCGCCGCGGCAATGAAGCCGCGCACGAAATCCGGTCGTCATTCCGCCGCTCAGCCCTCGGCCAGCGGGGTCCTGGCATCCGCTCGGTCCCGCCCCGTCCTCTCCGCGTTCGTGGTGCCCACAGTCGCCACGGCTGCCGTGGTCGCCTCCAGCCTGGCGATCATGCCCGGCTCAGGCGGAGACGGAGCGCAGGTCGTCAGTGCCTCGCCCGTGGTCCTCGAGCCCGAAGTCACGCAGTCCCCGGACACGTCGATGGAGAAGGCGAAGGAGCAGGCGAAGGCCAAGCCCGCCGAGGTCTCCATCGAGGTGAAGACGCAGGCGCCGAAGCCGAAGTCGAGCACCGCCAAGGCCGACGTCTCCGACAAAGGATCGAAGGGCAAGTCGGCCAGCGGCGACGACAGCGGATCCTCGAAGTCAGACGCCCCTTCGGGCGCCGACGGCACCTGCCCGATGTCCTACTACGGTGGGGGAGACGGCTTCGATGGTCAGACGACCGCAAACGGGGAGACCTTCGACACGAACAAGCTCACCGCCGCCCACAAGACGCTGCCCTTCGGCACCAAGGTGAAGGTCACCAACAAGGCCAACGGGAAGTCCGTGACCGTGCGCATCAACGACCGCGGGCCCTACCACGGTGACCGCTGCTTCGACTTGTCGAAGGCTGCGATGGAAGCCGTCGGCGGAGTCGGCGCCGGACAGATCACCGGCGGCTACACGATCCTCGACTGAGCTCACAGTGCGGGCTCAGGGCCATTGAGCCGGGCCAGCTCGTGGGCCCGGCCGGCCACGGCCTCCCGCAGGGAGCGCGGAGAGACGACCTTGACTCCAGGCACGCCGAGCAGCTGAGCGACTGCGATCGCGACGGGCTCCATCGGCAGGTCGATCTCCAGGGCGTCGTCGGCAGGGTGTCCGGCAGTGATCGCATCGTCGGTGAGTCGCCCTGGGATCACCCGGCGCAGATCGTCCAGGCTCGAGACCGGCAGTCGCAGTCGCACCGTCTGGGCGCGGATCGCCCGGTCGAACTCCAGCTGCGCCCGTTCCCAGTACTCCACGAGGCCGAATCCCGGTGGGGGCGTCGCTGACGCATATCGGAGCCGGGCGCCCGCGATGCGGCTGACCCGATAGGTGCGCGGCCGCCCGCCGGGTGGCTGGCCGACGAAGTACCAGCGACCGGCTTTGATCACGAGTCCCAGGGGAATGAGGGTGCGACTCCGGCGGCCGTGCGGCCCTGCATAGTCGAGTCGGACTCCGCGCCTGCCCCGCAGCGCTTCGACGATGGTGACCAGCCACTGCGGCTGCTCCTTTGTCACGAACCAGTCGGGCCCGTCGACGAGGATGCGGTCGGCGACGATCGTTTCAGACTCGGCGGCGATTTTGGACCGCGCTGTCGCGAGTTCCTTCGAGAGTCCGAGGTCGGTCGCGGCCAGGGATCCGATGAGCACCGAATCCACCTCGTCGCGGGTCAGCCCCGAAAGGGGAGACGTCCACCCGCCCATCAGGCCGATCCCACCGCCCGGCCCGGATTCGGCCACCACCGGAACACCCATCCGCGAGAGTTCGGCGAGATCGCGGTAGACCGTGCGCACGGTGACCTCGAGCCGCGCGGCGAGCTGGGCGGCGGTGATCGGACGGGTCCGCGCCGAGAGGATGACGATCTCGGAGACCAACCGTGCTGCCTTCATGGCTCCGAGAATAGTTCGCATCACTGACATTGCCTGTCAGGGATTGCTGCCCAGAATGGGTCCATGACCACACATCACGACAGTCCCTTCAGTCATTTCGCCGAGCAGTCCCTGGCGGGTCGTGTCGCCTGGGTCGTCGGCGCCACCAGGGGAACAGGGCGTGCGATCGCCCTCGATCTCGCCCGAGCCGGAGCATTCGTCTGGTGCACCGGGCGCTCCACCTCGGCCAAGCCCTCGGACTACGGTCGGGCGGAGACGATCGACGGCACAGCCGAGCTCATCCGCCAGGCGGGCGGGAACGCCGAGGCAATCGTGTGCGACCACGGGGATCCCGATCAGATCGGCAGGGTGGTCGACCGCATCGACGACGAGCACGGGCGCCTGGACATCCTGGTCGACGACATCGGGGGAGAGGCCTACGTGTCCTGGGGTGAGAAGTTCTGGGAGAGCGATTTCGAGGCGGGAATGCGTCTCATCCGCGCAGGGCTTCTCACCCACCTGGCCACAGCCCACGCTGCGCTCCCTCTGGTCACCTCGACCCCCGGCGGGCTCGTCGTCGAGATCACCGACGGGACGAAGGACTACAACGACACCCATTTCCGTGACAGTGTGTGGCTCGACCTGACGAAGACGGCGGTGAGTCGCTTCGCGTTCGCCCTCGGCCACGAACTCAGGAAAGCAGGGACCACCGCGGTCGCCATCACCCCCGGCTGGCTGCGTTCGGAGATGATGCTCGACGGGTTCAGCACTTCGGAGGAGACGTGGATGGGCGATGCCCTCGATCCCGAACGAGAGCTTCCGCCGGTCGACTTCGCGATCTCCGAGTCGCCGCACCTCCTCGGCAGGTCAGTCGTGGCTCTGGCCGCAGATCCCGAACGGAACCGGTTCACCACCCGCACGCTGAGCAGCTTCGCGCTGGCGAGCACCTACGGCTTCGATGATGTCGACGGCTCGCGGCCTGACTCCTGGGGATATATGACGGCGAGGGAGGAGCACGGACAGGCCGACGCGAACGGATTCCGCTGAACCGCCGGATCCTACGAACCGTCGGCTCCACTGAGCCGCCGGGCCCCGATCTCGACTTCTGGCGTTGTCTGCGATCTCTGGATACTCTGAGCGGGTGAGCGGCAGCCGGCCGCACCTGTTCGAAGGAGAGCCCATGCCGGATTGTGACGTCGTCGTCATCGGAGCCGGACCCACCGGCCTCACCGCCGCCCGCACTCTCCAAGCGGCCGGGAAGACGGTCGTGGTCCTCGAGGCCCGCGACCGGGTCGGCGGTCGCACATGGACGGATCACATCGACGGTCAGATGTTCGAGATCGGCGGTCAATGGGTCTCACCGGATCAGACGGCGCTGCTGGACCTGCTCCAGGAGCTGGGCAAGGACACCTACCCGAGATACCGCGATGGTGACAGCGTCCACATCGCCCCCGACGGCACCCGCACCGTCTACAGCGGCGAGATGTTCCCGGTGGGTGAGGAGACCCAGGCGGAGATGGAACGGCTCATCGGCCTCCTCGACGAACTCGCGGCCCGCGTCGGTGCCGCCGCGCCCTGGGACGCCGAGGACGCTGCCGAACTTGACTCCATCTCCTTCCACCATTGGCTGCGCTCGGTCAGCGACGACGAGTTGGCGTGTGCGAACATCGGGATGTTCATCGCCGGGGGAATGCTGACGAAGCCGGCCACCGCCTTCTCCGCGCTCCAAGCCGTCCTCATGGCGGCCTCGGCGGGGTCGTTCTCCCACCTCGTCGACGACCACTTCATCCTCGACCGTCGCGTCGTCGGCGGAATGCAGTCGGTGTCCGAGCAGTTGGCCGCGGAACTCGGAGAAGGCGTCGTCCGACTCGGCGTTCCCGTCCGCTCGATCCGCTGGAACCCGGGCGCCGGGGTCGAAGTCGCAGCCGATGGCGTCAGCGTCACCGGCGAGCAGGCGATCGTGGCCGTTCCGCCCAATCTCTACTCACGGATCAGCTACGATCCGCCCCTGCCCAGGCGGCAGCAGATCTTCCACCAGCACCAGTCGATGGGACTGGTGATCAAGGTCCATGCCACCTATCCGACCCCATTCTGGCGCGAGGAGGGGCTCTCGGGCACCGGGTTCGGCGCGGGTCGGCTAGTCCAGGAGGTCTACGACAACACCAACCACGGTGAGGAGCGGGGCACCTTGGTCGGATTCATCTCCGACGTCAATGCCGAGGCGATGTTCGATCTCGACGAGGACACGCGCAGGAGAACGATCCTCGAGGCGATGGCTGAGTTCCTCGGACCCCAGACGCTGGAGCCGACGGTGTTCCACCTCTCTGATTTCGGCGCCGAGGAATGGACGCGCGGAGCCTATGCCACCAGCTACGACCTCGGCGGACTTCACCGCTGGGGCCGGTACCAGAACGACCCGGTCGGTCCCCTTCACTTCGCGAGCTCGGACATCGCGAGCCTCGGGTACCAGCACGTCGACGGTGCGGTGAGGATCGGCCGAGACACAGCCGCGAAGATCTTGGGCGAAGCAGGGCAGGGCTGAGATGATGATCCGATGACCTCAGAAATCCCCACTTCGACCGGCGCCGCCGCCCCCACCTCGGGTCTGAGCGCCAAAGGACTCTCCGCCGGCAAGATCGGCGCCGTCGGCGGTGCCGTCATCGGCATCTCCTGCATCGCCCCCGCGTACACCCTGACCTCGGGACTCGGTCCGACCATTTCCGAGGTGGGAGTCCACACCCCCGCCATCCTCCTCATCGGCTTCGTCCCGATGCTCCTCGTCGTGTTCGGCTACCGCGAGCTCAACACCGCGATGCCCGATTCCGGGACGACGTTCACCTGGGCGACCCGGGCCTTCGGGCCCTGGATCGGATGGATGGGAGGCTGGGGCCTCATCGCTGCCACCGTCCTCGTCCTGTCGAACCTCGCCGCCGTCGCCGTCGACTTCCTGTTCCTGCTCCTGGCCCAGGTCTTCTCCGATCCGGCGATCGCCGACCTCACCCGGGTGCTGTGGATCAACATCCCGATCACTGTGCTCCTCACCGCAGCAGCGGCCTGGGTGTCCTACCGCGGAGTCGAAGCCACCGAGAAGCTGCAGGTGTGGCTGGTCGCATTCCAGGTGCTCGCCCTCGCCTGGTTCGTCATCGCCGCCTTCGTTCATCTGGGTCAGGGCACCGCCTTCGACGCGACCCCGGTCGAACTCGGGTGGTTCAACCCCGCCGAGGCGGGGGACTTCTCGACGATCGCCGCCGCGGTGTCGCTGTCGATCTTCCTCTTCTGGGGCTGGGACACCGTGATCACGATGAATGAGGAGGCGAAGAACCCCGAGAAGACCCCGGGCCGAGCCGCCATGCTCACGATCGTCGCGATTGTCATCATCTACATCGCCTGCACGCTCGCCGTCATCTCGTTCGCCGGTATCGGCACCGAAGGCCTGGGGGCGGGGAACCCGGACAATCAGGAATCGATCTTCGCCACCCTGGCCGGGCCGGTGATGGGACCGTTCGCGATCCTCGTCTCCATCGCGGTGCTCTCCAGCTCGGTCGCGTCCCTGCAGTCGACGATGGTCTCGCCCTCGCGCACGATCCTCGCGATGGGCCACTACGGGGCGCTGCCGGAGAAGTACGGGCGGATCTCACCCCGGTACAAGTCGCCCTCGGTGGCCACGGTCACCTCGGCGGGAGCAGCGATCATCTTCTACGTCGTCATGCGGCTGCTCTCGGAGAACGCCCTCTGGGACACGATCACCGCACTCGGGCTCATGGTGTGCTTCTACTACGGGATCACCGGCCTCGCCTGCATCTGGTACTTCCGGAAATCACTGTTCGCCAGTCCCAAGAACGTCTTCTTCCGGTTCCTGTTCCCGCTCATCGGGGGACTGACGCTGCTCGTCATCTTCGTCACCACCGCGATCGACTCGATGGACCCGGCCTACGGCTCGGGATCCTCGGTGTTCGGCATCGGGCTCGTCTTCGTCCTCGGCATCGGCGTCCTCCTGCTCGGGGTGGTGCTGATGATCGTCCAGTCGATCAGACATCCCGAGTTCTTCCGCGGACAGAGCCTGAAGCGGGGCGTCCACGACGGCCGGTGATCAGGCGCGGCGCCCGGGAGCGTCGGCCGAGCGCGGAGTGAACGGCAGGCACCTCGAGCAGCTGCGGCTGCTGCGCCAAGTCCGCGACCGCATCGATCGGGAGTTCGACAGGCCCTTGGACGTCGGGAGCCTCGCCGCCGGCGTCCACATTTCGGCCGGTCACCTGAGCCGGCAGTTCAGGGCCGCATACGGGGAATCGCCGTACTCCTACCTGATGACACGACGGATCGAGAGGGCCATGGCCCTGATCCGCCGCGGGGATCTCTCGATCACCGACATCTGCTTCCAGGTCGGCTTCTCCTCGTTGGGGACATTCAGCACCCGCTTCAGCGAGCTCGTGGGAATGTCGCCACGGGCTTACCGCGATGCCCTGGTAGGCGGCGAGCACGACCTGCCGACGTTCATCGTCAAGAATGTCGTGAGACCGGTCAGGAATCGAGAAGTCCCCTGAGGTGAAGCTGGTTAAGATCGTGAGCTATGAACCTATCGATCAATGCCAGCTTCCTGCCGCACGTCGACGCCGCGGAGTCGCTCGCGTTCTACCGCGACGTGCTCGGGTTCGAGGTCCGCCTCGACGTCGGATCCGGACAGATGCGCTGGATCACCGTCGGTCCCGCCGGCCAGCCCGACACATCGATCGTGCTCACCCCGCCCGTCGCCGACCCGACGATCAGCGAGGATGAGCGTCTGGCCATCGAGTCCCTGATGGCCAAGGGCAGCTTCGGCGCCATCGTGCTCGCCAGCACGGACGTCGACGCAGTCTTCGCCGAGGTGGAGTCCAGGGGAGCGGACATCGTCCAGGAGCCGATGGACCAGCCCTACGGTCTGCGCGACTGTGCCGTGCGCGACCCGGCGGGAAACATGATCCGCATCCAGCAGCGCAGCTGAACGCCATCCCTGACGACGGAGATCCCCGAGATGACCCACCCGGCAGACACCCACGACCTCATCCGCGTCCGCGGTGCCCGCGAGAACAATCTCAAGGACGTCAGCATCGACATCCCCAAACGTCGCCTGACCGTGTTCACCGGCGTCTCCGGTTCGGGCAAGAGCTCTCTCGTCTTCTCCACCATCGCCGCGGAGTCGCAGCGGATGATCAATGAGACCTACTCCGCGTTCATCCAGGGCTTCATGCCGAGCACGGCCCGCCCCGATGTCGACGTCCTCGAGGGACTGACCACGGCGATCATCGTCGACCAGGAGCGGATCGGGGCCAATCCCCGCTCGACGGTGGGCACGGTCACGGACATCAACGCGAAGCTGCGGATCCTGTTCTCCCGCCTGGCCGAGCCCAGCCTCGGCTCTGCGAACGCCTATTCGTTCAATGTCGGGACTCTGAGCGGACAGGGCGCGGTCACTGTCGAGACGGCCACCGGCGCTGAGGTCGAACGGCGCAGCTTCAGCGTCAACGGCGGAATGTGCGTCCGCTGCGAGGGCACGGGCACTGCGACGGACATCGACGTCGACCAGGTCGTCGATGCCACGAAATCCCTGAATGAGGGCGCGATCCTCATCCCCGGGTTCAAGGTCGGCGGCTGGTCGGTGCGCTTCTACACCGAATCCGGATTGTTCGACCCCGACAAGCCGGTGGGTGAGTACTCCCCGGTGGAGCGTGAGCGCCTGCTTCACACCGAGGGTGAGAGGATCGTCATCAACGGCACGAACATGACCTTCGACGGCCTGATCCCGCGCATCCGCCGGTCCTTTCTGTCCAAGGACCGCGAGGGGATGCAGAAGCACATCCGGGCGTTCGTCGATCGGGCCGTGGTCTACACGGAATGCCCCGAGTGCCACGGAACCCGGCTGAATGCTGCCGCGCGCGGTTCGCGACTGGCCGGTCGCTCCATCGCCGAGGTGTGCGCGATGCAGGTCTCGGACCTGCCCGAGTGGCTGAGAGGCATCGACGACCCCGGGGTGCGTCCGCTCGTGGAGTCCCTGTCTCAGACGCTGCAGGCCTTCACCGACATCGGCCTGGGCTATCTGTCGCTGGATCGGGCCTCGGGGTCGCTGTCCGGGGGAGAGGCGCAGAGGATCAAACTCGTCCGCCATCTCGGATCCGCTCTCACCGACGTCACCTACGTCTTCGACGAACCCACGATCGGCCTTCATCCCCATGACATCGCACGGATGAACTCCCTGCTCCTGGCGCTGCGGGACAAGGGCAACACGGTGCTCGTCGTCGAACACAAACCGGAGACGATCCTCATCGCCGACCACGTCGTCGACCTCGGCCCGCATGCCGGCGCCGGCGGCGGTCGGATCTGCTTCACCGGCAGCGTGGACGGTCTGCGCGACAGCGGCACCCTGACCGGCAGGCATCTGAGCTATCGGGCCGAGCTGAAGCCCACCACGCGAGAGCCCACGGGCGCGCTCGAGATCAGGGGAGCCGACGCTCACAACCTCGCGGATGTCGACGTCGACGTTCCCCTGGGCGTGCTCACAGTCGTCACCGGTGTCGCCGGCTCCGGGAAGAGCTCGCTCATCCACGGCTCGCTGGGTGTCCGCGACGGTGTCGTGATGATCGACCAGGGCGCGATCCGGGGCTCCAGGCGAAGCAATCCCGCCACCTACACCGGCATGCTCGACTCCATCCGGAAGGCGTTTGCCAAGGTCAACGGGGTCAAGCCGGCACTGTTCAGCGCCAATTCGGAAGGAGCCTGCCCCAACTGCAACGGCGCCGGAGTCATCTCTGCGGATCTCGGTGTGATGGCGGGGATGTCGGCCCCGTGCGAAGTCTGCGAGGGCCGGGGGTTCCAGGCCGAGGTCCTCGACCACACCCTGGGCGGGAAGAACATCCGGGAGGTGCTCGACCTGCCCGTGAGCGCGGCGGTCGACTATTTCGCCGCGGGGGAGTCGAAGGTCCCTACGGCACGGAAGATCGCAGGTCACCTCGCCGAGGTGGGTCTTGGCTACCTCAGCCTCGGCCAGCCGCTCACGACACTGTCCGGAGGCGAGAGACAACGCTTGAAGTTGGCGGCGCATCTGTCCGACAAGAGCGCCGACGCCGCCCGGGTGTTCATCCTCGACGAGCCGACGACGGGACTGCATCTGGCGGACGTCGGGAATCTGCTCGGGCTGCTCGATCGTCTCGTGGATTCGGGACGATCGGTCATCGTCATCGAGCATCATCAGGCTGTGATGGCGCACGCGGATCGGATCGTCGACATGGGACCCGGCGCGGGCCACGACGGCGGACGCATCGTCTTCGAGGGAACGCCCGCGGAACTCGTCACCGCTGGGACGACCCTGACGGCGCAGCACCTGGCCGAATACGTGGGAGCCGCATGAGTAGGTCCGTTCCGACTGCATGGTAACGCCGATAATATACATTATGTTAAGTAAAGTGATCTGACCACTTCCCCCTGACCACTTCCCCCTGACCACTTCCCCCTGACCGCTTCCCCCTGACCACGACTTCCCCTGGCGTCGGCGGCCGCTGCTGTCAGAGGACGAGCAGTCCGAGCGCTGCCGAACCGACGACGAGTGCCCAGGGCGGAATCCGGAACTTCTGCAGCGCCACGAAACCGGCCACCGCCAAGACGAACGCCGGCACCGAGGTGATCCCTTCCGTGAATACGGGATCGTAGAGGGCGGCCGCGAGCAGTCCGACCACGCCGGCGTTGACGCCGAGCAGCACTGAACGGGCAGCCGGGGCGCGGCGTAGCCGCGTCCAGAACGGCAGCGCCGCGACGACGAGGAGCCCGGCCGGGATGAAGATCGCGACCAGGGCGATCGCCGCACCGAGGATCCCCGTCGGTGCCGACGTCGAGGCGGCCCCGAGGAAGGCGGAGAACGTGAACAGCGGCCCCGGCACCGCCTGCGCCATTCCGTAGCCGGCGAGGAACGTCGAGTTCTCGACCAGGCCGGAGGCGACCACCTCGGTGTCGAGCATCGGCAGGACGACGTGCCCGCCGCCGAACACGAGTGACCCGACTCGGTAGAAGATGTCGGCCAGACGCACAGTACCGTCTCCCGTGACGGAGGCCGCCACCGGCAGGGCTGCGAGGAGGGCGAGGAAGACGAGCAGGACGACTCCCCCGGCGCGCCGCGACACCGGCACCCGCAGATCCTGAGTCTCATCGACGTCGTCCTGGACGGCCTCGCGCCGCAGGAGCAGACGTCCGAGGATCCCGGCGAGCACGAGGGCGAGGACGGTCGTCCACACCCCGGGCAGCAGGGCCGCGATGGCCAGCACGACCACCGCGATCGCCGCCCGCTTCGCATCGGGCGTCAGCGTCCGTGCCATCCCCAGCACTGCCTGGGCGACGACGGCGACGGCTGCGACCATGAGGCCCTGCAGCCAGCCCGTCGAGCCGGGGTCCTCGAGGTGCGACAGGCCGAGCGCGGCGAGAGTCAGCAGGATCGCCGAGGGAAGCGTGAACCCTGCCCAGGCGGCGAGCAGTCCGCGGACCCCAGCTCGGTGCAGGCCCAGGGCCATGCCGACCTGGCTCGAGGCGGGGCCGGGCAGGAACTGGCACAGCGCCACGAGATCGGCGTAGGCGCTCTCCCCCAGCCACCGGCGCCGGACGACGAAGGCCTCGCGAAAGTACGCCAGATGAGCGGTGGGTCCTCCGAATGAGGTGAGGCCGAGTCTGAGGAAGATCAGGAACACTTCGCGCACGAGCACCAGACTAACTGTTCGGGGCTGCGCGCCTGCCGCCATGACTTCGAGCGGTCGATCGATTCATGTGATGTTCATCATCACCGAATTGCTTCCCGACTGCTGGGAAGTTCATGCCGATTCCTTTCCTACCCGAGCGTAAACCCCCGGCCAGGGGGTATATCTTAACCACACAGGGACACAACCGGGCAATGCAGCCGGGTCCCCTGCCAACTGCTCGCTCTCGGGCTCGACTCCCGAGGAGCGTCCAACCAGCTCGACAACGAAGCTCGACAACGAAGTGAGGAGCGGACAATGGTGATCGCAGCAGGTGCCGCCAACGATTACATCGGTCTTGCCAATGCCCCAGTCCTATGGATCCTGGCGCTGACGGTGATGGGAGTCGTTGTCCTCCAGTCCCTGATCTACATGAACGCGGTGAAGAAGAACGCCGAATCGGCGGGAATGTCCCAGAAGGAAGTGAAGACGGCCTTCCGCGCCGGCGGTGTTGCGGCCATCGGCCCATCCCTGTCGGTTGTGCTCGTCGCCATCGCCCTGCTCCCACTGTTCGGCACTCCACCTGTCATCGTCCGCGTCGGGCTCATCGGCTCGGCCGCCACCGAGGTCGCCTCTGCGTCGATCGCGGCCGGGACGATGAATGCCAACCTCGGCGACGAGACCTTCACCCGCGGAGTCTTCATCGTGGCGCTGATGGCCATGAGCCTGTCCGGTGCCGGATGGATGATCTCGACGCTGATCCTCACACCGGTCTTCAAGCGCAGCTCGCACAAGCTCGAGAAGGTCAACCCGGCGCTGATGGGGATCATCCCGGGGGCGGCACTGCTGGCCGCCTTCGCCGCTCTGACGTTCCGTGAGCTCCCGAAGTCACCGACCCACGTCGTCGCCATCGTCGTGTCCGCCGTCGTGATGGCGATCTGCCTGTTCATCGCCAACCGCTTCCATCAGCAGTGGCTAAAGGAATGGGGACTGGGCATCTCCCTCCTGATCGGACTCATCGCCTCCTACTTCGCCCACTATGCCGGCCTCGGCATTCCGGAATCCTGAGGAGAAAGCCATGTCGAACACTGTCGCCTCACCATCGCATGAGGCCTTCGAGAGGACGACGACCCGCTGGGGCTCGATCACCCTGTTCACCGGGTTCCTCATCGCCACCTCGGTGCCGTTCTATCTGCTCTTCGTCGCCGATGCCAACATCGACTTCGGGAACATCCTCACCGGATTCCTCGCCGTCTTCGCTGTCTACGGCGTCTTCTACATCGTCGAACCGCTGACCTACTTCCCCATTCTGGGACCAGCCGGAATGTACCAGGCATTCATGATCGGCAATGTGTCGAACAAGCTGCTGCCCTCCGCCATCGTCGCTCAGGCCACGATCGGGGTGAAACCGGGTACGCGCAAGGGTGAGTACGCCGCGACGATGGCGATCTGCGGTGCGGCCATCATCCACGTGATCTCGATGGTGCTGTTCGTCGGCATCCTCGGCACCTGGCTCGTGTCCATCATTCCCGAGCCGGTGACCAACATCGCCCAGCTCTACATCCTGCCGGCCATCCTGGGCGGCGTCACGGTGCAGCTCATCACCTCGCTCAAACAGGTCAAGTCGACGATCATCGCCCTCGTCATCGCGGCGCTGGTCATCCTCGTCCTCGTTCGCCTGGTTCCGGTGCTGGCCCCCGGAGATGTGGCTATCGTGGTCATACTGACGATCATCGTCACCTGGTTCACCCGGAACAAGTCCGTCACCGACAAACGCGCCGACGGTGACGACACCGTCGGAATCAACTGACCAAGGAAAGGACACCATGCCACTCAGCTCCGCCCTCAAGGACGCGATCTCCGCCGACCTGGCGGCCACGGTCGAGACCTACAAGGAGTTCCACCGGTCCCCCGAACTCTCCATGCAGGAGACGCGCACCGCGGCGGCGATCGCACAGCGGCTCGAGAGCCTCGGTCTGAGCACGATGACGTTCGGCGGGACCGGCGTCGTCAGCGTCATCGAGAACGGCGACGGACCGGTCGTCGCCTACCGGGCGGACACCGACGGACTGCCGATCGCCGAGGACACCGGACTCGACTATGCCTCCACGGCCGAGGGCACTCTGCCCGACGGCACCACCACGAAGGTCATGCACGGCTGCGGCCACGACACCCACATCACCGTCGGGCTGGCTCTGGCCAAGCACCTCGTCGAGCACAGGGACCTGTGGTCAGGCACCGTCGTCCTGCTGTTCCAGCCCGGTGAGGAGACCGGGCAGGGCGCGCGCGCGATGCTCGACGACGGCCTCTGGGAGCATGTCGTCAAGCCGGACGTCGTCTATGGTCAGCACGTCTGGCCCGGCCAGGCGGGGCACATCTACGCCGCGTCCGGCACGGCGATGGCGATGTCCGACTGCCTGAAGGTCACCGTCAAGGGCAAGCAGGCACACGGTTCGCAGCCGGAGAACGCAGTCGACCCGATCGTGCTCGGCGCCTACATGATCACTCGGCTGCAGAGCGTCGTGTCCCGCGAGATCTCGGGCCGCGACATGGCCGTCGTCACGGTCGGCACCTTCCACGGCGGGCTGAAGGAGAACATCATCCCGGACTCCGCGGAGTTCAAGCTCAACATCCGCACCTTCAAGGAGGAGGTCCGCGAAGTCGTGCTCGACCGGATCCAGCGGATCATCCTCGCCGAGGCGCTTGCCTCCGGCGCCCCGGAACCGGTCATCGAGGAGATGTACCGCTTCCCTCGCTGCTACAACGACCCGGACCTCGCCGAGGCGCTGCTGAGCGATCTCGAGGCCGAGCTCGGTGCCGAGCAGGTCCACCTCTCCGAGGCGGTGACGGGCAGTGAGGACTTCGGGGCCTTCGGCGACGACATCGAGGTTCCCTACGTCTACTGGTTCTTCGGCGGCTACTCCCCCGCGAAGCTCGAGTCGGATGAGACGCCTCCGGGCAACCATTCGCCGTTCTTCGCTCCCGACGACGTCGAGACGACGTTGGAGACCGGGATCCGCGCGGCTCTCACGGCCGTTCTCAGCCAGCTCGGAAGGTGAGGGCCGGAGTGAGCGATGAACTGAGATGGATCTCCACCCGTGAGCTGGCGGCGAAGATCGCCAACCGCGAGATCTCCGCGAGAGAGGCTCTCGAGGACCACCTGGGGCGCATCGACGCGGTCAACCCGGCCATCAACGCCGTGGTCACTCGTGATGACGAAGGCGCTTGGAAGCGGGCCGAGGCCGCCGACGAGGCCATCGCACGGGAGGAGCCGATCGGGCCCCTGCATGGGGTGCCGATGACGCACAAGGACACCCACGACACCAAGGGAATGCTCACCACCTGGGGCTCTCCCCTGATGGCCGACCGGGTTCCCGAGTCGGATTCCCTCATCATCTCCCGGCTCAAAGCGGCCGGGATCAACACGACCGGGAAGACGAACGTGCCGGAGTTCGCAGCCGGCTCCCACACGTTCAACGACGTGTTCGGCACGACGCTCAACCCCTATGACACGACGAAGTCGGCGTCGGGGTCCTCGGGCGGAGTCGGGGCGGCCCTGGCAGCCGGCATCCAGGCCTCGGGCGACGGCTCGGACATGGGCGGGTCTCTGCGCTCCCCCGGTTCGTTCAACAACGTCGTCGGATTCCGCCCCTCCAACGGCCGGATCCCCCACACGCTGCCGGGCGATCCCTTCGCCTGGCTGGCGCAGTCGGGATTCATGGCCAGGACAGTCTCCGACGTCGCTCTGCTGATGAGCGTGGGCAGCGGGCCCGAGCCCGGCGGTCCCGGCTCGATCGACGAGCCGGGCAGCGTCTTCGACCTGCCCGAGTTCGCGATCGTCGCTGACTTCCAGCCGGAGCTGACGGGGGTCCGGGTCGGCTTCAGCCCCGATCTCGCCGGGCTCCTGCCCATGGAGACGGAAGTGCGCGAAGTCGTGGCGGGCACCGCGCAGGTCTTCACCGACCTCGGGGCCGAGGTCAGCGACACGATTCCCGACCTGTCCGACGCCGATGAGGTCTTCGGAGTCCACCGGGCCCTCGACTTCGTCAACGCCTGGGGTCCCCTGTACGAAACGCAGAAGGACCGGATCAAGGAGTCGGTGGTGTGGAACATCGAGCTGGGGCTGAAGCTCACCGGCGCCGAGGTGGTCTCCGCCGCCCGTGCCCGCGCGCGTCTCTTCGGCGAGGTCGATCGGTTCTTCGCCGATCACGACGTTCTCGTTCTCTCGACCTGCCAGGTTCTGCCCTTCGACGCCGCGATCGAGTATCCGACCGAGATCAATGGGGAGAAGCTCGACAACTACCTCGATTGGATGCGGGCTCTGTGCCTGATCTCGGCCACCGGTTGTCCGGCGATCTCGGTGCCCGCCGGGTTCTCCGCCTCAGGTCTGCCGGTCGGAGTGCAGCTGGTGGCCAAGCCGGGCAACGACGTGGGTCTGCTGCGGATGGCGCACGCGTTCGAGGCGGCCACCGAGTTCCACCTCCGCCACCCTGAGATCTGAGACGGACCGCGGCTTCCGAGCCTGCGGCCCGCCTGCGGGTCAGCGGCCGGCCTCAGACCTGCGAGGGGTCCGCTGAGATGTCCTGGTCCTCCGCGATCCGGGAGATCTCAGCGGCCATCGCGGTGTCCTTGTCCGTGAGGGCCCCGGCATCGTGCGTGGTCAGGGCGATGTCGACATGCGGGTAGCGCAGGTCGACGTCCGGGTGATGACCGGCCGCCTCGGCGGCGTCAGTGATCGCATTGATGAAGGCGACCCCCCGGACGAAGGATCCGGTCAGAAACCGGGTCCGCAACGCATCCTCGGTCTGGTTCCACTGGTTGAGCTCTTCGTTGTCAGTCATGCTTCCAGCGTGGCACAAAGCCGCCGGGTTTGCTATGCCTGAGCTTTGTTTGCGGAGCCTAACCATTCTGGAATCATTCCGGAGAAGGTGACAGTCTGGTGGTACTGAAGGCGGTCGAACGGCAGCCTCGAAACCCGAAGGAGCATGAAATGCACTTGAGTCCCGCAATGCAGAACGTCCTCGGCGAGCAGGTCACCCTCGAGCTCGAGGCTTCGATGGTCTACCTGCAGCTGTCCATTCAGCTCGACGATCTCGACCTCCCCGGGATGACCCGGTGGATGCGGGCGCAGTCGGAGGAGGAGCAGGTCCACGCGGCGAAGTTCATCGAACACTGTCTCGACCGCGGCTTCGCCCCGCAGATCGGCGACATCGCGGCGCCGAAGGTCTCGGGCTCGCGCCCGATCGACTTCTTCAAGGCCGCCCTCGCCCATGAGGAGAAGGTTTCGGAGTCGATCCGCAACCTCTACCGCACCGCGCAGGCCGAGTCCGATCTCGATGTCCTCCCCCTGCTGCACTGGTTCATCGATGAGCAGGTCGAAGAGGAGTCGAGCATCTCCGAGATCATCGGCCGCCTCGAAATGGCCGGCGAATCCGGTTCCGGCCTGCTGAGCATCGACTCCGAGCTCGGTTCCCGCCGGCCCGACATCAGCGCCGACAACGAGTGACATCACCGTCTGATGTCCGCTGACATCACCGTCTGAAGGCGGTCGGGTCCCCTCGCGGCCCCGACCGCCTTTTTGCTGAGAATTTGCTGCGACGGGAATGATTTCAAAGTTGAGTGTGTTTGACTCAACGTAAGGACCCGCGTGAGAAAGGAATACTCATGGCAACTCGTTTCGATCCCATCCGTGACCTCGACCGCTTCTTCTCGGAGGTGACGAGGACTCCGTCATCGACGTCGCTTCCCATGGACCTCTACCGGGACGGCGAGGTCTTCGTCGCGCACATCGACATGCCCGGGGTCGATCCCTCCAGCATCGATGTCGACGTCGAGGACCGCACCCTCACGGTCCGGGCTCAGCGTCGTTCCGCCGTTGCGGACAAGGACGTCAAGTGGCTGACTCGTGAGCGCACGACGGGCACGTACGCCCGCCAGCTCACCCTGGGCAACCGGGTCTCGCTGGATCGGATCCGGGCCGAGTACGAGGACGGCGTCCTCACGCTGACGATCCCGGTCGCCGAGGAGGCCCGCCCGCGCAAGATCACGGTCGCCCACTCGCAGTCGGGTTCGCAGTCGACAGTGTCGTCACCGGAGGTCGTGGAGTCCTCGACGACGGACCCGAAGCAGGTCTCCGGGCAGGCCTGACTCACTTCCGAGAACCGTCTTCCGGGACGCATCGTCACGGACATGCATTTCCGGACTCGAGCGGGTCGCACCTCGTGGTGCGGCCCGCTCGGTGGATTCAGGCACTACGACTGGGGCCGGCACCGGAGCCGGCACTACGACTCGCGGTCAGCGCTGGAGCAGGTAGGCCAGGCACATGTACGGAAGCCCCATCGTGCCTGTCACCGGGTGCTCTGTCGTGAAGTACTCGCGCAGATTCGACTCGACGCGCGCCCGAGTCCGCTCATTCGACCGCAACCAGTACGACCGTGTTCGCGCCAGGTCGATGACGCCGTCAACGGTGATGGGAGTGTCGAACTCGATGAGCGCATGCTCGACGAGTGCGAAGCCCGCTCCCGGCCGCGGGCGGAATTCGGGCCGGTAGACATCGCCGGCGTGCATGATCCGGCTCAGCCTCAGCACCCAGTCGACGCGGACGTCGAGCTGATTGATGAGGATGAGCAGGCGACCACCGGGAGTCAGGATGCGGGCGATCTCCTCCCCCGCCGCGGCCTCGTCGAACCAATGCCAGGCTTGGGCGACGGCGACCACGTCGACGCTGCCGTCGTTGAGGCCCGTTGCTTCCGCTGTGCCCACCAGGCGGCGGGAGGGATTGCGCTCGAGGGCGGCTGCGTCGGGGTCGACGGCGACGACCTCGGCGCCCAGGGAGAGCAGGCTGCGGCTGAGGATCCCGGTGCCCGCTCCCAGGTCACAGACACGCAGACCGGACCAGTCTTCACCGACGAGGCGGAGCGCGGCCTCCGGGTAGCCGGGTCTGACCTCGTCGTAGAGCTCCCCCAACTCGCCGAAGCGCGTTCCATGTGAGGCTTTGGCCCGAGGTCTCACGTCCGTTCCCTTCCTGTCGGTCGACACCCGTCCACTCTATCCGGCGGATCGCACGGGTTCTGCGGCCAGTGACTAGGATGGAACCATCGGCTGAGATCAAGCGACAAGGAGCATCGATGACCCCCCCGTCCGAACTGCAGGACCAACTCGACACCGCTGCGAGGGAGTATGAGGAGTTCGCGGCCAGAGGCCTCGCCCTCGACATCACCCGCGGCAAGCCCGGAAGCGAACAGCTCGATCTCTCGGCCGGTCTCCTCGACGCTGTCCGCGGCGAAGACGTGTTCACCCCCAGCGGCGTCGACACCCGCAACTACGGCGGTCTCGAGGGTATCGAAGAGCTGCGCGAGCTCTTCTCTCCCCTGCTCAGGGTGCCGACGAGCCAACTGCTGGCCGGCGGAAACGCATCGCTGACCCTGATGGCTCAGGCTCTGACGTTCGCGCTCCTGGGCGGCACGCCCCTCAGCGCCCGCCCCTGGGGCGCGGGACCGCACAAGATCATCTGCCCGGTGCCCGGCTACGACCGGCACTTCACTCTGGCCGAGTCCCTGGGCTTCGAGCTGCTGAGCATCCCAATGGATGAGGAGGGCCCCGTCGTCGCCGAGGCGGTACGACTGGCCGAGGATCCATCCGTCAAAGCCATGTGGCTGGTGCCCATGTACTCGAACCCGACAGGGATCACGATCTCCGAGTCCAGGGCTCGGGAGCTGGCAGCGATGCCCGCAGCGGCTGCGGATTTCACACTGCTGTGGGACAACGCATACGGACTCCACCATCTGCGAGAGGACCACCCCGACACTCTCGACATCCTCAGCCTGTGCGCCGAGGCGGGGAACCCGGAGCGACCCTGGATCTTCGCCTCCACCTCGAAGATCACCCATGCGGGTGCCGGTGTCTCGTTCTTCGGGGCGGGACCGGAGACGTTCTCCTGGTTCCGGGCGAACCTGTCGAACATCGCCATCGGTCCGGACAAGATCAATCAGCTGCGCCACCTGCGGTTCTTCGGCGATGCCGCCGGAGTCGAGGCGCACATGCGCCGACACGCTCAGATCATCGCCCCGAAGTTCGACGCCGTGCTGTCCACGCTGGAGTCCGGTCTGGGCGGCACGGACTTCGCCAGCTGGACCGAGCCGGACGGCGGTTACTTCATCACCCTGACGACCCTCGAGGGGACCGCCGAGCGGATCGTCAAGCTGGCGGGCGAGGCGGGCGTGAAGCTGACCCCTGCGGGCGCCACTCATCCCTATGGTCTCGATCCGAACAACAGAGTCATCCGGATCGCCCCGACGATGCCGAGCCTCGAGGAGGTCGAGCTGGCCTCGACGGGGCTGGTCGCCTGCGTGAAGCTCGCCAGTCTCGAGAAGCTGCTGGCCGGCTGAGCCGGGCCACGAAACCGCTGGCCGGCTGAGACAGGTGAGCCGGCTGAGTCAGGGCGCTGGACCCGGGACTCAGCCGGCCGGACGGCCGGCGGCGAGTGCCGGGCGTTTCGAACCCGGCACTCGCCGCTCAGTGGTCGTAGAACCCGCGACCGGACTTGACGCCGAGCAGTCCGGCGTCTACCATCCGCGACAGCAGGACCGGCGGCTTCACTGCGGGGTCACCGGTCTCCGCGTACATGGACTCAGCCGCGAACAGGCAGGTGTCGAGTCCCACCAGGTCGGCCAGGGCGATCGGCCCCATCGGGTGGGCACAGCCGCCCACCATCCCGGCATCGATGTCCTCCTTCGTCGCGAACCCGGATTCGAGCATTCGGATCGCCGAGCACAGGTACGGGATGAGGAGGGCATTGACGATGAAGCCGGGACGATCACCGGCCTGGATCGGCGTCTTCCCGAGCACCTCGGCGACGAAGTCGGTCATCGTCTGGCGCACCGCATCGGCCGTGACCACCGAGGATACGATCTCGACGAGCGGCTGCACGGGTGCAGGGTTGAAGAAGTGCACCCCGAGCACGCGGTCGGGCCGCGACGTCGCCTGCGCGAATCGGATGATCGGCATCGACGAGGTGTTCGAGGCCAGGATCGCGTCCGAGTCCGTGACGACGGAGTCGAGTTCGGCGAAGATCGACTTCTTGATGTCCTCGTTCTCGCTGGCGGCTTCGATGACGAGCTGCCTGTCCGCGAGATCACCTGTGTCGGTGGTGAAGCGCAGCCGTGACCACGCCTGGTCGCGGTCGTCTGCGGACAGCTTGCCCTTGGCCACGGCCTTGGCCAGGGACTTCTCGATCCGGTCCCGCCCAGCCGCCGAGGCCTCGGCGCTGACCTCGGACACGATCACATCCTGACCGGCCTTCGCCAGCACCTCCGCGATGCCGGCTCCCATCAGTCCGCTGCCGATGACCGCGCTGCGCTGAATGCTCATCTCTCCATCCTTCTTGTCAGTTCTTGAGGAACCACTGTCAGTTCTTGAGGAACCACGCTGCCGCGCGGATCTCCTTCATCGCCGTGCGCCGTGTCTCCTTGGGCAGCGTCTGGATGTAGACCTGACCGTCCAGGTGGGCGACCTCGTGCTGGAGCATCTGGGCGAAGACCTCGGTGCCCGAGACCTCGATGGGATTGTTCGCCGCGTCGACTCCCCTCACCCGCGCGAACTCGTAGCGCGGGGTGGGGAAGAAGAGGCCGGGAACGGACAGGCAGCCTTCGTCGATGTCGCGCAGCTCACCGCCGACCTCGACGATCTCCGGATTGATGACGTATCCGCTGCGACCGTCGAGGTCATAGGCGAAGGCGCGCAGCCCGACGCCGATCTGCGGGGCGGCGACGGCCGCGCGGCCCGAAGGCCGCGCGGTGTCGAGGAGGTCCTGGGCCAGCGTCTCGATGCTCTCATCGAACGTGGTGACCGGTGCGCACGGGCTGCGCAGCACCGGGTCGCCCCAGAGACGGATCTCCCGTTCAGCCATCGATGACCACCACGAGGTCACCGCCCTCGAGCTGCTGCACGTTGCCGATCGCGACACGGGACACGACGCCTGAGACCTGAGTGGTGATGGCCGCCTCCATCTTCATCGCCTCGATCGTGGCGACCGTCGCTCCGGCCTCGACCTCGTCGCCGACCTGGACCTGGAGGGTGACCACTCCGGCGAAGGGGCTGGCGACATGCTTCGGGTTGGAAGGGTCGGCCTTCTCCGCGGTCTTGACGTCGACCTCGACGGAGCGATCGCGGACCTGCAGGGGCCGCAGCTGCCCGTTGAGGGTGAACATGACTGAGCGCATGCCGCGTTCGTCGGTGCCGCTGATTGCCTGGACGCCGATGAGGAGATTCTTGCCCTTGGACAGGTGTACGGCGTGCTCCTGACCGGCGGTGAGACCGTAGAGGTATTCCGAGGTCTCGACCACGGACAGATCGCCGTAGTCGGCCCGCATCCGCTGGAACTCCTTCGTCGGTCCCGGGAACAGGAGTTCGTTGAGCTTGGCCTGCCGGGCCGAACCGGGCTCCTGGAGCGCCGCTTCGTCCGCGGGCTCGAGCCGTTCGGCCACCGGTCGGTGGTTGCGCCCGGCCAGGGCCTTGGTGCGGAACGGCTCCGGCCAGCCGCCCGGAGGGTCACCGAGCTCTCCGTTGAGGAAGCCGATCACCGAGTCCGGGATGTCGTACTTGTCGGGGTTCGCGGCGAAGTCCTGCGGATCAGCGCCGACGCCGACGAGGTGCAGTGCCAGGTCGCCGACGACCTTGGAGGACGGGGTGACCTTGACAAGGTGTCCGAGGATGTCATCGGCGGCCTCGTACATCTGCTCGATCTGCTCGAACTTCTCCCCCAGTCCCAGTGCCACGGCCTGCTGCCGCAGGTTGGACAGCTGGCCTCCGGGGATCTCATGGCGGTAGACACGACCGGTCGGTCCGGGCAGGCCCGATTCGAAGGGCGCGTAGACCTTGCGCACGGATTCCCAGTACGGTTCGAGATCGCTGATGCCCGACAGGCTGATCCCGGTGTCGCGCGGGGTGTTCTCGAAGGCGGCGACCAGGGCCGAGAGGCTCGGCTGGCTGGTGGTGCCGGCCATCGCCGCAGAGGCACCGTCGACAGCATCCGCTCCGGCTCCCGCAGCCGCGAACAGGGTCGCCAGCTGACCGCCGGCAGTGTCGTGGGTGTGGACGTGGACGGGCAGGTCGAAGTTCTCACGCAGGGAGGTGACGAGCCGTGCGGCCGCTGCCGGACGGAGCAGACCGGCCATGTCCTTGATCGCGAGCACATGCGCGCCTGCCTCGACGATCTCCTCGGCGAGTTTCAGGTAGTAGTCGAGGGTGTAGAGCTTCTCCCGCGGATCGAGGATGTCGGAGGTGTAGCACAGGGCCACCTCGGCGACGGTGGTGTTCGTGCCGCGCACGGCCTCGATGGCCGGACGCATCTGCTCGACGTCGTTGAGGGCGTCGAAGATGCGGAAGATGTCGATGCCGGTCCGCGCCGCCTCGTCGACGAACGCGTCGGTGACTGCGGTCGGGTAGGGGGTGTAGCCGACGGTGTTGCGACCGCGCAGGAGCATCTGCAGCGCGATGTTGGGCACGGCTTCGCGCAGCTGTGCCAGGCGCTCCCACGGATCCTCACCGAGGAAGCGCAGTGCGACGTCGTAGGTCGCCCCGCCCCAGGCCTCGATGCTCAGCAGCTCGGGGGTCGTCCGTGAGACGTGGCCGGCGACGGCCAGCAGGTCGCGGGTGCGCACGCGGGTCGCGAGCAGTGACTGGTGGGCGTCGCGGAAGGTGGTGTCGGTGACCGCCAGCGCGGTCTGCTCACGCAGTGCCCGGGCGAAGCCCTCCGGTCCGAGGTCGAGGAGCCGGTCGCGGCTGCCGGGAGCCCCGGGCACGCTGAGGTCGATGTCGGGCAGCTTGTCGGAGGGACGGATCCGCACCGTGGGTTCCCCGTACGGTCGATTGACCGTGACATCGGCGAGGTAGTCGAGGATCTTCGATCCGCGGTCCGCGCTGACGCGGGCGTCGAGCAGGTGCGGTCGCTCCTCGATGAAAGAGGTGGCGACGTCACCGGCGATGAAGGACTCGTCCTCGAGGACCGCGCGGAGGAAGCCGATGTTCGACGACACACCGCGGATGCGGAACTCCGCGAGGGCACGACGGGCGCGGGACACGGCCTGCGGGAAGTCCCGACCGCGGCAGGAGAGCTTGACGAGCATGGAGTCGAAGTGCGCGCTCACCGAGGCGCCGGCGTGGACGGTTCCGCCGTCGAGGCGGACTCCGGCGCCGCCGGCCGAGCGGTAGGCGGTGATGGTGCCGGTGTCGGGCCGGAAGGAGTTGGCCGGGTCCTCGGTGGTGATGCGGCACTGCAGAGCGGCGCCCCTGATTCGCATGTCCTCCTGACGGAGACCGAGATCGGCGAGGCTCTCCCCTGCGGCGATGCGCATCTGGGAGGCGACGAGGTCGACGTCGGTGATCTCCTCGGTGACCGTGTGCTCGACCTGAATCCGGGGGTTCATCTCGATGAAGACGTGCTGACCGGCACGCGGTCCCTCGGTCTCGAGGAGGAATTCGACCGTGCCGGCGTTCTGGTAGCCGAGAGCCGCGGCGAACTTGATGGCGTCGGCGTGCAGCGCCGAGGCGATCGCCGGGTCGAGGTTCGGAGCCGGCGCGATCTCGATGACCTTCTGGTGCCGGCGCTGCACGGAGCAGTCCCGTTCGAACAGATGGATGGCGTTGGAGTCGTTGTCGGCGAGCACCTGGACTTCGATGTGCCGGGGTCGCTGGACGGCCTGCTCGATGAAGACCGTCGGGTCGCCGAAGGCGCCTTCGGCCTCGCGCATCGCGGCTTTGAGCGCCTCCTCGAGCTGCGCGGGCTCGGACACACGCCGCATTCCCCGACCGCCGCCGCCGGCCACTGCCTTGACGAACAGGGGGAACTGCATCGACTCCGCGTCCGCCAGCAGCTGGGCGATGTCCGCCGAGGGGCGGGTGGAATCGAGGACCGGGATGCCGGCGGAACGGGCGGCGGCCAGCGCCTGCACCTTGTTGCCGGCGAGTTCGAGGACATCGGCCGCAGGCCCGATGAAGGTGATCCCATTCTCCTGGCAGGCACGAGCCAGGTCGGGATTCTCGGACAGGAACCCGTAACCGGGGTAGATCGCATCGGCGCCGGATTCCTTGGCCACGCGCAGCATCTCCTCAACACTGAGGTAGGCGCGGACGGGGTGTCCCTTCTCACCGATCTGGTAGGCCTCGTCGGCCTTCATTCTGTGTTCGGAATTGCGGTCCTCCCAGGGGAAGACGGCAACCGTGGAGGCACCGAGTTCGTAGGCCGCGCGGAACGCACGGACTGCGATCTCCCCACGGTTTGCCACAAGAACTTTGGAGAACGTCATAGTATCTCTCTTCGTATTCGATCGCCGCGTGGCGACAGGTCGATGGTCTGGCTCGACCAACTCTACTCAGTGACCTGGGTTACCTCATCGAGGGGGGTCGAAATCGGACTTGCCCGGCGTGGTCGAGACGGCTGTTGAGGTCTCGATACGTTACCGTAGGAGAGTGCTTGTCCTAAGTATCAGCAGTCTCAAAGGCGGAGTCGGTAAGACGTCCGTGACGCTCGGTCTGGCTTCGGCCGCCTACAACAGGGGAATACCGACTCTTGTCGTCGACATGGACCCTCAGGCCGATTCCTCGACGGGCCTCGATGTTCCGACTTCGACGCGCGTCGACATCGCCGATGTCCTCGCCGCTCCGAAATCGCAGAAGATCCTCTCCGAGGCGATCCTGCCCTCGGGCTGGGTGGGTGAGAAGATGGGTCACCTCGACGTGATCTCCGGCTCCCCCCGCGCCGCCGAGTTCGACCGGCCGTCCCTATCGGAACGGTACCTGCGCAGGCTCGACGACGCTCTGACCCGAATCGCCAAGGGCTATCGTCTGGTCCTCATCGACTGCCCGCCGAGCCTCAACGGGCTCACCCGCACAGCGTGGTCGGCGAGTTCGCGGGTGGCGGTGGTGACGGAGCCGAGCCTGTTCTCCGTGGCGGCAGCGGACCGTGCCCTGCGTGCCGCCGACGAGCTGCGCCAACGCGGCGCCTCCGATCTCCAGCCCCTCGGCCTCATCGTCAACCGGGTGCGCGCCGGATCAACCGAGCACGACTACCGGATCCAGGAGATGCGGGAGATGTTCGGGCCTCTCGTCCTCAATCCGCCCTTGGCGGAACGTGCCGTGATGCAGCAGTCGCAGGGTTCGGCTCGACCGATCCACTCCTGGCCGGGCAAGCCCGCCGAGGAGGTCGCCGCGTCCTTCGATGTCCTCCTCGACCGTGCGCTGCGCTCGGAGAGCATCCGTTCCCGTCGCAGCCCGAAGAAGGACTCGGACAAGGCGCCTGAGAAGAAGTCGTCGGGCGGCGACGGCGCCGAAGCGAAGACTCCCGCAGGTCAGAAGTCCGGGAAGTAGACACGCCCTTCTCGCGGTCGGATCCGACCGGGGACCGCACGCAGTACCCGGCTGAACTCTCAACGCCGACCTCTCAGCACATGAATGAGCGAGTGGCCCGACCGATTCGGTCGGGCCACTCGCTCATTCCCCGCTTGGGTGGGCTGAGCTGGGTGTGAGGCCGCTCAGCCGGAAGTGGTCAGCCCAGCTTCTTCGCCCTGCGCTGCGCGAGCTCATCCATGGCGACGACGGACGAGTCGTCCTCGGGAAGACGTTCGCTCGGGAGTTCGGAGAGGCTGCCTTCGACCTCGTTCCAGACTCGGCCGACGGCGATGCCGAAGACGCCCTGTCCGCCCTGGAGAAGGTCGACGACCTCATCGGGCGAGGTGCACTCGAAGACGCTGGCCCCGTCGGACATCAGGGTGATCTGCGACAGGTCCTCGACGCCGCGAGAGCGCAGGTGGTCGACTGCGGTGCGGATCGACTGCAGGCCGACACCGGTGTCGAGCAGTCGTTTGACGATCTTGAGGACGAGGATGTCGCGGAAGCTGTAGAGGCGCTGGCTTCCCGATCCGGTGGCATTGCGGATCGAGGGGGTCACGAGATCGGTGCGCGCCCAATAGTCGAGCCGCCGGTAGCTGATGCCGACGACTTTGCACACTGTCGGACCACGGTAGCCTGCCTCTTCATCGAGCACGGGCAGATCGTCATCGAACAGGAGACCTTGAGCAGCCGGCGGTATGGGCGTCGACTGGTAGGTGTCATGACTTGAGCGGTTCACACCGACTCCTCCTTATAGTCCCTGGGGGAAGCGAGGTCGCTTTGAAGGGCAGAGAATATAGCCATTCTAGCCCTGTTCTCTCGGCGGACCTACAGTGGGATTCAACATCTCCAAACTATTCGGGCCCGCCTTCCAGGACAAACACCTCAAGGTAACGATTTGTGCGTGTCGCCGTTACCGCAGTATTCGAACAGCTCAGGACTCGTCGGTCTTCTTGGGCTTGGCGGCGGTCAGGAGCTTCGTCTTCACCGTCGACGCGTACTTGTCGACGTACTCCTGGCCGGACAGGCGCATGATCTCGTACATGATCTCGTCGGTGATCGAACGGAGGAGGAACCGGTCCGTCGGCAGGCCTTCGTATTTGGAGAAGTCCATTGGAGCGCCGAAGACGACCCCGACGCGAGTGAACTTCGGAAGCGGACGACCGACGGGAGAGATCTTGTCGGTGCCGATGATGGCGACCGGGACGACCGGGGCGCCGGACTCGAGGACCAGGCGGGCCACACCTGTGCGGCCGCGATAGAGCTTGCCGTCAGGGCTCCGGGTGCCCTCGGGGTAGATGCCCAGGGAGTTGCCCTCGCGCAGCACTTTGAGGCCGGACTCCAAGGAAGCCTGCGAGGCGCTGCCGCCGGCCCGGTCCATCGGGAGCTGATTGTTGAGTTTGAAGAACCAGCGCGTGACCGCGCCCTTGATGCCGCGACCGGTGAAATAGTCCTTCTTCGCCAGATACACGACCGGGCGCGGGGCGAGCAGGGGGACGAAGATGGAATCCATGAAGTGCATGTGGTTTCCGGCGATGATCGCGGGGCCCTCGGTCGGCAGGTTGTCCACACCGCGAACCCAGGGACGGAAGAGTATCCGCAAGATGGGTCCGGCCACGACTCGCTTGAGAAACCAATAGAACACGAGCACCCTTCCATGTCACGACGCTTTGTCGTCTCCGGTCATCATATCTTGACGCCATCGCCGTTCATCCATGCCATGCTAATGCTATGGAGATCGACTTCACGCCACAATCGCCGGCCACTGCGGCCTACCGGCGGCGGGTGCCGCAGGCGTCGGAGGCGGTGCTGTTCCTCCATGGGATCACGGGGTCGCCGGCTGCGTGGACCCCGATCGCCCGCGCCCTCGGCGATGAGGGTGTGAGCGTCAGCGTGCCGCTGCTGCCGGGCCATGGAACCCGCTGGCAGGAGCTGAACCGAACCGGCTGGGACGCTTGGATCGACTCCGCCGCAGAAGAGCTGCGCGAACTGCGGAGCACTCATGAGAAGGTGATCGTGGCCGGCCTGTCGATGGGCGGAGCCCTGGCCCTGAGCCTCGGCACTCAGAAGAATTCCGCCGATGCGCTCGTTCTCGTCAACCCCGCCCTCGTCATCGACTCTCCCCTGGCGTCGGGACTGCAGCTGCTCAAGCACGTCGTCCGCTCCGTCCCCGCGATCGGCAACGACATCGCCCATCCGGGTCGGGACGAATACGCCTACGATCGCACGCCAGTGGCCGCAGTGGCCTCGTTCGCCGCCGCCCAAAGGGGCCTGCGCGAGAGGCTGTGGCGGATCGAATGCCCGGTCACCGTGCTCGTCTCGGGTCGCGACAACGTCGTCGGCCCGCGGTCCCTGGCCCTGCTGCGGTCTCGCCTTCCCCGGCCGCCCCGGGTCGTCTCACTGCGCCGCAGCCATCATGTGGCGACGCTCGACCATGATGCTCCGCGGATCGCCGAGGTGATCCTTGACGCCGCCCGGGTACGGGAATAGCGACGACGAATGGTTTGCTGTGACTGATATGGACAACGAGGACGAGGAGCGCTGGCGCGACCACGTGCCCGAACCCGAGCAGGTCGGGGATTCGTCGCGGATCAGCGACAGTGCCTGGAACGATCTCGTCAGTCGTTTCGACGACCCTTCCGGCGCGGCCGCGGACATGCCCAGCGACGAGGTGCGCGAGCGGCTCGAGGAGACCGAGAGATGGCAGCCCGAGCCTGCCGCGCCCATCGGCTGGCGCACCGCTTCCCCGACCCTGATGCTGTCAGTGCTCGCAGCCTTCGGCGCTCTCATCGCACTGCTCATCGGAGTGGTCTTCTTCCGGCCGCTGCCGGGCTGGTTCCTGCCCGTCTCCATCGCCGTCCTCCTCGGCGGGGCCGTCGGACTGTTCTTCCACCTGCCCAAGCAGCGCGGCTTCGGCGACGACAACGGAGCCGCGGTCTGAGGGTGCTGGAGGTGCGGTGCCGCCGTCCGGTGCACCTGCCGACCCGGGGATCACGTTCGTGTCAGATGCGGATGGCACACTGAGTTCCATGTCCTTGCCAGCGCACACTCCCTTCGACCGGACCCCCTCGGCCATCGACCGCACTCAGCTGTCGTTCGACAGTCTGGGGACCCCGCTGCACGAAGTCACCTTCGTCATCGTCGACCTGGAGACGACGGGCACGAGCGCCGGACGATCAGAGATCACCGAGATCGGCGCGGTGAAGACGCGCGGTGGGGAGGTCATCGGGGAGTTCCAGTCGCTGGTCAAACCCGAGGAGTCCGTGATCAGCCCGTTCGTCGCCAGGCTGACCGGGATCACCCATGCACTCGTCGACGACGCCCCGTCGATCAGATCCGTCCTGCCGAGCTTCCTCGAATTCGCGATCGGCTCGGTGCTCGTGGCCCACAACGCCCCGTTCGACATCGGGTTCCTCCGCGCCGCCTGTGAGCGGCTCGACTACCACTGGCCCCAGCCCACGGTGCTCGACACCGTGACCCTGGCTCGTCGCGTGCTCGGCCGTGATGAGGTGCGCAATCACAAGCTGTCGACCCTGGCCGCCCACTTCGGCACCGCCGTCGAACCCGATCACCGTGCACTGTCCGACGCCAGGGCGACAGGTGAGGTCCTCCACCGTCTGCTCGAACGGTTCGGCAGCTATGGAATCACCACGCTCGAGGACCTCGCCACCGTCCGACAGGCCGGGTGGGCCAAACGCCAGGCGAAATCGCACCTGGCCAAGGGCGTGCCGAACGAACCGGGCGTCTACATGTTCCTCGATGGGACCCGGCGCGTCCTCTACATCGGGAAGTCGGGCAACATGGCCCGGCGAGTCAGGGGGTATTTCAACGCCTCGGAGAACCGGGGCCGGATGGCGGAGATGATCACCGCCGCCCAGGAGGTCACCTGCCTGCCGTGTGCGCACGTCCTCGAGGCGGAGATCCGAGAGGTGCGGCTGATCGGAGAACTCGCTCCTCCCTACAACCGGAGGTCGAAGAACCCGGAGCGCAATTCGTGGATCGCGCTGAGCAATGAGGACTACCCGCGACTGTCGGTGGTGCGCTCACACACCGCGCTGGAGAAGTCGCCCGCGCCGGCGCTGGGACCATTCCGGTCGCGCAAGACGGCTCAGGCGGTCAAGGAGCTGCTCGATGTGCTCTACCCGGTCAAGCGCTGCACCGCGAAGATCCGGCAGTCCCAGGTCGAGGCCCACCGTCCGTGCGTGAGCTCCCAGGTCGGGCAGTGCGGCGGACCGTGCTCCGGGGTCACGGACCCCTCCGCCTATCTCGAGCAGATCAGCGACCTGATGGCTGCGTTGGGCGGTGATTTCTCGTCATTCCGGGCGTTGTGCGCCGATCGGATGGCCAAGCTCTCGACCGAGGCGCGTTATGAGACCGCAGCCGAAGTGCGGGACGCGATGCGGACCCTCCACCTCACAGCGGCACGCGCCGAGGCGGTCAGAACCCTGTGCGACGTCGAGGAGATCCTCGCGTGCTCCCCCGGTGAGGAAGGTGGATACGATCTTGCCGTCGTGCGTCACGGGAAGCTCGCCGGCGCCGGTCACACGGCTTCTCCCGCGGCGGTCGTCCCCACGCTGCAGACCCTGCGGGCGACGGCCGAATGGGTGCCACGTCCAGGACCCCATCCCACGCCCGGCGATCCCCTGCCCGAGGAGACGCGAATGCTCGCGCGCTGGCTGGAGGGGGCGAGCCTCGTGTCGATGACCGGAAGCTGGTCGATGGCCAGCAGAGGGGCCAACTTCCACGCCCAGGACTCAGGAGCGGTTCGCCTCGGCGATCGCTCGTGAGACGGAGATGAGCTCATCGAGCTTCTGCGCGCCCAATCCGGAGTCCACGGTGGCCACGGCGATCTCCAGCTTCGTCGCCATCCGCTCCGTGAAGCTGCCGGCCGCCGACTCATCCGCGGCCACGAGCGCCGCTGCCGTGTTGATGAGGACGATGTCCCTCACCGCGGAGCGTCGGCCGTCGAGCACGGCGCGCATGATGTCCGCATTCTCCGCCGGTCCACCGCCGCGCAGATCCTCTTTCGTCACCCGTTCGAAACCGAGGTCGAGGGCGTCGAACGTGGTGTGCTCGACCTCGCCGTGCCTGACCTCCCAGACGTCGTTGACCTCGGTGTTGCTGAGCTCGTCGAGGCCGTCCCGGGACCGGAAGACGACAGCCTGGTGACCACGCTTGGCCAGAGTGCCGACCACAAGTGGTGCCATCTGCGCATCCGCAACCCCGATCGCGGTGTGACGGGCGCGAGCGGGATTCGTCAGCGGACCGAGGATGTTGAAGGCCGTAGGAACGCTGATCTGACGGCGGACTGCGGAGACGAACTGCATCGAAGGATGGAAGACGTTGGCGAAGCAGAAGGCCAGTCCCACCTTCCGGGCGATGATGCCGGTCTGCTCGGGGGTGATGTCGAAGCGGACTCCCAGAGCTTCGAGCACATCGGCGGATCCTGACGCCGAAGAGGTCGCCCTGTTGCCGTGTTTGACGACGCGCTGCCCTGCGGCGGAGATGATCATCGCCGCCGTCGAGGAGATGTTCGCGGTCTTCGCGCGGTCCCCTCCGGTGCCGACGATGTCAACGGAGTCCTCCAGACCCGGGAGGGGCACAGCATGGTCCATCATGGCCGAGACCAGGCCGGCGATCTCCTCGACGGTCTCCCCCTTCGTATGGTGGGCGGCGAGGAATGCGGCCATTGTCACATCAGGAGTGTGACCGGACATGATCTGGTCCATCGCCCACGCCGCCGAGCGGCCGTCGAGGTCCTGCTGATGCATCAGCTGCATCAGGAGATCAGGCCAGTTGAGGGACCCCTCATCCGCTGCGGTTGCGTGCTCGCCCTGGCCACTCGTGCGGGATGTGTGCGTCATAAAAGTGCTTT
The DNA here is from genome assembly GCF_031179145.1 of Brevibacterium sp. GTDB lineage: Bacteria > Actinomycetota > Actinomycetes > Actinomycetales > Brevibacteriaceae > Brevibacterium. The sequence continues at coordinate 350,902 of NZ_JAPSIB010000001.1, forward strand.
CCTCTTGGCTCTGCCACCAGCGGGGTCTGACGAGGTGGACCTTCCTGCGGCATCCTATCCTGTCGCCGACGGGGCGCACGGGAGCTGTTCGACACGCGGGCGCAATTCCGCCCTGGACCGCGCCTGACGCACCAGTACGGGGTTTTCGCTACATCGTGTAGAAATTTCTTCTCCGAAACCTGGGTAAAAGGTGAAAACTCACCTCAAGACGAGTAATAATGGGTCTGTGTCAACAGCCACTGCATCTCAGACAGCGCCATCGCATCCGGTTGTCAATCGTCCGAATGTGACCACGGTGGGCTTCATCGTGTTCCTCGCGAGCGACCTGATGTTCTTTGCCGCGCTCTTCGCCATGTACTTCACCATCCGATCCGTCGTGCCGGGTCTGTGGGAGACTCAGACCGAGATTCTGAACGTTCCGTTCGCTCTCGGCAACACCATCATCCTGGTGTCGTCCTCCTTCACCTGTCAGATGGGCGTGTTCGCAGCTGAGAGGTTCCGTCCGCGTCGGACCGGTTCGCTGCTCAACATCTCCAAGTGGGGAATGATCGAGTGGTTCTACCTCACGTTCCTGCTCGGTGCGATCTTCGTCTCGGGTCAGGTCATGGAGTATGCAGAACTCGTCCACGAGGGCATCGCCATCAACTCGGACGGCTACGGCTCGGTCTTCTACCTGACGACCGGTTTCCACGGCATCCACGTGACCATCGGACTCATCTGCTTCCTGCTCGTCATCGGACGGGCCTACGGAGCCAAGAAGTTCGGTCACCACGAGGCCACCTTCGCGATCTGCGTGTCCTACTACTGGCACTTCGTCGATGTCGTCTGGATCGGACTCTTCGGCGTCATCTACCTCCTCCAGTAGTCGGCTGCGAGATCATCGGCTGACCGGACCCAAGACATTTACAAGCAAAGGACGATCACGTGAAGCTTTTAGCAGATCGCCGCAGACACCCCATGGCACTGGTTGTGCTCCTGCTGGTGGGCTTGCTGCTGACTGGTGGAGCATACGCACTCTTCACCCAGACCTCGAGCGCCAAGGCGACCACGGCCAGCGCCTCGGACATCGAAGGCGGAAAGAAGCTCTTCGCCGCCAACTGTGCGACCTGCCACGGTCTCAACGCCGAAGGCACCAGGAACGGACCGAGTCTCGTCGGCGTCGGCGCCGCCGCAGTCGACTTCCAGGTCGGCACCGGCCGCATGCCCCTGCAGGCGAACGGACCCCAGGCCCCGCAGAAGGAACCGCAGTTCAACGACGAGCAGACCGCTCAGCTCGCCGCTTACGTGGCCTCGCTGGGACCCGGCCCCGCGATCCCCGAGGACCAGTACCTCGACGCCTCCAAGGGCGATCCGGCAGCCGGTGGCGGACTGTTCCGCACCAACTGCGCCATGTGCCACAACGTGGTCGGTGCCGGTGGTGCACTGACCCGAGGCAAGTTCGCTCCGAACCTCTCCGAGGTCAGCGACAAGCATCTCTACGAAGCGATGCAGACCGGCCCGCAGAACATGCCGATCTTCAACGATGCGAACCTCACTCCCGAGGACAAGCGCGACGTCATCGCCTATGTCAACGAGGTCACCGACAACCCATCGCCCGGCGGGTTCAAGCTCGGTTCGCTGGGACCGGTGGCCGAAGGCCTCTTCGTCTGGTTCTTCGGACTCGGTGCAGTCATCGCGATCACCGTGTGGCTGTCCTCCAGGGCGAAATGAGCCCGAAATTGTCGTCACCCAACCATTACGAGAATAGACGGGGAATGCAATGACCTCGAAAGATCACTCCGGCGGCGGCAGCCAGCTCGAGGAGTTGAACGGGTTCACCAACCCGGGGCTGCCGGAACACAAGCCCAGGCTCACTGACAGTGATCCCCGGGCTCAGAAGGTCGCTGAACGTCAGGTGGCCCTCTGGTTCCTCCTGTCGATGATCGGCACCATCTGGTTCATCGTCGCCTACTTCCTGTTCCCGTTGGAAGAGTCGATGGAGAGCATTCGCCTGCACACCATGTTCGTCGGACTGGGTGCGACACTGGCCATGTTCGGCATCGGAGCAGGCGCCGTCCTGTGGGCGAAGAACCTGATGAGCGACCATGAGGGCATCGATGAGCGCCACGACATCCACGGCAGCGAGGAGGACCAGGCGATCGCCCTGGAGATCCTCCACCAGGCCAACGAGGAGTCCGGCATCGGCCGTCGTCCGCTGATCCGCAACACCCTCATCGCCGCTCTGGCCCTCGCTCCCCTGCCGGCTGTCCTCGTCTTCCGTGACCTCGGTCCTCTCCCCGGCAACACGCTCCACCACACCATCTGGGACAAAGGCGTTCGCCTCATCCAGGACCCGGGCGGCATTCCGAGCCCTGAGTCCGAACGCCCCATCCGGGCCGACGAGGTGACCATCGGCTCTGCCTACCACGTGCTGCCGTCGGGCATCGGTGATCACGAGAACACCGACCACCCGATCAACGAGAAGGCCAAAGCAGCCGTGCTGCTGATGCGGATCGATCCCAAGGAACTCAAAGAGGATCCGGCTCGCAAGGACTGGTCACACGACGGAATCGTCGCGTACTCGAAGATCTGCACCCACGTCGGCTGCCCGGTCGCCCTCTACGAGCACCAGACACATCACCTGCTCTGCCCGTGCCACCAGTCGACCTTCGACGTGACAGAGCACTGCAAGGTCATCTTCGGACCGGCGAAGCGTCCCCTGCCGCAGCTGCCCATCACCGTGGACAGCGAAGGCTACCTGGTCGCCCAGTCGGACTTCCCTGAGCCTGTCGGACCTACGTTCTGGGAGATCAACCACCCATGAGTACAACACAGCCCACAACCGCCATCGGGAAGGCCGCGAACTTCACCGAAAACCGCGTCGGGGCATCCGTTCTGGTTCGCGAATTCGGTCGGAAGATCTTCCCTTCCCACTGGTCCTTCATGCTCGGTGAGGTTGCTCTCTACAGCTTCGTCATCGTCGTCCTCTCCGGCACCTTCCTCACGTTCTTCTTCCATCCTGCGATGGGCGAGCTCCACTACGAGGGCCCGTGGGTGCCGCTGCGCGGCGTCGAGATCTCAGAGGCGTACAACTCGACCCTGGCCATCTCGTTCGAGATCCGGGGTGGACTGTTCATCCGTCAGATGCACCACTGGGGCGCTCTGCTGTTCGTCGCCGCGCTGAGCATCCACATGCTGCGCGTGTTCTTCACCGGTGCGTTCCGCCGTCCGCGTGAACTCAACTGGATCGTCGGTGTGCTCCTCCTGATCATGGGCATGGCCGCCGGCTTCACCGGTTACTCGCTGCCCGATGACCTGCTCTCCGGAAACGGACTGCGCATCATTGACGGAATCATCAAGTCGCTGCCGCTGGTCGGAACGTATGTCTCGTTCTTCCTCTTCGGCGGTGAGTTCCCGGGCATCGACATCGTCTCGCGTCTGTACACGCTGCACATCATGATCGTCCCGGCGCTGATCATCGCGCTCATCGGTGTCCACCTGGTGTTCGTCGTCGTCCACAAGCACACCCAGTGGCCCGGCGCCGGACACACTGAGAAGAACGTCGTCGGTGAACCTGTGCTGCCGACCTTCGCAGCCAAGGGTGGCGGATTCTTCTTCCTCATCTTCGGTCTGCTGTCGCTGATCTCGGCACTGTTCACGATCAACCCGATCTGGAACTATGGGCCCTACGACCCCTCACCGGTCTCCGCTGGAACTCAGCCGGACTGGTACATCGGCTGGGCCGATGGATATCTCCGCATCGTGCCGGGCTGGTTCGAGTTCTACATCGCCGGGTGGCCGATCTCGTTCAACATCAACAGTGCGCTCGTCGTCATGGGCGGCGTGTTCGTGGCGATGTTCGTCTACCCGTTCTTCGAGGCGTGGCTGCTCAAGGACCATCGGGAACACCACATCCTCGACCGTCCGCGCAACAACCCGACTCGCACTGCGATCGGCGTCGCCGGCATCATCTTCTACTGCAACCTGTGGGCCGCGGCATCGGGTGACCTCATCGCCGTGTTCTTCCACATGTCGCTCAATGACATGATCTACATCTTCCGGTTCCTGTTCTTCTTCGGACCGATCATCGGATACATGATCACGAAGCGCATGTGCATCGGGCTGCAGCGCAAGGATCGTGAGCTCGCGCTGCACGGTCGGGAGACGGCCCAGATCATCCGACTCCCCCACGGTGAGTTCCTCGAACGCCACGAGGCGCTGCCCGCGAACAAACTGTGGAAGATCACCGCGTTCGAATCGCCGCAGTATGTGCCTGCCGAGCCGAACGCCGACGGAAAGATCACCGGCGCCGAGAAGCTCCGGGCCCGCCTGTCCAGGTTCTTCTTCGAGGACCGGGTTGCCCCCGTGAGCAAGCAGGAGCTCGACGCTTCTCACCATGACCACCACGAGGTGGGAAGCACCGACCAGGCGCAGATCGGTCACTGAGAGCTTCGGAGTGACTCGCCCGAACAGTCGACCTGGTTCGGATACTGTCCCGCCGAGAGACTGAACCACCGGCCACACGACTGAGGGGCCCAGCATCATGCTGGGCCCCTCAGTCGTCTCCGTCCTGTCTCGGTTCAGTGTGTCCAGGCTGCACCGAACCGAAGGCCAGTGCACGCGCAGGCGAAGCGTCTTCGACGATGTGAGGGTTCGAACTTCGCGGCACGGCAGGACCGACCGCTCGGCACCAGTGCGATAGCCCGCTCGGCACGAGGGGACGAGCCCGCTCGGCAGCCAGCTGGGACCCCACCCCGCCACCGCGCTGCTGCGCGTTCTGAGGGCCACACACAGGTCGACGAGTCCCGCCCCGGCGCTGCGGTGGGACCGCTTGCCTTCCTGCCCGTCCACGCGCCCTCACAACGCCCTGTCAGCCCAACGGACACAGCGCTCCGGGCCACCAGCGGGTCGTCAGGCAGCGACGTTCCCAGGGCCGGCAGAGGCCGGGTGACGGTACGCGGGGCGGGCAGACGGGTGCCCGCGGCCACGGTACGCTGTGCACCAGATACATGCCGGCGGTGGCAGAACAAGTGGTACCAGCGATCGGCCTCGCGCCAAGGCGACATTCACCGAGACGAACCGACAGGCAATCGTCCTGCACCATTGTCAACAGGTCCTGCAACGCCGCAGACGCACAGCATTGACCCGGCTGAAGCCGCGCCCGGACCGGTAGCGCGCCGTTCGGGCATCCCTGCGCTCAACCAACCGTCCCCCTGACGAGAGTCAGCTCCAGCGGTCGTCCCCGCACAGCCAGGCACTTGCGGTCGTCCCGGTCCACCCATCCGTCCGCAGTCGTACACATCGACCCAACCGTCGACGGTCGTCCCCGTCCACTCAGCCGCCTGCCGTCATCCCCCTCGAGCCGGCCGTCTGTCACCCACGGTGTGCATCCGGCTCCGCATGTGCCGCCCGGATGTGAATGCACGTGTGGCCCGGACTCGATCGAGTCCGGGCCACACGTGGTGGTGCCAGATGTCCGACTGCCCCAGGAGGGCGGCAACGGCTCAGAGAGGATCAGTGAGCGTGATCTCCACGGTCGTACTCGTAGGTCAGGCCGATCAGCGCGACGATGCCGATCGCGACGCCGAAGGGGAAGATCCACCAGCCCATGGCGATACCGTAGAAGGCAACCGCTGCGCCGCCGGCGCAGACGATGGGCCACCAGCTCCACGGGCTGAAGAACCCGTAGTCGGCATCGGCATCGGAGATCTCGGCGTGATCGTTGTCCTGGGGCTGGAGCCCGACGCGGCGGTCGGTCAGCCACAGGTAGACGCCGATCATGATCGACATCAAGCCGACGAGCAGGAGTGCAGGGAAGCCGACCAGCTCACCGAAGTCGGTGTGCCATCCGTAGTAGATCCCCACGAGGATGAAGAACACACCGCAGAGGTTGAAGACGTAGATCGAAGACTTCACTTGGAGCGACCTCCAGCAAGTTGGGGCTCAGCGTGGCCGTGGGCGTATTCCAGCAGTTCCGGGTGGTTCACATCGAACGCCGGGCGCTCGGAGCGGATCCGGGGCAGCGAGGTGAAGTTGTGGCGCGGCGGCGGGCACGAGGTGGCCCACTCCAGCGATCCACCGTAGCCCCAGGGATCGTCCACAGTGACCTTCGGAGCGTTGCGTGCGGTGACCCAGACGTTCCAGAAGAACGGAACCATCGACAGGCCCAGGAGCATCGCACCGACGGTGGACACCTGGTTCATCCACGTGAAGCCGTCCTGCGGGAGGTAGTCGGCGTAACGGCGAGGCATGCCGTCGACGCCCAACCAGTGCTGGACGAGGAAGGTGCCGTGGAAGCCGAGGAACAGCATCCAGAAGTGGATGTGGCCGAGCTTCTCGTTGAGCATCTTCCCGGTCCACTTCGGCCACCAGAAGTAGAATCCGGCGAACATCGCGAACACGACGGTGCCGAAGACCACGTAGTGGAAGTGCGCGACGACGAAGTAGGAGTCAGAGACCGACTGGTCCAGGGCCGGGCTGGCCAGGATGATTCCGGTCAGCCCGCCGAAGAGGAAGGTGACGAGGAATCCGATCGCCCACACCATGGGGGTCTCGAAGGTGATCGACCCTCGCCACATGGTGCCGATCCAGGCCAAGAACTTCACGCCTGTCGGGACGGCGATGAGCATCGTCATGAAGGCGAAGAACGGCAGCGCGACCACACCGGTGACGTACATGTGGTGGGCCCACACGGTCACGGACAGGGCAGCGATGGTGATCGTGGCGAAGACGAGGCTCTTGTATCCGAAGACCGGCTTGCGGCTGAAGACCGGGATGATCTCCGTGATGATGCCGAAGAACGGCAGAGCGATCACGTACACCTCGGGGTGGCCGAAGAACCAGAACAGATGCTGCCAGAGGACAGGCCCGCCGTTGCCTGGGCTGAACACGTGGGATCCGAGGATGCGGTCCGAACCGAGGACCAGCAGGGCAGCGGCCAGAGGCTGGAACGCCATCAGCACGAGGATGCCGGTGATGAGGACGTTCCAGGTGAAGATCGGCATGCGGAACATGGTCATACCCGGCGCACGCATCGTGATGATGGTGGTGATGAAGTTGACCGAGCCGAGGATCGTGCCGAATCCGGACAGTCCCAGACCGAGCACCCAGAGGTTGCCTCCGGCGCCGGGCGTGAACGTCGTATTGCTCAGCGGAGCGTAGGCGGTCCATCCGAAGGACGCCGCGCCCTGTGGGGTGAGGAACCCGGAGAGGGCGATGAGGCTGCCGAAGAGGAACATCCAGAACGCGAACGCGTTCAGGCGGGGAAATGCGACGTCAGGCGCGCCGATCTGCAGCGGCATGATGACATTCGCGAATCCGGCGAACAGCGGCGTCGCGAACATCAGCAGCATCAGCGTACCGTGCATCGTGAACAGCTGGTTGTACTGCTCTTTGGTCTCGATGATCTGCATCCCGGGCTCGAAGAGCTCGAGGCGGATGATGAGCGCCATCACGCCGCCGATGCAGAAGAAGAAGAACGACCCGATCAGGTACATGTACCCGATCGTCTTGTGGTCGGTCGACGTGATCCAGTCGACGATGATCTTTCCCTTGCTCCGCGGAGTCACCGGAGCGTCAAGGGCCGGCTGATTCATGGTAGCCGTCATTGCTGCGCACCTTCTTTCGGGTACCAGTTGCGGTCGTACTCCGGACCGAGAACGCCTGTGTTGCCTTGATCGGCCAGCGACTTCGTGTACTGCTCGAACTCCTGCTGGGAGACGACCTTCACGTTGAAGAGCATCTCGGAGTGATACTCGCCGCAGAGTTCGGCGCACTTGCCGACGTATTCGCCTTCCTTCTCGGCGCGCAGGTGAATGCTCTGCGGGTGGCCGGGGATCATGTCGCGCTTCTCAAGGAAGGCGGGGATCCAGAAGGAATGGATGACGTCACGCGAACGGAGACGGATCTCCAGGTCGGTGTCGACCGGCAGGTAGAGAGTCGGGGCGGTCTTCTCCGGCGCCTCGGTGCCGTCGAGGGCGACCTGCGTGCCTGCGAGGTGCACGTTCTCGGTCACGTAGTTGAAGTCCCAAGCCCACTGCTTGCCTGCGACCTCGATGACCTGCTCCCCCGGAGTCCTGTCGTCGGTGGTCTTGTCCATGACCTGTACGGACTGGAAGAAGAAGCCGAGGACCACGATGATCGGAGTCACCGTGAACAGGATCTCGATCGGCATGCTGTAGCGCAGCTGCACCGGCAGACCGCGATCGTTCTTGCGCCGCCGGTAGGCGATCATCGCCCACAGAATCAAGCCCCACACGATCAGCCCCAGTACCAGCGAAGCGATCCACGCACCGTTCCACAGCGAGGTGTAGGCCTCGGTGTGGTTCGTCGCGCCCTTCGATTCGACGGGGAAGAATCCTGTTGCAATCTGCTCTTTCGTGCAACCCGATAGAAGCGCCGGTATAGTCACGGCGCCCAGAATGCCGAGCCGCTTCGCCCAGGACCGCTTCGGTCCCGGCTGATTCGGAGAATCCACGTGCAGCCTTTCACAACCTTCTTCGCCTCACAGAACGCTGAGAGGCGAATCCTTACTTTGTCATCTAACAGACTACCGCTACAGGCGGTAGAAATTCACATGCGGATGATCATTTGTTGAGAATAGCCTGACAGTGGTTACCGCGGAGGGCGGAATCTAGCCGCGCGGAGTACTCGAGGCCGCTGATCTCCGACACGCCGAGGGTGGCCAGGTGTGGTGTCTGCCACTGGGTGTCGATGAGCCAGGCGGTTCCGTCGGAGGATGCATCCGCCGAGGTGAGACCGGGTTGTCCGGGGTCAGTGTCGAAGAGGCCGACGAGGTGCGCGAGGGCAGCCTTCGAGGCGTCCCGCTGCGTGTGGAACATGGACTCGCCGGCGAAGAGGGAGCCGATCGCGACCCCGTAGAGACCGCCGACCAGGCGCCCTTCCGACCATACTTCCACGGAGTGCGCCCACCCGCTGCGGTGGAGCTCGGTGTAGAGGCGGATGATGTCGCCGGTGATCCATCTCCCCGTCCGCGAGGGATCGGCGCAGGCGCGGATCACCCTGTCGAAGGCCCGGTCGACGCTGAACTCGAACCCGCGCATGGACTTGCGCAGGCTCTTGCTGACCTTGAGCTCGCCCGGCAGCAGGACACCTCGCCGGCGCGGTGCCCACCAGCCGATCCTCCCGGTGCCGCCCTCCCCGATTCCCATCGGGAACAGCCCTGCCCGATACGCGGAAAGGACCTGGGGCTGCGTGGCCGTGGTCGAGACGGCACGCAGATCCTCCAGGTCCATCACCGGTGAGTCTGTCGTGGGCTGCTGGTCAGTGGAACGAATCGCCGCAGGCGCAGGAGCCGCCGGCATTCGGGTTGTCGATCGTGAAGCCCTGCTTCTCGATCGTGTCCGAGAAATCGATGGTCGAGCCGTTGAGGTAGGGCACGCTCATCCGGTCGACGATGACCTCGACACCGTCGAAGTCGCGCACGGCGTCTCCGTCGAGGTAGCGCTCGTCGAAGTACAGCTGGTAGATCAGACCGGAGCAGCCGCCGGGCTGCACGGCAACCCGCAGGCGCAGATCGTCGCGACCCTCCTGTTCGAGAAGGCTGCGAACCTTGTCGGCAGCGGTCGGGGACAGATCGACCTCGTGGGTCGCTACATCGTGATTGGTCGCAGTCATCGTTTCTCCTTCATTGCTCCTGACCTCAAGCCTACATGGCCCTCAACGCCATGCGGGTGAAGCCTATTCCCATGCTGTCACGGAATCTCGCGTGCTGAATCCTCCGCTCAGGAGGCTGTCGGTGCGAGTCGCTCGAGCAGCAGCACCTCGGCGAGGATCGCGGCCTTGAAGTCGGGCAGGTACAGAGATTCGTTCGCGCTGTGGGCCCGGGCATCGGGGTCCTCGACCCCCGTGACGAGGATCGAGGCCTGCGGGAACACCTCGAGGAGGTCGGCGATGAAGGGGATCGATCCGCCGATGCCCATCGTCACCGACTCCACTCCCCATGCGTCGGAGAGCGCGTCCCTCGCCGTCTGCACGATCGGGTCGTCGAGGTCGGCCTGCCAGGGGCTGCCGCCTTCGGTCGCTCCGATCGTGAGAGTGGCGCCGAAGGGAAGGTGCGCGGACAGGTGGTCGGTGACGGCCTGGACGGCGTTGTCCGGGGTGTCACCCGGCGCCAGTCGGATGGAGAGCTTGGCCTTGAGGCTGGCCTGCAGCGTGTTCGACGACACTGCGACGTCGGGAACGTCGAGACCGATGACCGTGATCGATGGTTGGGACCACAGGCGTGAGGCGAGGGTGCCCGTGCCGATGAGCTCGGTCGTGTCGAGCGCACCCGAGTCCCGACGGATCGTGTCCTCGTCGTAATCGATGTCGGAATGGGTCTCCCTCTTCAAGCCGGCCACGGCCACCGAGCCGTTCTCGTCGTGCAGGCTGGCGAGCACTCTGGTCATGGCCAGCATCGCGTCGGGGACGATGCCACCGTACATGCCCGAGTGCACCGCGTGGTCGAGGGTCGCGATCTCGAACTCGAGGGCGCACATCCCGCGCAGGCTCGTGGTCAGCGCCGGCACCCCGGCCGCCCAGTTGCCCGAATCGGCGACGACGATGACGTCGGCGGCGAGCTTCGACCGGTGGGCCTCGAGGAAGTTCCGGAAGCTCGGGCTCCCCGCCTCCTCCTCCCCTTCGATGAACAGGGTGACACCGACGCCGAGGCGGTCGCGCAGCAGCCGCAGAGCGGTGAGGTGGACCATGATGCCGGCTTTGTCGTCGGCGGCCCCGCGGCCGTAGAGCCGCTCACCCACTCTGGTCGCGGTGAAGGGCTCGGTGTTCCAGGCCTCGGGCCGTCCGGGAGGCTGAACGTCGTGGTGCGCGTAGAGGAGCACGGTCGGGGCTCCGGCCGGTGCAGGGATGGACGCGACCACCGCTGGGTACCCCTCGGTTCCCTCCGGAGTCGGGGCGGTGAGGATCTCGGCGTCGAGCCCGAGGTCGCGGGCGAGTGCTGCGACCGCCTCGGCGCTGGCGCGGACCCCGGCGGGATCGAAGCTCGGCCAGGCCACCGAGGGGATGGCGACGAGTTCGCTCAGCTGGGCGAGCACCTCGTCGAAGATCTGATCCAGTTCGGCCCGCAATTGCGCATCCTGCGGCGCTGTTGTCGATTCGCTCATTCTCCAAAGGTAGTATTCATTGGGTGTTCGGAAGCAAAAAGACCCCCGAGGATGCAGAATCCTCCTCTCAGCCCGTCGACCCCTCAGCTGACGCTGCTGCCGCGCGCCGTGCGGCGGAGCAGAAGAAGGGACGACCCACGCCCAAACGCAGCCAGCAGGAGTCGGTGCGCAGGCAGCCGCTGGTCTCGAAGGATCGCAAGGTCGCGAACCAGAAGGCCAAGGACCAGATCCGGAAGGAGCGGGATCGCGCGCGCATCGGCATGATGAATGGTGAGGAGAAGTATCTCACCCGCCGCGATCGCGGACCGCAGCGCCGCTACGTCCGTGACTTCGTCGACGCCCGATTCTCGATCGGGGAGCTCTTCATCCCCGCCGCGATCCTCATCCTCGTCGTCGCCTTCACCCAGCCGGTGGCCATTCAGCAGTACTTCACCTACGCAGTTTGGGGTCTGCTGGCGCTCGTGATCCTCGACGGCTTCATCCTCAACTATCTCCTCAAGGGCCGCCTGAAGGCGAAGTTCGGCGAGGTCGAGCGCGGGCTGACGTTCTACGCGGTCATGCGCAGTGTCCAGCTGCGCCCCCTGCGCATGCCGAAACCCCAGGTCAAGCGCCGCCAGTACCCGCAGTGACGTGCGTGCCCGCACCGCTGCGGGCACCGACGTCGACGGCCCCGGTTCACATTCGTCTCCGCCATCTCTGACCGGGGCAGACGCTGTGAATCGGGGCCGTTGCTGGTGGCCGCTACTTCGCGGCGAGCAGGCCGCGTGTCTTCTGCGCGCGGATGATCCGGCCCGGCCAGAACGGGCCCGAGTAGATCATCTCGGAATAGACCTGAACGAGATCCGCACCTGCGGCCAGGCGGGCGCGCACATCCTTGGAATCGGCGACTCCCCCGACGGAGATGACGGTGAGCGCGTCACCGACGGTGTCCTTGACCAGACGGAGGACTTCGAGGGACCGAGCCGCCAGAGGCCGACCAGAGATGCCGCCGGCCTGGGAGCGCGCGAAATCCGCTTCCTCCCCAGTGAGAACGTCCCGGTCGATCGTCGTATTCGTGGTGATGAGGCCGTCGACGCCGAGGCGGACCGCGAGATGGCAGATCTCGATCACGTCCGCATCGTTGAGGTCGGGAGCGATCTTGACCAGCAGGGGCACGTGCCCCAGCGTCGAACGCGGACTCTCGACCACCTCGGCGGCGGTCGACTGCACGGCGGAAATGATCGGTTCGAGGCTCGAGGCCGACTGCAGATCGCGCAGGCCGGGGGTGTTCGGTGAACTGACGTTGATGACGAGGTAGTCGGCGAGCGGCGCCAGCGCCCGGGCCGATGCCGCGTAGTCCGCGACGGCGTCCTCGGCGGCCACGACCTTCGTCTTGCCGATGTTGATCCCGATGATCGGGCGGGCCCTTGCGGGCAGAGCCTCGAGCGCCCGGCGCTGGTCGGCGATGTTGAAGGAGGCCTGCCGCGCTCCCTGGTTGTTGAACCCCATGCGGTTGAGCAGGGCCAGGTTCTCACGGAGCCGGAACAGGCGGGGCCTGTCGTTTCCCGGCTGCGCGTGGGCGGTGACGGTGCCGACCTCGATGTGCCCGAATCCCAGTGCGGACAGCGCCCGGACCCCCTCCCCGTTCTTGTCGAAGCCGGCTGCCAGACCGACCCGGTTGGGGAATCTCAGACCGAGGACCTGCGTCTCGTCCCTGGTTCCCCGAGCGAAGACGAGTCGCATCAGGCGATTGATCACGGGCAGGGCGTCGAGGAATCTCAGCGTGGCGAACGACACATGATGTGCACGTTCGGCATCCATCGGGACGAAGAGGAGTCTGAAGATAAGTGAGTACACGCCGTCCAGAATACAAGGGCTGAAGTCGGGTATATGACGCACCGTTTGAACTCCGCTTCGCGAATGGCATTAGGATCGAGCCAACGCCCATCGACGATGAAAGGGATCAGATGCCTGGTGCCTCCACCCCCAGCAGATACTCCTCGAGCGCTCCCACGAAGACCGCAGCGTCGGTCCTGGTGCTCGCCGCCGCAGAGGGCTCCGTCCTCGGCCTCGACTCCGCGAAGTCGGCCCGGACCTCGCTCGAGACCATGATGGCAGCGATCGGATTCACAAGCAGGACCGGGGCGACAGCCCGCATCCCCTCCCCCAAGGGTTTCGCCGCCGACAGCATCCTCCTGGTCGGCCTCGGTTCCTTCGATCCGGCCTCTTCGGGCCCGGAATCCGAATCAGCGAATGCGGAGGTTCTGCGCCGCGCCGCCGGCAACGCGCTGCGGCAGCTCGACGGCGTCGACCAGATCGCGGTGGCTCTGCCGACCACGACACCCGGTGACGTCGAAGCGGTGACCGTCGGGGCCGACCTCGGCGCCTACCGCTTCCTCGACTACATCAGCGACGACGGGGACAAGGCACCCGGTGCCGTCACCGTCCTCGGTCCCAGGGGGAAGGCGTTCGTCTCAGCCCATGCGACCGGAGCGACGCTCGCGGCCGCCACGAACCGCGCCCGCGACTTCGTCAACACTCCCCCGCTCGACCTCTACCCCGAAACCTTCGCCGAGCTCGTCAGGGACCAGGCCAAGGCCGCCAAGGTCAAGGTCACCGTATTGGCCGAGAAGGAGCTCGAGGCCGGCGGCTACGGCGGCATCCTCGGCGTCGGACAGGGCTCGACCCGCGGACCGCGCCTGGTCAAGGTCGAATACGCGCCGAAGGGCGCCAAGCGCCACCTCAGCTTCGTCGGCAAGGGAATCACCTTCGACTCCGGCGGGCTCTCCCTCAAACCGGCGGCGAACATGGAGGACATGAAGTCGGACATGTCCGGCGCCGCGGCCGTCGCCCAGGCGGTGTTCGCTATCGCCGAGCTCGAACTTCCCGTGCGCGCGACCGCCTGGCTGCCCTTGGCGGAGAACATGCCCGGCTCTTCGGCCATCCGTCCCAGCGATGTGCTGAGGATGCGCAGCGGCAAGACCGTCGAGGTCACCAACACCGATGCCGAGGGTCGATTGGTCCTCGCCGATGCCCTGGCCGACGCGGACGCCGAGGATCCCGACCTGCTCGTCGACGTCGCGACCCTGACCGGCGCCCAGGTCGTCGCCCTCGGCAACCGCACCTCGGGAGTGATGGGAGCCGAGACCGCGCGAACCGCCGTCACCGAGGCGGCCGAGAGGGCCGGCGAGGAGATGTGGGCGATGCCGATTCCGGAGGAGATGCTCTCCGGCTTCGATTCGAACGCCGCCGACATCAAGAACTCCGGACCCCGTCAGGGCGGAATGCTCGCGGCCGCGGCCTTCCTGCGGGAGTTCGTCGGCGAGGAGACCGCCTGGGCCCACATCGACATCGCGGGCCCCAGCTTCAACACCGCCTCGGCGTTCGGCTACACCCCGGTGGGCGGCACCGGTGCCGCGGTGCGCACGTTGGTGGAGCTGGCCAGAAACGCGGACTGAGAGCTCGGTGCTGCTGTGATCGACCAGATTCTACAGACTGTCGAAAACGACGTGATCATGCACACCTTAATCGAAACAGACGGTCTGTGCTTTCACCACCTGCGATAAAAGTGGAAAGATAATGAGGAAAGCTGCCAGCGGCAGTTTTATTCGAAAGCTACGAGGAGTAATCCGTGAGTGATTCATTGACCTACGACCTTGTCGTCCTCGGCGGCGGAACCGGTGGCTATGCCGCGGCTCTGCGCGCTGCAGAGCTCGATATGAAGGTTGCTTTGATCGAAAACGACAAGGTGGGAGGCACCTGCCTTCACCGTGGCTGCATCCCCACCAAGGCGCTGCTGCACTCCGCTGAGGTCGCCGAGTCAGCGAAGGACTCCTCGAAGTTCGGCATCGACGCCGAGTTCAAGGGCGTCGACATCGCCAAGGTGCTCGAATACAAGGACAGCGTCATCTCCCGCAACTACAAGGGACTGCAGGGCCTGGTCAAGGCCCGCGGGATCGACACCTACTTCGGCACCGGAAAGCTCGTCGGCCAGGACACGGTCGAGGTCAGCGGTGAGGACGGCACTCAGACCGTCAAGGGCAAGAACGTCCTCCTGTCCACCGGATCCACCTCGAAGACCATCGGTCTCGACATCACCGACCGCGTGCTGACCAGCACCGAAGCGCTTCAGCTTCAGGCGGTCCCGAAGTCCGTCGTCGTTCTCGGCGGCGGCGTCATCGGCGTCGAGTTCGCCAGCGTCTGGAACTCCTTCGGTGCGAAGGTGACCATCGTCGAAGGCCTCAAGCACCTCGTCGCCAATGAGGACGAGACCATCTCGAAGAACCTTGAGCGCGCGTTCAAGAAGCGCAAGATCGACTTCAAGCTCGGCGTCATGTTCAAGGGCGTCGAAGAGACCGCCGACGGCGTCAAGGTGACCCTCGACGACGGCTCCGTCCTGGAAGCCGAGTACCTGCTCGTAGCCGTCGGCCGCGGACCTGTGACCGACGGCTTCGGCTTCGAGGAGCAGGGCATCCCGATGGACCGCGGTTTCGTCCTCGCCAACGAGCGCCTGCACACCGGTGTCGGCAACATCTACGCCTGCGGAGACATCGTTCCGGGGCTGCAGCTTGCCCACCGCGCCTTCGGCCAGGGAATCTTCATTGCCGAGGAGATCGCCGGTCTCAGCCCGGCGCCGGTCGCCGAGTCCGGCATCCCCCGCGTGACGTACTGTGAGCCCGAGATCTTCTCGGTCGGCATCACGTCGAAGCAGGCCGAGGAGCAGTACGGCGCCGACAACGTCGAAACCATCGAATACAACCTGGGTGGAAACGGCAAGTCCGTCATCCTGGGCACCACTGGTCTGATCAAGGTCATTCGTGAGAAAGAAGGACCTGTTGTCGGCATCCACGGCATTGGCGCTCGACTGAGCGAACAGGCTGGAGAGGCCCAACTGATCGTCAACTGGGAGGCATTCCCAGAGGAAGTCGCGCAGCTCATCCACGCGCACCCGACGCAGAATGAAGCGCTCGGTGAGGCCCACCTGGCCCTCGCCGGCAAACCCCTGCACTTCCACTCATAAGATCCGAGGAGACGAAAGACATGTCGAATTCCGTGCAGATGCCGGCTCTCGGTGAGTCGGTGACCGAAGGCACCGTCACCAGGTGGCTCAAAGAGGTCGGCGACGAGGTCCAGGTCGACGAACCATTGCTCGAGGTGTCGACCGACAAGGTCGACACAGAGATCCCGAGCCCCTACGCAGGAGTCCTCGAGAAGATCCTCGCCGACGAAGACGATGTCGTCGAAGTCGGCGGCGATCTCGCCTACATCGGGGACGGCAGCGGCGCCGATTCCGGTGAGGCAGCGCCCGAGGAGGAGCCCGCCGGTGCGGCCGGTTCCGACGAGGCCGCAGAATCGGCCGAGGAGAGCTCGCAGGACGACTCGTCCGAGCAGGCTTCCGAGCCTGAGGAGGCCAAAGCTGCGGAGAGCGGCTCCGCCAAGGCCTCTGAGAGCAGCTCCAGCGCCTCCAGCGACGGAGGGGGCACCGAGGTCACGATGCCCGCATTGGGCGAATCGGTGACTGAGGGAACCGTCACCCGCTGGCTCAAGGAAGTCGGCGAAGAGGTCGAGGTCGACGAACCTCTCCTCGAGGTCTCGACCGACAAGGTCGACACCGAGGTACCGTCACCGGTCGCCGGTGTCGTGCAGAAGCACCTGGCCTCCGAAGACGAGACGGTCGAGGTGGGCGCCGTGCTGGCGATCATCGGTTCGGGCGCTCCCGCAGAGGAAGAGGCTCCCGCCGAAGAGCCTGCAGAGGAAGAGGCTCCCGCCGAGGACGAGCCGGCCAAGGAAGAACCCGCGAAGCAGGAGAAGCCTGCTGAGGAGAAGCCGGCCGCACAGGCCCCGGCGGAGGACAAGCCCTTCCAGCAGAAGCCGGACTCGGCATCCGAGCCGGCTCAGGCCGAAGCCGAATCGGCCGCCGTCCAGCAGTCGTCCGCCTCGACGCCTGCTGCGAAGCCGGAGACCGCCCAGGCGGCATCCGCTTCGCAGGCTGCAGAGACCGTCGGTGAGAACGCCGCCTATGTCACTCCTCTCGTGCGCCGCCTGGCTCGCGAGAAGGGCGTCGATCTCGGATCCCTGACCGGAACCGGAGTCGGCGGGCGCATTCGCAAGCAGGACGTGCTCGAAGCTGCGGCCAACCGTTCGGCGGCACCCGCAAGCGCACCTGCCGGTGGCGCCCAGGAACCCTTCAAGCTCGAGATCCCCGAAGAGGCTGCCAAGCTGCGGGGCACCACCGAGAAGGCTTCGCGCATCCGCAAGACCATCGCCAAGCGGATGAGCGAGTCCCTCGAGGCCTCCGCTCAGCTGACTCAGGTCATCGAGGTCGACATGACCCGGGTGGCGAAGCTGCGACGGGCGAACAAGGATGCGTTCCAGGCCAAGCACGGTGCCAAGCTCACCTACCTGCCGTTCTTCGCCAAGGCGATCGTGGAGGCCCTCAAGCAGCACCCGAAGGTCAACGCTCAGTACGACCTGGAATCCCAGGAGATCACGTACTTCGACTACGAGCACCTGGCGATCGCCGTGGACACTCCGCGCGGACTGCTGGTTCCCGTGGTCAAGAATGCCGGGGACATGAGCATCGCAGGCCTCGCCAAGGCCATCGACGACGTCGCCGACCGGACCCGGAACAACAAGATCCAGCCGGACGAGCTCTCCGGCGGAACGTTCACGGTGACCAACATCGGTTCGGTCGGGGCGCTGTTCGACACCCCGATCATCAACCAGCCGCAGATGGGCATCCTCGGCACCGGCGCGATCGTGCGTCGCCCGGTCGTCGTCAAGACGGCCGACGGTGAGGAGTCGATCGCTATCCGCGACATGGTCTACCTGCCGCTGACGTACAACCACCAGCTGGTCGACGGAGCGGATGCGGGACGCTTCCTGCAGACGATCAAGGCTCGACTGGAAGGCGGCAACTTCCAGGCGGATCTCGAACTCTGATCCTCTGAGCACTGCCGCGGGGAGGGACCGTTCACCGAGGTGGACGGTCCCTCCCCGCATTCACCGGCACTGCTCTCACCCGGACCCGGTCTCGATCACCTCGGCGACCTTCCACACGCCGGAGTGCAGTGAGAGATGGAATTCGACCTGCCGAGCGTCGAAGCTGACCTGCTCGCCGTCGATCGATGCGGTCGTCGACATTCGGGCAGTGACGACGAGACCCATCTCCGAGCGGTCGACGACTGCTGGTGAGTGCAGTTCGATCGCAAAGTCATGCCCGGCGAACGAACCGACGTCGATGAGTTCGTCCGCTGCGGCGGCAGTCGACTCCGGCACGGTCAGCTGTGCAAGGCCTCCGCTGTCCCCAGCGCCGAGTGCCTGCGCGCGCCTGTCGCACAGCTGCTCGAGCAGGGCGACGACCTCCTCATCGCTCAATCGGTCCGCGGCGTCGTCGCGGCCCGGGGCCGTGTCCCCCTGCTCCGCCTCCCGCTCCCCTGAGCCTGCGTGCGGAGCCGACCGCCCGGCCCCGGGCTTCGCCTTCGCCGCAGCCGCGTCCGCGGCCGTGTCGATGCTCGAACTCCACGACTGGACCAAGACCGCCGCCCCGCACACCGCGATGCTGACGGCGAGGAGGATCAGCAGCCCTCGACGCCCGACTGGCCGGGGCACCTTGCGTGCGAGTCCCGGCCCTGACCGTGAGAGCCACTTCAGCAGCCGTGGCTCGCATGACCTCTGCCTGCTGGCGGAGCGCAGTCGCCGGGCCGGGTCGGCCGTCTCCCCGACGCCGAGGCGCTCGTTCCCCACGGTGGAACGCGTGTTCTTCGTGGCGAAGCCTTCATTCCCCGTGGCGGATCGCTCGCTCCCCGTGGTGGAGCGTATGCTCTTCGTGGTGGAGCGTACGCTGCCGGAACGGCCGGCGCTCGAAGCGGATGGACCGCTCTCGGCGCTCGAGCGGCGGAGCACGTTGCCCGCCCTCAGGCGGGCCGTGAGGGCCTGTGCCGGATCGAGAGCGCGCTCGGCCGGCAGGAGCGGGAGCGGAATCGGTTCCGCGGTCCGCCTCAGACAGTCGCTCACCTCGGCGATGGCGGAATCGAACTCCGCGGATGAAGGCCCCTCCGCGGCCGGAGCACTGTCGTTGAGCAGCTCCGCGACGAGGAGCTGCAGGGGCTCGGGATGTCGCTGCAGGGCGATCCCGACGGGCAGCAGGCTCTCCCGCCACGGTGAGCCGTACGCCGCGTGATAGAGCATCTCCCCCAGTGCGCGACGGACGGAGCCCGAGGTGTCACCCTCGATACCCGGAATGATGCGCGGGTGGCCTTCGGCGTCGAGACCGAGGCAGCTCAGCGACAGCCGGGCGGCGGGCCGCGATACGGTGCGCAGTTCGGCGAACAGGCCGAGGACGAGTGTGCACATCTCTCCGCTGGTCAGACCCTGATACGAGCGGACGATGTCGAGGACGAGGCCACCCGGGAGCGGGTCGACGAGGAGCAGCTCGGCCGGTCCCGTGGGAAGGTCGACCTCGGCAGTGCCCTGCGCCTGCGGATGGTCGTCGTCCCTGCAGTGGTGGACGACTCCCCAGGAGATGCGACCCGCGTCGTCGCCCAAGCGGTGGATGTGGTCGGAGAGAGTCGCCTGGAATCGCCAAGTCATAGTTCGTCATCCCCATCGAAGCCGATAATGCCGTTTGATATCGTTTAATGATTGTTGATTCACTCCGCAACGTCAAGAGCTGCGGGAAACGTGTTCTGTATCATGTCCTTTGAAATTGAACCCCCGCACCGGGAGACCTAGTGTTGAGTCATGCCTCTGGCCACAGAAACGCTGGGTTTCGCGCCGAACTACTCGGACTACCGCCGAACCTGGGACTTGCAGAAGAGATATCACGAAGAAGTGATCGCCGGGACCCGAGACTCGACGATCCTCCTGCTCGAGCATTCACCGGTGTACACTGCCGGGAAGCGAACGGAGGACCACGAACGGCCGGTCGACGGCACCGAAGTCGTCGACGTCGACCGCGGGGGGAAGATCACGTGGCACGGACCGGGACAGCTGGTCGCCTACTTCATCTACCGACTCAATGACCCCAAAGAAGTCCGGCTGTTCGTCTCACAGCTCGAGGACTCGATGATTCGCCTCCTCGGCGAATACGGGATCGAGGCCACCACGGTCGACGGTCGCGCGGGAGTCTGGATCCTCGGAGACGGCCTGCGACGCGACCGCAAGATCGGCGCGATCGGCATCAGGATCCACGAAGGGGTGACGATGCACGGACTGGCGCTCAACTGCAGCAACGACCTCGGTGCGTTCTCGTCGATCATCCCCTGCGGGATCACCGATGCCGATACCACCACCATCAGTGCCGAACTCGGCCGGATCGTGACGCCTGCGGACGTTGCATCCAGGCTCGACGAGATCCTGCACGAGACCATCACAGCCTAGGAGATCAGACGTGACGATTGCGCCCGAAGGCCGCCGAATGCTGCGTGTCGAGGCTCGGAACTCGCAGACCCCGATCGAGCAGAAGCCGGCCTGGATCAAGGCCAAGGCCCACATCGGTCCCGAGTACACCTCGTTGAAGTCGCTCGTGCGCAAGCAGGAGCTGCACACCGTGTGCGAAGAGGCCGGCTGTCCCAATATCTTCGAGTGCTGGGAGGACCGCGAGGCGACCTTCCTCATCGGCGGCGAGCAGTGCACCCGGCGCTGCGACTTCTGTCAGATCGATACCGGCAGGCCCGCCGACTTCGACGCCGACGAGCCCAGGCGCGTCGCCGCCTCGGTCGCCGAGATGGGACTGCGGTACTCGACGATCACGGGTGTGGCCCGTGACGACCTCGATGACGGCGGTGCGTGGCTCTACGCCGAGACCGTGCGCCAGATCCACAACCTCGACTACGTCGACGGCCGCGGCACCGGAGTCGAGCTCCTCATCCCGGACTTCAACGCGGATCCCGATCAGCTCGCCGAGGTGTTCTCCTCCCGCCCAGAGGTCCTCGCCCACAACGTCGAGACCGTGCCGCGCATCTTCAAGCGCATCCGACCCGCCTTCCGCTACGAACGCTCGCTGTCGGTGATCACCCAGGCGCGGGAGGCCGGCTTGATCACCAAGTCCAACCTCATCCTCGGAATGGGCGAGACCAACGAGGAGATCATCTCGGCCCTGCAGGATCTCCATGACGCCGGCTGCGACCTCATCACCATCACGCAGTACCTGCGCCCGTCCCCTCGGCATCATCCCGTCACTCGCTGGGTCAAGCCGGGCGACTTCGTGATGCTGCGCGACGCGGCCGAGGAGATCGGCTTCCTCGGCGTCATGTCCGGTCCCCTGGTGCGCTCGTCCTACCGGGCCGGTCGCCTGTGGGCCACCGCGATGCGTCACCGCGGAGAGACCATTCCGACCCATCTCTCGCATCTCGACAAGCACACCCCTGCCCGGCAGGAGGCGCAGGCCGTTGTCGATACCTTCGGCGAGGGCGAAGAGGTAGACTTGTCTGCTGAGCACTGAATCGGCTCCGGGGCTTATTGGATGTCCTCAGAGCTGAAGCCGCCCGCAAAGAGCAAGTGAGAGAATGAGCGAAGAACCGCGCAAAGGACTTTTCCGCCGCAAGCCCAAGGATCCCAACCGGAAGCCGGGGCGGCTGGCGCAGATGCGTCAGGTGTACGCATTGGCTGCCAAGCACAACAAGGCCACTCCGTGGCTGCTGGCCGCAGCGATCCTCGGGTGCACGATCCTCGGCGTCGGCGTCGGTCTCGTCTTCAAGGGAATCGTCTTCACTACCATCCTCGGCTTCATGGTCGGGCTGCTGCTGGCCATGTTCATGCTCGGGCGCTTCGCGGAGACCGCGGCGTTCGCCCAGATGGAGGGCCAGCCCGGTGCCTTCGGTGCCGTTCTCAACACCGCTCGTCGCGGATACCTGATGGATGAGCAGCCGATCGCTGTCGACCCCAGGACCCGTGACCTCGTCTTCCGCTCAACCGGCCGGTCCGGCGTCGTCCTCTTGAGCGAAGGCCCGAAGGCCCGCAGCGCCAAGCTGCTGGCCAAGGAGAAGAAGCGTCACGAGCGCATCCTCCCCAACGTCCCCGTGCACGCTCTCCAGGGAGGAAGCGAAGAGGGACAGCTGACGATGAAGCAGATCGTCCCGACCGTCCACAAGCTCCCGCGCAAGCTCAACCGCGCCGAGGTGCTGGCCGTGCGCAACCGTCTCGCCGCCCTGGGCACCCAGGCGTCCCGGCCGCCGATCCCGAAGGGCATCGATCCGAACAAGGCCCGACCCAACCACAGGGCCATGCGCGGACGTTGACCGCCGCCGGCTGGAGCACGGACGCACATCTCCGTTGACTGAGTGAGGGACCGCCGACATATGTCGGCGGTCCCTCACTCAGTCACTCCACAGCCGGTCCCCCGCGCCGAGGCGGTTCTGGCGCCGAGGTTGTCCCTCGCGCCAGGGCGTCACCTCGCCCCCAGCCGGCTCCCCGGCGACGAGGCGGTTCAACGACGGAGGATCACTGTGCCGGCGGCCAGATCGTGGAGCCCGCGGTGGTCTCGGTCGAAGATCAGAGCGGGAATGACGAGGACGACGAGCAGAGCGCGGATCGCCGACTTGAGGAATCCGGGCACGTGCCCGTCGAGCCTGCGAACCTCGACCCCGAAGATTCGGTGGCCGACGCTGTAGCCGAGAGTCGCGACGAGGACGAGATTCTCGAGCGCGAAGATCGCCGGGGCCAGGAACGGATTGTCCGAGCCGATGAGACCGGCGATCGCCAGGCACATGAACCAATCGACCAGCAGGGCGAGGAAGCGGCGCCACGCGGGGGCCAGGGAATGCGACCCCGTCTCCGGCAGTCCCAGCCGCCGACCGGGCCAGTCGCCTGCTTCCCGTTGTGTCTGAGGGCCCGAAAGCCAGGATCCGAGGTCATCGCGATTCATCACGAATCCAGCCTACCGAAGCCGCGGCTGAGAGGTTTCCAGGAAACATGCCCGAAACATGTGCGTCATCACGGCTTCACGCCGAGGCAACTAAGATGGGTGATGGTCAAAGCCAAAGGACCAGTGGTCAGGACAAGCGGCCACACAAATCTATCTAGGAGACCTAAGTGTTCTCGTCTGCTGAAGAACTCGTCAAGTACATTGCGGACAACGACGTCAAATTCGTCGATGTCCGTTTCTGCGACCTCCCCGGTGTCGTCCAGCACTTCAACCTTCCCGCCGCTTCCTACGGTGTGGAGGAGATCACCGAAGGCCTCCTCTTCGACGGTTCGTCCATCACAGGCTTCCAGGGCATCCACGAATCCGACATGAAGCTGCTCGCCGACGTCGAGACCGCCTTCATCGATCCTTTCCGCGAAGCCAAGACACTCGTCGTCACCCACTCCATCGTCGATCCCTTCACCGATGAGCCCTACTCCCGCGACCCCCGCCAGGTCGCGGCGAAGGCGGAGGCTTACCTGCAGAGCACCGGCATCGCCGACACCGTCTTCTTCGGCGCTGAGGCCGAGTTCTACATCTTCGACTCGATCCGCTACAGCAACACTCCGGGCCACAGCTTCTACCAGATCGATTCCGAAGAGGCCGCCTGGAACACCGGCACCGACGAGCCCGGCGGGAACCTGGGATACAAGACCCCATTCAAGGGCGGCTACTTCCCCGTTTCCCCGCAGGACCACTTCGCCGACATCCGCGACCAGATGTCGCTGACGCTCGAACAGATCGGCTTCGAGATGGAGCGTGCCCACCACGAGGTCGGCACGGCTGGTCAGCAGGAGATCAACTACAAGTTCAACACCCTCCAGCACGCAGCCGACCAGCTGCTGGACTTCAAGTACGTGATCAAGAACACGGCGTTCGAGTTCGGCAAGTCGGCGACGTTCATGCCGAAGCCGCTCTTCGACGACAACGGTTCGGGCATGCACTGCCACCAGTCGCTGTGGAAGAACGGCGAGCCTCTCATGTATGACGAGAACGGCTATGCGGGTCTGTCCGACCTGGCCCGCTGGTACATCGGCGGCCTGATCGAACACGCCGGCGCGGTGCTCGCGTTCACCAACCCGACGATCAACTCGTACCGTCGGCTCGTTCCCGGTTACGAGGCACCGGTCAACCTCGTCTACTCCGCTCGCAACCGCTCGGCCGCCATCCGGATCCCGGTCACCGGGTCCTCGCCGAAGGCCAAGCGCCTCGAGTTCCGCGTTCCCGACCCGTCGACCAACCCCTACCTGGCGTTCTCCGCCCAGCTGATGGCCGGGATCGACGGCATCCGCAACCGGATCGAGCCCCCGGAGCCGATCGACAAGGATCTCTACGAGCTTCCTCCGGAGGAGGCCAAGGACATCAAGCTGGTCCCCGGTTCGCTCGACGAGGCTCTGGTCGAACTCGAGAAGGACCACGACTTCCTCACCGCGGGAGACGTCTTCACCCCCGACCTCATCGAGACCTGGATCCGGATCAAGCGCGAGAACGAGATCGAGGTCGCCAGGCTCCGCCCGACCCCGACTGAGTTCGAGCTCTACTACGCACTGTGACCTGCCCGGTCACCGGAGCGTGAGCAGTCGCTGAGGGAATACAGTGGGGGCGTCACGGGTTCATCCCGTGGCGCCCCCTCTCTCATGGGCCGCTGCCAGAAACACACCCGACGGTGAGGCTCGCCACTCGCCCACGGGACACAACTCGAGCATGGATGGACTATGACGCATTTCGACCTGCTGGTGATCGGCACGGGATCGGGCAACACGTTCCTCGACGACAGGTTCGCCGGACTGACAGTGGCGATCGCCGAGGAATGGCATTTCGGCGGCACCTGTCTCAATGTCGGTTGCATCCCCACCAAGATGTTCGTCTACCCCGCCACCATCGCCGAGCAGGCAGCGGACTCCGCGCGCTACAACATCTCGTCCGAGTTCACCGGCGTTGATTGGCCCGCGCTGCAGAAGCGGATCTTCGACCGCATCGATGCCATCGAGGCCGGCGGACGCGCATACCGGAGCAGACAGCTTCAGCCGCAGGTGACAGTCATCGCCGAGCACGTTCACTTCACCGACCTCAAGACTGTGCGCACCGCTTCCGGTGAGGAGATCAGCGCCGAGCGGATCGTCATCGCCGCCGGCGCCGCTCCCCAGATTCCCGAGGTCACCGGCCTTGACGTCGCTCGCGTCGACACCCCCGGCTACCCCGTCCACACCTCGAACACGATCATGCGCGTCCCCGAACTCCCCCGCCGCCTCGTCATCGTCGGCTCCGGGGTCATCGCCGCGGAGTTCGCTCATATCTTCGCCGCCCTCGGCTCCGAAGTCACCGTCGTCATCCGGGGGTCCGATCTGCTCGGGTCACTCGATTCCGAGGCCTCTCGGGCCTTCACGGAGATCTTCACTGACTCGCACACCGTGTTCGAGGGCGTCGAACCCGCGCAGTACACCGTCGACGACGACGGGGTGCGGGTGGAGCTGAAGTCCAGCGGCCGCCTCGGCGAGGTCGATCATCCTGCTGCGCTCAGTGCCGATGCCGTCCTCATCGCCACCGGCAGGGCGCCGAACACGGAAGGGCTGCGCGCCGCCGACGTCGGCTACGACGTCCATTCTGATGGTCGGCTCGCCGTTGATGATCATCTGCGGGTCCTCGCGGACGGCGCCCCCGTGCCCGGGGTCTTCGCCCTCGGCGACATCTGCTCGCCGTATCAGCTCAAGCACGTGGCCAACCACGAAGCGAAGATCGTCGGGGCGAATCTGGCCGCGGACATGGACTCCGGCGCTCCCGGGGCCGCCGCCGAGGCGATTCTCGCGACTGTCGACCACCATGCGGTTCCCGGGGCGGTGTTCTCCTCTCCCGAGGCCGCGTACGTCGGAATGACGGAGGACGAGGCGCGGGCAGCCGGCCATGAGGTGACCATCAAGGTCCAGCAGTACAAGGACGTCGCCTATGGCTGGGCGATGGCCGATGACCCCGGGATCGTCAAGATCATCGCCGACCGCCGGAGCCGGTTGATCCTCGGCGCATTCGTCGTCGGCCATGAGGCCTCGATGATCATCCAGCCCCTGATCCAGGCGATGGCGTTCGGGCAGGCGGCCGACGTCGTCGCCCGCGGCCAGTACTGGATCCACCCGGCGCTGCCGGAAGTCGTCGAGAACGCCCTGCTCGGACTCGACTTCGACGACTGAGCGCGGCTGCCGGCAACGCGGAGCGACGACTCAGTCGAATCCGTAGAAGCGCTGCTCCATCACTGCGCGCGCGTGCCGGGTGGCCCTGAGATAGTCGTCCTCGAGCTCGTGGCCGCCCCCGGCGGGATATCCGAGAAGGCGGGCGGTGGCTTCGAGCTCCGAGTACTCGGTCGGCAGCGAATGGCTCGTGCGTCCCTTGTAGAGCATCACCGCCGACCGCACATCCGTGGCCAGCTGCCAGGCGGTCGCCAGCTCCGTTGCGTCCTCGGCGGGGATGAGGCCCTCGGCCGCGGCAACGCGCAGGGCCGGGAGGGTCGACGGGGTCCGCAGACCCTCGATGCGATGGGCGTGCTGCAGCTGCAGGAGCTGCACGGTCCATTCGACGTCGGACAGGGAGCCGCGTCCGAGCTTGAGGTGGCGGCGCTTGTCGGCGTTGCGCGGCAGACGCTCCTCCTCCATCCGCGCCTTGAGCGTGCGCACCTGGGTCAGCGCCTTCGACGGCATCGTCTCCGGATACCTCAGGGGGTCGATGAGCGCGGTGAAGTCGTCGATGAGCGGAGCGTCGCCGGCCACCGGACGCGCCCGCAGCAGCGCCTGGGCCTCCCAGGGCTGTGACCACTTCGCGTAGTAGGACTGGAAGGACGAGAAGCTGCGGACCAGGGGCCCGTTCTTCCCCTCGGGGCGCAGATCCGCATCGAGTTCGACGCCCTCCGCGCCTTCGGACGATCCCAGTCGGCTCGCGAGCTGGAGGGCGACCTTGTTCACGTGCTTGCTCAGCTTGGTCTTCGCCTCGGCGCCGAGATCCTCATCGACGGGACGGTAGACATACATCGCATCGGCATCCGAGAAGTAGCCGATCTCGCGGCCGCCCCAGCGTCCCATCGCGATCACGGAGAACTCGTAGTCCGGAATGTCCTCCTGGTCGAGATCGAGGCGCACCGCACGCAGCGCACCCTGGACCGTGAGGTCCATGAGGGCGGTCAGATCGCCGGGGATCTCCGCCCGGTCCCCCACCCCGAGGACATCGCGCAGGGAGATGCGGAGGAGTTCGCGGCTGTAGGTCTCGCGCATCTGGCCGACGGCTCTGCCGCCGTGGCGGCGAAGCAGACCGTCGACCTCGGCGCGCAGCACCTGCAAATCACGGGCCCTGAGGTTCGAGTAGTTGTCGAGCCAGGCCACTGCCGCGGGCTGACGCAGGAGCAGTTCGGTGGCGTACCGCGACAGAGACAGGACCTCGGCGACGGACTTCGCCGCCAGACCGGAATCCCGGAGCATCTTGAGGAACCAGCCCGAGGAGGACAGTGACTCGCTGAGCCGCCGGAACGCCAGCAGACCGGCATCGGGGTCGACACCCTCGGAGAACCAGTCGAGGAGGGCAGGCAGCACCTGTCGGATGACGAGTGAGGCCCGCGACATTCCGCTGGTCAGCGCTTT
Source organism: Brevibacterium sp. (assembly GCF_031179145.1). Lineage (GTDB taxonomy): Bacteria > Actinomycetota > Actinomycetes > Actinomycetales > Brevibacteriaceae > Brevibacterium. Next base: position 378,504 of record NZ_JAPSIB010000001.1, read on the forward strand.
GATGTGGCCCAGTGCCCCCTCCGGATCGACGTAGCCGAAGGCGCGGAGGCGGTCGGCAGCAGCCTGCAGGCTCGTGCCGCGACTGTGCGCATCGACGACGGCGCCGTGGACTCCGACCGCGGCCTCGAGAATCGGGCGGTAGAAGATCTGCTCGTGCAGGCGGGTGACCTTCTTGGCATAGTCCTTCCGGGCCTCCTCCAGCCGATCGGCGGAGCGGGGCCCGAAGCGGAAGACCGAGCGGGCCAGGATCCGCAGCCGGTCATCGGCGTCGGGAATCAGGGCATTGCGCAGCATGCGAGGGATCTGCACCCGATGCTCGACGACCCGCATGAACCGGTAGGCGGCGGAGAAGACATGGGCGTCCTGCTGGCCGATGTACCCGTGCTCACCGAGCGCTTCGAGGGCGAGCAGCGTGTTGGGGGTGCGGATGTCGACGTCGCTGCGCCCGTGGACGAGCTGAAGCAGCTGGGCGGAGAACTCGACGTCGCGGAGTCCGCCACGGCCGAGTTTGATCTGACGCGGCGCCTCGGCGGCGGGAATCAGGTCGACGACGCGACGGCGCATCGCGCGAATCCCATCGATGAACCCCTGCCGGCTCGCGGCCTCCCATACGAGCGGCAGCAGAGTCTCGACATACTCCTCGCCGAGGGCCCAATCGCCGGCGACCGGACGAGCCTTGAGGAGGGCCTGGAACTCCCAGTTCTTCGCGATGTCGGCGTAGTAGTGGGTGAATTCGCTCATCGTGCGCACCAGCGCCCCCGCCTTCCCCTCGGGCCGCAGCGCCGTGTCGACCTCCCACAGGGCGGGTTCGGCTCCCGGGTCGGAGAGGATCGCGCGCATCCGCTGCGCCATTTCGGTGGCCAGGCCCCGCTGGGCGTCGTCCGCCCCGGTGGCCTGGACGAAGACGACGTCGACGTCGGAGACGTAGTTGAGCTCCCTGGCCCCGGTCTTGCCGAGCGCGATCACTGCCAGCCGGACGCTCGCGTCGGGATCGATTTCGCTGCGAGCAATCGCCAGGGCGCCGTCCATCGCAGCGGCGGCCAGATCCGACAGGACCGCCATCACCTGGTCGACGATCTCCTCCGGCTGCTCGCTGCTGAGATCATCGGCGACGAGGCGCAGAAGTGCGTCACGATAGGCATGACGCAGGGCGATGATGCCCTCATCGCCGACGAGCTTCGCGCGTGGTGCAGGGTCGTTCGGATCCGCGCCCACACTGCCCAGCAGGGCTTCGCGCAGCGCGGGAGCAGAGGCGGCGGGGGTGGAGATCATGAGGAACGGCGCGGGATCCAACAGCAGCGACAGCGAATCCGGATGACGCACGAGGTGGTCGACCATCGCCTCGGAAGTGCCGAGGACGGTGAGCAGCCGCCCGAGCAGCGGCCGGTTGAGTTCGTCCTCGGCGAGCTCCTCGGCCTCTCCGGCACGGATCGCGGCGGCGAATGCCGGCAGCACGCCGTCGGCCTGCTCGAGCACGCGGAGCAGACCGAGGGCGGCACTGTGCGGATCCGGGCTCGCCTCGAGGAGGTCGACGAACCGCGAGTCGAATGCCAAGGGCAGTCCGAGCAGATCGTTGATGTCCTTGAGGAAGCGGGCGGCGGACTCGGAGACGGCGGCGGTGCGCGACGTGATTCGGGCCATCGTCGCCTACATCGAGGTGAAGTGCTTGCTGAGTTCGTACGGGGTCACCTGGGCGCGATACTCGTTCCATTCCTGCCGTTTGTTGCGCAGGAAGAAGTCGAAGACCTCCTCGCCCAGCGTCTCGGCCACCAGGTCGGACTGCTCCATCGTCTCCAGGGCATGGGACAGACTCGAGGGCAGTGCCTGAATGCCCATCGCACGCCGCTCGATGTCGGAGAGCAGCCAGACGTTGTCCTCCGCCTCGTCGGGCAGTTCGTACTCCTCCTCGATGCCCTTGAGCCCGGCCGCGAGCATGAGCGCGTACGACAGGTATGGGTTCGCCGAGGAGTCGAGCGCCCGGTACTCGACCCGCGCCGACGACGATTTGCCGGAGTTGTACTGGGGGACCCGCACGAGCGCGGACCGGTTCCGGTGTCCCCAGCAGATGTAGGACGGTGCTTCATGCCCGGTCCACAGACGTTTGTAGGAATTGACGTTCTGATTCGTCACCGCGGTGATCTCCGCGGCATGGGTGAGGAGACCGGCGATGAATTGACGGCCGGTCTTCGACAGCTGGTAAGTGGCGCCGGGTTCGAAGAAGGCGTTGTTCTCGCCTTCGAACAGGGACACATGTGTGTGCATCCCGTTGCCGGGGTGATCGGCCAGGGGTTTGGGCATGAACGAGGCGTAGACGCCCTGGGAGATCGCGACTTCCTTGATCACCGACCGGAAGGTCATGATGTTGTCGGCCATCGTCAGCGCGTCGGCATATCTCAGGTCGATCTCGTTCTGACCGGGGCCCGCCTCATGGTGGGAGAACTCGACGGAGAGTCCCATCGCCTCGAGCATTGTCACCGCTGACCTGCGGAAGTCATTGGCGGTGCCGCCGTTGACATGGTCGAAGTACCCGGCGGAATCGACGGGCACGGGTCGGGTGCCGTCGACGATTCCGGTGCGCGGGTCGAGGTTGTCGGTCTTGAACAGGTAGAACTCGACCTCTGGATGCACGTAGAAGGTGAATCCCTTCTCGGCCGCCTTCGCCAGCGTCCGTTTGAGGACGTTGCGCGGGTCGGCCGGAGCGGGCTCGCCACCCGGGACGTGGATGTCGCAGAACATCCTCCCCGTCGGTTCGGTCTCACCTCGCCACGGCAGCAGCGAGAATGTCGAAGGATCCGGTTTGAGGACCATGTCGGCCTCGAACACCCGCGACAGTCCCTCGACGGCGGACCCGTCGAAGCCGATCCCCTCGGAGAAGGCCCCTTCGAGCTCTGCCGGAACGATCGCGACGGACTTGAGCCCGCCGAGGACGTCGGTGAACCACAGTCGGATGAACCGGACCTCCCGGTCCTCGACCGTGCGGAGGACGAACTCTTCCTGACGGCTCATCGACTCAGCCGTTCCATTCTGCGTCTTGGTCGTCCCAGGCCTCGTTGCGGGACTTGGCCTTCTCAAGGGCGGCACGGGCCTCGGCCTCGGTGTCATAGGGACCCATCCGGTGGTTCCAATCGCTCACCAGACCCTTTTCGACCGCGTTGGTCTCCAGGTTGAAGTAGTACTTCGAGTTGGCGTTTTCAGCATCTTTGAACAGTCCCATGACGACCCTTCCATCGCAGTGTGCAGTCCTTGCCGTTTCAGCTTACCGGTTCGGACCCGCTCCCACCGGGATGGGCGCGGACGGCTGTGGGGGGTTCCCATCTGCTCTTTCACTGTGCTGCGGGGTGGTCTGTCGGTGGCTGGCGCACTCTCCTCGACACTGCGTTATCCGTGGCCGCAACACTGCGATCGGTGCGCCGCGGAAACATTCTTCCACGGAATCCGCAAGAAATCTGCTGTTTTCGCCGTTAAAGGTTTGCCTCCCAGACCTTAAGCGGAATACAGTGAGACGTACCCTCAGCCACGTCACCACGCGGCTGGATATGCCCACGTCGCAACGGGGCGAAATGAGAGAGGAAAGCAATGCGCATTTCTGTGCCCACCGAGGTCAAGAACAACGAGTTCCGCGTCGCCATCACGGCAGCTGGAGTCCAGGAGCTCGTCTCCAATGGACATGAGGTCACCGTGCAGGCCGGCGCGGGCGAAGGTTCGTTCATCAGCGATGAGGAGTACACCGCAGCCGGTGCCACGATCGCTCCCGACGCCGCTTCGACGTGGGCTGCCGGAGACATGGTCCTCAAGGTCAAGGAGCCCATCGCTTCCGAGTACGGCTTCCTCCGCAAGGACCTCGTCCTGTTCACCTACCTCCACCTGGCCGCCGATCAGGCGCTGACGAACGCCCTGACGGAGGCCGGTACCACGGCGATCGCCTACGAGACCGTCCAGCCCGACGGCGGCGGCCTTCCGCTGCTCGCCCCCATGAGCGAGATCGCCGGTCGGCTCTCGACCCAGGTCGGAGCCCACAGCCTGCTCAAGGCCGAGGGCGGCCGCGGCATCCTGCTCTCCGGGGTGCCTGGAGTCGACCGCGCCAACGTCGTCGTCATCGGTGCCGGTGTGGCCGGAACCAATGCCGCCCGGATGGCCCTGGGTCTCGGTGCCACGGTCGAAGTCATCGACATCAACATCCCCCGACTGCGCCAGATCGATGACACTTTCAACGGTGCGATCGCGACGAAGGTGTCGAACAAGTACGAGATCACCAAGTCGCTGGCCACCGCCGACCTCGTCATCGGTTCGGTGCTCATCCCCGGCAAGAAGGCTCCGAAGCTCGTCACCGACGAGATGGTGGCAGGCATGAAGCCCGGCTCCGTCCTCGTCGACATCGCCATCGACCAGGGCGGCTGCTTCGAGAACTCGCGTCCGACGACTCACGACGACCCGACCTTCACCGTCCACAACTCGGTCTACTACTGCGTGGCGAACATGCCCGGTGCGGTGCCGAACACGGCGACCAAGGCACTGACCAACGCGACCCTGCCGTTCGCGGTCAAGCTGGCCAACCAGGGATGGCACCAGGCACTGTCGAACGACTCGGCGCTGGCTCGCGGCCTCAACACCCACAACGGCCACGTCACCAATGACAACGTCGCCGAAGCCTTCGGCCTCGAGGCCGTCTCGGTCGCGCACGCTCTCGCCAGCTGAGAAGGCGCGGGCCGGCCGACCGCTTGGGCACCGCTGGCCGCAATTCACCCCGATGCAATGGGGCGTATTGCGGCCAACGGTGCCTTTTGCATATCTCTCCGGGTGAACTACGTCCAGCGGTGCGTTGTGAATTGGTCCCGAAGCGACCGGACCCGCGGTGGGAAGTGCAGCTAAGCACTGCGGAAGCGGTGAGTTCAGTGGGGATTCGCGTTGAACTTCTGACCGCCAGGACGCCCTGCTCGGAGCCGCACGCTTGGTGGTGGCCGCCCGTGAGCTCGTCGGCGATTTCGAGCCGGGTGCTCTGCACACCGCGTCCGGTCAGCTGACGGTGTACCCGAATTCCCCGGTCGTCGTCGCCGAGCACAGCTGGGATCAGAACCCGTATTCTGAGGACGGGGTCGAGCTGGCATGGTCGGTCGCGGATGATCTGGGACTCAACTCGGCGAAGGTGATGGTCGTGGCCGGACATGACTCGACCAACATGAAGGACGAGGCGCCCACCGTCATGCTCTTCATCCCCAGCGTCGACGGAATCTCGCACAGCCTGCAGGAGTTCACGAAGGACGAGGATCTCGTCTTGGAGCTCCATCACCTCACCGAGGTGGTCCTTCGGCTCGCCGCCGGTGCCGTGGCCTGATCACTCCAGCAGTGCGGGGAGCGCGACCAGTCAGTTGATTGCGCCGCCGGGTCAATAGATGTCGTCGACGTCTTGGTTGTCGTCGACGAGCTTCTTCGCCAGCGGCTCCCACTTGTCGTAGGCATCGGGGTAGGCCGAGCGCTGCACTTCCTGTGCGGCATCACCGGGGTCGATGTCCTCCCAGTTGTCGATCTGGGTCAGCCCGGGGTTGGATGTCTCGGAATCGACTCCGTAGAAGGCTTTCGATGCATACACGGTGTCGGTGACTTCGTCAGCCGATCCCCAGTTCATCGAGGGACGCTGCTGGAAGGCGCCGGCGGAATCGCGGTCCCCGCCGTCGAGGTCGTTGAGGCTCGATTCCTGCAGTGCGGTCATCACGGCGATCGTCTGCGCCTGCTTCGACAGGTCTGCGCCCTTGCCGACGCCGATGATGGTGCGCGCGTTGTCGATCTGCTCCTCACTCAGCTCGTCCGGGCCATCAATCCCTCCGGGCGGTCCGGCGTCGGATTCTCCGCCGGCCGAGGCTCCTGCGTTCTCCTGGCTGACGCCTCCGGACATCGAGTCGGCCGCGGCAGAGGTCGCCGTTGCCAGGGAGACTCCCCCGGCGAGGACGGCGGCGGACAGTGCAGTCACCGCAAGTGTGCGCGCACGTTTCATCTGTTCTCACTTTCTCTTGATCGGGTACTCGACCCGGTCGGCGACTCCTGGTGCGCGGCACACGCAGTGTGTTCTGTGGCATTTGGTCTGTGGTCGGCACAGGAATCCCGGAGCAGAAGGTGCCGTGGAATCGCCCCACACCACACTGACGGACCGAACGGCCCCGTTCAATGCAGAGAGACTCCGAGAACACTTATTCTCGTCGCAACGAATCGTCACGGTTCCGTGTGCATGCGATCAGAGTTCGCTGCATGCTCCGCGGTCACCGGCGGCGCTCTCACCCGCCCGTGACCGAGGTCTCGCTGGGTTCGTCGGGCTGTTCGCAGACGTGAGCCAGGGAAGACTCAGATGCGGCGAGGTGGCCTCCTCTGCCCTCGACCGGCGTCCACCGCTCAGCCGCCTGTCACAAATGCGATGGCCGAGTTCAGCTCAGGCGGCGGGCGGGGGCGGTGTGGTGGTCGAGCGGAAGTGCTCCTCGCACAGGCGGCCGGCCTCGAGCGAGTCGCCGGCCGCGATGGCATCGACGATGGCGGCATGATCGTGCACGGCCCGTTCGAACAGCTTGACGGAGAACGGATCGTGCCGGAACCCCGCGTTGATCTTCATGTCGATGTCAATGGCCATGCGGGCGAGCTCCGGATTGTGGCAGGCCCGGGCGATGGCGAAATGGAATTGCGCGTCGGCGGTCCGGGCGGCGGCCGCCTCGGCGAGTTCGGAGTACGTCGCCGCCAGCTCCCGCAGCTGTGAGAGCTCGTCGTCGGTGCGTCGCAGAGCAGCGACGGCGGCAAGCGTGTTGTGGAAGACGGCGCGGGCGTCGAGCAGGTTCCGCCGCTCGGCGTGGAACTCGCCGATCCGTTCGGCCATCGGCGCCAGGGCTGTCGGCTCCGCGCTTGAGACGAACGTTCCTCCCCCACGACCGCGGCGGCGCTCGACGACGCCGAGGCGCTCGAGACGCTCCAGCGCCGCCCGGACACTCGAGCGCGAGACCTGGAGGGCGGCGGCAAGCGCACGCTCACCGGGAAGCATCGTGCCCACAGGCAGCGCTCCGACGGCGATTCCCGACAGGATGTGATCAGCGATCTGCTGAGGTGCGCTGGTGAGGCTGACGACGTCGCCGAGCCCGGAGAACTCCTGTGTCCCTGGGTCGATCTGATCGTTCATCGCACCTCCCGGTTGATCGGCCGCCGCCGGTGATCGTGGCCGCGCGACTTCGGCAGGATCGAGTCTAAACCGCCGCGCCGCCTTTCGGACATGTCGACAGGCACGGCAGTTGTGGAATAACTGCGCGATCCCGCTCTAGAATCGAGTCATCATGACTTCAGCGCCACGCCTGCTCACACCCGGCACGGTCTCCCCCGAGCGTCCCGTGCCCCCGACCATCGTCCGTCCCGAGTACGTCGGGCGCGCCGACGCCGACGAGGGCCGCGGCCATAACTTCTACACTCCCGAGGAAGTCGAGAAGGTCCGGCAGGCGGGCTCGATCGCGGCGAACGCCCTGGCCGCAGTCGGGGAGATCATCGCCCCGGGCGTCACCACTGATGCGATCGATGCGCGAGCCCACGAGTTCATGTGCGATCACGGCGCCTACCCCTCGACCCTGGGGTACCGCGGGTTCCCCAAATCGGTGTGCACCTCGATCAACGAGGTGATCTGCCACGGGATCCCGGATTCCACCGTGCTCGTCGACGGCGACATCATCAACGTCGACATCACCGCTTACATCGACGGCATGCACGGCGACACGAACTACACGTTCTGCGTCGGGGACGTCGCCGAGGAATCACGGCTGCTGGTCGAGCGGACCTGGGAGGCGATGATGCGCGGCATCAAAGCGGTGAAGCCGGGCCGGGAGATCAACATCATCGGCCGCGTGATCGAGAAGTATGCGAAGCGGTTCGGCTACGGCGTCGTCCGCGACTACAGCGGCCACGGCGTCGGCCGTGAGTTCCATTCCGGACTCATCATCCCCCACTACGACGCCGCACCGGCCCACGCCGAGGTGATGGAGCCGGGAATGATCTTCACCATCGAACCCATGCTCAATCTCGGGACCGAGGCATGGGACGTCTGGGACGATTCCTGGACCGTGGTGACGAAGGACAGGAAACGATCGGCTCAGTTCGAACACACCCTTGTCGTCACCGAGACCGGTGCCGATATCCTGACTCTGCCGGATGCGGACACCGCCATCGCGCAGGGACCGAAGAGACTCGAGGAATCCAGATGACACAGGGCACCCAGGGGCGCTTGAGCATTGGAATCGACATCGGCGGCACCGGCATCAAGGCCGCTCTCGTCGACATCGTCACCGGCAAGCTGCTCTTCAAACGAGTGCGGGTCTTCACTCCGAAGCCGAGCACCCCCGAGGCGGTGGCCCAGGCGATCACCGAGGTGTACGAACTGCTCGTCGCCAGGGCCCTGGAATCGGAATGCATCGACGACCGCAGCGTCCTCGACGCGCTGCCGCTGGGCTGCGGGTTCCCGGGCGTCGTGTGCAACGGCCGCGTGGAATACATTGCGAACCTCGACAAGAGGTGGCGTGAGTGGCCGATCGAGGACTATCTGCGGGAGCAGACCGGCAAGACGGTCCACCTGATGAATGACGCAGACGCCGCGGGACTGGCGGAGATGAGCTTCGGCGCCGGGACGAAATTCCGGAAGAAGACGGTGCTGATGACGACATTGGGCACCGGCATCGGAACCGCGCTGTTCACTCAGGGCAGGCTCGTGCCCTACACCGAGTTCGGCCACATCGAGATGAACGGCCGCGACGCCGAGACGCAGGCGGCGGAATCGGTCAAGGTCCGCGAGGGCCTCGAATACCCCGAATGGGCCGAGCGCCTCCAGCAGTACTACTCGATGATGGAGCTCCTGGTCTGCCCCGACCTCATCATCGTCGGCGGCGGGGTCTCCAAGTCCCATCAGCAGTTCCTGCCCCTGATCAAGACCCGGGCACAGATGGAGCCGGCGAAGTACCGCAACGACTCCGGCACGATCGGCGCCGCAGTGCTGGCCGCCAACCGAGGCAAAGCGAAGGTCCGGAAGCGAAAGAAGGCACCCGTCGAGGCGGTCTGAAGCGGTTGAGAGAGGACAGGCCACCGATACGCCGGGTTCTGTTATCGAGTCGGTTGCCCTCCTCGACTGACGGCCATCTATCTGGGACCGATGTTGCCACCGGCCTCGAGCGATCCACCCGACGACTCGGCGAGCAGCCTCTAATGCCGTCTGTCTGATCTTGCTCCGGATGGGGTTTACCCAGCAGCGCCGGTCACCCGGCACTCTGGTGGTCTCTTACACCACCGTTTCACCCTTACCGACCGCAGCCGATCCGAAGATCGGCGACGGCAGGCGGTCTGCTTTCTGTTGCACTTGCCCGCGGGTTGCCCCGGGTGGGTGTTACCCACCATCCTGCTCTGCGGAGCCCGGACGTTCCTCAGCCCGAAACCGGGCCGCGGCCGTCTGGTGACCTGTCCTCAAGTCCCCCATCCTACCCGCGCGGACCCTGCCCGCGGCCACTCCTCCTCGCTCGGCGGCACCGAGGTGATGCAACTAACGTGAGACGCCCGGGCGTCCCTCCCCCGGCCCGCCCTACCATGGTGAGGTGAAGATCCTGCTGCCGCCCTCCGAAGGGAAGACACCCGCGAGTTCGGGTGACCCACTCGACCTCGACGCACTCTCGGCCCCGGATCTCAATCCCCACCGGCACACCGTTCTGACCCAGCTGAAGCAGGTCTCCGGACGCGAGGACGCACTCGACGTCCTCGGCGTCGGCGCCACTCTGGCCGACGACGTCGCCCGCAATGTCGAGATTGACTCCCACCCCTGCGCTCCCGCGCTGCTCACCTATTCGGGCGTCCTCTACGAGGCGATGGGCGCGCCGGAGCTCGTCGCCGCAGCCGAGGCGAACGAATCGCTCGCGGCGAAGCTGCGCGAGGTCCACGTGTTCTCCGCCCTCTTCGGCCACGTCCACGGCCTCGACCCGATACCGGCCTATCGGCTGGCGATGAAGACCGAACTCGGCCAGCTCGGCAAGCTCACCTCATGGTGGAAGCCGACGCTGGCCCAGACCTTCCGTGTCGACCCCGCCGAAGTGATCCTCGACTGCCGCTCGAGCGACTACCGGGCAGCGTGGCCCGGTCCGAAGAACCAGGTCGTGACCTTGGGCGCGATCAAGGAAAATGGATCCAAGCGCAGCGTGGTCTCCCATTGGGCGAAGTACTACCGCGGCGACTTCGTCGGCCGCCTGCTCGCCGACGAGCGGCCGCTGCCGCAGTCGCATGATGAGCTGCTCGGACGAGCTTCTGAGCACTACGAGGTCGAATACGCCGAGGCGGCAGGCAGCAAGCCCGCCGCGCTCACCATCGTGCTCCGCGACTGAGCGAATCTGCGCACAGGTGCTGACTCTGCGCGACTGAGTGTGAACTCAGGCCCTGCGCAGCAGGACCGCTTCGCACTCCTCGCACTCATAGGTCTCGTTGACGTCGTTGCCGATCATTCCGTGCCATGTCATCCCGCTGATCTCCTGGCCGCAGGCCTGGCAGTGAGGGCCGGAGAGGATCGCCGCTCCGGGGCCCCCCTGAGCAACGTTGCGTTCGAACCGGCGCACGAGCTGATCCGGTAGTTCGGCCTTGAGCTTCCTGGCGGCGTCCTCGACTTCGCTCAGTTCGCCGGCGATCTCGGTTTTGCGGTCCTTGATCGACGTCTGCATGGCACGGCCGGCTGCGGTCACCTCGGCGAGGCCGGTTTCAATCTCCGAGAGCGCGGCCTCCGCGGTCTCGAGCTCCTCCATCACCCCGAGCTCGGTCTCCTCGAGTTCGGCGACCTTGTCCCGGTGCCCGGCGATCTCGTCCTGCAGATTGACGAGGTCTCGACTGGTCAGACCCGTGCCTGCGTTGAGCTCGGCGGTCTTCTTCTCGATCAGCCGATTCTTCTTCTCGATCACGGCGGTGAGATCCGCGACCTGTGTACGCAGGGTCTCGACGACCTCGGCGGCGGAGGCCTTCTGCGCGGTGACGTCCTTGTGCTTGGCCACCAGCTCCGCCAGCGCACCCGCGTCCTCCGGGTTGTCGTGTTCGTGCTGCAGAGCACGCCCCCGGGCGGCGAGCTCGATGAGGGATTCGAGGTTCTGACGTTGATCGGCGGTGATCAGCATGTGGCGGTCCTTAAGTCGTCGGGAAGAGCGGTCAATAGCGTTCGACCCACGGGTCGGTATTCACCGCTGAGCGCTGCAGGCCAACCGTGAAACCGCGGGAGGCGAACTCGGCCTCGAGCTCCGTGGCGGCAGCCTCGAGCCACACCGACTCCGAGGCCCAATGGGAGACGTCGATGAGGTGGGGGTTGCCGGTGTGCCGGTTCGCTGTGTCGCGGGCTTCGGTGGCGGGATGATGGCGCAGGTCGGCGGTGATGTAGACCTCGGCGCCGCTGTCGCGGACGGCGTCGAAGAGCGAATCCCCCGCACCGCCGCAGACGGCGACGCGAGTCACCTCAGCGCCGGGATCCCCAGCGATCCGCACCCCTGTCGTGGTGCGCGGCAGCCGAGCGGACAGGGTGCGGGCGATCTCCCTCACCGCAGTCGGGGATTCGAGGTCCCCGACCCGGCCGATCCCGGTGACGGGGCCCTGCTCGAGGCCTGCCGCAGCGTCCGCGGAACGATGCGGCACGAGCGGCTCGGCGTCCTCGATCCCGAGCAGGGAGATGAGGACGTCAGAGACTCCGCCGCGGGCGGAATCCGCATTCGTGTGAGCGTTGAACAGGGCGATGCCGTGGCCGATCAGAGTGTGGATCGCTCCGCCTTTGAGGGTGGAGGCGTTGACGGTCTGCACCGGCTTGAGCAGCAGCGGATGGTGGTTGAAGACGAGGTCGGCACCGAGGACCACCGCCTCGGCGATGACCGAGTCCATCGGGTCCAGGGCCAGGAGGATCGACCGGACCTCCGCGTCGGGATCCCCGACGGCCAGACCGATGGAGTCCCAGCTCTCTGCCAGGGCCGGTGGCCACAGCGACTCGAACACGTCCACGCAGTCGGCAACCTTCGGGAAAGTCATGGCCCCACACTATTACATTCGCCCCGGAGCCCCGACGGCTTCTCATGACCGCACGGACGGTTCACTTTTCTACTGATCAGAATTAGATTGAGGCCATGAGTGCCATTGAGTCGACGACGACTGCTCCCGCCCTGTCCGCCTCCTCCACCGTCGCCGACATGCTGCGCCGCAGCGCCGGTCGCCACCGTGATGCGGTGGCCATCGAGTTCGGGGACCGCACGTGGTCATATCAGGCCCTCGACGACGCCGTCACGGCTGTGGCCAGACAACTCGTCCGACTCGGCGTCGAGAAGGGCGAGAGGGTTGCGGCGTATGGCAAGAACTCGGACCTCTACGTGATGCTCTATCTGGCCTGTGCGCGGGCGGGGGTCATCCATGTGCCGGTGAACTTCCAGTTGAGGAACGACGAGCTTGACTACATCCTCAGCGATTCCGGTGCCCGCGTCGTGTTCGCGGACTCCGACCTCATCGACGCCGTCACCGGTACGGAAGCGGGCGCCGCGGCCCAGGTGCATGACCTCGCTGCGCTGCTGGGAGCGGCCTCGTCCACACAGGTCCCGCCCGCCGAGTTCGCCGAGTTCGACGTCACCGACACCGACGTCGCGCAGCTGCTCTACACCTCGGGCACCACCTCGGCGCCCAAAGGCGCGGTGATGACCCACCGGGCCCTGATCCATCAGTACATCTCCTGCCTGCAAGCCCTCGACTTCGCGAGCACGGACAGGGCGGTCCACTCCCTGCCGCTCTACCACTCGGCACAGATGCATGTCTTCATGCTCCCCCTGCTGGCCGTGGGCGCGCACAACATCATCGTCCCAGCGCCCGTCCCCGATCAGCTGCTCGCCCTGTTCGAGGAGCGATCCATCAACTCGTTCTTCGCCGCGCCCACCGTGTGGGTGGCCCTGGCGAACAGCCCCGAATTCGAGACCCGCGACCTCGGAAACCTGCGCAAGGCCTATTACGGTGCCTCGATCATGCCGGGGCCGGTGCTGAGGAAGCTGCGAGCACAGCTGCCCGATCTCGGCTTCTACAACTGCTTCGGCCAATCCGAGATGGGTCCGCTGTGCACGGTGCTGCGTCCGGAGGAACACGACGAGCACCCCGGCTCGGCCGGACGAGCCGTCCTGTTCGTCGAGACCTGCGTCGTCGACGACGCAGGTCGTCGCGTCGCCCCGGGAGAGCTCGGTGAGATCCTCTACCGGTCCCCTCAGCTCTGCGCGGGGTACTGGAACAAGCCGGAGGCCACCGCCGAGGCGTTCGCCGGGGACTGGTTCCACTCCGGGGACCTGGTCCGGATGGATGAGCAGGGATTCGTCGATGTCGTCGATCGGCTCAAGGACGTCATCAACACAGGCGGTGTCCTCGTGGCCAGCCGTCAGGTCGAGGATGCGATCTTCGAACTGCCGCAGGTCGCCGAGGTGGCTGTCGTCGGCGTCGTCGATGAGAAGTGGATCGAAGCGATCACCGCGTTCGTCGTTCTCAAGCCCGCTCCGTCCGGCGCGGACGAACCAGCCGGGGATGGAGGCTTGACCGAAGCGGCGATCATCGACCACGTCGGGTCGCGGTTGGCTGCGTTCAAAGTCCCCAAACGGGTCGAGTTCGTCGCGAAGCTGCCGAAGAACTCGGCGGGCAAGATCCTCAAGAGGCAGCTGCGCAGCCGCTGACGGTCCAGGACCGCCACTCCCCTACTTCTTCCTCCGCCGCCACCGGAATCGGAAGGGGAAGAACGATACGCGGGGCGGGTCGGGGACATCCACCTCGGCGTCATGCGTCTCGATCAGGGCAGCGGCCTGAGCAGATTCGACACCGGCGAAGACCAGGAGATCGATCGCGGCCAGGCGCACGGAAGCATGGATCTGCCTGCGAGCCGGGGAATCGTCCTCTCCCGCTTCGAGCTCCTGAAAGGACGCCAGGGCTCCTTCGGCGGCCTGCTGCCTGGTCGCACGATCTCCGGGGTCCGCGGCGAGGGTCCGGATCACCTCGGCGATCCTGGTGATGACGGGGGCGAAACTGGGCCGGTCCTCGCTCGGCAGGGACCGCACGGAGCGGGCGAGGACGAGGATGCTGTTGTTGAGCAGATCGAGCTGGCCCGCGTTCTCGCTCTCCTGCACGATCGGGGCCGAGCGCCACCACCACACAGGGGCGTGGCGGGCGGTTCGGCTGCTGTCCTTCCTGGTGTCGGCCAGATCGGTGAGCTTGTCGCGCAGAGACCGCAGATCGCCGATCGCCTCCTCCGCCTCACGGTCGTCGCCGTGGTCGAGCGCGTGCGAGACGTGCTCGAGAGCCGCCGCCATCGCACTGAGCACGTCGGTCTCGGCACGCCTGAGCAGGTCGATGGGTTGGGCCGGGAACAGGAGCTGGCTGAAGACCAGGGCGACGCCGGCGCCGATGAGCGCGTCCATGATCCGTTCGGGACCGAACTCGGGTTGGCCCCCTGCCACGGTGAGAATGGCGCCGACGGCCCCTTGGGCGATGACGAGACGGCTTCCGTCGCAGGCCAGGGCGATGGCCATCGCAACCAGAGTGGCGATGCCCATCGCGGCGAATCCGGTGCCGAGGACCAGCAGCGCGGCTTCGCCGACGACGATGCCGAGCAGCACGCCGACGATCAGGTTCACCGCGTTGGTGCCTCGTTTGCCCCGATTGGCGTTGAGCGCGATGACGGCGGCGATGGGAGCGAAGAAGGGCTGCGGGTGGCCGGCCAGCCGCAGGGCGATCCACCAGGCGATGGTCCCGGCGAGGGCTCCCTGGAACAGGGGCCAGAAGTCCTCACGGAGGCGCGACAGCGCCCGCCCGCCGCCGGCAGTCAATCGCTGCCGGATGCGGCGGGCGGAAGCGGCGGCACCACTGTGGACCCAGGGCATCGGAGGAGAACCTACTTCCGCCCCGCCGTTGTCTTCTCACCCGTCGCCGGGTCGCGGTGGAACCGCTTGAGCAGTGCGGCGTCGACCTCCTCGAAGTCGCGGTCCTTGGTCTCGGGGACGTAGCGGCCGATGAACCACAGTCCGAAGCCGCAGATGACCGCGAAGATCCAGAAGGTCTGGCCCTGCCCGATGGCGTTGGCGACACTGAGGAAGACGAGGCTGACGAAGAAGTTCGAGCCCCAGTTGACCGCCGTCGACACTCCTGATCCGTAGGAGCGGGCATCGGAGGGGAAGATCTCTCCCACCAGCGTCCAGAAGATGGGGCCGAGCCCGACGGCGAAGGCGGCGATGTAGAGGACCATGAACACCAGCGAGATGACCGGACTCCAGCCGACGATGAAGGACAGGCCGAGCAGCGCCAGCGTCACCGTCATTCCCGTCATCGAGACGATGAGGAGTTTGCGGCGGCCGCTGCGATCGATGAGCCGATTGGCGACGATGGTCATCACGAGGTTGATGACGCCGATGGCGATGGAGTAGAAGATCGCGTTCGACGCGGAGAGTCCCGTCTGCTGGATGATGGAGGGAGCGTAGTAGATGATCGTGTTGATGCCGCCGAACTGCTGGATCGCCGCCAGCATCAGGCCCACGATGAGGGCGGGCCGGACCCTCTCGGCCAGCAGGATCCGCCACGTCGGTGCCTCGTCGGCGTCATGTCCAGCGTCGGCGTCATGTCCAGCGTCGGCGTCATGTCCAGCGCGGGAGCTCTGAGAACCGCTGTGTTCCTCCTGCTTGCCCTCTCGACGTGCGGCGATGACCGCATCTGCGGTCTCCTCATCGGTGATGGAGGCGTAGAACTTTCGCGCCTGGTCCTCGCGACCATGGGCGAGCTGCCATTCGGGCGACTCGGGCAGGAACCACAGCGCGCCGGCGAGGAGGATCAGGGCGGGAATCGCCCCGACGCCGATCATCTCGCGCCACCCTTCGAACGCGGAGAAGGCGAGGTTGGTGAAATAGGCGAAGAGGATGCCGACTGTGATGAGCAGCTGATTGAGCGTGAGCATGCGGCCGCGGATGGCAGTCGGCGCCACTTCGGACAGATAGATCGGCACCGTCGCCGATGCTGCTCCGACAGCCAGACCGAGGACGAATCGGGCGATGATCAGCATCCAGAACCCGGTCGCGAAGACGGCGAGTGCGGTGCCGACGAGGAAGACGACTCCCTGCAGTCCGAGGGCCTTTCGCCGGCCGAGCGGTTCGGAGATGCGGCCGACTCCGAGTGCGCCTGCCAAAGCCCCGAGCAGCAGGATGCTCACCACCGTTCCCTGTTGGAAGGAGTTGAGCGCGAAATCGGTCTTGATGAACAGAAGAGCTCCGGAGATGACGCCCGTGTCGAAGCCGAACAGGAATCCCCCGACGGCGATGATCACACACCAGCGCCGCACCTTGCGCAGCCCCGCGGCCGGAACATCATCCAATGGTCCCTGCGATTCCCCTGAAGTGGAGTCTGCCTGTGCCACTGTTCTCCTCCCATCCTGCAGTGTCCGAACGCCGTCGGACGTCTGTGCGACCCTGGCCGGACGCGACGTGTGGACGACTCTAACGAACACGTGCGGTCGGCGACAGCAGACGTGATGAATCAGCAGTCGGACCCGCCGGGACCCCGAGGAGACCTGAGCTATGCGACCGCGTGCGGGTGCTCCGCCTCCCGGTCCTGGAAGGCGAGGATGGCGGGGTTGAGGATGACTCCGTCACGCAGCTCGATCGCCCTCGTCACGGTTTCGCTGTGCGCCCAGGACGCCGGACCTCCCATGACGATGTCGAGGAATGGCAGCAGCGCCGCACTGATCTCCCAACTGGCCGAATTCCAGAGGTAGGACGGGCTGTGGTCGACCGCGTAGTAGTTGATGTTCGACCCCACTGTGACCATCGGATCGGCGAAGGTCGTCGGCCGCGCCCAGTCGAAGCCCATCCCCTCATCGCAGGAGACGTCGACGATGAGGCTGCCGGACCGGAATGCAGCGAGCTCGGCTGTGCGCAGGTAGAGCAGTGGCGCGTTCGGGTCCTGCAGGGTGCAGTTGACGACGATGTCGGACTCGGCGAGGAACGGGGCCAGAGGGACTCGACCCCGATCGTCGGTGATCACTTCGCTGAGATGCGGTCCGCCGTCATGGTCGAACTGGATCATCTCCACTGAGTGGATGGGAGCTGCCACCGAGGCGACTCGGCGGTTGGTGAGCACCCTGATGTCGGCAACGCCGTGGGCCTTGAGTGCGGTGATGGCGCCGCGTGCGGTTGCCCCGAATCCGATGACGACGGCGCTCAGGCGCCGACCGTAGTCGCCGGTCACTCCGGTCAGTGCCAGGGAGTGGATCACCGAGCTGTACCCGGCGAGCTCATTGTTCTTGTGGAAGACGTGCAGCGAGAACCCGCCGTCACTCGCCCAGTGGTTCATCGCTTCGAAAGCGATGAGGGTCAGGCGCCTGTCGATGGCCAGTTGAGTCAGCGCCGAGTCCTGAACGCAGTGCGGCCATCCCCAGAGCGTCTGTCCTTCTCGGAGGTCCTCGAGGTCAGCGGCCTGCGGTTTCGCCAACAGCACCGTATCCGCAGCGGCGATGACCTCGGCGCGGGTCGTGACTCCGGCGACCAGAGCTGATAATTCATGGTCCGAGAACCCGAACCGCTCGCCGTATCCCGACTCGACGACCATGCGCTCACGGATGCCGGGGTCGATCCGCTCGAAGTGCTCGGGGTGGATGGGGACGCGGTTCTCGTCGGTCTTGCGGGATCTGCCGAGGACGCCCAGGACGGGAAGGGTCGGTGTTGCCATGATGCACATCCGTTTCGGGCGCCGCCATGGCGCCATCACCTCCAACTTACACGGCTTGCGTCGTCGTCCCCGGCTGCGGTCATACACTGACATGCAGGAGGTGGTTGCATGACCGTCGTCATCGCCTTTGTCGCCAATCTGCTCGTCGCCATCGCGAAGACCGCAGTCGCCGTGATCACGGGCTCGGCCTCCATGATGGCCGAAGCCGCCCATTCCTGGGCGGATGCGGGCAACGAGATCTTCCTGCTCATCGCCGACCGCCGCTCGGCCCGGTCCAGGGACCAACGCCACCCCCTGGGTCACGGCCGAGAAGCCTACGTCTGGTCGATGTTCGCCGCCGTCGGCATCTTCACGGCCGGTGCTGTGTTTTCCGTCACCCATGGCATCCACGAACTGTCCAACCCCGCTCCGGTCGAATCGGCGCACATCGCCTTCATCACTCTGGGAATCGCGTTCATCCTCGAGGGCGTTTCCTTCACCCAGGCGATCATCCAGGCCCGGAAGCAGGCGCGGAAGGCCGGCACCTCGGTGCTCCGACTCGTCCTGCGCACATCCGACACGACGCTGAGAGCCGTCGTCGCCGAAGACTTCGCGGCGCTGACCGGCCTCATCATCGCCGCAGCGAGCATCTGGGCTCACGAGCACACGGGCAACGCGATGTGGGACGCGCTGGGATCGATCGTCGTGGGTGTTCTGTTGGGAGTCGTGGCCCTCGTCCTCATCGACCGCAACCGTCACTTCCTCGTCGGGGCCAGTTCGTCGGCGAAGAACCGCACACGCGTCGGCCGGGCGCTGCAGCAGCATCCGAAGGTTTCCCGCGTGACCTATCTGCATCTGGAGTACGTCGGTCCCGGCCGGCTGTTCCTCGTCGCCGAGGTGGATCTGGAGGGAGACGACCCCGAAGAGGAGGTCGCCCGGCGGCTGCGCCGGATCGAACGGGAGCTCGAGGCGCATGAGTCGATCGAAACCGCCGTCCTGTCGCTGTCTGTCAGCGACGAGGCTTCCCTGGAGTTCTGAGGCTGCCCTGGAGCCTCGACGCTGCCGTGTGCGCCGCGGGAGTCGAATCTCTCCTGCCCACGGGGCCGTGCATGTGCCAGAGTGGATGGATGACCATTGACATCAACCGGGCCGGCTCGTTCCTGGCAGAGCATGGACGACTCCTCGACCGTCGTCGCTTCGCTCTGCTCGGATCAGGGACGAGTCAGGCTGACCGGGAAGCGGTGTTCGCCGCGGTTGAGGCGCACCGCAACGCGGATGGCGGTTATGGCTGGGGGCTCGAACCCGACCTGCGCGCGCCCGAGAGCCAACCGGCCGCTGCCCTGCACGCCCTGGAAGCCCTCGCCGACTGCGGCCCCGCGACGACTCCCGCCACGTGCAGGCTGTTCGACTGGCTTGATTCGGTGACGCTGCGAGACGGCGGTCTGCCCTTCGCTCTGCCGATCGCCGACCCCGCCGGTTGTGCGCCGTTCTGGTCCGACGCCGATCCCTCGGAATCGTCGCTGCAGATCACAGCAGCGGTCGCGGCGCAGGCCCATCGCGTCGCTCGATTCGATGAGGCGGCGAAGAATCATCCGTGGTTGGAGCGAGCCACTCGGTACTGCTTTGACGCGATCGCTGCGATCGATCGGCCCCCGTTCGCCTATGTTCTGTCATTCGCCCTTCAGGTCCTCGATTCCTCAGCTCACTCCCATCCCAGAGCTCTCGAGCTCATGGGTCGCCTCGGTCAGTTTGTGCCCCGCGATGGGGCGATCCCGGTCGACGGCGGCACCGAGGGCGAAACCCTGCATCTCCTCAATTTTCGCCCCCATGCCCGGTCATCCGGTTCGCGCCCTCGTCGACGACGCAGCCGTGAGCGCTGACCTGGACCGTCTGGAGACGGGACAGCGCTCCGACGGAGGGTGGGCCGTCGATTTCACCAGCCATTCCGCTGCTGCGGCACTGGAGTGGCGGGGCTATGCGACCGTGACGGCAGTGGCGACGCTCTTGGCCAACGGTCGCTGAACCGAGTGTGATTGAGAATCGAAATGTGATTTGGACCACATGGCGCGATCTTGGCGGTAGAGTGTTGGTGATCTCGCACTTCCTGATATATCAACCGTATACTAGACTCGCACTGCACAGTTAGATCTCGACGAGGAGTGGACCATCATGCAACAACTCGCGCAAAGGCTCGACCGATTGGGCACGGAGACTGCCTTCAGCGTCGCCCAAGCCGCAGCCGCCTGGAAGGCGAAGGGGAACACCGTGTACCCCTTCCACCTCGGCGACATCAACATTCCGACAGCCCCGAACATCGTTGAGGCCATGAACAAGGCGATCGCCGACGGCTACACCGGGTACTGCCCGGGGCCCGGCATTCCTCAGCTGCGCGAGGCGCTCGCCGAGGACATCGGTTCACAGCGCGGGATTGAGCTGTCCCCGGACAACGTCATCGTGATGACCGGCGGCAAGCCCGTGATCACGAAGTTCCTCCAGGCGGTCATGAACCCCGGGCAGGAAGTGCTCTACCCCAACCCCGGCTTCCCGATCTACGAATCGCAGATCGAATACCTCGGCGGAACCGCCGTTCCCTACCGGTACCTCCCCACCGATGCCGGCTTCGCGATCGACCTCGACCAGGTTCGTGCGTCGATCACCCCGAACACGGTCGCCATCATCTACAACGACCTGCAGAATCCGATCTCGGCCGAATCGACCGATGCCGAGCGCGCGGCGATCGCGCAGATCGCCGAGGAGCACGATCTCTGGGTGCTCTCCGACGAGGCCTACTTCGAGACCCGCTACGAGGGCGTCTCGAAGTCGATCGCCTCGCTCCCGGGAATGCTGGAGCGAACCGTCATCCTCTACACGTTCAGCAAGAAGTTCGCGATGACCGGTTCCCGCCTGGGCTGCGCGGTCGCTCCGACCGAGCTCGCCGGGGTGTTCAGCACTCTCAACACCAACGACGAATCGTGCACCACGCACTACGTGCAGTGGGCAGGCGTCGAGGCGCTGCGCGGCACTCAGGAGCCGGTCGCCCAGATGCTCGATGTCCTCCGTGATCGCCGCGACGCCGCCTGTGAGGCCGTCAATTCCATCGCGGGCATGAGCGTTGCCGTGCCGCAGTCGACGTTCTACCTGTTCCCCGACGTCACCGAGGCGATGGAGCGAATGGGCTACACCGAGGTGGGTGAATTCGCTTCCGCAGCCCTCTACGCCACCGGAGTGTCCTTCTGCACCCGTGAGCACTTCGGCCGCCGCCAGCCCGGCGAGGATCGTCAGTACATCCGGCTCGCCTACTCAGGCATCGGCTCCGATGACATCCGCGAGGGCCTCGGCCGTCTGCGCGAATGGGTGGAGTCCGCATGAGCCGGGTCGTCGTCACGGGACGGATTCCCGACGCCGCGCTGGAAAAACTCCGCGCCGAGCACGACGTCGATGCCTGGGATGGCACAGAGTCGATCAGCCGTGAGGAGCTGCTGCGTCGAGTCGCCGGCGCTGAGGCGATCGTCAGTCTGCTCACCGAACGCATCGACGGGGAACTGCTCGACGCCGCCGGACCGCAGTTGAAGGTCGTCGCGAACGTGGCCGTCGGCTATGACAACATCGACGTTCCGGCCTGCACCGACCATGGTGTCACGGCCACGAACACCCCCGGTGTGCTCACCGACGCCACCGCCGACATCGCGCTCAGCCTCATCCTCATGGCGACTCGACGCCTCGGCGAGGGCGAGCGGATCATCCGATCCGGCGAGAGCTGGAAGTGGGGCATGTTCTTCCTGCTCGGCAGTTCGCTGCAGGGCAAGACCCTCGGCATCGTCGGGATGGGCGGAATCGGGCAGGCCACGGCACGTCGGGCGAAGGCCTTCGGGATGGAGGTCGTCTACCAGTCACGCAGCGAGATCGACCCCCAGATCGCCGGCGAGCTGGGAGCACGCCGAGTCGACCTCGACGAACTGCTGGCGATCTCCGACGTGGTGTCGCTGCACTGCCCCTACGGGCCGGCGACTCACCACCTCATCGGTGCCGAGCAGCTCGAGGCGATGAAGACCTCCGCCTACCTCGTCAACACGGCGCGTGGACCGATCGTCGACGAAGCTGCTCTGGCGAACGCTCTGCGTGAAGGTGTCATCGCCGGGGCCGGCCTCGATGTGTTCGAGAAGGAGCCTCAGGTGCATCCCGAGCTGCTCGTCCTCGACAACGTGGTCCTCGTCCCCCACCTGGGCTCGGCGACCGTGGAGACGCGCACCGCAATGGCGGTCCTCGCCGCCGACAACGCGCTCGCAGTCCTCGCCGGAGAACAGCCGCCGACACCGATCGGCTGACGACTCCGATCAGCTGATGGCGTGGGCTCCGCCAGGCGCGGGTCCCACGCCGAGGTGATCGGCCCTTGGCTCTGCGCACCGCACGGTTTCGCCCCCGACACTCACGTGAGTGTCGGGGGCGAAACCGCTCAAGGTCGGAATCTCAGGCGTTCGCCGCCATCGTCGTGCCGGGGCCACGCTGACGAATCGCCGGAGGCACTGCCGCGTCCAAGGTGGCGGACCGGAGCTCTCCGTCCTCGGCGACCGGCTCATGGCCGAGCACGGAGAAGCCGTTGTCGCGGATCAAGGCCAGGTCATCTTCTGCTGCCTGACCTTCCGCCGTGAGGTAGTCGCCGAGGAAGATCGAATTCGCCAGGTGGAGCGCCTGGGCCTGCATCGATCGCAGATGGATCTCACGACCCCCGGCAAGGCGAACTTCCTTGTCGGGGCAGGCGAACCGGACCAGGGCCACAGCTTTGAGACAGTCGGCTGGGGTGAGGTTCCACTGGCCCTCCATCGGGGTCCCGTCGAAGGGAACGAGGAAGTTGATCGGAATCGACTCGGAATCGAGCTCTCTCAGCGCGAACACCGCCTCGACCATCTGCTCGGGGCTCTCCCCCACGCCGATGAGCAGTCCGCTGCATGGGGACAAACCCGCGTCCTTGGCCTTGGCAATGGTCGCGGTGCGGTCGGCATAGGTGTGCGTGGTGACAATCGCTTCGTGGTGGGATTCTGCAGTGTTGATGTTGTGATTGTACGCATCGGCCCCGGCTTCCCTGAGACGATCAGCCTGACCGTCCTTGAGGATGCCCAGACATGCGCACACCTCGACCTCGGGATGGTCGGTCTTGAGCCCGTTGACGATGTCAGTGACGCGATCGATGTCTCGCCGACCCGGGCCCCGACCGCTCGCGACCAGGCATACACGCGAAGCCCCGCCGTTGATCCCGACTACGGCCTGATCGATCGCCTCGTCGGTCTTCAACCACGAGTACTTGAGTATCGAAGCGCTCGAACCCAATGCCTGTGAGCAGTAATTGCAGTTCTCCGGGCATAGCCCGGACTTGAGATTGACGAGGTAGTTGAGCTTGACGCTCATCCCGAAATGCCGCCGCCGGATGCGCGCACCGGCGCTGACCAAATCCGGCAGCTCAGCCATTGTGGCCTGAAGGATGGACAGTCCTTCGTCAGCCGTGAGCCGATGGCCATTGAGGACATCATCTGCCAAGTCATCGAAATCGATCATCGTCTGCCTGTCTCCTGTCGTGAAAGTGCTTCGAGCTGTCCAGACGACACTCTCCTGAACAGTGTTCAGGAGTCTATCAACAGGGGAGAGCGGCGGTCAGGGAGGGGTCTCGACACACCCTTCGTCGAAGGGCGCCTGTATGCTCCGATTCGGCCCGACGGTGAAGCCGTCGAGCGCACCGATGCGCCAGAAGTCATCGCGAGGGGAAAGTCCTCAAGCCCTCGTGGGCCGGGATACCGGGGTGACGGAAAAGGCTCGAACGCCTGCCGACGATTCGTCCGGCTGGCGTTCGAGCCTGATGCGTGGTGGGCATCTCCTCCTCCCACTCGAAGAAATGGGAGACTCTAGCCAGGTACCTACAAGCCGTGAGCTTAAACGAGGCCCCGGCCGCGGCGAAACCTACCAGGCCGCGTCCGAAATCGATCCGCATGTTCACCGAGCCCGAGCTGGACCAGCTTGAGGCGCGCTACCGAGAAGGTGCGAGTGTTTATGCCTTAGCGAAAGAGTTTCACTGTCACCGAGAGACGGTCGCGAACAAGTTGAAAGCTCGAGGCGTGGAGATGCGCGGGAACAAGACGACGCCGGCGCAGGTGGCTACGATGCTCAAGCTAGCTGAGGCTGGTTGGTCCAAGGCGGAAATCGCCGAGAACGTGGGTGTGGCGGAGAAGACGGTGGCGCAGTACCTTCGGCAAGCAGGCCTCACATTCGCCCGCAAGTCCATCAGTGACTTTCACACTGTCGGGCAGTGATACTTGCACCATGAACGAGGAAGATTTTCAGAACGAGATCGACCGTCTCGACGAGCTTCATGGTCTAACAATGGCCTACTTCGGGCATCTCTCGTCAATGAGATCGGCAGCGGGATGCGCTCCAGACAGTGAGATCGCCGGACATTTTGAAGAATACCCGGA
This sequence comes from Brevibacterium sp., assembly GCF_031179145.1. GTDB lineage: Bacteria > Actinomycetota > Actinomycetes > Actinomycetales > Brevibacteriaceae > Brevibacterium. The sequence goes on from NZ_JAPSIB010000001.1 coordinate 402,671, forward strand.
TTCACAAGAGCATCTGAATCCGTCATACCTGGCATGGAGAGCTATCGCCAGCGCAAGCGAGCACGCCGGTTTCGCCGAACATATGCGCTACGTTACGTCAGGAGGCGTCGTAAACCGGCCCCATGCTTCTCTCGCTCGCGTAACATTTCTTGGTGCGTCGAAGGCCTTATACGTGCTTGAGCCTGACCATCCTGAAGAACGGAGGGTTAGGGCGGCCAAGCTGGCCAACCAGGAAGCCAAAGACGCGCAAAGCATGCTCGAAGTATGGGGCACTCAAACCGAAGTCCCAGCTGGCTTTCTCGGCGACCTCGAACGCCAGACCGCCCAACTTGCTTCTTCAGCTGCAAAGATTCTCGTTGATGCAGGAATGAAGGAGAGGACTACTGTCAACGACATATCGATGATCAAGGCAGTTGCGCCTTTGGTCGCATCTCATCTCGAGGAAGCAGAAGCACGTGCCCTGATGTTCTGGAATAGATCTTCCGGCATCTCTCACGCCAGAGCGTGGACCTGGACTACACCTTTTGGCGTTCTCCCCCAGTTTGACTTTCTCGAAACTTGGTCATGTCCGGTGACGCTACTTGCTAGAGCTTGGGAGCTATGGAACCTCCGCCGGGGCGCTCCTCAGTTCCCACACTATCCTCCTGATGATTGGCAACCCGACCGCTCTCGCTGGGGCGACCCACCACAATAGGACAGATCATATTCCGACGATGCTCAGTGTAGCTTTGGTCGATCTTTCCGCCGCCGACGTGTGTAAAACATCGATGTCCTAAGCCGGCACCACAGCGGCGAGCATATCCCCCAATAAGATTCGAGACGGGATAGCACCGCCGATTCCATTTCGACTACCGGGAGTTCCAACTTCAACCACTCGGCGGGGACGCTGAGGGAAAGTTGGAACGCGGATCTCTGGAATGAGGTCAGCAAGCTCGTGAGCAAGAAGCAGTCGTGACCTAACCTCTCCAAGTACGGCACATCGAGTTGCCGACTCAGTCATGTCCGCGCTCCATGCGATCATGAACTAATGAGTAGATTCCTAAGGATCGAAGAACCTAGAGATGCTTGACTCGATCAGTCAAATGTGGAGCTTTGCGGCTCCAGCCATACTCGCGACCGCTCCCCTACTAGGCTCTATCGCCGTCGGCATCGTCGTGGGGCGCATGTCGCATCGCTGGAGTACGGATGCAACCTGGCTGCAAGGTGAGTATGAGCGTCGCCTGACATTCTATGAGGAAGCCAGTCACGCAGTTCAGGCGCTGTTCCTGGCCGTCCCAACCCTGTTGCGGGAGATGTCCAGTCAATACGATGAAAATGGCAACAGGAGGCCCCTAACTGAGCCCTACTCTGACGGGCTTGTCCACTCGTTCAAACTCATGGAGAACATGGATGCCTACGATGAGATCCGAGTTGCGAACGAGAAGTGGGTAGCGGTAAAAATACGCTGCTACTACTTTGCGCCTAGCGTCACAACTCCGGCCGTTGAGTTCCTTCACCAGGCGTGGCACGACCTTATGGACGAGATATCCAATCCGGAATCGACGTGGGACCAGGTTCTGCATCTATCTGAACTAGTTAGCTTATACTCCAGTCTCCTCGGGTTCACCTTGAACCGCGATGCGCTAGATCTCAAGAAGATCGCAGTCAAGGCCCTTCCTTACCGGCAACGTCGAGCGGAACTTCGGGGCATCCGGGATACATCGCGATCCCTGGAGAGCAGCATTCGCGAGTGCCTCGCTGAACTAGAAGGGCTGCTTGCACCTCAAGAGTCGTGATCCAGCAAAGCATGCTAGCGATCACGCATCAGTCCAGTTGAGATGAGGCACCACGCCCGAAAGTAAACACAGCCATACACCGGCAGCCTCTCGTGTCAGATGCCCCTGGCATAATCTGGAGCATGAGTGAACAGGATTGGCCGGACCTCGAGTCCGTACGCGAAGAAGCAGGACTGCACCTCCATTGGCAGGGGCGTCGATCCTACAAGTCCCTTGTACCTGCCCCACGCGTGCTGGAACGGCATGATGAGCTCTCCTTCCAGCCCGACCACGGCGATCACCTCGTCATCGAGGGCGACAACCTGCAGGTAATGGTATCGCTCAGGTCGCAGTACTCGGAGTCTTTCGATGTCGTCTATATCGATCCTCCGTATAATCGTGGCGGCAACGACTTCCGCTACAGCGATGCGCGGTTCCAAGACCCCGACGCGGACGGCAGCGACGCTGTCTACGTATCCAATGTCGATGGCGGTCGACACACTAAGTGGTTGAACTACATGGCCCCGCGCCTAGTGGCAATGAAGTCATTGATGGCCGAGAACGGTGTCATATTTGTTTCCATCAACGACATCGAATTGGGCCGATTGTTGATGCTCATGGACGAGATCTTTGACGAAAAGAACCGCATCGGTGTCATCACCTGGCGTGGATCGGCGGACAACAACCCCTCCCGGATTCAGATCGAGCATGAGTACATCGTTTGTTACGCCAAAAACCTCGCGCATGTGCCAAGAGTTTGGTCGACCCCGGCGGATGAGATGCGCGATGTTCTCCTTGAGCGATACGAAGAGCTTGTGGCATCCGGCTTCGAGGGTGCGGAACTTACGAAGGAATGGGCCTCTTTGGTTCGGGCCAATGGACGAGATTCGCTCGGTCGTCTCGCGCGTTACACCCATCTTGATGAGCACGGCCCCTACCAGGTGGCGTACCGAGTCCACAACCCAAAGAAGGGCGGCTATCGGTACGGCGTCACAAAGAAGGGTGTGGTGGATAGTCCGACAGCGCGAGGAACGTACCGGATGCCCGCGAACGGCTACCGATTTCCGCCACAAACTATGCAACGGTACATCGATGAGGGCCTCGTGGTGTTTCCAAAACGGATTGACCAGATCGTTCAGATGAAGGATTACCTCAAGGACTTCCGTGGCACCTTGCGGAGTGTCATCGATCTGGATGCCCGGTCAGGGAGCTACCGCCTTAAGCAGCTCTTTGGCGAAGGGTTTGACGGTTTTCGCTACGCAAAGCCGGTTGAGCTGATCGAGATGCTGGTAGGTGCTGCCGGTTCGAAGGATGCTCTGGTGCTCGACGCCTTTGCTGGCACTGGCACTACCGGCGACTCCGTATTGCAGTTGAACCACCGAGACGGCGGCCGGAGGCGTTTCGTCCTCATCGAGGAAGGCACCGCTGAGGACCCGTATGCACGCACCCTAGTGGCACCGCGTCTGCGGGCGGCGATAGAGATTGACGGCTTCGACTCGGGCTTCAGTTTCCTCACGGCAGGAGCGCAGCTCGACCGAGAAGCGATTCTCAGCTTGGAGAAGGACAAAATCAAAGCGGTCATTTGCCAGACTGATCGCTCCGGGACGCGTGCGGGCATCAGACGCATCGATGGTAGAAAATGGGTAATCGGCGCGAATCAGCGGGGCGAAGCCCTCGCGCTTGTATGGCGAGGGGTAACTAGCAGTCAGGTGAACGCGGAAGTGATCAATGAAGCGCTCCTCGAAGCCAAGGATCTCGGTCTCAAGACTCCGATCCGCATCTACGGTACAACCTGCAACATCAGCGAGACTCGCTCGTTTGTCTTCTGCCAAATCCCTGATGAGATCCTTGCTGCGCTGCAAATTGAGGATTTTGAACCCGACGAAGTTGCATCCACTCTTGAGGAGGTGGCTGTTCCGTGAGCGCTCCACTCCGGTTGTTCGAGTTCCAGGAGGCCGCTGCGAACCAAATCGCGGAGGCGGCTTCGGATTGGGTCCAGTACTACGCCGAAGACGGACCGCTCTACTTCGGAAAAACTCCGATCCCCTTCATCGGCCATCTGAAGGCCGTAACCGGTGCAGGCAAAACGCCAATTCTTACCAAGATCGTGAACGATCTCAGTCCGGCGATCGTGTTATGGACTTCTAAATCGAGCGCGGTAGCCGACCAGACCTATCGAAACCTCAACGGCAAATACGCTCACCTCCTGCCGCCTAACACAAGGGTGGTGCGGGAGCGACCGAGCAAGTCGGAGTGGGAAGACCTAATCGATTCGACCTCCGGACTGACAATTTGGGTCACCACAGTCGGTTCGTGGAACGAGGCAGAGTTCGCGGGTTCTGAAGGGAGCGAGACTGCTCGGCTCAACATGCATCGTCCGCATAAGGATTGGGGCGGCGAGCATTCGCCTTGGGATCAGCTCCGGTCGTCTCTGCAGCGACCGTTATGGATCGTCTATGACGAGAGCCACAACCAGACGGTGACTCAGCTCGAGCAGCTGATCGGCCTCCGTCCTATTGGCTTCTTGCTCGCATCCGCTACGCCGCCCAGTGGCGGTCAGTTTGACAGCTTTGCGGAGGTCGTAAGCAATGACGAACGCGCCAGCGAGATCGCATCGCGAGGGCGACATCAGGTTCAGACACGGGACGTTGTCGAGAACCAGCTACTCAAGCACACGATCATGGTGGAGAACTATGATTCTGACCCGGATCAGCTGCTCGACGCTACCGTTGGACTACACAAAGAGCTCACGGAGGCGGCTCTCGCTGAAGGAGCGCAGCTCACTCCGAAGGCGCTCTATATTGTCGAGCGGTCCAACCCTACGAAGGATGAAATCATCTCTCGTCCCGTGGCAATTTGGGAGCACCTCCGTGCTCGCGGAGTGCCCCCTGAGGAGATTGCGATCTACACGCAAACCCGGGTGGTGCCGGAGGATGCTGTTCGTGTGTCTTCCCTGGCGGAACTGCAGCCGCATCATACGCATATCATCTGCAATCGCGCTCTCCAGGAAGGATGGGACGACCCCGAAGCATACATCGAATACTTCGATGATGAATCGAACTCGTATGTTCGCATTGCCCAGGTGATCGGACGAGCCCTTCGCCAGCCGGGAGCGCGGCACTACGATGACGACCGCCTAAACACCTCGACGCTGTTCGTTCGTGTTCCCAACCGCACGTTTGAGGGCATCGTCGAAGGGCTTAAGGCGGAATTGGCGCTATATGCACTCGACGAGTCCAACCCTGCAGCGAACCCCTCAATTCGACTCAAGACACGGAAACAACCTCTGCCAGATGTGCCAGTGAAGAGCAATCTCGAGGGACAGATCTCTCTTCCTCAGTACCAGCTGGGCGAGGCTGAGCTGGAAGACGAGAAGAAAAAGGTCGAGGCCATGTCTCGGCAACTCTTCGCCGAGGAAGATTTGCTGGCAAAGGGGCGTAAGAGCGTCCAGAAGATTTCGCTTCGAGGTGAGGATGACGCGACGCGGTATGAGCAGATCGCCGCGAGCATGCGGAGGAAGAACGGCGAATACTTGAGGCGGCGCGTGCAGATGCGTAGCCGGCACTGCGCACATCTCCTCGAACCAGAGATCTTCACCGGTCCTGCGTTCGACCAGTGGTCGTGCTCGGGTTCAACTGCGCAGCTCATGCTGTCTGAGCGCGCCGATGACATCGTGGAAGCCTTCGAGGCGACAGTTGAACTTGTGCCGAACCAGATTCATGGAGAGGAGACATGGCGGCCATCATCACACACGCCGACTGTTGATAAGTACTACTCTTTCGAGAACGCAGTCCATGCAAAGTACGCGCAGAACCAGTTCAACGGTGAAGAATTAGAGTTCGCTAAAGCACTTGACTCTGCCGGACGCGGTGTCTGGATGCGTAACCCTACCCGTGGGGATGGCTACGGGATCCAACTGCCAGTCAAGGTTGGGTCTTCGACGACCTTTTACCCAGACTTTCTTTGGTGGGTTGATAACGTTTGTATTGCCATTGATCCGACAGGGAAGCACATTCTGGAAGAGAAAGTTCGTGGCAAGCTCTTGACGATCGACAATCCGAGGATCGCGCTATTGACCAAAGGCAAAGCGTCAAGTGACTTTGGGTCCTTGGCAGACACCGATGGTTACACTGTTGTGCGCCCACGCAAGACGCGGGCCGCAGCGCCAGAGTATGTGGGCACTCTTGCAGACGCGTTGAACCGGTTGGCTCCTCACTCTAGTTGAGCAGGCACCACCATGGTTAGCCAATCGAACTGCCCAGGGCACCTTCCTGACAACTTGCGATTCATCGGTTGCGCGATACTAGTAGATGAGCAGAGCTAGTTTTGAACTCGCGTCTTTCGGATAACTTCTTTGACACCCCAGACAGTGCGTCCAAGTATGCTGGCGCGTTCCGCGATGGAGAGATCGGTCCGCTTGCAGGCGAACTCGATGTCGTACTGACTCCACGGTTGCCACTGGTTCGGTGCCATGGGGCGCTCCCTTCCAGGAATCGGCGAGACTTCCCACTCGCGAAACCAGCTCCTGAGAGTTGAGACTTCTACCCCGATTGCTGCGGCAATGTTCGCGATGCTCTCGCCGGCTTCCCGACGCCGGGTACCTTCTGGACGTAACCGCGCCTTGTCTTCTTTCGTCGTATACGGCTTAGGCGGCGCCAATGGGCTGATTCCTCGCCTCCAGCGGGCATAGCACCGGGCGCAAACACCTCGTGCGACCGCGTCTCGGTCACACCAGACGACAGCACACACGTTCATTGCAGAAATCCCTCAATAGGTGCTGGTAGTCCTTCGCGATGTACAGGGCCTTGAAAGCATGAGACCCTCCTCGATCGGAAAGCGCACTGCGGCGGAATCAGATACTATTTGGTGCCAGAGGCTTCGTACGCTTCCACGATCTCCGCGGGAATACGACCGCGATCACCGAGCTGGTAGCCATTGGCCTGAGCCCATTTGCGAATCTTGGTAGTGTTGCGCTTCGATGCCGATCCGCTCGATCTCGAGCCTCCGCGTCGCCCGCTTCCTCCAGAGTCAGCCACGCGCCGTGCCCGTTCAACGTACGGAGCGAACGTTTCGCGCAGCTTTTCAGCGTTTTCGCTCGATAGTTCCAGCTCGTACGTTCCCTGATCGATACTGAAACGTACAGTTTCGCTTGCTTCGGACCCGTCAAGGTCATCGGTTAGTACAAGGCGCATTTCTCTGGCCATGACTGCTCTCTTCTACTTTAAAGACAATTACCCAGGATTACCACGACACAACATCGATCGGATCTTCTACTTCAGCCTTCGGCACTAAATCCGCCAGCTTCCTCTGGTCATCTTCCGTTTCCAACAGGAACGGGACGCCTGTGCTCGCAAACTCAAGCAACGTAAACTTCGAACTAGATCGTCCTCTCGCTATAGCGTTTTCAAACGTGCATTTCATTGGAGTGCGGTATATGTTCTTGGCCACTTCGACAGACACTATTTCAAACTCTTTCCCCAGGGTTTTGTCAACTCCCTGAAGATACTCATCGAAAATGTTCTCGTCGGTGTTCGTTGAGTAGGTGACACGTTTTTCTTCGTTGCCCATATTTACAGCCGATACGTGCACCTCTATATCCTCGGCCACCGTTCTCACCTGGTCCAAGCTTGGTGAAATAGAAACTTCCCGGTCGGGCAGATCTGCCTGCGCGAAATCACTAAACAGAACGGACTTCTGCTCCAAATCGAGACGAAGACCATAATCTTCCAAAGACCAGTGGAGATCATCGTCTCGTGAAGAATCGACTTCGGGCGGCTCTATAACTTTACAGACCCTCGCTTTGATAGATTCCCAAGAAAAGCGCATAAGTTGCTCGAGGTTGTGTGACCTTCCGCGCACCTCGGAACTCAGTAACTTTTCCATGGTAATGTTTCCAGAAATCGAGTTCCAGAATTTATCGTCCTCAAATCCTTCCATGCTGAGTAGTTGCGTCAGACTGCTCGAATCAATCTTTGCAGTCGCGGCCACCGGTACTGGAAATTCGTCCCAGCGGCCCCCACCGGCCAACCACATAGCCTGCATGAGCCCAGTTATAGAATTCAACATGGGCGTGTCTAGCAAGGAGGTTGCGAGGTCGATCGCCTCCTCGATTCCTGCGCTTTGAGCAGTCCCAGCTTGGCGAACTCCGGTGGAAATCGTAGTAATAGAGCTGCGCGCCTTTTCGCTTGATATGTACCCTCGACCGCCGGTCAGGACTGCATGACTGACCATCGGTGCAAACGGCGTGTCATAATCGTCAGGGTCTAAGGTGGCTACCGCCTGCAGGGGTGTAACCAGAATTCGGCTCTGACGAGCTGCAGCATCCAAAGCTTCATCGTCGCGGTCGGACGTGTCGACAGTATTGAGCGGTATCATCATCGAGGTCGATTCGGGGATGAAAGATAGATCCTCTTTGAGATACTCCGGATTAGAATCGGCGCGCAGGAAGACATGTCGCGACTGCCCTGAACCGCCCCACTCGAGAACAATGTCGGGCGAATAGGTATTATTAAAGTAGCTGGTTTTTCGCGCTCTAACTCCCTTATCCGTAGATTCTATCTGGCGGCACACCTCTTCTTTGATCTGGTTGTCGGATAATTCCGCGAGGTTCCCATTGACCACTTTAATCACCTTTGATTATTCTTTGCTGGGCAATCAGCGCCCTATCCTCTACGGATGCTACAAGCTCTTCCTGTTTATCCGCGAGAACGATCAACCAGACTGAATCCACTAATCGCTGAATAGTATATGCGTCTATACTGTCGAGTACGTCCTGATCCGTTGCGGCGGCGTGAGAAGGAAACACTTTATCGGCGTGTTTTATAATGGCCTTCTGCGCCGCATCGATACTGATCTGCTCTTTCCAGGTGGTGGCCCGAAACGGAGACCATGTAATATAGAAAAAATGCTCGTACATTCGTTGGCCAAACTGGCTAATATGAGCATACGATTGCGCCAAGAACTTGTCGTAATGGGCGCCCTGGTCAGAACCGGTTTCGTACATTTTCACTTCGGCAACAAAGTGGGTCTGGTGGAACGGCTCGCCATAAAGAACGCCCCCAAGATCGTACGAATAACTGTGCTTGTTATCCGGCCAGTCGAACGAGAGACGGTTTGCCCCGACTGGATCTTTGATCGTGTACGACGAGACCACCCTCGTGGTCGCCTCCAGCCACTGCTTGGCTCGCCGAACTCCGTCTTCACCCTTCATCGGGCTCGCATCTCCCGGGATGGGCGGGTCAACCATGCTCATGACCCCAACTATACATATGGTCTGTTGATCCATTTGAGTAATGCAGTTTTCGGGTTATGCGTCGTCCGGCCAGCAACTCCGTGGGTGCTGAAGTTTGGCACCAAATCGAGCTCCTAGACCCCGACAGGCGTGTCTAACGCGACTCCGAAGCTGGAGGCCTTCGCCAGTGGAACACCGTCGGAACATGGGCTGCTACAGTCGACGACCAGATGAACGGTCATGTGGAGGAAGACATCTCCTGCACAGACATCGAACTTCCGACCAAGCTGAAAGATGGCTTCATCGGCACTTATTCCTCCTGTTCCGCCTGGCTTGGTGGTTTCGCTCAGTACATCATCCAGCACTGACTTGACTTTCCTACTTCGATTCCTCATCCGGCTTCGTTGATCAAGGAGTACTAATCTCACATGTCGAAGGCAGGCGCGTCGTTTCGATGCCCTGTACCCGATGCGAGAAGGGGAACCGGAGTACCCATGCCCGATATGGATCCTTTGGGACCCCCGCTGTGCCCTTCCTGGTGCAACGTCGACCACCAAGTCTCCTTCTGGTCGGACGAATTGCATCTGAGCGAGGTACTCACAGTGCCAGGTCTGGTGCTGGAAAAGGATCGGGCGGACGACGGTTCATTGCACCGGCGGCCAGCCGACCGGACTCTCAACGTCTGTCTCTATCAGCACCCCGAAGACCAACAACCGTGGATCTCGTTCGGCACCGAAGAAGAGCTTGGGATGGAACTGTCGCTCGAGACAGCGGAACGATTTGCGGAGGCTCTAGCGAAGCTCATCAATAGAGCGCGGTAGTCACTTTGATATGTCGCGCAGAAGCTCCAGAGGATCCTGCCCAATTCGCCCAGCCAGCCGCTCCACCGACTTCAGCGTCAGGTTCCGCTCGCCGCGTTCGACGCCGCCCATGTAGGTGCGGTGGACACCGAGCACCTCGGCGAAGTCCTCTTGGCTCAAGTTCTTGGATAGGCGGTAGCGTCGGAGGTTCTCTCCGAACGTCTTCTGCAGGTCGCCTTCCACACGTTGAAGCTTTTCAATCTGCTACTTGAAGGTCTACAGACTTATGAGTAGCATCGACCTACTACGGATGAGAGGAGCGCGTGATGAGCGGCGGAGATTGATATAGAAGCGTAGTACCTAGGCTGCCTCGCGTGCTTCGGCATCGCGGGGCAGTTCGGATTCAAGCGTCCAGGTGAAGGCGAATCCAGTCTTGGGCATTAGCCATCCGGTCGCGTCGACGCCGACTTCCTTGCCAGCTCCACCAGGAGGAGTACGCGTCAGCCTAATTGGGCGGTTCGTGCTCACCGTGTCACTGACGTGCATGTTGGCGATCGACGTGTTGGTGTAATCGAGGCTCAACGAGACCCCGCGACTCGGCTGACGAAGTTCGAAGTAGAGCCGGTGGCCCCACATCGGAGTCACGGTGCGGAACACCTGGCGAAGACGAACCGGCTCTCCACCGTCTCGGCGGCCGCCAAGGTCGACGCTATAAGTCTGGCCGCTTTTCCTTGCCGACCGCCGAATCTTGAGAGGCTGCCCGTCGACACTGAACTCGAGGAGTTCGTAGGATTCCCTACTGCTGGCGTCCATCCCAGGGCGAGGAGTCATGAACCATGCTTGTGTCGCCGGCGCGTCGTCGCGCACCTCGTTGTACTCGCTCCGATCGGAGACGCACATGAAGCGTCGCACTTTCGAGGATGGGATCGTCGTGTACTCCCATTCCACCGTAACGTCGAACCGAGGAGTACCCGAGGTACTCCTCTCAGGTATACCTGAGAGCCGGATGCGGACTTCCACGTCGTACCATCGCTCGGCGGAACGGATCGCTTGGTCGCGAATATCTTCGTAGAGTTCTCGGGCGAACTGATCGTCGCCCAGCCGCAAGCTCAAGGCGTTGGAGGCCAGGTCGTCCAGTAGCTTTGGACTCGCTACACGCTCGAGCTTCTCGGGGCTTGCGGAGAACGCCTCAAGGACTGAGTCGACGTAGGTCGGGATCATTTCCTCTTGCTCTTCACGGTAGATCGCTCGATTTGCCTTGTCTCTCGCGCGGCCGGCGAAGAAGTCAGTGACCAGACCAAACGCGCCCGCTACGAGGAGCAACTCGGCAATCCAATGCAGACTGGCAAGCAGCAACTGGTTGACCTGCATCGTGTCTTCCAGCCAATCCACGAACACGGAAAGAACGACACTGGCCAATGCGAATGAGACTCCGACGAGGGTCAATCTCAGTCGATAGATTTGGGCAGAGGGAAGTTCTTTGCGCTTGCTCATTGCTGCCCTGATTATAGCAAAGCTGCAGGTCAGCGCCTATATCTAATGTGATGCAACAGGCCTGCCGGCCATCATTCCTTGAGGAGCGCGAGGACGTGCATATCTCGCCGTTTGCCGCCTTCAAAGTAGCGCTGGCGCAGTGTTCCCTCATGCATGAACCCGAGGCGCCGGAAGAGCCCCAGAGAGGCGTCGTTGCCCTCGTTGATCCACGCTTCGATTCGTTCGAGTCCGAGGTGGTCGAAGGCCCAGTTGATCATGAAGGTCGCACCTTCTCGACCATACCCGCTCCGGCGATCGCCAGGATCCCAGATGCAGACACCAACGCTACACACACGGTTGCGCCAGTCGATGCCGTGGAGCGAGCATTCACCCACCAGCCGATCGTTGTCGACGAGCACGAAATTGTATTCGGTAACTGGTTGTGGTCCAGAGGTGCTGGCGATCTTGCGCCGTAGCTCGGCCGAGCTACGCGGCCGCCAATACGGTGAACCGTAAGGCGCAAGCTCTTTCCAGTCCGCACAAGCGGAGATGATGTCTGGAATGTGCTCCTCACTCAGCGCGCGAAGCATCACCATGGTCGACCACCTCCAGCTCGCCATCCAACGAAGATGCTACTCATATGTATGTAGACTTACAAGTAGCAATCTGGCGCCCATACTTCTGTTGGACGATGGTTACGCCATTCCACAGCCGGGACGCTTTAAACTGCTCGGACACCCTCTACTGGGAAGGGCCACATGGGACTCTGGGCAAACGTTGTAACGATCGCGGTAGCACTCATAGCGGCTGGGGCCAGCATCGTCGGTGCGGTAGTCGCGTATCGTGCCGCCTCCCGCGCTGCTGGGTCCTCGGAGAAGATCGCGTCCGAGGGACACGGCGTCGCCGCGATTGATCGCCAGGCGGATCAACTCGCCACGGCGTTCGACAAGTTCATTGAGTCCTTTGCAGATGCTCGGGATACCAGTAAGCAGCTGCAAGTCTGCGCCCGAATCGATCAGCTTGCGGCATGTACTGCATCAACTCGAGAACTCGAAAGGGCCTGCGACCAGTTGATTGATGCAATATTAGTCCAGACCGCGATGACTACCGTGCATAGCGTTTTCGGGCCACCGACGTTCCGGCCTCAGATTCGAGCGGTATCGAACGAGTACCGCGAAGCTCAGAGATCGCTCGCAACAAAACGCGACGCGGCTCTCTCCAAGAAGCCATAGCCTTATGCGCGATGGTGGCAAGCGACGCCCTGGCGGCCATCACCAACGCGGCGAGCTGGACGGCAGTTGCATCGGAAGCACGGGGGCTCGTCAATTTTGTACCTCCCTATCCGTTCGAGCTCGAGGCGGTCGAACGCCCAATCGAACATGAAAGTCGCGCCTTCACGACCATATCCGATCCGGCGAACGCTTAGACCCCAGATACAGGCGCCGATGTTGGCCACTCGATTCCGCCAGCCGATACCGTGGAGTGAGCATCCGCCTATCAGCAGCCCGCCGTCGATGACGACCAAGTTGTACTCGGTAGAAGGTTGCGGGCCGGATGTACCGGCAATCTTTCGTCTGAGTTCGGCGCAGCTGCGGAAATGCCACTATGGTGACCCAAAGGGTGCCACCTCTTCCCAGTTTGAACTTGCTTCCAGGACCACGGCAGATGCTGGAACCTTAGGTGGACAAAAACCACGACAAGGGGTTATCCGCCGCTCGAATAGGCGACAAAAGATCACGAATCGCAACGGGTAGGAGCAGAAACTTACCGACATTCCCGGAACGCCTTGAATCGTCTATCAAAAATGTGGACACAAAGGTAGCTTTCGAAGGAAACGCATTTCCGTCGAAATCATTTTCAAACTAGAGTCTTTAATTCAGTCGTCAAGAAAATGTTCGTTCCATATGTTTGCTATCGAAAGGCGATCCGCCTTGCACACCTCCTGGACGAGTTCTGAGCAAGGGAAAGAATTCTCGGAGATTCGCTTGACGGCAATAAGCTTCTCACCTTCAATCAGTTGAATTGCGGGACCAATCACAGCACCATGCGCAAAGTTCGCAGCTCGACCGTCATTGGCCAACAAGAAGTGCTTTCCATTATCACCTTCGTATCGCACCACAAGCTTGTGTTCTTCCACGCGTTCCGAATCGTCACCCTCCTGAGGGAAACCATATACCGGCTCGTACTTTTCAAGTGGATTATCGCGCCCGAACTCGTCGTCGCCAGAGGTGACAAGCGCGACCAGTGATCCATTTCGCAAGGAGTAGAGCGCATGTGCATCAAGCGCATGGCAACCTGTGGCCGATATTACTAGGTCAGACCGTCGCAATGCTTCGTCGAGCCTTCGGAACACTTGAAACCCGCGAGCCGCCGCCTCGGCCATCGCAATTGGAGAGGTATCATGAACAACAGTGGACACGCCTCGCCCGCGCAAAACTTCGGCCACGCCACTTCCAACCCGCCCGTAACCAATCAAACACGCTTTTCTGGTTTGTAGGATCTGAGACTGGTCTCGAAGAATAGCTTCCACTGAATATACAATGCTCGCACCAACCAAATAGTCTTCTGGGAGTTTAAGCGGGCTTCTGGCGACCGTGACCACTGGTACTGGGAGCTCTTCCAGTTCCTCGTACTTCTGAACGCCATTCTCGGTACCCTCCATGACGCCAAGGAAGAGATTCCCAAACTCCTCCTTCAAATCGCTGAGCAGAGGACAAAAGTATCCTCCGATGTCAACAACGATAAAAGAAGAGCCTGGGGTGACACTGTCCTTAATTAACTGGACTCCACTTTTCGGATTCTCCAGCCAGTCGCGGCTAAGTTTACCTTCATTATATTCATAACTGCGAATTACACGAGCCGATTCAGAATTTTCGGAACTAGGCTTAGGAAGTAAAAGGGCGACTCGGCCAAGGGAGTTTAGCGCAGGTAAAAAGTGTTCCGAATTCGAGACCAAATGAGCAACCGCGATAATCTCCACCTCTTGGTTGGATCCCAAGAATGTGTTGATTTGCGAAAAGTATGCTTCAATTCGCCGGGCCTCCAGGTCCACGATTCTTTCCTTCCCCTGACCGCCGCACCTCGACCGAGGCGCCAATATGCACGCAATGCCTTTAGGTATCGAATCCGTCTAGCTTGATCATAATCTGCACCTCCTTTCTCATTTTATGATAGCATATAAATTTAATGATCCCATTGCAGTCTGTATCTGTTCCCGGGCTTAGGGTTGTCGATTGAGTAGGTGTAACTGACCCATCGGCGCGGGTCTGGTACATGTTCTGGCGGCTCAGAGTCCACCTGTGCTACGAGGTCTGCAGAAGAGTCATCCGCGTTTGGGAGCCATACTCTTTGAAGAACACGGCCCCTTATTATTTCTTTTGGCACGACTGCCCGCAATACGATTTTTTCGCAGCCATCTTTCGCGACATGACCAAGATGGGATGGACTCTTGGGATTTACACTAATCAAGAATGTCTCAAACTCAATTTCTTCAGTCTCGTCAGGCAGTATAATCCTTCCTAGGTCGACGACTGCGAAACGCCCTCCCGATGTACTCTCAACCACCGGCCTCAGCAGTTTATGCCTTCGAGTTCCGTTCACATCTCTGCCCGACTTTACAATCGGAGGTTTTTCAACTCCACCCGAGCTGCTCCAGTAGTATTGGCGAATGTAGAAACGCTGCGGCTTGACGGCGCGAAGCAGAATTTTCAGTCCAGATTTAATCGTCATAGATTTCGCATCGAGGACTGTATAACTGCTCTCAACAACTTCTTCTTTGAAAGATGAGTCGAGGTAGATAGTCATTTATTCAACTTTCATCCGGCGTGGATTGATAACTGCCTCGCCTGAAAGGCCAACTACTCGACACCGATATAACGCCGAGGTTTCGGTCCTTCGTCTACTGCTCGTTTGTTCATGACGGTAGCATAGACAGTGCTCTATGTCACTCATTGTTAGCCTCGGCGCGAATCACATATGTCTGCGGCTGTCCGGCCCGATGAACACTGCCGGTGAGACGATCATCGGTACTGGGTATGAAACGTCGTCCTGCTTCCACCGGCGTTCACTGCCGACGTTGGCATTTCATCGTGGTCGAGTTCGTCCGCCCACCCAGATCGCATCGTCTCCTTCCAGCGCCTCAATTTCGGTTGGTAACTCCTTGCGCCACCATTCCAGTGAGACTTCAATGGCTCGCTGCCGGAAGGTTCGCAATCGGGTGAAGATCCTCGGGTCAGCCGTCCACGAGCCGAGCTGCCATACGGGCCAGACCGGCATCTCCCACACCACTCGCAGCGTCGCCATCGGCTCGGCGAACCCAACCTCAGTCTTCAGTGGCGACTCTGGCAGGATGATCCGCCGTGTAAAGCGAGTGCCGTCGTCCGGGTTCTGGTGGAGGTGGAAATCGACCTCTTCTGTCTTTCCATCCAGAGTGATCACGGGAGCGCGCCAGGATTCGTAGCCCAAGTTGAAATCGAGGAACGGTTGAAACGCTGCGCCTGATTGGAAGATCGAGACGAACGCCCACGGACGCGAGTTCTCGTGATGGTCACGGATCATCATCACCAGCGTCTTGATTCCCCGCTCTGAGCGCCGCCACGCCGTAGAGATATCGCATACAAACTGCTCGGCATAGCGGTCGCGCCGACGGTTCACCGACGAGAGCCCAACACCCCACCCGGACATATAAAAGAAGGCTCCCACATCGGTCTCGGGATCGTGGCCGTGCTGATCGTAATAGCGCTCCATTGTGTCGAATGCGCGTGACGGTATCCCTTCGCCGAGCGCATCTGTGAGAGTGTCCAGCCCCGTCATCCTCTCGATCGACGGTTCGCCTTCACCACGACGAAAGATCCGTAGATCCTTCTTCAATTGATCCGCGATCGGGTCGATAGGTGCCATGATGCCAATTTTGTGCCAATGACGGCGCAACTGCCGCTGTTTGACGATGGAATTGCAGAAATCGTGATCCGCACCCCGGACCGTCACCCGGAGGCACGGGCATCAACAGAAGGAATCTTCACCGTGAACGACCTCATCCGCTCCACCTCGACCAGCACCGGCTCGGCACTGTCGAAGCTTGGCGGCAACGGCCTCGCCCGCCAAACTCGCCGAGACATTGACGCCATCGACGCGCAAGCCGAAGTCGATCTCGCTCGAGAATCCGCTCGCGCGTTTCTGACCTCGACGGCGATGAGCAACACCAGCGCACTGGTTGCTCAGGCCAAGCACCACCTTCAGACGGACCCTGAAGCTGCCCCATACCTGGAGCCGCTGGTGCGCGCCTACGCTCAGGGAGCTGCTTCGCAAATCCAGCGATGGGGGTGACCATGTCAATCGGGCTCGTTGTTCTCGTGGTCATCGGTGTAATCGTCGCTGCCGTAATCATCGTCGATATTCTCCTCCGCCCAGACGAGTACGCGGAATGTGTGCACATCAACATGGACAGCCTGTTCCACGCGCGGCGTGAGCGTCGGCGAAAGGTGGTTCGTGCCCGTGAGGACCGTCGCCAGGCGAGAGACGCTCTCCGGCTCAAGCGCGCGTTGGACCGGGAGGCTTTCCGTGCGTCGCAGGCGATGCGAGACATTATCCGCGACCGCCACTCCCACTGACAGAGATGCAAGAACCGCACCCTACGCGCCGACTGTAGCCATTTCCACATCATCAGCTCGCACGACAGCGTTTCGGCATCTCGACTGAGATTCTCGCCTGTCGCATCGGCCTCTGGTCGGCGCGGGGTGGGTCTTCTCAAGCTGCCCAGTTTCGTGCGTAATAGGGCGCAAGACCGAGCCGTGAGTTGCTCGGCGGCCTCCGGCCAGAAAGGAACCCATCATCCATGAACAGCACATCACCAGCATCAACGGCGGCTCGCACCGCGCCGCACCGACCACCGACGCCGCAACCGGGCACCTACAAAGTACTGCTGGCGGATCCGCCCTGGAGTCCAGAGCAGCACGGCAAGCTCGGCGCAGAGTCGCACTACCAGCTCATGTCCAACCAGCGCATTCTCGATATGGGCAAAGCTATCCGGGAGATCAGCGCCGAGAATTCCTTTTGCTTCTTGTGGGTCACCACCGCGACCGTCGAACTCGGCTTCGATGTCCTGCGCGCCTGGGGCTTCGAGTACAAGTCATTTTATGTGTGGATCAAGCCGCGCATGAGCTTGGGTAACACGTTCAGGAACGCCGGCGAGCTACTTCTCCTCGGTACCCGAGGCAAAGGCACCAAAGTTTCGTTCAAGGGACAGCCCAATTGGGGTATGCATCCGCTCCAGGAGCACAGTCACAAACCCGAAGAAGTTCACCAGATCATTGAGCGCCTGGTAGGCAGCGACGGCAACTTCCTCGAACTGTTTGCACGTCGACCGGCACCGACGGCGAAGCACTGGGATGTGTGGGGCGATGAACTTGAGCACCCTGATATTTCGCTCGCGAAGTGGGGCTACCGGAGCCCTGCCGACCACCGGCCGCCTCAGTCACCCCCGGAAGAGCCGGGAATCACTGCTGCGGAGGTGCGGCAATGAGAGGAGCCAAGCATGCCCGAGATTGGGAAGAGTTCCTGGATGAGCCGGATAATGAGCGGCAGTCTCAAGCTGCTCGTCGCCGTCATCGCGCTCGTGCTCGCAATCGAGTACCTGAAGACGATCTGGCCATACCTGCTGGCCGCCGCCGTGATCATCACCGTCATCAGCGTCGTGGTCTGGTGGATTCGCCGGAGAAACACCTGGTGACCACCGCCCGCTATCGACGTCGAAAGAGGTGTCCCTAATGGCGGGGCGCAAGAAGGAGATCCGGCACGGGCGCGCCGCCTCGCAGCGCTTCCGCCTGGTCCCGGTGTTCAAAAAGGACATCGACCGACAAGCCCTTGCCAGAGCCCTACTGCTCCTGGCCGAGCACCACACCCGGCAAGGAGCCACTCCGACTACTTCAGCGCCAAACGCCGGCCCAGACGAGACCCGAGAGGAGGACAAATCGTGAACACAAAGAGTACTCACACCTGGCAGTGGCACCAGCTCGCCTGGGACGATGCGCTGACGCCCGGCATGGCTGCCGCCGTGCTGGAGCGATTGGCAACGGCACCCGAACTCGGCACCATCGTGTTGGAGCTGCGGGCACGAAAGTCCGGCATCCGCTGGCTGGTCGGCACCACGCCGCCGCACGCACGCGACTTGGCCGGCCTCCTCACCCAACTCCTCCCGGCGCGCGTGACGACGCCTCGCGCGGCTCGTCGTCCCGTCACGGTCGCGGCGAAGCTCGCACGGGCTGGCACTCCTGGCGTCATTGCCGAGGACCGGCTACTTGCTGCCACCCGAGCCCTCTATGCGGGGTTTACGCGACTCGCCGAGGGCGAAGAGCTCGTTCTCCAAGTCCTGCTCGGCAAGCGGCTGAATCCCAGAGCGACCGAGCAGCCACCGTCCTGGAGCGATCTCATCCTCGGCCACCACATGTCGAAACCGCTATCAGCAGGAACGGCAGCTGCACGGGCGCGTAGTCACCAGCACGGTTTCACGACGACGATCCGGCTGGCCGCGGTCACCGAGAAGGACGACCCCGCTCGAGCGCGGTTCATGCTGACGCAGACGTTCGGGGCGCTGCGTGTCCTGGAAACGCAGACGTCTCGCTTCCGCTTGAGCCCGTTCAGCACCGACAAGGTCGACCGCGCCACTCGGCCCCTCGTCTGGCCGTTGCGGATGCCGAGCAGCGACGTGGCCGGCTTTACCGGCTGGCCGATCGGTGACCCACCCTTGCCCATGCTCGGCTCGCTTCATCCGAAGCAGCTACCGCCACCACCGAACCTGGTGGCGACGGACAGGGGTATCGGGAGGGCAGCTGCGCCTGGCCACGAACACGTCAAAGTCGGCATTCCGATCAGAGATGCGCTGTTCCACACTCACCTGCTCGGCCCCACCGGCTCGGGGAAGTCGAGTGTGCTGCTCAATCTCTTCGCTGCCGACGTCCGGGCCGGACGAAGCGCCATCCTGCTTGATCCCAAAGGCGATCTCGCTTCGGATGCCCTCACTGTCATTCCAGAGAACCGGCAGGCCGATGTCATCGTCGTCGATCCCACGAACCCGTGCCCGGTCGGCTTCAATCCGCTGGCGCCGACGGGAACAGCACCGGAGATCACCGCCGACGGTTTGCTCGCGACCTTTCAGTCGCTGTTTGCCGAGAACTGGGGTATTCGGACACAGGATGTGCTGACAGCGAGCCTGATCACGTTGGCGAGAACTCCCGGCGCGAACCTCCTCTGGTTGCCGCCGTTGCTGACGAATCCCGTGTTCCGGCGTAAGGTGCTTGCCCATAACGACCCGCTCGGCGTTGACGCGTTCTGGCACCAGTACGAGCAGATGAAGCCCGATCGGCAAGTGCAGGAGATCGGCCCGGTACTCAACAAGTTCCGGCAACTGGTGCTCCGCCCGCACCTGCGCGCCGTGCTCGGTCAATCTGTCCCGGCGTTTGGGTTCGAGGAGCTGTTTACGAAGCGGCGCATCGTCATCGTCAACCTCAACAAGGCATTGCTCGGCCACGACGCGGCCCGTCTGCTTGGTAGCCTCATCCTCGGCCAGGTCTGGCACCTGCTCCTTGCCCGGCAGCGCCTACCGAAAGAGCGCCGCCACGTGGTCGGCATCTACATCGACGAGGTGCATGACTTCCTGGCGGGGATCCCCGGCGATCTCTCGGATGCTCTTGCTCAGGCTCGGTCGCTCGGTGGTGCTTTCCATCTGGCTCACCAGTACCGGGCGCAGTTGACTGAACAGATGGCGTCGGCGATCGAGACGAACACCCGGAACAAGATCGTCTTCGGCCTCGGCGGCACCGACGCCTCCTATATGGCCAAGCACGCCGAGGGGCTCGACAAGGCTGACTTCCAACTCCTGCCTGCCTACCACGCCTATGCCCAGCTCATGCACCACGGACGGCAGACCGGCTGGATGCAGATCGCCACAGCACCACCACCGAATGCGATCTCCGATCCCGCCGACGTATATGCAGCCAGCCACCACCGCTTTGGCGTGAGCGCGGTGGACACCGACGCTACGATCCTCGACCTCATTCAGCCACCGAATCATCCGACGGTGGCTGAGGGTGAGAGCGAGACAGCAATGCCGATTCGGGTCGGACGGAGGCGCACATGAGAACCCGAAGTCAGTTGAGCCCAGGACTTCTGGGGAGACGATTCGGTCGACGACTCACTCCGCCGAACAACCAGACTTTCGAGCCTGTGTCCGGGACGAACGTCAATCAGCGTGCGGTGACTGACCCCCTTATCAGGGGTCACCATCCACAGGGCGCGGAGGTCCGAGAACGAGGAGGAGGTAGGTCTTGAAGCCGACGTCCAGGAAGCCGGTGCTGGAGCAGTTGCACCCGACCGACCAAGCGATGCTAGCCCTGCTCTCTCAGCACCGCTTCGCGACGACCAAACAACTCGCCCGGCTGGCGGCTCAGTCGTATGCCTCCCCAGCGTCGGCGCTGCGACAGGCAAGTCGTCACCTCAAACGTCTGACCGAGCAGCACCTCGTGCTCCGGCTCGAGCGGCGGGTGGGCGGCTGGCAAGCCGGATCGGCGCCAGGCATCTGGACGCTGACTACCTCCGGGGCGCGACTCGTTCATGCCTCACCCGGCCAGCGCCGCCCGAGCGCCTTGTCAACGACGTTCATCGACCACCTGCTGGCGATCACGGAAACGCGCGTGACGCTGACGGAGATCACCCGAACCAGTGGCAGTGAAGTGTCCAGGCTGGAGCTAGAGCCCGACTGTTGGCGCACGTATCTCGACGCATATGGGGCGCAAGCCGTTCTCAAGCCCGACCTGTTCGTCGAGATCACCGGACAGGAGTTCACCGATAGTTACTTCGTCGAAGTTGACCGCGAAACCGAGAACCCTGCCCGGGTCCTGAACAAGTGCCACCAGTACGTTGAGCACTACCGAGCGCAGGCCGGCTCGGAGGAGGTGTATCCGGCGGTGCTGTGGGTCGTGCCGACCGAGTACCGCTGCCTCCAGCTCAACCGGTACCTGCGCGCGGATCCACGGCTGCCCGGCGGACTGTTCACCGTCACAACGATCGCGCAACTACCCGACGTCATCGCTGCCGGACCGGTACCCACCTCGGTCGTGACGTCATCTACTCAACAAACTGACCTCACTGTGAAAGGAGGACACCCATGAACGAAAACAATCACTTCGATAGCTACACCGAACTTCACCCGCGCGATCCCGACGACGAACCTGCCGACCTGGAGGCAGACCGCCACGCAGAGCTCTCATCCGGACACGAGGCCGATATCCTCATCGAGCGGACCGTCGATCAGGCACCACTACGACGAGTTGCTCGCCGCGTTCGAGATGGATATGAAAAGTTCGGCGTGCCCTTCGCCGCATTTCTCTGGCTCGAAGACACCAGCTTCACTGACTCGCGACTGCTCGACCAATTCGAAGTCGTCTACGCTTCGTCAGTGCGGTCGCTCGACGAGGCCATCAATAGCGAACTCGAAGGCTTGGGCTGGGACGAGGCACTCCGCGAATTTCGCACCCGCCACGGCGTCGAGCCCGAGTACCTCGACTGGAACTACGCCGAACTCGGAGCACTCATCCATCAGTTGTACGACGTCGTCGAGCTCGACGGCTGGCTCCACCTGTTCTACCGATAGCCACACTTTGCACACCTTCCCCCAGATGACTGGCACGCCACGTGCCCTCACAGACCGGGTGATCCACCGACAGCCCAACGTGGCTGACGGACACCCCGGGTAACAGTGATCAACCTCAGGAAGGAGGGACAAGACAATGAACACCAACCATCCCGCACACCATCACCGGCATGGCAGCAGCACCTCGCTCGGCAGAGCAGCCACTCGGCTGAACACCGAGCACCGGCGACTGCTGGGACGGCGCAACCAATTCCGCGACGGCATGAACCGCCACGGCGAAGCGTTTGCGGCCTTCATCCTCGGTACAGACGTGCTCGAGAGGAGCCCTGGCGATCTGCTCTGCGCATTCGCCCAGGCTCACCACGGGAGTTTCACGTGCCGGGCCGAAGCCGAAGAATCACTCGCTCATCGGTTCGGCTGGACGGACTGGCTGGGCCAGCTGCGCGGCGACGAGCGCGTGTCCAGTGTCGCGTCGCTCCTGACGCTGGATGAGACTGCCGTCCGGAATCGGCTCGAGCGGATCGTCGTGTTCGTGGATACACCGCATGCCCCCTATTTGCCAGGATTGTTGTGAGACAGTTCCTGGCAAATAGGGCGGGGTAGGAGGTACGGCATCATGCTCGCTGCTCAACCCGGAATCACCCCGACAGGGCGTCGCTCGTTCAATAATGATTACC
>NZ_JAPSIB010000007.1 GCF_031179145.1 Brevibacterium sp.
AACGCGTGTCCTGGATTCCTGGCGGCAACACCCCCCGGATCATCAATAACAGGGCAAAATAGCCATACCAGGACCAGCGACCAGACCCCACCATGGGGCCTACCAATGAATATAGGGGCACCCCCCAAATACTGGTCCACGGTTTCGGGTAGTCGTCCGCTCCGCGCCTGCGGAGATGAGCCCGAGGTGGCGACGCTGATGAGTGAGGCCCGCACGTCCGCTCCGCGCCTGCGGAGATGAGCCCCGGACGGCAAGCACACGGACAAGCGGGGTTTCGTCCGCTCCGCGCCTGCGGAGATGAGCCCCTGACGTGAAAATCATCCGCTCGGGCAATGACGTCCGCTCCGCGCCTGCGGAGATGAGCCCCCCTCGCCGGAGACGGCCACCACTTACTGGGCGTCCGCTCCGCGCCTGCGGAGATGAGCCCGGGGTTCACACGTTCTCTCTGTCGGTTGACGGGTCCGCTCCGCGCCTGCGGAGATGAGCCCTGGAAGTCGCCGGCGGAGAGCTTGTCGACCTCGTCCGCTCCGCGCCTGCGGAGATGAGCCCTACCGCGGGTCCGCCTACATGATCTCGGTCGAGTCCGCTCCGCGCCTGCGGAGATGAGCCCATCGGGTGAGGATGCGGGTGTGTGGAAACCCAGTCCGCTCCGCGCCTGCGGAGATGACCCCCAGAAATCAGCCACACCCGCGCATACGGGCAAGTCCGCTCCGCGCCTGCGGAGATGAGCCCGACTCGTGGTTCGTGGGGCAGGTGGGTCGAGCGTCCGCTCCGCGCCTGCGGAGATGAGCCCGAAGTCCTCCGTGTACGGCATCTACGTTGGTTGTCCGCTCCGCGCCTGCGGAGATGAGCCCATTCGGCGTGAACGCCTCACCACCAACGGCGAGTCCGCTCCGCGCCTGCGGAGATGAGCCCAGTGGGCAGCCGACAACGTCGATATGTCGCAGGTCCGCTCCGCGCCTGCGGAGATGAGCCCTCGATCGGCTTCAAACTCTCCGACGAAACGATGTCCGCTCCGCGCCTGCGGAGATGAGCCCCCGACCGGTACTCGGGCAGCTTCTCGGGCGGAGTCCGCTCCGCGCCTGCGGAGATGAGCCCCGAGATGGATCTCGGGATTGATTGGCGATCGCGTCCGCTCCGCGCCTGCGGAGATGAGCCCGAGGTTCGGCGGCAAGTCGGTAGCGAGGTCGGGTCCGCTCCGCGCCTGCGGAGATGAGCCCCACCCGGACACGGGGCACGTGTGCGCCGACCTGGTCCGCTCCGCGCCTGCGGAGGTGAGCCCCGCGTTCACGTTTCTTTCCGCGCTCATCGCCTGTCCGCTCCACGCCTGCGGAGATGAGCCCAAGTGCATCATCGACACGTTCGTCATCCCCGGGTCCGCTCCGCGCCTGCGGAGATGAGCCCATGATTTCGGAGGTGGTCTCCTCTACGTTGTTGGTCCGCTCCGCGCCTGCGGAGATGAGCCCGCGGGGTGCCAGGTCCAGTTGTCCTCGTCGTCGTCCGCTCCGCGCCTGCGGAGATGAGCCTCGAAATCGAAGCGAAAGCAGCGGGGTTCGTCCGTCCGCTCCGCGCCTGCGGAGATGAGCCCGGCATCAGTGCCGCCGTGAACGCAGCCAAGGGGTCCGCTCCGCGCCTGCGGAGATGAGCCCGCTCCGGTGCCCTGGCCGCAACCGTCAGGGCAGTCCGCTCCGCGCCTGCGGAGATGAGCCCCCGGAGATCCCCGAGGATAAGAAGGCTCCGACGTCCGCTCCGCGCCTGCGGAGATGAGCCCGCCGAGGCGCGGTAGTCGGAGAGTTCGACCCGGTCCGCTCCGCGCCTGCGGAGATGAGCCCTGTTGGGCGTTCGCGTAGCTTCTGATCGGGGCGTCCGCTCCGCGCCTGCGGAGATGAGCCCGACGAGCCGCACAGCAGGCCACCAAGCAGGCCGTCCGCTCCGCGCCTGCGGAGATGAGCCCCCGGCCAGCAAATCGACGCGACCGGCATCTATGTCCGCTCCGCGCCTGCGGAGATGAGCCCCACAACAAGCGCTGAGGAGATCAACCATGGCAGTCCGCTCCGCGCCTGCGGAGATGAGCCTTACTCGACGCCAGTGGCACGGTAACATGTGTGGTCCGCTCCGCGCCTGCGGAGATGAGCCCCTCCTTGCCAGTCTCCCGGTCCGTGGTGGAGCGTCCGCTCCGCGCCTGCGGAGATGAGCCCCATGGCTGATATTCCATCGACTCCGGCGGACGGTCCGCTCCGCGCCTGCGGAGATGAGCCCAGCCCGGACCACTACGTCATTCCCGTCCTCGGGTCCGCTCCGCGCCTGCGGAGATGAGCCCGCGCGGTAGGCGGTCGCCTGGGACTTGTACGGGGTCCGCTCCGCGCCTGCGGAGATGAGCCCGCGCGGTAGGCGGTCGCCTGGGACTTGTACGGGGTCCGCTCCGCGCCTGCGGAGATGAGCCCCCCTTGGCGAAGTCGAGGAAGCGTTTCCAGTCGTCCGCTCCGCGCCTGCGGAGATGAGCCCGCGAGTTTCCGTGCCGCTACGACCATTGAGTCGTCCGCTCCGCGCCTGCGGAGATGAGCCCTGCTCTGCGAGTCCCTCCATGAGGATTGTCGGGTCCGCTCCGCGCCTGCGGAGATGAGCCCGCGCGTGTCCTGTCTGCGTGGTGGAGGGTTGGGTCCGCTCCGCGCCTGCGGAGATGAGCCCATATTGGTGATTCGTTCCATGCCGTGCGTGTAGTCCGCTCCGCGCCTGCGGAGATGAGCCCACCATAACGACTCCACTCGACTACCTGGTCAAGTCCGCTCCGCGCCTGCGGAGATGAGCCCCGGAATCGGCTCAGTCCGCCGACGACGAGGGCGTCCGCTCCGCGCCTGCGGAGATGAGCCCTGCTGCGCCTCAAGCCACAAGGCATCCTTGGGGTCCGCTCCGCGCCTGCGGAGATGAGCCCCGCACGGTCTGCCCGTTCGGGGTGACTTTCGAGTCCGCTCCGCGCCTGCGGAGATGAGCCCGAGGAACGATTTCGTCGCGAATGAAAGCGACCGTCCGCTCCGCGCCTGCGGAGATGAGCCCTTCCAAATCCACCTACTCCACCGATACGACGAGTCCGCTCCGCGCCTGCGGAGATGAGCCCACCCCGATCTCCTTCCCATACTCGTAGTGCTTGGTCCGCTCCGCGCCTGCGGAGATGAGCCCTAGCGAAAGGACAGAACGATGACTGAGTACACGTCCGCTCCGCGCCTGCGGAGATGAGCCCTAGCGAAAGGACAGAACGATGACTGAGTACACGTCCGCTCCGCGCCTGCGGAGATGAGCCCCTCCATGACCCGTCCGCAGGTGCGGCTGCAGCGTCCGCTCCGCGCCTGCGGAGATGAGCCCGGCCATGAGCGAAGAAGACTACATGCTCACCCGTCCGCTCCGCGCCTGCGGAGATGAGCCCATGGCTGTGTCTCTCTTTCGGTGTGGTGGGTGGTCCGCTCCGCGCCTGCGGAGATGAGCCCGCCGAGTGCGGTTGGAGCGTTGCCCCAACTCCGTCCGCTCCGCGCCTGCGGAGATGAGCCCCGTTTTGCCACATCACCGAAACGTGCAAACAAGTCCGCTCCGCGCCTGCGGAGATGAGCCCGAGCATGACATGCGACTCGCCCTGCAGGTAGCGTCCGCTCCGCGCCTGCGGAGATGAGCCCCCACGCGGGCCGTTACATGCCGGTCGTACAGAGTCCGCTCCGCGCCTGCGGAGATGAGCCCTCGATGCACGCCTGGTCTCGGGGCGATGCAGCGGTCCGCTCCGCGCCTGCGGAGATGAGCCCCGCACCCACGTCGCCGACAACCCCCGATACGAGTCCGCTCCGCGCCTGCGGAGATGAGCCCTCGACCACAGTGGGTCGTTCGGGGTGATCTTCGTCCGCTCCGCGCCTGCGGAGATGAGCCCGTCACCGCCTACCGCGAGACCGTCGCCAGCGAGTCCGCTCCGCGCCTGCGGAGATGAGCCCAGGGGCCTACGAGGGCGTTCTTCTGGGCGGTGGTCCGCTCCGCGCCTGCGGAGATGAGCCCCAGGTGCCGACCTCGACGGGTGCGCACCGTTCGTCCGCTCCGCGCCTGCGGAGATGAGCCCCACGTTGGCCGGGGGATTGTCGTCGCCGGGGGGGTCCGCTCCGCGCCTGCGGAGATGAGCCCTACGGCAAAGAGACCGTGAGCAAAGGTGACTAGTCCGCTCCGCGCCTGCGGAGATGAGCCCCCAATCGCCTTGTGAGCATCCGGTGCTGAGCAGTCCGCTCCGCGCCTGCGGAGATGAGCCCAGCCGCGATCAAAGCCGCCGACGAACTCACCAGTCCGCTCCGCGCCTGCGGAGATGAGCCCTGAGCTTGCGGATCTCATGGCCGAGGTCTTCGGTCCGCTCCGCGCCTGCGGAGATGAGCCCTTGTCCGGCGAGAGCGCGAGCTCCTGCAGGTCGTCCGCTCCGCGCCTGCGGAGATGAGCCCCCTCGGCTGCGCGTCGGTGTGCAGACGAAGGCGTCCGCTCCGCGCCTGCGGAGATGAGCCCTTGCTGTATTTGATTCCCATCCCGGCTCTGTAGTCCGCTCCGCGCCTGCGGAGATGAGCCCAGACGGATCGAACGCGATCTGGATGGACCCCGGTCCGCTCCGCGCATGCGGAGATGAGCCCTCTGGCTCCTCGGGCGGCTCTCCTGGGCACACGTCCGCTCCGCGCCTGCGGAGATGAGCCCGTGGACCGCTCCCCGTCGATCGTCGCCGTCAGGTCCGCTCCGCCCCTGCGGAGATGAGCCCGCCATTCTGGACGAGTCGGTGACGGCCCCGAAGTCCGCTCCGCGCCTGCGGAGATGAGCCCAGTCCCTGCCAGGGAGTCGAGCTCGATGGACTGGTCCGCTCCGCGCCTGCGGAGATGAGCCCCGAGCGGGGCGGTCGCCATACTGGGGGTCGCAGTCCGCTCCGCGCCTGCGGAGATGAGCCCGACCCGATCAAGACGAGACCACTTCATCCAGTGTCCGCTCCGCGCTTGCGGAGATGAGCCCCCAAATCAGCAGCCGCCCGGCTGCTCCTGGTGGTCCGCTCCGCGCCTGCGTAGATGAGCCCTCCCCATCTCCGAAACCGTCCTCGAAGCCACCGTCCGCTCCGCGCCTGCGGAGATGAGCCCTCCACACCAACGCCGCCGGTATCCCCGACAAAGTCCGCTCCGCGCCTGCGGTGATGAGCCCCTCGGAGCAGGTGCGGCAGAGTCTCGGAGCAGGTCCGCTCCGCGCCTGCGGAGATGAGCCCGTGCGATTACGGGTGCGTACTGTCCGAAGTCGGTCCGCTCCGCGCCTGCGGAGATGAGCCCGAGTACAGGTGCACCAAGTCCCGGTCACCGTCGTCCGCTCCGCGCCTGCGGAGATGAGCCCACCGCGTTGTGCCCACCGAATGGTGGAACGCGGTCCGCTCCGCGCCTGCGGAGATGAGCCCGCCTCACCGTCGTGTCCGTACCGGGAAACCATGTCCGCTCCGCGCCTGCGGAGATGAGCCCGCCGACGAGAGCAGCCCGGTCAGCAGCCCGGCGTCCGCTCCGCGCCTGCGGAGATGACCCCCCGAAGCCGACCCTGCCGCGTACTCCGTGTACGTCCGCTCCGCGCCTGCGGAGATGAGCCCTCCACGGCGGGTTCTGCGACGGCCACTGCTGCGTCCGCACCGCGCCTGCGGAGATGAGCCCGCAGGCGAGCACGTTCGCCGCACACAACACCGGTCCGCTCCGCGCCTGCGGAGATGAGCCCCCATCGAAGCGTGCGCCCTCCGGCACTCCCAGTCCGCTCCGCGCCTGCGGAGGTGAGCCCGACACCATCCAGGCCGTCCACTGCATCCACAGGTCCGCTCCGCGCCTGCGGAGATGAGCCCTTGCCTGCACTGCCCCAAGTCAGGTACCAGTCGTCCGCTCCGCGCCTGCGGAGATGAGCCCCCGTCGCCGACCCGAATGCCGCCATGAAACTCGTCCGCTCCGCGCGCGGAGATGAGCCCCAGGCCCGGGTAGTAGCGGAGGTAGACCTGTGATCCGCTCCGCGCCCGCGGAGATGAGCCCGGGCCGACGATCATGCCGGGCTGTCCGTCTTGGTCCGCTCCGCGCGTGCGGAGATGAGCCCTCGACGGGCATGAGGGCCTGCGGGTTCGGGGTGTCCGCTCCGCACGTGCGGAGATGAGCTCATCGGCGGCGACGTGAACGCCGAGAACAAGTCGTCCGCTCGGCGCCCGCGGAGATGAGCCCAGTGGAAGGCAGTCAGGACGGCCTCCACAAAAGTCCGCCCCGCGAGCACAGAGGTTTATTTCGCTGGTCCCGCTCGCTTGATAGAATCGTCCGTGCCCTAAATTCTCCGCGTGCGGAGATGACCCTATTGCCCTCGAAGAGTCTCCGGCAAGGATCTCTGGCCCCGCTTCTGCGGGGATTGGAGCAAGTTGAAATTGCGCTGATCGTCATACTGCATTGGCTTCCGCTCCAGCCAAGCATCAGCAACAAACTAGGAAAGCAGAACGATTCAGATCAGCAACGGTGGATCTCAAAACTTATCCAACATTGCTCTAGACGAGTCTCCGAACATCCTGCTACAGTTGTCATCAGTTGCCGGGGCCACCTCACAACCCGCGTTCCAGGCGAAGCCCGGCAACTACCCAAACCTTAGACGTCAGCGCTGACATAGGAGGCAGAAGACGATGGAGCTCGACACTGTGCGTGCCCTGTGGGCCAAGTACCTGTCCGAAGAGGACCAGTCGCTATCACTCGTCCAGCACATGGAAGACAGCGCCGATGTCGCACGCAAACTATGGCGGACATACGTTGCCAAGAGCACCGCTGACTGGATCGAGTCCGAACTCCAACTCAGCCCAATCAGTACAGAGAACCTCGTTGCATGGATCATCGGTTGTCATGACGTAGGCAAGGCCACTTGGCAATTCCAGTCTCAGGTCGACCACACACCTCAAGGCCGCAGCAAAGTCGAAAAAGTCAGACGTGCCGGATTCGGATTTCCGCAGATGAAATCCAAAGACGACAAGGTTCCGCATTCCCACTTCAGCCAACTGATCGTCGAGGGCTACTTGTGTGCGAGATTCGGCATGGAGATCGACGAGGCCGAGACGTTCGCATCCGTGGCTGGCTCACACCATGGTCTCCCTCCGTTCTCAAACAAACTCAGTCACGCCTCGAGAAATATGGACGAGAGCCGCCTTAATGCCACTCATTCATGGAAAGACGCTCAGACCACGCTCCTCGACCACATGACCACCTATACGAACGCCGAATCGGCATTAGAACGTCTCTCCACGATCAGACTCTCAGCTCCGGTACAGTTCATGCTGACCGGACTTGTTCTCATGGCCGACTGGATCGCATCCAGCGCGGAACTGTTCCCGCTGGACCAGGTCCTACCTGACCGAATCGACACCGCGTGGGAGAGGTTGAACCTTCCCCAGAAATGGCACCCCGACAACGGCAGCACCACCTCGGCGAGCAACTTCTACCGTCATCGTTTCTCCTGGCCACCCGAGCGAACTCCATTCGATGTCCAGGACTCGGCCTTCCACGAGGCACGACGAACAGATCCTCCGATGCTGATGTGTGTCGAGGCAACCATGGGCCAAGGCAAGACCGAGCTGGCATTGGCAGTGGCAGAAATTCTCGCCCATCGCTGGAACAAGAACGGCATTTTCTTCGCGGCCCCCACCATGGCCACGACCGACGGATTATTCCAGCGTGTATTGGCCTGGGCTGCGATTGTCACCCATCCCGATACGATCGCTTCGATGTATCTCGGACACTCCAAGAACAACCTCAATCAGTGGTTCCGCCAGCTTCCCAAAGTGACCTACGCTCCGATCGGCGACGACTACGGCAATCGCACGGGGGCCCACTCCGAGACGCAGGGCGATGTCATTGCCCACCAGTGGTTCTCGGGCCGGAAGAAGGGGATCCTCTCCAATTTCGTGGTGGGCACTATTGACCAGGTGCTCTTCTCAGCGCTTCAGTCCAAACACGTCATGCTTCGTCACTTGGGCCTGGCTCAGAAGGTCGTCATCATTGACGAAGCGCATGCGTATGACGCCTATATGAATTCCTATCTGGAAGCTGCACTGGAGTGGCTGGGTGCGTACCGAGTCCCGATTGTGCTTCTCTCGGCCACCCTCCCTCCAGCCATACGTGACTCCCTCATCTCTGCATATCAACGAGGATTGCACCCGCGCAGTGATGCAGTTTTGCTGCCCGAGGCTGACCCATTGGAGTATCCACGATTGACCACAGTCGATCGCGCCGGCCAACGACGAACGATAGAAGTCCCACAACCCACTGCAACGACAACTGTTCAAGTCAGTGTCATCGACGACTCCACGGCCTCGCTCCTCGACGCACTCTCACCTTTCAAAGATGAAGGCGGTTGCGTGCTTGTCCTCTGCACCACCGTTGCTCGAGCGCAGGAGACATTCCTTACCCTTCGGGAAAATTTCGGAAAGTGCGCGGAGCTCCTCCATGCTGGTTTCACCGCGAACTCTCGGGTCGACAAGGAGACGCGGTTGCGCAAAGAGCTCGGTGCCGACGCACACCGAGGTGAAGACCGCCCGTTCCGTAGACTGCTTGTCTCAACGCAGGTGGTGGAACAATCACTGGATCTCGACTTCGATCTCATCGTGACCGACTTCGCTCCCATGGACCTCCTTTTACAGCGGACCGGTCGCCTTCACCGCCACCAGCGCCCTGAAATCGATCGCCCGAGGTGGACGCGTCAACCACGAATCCTGGTGCGCGGAATTTCATCGCATTCCGTCCTCACTCAGCCTCCCACGTTTCACTGGTCACTGACTCTCATCTATTCCGAATACATCCTGCTGAAAAGCTGGTGGCAGCTCGGCGATATCCTGTCCGGAACGCCGCTGAGAATTCCTCAAGACATTCCTCGACTGGTCTCACTCGCGTATGGGGATGGCACCATGTTCCCGAATCATACGGACATCGTCGAGGAGGCGCTCAACACACATAACACAGCTGTAGAAACCAGCCGAAAACGCTCACGCACGTTCCAACTGCAGCTCACCTCCAACGGCTATCCAGCAACCACGATCGCGGAGGCTTTCCCAACTCAGGGAGCCGACAACGAACTTGATGGTCCCTCCGGCGAGATTCGGGGCGAGGCTATCGTGCGTGGTTCCGATCCGACGATCGAAGTCATCGTAGTCCAGAGGTACGGGTCGGGGTATCGAGTGCTTCCATGGCTTGCCGATGACGAGGATCCGCCGACACTGTTCCCCGACAGAGAACCAGATACAAGCTCTTCGTATCTGCTGGCCACGTGTACTGTGCGTCTTCCTTACAAGTTCGGAAAAGACTATCTATTCAATGAGGTGACCGACCAACTCGAATCGCAAACCTACGCCGGGTGGAGAAAGTCCTACCTGCTCGGTGGCATGTTGGCACTCGAACTCGATGATGACTTCTCATGTGTTGTTGCGGGCAAGACCCTGCGCTATGACGAACTTCTGGGACTGCACGAAATCAAGAACGAATCGATCGAGGACCAATCGTGAATAGACAATCAGGCGAAAGAAACACTTTCAACTTAGTCGACGAACCATGGATCATCTGCCTGCGGCGTGACGGGGTCATTGAAGAACTGTCGATCTCTGATGTATTTGCCAGGGCGAAAGAGATCCGAGAGCTTCTTGGAGAACAGCCGACGGAGAGCTACGCCATCCTCCGAATCCTCCTCACGATCTTCTGGCGGTCATGGCTCACCGGTAGTTCGAAACACAGCGATCCGAGATCATGGTGGAAAGAACTCTGGAACTCTAACGGTGATGGATCAGCCATTCCAGCAATCACCGATTACCTGGATGAGTGGAAGCACCGATTCGACCTACTCGATCCCGAACAACCATTCATGCAGGTCCCTGACCTTCACACGGAGAAGGGAGAGTTCAAGTCGCCACGACAGATCATGAGCGATTGCGAGTCGGAGTTCCTGAGCATGAGCGTCGGCGCATGCACGGAGAACTTGGAGCTTGCTGAAGCGGCTCGTCGTCTCGTCGCAACACAGGCCTGGGACTACAGCGGAATCAAGTCCGGAGCGGTGGGTGATAAACGAGTGAAGGGAGGCAAAGGGTATCCCATCGGCACCGGCTGGGCAGGAGAAACCGGAGGGGTCGTTCTTCATGGCTCCAACTTGTACGAGACGATTCTGCTCAATACCCCCGCACAATGGCTCAGCCGAAACTCCGGAGATGAGGACCTTCCTGCATGGGAGCGTGACTCTCAAAACGCAGCCGCTCGTTTGTCAATGATGCCCGATGGCCCTTGTGACCAACTCACATGGCAGTCGCGACGCATTCGTCTGATCGAGGATTCTGCACATATCGTCGCGGTGCTCGTCTGCAATGGCGACAAGATCGAAACCAAGAACCAGCACGCCGACCCAATGACCGGCTACCGATTCTCGAAGAACCAGTCGAACAAGTCGCAGAAAGTGCACATGCCTCAGCGCCACCCATTGGAACGCACGATGTGGAAAGGAATACAACCGCTCATCATCAGGGAGTCTGTATCGAACGGATTTCCTCCTGGTGAAGAGCCTCGGGCACCAGAGACGGTCGAACATCTGCACGACATGACTCGAAAAAATCGCATCGATCGCTCTTTCGTCGTGGGATTGGAGATGATTGGAGTCGAGTACGGAACGCAGAATTCCTCGGTTTCCGCCATAATCCATGAGCGCCTCGACTTGGCCACAGCGATCTTGGCATCAGGCGAACAGCCCTGGGCCAATATCGTGCTCAATGCGGTTCAGCGCACCATGGAGGCGGCAGTTTCTCTGGGTAGATTCCACGGAATGGTAATGCAGGCAGCCGGTGAAACCTACACATTCCAACCACAGCCGGTCGAAAGTGTACTGGCTGACCTCACCGTGCCATTCAAGGATTGGCTGGGAATGTGGCACCCCGACATCGACCCGGAAAAGTGGCAGGACGCCTGGTACCGGAGAGCTCGACGGCTGATCCTGACCGTTGCAAACGAATTCATCGCCGGTATTGGACCAAGGGCCACAATCGGACGCTTCATCGCATCAAGTGATGGCCGTGAAACGCTCATCACCTCGGGCACTGCATTCGGTGCTCTGAACAAGAAGCTGAATGATCTGTTTCCGCTGAACAGCCACTTGCCATCTACTCCGCAGAAACCTGAAATGGAAGGAGCTCTACTGTGACAGACTCCAACACAGTCGAGAAGCCGGCTCTCCGGCAAGTTGTCGGCAAAGCAATCGCAAGTCTGCAGATGGACTTGCTCGAATCGCCGCCGGCGAAATCTGCAGCAGCGCGAGCCACCCTCGCAAAGCTGAGACGCGCGGCAGGCGAAGCGGCGGAATCGAATCCTTTGGCATGGGCAGCCGCGTTCGACATCCTCGGCGAATCATTCGTGCAACGATACGAAAATTCTCCCAGCCATACGATGCCCGACGAATTCGCAGCGTTCACCGCCTTGACTCTCTATGCCGTGCATCAGCAGTCACAGTCGAAACCTATGCACTTCGTCAGCAATAACACGAGTCCTCTCCGCAGCTTCGGTCATGCGGCGGGTGAGTTGGCCCGAACTCGGGACAGCAACTCGATCAAGAAGAGATTCGATGCGATCGTCACTACTCGCAATGCATCCACGCGACTGCATCATCTCAGAGGCCTCACTGAAATTCTCAGCACCGACGGCATCGGACTCAATTATGGGAACCACGCTGAAGACATCCGCTCGTCCCTCTTCCCGGAGTGGGATCAGACCGTCCTACGCTGGATCCGTGATTTCGCGCGCTCCTACAACTCACCCAAGACCGACCAAGTGTCCAAGTAGTTCCCCTTCTCGAAAGGAAACGCCATGTCCCTCTACATCGATATCCACGCCCTGCAAACACTTCCTCCCAGCAATATCAACCGCGACGAGTCAGGAGCCCCGAAGTCGGCCGTCTTCGGTGGGGTGAATCGTCAACGAGTTTCGTCGCAGGCGTGGAAGCGAGCAATCCGCAACGAGTTCAAGGACGAACTCGACAAGCTTCAGGTCGGCACTCGAACCAAACGCATCGTCGACATCACCATCGCTCGGATCGAGGAGATCGACAAGAGTTGGCTCGAGGCGACTGGCAAAGAGGCTGTGGTCAAGACCATCACTGAAGCGTTCAAAAGTGCTGGCATCAAGAAGATCGAGCCGCCGAAAGCCAAAGAGGGTTCGGAAGAGGAGCCCGAGCTTCCTCGTACCGACTATCTGATCTTTCTGAGCAACCATCAGATCGATAAGCTGGCACACTGGATCGTCGAGAATAATGGCGCAAAGATCTCGAAAAGGGACGCGCAGGGCATCTTGGACAGCGATCACAGCATCGATATTGCCATGTTCGGCCGCATGATCGCCGATCTCCCGGACTACAATGTCGACGCCTCGGTCCAAGTCGCCCATGCCATTAGCGTGCATGGTGCTGAGCCCGAGTTCGACTACTTCACCGCGGTCGATGATGAGGTGGAAAAGAAGGAAGAGACCGGCGCGGGCATGATCGGCACCGTCCAGATCATGTCGTCGACCCTCTACCGATACGCAACGATCAACATCGAACAACTCAAGGACAACCTCGGCGAAACCATGGCGACCTCGGCGGCCGTTGCGGCGTTCCTGAGGTCGTTCGTGACATCGATGCCTACAGGCAAGATCAACTCCTTTGCCAATCACACATTGCCCGAAGCGCTGGTGGTGTCTGTTCGTGACGACCGGCCGATTTCCTTCGTCAACGCCTTCGAGGTCCCTGTCTCCGACAAGGGCGAAGGAGGACGTCGTGTTCAGGCCGCGAACCGGCTTGCGGCCGAAGCCAAGGCCATCGAAGAGGCCTACAGTTCTCCAGCAAAGAAGACGTTCGTCCTCGGTATCGGCGAAGTGAACAAGGAACTCGAGAAGATCGGTGAGCCTGCCACCCTTGATGCGATCGTGAACGGTGTCACCGAACTGGTCGAATCCGAAAGCAGCAAATGATGTCCACGCTTCTACTCAAGTTCTCCGGCCCCTGGCAGGCCTGGGGGAATGACAGTCGGTACACGGTCAGGTCCACGGAGCTGGAACCGACGAAGTCTGGAGTTCTCGGATTGCTCGCCGCTGCTCAAGGGAGAATGCGAACCGACGAAGTCTCCGATCTTGCTGCTCTCCGATTCGGGGTCCGTGTCGATCAACCGGGTACGGTCGAAATGGACTTTCAGACTGCAAGGGACTCGAAATCAGGCAAGTCCTGGCCTCTGACGAAACGCTACTACTTGGCAGACGCTATATTCCTCGTCGGCATCGAGGGACCGGATGAACTTCTGTCCGGCCTCGAAGAAGCGATCAGACGCCCTCGCTTTCCACTCTACCTCGGTCGACGGAGTTGCCCAATCAATCACGATGTGGTCATCGGCATGGTCGAGCTGCCGCTGTTGCCCGCGCTCCGTGAACAAGAATGGCTGGCCAGTGAACGGCACCGCAGAAGTCGGCCCAATCCTGCAAATCTCAGGATCGTCAGAGATTCCGAGGCAGGCGAACAAGGTCAAACGGCCCGAGATGTTCCTGTGAGCTTCTCACAGGAGCGCAGATTGTATACCTGGCGAACAGTTGTCAGTGAAGACGTCGTCACAGTCGACAACCCTGATGGCAGTAGCACGTTCGACGATTTTTTCGAAGTGGTGAGAACCGGATGACATTCTTCTCGAGAATATTCCTCAACCCTCAGACGCGAGGAGGACGAAAGTTCCTGACCAACCCACATGCAATGCACTCGGCAGTGATGGCTTCATTCCCGCCGGACGCCAATCTCCAGCACGATGGTGGGAGAGTCTTATGGAGGATTGATTCCGATCACCCCAGACACGTCCTCTATGTGTCCAGCCCAGAACTTCCCGATTTCACCGGCATTCGGGAACAAGGCGCCTGGGCGACGAGCACTTGGGACTCGACTGACTACAGGCCATTCCTCAACCGCCTCTCACGTGGCCAGAAATGGGAGTTCAGATTCACAGGAAACCCCACCAAAAGCATTCCAAACGGTGACGGTAGAGGCGTGGTCCGTCCTCACCTCACGGTCGAGCACCAGAGCGAATGGTTTCTGAAGAAATCCGAATCCAGCGGCTTCGCAGTGCTTGAGACCGAAGGAATCAAGGATTTCGCAGTCATTGGACGTCAGGACAGCAGATTCAGACGGAACCCAGGAAAAGACGGCGGATCACGAGTCACGATCAAACGTGTCGACTTCAAGGGATCACTTGAGGTCACCGACGCCGAGGCGCTGCGATGTGCCATGGTTCAAGGAATAGGCCGAGGTAAGGGGTACGGCTGCGGTCTGCTGACATTGAAACCGATTGCTGATCGTCGATGAGTTCTCGTATGGGCGCACCACCCCCGGAACCGACAAGCTTGGGTCGTTTCAGAGACCGGTCTTCATTCCTCTACGTTGAGCGTGCAACCCTGCATCGCGATGCGAATGCGTTAACAGTGACAGATCAAGAAGGGACTGTGCATGTTCCCGGCGCAATGCTCACCACGCTGCTCCTGGGGCCGGGAACTCGGGTGACGCATTCAGCGATGTCGCTGCTGGGCGACTGTGGTGTGACGGTCGTATGGGTAGGCGAGCAGGGAGTACGGTACTACGCACATGGTCGCTCGATGGCTCGGAATTCTCACCTTCTAGCAGCTCAAGCACGATTGGTCACGAACAAGAGAACGCGCCTGGATGTGGCTCGTAAGATGTTCCTCCATCGTTTTCCTGGTGAGGATGTCTCGTCATTGACGATGTCCCAGCTTCGTGGTCGCGAAGGCGCCCGGGTCAAACAGATTTATCGCGAACAGTCTGCCCGAACCGGAGTGTCGTGGACTCGTAGGGACTACCGTCCAGGGCAGATCGCAAGCGATGATTTCATCAATCAGGCGCTGACTGCAGCGAACTCGATCATGTATGGCATTGTACACGCGGCCATCGTGTCAATTGGGTGTTCTCCCGGACTCGGCTTCGTTCACACAGGAACCGACCGAGCATTTGTCTACGATATTGCCGATCTGTACAAGGCCGAGAGCGTTATCCCCACCGCATTCGAAGTTGTGGCGGGCGGAAGTATAGATCCGATCGCCGATGTCCGATATGCGCTTCGAGACTCGATCGTGAAGACCAGAATCTTGGATCGCATCGTTACAGACATCGTCGAGCTGTTCGGTATCGCTGACGAAGCTGCGGACGAAGTAGGTAGTGGAACTTCCGACTTCGATGATTGGCTGTCCGAAGACGTGATCTCCCTCTGGTCGCCGCGAGGAAATTCTCAATCTGGTGTCAACTATGGCCAAGGGTCAAAATGATCACGCTCGTACTTTCGGCTTGCCCTGTAGGCCTTCGCGGCGACCTGACGAAATGGCTGCTTGAGATCAGTCCCGGCGTTTTCGTCGGGCAGGTCTCTGCGCGCCTCCGAGATAATCTGTGGGATCGGGTGCTCGATCAGTGCAAAGAGGGTCGCGCAATCATGGTCTTTCCCTCAGGACGCGAACAGCGATTCGAGTTCAAAGTACATCGGCACGACTGGGAACCTGTGGACTTTGACGGGCTGACGTTGATCAAGAGGACCGCAGCAACGAATTACAGTCCACGGAAGACAGGCTGGAGCAACGCGTCAAATGGTCGGCGAGCGCGTACTCCTTCATGGACGAAAGCACGTGATGCCGAGGAGACGTAACTCGCCCAAATCGTATGAAATGTGTCTGTAGGGACGACAAGATCCCTCGTCAGCAAGGGTTCTCGCCCTGCGTGCAGGGATGAGCCCCCGGTAGCACCCTGCATCAACAGGAACTCAGAGTTCTCGCCCTGCGTGCAGGGATGAGCCCGCACTCGCAGACGCCGAACACTACGAAATCCAGTTCTCGCCCTGCGTGCAGGGATGAGCCCGAAATGAGACGGTCGCCGTGTAGCGGGGTTGGGTTCTCGCCCTGCGTGCAGGGATGAGCCCCCCGCCATGCACCCGAGTCGACGCATTCGGTCGTTCTCGCCCTGCGTGCAGGGATGAGCCCTCCGATCGCCGCTGGATGCGCCGAGCCTACGCGTTCTCGCCCTGCG
Source organism: Brevibacterium sp. (assembly GCF_031179145.1). Taxonomy (GTDB): domain Bacteria; phylum Actinomycetota; class Actinomycetes; order Actinomycetales; family Brevibacteriaceae; genus Brevibacterium. The sequence goes on from NZ_JAPSIB010000007.1 coordinate 16,093, forward strand.
TGCAGGGATGAGCCCGTGAAGCTCACCGGCTGGTAGTACCTGCCGGGGTTCTCGCCCTGCGTGCAGGGATGAGCCCGAGGAAGAGGTGGCCATCCGGCATGAGGATGAGTTCTCGCCCTGCGTGCAGGGATGAGCCCTCAACGCCCGGAATCGCCCGCTCTCGCCGCAGGTTCTCGCCCTGCGTGCAGGGATGAGCCCACACTCTCGAAACGACGAAACCGCCCCCACCTGTTCTCGCCCTGCGTGCAGGGATGAGCCGCCCTGTCCGGTGACCTCGATGTCACTGAGGTTGTTCTCGCCCTGCGTGGAGGGATGAGCCCAGGGCGACGTTGCCGGTCTTGATGCCCAGCTGGTTCTCGCCCTGCGTGCAGGGATGAGCCCTTCTGGATCTGCTCGGTCGCGACGTCGACCTTGTTCTCGCCCTGCGTGGAGGGATGAGCCCTGGTGCAGGTCAGCCCCGATGAGTCGCCACTGGTTCTCGCCCTGCGTGCAGGGATGAGCCCACTCCCTCGGACTTCGCCCAGTGGATGAGTTCGGTTCTCGCCCTGCGTGCAGGGATGAGCCCGGTGTCCTCGTCGAGCCCGCCCGGAAGCTCAAGTTCTCGCCCTGCGTGCAGGAATGAGCCCCAAGACTCCATTCGCATTTGGGGCGACGAGGTGAATCGCTCAGGGGATAATAGAAGCAGGGAGATTGGAGGAAGGAGATTCTCTCTTGCCAGTGAAATACACCGACGAACTCAAGACTCGGGCCGTCGAGTTCGTCATCCATCCCCAGGCCTATCCGACCGCCGCCAGCGGGGCGATCACCCGGTTCGCAAAGGAACTCGCATTGAGCAGAGAAACCCTGCGGGTCTGGGTGAGCACCCAAATGAACTCGGGCAAATCGATACAGGCGGAATCGGTGGATTTGGAAACCGAGAGCCGCACGCAGTTGAGTGCCGTCAACTTTCTGAAGTACTCCGCGTACCGACCTGCTTTCTCATACGGTGCGGCCAGTTCACGCGAAATACCTCTGGAAACCACCCGTCACAATTCGATGGGATCCACGATCTTCAGGCCAAGATGCTGCGCGACGGACTTCATCACCGAATCGTGACTGGCCACCGTCACTTCGTCCCCGAGCAGCAGGGCCGTAGCAAGATGAATCGCATCAAGAGTCTTTATGTGACGTTCGATGGACTCGGCAATTGAATGAGTTTCGCGAGTGATATCGATCAGCCCGACCCGATCAAGCAGCGGCGTTCCATCGGACAACGGCCTGGAATCCCTCCGCAAAACGCGGATCACCTCGGTGCGCAATAACCGAGACGATACGTGAACGGCACCGGGGGTCTGCATCCACATCTTCAACTGCTCACGCTCGGGAACATCAAGGATCGTGCGCAGAGCCAGAGAGGAATCCAGATAGAAGACGCTCATGATTCAGTGATCACCGTGCTCATCACTGAGCAGAGCGTCAACCTCCGCCTCGGTATATGGTGGACCGCCCGGATGCTCTGGCCATGGCGCTGGCGCTTCAGACGGCGGGGAGTAGCGGCCTTCGTGCTCCAGACGAGCCAGCGTGGAATCTTGCGGACGGAAAGAAGTTACTCGCCAACGAGGCTGTCCGCGCTCAGTCACCACGATGTCACCCGATTTCAGCACCTGTTCGAGGACCGACGCGGTGTGCTGGTTGAGCTCGCGCTTCGACACCTTATTCATATCGCATATTGTACTACCAATGTCTGACATGCTGAAGGCTCACATCCCACGGAAACCGGCGGCGCAAGGATACCCTCTCCCCCAGCTCCCTTGCCACGCCGCCTTCACCGCTCCGGGTAAGATGCCCCAAGTGAGCAACCACCAAGCAAACTCCCCTGCCGCGACAGCGGTTGAACCGAACAGCGGCCTCAAGCCCGGGATGAAGCCTCGCCACCTCGTCATGATGAGCCTTGGCTCGGCGATCGGCGCGGGCCTATTCGTCGGCGCAGGTGCCGGCATCCAGGCAGCGGGGCCCGCGGTCCTCGTGTCCTATGTCGTCGCCGGACTCATCGTCATCTTCGTCATGCGCGCCCTGGGCGAGCTCGTCGCCGCCGACCCCAACCCCGGCGCATTCTCCCACTACGCAGGCAAAGCCATGGGGCCGGCAGCCGCCTTCGCCGTCGGAGCGCTGTGGTGGGTCCAGCTGTGCCTCGTCGTCGCCGCCGAGGCCACTGCCGCTGCCCAGATCGCTGCCGGTTACATCCCCGGCATTCCGCAGTGGGTGATCGCACTCATCATCATGATCGTATTCACCGCGATCAACCTCACGACCTCGGGCAGCTTCGGCGAATTCGAGTTCTGGTTCTCACTGATCAAGGTTGCCTTCGTCACCCTCTTCGTCGTCCTCGGCGTCGCCTTCCTGCTCGGCTGGACGCCGGCCGAGCCCTCCGCAGGTATCTTCGCCGACGGGTTCATGCCCACCGGGTTCCCCGGTGTGGCCGCGGGACTCCTCGTCGTCGCCTTCGCATTCGGCGGCATCGAGATCGTCGCGGTCGCCGCTGCCGAGACCGCGAACCCTAGCCGCAGCGTCGGCAAAGCGATCAAGGGCGTCGTGTGGCGCATCCTCTTCCTCTATATCGGTTCCGTGGCGATCATCGTCACCGTCCTCGACTGGAAGGATCCACGCCTGGCCGACTCCCCGTTCGTCGCCGTCCTCGAGACCGCCGGACTGCCGCTCATCGCCTCGACGCTGGCCGCCGTCATCGTCATCGCCCTGCTGTCGTCGATGAACGCCAACATCTACGGCGCCTCCCGCATGTCCTTCTCCATGTCCCAGCGTTCGATGCTGCCAGCGGGACTCGGCACCACCAACAGGCGCGGCGTCCCCGTCCCCTCGGTGCTCGCGACCTCCGCGTTCGGGTTCATCGCAGTGGCGCTCAACTACTTCTGGGCCGCCGAGGTGCTCGGCATCCTGCTCAACATCGTCGGTTCCACCCTCATCGTCACCTGGGTCGTCACCCTGGTCTCCCACATCGTGCTGCGCCGCCGCGCCGAGGCGGCCGGAACCGAGCTGCCTTTGAAGATGTGGCTGTTCCCGTGGCTGTCGTACGCCACCCTGGCCGGGATCGCCGCGATCATCGTCCTCGGCCTCACCGTCGAAACCGTCCGCTTCCAGATCATCGGCACCCTGATCTTCACCGTCGCCCTCTACCTCATCGGCATCCTCGTCACCCGACGGCACAGCCGAGACCACTCCCCCGCCGTCTGACCAGACCGTACCGAATCCCCGCGGAGGATTTGCCACCTATCGCGCCCGTTGTGAAGAATGGCGGTTTTGGCTTGAGAAAGGACGCACGTGGCACTGAAACCCAAGTGGATGATCGCATTCGCCGTTCCCCTCGCGCTGGGACTCGCGGCATGCTCGACGACCCCGTCGAACTCCGAGGAGAGCACCCCCGCCGAGACGACGGCTGAGTCAGCGAAACCAGGACCGGCTGCCCAAGGAGCGGAGACCGGGACCACCGATGCCGAGGAACCCGGCACCGGCGACGCGAGCGCCGAGGCGACGATGATCGAGGTGGAGCCGGAGGGCAACGGCCCGATCGGGCTGAAGTCGAAGACCGACCCAGGCGTGGAGTCTGCACCCGTCAGCGGGAAGCTCATCACCGGACCGGGCGGCTGCTTCTCCTTCGTCGATAGCGACCAACCACGGCTGCTCGTCTTCGGCGATGACGCCGAGTTCGTTCTCCGAGAGGACAAGCCGTCCGTGACGAGCGAAGCGGTGGGCACCGTGGAGGTCGGCAGCCAGTTCTCGGCGTCAGCGGCGAGCGTCGGTCTGAGCGAGACGACGGGCATTCCCGAGCGCTGCACCCATGGCGCTCAGGATCAGGTCCTGATCGTCACCGGGAAGTAGAGGTCGGCCGCCTCCGGATCACGGACGGTGCTTCATTGCCGAGGGCACTGCTCGGCGGCAGTACCCTCAAGCGACAGCCGCAGGCTCTGAAGCGCATGTGGCGATCGAGTGCCACGCTGGTCGGCCTCTTCGATCCACCCGTCAAGCATGTCGACGGTCTGCCCGCGGTGCCGTCCGAAGTGTCGTCCGGCGTACTCGCTGACGTCGATCGGCAGGACGCGCTCGGCCATCTCCAATGCAAGTCGGGCTGCAGTGGAATTCATGGGCACACGCATCCCCGTCACCACACCGACAGCTTCGGCGGCAGCGGCCGTGGGGAGATCGAGATGTGATTTCAGCGCGTCCCAGTTCCCATTCCGGGCACTGAGTTCGGCGACGTACGGGATGAACACGGCTGGGGTGCGCAGCAGAACGGCGAGCGGCACCGAGAGCACCAGCGACCCCAGTTCTCGGCGCAGCCGCCTCTCGACCACAGAGTCGCCGGCCATGAGAAAGGCCGGACCTGCAGGAAGCGACCAATAGCTGACGTCGGTCCCAGCGGGACGGTCGGAGACCAGCGCGGGTGAGAACACGACGACCTCGGCCGGCGCGAACCGAGCACGTGCCTCATCGAGGTCGCCCTCGACCTGACTCGTGATAGCGAGGAGTGGCGGAGCCAGCACAGCGATGGCGTCCACCACCTCGGCGTCCAATTCGCACGGTCGAGTGGTGAGGACCAGAAGATCCCACTCGAACTCGAGAGCAGTCTCCCACGCTGTGATCGGAACCCGACGTCGCGCCCGCGGACGCGACGTCAGCGCAGACAGACGTTCTGGATAGGCGGACCCGGTGCGCGGATTCCGCGAGACGACCGCGACTTCATGAGCGTCGATGAACAGCGCGGTCCCGGCGATTCCGACCGCGCCCGCGCCCTGGAACAGAACCCTCATCACTCGGCACCCGTCGTGCGCGAAGGATTCGGCTCGGCCCCGTGCGGCTGCGGAAACCCCGAAGGGTCCTGTTCGGATGCGTGCGGTTGAGAGGGCGCGCGTTCTGGTCGAGCGGGCACCACCAGAGCGTTCGCGATCGCGGCCACCCCTTCACCCCGGCCGGTCAGTCCCAGGGCGTCGGTCGTCGTCCCGGACACCGAGACCTCGGCGCCCACGGCCGTCGACAGGGCCAGTTGCGCTTCCTCGCGCCTCTTACCGATCTTGGGGCGGTTGCCGATCACCTGCACGGCGACGTTGCCGATCTCGAATCCGGCGTCCCGGACGAGGCGTGCCGCCTCGGCGAGGAGACGGACCCCGGACGCTCCGGCGAACTCCGGGCGGTCGACGCCGAAGTGCTGACCAAGGTCACCGATGCCCGCGGCGGAGAAGAGGGCATCACAGCAGGCGTGCGCGGCCACATCGGAGTCCGAGTGCCCCTCCAGCCCCCGTTCGCCCGGCCACAGGAGCCCGGCGACCCAGAGCTGACGAGACTCATCGGTCGAAAAGGCGTGAACGTCGACGCCGAGTCCCGTGCGCGGAATGATCATGGGCTCTCCCCCTGCTCTCGTGCCAGTGCCAGTGCCAGTGCCAGTGCTGATTGGGCGGTGCCAGTGCTGATGGCGGTGCCGGTGCTGCCTATGCTTGTGCTCGCGACGCGTCGCGGTGCTGCGCGATGTGCTCCCCCACGACGAGGTCGAGGGGGTAGGTGATCTTCAGGGCCTCTTCGTCGCCGTCGACGGCGACGACATCCACGCCGAGGCGCTCGACGAGTCCCGCATCGTCGGTGGCCTCCCGGGCTCGGGCGCCGAGTTCGCGCACTTCGTCGTCGTAGCTCGAGTGCGCTCGTTCGAGGATCTGCGAGGTGAAGCCCTGCGGAGTCTGGATCCGACGCAGGGATGAGCGTTCGAGGTCGCCTCTGAGCATCCCGTCTTCCCCCACGCGACGGACGGTGTCGGTCATCGGAAGGACGGGCACGACGGCCTCGGCGCCGGAGTTCAGAGCGGTCACGACCCTCCGGAACACCTCGGGCGGGGTCAGGCAGCGGGCCGCATCGTGGACGAGTATCAGCTCGGCATCGGCGGCATGTCGCAGGGCCAGGTGGACGGACTCGACGCGGTCCCGTCCGCCGGGCACAGCAGTGATCTCCACGTCCGCGGCACCAGCAGTGCCTGCCGTCACCTCGGCGATCTCGTGACGAGCCAGAGACAGAGACTCCTCAGGAGCGGCGACCACGATCGTGGTGGCAACTCCTGAGGAGATGATGGTGTCTATGCTGCGACTGAGGAGGCTTCGGCCATGCAACCGAACAAATGCCTTCGGCTCAGCACTTCCCAGACGCGTTCCCGACCCTGCGGCCGGGATGATGACGCAGGTGCTCAGGACGCGAGGACCTCGTCCAGGATGGCCTCTGCTTCGGATTCCTCTTTCTTCTCCGCCAATGCGAGCTCGGAGACGAGGATCTGACGGGCCTTCGACAGCATGCGCTTCTCACCGGTCGACAGACCGCGGTCCTGCTCGCGACGCCAGAGGTCACGAACCACCTCGGCGACCTTGATGACGTCACCGGACTGCAGCTTCTCGAGATTGGCCTTGTAACGGCGGGACCAGTTTGTCGGCTCTTCCACGAACTCCGCGCGAAGAACGTTGAAGACCTTCTCGACGCCTTCTTCACCGACAACATCTCGCACACCGACGAGATCGCAGTTCTCTGCGGGAACCTCGATCACGAGGTCGCCATGGGCGACCTGGAGCTTGAGATACAGTTTCTCCTCACCTTTGATGGTTCGCTTCTTGATTTCTTGGATTGTCGCTGCACCGTGATGTGGATAGACGACAGTGTCGCCGACCTGGAAACTCATATTCTCTTCAAACCCCTTTCGCGGACTTCCAGTTTACCATGAGGCGCGCCACAGAAATCGTTCAGGTGGATGTCAGCAGGTGCTAAGCTCCGCCGCTCCCGAGGCGATGCGAGACCGATCGTGGGTCCACCGAAGGGGTTGCCGCAGGGGTCAGAAGTCGACGCCAAGCGGGTTCTACACGCGGTCAAAAACCAGGTAGTATACAGACGGATCTTGTATTGCCACTTCAAGGAGCATAATGAAACGGCACAACCGCGCGGCCCTCGCAGTTGCCGCACTCGCTCTCGTTGTTCCCATGAGCGGATGCGCAGCTCTGCTGTCTCCCCAGCAGACGGCGGATTACCAGTACCACGGCGGCGACGGCGCGTCGGGAGCCGTGGGCGACGTCAAGGTGCGCGGCCTGCTCCTCATTGCGGACGAGTCCGGACAGGGCCCGGCGCAGCTGTTCTTCTCCCTCATCAACGAGGGCACGTCCCCGGCCGAGGTCACCGTCAGCGTTGCGGGCACCGAGGTCAAGGAGAACGTGGCGGCCGGTGAGGACTTCATCCAATACCCCGACAGCAAGCTGTCGAAGGCCGAGCCGGTCATCGTCGAGGACCTGAAGGCGAAGGTCGGCGACCTCGTCGACGTCACCGTCGCCGCCGGTGGCGAGGAGACCGTGATCAAGGCGCAGCTCCTCACCGACGTCCTTCCCTACTACTCGGACCAGGTGCCGAGCCAGGACCCCTCCCAGGTACCGAGCGGCGAGCCGACCAGCGGCCCCGAGGGCGGACAGTCCGCCTCCCCGAGCGAAGAGCCGACCGGTTCGGCATCCGCGGAGTCGACCTCCGGCACGGCCGAACGCGCGTCCTCGAGTGCCGGCGAGGGTTCGGCCGAATCCGGAGCTTCCGGACACTGACCAGCCGAGGCCCTGCCCCGCAGTCCTCAGACGACGAACGGCTCACTCCGCACGGAGTGAGCCGTTCGCTTTGGTCCCGAGTGCTCAGGCTTCGAACTTGTAGCCGAGTCCGCGCACAGTCGTCAGCAGCCTGGGCTCCGACGGATTCTCCTCGACCTTGGCGCGCAGGCGCTTGATGTGGACGTCGAGGGTCTTCGTGTCGCCCACGTAGTCCTCGCCCCAGATCCGGTCGATGAGCTGACCGCGGGTCATCACCCGGCCCGAGTTGCGAAGGAGGATCTCCAGCAGCTCGAACTCCTTGAGCGGCATCGACAGCTCTTCGCCGCGCACGGTCACGACATGGCGTTCGACGTCGATGCGCACTCCCCCCGCCTCGAGGACGGAGTCGTCATAGGACTCGGCCTCGACGTTGCGGCGCAGCACGGCGCGCACGCGCGCGAGCAGCTCCCTGGAGGAGTAGGGCTTGGTCACGTAGTCGTCGGCTCCGAGCTCCAGGCCCACGACCTTGTCGATCTCCGAGTCCTTCGCCGTGAGCATGATGATCGGCACGTTCGACTTCGAGCGCAGCTCCCGGCACACCTCGGTCCCGGACGCCCCGGGCAGCATGAGGTCGAGCAGGACCAGGTCGGCGCCGCTGCGGTCGAACTCGGCGATGGCCTTCAAACCGTCATCGGCGACCGTCACCTCATACCCCTCCTTGCCGAGCAGGTATGACAGGGGGTCAGAGAACGAGTCCTCATCTTCGACGAGCAGAATTCGCGTCACGTCTTGAGCTTCCTTTGTTCGCTTCCAGTGTCCAAAACCTGTGTGCCGCCGTCCGTGGCGGTGTCGTCGTCCGTGGCAGTGTCGTCGTCCTCATCCGCCGAGGCGGTCCCCGAGCGCTCAGTCTCGGCCGCGGCCGAGTGCGTGAGCAGGACACCGGCCGGGGCGGTGGCACTGGCCGAGTGCTCGTCGGCCTCCTGACCGGCCAGCGGCAGGACGATCGTGAAGGTCGAACCCTTGCCGAGGCGGCTCCACACCCGCACCTCGCCGCCATGGGTGGCGACGATGTGCTTGACGATGCTCAGCCCCAGTCCGGTTCCCCCGGTGATGCGCGACCGCGCCGGGTCGACGCGGTAGAAGCGTTCGAAGACTCGCTCGGTGTCCTGGCTCGAGAGGCCGATGCCCTGATCGGTGACCGTGATCTCGACGCGTTCGTCGACGAGTTCGACGCCGACTCCCACCCGGGTGCCCTCCGGCGAGTAGTTGATCGCATTGTCGACGAGGTTGCGCACGGCGTTGACGAGCAGCTCGTAGTTGCCCTCGACGAGCAGCGTGTGCGGCGTCGACACCTCGATGTGGATGTTCTTCGCCTCGGCCCGGGTGTGCGCACGGTCGACGGCGTCGGCGACCACCTCGGCGGCGGAGACCTTCTCTGTCGTGGAGGGCGCGGCATGGTCCTGAACGCGGGAGAGATCGATGATCTCCTGCACCAGCTGGGTCAGGCGCTTCGACTCCCGCTGCATCCGACCTCCGAAGCGCTCGACGGCCTGGGGGTCGTCGGCGAAGTCGGTGACCGCCTCGGCGAGGAGCGACATCGCCCCGATGGGGGTCTTGAGTTCGTGCGAGACGTTGGCGACGAAGTCACGGCGGACGGCGTCGACGCGCTTGGATTCGGTCTGATCGTCACAGAGGACGAGCACGAACGCGGTGCCGAGCGGGGCGATCCGCGCGTGCAGGTAGCGCAGCACCGAGCCGGAGAGCTCCCGCTTCTGCTCGAGTTCGATCTCCTCGATGAGGCCGCGGGCGCGCACCCTCTCGACCACCCGCAGCATTTCGGGAGAGGTCAGGGAATGGCCGCGGACGAGGCCGAACGTGTACGCGGCCGGCGAGGCCTTGACGACGTCATCGCCGGCGTCGAGGACGATCGCGGCCGAGGGGAGCACGGCGAGCACCTCGGCGATGCCCTCGGGAAGGTCGTCGTCGGAATGCAGATCGGCAGCATCGCGGGAGCGTTCACTGAAACGGAACGCGAGAATTCCCGCTATGCCCAGGCCCAGTCCGACGATGCCGGTCAGGACCGCCACAATCAACAGATCCACGTGTCCAGCTTAGGCGGTGTCTGCGCGGTGTCTGCACTCGATCCATCCGACACCAGGGCTTGTGACGAGGAATTCACTCTCACGCCAGACACAGTTCACCGGCGGATGGCAGGCTGACGACGGTGTGCTTGTCCAAGGGATAGGCTCAGAAGCTACGCACTGGCGTCTGCGACGCCGACGATCGACATTAAGGATGCATTGCCCATGCGCGAAGTCTTCAGGAACGAACTGGACGATCTGGCCACTCAGCTGGTGGAGATGTCGACCAGGGTGAGCGAGGCGGTCCGCTTGGCGAATCAGGCCCTGCGCAGCAATGACCTCGAGCTGGCCGAACAGGTCATCGAAGCCGACATCAAGATCGACAATCTTCAGCACGTGCTCGATCAGCAGGCCGCGGAGATCCTCGCCCTGCAGGCGCCGGTCGCCGCGGATCTGCGCGCCGTCATCGGTGCCCTGCGGATGAGCGCCTCGCTCGAGCGGATGGGCGACCTCGCTCGGCACATCGCCCAGCAGGTGCGCATCCGCTACCCGGAGAGCGCGATCCCCGAGCACTTCACCCACACGTTCGTGCGGATGGGTGAATCGGCGGAGAAGATCGCCGAGGCGACCCGGGAGCTCCTGTCCCACCCCGGTCTGGAGATGGTGCCGACGATCAACGCCATCGACGAGGAGCTCGATGAGCTGCACCTGAGCGTGTTCTCGAAGATCGCCGAGGCGCCCATCGGCTCACTCGCCCCGCACCACATCGCCGACGTCACCCTGCTCTCCCGCTACTTCGAGCGCTTCGGCGACCACGCGGTGTCGGTGTCGCAGAAGGTCGAGTACCTGCTCACCGGGAACTGGGAGCCGCGCCTGTCGAAGAAGTGACGACCCGGCGATCGCGGCGGGCGGCCCGGCGTCCGTCGGGCCGGCCCCACACCATGCTCTTCAGCACGCCTGTGGTGATCGCGACGCCGAACACGAGCAGCGCCCCACCGATGAGTTCGGGCACGCTCGGGCGCTGACCGAGCACGACCCAGGCGGAGAGCACCCCGACCACGGGCACCAGAAGCGTGAACGGGGCGACCTGGGAGACGGGGAATCGGGCGAGCAGTGAGTTCCAGATGACGTAGCCGATGAGCGACGCACAGCCTGCCGTGTACGCCACCGATGCCACGACGCCCCAGGTGGGATGCGTGATCGCATGAACCACCTCGGCGGGACCGTCGAGGAGAAGGGACAGCGCGAACAGCGGAACGGGCACGACGATCGCCGACCAGACGGTCATCTGCACTCCGTTGACGCCCTCCTTGACCCCCCGGGCGATGACATTGCCGATCGCCCAGGACAGCGCCGAGGCGATGGCGACGACGAAGGCGAGCATCGGCACCTGGGTCTGCAGGCTGAATCCGATCACCGTCAGCCCGGTGATGCCGACGAGGATGCCGACGACCTGGCGCCGCCGCGGGAACTCGCGGAGGAACACTGCGGCGACGATGACGGTGAACGCGGCCTGGATCTGGATGACGATCGACGCCAGTCCTGCCGGCAGCCCGAGGAACATCGCCGTGTAGAGCAGGGCGAACTGTGCGGCTGACATGAAGAGCCCGATGAGCAGGATGCGACCGAAGGAGCCGCGCGGGAACTTCACGAAGAAGATCGCGGGCAGGACCACGAACACGAAGCGGGCGGCGACGAGCAGCAGGGGCGGCCAGTCCCGGAGTCCGAAGTCGATGAAGATGAAGTTGATTCCCCAGAGGAGGACCACGAGGAGAGCCAGACTGATGTGCACAGGACGCATGCACCCAGGATTCCAGGTCGAGCTTCAAAATTCCATTGAGCAAAAGTCCATGGTCTCGTTAGAATAATTTGATGATCGATGTCGTCGCCCTCCGCACCCTCGTGGCCCTCGACTCCTGCGGATCCGTCACGGCGACCGCCGAGTCGCTCGGCTACACTCCTGCCGCGGTCAGCCACCAGCTGCAGAAGCTCTCCCGCTACCTGGGCGCTCCGGTGACCGAACGCACCGGACGCGGCATCGCCCTGACGCCGATGGGGCGGGAGCTGAGCAGCCGCGGCGCGACGATCCTCCAGAACCTCGAGGGACTCGAATCCGATGCCCGCGCGCGTTCAGGCGATCCGCGTGGCCGGATCACCGTCGGCGGATTCTCCACCGGCATCCGCGGCCTGCTGGCACCGGCGCTGCCGCGGCTGCAGACGCGGGCACCGGAGCTGACGATCACGAATCTCGAGGAGGAGCCGGAAGAGCTCATCGACATGGTCGTCGCGGGGCGCATCGACGCTTCGCTGATCTTCGACTGGAACAACTCATCGCTCTACCTGCCGCCGACCCTGACGACCGCGCAGATCGCCGTCGACCGCGCCGACATCGTCATGCACCGCGACCATCCCCTCGCCGGCCGCGCCGAGGTGACCCGCCGGGATCTCCTCGGCGAGGTGTTCGTCTCGGCTCCGCGGGGAGCCGTGTGCCATCGCTGGCTCACGGCCCTGTTCGAGGACCTGCACAGTGAGCCGCGGATCGAGTACTGGGCGATGGAGTACGACACCCAGATCGAGTTCGTCCGCGCCATCGGAGCTCTGGCCCTGGTGCCCCGGCTGGGGCGACCCCACCTGCCCGACGACGTCACCGTCGTCCCGCTCGATGACCCGAGCATCGCCCGGACCATCTATCTCGTGTGGCGCAACTCCATGTCCTCATCACCGGCGATCGGGATGCTGCGCGAGGCGATGACGGCGGTCGCCGAGGGCGTCACCCCTGGCTAGGCTCACTCGCTGCGGTTTCAGCGCCCCTGGTTGGCGACCTGACCGATGGCCGCTTCGGCAGCGTCGGCGTCGAGGTACGTGCCGCCCGGCTTGACCGGGGTGAGGTCGTCATTCAGCTCATAGAGCAGCGGGATTCCGGTCGGGATGTTGAGGCCGGTGATGTCGGCGTCGGAGATTCCGTCGAGGTGCTTGACCAGGGCGCGCAGAGAATTGCCGTGGGCGGCGATGAGCACGTTCTTGCCGACCCGCAGCTCGGGTACGAGCACGTCGTACCAGTAGGGCAGGAGACGGTCGATGACGTCGGCGAGGCATTCCGTGCGGGGCAGCGCGTCGCCGAGGTTGACGTACCGCGGATCGCCCACCTGCGAGAACTCGGAGCTGTCCGCGAGCGCCGGGGGCGGGGTGTCGAAGGAGCGGCGCCAGATCATGAACTGCTCTTCGCCGAATTCGTCGCGGATCTCCTTCTTGTTCTTCCCCTGCAGAGCGCCGTAGTGGCGCTCGTTGAGCCGCCAGCTGCGGTGGACGTCGATCCACGAGCGGTCGGCGGCCTCGAGCGCCAGATGAGTGGTGAGGATGGCTCGCTTGAGGCGCGAGGTGTAGACGACATCGGGCAGCAGCTCCGCCTCTCTGAGCAGCTCCCCGGCCCGCTGACCTTCGGCCCGACCCTTCTCGGTGAGAGTCACATCGACCCAGCCGGTGAACAGATTCTTCTGGTTCCATTCGCTTTCGCCGTGGCGCAGCAGGATGAGGTTATGCGTCATGCCACCCATTTTGACACGAGAGCCGAGCTCCTCCCCCGCTTCTCAGCATCCGGTGTGCCGTCTTGAATGCCGGTACGACTCGGTAGCCTGGGACCATGCCTGAACCATCCACTCCCCAGTCCCTGGTCCACCCTGTCCGCGAACGTTCGTCTCGCGACCGGTCCTCGATCATCGCGGTCACCGCCCTGCCGGTCCTCGTCGTCCTCGCCGGCGTTCTCGGATTCCTCTCCCCCGACACCTTCACCCCCTTGGCGCCGACGATCACGTGGAGCCTCGGCATCGTCATGTTCTTCATGGGGCTGACCCTGACGGTCCCCGACTTCGCGCGGATCGCCAAGCGCCCCTGGGTCGCAGCCCTCGGGGTGCTCACCCAGTACGCCGTGATGCCTGCCCTCGGGCTGCTCGTCGTCACCGTGTACGGTCTCCCGCCCGAGATCGCCATCGGCGTCATCCTCGTCGGCTGCGCCCCCGGTGGAACTGCCTCCAATGTCGTCACCTACCTGGCCAAGGGCGACACCGCGCTGTCGGTGTCGGTGACGACACTGTCGACTCTGCTCGCACCGGTGCTCACTCCCCTGCTCACGCTGTGGCTGGCCGGCTCCTACATGGATGTGCCGTTCTGGTCGATGTTCCTCTCGATCTGCCAGACGGTGCTCATCCCGGTCATCATCGGCGTCCTCGTCAGGCTCCTCGCCTCAGGGTTCGTCGACCGGATCTCGCCCATCCTGCCGTGGCTGGCATCGGTGGCCATCGCCTACATCGTGGCCATCGTCGTCGCCGGCTCCGCCGCCTCGATCGCGAGCGCCGGCCTCCTCGTGCTGCTCGCGGTGATCACCCACAATGTGCTCGGCCTCGGCGTCGGCTACGGAGTGGCGACCGCTTGCCGCCTCGACACCCCCACCCGCCGCGCACTCGCTTTCGAGGTCGGGCTGCAGAACTCAGGGCTCGCCTCGACTCTCGCCACGACCTACTTCTCTCCCCTGGCTGCCCTGCCGGGCGCTGTGTTCAGCGTCTGGCACAACGTTTCCGGAGCGCTCCTGGCCTCCCTGTTCGCGCGCCGGCCCTACGGCAAGCCTCCCGTCGGAGCACGCAGTGAGCACGCCGAGGCGAGTGCCGGCGCTTGAGCTGCCCGAGATCAATTCTCGGTGAGGAACTCGTTGTCCGGTCCGCTGAGCACGTCCTCGAAGGCGGCGAGGTTCCGCGTCGATTCGCCGCGGCTGATCCTCCACGCCCACTCTCTCTTCATGCTGGTGATGAACCCGATGAGGAGGAGTTCGTTGAACGATTCATCGGCGGCGACGAGGATCGACCCGAGCAGCGAATCCAGTTCGTGGGGCAAGCGTTCCCGAGGCAGGCTCGCGGTGAGGTAGACATCGCCGAGGCGATCGGTGCCGAACGCGACGCCCTTGAGCTTCATGTTCTTCCGCAGCAGCCAGCTGGTGAATTCCGCATGATTCTCATCGGGGTGGCGGATGACGAAGGCCTGAAGGTCGGCCGTCCGCGCCGACAGCTTGATCGACACCGTCGTCTTCAGCTTCTTCTCGCCGGGCAGCTGGACGACGAGGTGGTTCTCGCCGGCTGATTCGAACTCGACGTCGTTCTCGCGCGCCCACTGCTCGACGGCGGCGAGGGTCTCCTCGATCGACGCCGGCTCGTGCCTCTTCGTCTCGTCCGTCATCGCCTTGCCTTTCGTCAGCAGTGCCGAGCAACCAGTTCCGCGTCCTCTGCGGCACCGGTCGCCAGATCGATCTCCGTGTCGAGCTCCGAGCTCAGCCCGGCACACACCTCGGCGAACTCGTCCGTCCTCACCTCGGCGAGGGCCGACAGCACCCGCTGAGCCATCGTCGACCAGTCGAAGCGCGACGACCGAGCCACGGCATGGGAGGCGAGTTCTCGGCGCAGCTGCGGGTCGCAGAGAACCCGCTCGAGCTCGAGAGCCCAATGGCGGGGATTGTGGTCGGCGATGAGGATTCCCGACCACCCGTGTTCGACGATGTCGGGCAGACCGCCCACCGCGGCGGCGATCGCCGGCAGCCCGCTGGCTGATGCCTCGGCGGCGACGAGCCCGAAGGACTCGCTTCGCGAGGGGACGAGGATGACGTCGGCAGCGCGGTAGTACGTGGCGAGTTGGCGGGCGGGCACCGGCGGGCGCACCTCGATGCTCGGTTCGGCTGCGATCGCCGAGGTGAGCTCCCGCATGTACGGTGACGTCGACCGTGCGGGACGGCCCTTCGTTGCGTTGCCCGCGGCAGTGCTTCCCACGGCGGCGTCTCCCGCGGCAGTGCTGCCCGTTGCGCTGCCCCCGGCAGTGCTGCCCGGCGGGTTGCCCGCGGCGTCTCCCGATGCTGCGCCGAGGAGGAGCGCCCGCGTGCGCGCGGCCAGATGCGGGTTGTTCTCGCGCAGTCGGGCCAGGGTGTCGACGACGACGTCCGTGCCCTTGATGAACTGCATACGCCCCACATAGAGCACGATGTTCTCGTCATCCTCGAAGCCCAGCTCGGCGCGGGCCGCAGCCCGGTCTCCCGGGGCGAACAGGGCATGGTCGACTCCGGGGCGCGCAACCACGACAGAGTCGGGATCGGCGCCGAGTTCGCTGATGAGGTCGCGTCGTTCCGCGGGAGTGTTCGCGACCAGCAGGTCCGCCGCCGAGGCGATCCTCTCCTCCGCGTCCAGCCGCTGCGGTCGTTCGTGGTCCGTGTCCGAATCGCGGTTCTTCACCGCGCCGATCGTGTGCATGCTGACGATGAGTCCCGGCCCGGTCCCCTCGCCGAGTTCTCGCGCCTGCAGCGCTGCCTCGGCGGAGATCCAGTAATGGGCCCAGATGACATCGGCGGAGGCGAAGCTCGGCTGCGAGAGCAGCAGTGCGGCGATCTCATCGATGGCGTCGGCGAGGTCGTCCTTGTCCACGGCGTCGACCGGCAGGTGGTGGAGGCGGACGGCGTCGGGCAGTCGGGCTCCGGCGGGATCCTCGAAGGTGGGATCGGCGGTGAAGACGTCGACCTCGTGGCCCGCTGCGGCCAAGGCGCGCACCGAGTGGTCGACGTAGACGTTCATGCCTCCTGCGTCGCCCTGGCCCGGCTGAGCCACTGGCGAAGTGTGGATGGAGAGGACTGAGATGCGCACGCGCCCAGTCTAGCCAAAGAAATCGGAGAGAATTCGGCGGACCTCGGCCCGGCCCTTCCACAGGATCGACCCGGCCGGAAGGACCTCGAGACGCGAGCCCGGGATGGCCGCGGCGATGTCGGCGGCGATCTCGACGGGATGAGCCGGGTCGTCTTCGTGGGTGAGCACCAGGACCTCACCGGGGAACCGCGCGAGGGTCTCGAGCGCACCGCCCTTGGTCTCGACGGCGACCTCGAGTGCGAGCCCGAGTCCGTCGGACAGATCCGTGTCGACGAGGTTCTCGGCCTTCGTCCGCGTCCACGCCCGGGCAGGAGCCAGCTCGGCCACCTCGGCGGGCTCCCGGGAGAGCATGAGGTCAGCGATGCCCTCGACGTCACGGCTGTCGACGAGGGCGCGCAGCTGCTCGAGGTAGGAGCGGTTGCGGTCACTCACCTCGGCGGGGAAGCCGGTGAACGAGGCGGGCAGGACGAGTGCGACCTTCTCCAGCGTGTGGGTCGAGGGGTCGCCGGTGGACAGCAGGCGGAGCAGTCCGCCCGCGGACATCGAGACGCCGAGGGCACGCGTTGCCGAGGCGGCATCCAGGCCCTCGGCGAGCACCTCGGCGATCTGGGCATAGGTCCACCCGGGCCCCGGCGACGGCCGGCCGCCGTGCCCGGGGAGGTGGAGGTAGTGCTTGGTCCCGGTGATACCGGTGCCGAAGGGGCGGGTGTCGCGGATCGCGCCGGCGAACCCGTGCCCGAACAGGGTCTGGGGATCGCCGGAGCCGAACGTCGCAATGTACCCGGTGTCAGCACCGGGATGATTGAGATCGAACGCCATCAATAGTTGCGGTGACGGCGGTCGACGGCCTTGATCTTCGGTCGGACGTCGGTGAGGTAGACGATGGCGGCGACGAGAGCGGCGAGGTTGAGGATGATGATCTGCATGCCCAGTGGCGGCAGGGCGATGAGGGCGATCGCCAATCCCACGCCGAGGATGATCGTCCAGAACTTCTTGCTCTGCTTGTCCACGGCGCGATAGTTCTCGTCCTTGTATCTGAGGCAGTCGATGAAAGCCCAGATCTGGACGACGAACGCGGCCACGGTCAGGCCGACAAAGACGAGGCGCTGAAAACCAGCAATGTACTCCATGACGTCCAGCCTAGCAACGGCTCGGCCGGTGGGGGCGCGAACGGGGATGATACCCATCCGCTCGCCATCATTCTCACAACTGGACCGCAGACTGACCGGGTTGCCGGACTGGGCGGATCACAGCAGGCCGGTGGTGCGGATGATTGCGCAGACGACCATTCCAGCGATGACGCAGATGAGCATCGGCACACGCAGGATCGCGGCGGCGACTCCGACTCCGACCCCGATCAGGCGGGCAGGGTCGGCCAGTTCCTTCCCGTCGAAGATCGCGGTGGTCGCGCAGACGGCGGCGATGAGCACGACCGTCGCCCGATCCATCCATTTCGCTGCCCCAGGCGTCGGCTCGGCGGCTGTCACCGCGCCGGAGCCTGCCGCGGGCGTCGACTCGGCGGGCTTGACCGCTCGCCGCCCTCGGGTGGCGACAGCGGCGCCGACCTTCACGCCGGCGAGGCGCATGGCGTAGGTGCCGAGGCTCAGGGCGGCCAGGGCGACGAGGAAGCTGGTGGCGCTCATCGCGCGTTCTCCTTCTCGTCCGTTGTGTCAGTCCTGCTCTTCCGTGTCGACAGCGTTCGTCTGACCATCCAGCCGATCGCCACGAGGATGAACACCGCCAACGAGGTGACTGCCCCCAGGCCCAACGGCAGCAACGGAGTCAGCGCCACCGAGATGACCACCCCGGCCGCAGTCAGCGCGAGGGTCGACTTGCTCTTCAGGTCACCGCGGATGAGGCAGAACAGGATGATCGGGAAGGCCGCGTCCAGACCGAGCAGGTCCGCGTCGATGACGCTCCCCAGCCACTGGCCGAGCATCGCTCCGCTCGGCCACGTCAGTGCGATCGCCATTCCCATCAGGAGGAAGGCACGCCAGCGCGCCCGGGTTCCGGTGACGCTCCGGGCAACGGCGATCGATTCGTCGTTGACCCAGTGGGCGGCGATGAGAGCCCTCCAGTCCTGTGGGACGAACGGTCCGGCCGACATCCCGAAGGCGAAGTTCCGTGAGTTGACGAGGAGGCCCGCGAGAACCGCGAGGACCGGAGCGCCACCTGCCGCGATGACCCCGACGAAGGTGAACTCGGCGGCACCGCCGAGGGCGAAGACCGCGAGCAGCAGAGTCTGCCACCAGACGAAACCCGAGACCGCGCTGATCGCACCGTAGGACAGCGCGACCGCGAGGATCGTCACGCTGATGATCGCAACCGCACGGTAGGTCGACCCGGGAAGAACCCGTTCGATCGACAGACCGTCTGTACGAAACACTGAACTCATGTTCCCTATACTGCACGCGCGCCCTTCGTTCGTCAACACGAACAGTGGATCGATCCGCAGAACGATCTCCCACATCTCATTTAGACTGGCCCCATGAGCTCTCACACTCGCGCTCAGTCGTCGTCGCCTGACTCACCATCGTCCGCAACCACGTCGCCTCAACCGGACAGCACACCCTCGGATCCCGCCACCGTGCGGCCGTCGCCGCGGGAGCAGATCGCCGCGGCGATCAGGCGTGAGCGGACGAGGGCGGGAATGTCGCTGTCCGAACTCGCCCGGAGGGCAGGGATCGGCAAGTCGACGATGTCCGGGCTCGAGACGGGCACCGGCAATCCGAGCATCGAAACCATGTGGGCCCTCGCCTCCGCCCTCAACATCCCGCTGGCCCGACTGCTCGACCCGCCGCAGCACGAAGTCGCCCTCATGCACGCGAAGGATCTGCCGAGCCTGCCATCGATGTCCTCGAACTACGCCGCGACTCTCCTGTCATCGGCACCGGCCCACTCACGACGCGACATCTATCTCATCCGCGCCGAACCCGGGGAGCCGCGCGACTCGCAGCCGCACCCTCCCGGCACCGTCGAACACATCATCATGGGCAGCGGTTCGGCGCGCGTCGAGGTGCTCGGCGAATCGTATGAGATCCATGTCGGCGACTACCTCACCTATCCCGGTGATCAGCCGCACCTCTTCACTGCCCTCGAGCCGGGCACGACCGCGACGTTCGTCGTCGAAAGCGTCTAGGCGCCCAGCCTCATTCGACCGGCGGCCCGTCGGCGTTGTCCTCGGCAAGCACGGGAAGTCTTTCGTGGGCGGCGTCGCTCGTCAGCCCGGCGGCCTGCAGGAGGTCGGAGGCCAGAGGCCGCAGCAGGAGCACAAGGGACTCGTCGTGCAGGTCCCAGCTCTTCTCGGCGCGAGGATCGAGCCGGCTTGCCGCCTCGGCGAGAGCATTCTCAGCCAGGGTCCGATCGGTGCCGCGGCGCACGGCGATCTCAAGCTTCTTCGCCCCGTCGGCCAGCGACTCGACATAGTCGGCGATGATGGGCTTGGGGACGCCGAGTTCGGCCATTGCCAGGACACGGCGGGCGATGACCCGGATCGTGCGCATCGCGCGGTCGGAGAAGGTGTGGGCTCGAGACAGCCGGGTCACCTCGGCGGCATGGCGTCTGCCCCGGGCGTTGATCTTCGCCGCCTCCTGGGACACCTTCAGCGACGACCCCCAGGAGTCGATGATGTCCTGGGTCTCCCGCGCCCGCTCGAGAGCGCGGTCGGCGAGTTCGGGATCCGCTGCGCGCAGCGCCTTGGCCATCATCACGAGCACGGCATTGATCTCGTCGAGGAGGTTCGCAGCCTGGGCACGCGGAACCTTGCGAGCATCCCGCGGAATGATGAGCGCGAGGATGATGGCGCAGGTCGCGCCTACCAGGGCGTCGATCGTGCGCGGGAACGGCTGGGTCGTGGCGGTGGCCGGGATCGCGATGACATAGACGGACTGGACGGCGATCTGAGTGATGAAGATTCCGCCCGAATTGATCATCGTGCCGATGAACAGACCGATCGACAAGGTCACCGCCAGCTGCCAGATCCCGCTGCCGTAGAGGTTGACCAGGACCTCGCCGACGAGCACCCCGAAGGTCGCCCCGATGCCGAAGTCCAGCGACCGGCGCAGGCGCTTGTCCGTGACGACTCCGATGCCCACCGCCGAGGCGACCGCCGCCAGAAACGGGTAGGGGTGATCGAGGACGTAGACGCAGAAGGCGTACGCGGCGGTGGCGGCGATCGGGATCTGGACCATCTGCGCGAAGTTGGCTCGCACACGTCGCAGACCCATCCGCAGACGATGGGCCACGGTGGAGAAGGCGCGCTCCGGCAGCCTCCTGACCTCGGCTTTCTTCATCAACCCTTTCTTTGATCGCTCTCGCTGTACTCAGAGTACCGGAATTATGTCATGCTAAAGTCGGTGCGCCGAGGAGGCTATTGAATGACAACGAATCTGACCAGAGTCGAAGCGCAGAGCCGGTCCCAGCTGCTGAAGGTGAAGACCTACACCGTCCATATCGACGTCAGCAACGCCGAGACGGATGACCCGACCTACCGCTCTCGCACGGAAGTCGCCTTCAAGGCTCGCACCGATGGTCAGACGTTCATCGACCTCATCGCCGACTCCGTTTCACGGGTTGTCGTCAACGACTCCGAACTCGATCCCGCCGAGGTGTTCGACGGCGCCCGGGTGACCTTCCCGGTCCGGGAAGGCAAGAACACTCTCTCGATCGAGGCCCACGTCAGGTACTCCACCTCCGGCGAGGGGCTGCACCGATTCACCGATCCCGCCGACGGCAAGGTCTATCTCTATACCCAGTTCGAACCGACCGACGCCCGACGCGTGTTCGCGAACTTCGACCAGCCCGACCTCAAAGCCAAGTTCCAGTTCAGCATCACCGCTCCCCCGCATTTCCAGGTGCTCTCGAACCAGGCCGAATCGAGCCGGGAACCCACGGACACCCGCGCCACCTCCGCCGACGCCACCGACGCCACCTCCACCGATGCCACCGCCTCGTCGACTGCAGAGGAGGCGGCCACCTCGGCGCCGGTGACCCACCACTTTCCACCGACTCTCAAGCAGTCGAGCTACATCACGTGCATCACTGCCGGCCCCTACGAGGGCGCCACCGACAGGTGGACCGACCCCGCCACCGGCAGGGAGATCGAACTCGGTGCGTGGTGCCGGGCGAGTCTCGTCGACCACCTCGACGCCGCTGACATCTTCCAGATCACGAAGGCGGGCCTCGAGTTCTTCAGCTCCGAGTTCGACTACCCCTACCCCTGGGGCAAGTACGATCAGATCTTCGTGCCGGAGTACAACCTCGGCGCCATGGAGAATCCGGGACTGGTGACATTCACGGACTCTTTGATCTTCCGGGACAAGGTCACGGACGCGCAGTACGAATCGCGCGCGAACGTCATCCTGCACGAGATGGCGCACATGTGGTTCGGCGACCTGGTGACGATGAAGTGGTGGGACGATCTGTGGCTCAAGGAGTCGTTCGCCGACTACATGGGCGGGCTGGCGCTGGCCGAGGCGACCCGGTTCAAAGACGGTTGGGTGACCTTCGCGCTGCGCCGCAAGGCCTGGGCGTACCGGCAGGATCAGTACCCGACGACGCACCCGATCGTCGCCGACATCCCCGACGTGGAAGCCGCGAAGCTCAACTTCGACGGCATCACCTACGCCAAGGGCGCCTCCGTGCTCAAGCAGCTGGTGGCGTTCGTCGGCCGGGAGGCGTTCTTCGCCGGGTCCCGGCTCTACTTCCGGAGGTTCGAGTACCGGAGCACGGAGCTCGCGGACTTCCTCGAATGCCTCGCCGAGGTGGCCCCTGAGAAGGACGTCGCCGGCTGGGCGAGTGCGTGGCTGGGCACCTCCGGAGTGTCCGAACTGTCTCTCGAGCTCAGCACCCGCGAAGCCGAACCCTGGGGACCGTCCGCGTCCTCCGGTCCGGCAAGCGCCCCGCTGCCCTCGGGACGCGACATCATCACCGAGGCGAGAATCACTCAGCTCGACTCCGCTGCCGGCGCCGGACTCCTGCGCCCCCACACTCTGGAGATCGCGACCCTCGGCCGCTCCGGCCGGGACCTCGTGCCCCTCGACACCGTCGCGATCGACTTCTCGACGCAGTCCTGCCAGATCGAACAGCTGATCGGCCGGGCCCGCGGGGAGATCACCCTGGTCAACTACGCCGACCACGACTACGCCAAGGTGCGTCTGGATCCGGCGTCGACGGAGACGGCGATCACCTCGGTCTCGCGCATCGTCGACCCGCTCTCGCGCGCACTGACCTGGTCGGCGCTGGAGAACGCGGTGCGCGACGGGCTGCTGCCGGTGCATCGGTACTTGACCGCGTACGCCCGCAGCCTCGGCAAGGAGAGCCATGCCGGGATCATGGCCGGTCTCAGCCAGACCGCTCTGACCTGCATCGACCAATGGGTGTCGGACCGCAACTATGAGACCGCCATCTCGGGTCTGCTCGGTGCCGCGCTCGACGCCCTGGCTGCGGCGAAGTCCGGTTCGGACGCCCAGCTGCACCTGGCGAATCTGGTTCTGGCGCTGACGTCCCGGACCGCTCGCTGCCTGAACTCGAGCCCAGCGATACAGATGGGACGCTCGTTCGCCGCGCAGATCCTCGCGGTGCCCGCCGGGGAGGAGATCGAGCGCCTCAGCCCCGAGGGCCCGGAGTCCGGAGACGATGGTTCAGCCGGGACAGGCTCGGCCGAGCACGCTGCCACATCTCGATCGTTCAAGGGACTGATCAACGATCACTCCCTGCGCTGGAACGCTCTGACGGCGCTCGCGTGCCTGGGCTGGGCGGACCATTCCGACATCGCCAAGGAGTCACAGGCCGATCCCACCTCGTCCGGTCGGCTCCACGCGGCGACGGCCACCGCCGCAACGCCGCTGCCGATCGCGAAGATCCGCGCTTGGTCGGCGATCACCGACGCGAAGTCGTTGAGCAACGATGTGCTCACCGCGATCATCTCCGGCTTCATCGCCCCGACGACGATGCCGCTGATCGAAGACTACGTCGACGAATACTTCGACCGGCTGAGCACATTCTGGGCCGACAACTCTATCGAGATCGCGCGCAGGCTCGTCCTCGGGCTCTACCCGCAATGGTCGATCGACGACGAATCAGTCGTGGAGAAGACCGATATCTGGCTCGGCGAGCATCAGGATGCCCCGGCGGCCCTCCGGCGCCTGCTCATCGAACGCCGCGATGACCTGGCGCGGGCGATCTACCTCAAGTCCTCCCAGAGTTCACGTCACTGACCGACGGCGCGCCACCTCGGCGAGCATCGGTGCGGCCCCGCGCCACCTCGGCGAGCATCTGTGCCACAGCAATCCGCCCTGTGCAGGAGAAACGCCGAGGTGGTCCGTCGCAATGACGGACCACCTCGGCGGTGTCAGGGGATGCTGCGCGCCTGCGTCAGCCTGTGCCCTCAGATGACTCGGCGGGCTCCGGAGAATTCGCCGCCCTTGTCCCAGGACTTCCAGTCGACGATCGAGACGTCCTTCGAGGCGTTGGGTGCGTGGATCATCTTTCCGTCGCCGATGTACATGCCGACGTGGTGGACCTTCCCGCTGCTCGTCGAGAAGAACAGCAGATCACCCGGTTCGAGATCTTTCTTCGACACCTTCTTGCCGACCGTGGCCTGGTCTCCCGAGTCGCGCGGGAGGTCGATGCCGTGGGCACGGAAGACGCTGTAGGTGAAGCCGGAGCAGTCGAAGCCGTACGCGGAGACGCCCGCCCAGAGGTAGCGCAGACCCTCGAACTGCTTGGCAGTCTTGACGAGGTCCTCACCCTTCGGCTTCTCGGGTTCCTGGTCGACGTCGTAGACGGCGACGTGGTCGGCATCGACCCATGCCGCTCCCCCGCCGGGCAGGGCCACGCGGACGTCTTCGACGTCTTGGCCGATGACCGGGAGTTCGGCGTTGAAGCTGAGGCCGGCCTCGGTGTCCTTGGTGAATTCGACGCCTTCGAGTTCGGACTTGGGCTCGGTGACCACGGCTCGCGGCTGTTCGTCCTGCAGCTTCGCGAAGCGGTCGTTCTCCACTAACTGCTTAGTCGGCAACCATCCGGGGTAGCCCTTGTCGTCCTTGGGGGTGGACTGGTCCCTGACGCTGACGCGTGCCCAGTCGCCGTCGATCTTGTCGACTTCGACCTCCGCGCCATAGGGCGCCTGGGTCTCGACCTTACCGGTCAGATCCCGGCGCACCTCGGTGTCGGACAGGTTCTTGTTCCAGGCATCGAGGTCAGCGGGATGCTCCAGTGCCGGCTGATCGACTTTGCGCGGAGCATCCGGGTCGGTCCAGAGCGTCGCGACGGTGACGTCGATATAGGCGGTGTCGCCCTTCTCGATCTTCCCGTCGGTGATTGGTTCGAGCTCCTGACCGGGAACCACCGCCGCTCCCATACCTCCTGCGGCAGCTCCTGAAGCGGACACGTCAACGGTGGTGGACTGCGCTGCCGCAGCCTGAGCGGTTGCGGATCTGCCGACAGCGGACGCGTCAGCGGCGGAGGTCAGATTGCCTGAGATCGCGGGAGCACCTGCGGCGAACACCAGTCCGAGCCCAAGTGCCGTCGAAACAGCAGTTCTGGTACGCATTATTTCTCTTTCGGTCTGCGGGTTTGCACCCGCGTGGGGGAAGGATCCGAAATGTCAGCGCCTCCCGGCGCTCATGAACCGCCGGTCAGGGCAGTGACAATGCTTCATTCGGCGTGCACGCCCGGACCTCAATGGACCGGTTCGACGAGCACGACCGAGCGCTCGTCGAATGCATGCACAGTGCCGATTGTACTGCCCCTGTGCAAAGGAGCAAGGGATCTGAACTGGTCCCGGGCCTCGATGGCACCCATTTCGGATCAGCCCAGGAGCTCGGAGGCCAGGAGTTCGAGCGTCTGGATACGCGCGCTGTCAGCACGCAGGTCCTCGTCCTCCGTCGAACCTGTGACGGGCTGGATCATGATCTCATCGACCTCGAATCGTCCGGCCAACTCGTCCAATTGGGCCGCGGCGGTCTTCGGATCGCCGATGATCCAGTTCCTCGACAGTTCCTCGGCGACCATCCGCTCCTGGTCGGTCATGACGGACCGGACATCGTCTCCGACGAGGCGAAGCGGCCCCATCTTGCCGCCGGTGCGCAGTCGAGCCATCTGCAGGAGGAACGGTTCGGACCGCAGGTGCGCCTCCTCGTCACTCGACGCCACCACGGCGTTGGCGGTGACGAAGGTGCGCGGTTCGGGTCCGTATGCTCCCGGCGTGAAATTGTCGCGGTAGATCTTCATCGCAGTCGTCGCGCCCGCCGCGAAATGGTTGGCGAAGACATAGGGCATGCCGAGCTCGGCAGCGAGGCGGGCCGAATAGCCCGAGGACCCGAGGAGCCACGGCAGCGGCTGGGTGCCTGGCACCGGAGCCGGCGTCGCACGCAGAACGTGTTCGCGTCCGCCATGCAGCGGAACTCGCACTCCCTCCGGAGTCATCAGACTCAGCGTGTCGATGACATGCTGAGGGAACTGCTCGACCGGGTCGATGGTCTTCCCTTCACGGTCGACCATCCGTCCCTCGCCGAGGTGACCCCTCATCGCCGCCGAGGTGATCGGATCCGTACCGGGAGCACGTCCGATCCCCAGATCGATGCGGTTGCCGTAGACCGCGGAGAGCAGTGCGAAGAGCTCCGCCACGGCCAGGGGCGCATGGTTGGGGAGCATGACCCCTCCGGAACCGAGTCGGATCCGTTGCGTGCCCTGGCCGAGGAACATCAGTTCGGCGCCCGGCATGGTCGATGCGACTGATGGCATGTTGTGGTGTTCGGCCACCCAGTAGCGGGTGTATCCGAGCCGGTCGGCGGCCTGAACGAGTTCATGTGAGGATGCGAGTGCGTCGGATGTGCTCTGGCCGATGCGGACCGGCACGAGATCGAGAATAGAAAGCTCCATGCTCTGAAAACAGCGGCCTCACCAGGATCATTCCTTGACTTCGATCACGTCGGGAGCTTCAGTCATCTCGGGACTACCGTCACATCTGGAGCACGATCACCACGGAACGACGAGCGCTTTTGGGATTTCGGCCGGCGAAGCGGGGAAGACGCACTTGTCCCCTTGTGGTTTCGGCAGGCAGCTAATCGAAGAGAGTCTCAGCGATACCACGAGCCACGAACCGCGCATGCAGAATCGGGCGACGAGCAGGATCCACCGTGGCAGGAGGCACCCACGCCGGCCGACCATCGACCAACATCACCGTCTCCCACCCCGACTTATCCAGAAGCCGATGATGGACACCACAGGCCAGGGTCATATTGTTGACATCCGTCTTCCCACCCGCAGCCCATTCCACAATATGGTGAGCATCGCACCACCCCGGAGGAGTGTCACACCCCGGGAACGTACACCCCTGATCCCGGGCAGTCAGGACCGCCAACTGCTTCGCATTCGCAAACCGCTTCTCCGTACACACCGCCACGGTGCGCGCTTTCTCACTCATCAAATGGAAGAACACCGCACCATTGAGCCCGTCTCGCACCGCCGTGGCCATCGGGAACCGGGCCTCGGCACCCGTCTCCGCCCGCCCCGACCCCTTCGCGAGGTCACTCGCCTTCGCCGTCACCACCAGAGCGAACGGGGCACCGGCACCGACCCGGTTCATCTCGACCCGCGACACCAGGGTTGCGAACCGTGAGTAGATCTGAGTCCGAATACTCGGTTGCTGTAATGTCATCGCGACCCGGGTCCCGTCCTCACGCACCCCGTACCCAGGAACCCCGGTGGCGGATTCGCCACTGACAGTCGGGTCGCACACATCGTGACGGTCCCCGGACAACACCGCGTCAAACGCTTCCACCACCGCCGCATCCAGGGACTCATCGCCTTCAGAACTGGTCGCGCCATCGGCAGCAGACCCTGCAGTCGCGCCAATAGCGGCCGATCCCGCAGTCATGGTGTCGGTTGATCCTGCAGCCACATCAGCATCACCACCGCCGCTCATGACCTCTTCAGCGTCGGTCGCGTCTTTGTCACCGCCGGTCTTGTCTTTCCCTGCGTCGGGGTCGGTGGTGATCCGGGAGGTCAGCAGCCCGTGCATGATCCCACCCGTGGTCGGATCCAACAGACCCTTGAGCACCCACGCCCCATCCTTCCGGGCACGCAGATTCACACAGTACTCCTCCGGTCGCGGCTCCTCATCCGGCACCGACCCATCCGGATCGACCCAGGCCAGAATCTCGTCGAACAGCAGGCGAATATCACGCACCCGCACCGCCTGCGCATTCTCAACCAAAACCCGCTCCGCCTCACCCCGCTGCTGATCACTGGTCCAGACCGGCAGCTTCCGCAGACACTCCGCGATCACACTCGCCTGGTTCGCCGACAACACCCCACTCATCAGTCCCGCCGCGACCTGCGGGAACTCGGGTGCCCGCGACTGGCCACTGATCTCGACTCTCTTGCCCAACGACTTCGCCAAGTTCGCCCGACGAGAGGCCTCGTATCCACTGACGTGCAACCGGTCCTCGATCAACGCCCGGGCGTCTTTAACCCCGTAGTCGCGCGGCGTCCCCGACCGGTCGAACACCGACACCCCGACCACCGACAACGATTCGACCAAACGACTCAGCGCCTCGACACCATCGAGCATGACCACTGCCTGCTCAGGTCCCATCGGACGAGCAAACGAGAACAAACCCTCGACCAGACTCTGCAGGGCAGTGATCGAATCAGTGATCTCGGGAGCGAACCGGGCCAGATCCGCCCACGCCTCCTCAGATAACAACGGGTGCCCGGACTCGGCCGCCACGGCGTCATCGCCAGACCCGGCATCGACACCGTTCTCAGTGCCGCCACGGGGTCCAGCGTCGGTGCTGGCCGTATCGTCAATGCCGGGTTCGGGGAGTCGGGTTTCGTCTTCTCGTGCCTGCTCGGCCCGGGTGTCGACGCCCCACACAGCAGTGGTCGCACCCTCACCCGGGTCAGGAGTGGCCGGCCACACCCGGCCGGCCTCGTCCTCGGCGGCATGTTCACGGGCTTCGTCCGCGGCGAGTTGGCGGGCGCGGATCTCGGCGTCGCGTTCGGCACTGATCCTGCGACACTCAGCACGGGCGGCGGGATCATCGACACCTGCCTCCCACAGGGACCGGCCACCCCACGTGCCGGCACCGGCACCAGCACCACTGCCCGAGTCAGATGACACAGGCGCCACAAGCGGATCAGGCGTCACAGACGTATCGGAAGACAGTGGTGATTCGGGAGGTAGGGGCGTGTCATCGGCTGATCGGGCGGTGGCTTTCGGATTGTTCCCGCCGGTGCACCAGGGTGAAGCGGCGCGGGTGTTGCGCGTGTTCTGCTTCGGGTGGTTCCGGTCGGGGGTGAGAGTCATTGTCTCGGTCCGTTCGTCAACGTCTGTGTTGCCCGCTTGGTGTCTATGTTACGCGCATGATTCGAATGTGTCTACGTTTTTCTCCTATTCTTATTCGTTCTCCAGGGATTAAAGAAGATAAATTGCCATTTTGTTTCCTGTGCCCGATGTTTGTTGGCGCTTGGTGTCCTCAGGCTATCGTGAGGGGCTGACACGAGATTGTCGGAGGAGCGTCACAACACTGCCACCGAGGGGCGCCGCCCCGCGCGAACAGGGCGTTCACGCGGGGAACCGACGCGAACGGAACGTTCACGAAGGGAACCGATGCGAACGGTGTGCTCGCACGGAACCACAGCACCACCTCGGCGGCAATGGGTTTCGACGGCTCAGCCAAACGGCATCGAATGACCGAGCTCGGGATCGCGGATCAGCTGGACTGGCGCGTCCAGAAGCCGCGATGCGCCTCTGCCGCCTCATCCTCGAGCAGCGGTCCGAGGACCTCGATCTCCCGCTGACCACGGGCAATGACCTCACGGCACGGCAGGTCGAAGGTCGGGTTCTCGGGATCGTCGCCGGTCAGCGCAAGCAGACGGGACTCCGACAGCGCGTAGACGATCCGTCCGATCCCGGTCCAGTACACGGCACCGGTGCACATCACGCAGGGCTCAGCGCTGGTGTAGAGAGTCGCCGAGGCGAGCTCCTCCGGAGAGTGCGTCCGCGCAGCTTCCGCCGCCGCACTCAATTCGGCGTGCTGGGTCGGATCGCCCTCTGGCGGCATCGAGTTGTTGCCCTTGGAAGCGAGGACCGTACCGTCGGCGGCGACGACGGTTGAGGCGAAGGGGTGACGACCGCGATTCTTCGCATCCTCGGCGAGCGCGATGGCTTCGCGAAGTCGAGCCAGGTCCTCTGCGGTCGCCTCGGCGACGTCGATGAGGGTGGTGGTTCCTGCTAGCTGTGCGTCTGACATTGCTGAGTCCTTGTCTTTCATTGTCTTCTCTCTGTCGATGGTGGGATGAGTGGATGAGTCCGGGACAGGAGCCGCCAAAGGAACCGTGGCTCCGGTGGAAGAGTCGGTGGCGGGCTCCGTGGAAAGGCCCGTGTTTCCGGCGAGTGAGTCAGTCGCGGCTGCAGCCTCCGGATCCGCATCGGCCGCGGACCTGTTGATGGCGGCGTTGAGCAGGACGGCGACGATGGCGCAGAGGAAGATCCCGCTCTCGAGGATCAGCGCCAGCGGTCCCTCGACCTTCTCGAGCAGCTCCGGCTTCGCCATCGGAAGCACTCCGACACTCAGGGACACGGCAACGATGAGGGCGTTGTGCGTGCCCTCGTACTTCACCCGCGCGAGCTCCTGGATTCCGGCCGCAGTCGTCATGCCGAACATGACGGTCGCACCGCCGCCGAGCACCGAGGGCGGGATCGCCGCCACGATGGCACCGATCTTCGGGATCAGCCCCATGAGGATCATGATCACCCCGGCCACCGCGACGACGTAGCGGCTGCGCACCTGGGTCATGGCGATCAGTCCGGTGTTCTGGCTGAATGCATTGAGCGGGAAGCCGTTGAAGACCGCACTGAGCATGGTCGCCAACCCTTCGCCTCGGAAGGCGTTGCCCAGGCGGCGGGTCGAGATCGGGGTGTCGACCATCCGACCGATCGCCAGCGTGTTCCCCGTCGTCTCCGCCATGATGACGACCATTGCCAAGGTCATGATGAGGATCGGCACGAGCGAGAACTGCGGCGCACCGAAGGCCATCGGTGCAGCGATGCCGATCCATGCAGCGTCGGACACCCCGCTGAAGTCGCTGAGGCCGATGAACATGGCGACGACCGTGCCGACCGCCATGCCGATGAGCACCGACAAGCTGCTCATCAGGCCCTTGAAGCAGACGTAGACGACAACGGTGACCACGACGGTGAGCAGCCCGACGAGCAGATGCTGGGGCGCACCGAACGTCTCGCTGCCGACTCCTCCGCCGAGCCAGCCGGCGGCCGCCGGCATGAGGGAGATCCCGACAGTGGTGATCAGGCAGCCGATCACGACCCGAGGGAAGAACCGAAGCAGCCGGGAGAACAGCGGTGCCAGCCCGATCGCCAGCAGTCCGGCGACCATCACGGAGCCGAACACATAGGACAGACCATAGTCCGTGCCGATCTGCATCATCGGCGCCAAGGCGATGAACGAGGCGCCCTGGATCAGTGGCAGGCGGGCGCCGAAGCGCCAGATGCGCAGCGTCTGCAGCAAGGTGGCCAGACCGCCGATGATGAGATTGCAGTTGATGAGGATGACGATCTGCGCCTGGTCGAGGCCGAGGGCTCCACCCAGGATGAGCGGGACGGCGACCACGCCCGCGTAGATCACCAGCACGTGTTGCAGCCCCAAGGTCAGCATCGACCGCGCGGGGAGGATTTCGTCGACGGGGTCGACCTTCCGGACGCGAGCTTCTTCGACCGCGATTCCCATGTCTCCACCTTTCCATTCGTTGGTTCACCCGTGAGTGCACTCACGAGCGACACGTGCACTCACGATTGATTCGCTGAGCGCGATGGAAGCGACACTATGCGCCTTTCTTCGATGGATGAAATGAGTTTCCATCGAACCATTCGATAGGTCGAAGGCTTTCGGGTGCATTAGATTGAAGAGATGCGTCTGAGTCTGGAACAGGTCGAAGCCTTCGTGCTCACCGCCCAACACGGGTCGTTCTCCGCTGCGGCCAGAGCACTGGGCCGGACCCAGTCGACCATCAGCTCGGCCATCTCCTATCTGGAGATCGCCCTCGACGTCGAAGTCTTCGACCGCAGTTCACGGATGCCGACCCTCACCGAGGCGGGGCAGGCACTGCTCCCCGAGGCGCGGGCACTCTACGATCGCGCCGTCACCTTCGAACGGCACGGCGATGCCCTGTCCGAGAACGACTCGCCGAGCGTGACACTGGCGATCGGGATCCCACCGCATCAGATCATGCCTGCGCTGGAGGACTTCGCCGAGACCTTCCCGCACACCGATCTCATCATCAGGAATCCCGACCGGGGTGATGCGAGCCGGCTGGTCCTCGCCGACGAGGCCGAGCTGGGCATCGCCTTCCTGCTCCCGGAGTACCCGGACGAGCTGGGATTCCATCAGATGGGCAAGCTCCTCATGACTCACGTTGCACACCGGGATCACCCTCTGGCGACGATGGAGAACCCCGGCTTCGATGAACTGCGCGGGCATCGTCATCTCGCCTACATCACCCACTCGAGCTCGCTGCCGACGAGCGAGTATCTGCAGTCGACGCAGACCTGGCACACCGATTCGTACGAGGCGCTGACCGCTCTGGCCCGCTCCGGTCTGGGATGGGCGACCCTGCCCAGGCAGCTCATCCTGCCCGAGATTGCATCCGGTGAGCTGGTGGAGCTGCAGCTCGACGCCTACCCCTACACCGATTGGCTGGTCTCGGTCGACCTCATCTGGCGCCGCGGACGCCGGTTCGGCCGCGTCGAGCAATGGCTCCTCGACCGACTCCGGCAGCACCGAGTGCACGAAGTCGGCCGAGACGGTCAGGACACGACCCGCCTATTGTGACCGGGACCGAGTCACCTCGACAGGCGCCGCAGCAGATCGTGTGCACAGTTTTGATCAGGCCTCTGCCTGGCAGCGGCTTCACCCAGCCCCAGCGGGCCGTTCCCGTCAGCCGGCGTGCGTCGCCTTCACGCACAGCACCGGGGCATCTGCGTCGAGGATGACCCTCTGCACGGTCGACCCGAGCAGGAACTTCCCCACGGGCGTGCGCTTCCGGGTTCCGAGCACGATCAGCTCAGCGCCCACCTCGGCGGCGGCATCGAGAATCTGCTCCGCAGGGTCGAACTCGTTCTCAGAGATCAGCACCCGCCCGGTGACCCCGGCGCGCTCGAGGATGGAGCGCACCGATCCGACCTCTGCCTCGGACAGACGACGGGGATCGCTGCGCTGGGATTCGCGGGAGGCATTGACGACGAGGACGTCGCTGCCCTCCTTCGCGGCGTGAGCGATTGCGGCGTCCAGGGCGGCGTGCCCCTCGGGAGCATTGGTGTATCCCACGACAATGGTCATTGTTCATCCTCTTCTCGGTAGGACGTCCAGCCTTACAGGCGCGGACGAGGGCTCACACGAGCTCTTCGGGGTTGCGGAACCTGGTGCTCGCACCGCGCACGGAGCGGTTCCACAGCCAGGTCGCCGCCCACAGGATCACGCCGACCCCGATCAGCGCCGCCGCGATCTGGTACTGGATGAGGTCATCGAGCCTGGCCCACGGGCCGACGAGGAACAGGCAGGTGGCAAGTCCCAGCCACGGCAGGAAGGTGGGAGCCCGGAAGTGGTCATGCTCGACGGTTTTCTTCCGCAGCACCAGGACCGCGAGGTTGACGACCGCGAAGACCGCCAGCAGCAGCAGTGAAGTGGTTCCACCCAGTGAGGCGATCACCGTCTCCGGCAGGATGGTGGAGACGGCGATGATGAGAGCGAAGGCGATGAGGGTGGTGAAGATGATCGACACCCACGGCGAGCGACGCTCCCTGAGGACGCGGGCGAACACCGGAGGCAGCACGTTCTGCTTCGCCATCCCGTACAGCAGGCGGCTGGCCATGAGCATGTTGATCAGGGCCGTGTTCGCGACAGCGAACATGGTCAGGAACGGGAAGATCTCGTCGATGGGCAGGCCGGGAGCACCGGCTTCGAAGACTTCGAGCAGCGGCGTCTTGCTCTCCGTGAGCACACCGATCGGCACTGCGGCGACGGCCACGATGGACACCAGCACGTAGATGACGCCGGTGATCGACAGGCCGGTGAGCATGATCTTCGGGAACACTCGCGGATCCTTGGTCTCCTCGACCATGTTCACCGAGTCCTCGAATCCGACCATCGAGAAGAACGCCAGCGAGGTCGCGGCGGTGACGGCCAAGAAGATGCTCTTGTCATCGGCGGTCTCGAAGATCATCACCCGCGAGAAGTCGGCGCTGCCCGAGCCGAGAGCGAAGAATCCGACGAGGATGACCAGGAGCAGACCCGTGAGCTCGATCGAGGTCAGCACCACGTTGAACCACACGCTCTCACTGACACCGCGGAGGTTGATCGCGCCGACGAGGGCGAGGAACCCGACCGCGATCCACATGGTGGCGGTGGCCGGAAGGTCCCAGCCGAAGCCGGCAGCCATGTTCTCCGCGAACACCGTCGAGGCCGTGGACGCCGAGGTGATTCCTGAGCTGAGGACGGCGAAGGCGACGAGGAAGGTGACGAAGTGGACCCCAAAGGCCTTGTGCGTGTAGAGCGCGGCACCCGCAGCGTGCGGGTACTTCGTGACGAGCTCCATGTAGGAGAACGCCGTGATCGTGGCGATGACGAAGGCGATGATGACCGGCAGCCAGCCGGCACCTCCGACCTGACCGGCGACTTTTCCCGTCAGCGCGTAGACACCCGTTCCGAGGATGTCGCCGACGATGAAGAGCAGGAGCAGTTTGGGGCCCATCACCCTTTTGAGGGTCTCGGGCTGCTTCCCCGGTGCGGATTGCGCAGCGGTGGGACTCTCGTTGTGACTCACGATTCCTCCATCTTCCCTGTTGGAGCGGCGTTCGCGACTTCGCGACCACCACGGATTCGGCAGCGTCTCTTCATTCAAGCCCAGTTCCTGGACTGCGCAAGAGAACCGAGGGGCAAATCTACTGAAGGTTCACTTGTCGTCCAAGTCTCACCGCTGCCCGAGGAACGCCGTGCAGGCGTCGTCGTGCGCCTCGAGGACCCGCATCGCGTTGTCGAAGCCGAGCTTGCGCAGATCAGCATCCGACCATCCCCGGTTCGACAGTTCCGCGAACAGGTTCGGGTACTGCCCGGCGTTGTCGAGGCCGATCGGCAGTTCGTCGACTCCGCAGATGTCGCCGCCGATGCCCACATGGTCGACGCCGATCCTCTCGCGCACGTAGTCGCAGTGGTCGGCGACGTGGGCCACAGTCACCTCAGGGGCGGTGCCGACCTTTCCGGCCAGTTCCCACTCCCAGCGTTCGCGTGAGGCGAACGACGGAACGAACGTCATCATCGCCACTCCCCCGTTGTCGGGCAGGCGATCGAGGACGTCGTCGGGAATGTTGCGCGGATGCGGGTTGAGCCCGCGCGCGCAGGAGTGGCTGAAGATGACCGGCAGGCTCGTCAGGTCGAGTGACTGATGCATGACGGTGGGCGCCACATGGGAGAGGTCGACGATCATCCCGATCCGGTTCATCTCCGACACGACCTCGCGACCGAACTCGCTCAGCCCGTTGTGCCGGGGTTCGTCGGTGGCCGAGTCGGCCCACGAGTGAGTCGTCGACCACGTCAGGGTCATGTAGCGGGCGCCGGCCCTGGCATAGGAGCGCAGGACGGCGAGCGACTCGTCGATCTGCTGCCCGCCCTCGACACCCATGAGAGAGGCGACCTTGCCGGCCTCACGCGCGGTGACCACCTCGGCGGCGGTCCGGGCGAACTGCAGCGTCTGCGGATAGGCGGCGATGAAGCGATTGACCGCGTCGATCTGCTCCCATGTCGCCTTGACGGCCCGCGAGCCGGTGATGTCGGAATGGACATACACCGACCAGAACTGGGCGGCGACGCTCCCCTGTTCCAGCTGACCCATCGTGGTGAAGGGCGAGACGCTCGGATCGTCGAGCCCCTCGACGCTGTAGTCGCGTTCCTCGCGCAGCCACCAGGCGAGGTCATTGTGTCCGTCGAAGACGTCGAAAGTCATGAGCCGAGACTACCTGAAACGAGGTCCGCCTCTCCCGCCTCGGCGAGGACCTGCTCCACGGTCTGACCGGGCCTGATGAGGAGGAACTCGAGCTCCTCGGTCGACGACTCGGACCGGAGACGCCGGTAGCCGTGGATCGGAATCCGGGGCAGGAGGTTGTAGGAGTAGTGGTTGCTGAAATAGTAGGCGCCGGTGTCGGGGACCGCGACGAGGTCGCCGGCCTCCAGCCGCGGCAGCATCCGATCTCGGGCGAGGAGATCGCCGGCGAAGCAGGCCGGGCCCGCGACATCGGTCGGCACCGGATCCTCCTCCGACTTCGCCCGCCCCGCGCGGTCGAAGGGCAGGATCCGCAATGGCCAGTCCTCCGGGGCGTAGGCAGTCCGAGCCGCGACCTGGGCCCCCGCGTGGGTGATGGCGATGAGCCGACCGCCGGTGGTCTTCGTGTACTCGACTCGGCTGAGGACCGTTCCCGCCTTCGCCAGCAGCGAGCGCCCGAACTCAGTGACGAGCTCGAAGTCGAAGAGACCCGGGACCCTGGCATCGAGAGCCGCCCGGTACTCGGCGAACGTGGGTGTGATGTCCTCGCTCGCGAAGTTCACCGGCAGTCCCCCGCCGATGTCGATGCGAGCGATCTGGCGCACCGCTGCCCGAGCATTGATCTCTCGCGCCAGCTCGACGACCTCCGCGATGCTCTCCGCCGCCTGGTCGAGGCCGATCCCCTGGGAACCCGAGTGAACGTGGATCTGGTTCAGCCACGGGCGCTCGAGGTATGCCCTGATGAGCTCCTCGCGGGCACCGGAATCGGTGATGCCGATGCCGAACTTCGACGTCGAGGTGGCCGTGCTCATCGCCGCGATCGTCCCCGACCCGGTCTGCGGGTTGACGCGGAGACCGATCCTCGCCGAGGTGGTGCCGGAGGCTCTCGTCCCCGACGCGGTGCCGGCGTCGGCGTCTCTCCTCGCCGAGGCGGTGCCGGCGTCGGTGTCTCTCCTCGCCGAGGCGGTGCCGACGTCGGTGTCTCTCCTCGCCGAGGCGGTGCCGACGTCGGCGAGGAGTTCGTCGAGCCGTGCCAGCTCCTCCCAGTTGTCGACGTTCATCGACACTCCGAGCTCGATCGCGCGCCGCAGTTCGGCCCGGGTCTTCGCCGGGGAGTCGAAGACGATGCGCTCGGGGGTGAATCCCGCGGCGACGGCGAGTTCCAGCTCGCCCGGGCCGGCCACTTCGCAGCCGGCACCGATGCTCGCATAGAGATGGAGCAGCGAACGCAGTGGAACCGCCTTGCATGCGACAGCGTGCAGGACGTCGTGCTTCCCGGCGAAGGCCGAGTCCAGCCGCTGGTACTGCTCCACCAGCAGATCGAGGTCCATCAGACCCACGACCGGGTTCGTGTCGTCGAGCGCGGGGACGCTCCCGGTGCCCGCATTCCTCGCCACCATGGAGATCGCCAGCGCACGAGCGAGCGCGTGGTCGAGCTGCTCACCCGCGGCGCCGGTCGGCTCCTCCGGTGGAACAGCGCACTGTTCGCGAGGTGCTGCGGTCTGTCGATAGGCAGATTCTCGGCGGGTCATCGCGTCCTTCGTCGGTGATTTTCCTTCACCTTAGGACGTCAGCCGCGGGGCAATGCCTGAGGATTCACCCGTCTTCTCGGGAGTCTGTTGTGGGATTCTCACAACGTCGCTGCCGGTCGACGACGAGCAGCGCCAGTTCCAGCCACAGTCGCTCCGCGCGGATCAGCGCCGACAGTCCCGTCAGCTCCTCGATCCGCGCCAGGCGGTGACGCAGCGAGTTGGAATGGACATGGAGTCGACGTGCTGCCTCGGCGGAGTTGCCGACCGCATCGAAGTAAGCGCGCAGGGTCGGCAGCAGCTGCCCTTCGTGGCGCTCGTCGTGGAGCGCGAGAATGCGCGCCGGAGCACTCAGCTGCGCGTCCGCCTCGGCGAGGGCATCGGCGACCCTGAGGCCGACGAGCTCCGCGGGCACCTCGGCCGCGTTGGCGCCGTACACGCCCGAGGCGATCTCGAGGTCATCGACAACGGCGTATTCACCCCCGCGACTGTTCGCGCTCTCGAGCCTCTGCCGCACGGCCTCGCAGACGTAACGCGCCTCGGACCAGGAACGATGCACGTGATCGAGCCTCTGAACCGACTCACCCATACCGAAGGCCAGCGGTTCGATCGACGGCCGGGTGCGGGCCAGCGCCTCGGCGACGGGCTCCTGGAGGCTCTCGGGGTCCGCCTCGGCCTCGGTCTGGAGAAGCGCCGCAACCAGCCCCGTCGCCTCATCGCGGGCGACCACGGCATCGGCGAAGGCGGCGCGCAGGTGGAACCGAAGCTCCGGCTCCCGCTCGGCGCTCACCTCGGCGACGGCGACCGCGGCATAGCGGCCGGCGAACGGCAGCGCCAGCAGGGTGGCCGCCGGACCGAGGTCCGCAGACCCCTGCAGGATCGAACCGAACGCCTCGCGACGGATCCGCTTCTCGAACGGAGAGCGCCGCAGAGTCCGCAGCATCACCGGCAGGGCGGCGCGGGCCGCGTCACGAAGCACCTCGCGGATCCTGCGCGGATCCGCGCCGTCCCCATGGGCGGCCCAGATCGTGCCGAGCAGCTCACCCTCGCTGCGCAGGGCGATGACGGAGCGGGCAGGCTCCGTGTCAGTGGCCGGGCGCTCCACGACGTCGGTCGACGCGCGGATCGCCGGCAGGAAACCCGACTCCTCGAGCTCCTCGATCCGCCACCCGGGAATCGCGCCCGTGAGGATCGTCTGCCTCCTGATCTCGTCGATGTCCTCGCCGAGGTTGGCGTGGGCGAGCACCCGCGACGCCGGGTCCTCGATCGTGATCGACGCACCCGTCAGGTCTGCGATAACCGCCGCCACAGAACTGAGATCATCGACATCGGGCCAGGTCAGTGCGCTTGATGCCCCTTCGGTCAGCTGACGCAGGTGCACGAGGACCTCCGACCAGGTGACCTGCTCCGAGCGCTCGAGCACGAAGGGCCCGGCACTGCCGGACCCGCCGCTCGACCCCTCGCCGAGGTGGGCGCGCGTTCCCGGTGCCACGACCAGAACTGCGGCAGCACCGTACCGCTGCCGGATCCGGGCGAACTCGCTGGGACTGCCGATCACCTCGGCGACGAGGACGACCATGCCCGTGTGGTCACTGCCGGGCCGGAGGTCGAAGTCGAACTCGATCCGGGTGATCGCCGGATCACCGACTACCTCTGCATCGCCGGCGACGGCACCGGCGAACTCTGCATCGCCGGCGACCTCGGTCACGGGCAGCAGGAACCCGGCGGTCTCCCGAATCATCCTCGACACGCGCAGAGCACGGGTTCCGGTCATCGCTCTCCTCAAATCGGACGTCGCCACGATCCTATCCAAGCACTTGCAGGACCGCGGCTATTGACTTTCGATAGATTCCGATCAATACTCAACACATGAGTCGAATCGCCATTCTCGCCCTCCGCGCACTTGTCCTCCTCATCGGCCTCGGCGCAGTCATCGTTCAGATCGCCCTGCTCTTCCCGGTCTTCACGCAGACCCTCGCTCAGGAGCGGGACTTCACCTTCCTCCCTCTGCCCATCGTGGTTCTCGGCGTCGCACTGGCCGTCTGCGTCGAGGCCGCCCTCATCGCCATCTGGGCGCTGCTCTCGATGGTCCGCCGGGATGCGATCTTCACGCAGCGAGCGTTCCGCTGGGTCGACGTCATCATCGGCGCTGGCCTCGTCGCCACTCTCCTCGTCGGCGGCTTCGGCATCCTGGTCATCGGGATTGCGCTGCGCGACGACGCGCCGGGACTGATCGCGATCGTGGGCGGAGTGGTGGTCGCCGGACTCGCATTCGTGCTGCTCATGATCGTCATGCGCGGGCTCCTGCGCAATGCGACGGCAATGCGGAGCGAACTCTCCGAGGTGGTCTGATGGCGATCATCGTGCGCCTCGATGTGGAACTGGCGCGGCGGAAGATGAGCGTGGGCGAGTTCGCCGACAAAGTCGGACTGACACCGGCCAACGTCGCGGTGCTCAAGAACGGGCGGGCGAAGGCCGTGCGCTTCAGCACCCTCGAAGCCATCTGCCGGACGCTGGGCTGCCAACCGGGCGACATCCTCGAATGGGTCGACGACGAGGATGGCCATGCCGAACCCGGCACCTGAGCACAGTGATCCGAACCCCGCGAACGATGACGAAGGACCAAATGCAGAAAGATGCGCCGAGGTGACCGGGCCGGAAACACGAACCCGCACCCTGTCGGCTGACGTACTCGTCGTCGGAGCGGGCCTGGCCGGGCTCACGGCCTCCCGGATCCTCGCCGAGCGTGGTCACAGCGTCATCCTGGCCGAACGGCATTCGACGCTGACGACAACCGTCCGCACCACCGGCATCTTCGTGCGCCGCACCCTTGACGACTTCACCCTGCCACCCGAATGTCTGGGCCCACCGATCAGGAGGGTGGCGCTCTACCCTCCGGCACGGGATCGCTCGGTGACCCTGGAGAGCGAACGGGACGAGTTCCGGGTCGGAGACATGGGACCGTTGTATGAGGAGATGGCGCGGGCGGCAGTCGTGGCGGGAGCCCGGATCCTCCTCGGCACCCGCTATACGGGCCGGCGCGGCGATCTCTTCTCAGCCACAAGTCCTGACGGTCCGTTGAGGATCCGGGCCGCGTTCGTCGTCGGCGCCGATGGTGCACGATCGCGCGTGGCCCGTGACCTCGGCCTGGACCGCAACCGCCGTCTGCTCATCGGCGCCGAGGAGGTGTTCGCGATCTCCGCCGGCGCAGAGCCGCCGACGTTCCACTGCGTCCTCGATCCTTCGCTTGCGCCCGGGTATCTCGCCTGGGTCGTCAACGATGGGGAACACGCGCATGTCGGTGTCGCCGGCTACTCCCATCGGTTTCCCTCCGGAATCCAGCGCGCACTGCAGCGGTTCTCCGCCACGGCACCGGGGCTCGAGGGCAGCGAACGCTCAGGCGAGGTCGAACGCCGCGCCGGCCCCATCCCCGTCGGCGGAATCCTGCGCAGGATCGCTTCACCCGAGGGACTCCTCGTCGGCGACGCCGCGGGCGCGGTCTCCCCACTCACCGCCGGCGGCCTCGATCCCTGCCTGCGGCTGTCGGAGCATGCCCCTGACGTCATCGACGAGGCGCTCCGCGGCCAACCCGAGGCCCTGGCCGACTACGACGGGGCGGCTCTGCGCACACGGTTCCGCGGGCGGCTGGCGATGCGCAGCGCGCTGGCACTGGTCCGCACTCCCGCGATGGCGAGAGCGGCGTTCGCGGGGCTGAGCACACCGCCGGGACAGGCGGCAGCGAAACGAATCCTCTTCGGCGACAGATCCTTCCCCGACCCGGCCTGAACCGTCGCGACTGAGTCTCAGCGGTCCCGCCCGCAGGGTGAACCCGACAGCGGTCGACCACTCCACCTCCGCACACACATGACGGCGGCCCGGATACCTCGTATGAGGTGTCCGGGCCGCCGTCAATGAGCTGGTGGAGCCGGCTGACGTTGGCGCCGACCGGGTCAGGCCAGGGCCGACTCCAGCGCCTCTTCGATGACGTCGAACGCCTCGCCCAGCAGTTCGTCCGAGATCGTCAGCGGCGGCAGGAAGCGCAGCACGTTGCCGAAGGTTCCGGTCGAGAGCACGAGGACACCGTTCTTCGCGCAGTGGTCGACGACCTTCTTGACGAGTTCCGGGTTGGGGTCGATCGAGTCGCGCTGGATGAATTCGGCTGCGACCATGGCGCCCCGGCCGCGGACGTCGCCGACCTCGGGGAACTTCGACTGCAGCTTCGTCAGACGACCGGTGATGAGCTCGCCGATGTGCTCGGCGTTCTCGAGGAGTCCATCGTTCTCGAAGGCGTCGATGGCGCCCAGCGCCGCGGCACAGGCGGTGGGGTTGCCACCGTAGGTGCCGCCGAGGCGACCCGGACCGACCGAGTCCATGATCTCCTTGCGACCGGTCACCGCCGACAGCGGCAGACCGCCGGCGATGCCCTTGGCCGTGGTGATGAGGTCAGGGACGATGCCCTCCCACTCGGAGGCGAACATCCTGCCGGTGCGGGCGAAGCCTGCCTGCACCTCGTCGGCGACGAACACGATGCCCTTCTCGCGAGCGAACTCGACGAGCGTGGGCAGGAAACCCTCGGCGGGGACGATGAAGCCGCCCTCACCCTGGATCGGCTCGATGACGATGGCGGCCACGTGCTCGGAGCCGATCTGCTTCTCGATCATCGTGATGACGCGCTTGGCCGCATCCTCACCGCTGACCTTGGTGCCGGCCGCATCGTTGTCGCGGAACGGGTAGGACATGGGTGCGCGGTAGACCTCACCGGCGAACGGGCCGAAGCCGGCCTTGTACGGGTGGGCCTTCGCAGTCATCGCCATGGTCAGGTTGGTGCGGCCGTGGTACGCGTGGTCGAAGACGACGACAGCGTCACGACCGGTGTGCGCACGGGCGATCTTGACGGCGTTCTCGACCGCCTCGGCGCCGGAGTTGAGCAGCACCGTCCGCTTCTCGTGGTCGCCCGGGGTCAGGCGGTTGAGCGCCTCGGCGACCTCGACGTAGCTTTCGTACGGGTTGACCATGA
Source organism: Brevibacterium sp. (assembly GCF_031179145.1). GTDB lineage: Bacteria > Actinomycetota > Actinomycetes > Actinomycetales > Brevibacteriaceae > Brevibacterium. The sequence continues at coordinate 58,024 of NZ_JAPSIB010000007.1, forward strand.
AGCAGGTGTGGGTGAACGCCTCGAGCTGCTCGGTGGCAGCCTTGACGACCTTCGGGTTCGAGTTTCCTGCGGTCGTGACCGCGATGCCGGATCCCAAGTCGATGATCTGGTTGCCGTCGACGTCCTTGAGGATTCCTCCGCCGGCTGCCACCACATACGCGGGCAGGCTGGAACCGACGCCCGTCGCGACGGCAGCAGTGCGACGCGACTCGAGTTCCCGAGACTTCGGTCCGGGGATCTCGGTGACGACTTTACGTTCCTGCGGCAGGGATTCGCCGCCAATTTCCAATGCTGTCATACGGGGAAGAATAAGCCAGCGCAACGGTTTTTGTCACTCTGCGTCCGCGAGCTGGGCAGAATTAACAGCGAGAGCCGTCCAGAATTACGAAATCCGTTGCTCTCTGCCGCCTTTCCGAGATGCGGAAACAGCGCCCGCCCGCGTGGCCCGAGGCCGGATTGCGCCGAGTGTGAAATCAGCGGTGCTGATTCCGCATGTCGACCTCCCGGTTTCGGCCGGGCAGGCTGGTCCGGTTCCCACGCTCCGGGGCGACGATCGTCTCCTGGGTGCCGACCACGAGGTTGCCCTCGCCGAGGTCGAAGTTCAGGGACGCTTCGGCGGAGATGTTGCGCTTGATCACGGCCAGACCGATCGGACCGAGTTCATAGTGGAGAGCCACCGAGGTCAGCTGTCCCACGGAACGCTCGGCGCCGCGGACCGTGCTGAGCACCTCGGCGCCGGGATCCGGCTGGATGTGCCCGGATCCGTCGAGGTGGACGAAGACGAGGCGTCTGGGCGGCTGCCCCAGATTGTGCACGCGCGCCACGGCCTCCTGACCGCGGTAGCAGCCCTTGGCCAGGTGCACGGCAGTGCGCAGCAGGTCGAGTTCGCCGACGAGCGATTTGTGGTCGATCTCGGGCCGGCCCGGCCGCCAGGCGGCGATCCGCAGCGCTTCCCAGGCGTCGAAGCCGGCGACGGTGAAGTCAGCCGCCGAGGTGGCCCTGAGCTCGTCGCGGGAGACGATCCCGATGACGAAGGGGGTCTCGAGACCAGGATGCTCGGCGGAAGCGGCCTCGAGCCCGAGGTCGAGCTGGGCATAGGACGCCGAGCCCGGGCCGATGTGCGGCCAGGGGTCCTCCCACACCTGGGTTCTCGGCAGGGCCTCGGGCAGGGCGCGCACGGCGCCGATGCACTGATAGTCGTCGCTGACGTCGTCGATCGTCACCCGCATCATGAACACCATGGAGCGGAGGAACTCGAGCGTCTCTTCGGTGCGGAAGTCACTGATCGCCCACAGGGCCTCACCGTCGTCGACGAGGCGCAGCCACCCTTCGATTCGGCCGTTTGGGTCGAGCACCAGTGTCTCGGTGGAGACCCCGGGAGCCAGCGCGTCGAGCTTCTGGGTCGTGATCGAGTTGAGCCACTTAAGCCGGTCGGCTCCGCTCAGACGCAATACGCGCAGGTGAGCGAGGTCGACGATCGCGTCCTTCTCCGCCAGCGCCCTCTGCTCACGCAGGGGCCCACCGTAGTGGAGCGGGGTGTGGACGAGGTCTTCGACGCCGAAGACGGCCGAGGAGCCCAGTGGGCGCGGCAGTGACGAAGACGGCATCTCAGGACAGCTTCTTCAGTCGTGCGGAGGAATGCGTGGCGAGCTCGTGGCCGAGCGCCGCCATATCCCAGGCCCACATCAGTTCGCCGCCCACGAGCCCGTACATGCGGGTCGAGGCCGTGTACTCCTTCGCGGTGCGGGTGCGCGCGACCATGTCGGTGGCGAGATCGATGCGCGGTCCCTTGACGTGACCGGCATAGAGTTCCATGACGCCGTGCGGATGGACGATCTCGGCTTCGATCTCGAAACCGTCGTCGTTCGTGCGCAGGGTTTCGACTGCCGCCGCCGAGGTGAAGCTGGGGTCCTCGGTGGGAACCAGCATCCCGGGCCCGACGTCCCCGGCGTCGCGCTGGCGCACGAGCTGCCAGATCCCCGATTCCAGGGTCAAGGTCGACTCGAGTTCGCCCTCCTCGTCGAGCAGCCAGGCATGCGCGGTGTACTGCAGGTACGGGGTGCCGGGATGGGCGACGAAGTCGATGCGCTGCCCGAACTGCTTCTCAGGCGTATCCGCGTAACCGACTACTCCGACGCCTTCCCACGACCCGATCAGCCAGGACAGGGGGACGAGCTCGGGATGGACCGAGGCATCGATTTCGATCATCGGACTCAGCGCTTGACTTTGAACAGGTTCGTGACGACCTTGATGGCGACGCCAAGGGCGCCGAGGGCTGCGAGGCCGACGAGGGATGAGAAGAAGAGTTCGAGAGCATGCAGGTTTTCCATGCCGCCCAGTCTACAGTTCAGCGCCGACGGATTTCATCGTCGGTCCGAGAGGTCGATAGGAGGCCTGGATGCCGGCCATCGAAGTCCGGCACCAGAGTCGGTCGACCCGAAGCCGAACTTCAATGGAGTTGGCACTGTCTGCTTTGGATGGCTCGACTTGCAAACCGAGCCATCCAAAGCAGACCGGTGACAACACGAAAGCAAACCGTGCTTTTCGCGACGAGTCGATCAGAAGATGCCCGGATTGGTATGGCGCTGACTATCGCGGATGAAGTCAATTCTTTCTTGACTGAAAGGCCTCAGCGCGGGATCCCAAACCGGCAGTCCTGCTGGTGGCTGCGCCGCTCCCGCACCGTTGCCTTCGCCTTGTGTGGCACCGGCGATCAACGCCTCCAAGTGGGCCACGGTATAGCTGCTGCCGTCGTTCATGACGACCCAGAAGTTCTCCGCAGTGACCTGGCTGAGATCAGCAGGATGATAGATCCATGCGATTTCGGGGCTGTTGGACAAGGCCGGTTCAGTCCAATCCCGGTACATCACCCACCCCGGCGGCACCGCGGTGTAGTACTGCATGAGCACTGCTCCCTGGTTGGCCGGACTATTCGGGTCATAGCGATGAACCAGGTAGTAGTCGGCAGCGAATTGGCTGATGCACACATCCCCGTGAGTCACTCCGTCTTGGATGAAGTAGTGGCAGTAGTCCTCACCCCACCAATCCTCCGGTGCAGTCGTGTACTCCAACGGTTGGTCCTCAGCATCCGCGAAGTCTGCGTCGTCTGGTTCGAAAACATCCTCCGGGGGCTCTTCCGGCAGGGGCTGGTTCTCCGGCAGGGGCTGGTTCTGCGCACCTGCGTCCGAAGACTCCCCCTCCGAACCTCCCTCTGCAGGGGCAGTACCCGGGTCACGAGGGATATCAGAATGTTCAGTCGCCGTCTGTCGCGGGGGTTCTGCACTCTGTTCGTCGGCACCGTCTGAGCACGCACTTCCACTGCCCATGAGCGCAAGCAGGCAGATCGTCACCAGGAGTTTCTTGCGCATCGTCAGCCTCCTCGCCGAGAGCGGTGAGGAGCAACTCTAGCACCGCCAGAGACCGCGCGATAGGTGCCGACAGGCCACTATTCCGCTCCGGACAGACCATTGCGTGACCGAAGGCCAGAAGCCGGCCACGAAGCGAAACTCAGAAGCCGATTTCAACGCAAGCGAGCTCGGCCTCAGAGAGCGACGCGCTCGAGGGCGTAGACGACGACGCCGCCCAGTGCGATGGGGGCTGCGCCCAGCGCGAGTTGGACCGCGAAGCTGCGGGCCTTCTCCACGCTCTTCTTCGATTCGATGTTCTGCGCGATCTCCAGGTTGGCCGCTTGGTACTGCGCGTAGGCGATGAGCCCGAGCATCCGATCCACGCCCGCCACGAGGAGGCCCATGACGGCGCCGAGGACGAGCGCGAGCGGCCAGCCGACCGAGGCGTCGAGGACGAGCACGGAACTGATTCCGGCCACCGCCGTGGCCATCGCCACAGCCAGGGGCGAGGTGTAGATGGGCGGCCACGGCAGAGCGGTCATGCATTCCGCCGCCATCAGCGCCATCAGCCCGACGACGATGGCCTCCTTGTCGCCGGGGACGGTGATGGCCGCGACCCAGGTACTCGTCGAGAGCACGATGACTCCACCTGCCACCTGGGCAGACACATTGGCGACGGCGTCGGAGGCCCCGAGGCCGCGGACGAGGTTCTGCACGAAGGCCCACAGCAGACCGAGGCCGGCCAGCACGGGCAGCCAGTCGAGATAGGGAGCCGAGTGGTCACGCCACGCGGCGAAGAGACCGGCCAGACCGAACAGCGCCAGCATGATCGACGTGGCTCGCGGCTGAGGGGAGTCGGTGAGACGCGGCCAGCCGTACGCGACGCCGAGGACGATGAGCACGGTCGACAGAAGGAACAAGGTGTAGCCCCAGTACACCGAGGCCCCCAGAGCCAGGGCCAAGGCGAGGGCGATTGCAACTCGAATCCATCTGATCACACGACTATCGTGCCTCATCGCGGCCGGACGACACGATTCCAAGAGGCGAAACAGCCGCTGACTATACTTTCCTCAGGCCGCACATGGGTGGCCGGCTCGAGTCCGAGGAGATGGAGGGGAAACATGCGCATCCTGCTCATCTGCCCGGATTCCCCTCCCGACGCCCCTCTCTCCCTGCAGTCCCTCGACTATCTGGGTCATCAGATCGAGTCGTTGAGCATCGATCGGCTGCGAGCCGCCGGCACAACCCCGGGTTCCACGAGCGCCACCAGCGCCACGAGCCGGGCACCGGCCACCGTCGCCACCCCCGCCGCGACCATCCCCGAGGCCGATGTCGTCGTGGCCGACGCCAGCGTCGACCTGTCCCTGGCGCCCCTCATCGCCTCCGTCCTCTCCGCCGCCGAGATCGATCTGCCGGTCATCGTCGTCCTCGGCGAGGGCGGGCTGGCCGCCGCCTCGGCGAAATGGACCGTCAGCGACATCGTCCTCTCCACAGCCGGGCCCGGCGAGGTCGAAGCCCGCCTGCGCCTGGCCCGCGACCGACACCTCGCACGTGCCGCTGGCGGCCATGCGCCGGCCGGAGCGCTGCCCGGCGCCGGCAGCGCGCAGCACTCCGGGCTCCCCTGGTCCGCGGACTTCCCCTCCGGTGACCAGGACCCTGCCGTCGTCGTCATCGGAACCCTGCGCATCGACGAGACGGCGTTCACCGCCGACCTCGGCGGGCGCAGCCTCGACCTCACGTATCGCGAGTTCGCCCTGCTGAAGTTCTTCGCCTCCCACCCAGAACGGGTCTTCACCCGCGACGAGATCCTGCTCAGCGTCTGGGGTGACGACTACTACGGCGGTACGCGCACCGTCGATGTGCATGTGCGCCGCCTGCGTGCCAAACTCGGCAAAGACCTGGAGAACGCCATCCACACCGTGCGCAACGTCGGCTATCGCTTCAGCCCCGACGCCGCCATCGAGTCGGACGAAGACTCCGACACCGAGGAGAACTGATGAGAATCGCAGCCACCGGTGCCGTGACCGGAACCCGGATCGAACCTCTCGCCGAGGTGGAGCTCGAGTTCCTCGACCGCGCGACGACAGTCGATGGATCCCCCGCGATCTCCGGAGGGCTGCTGGCCATCGCCGCCGGAGACGATGACGCCCACGATGCGCAGACCGCGTCCAGCGTGTGGCGCGTATACGAGAACGACGAGGCCGACAGTCGTGAGAGGCTCGTCGGATACGGCATCCGGGCGCTGCAGGGCGAGCGACATGCCGCCGAGTTCGTCGTCGACCCCGACCGCCGTCGCCTCGGGGTCGGAGAGGCTCTGCTGTCGGAGATCCTCGCCGAGGAACCGGACTCCTGGTGCTGGTCGCACGGCGACCACCCCGGTGCGCGCAGGCTCGCCGCCATCCACGGCCTCGGACGCGACCGCGTCCTCTACCAGATGCGCACCGACACCGATCTCGCATTGTCCGATCTGCCGGAGGTCTCCGCTCCCGAGGGCGTGACCATCCGCTCCTTCACCCCGGGTGACGAAGCGGGCTGGCTGCGGGTCAACAACGCCGCTTTCGACTGGCACCCGGAGCAGGGTGCGCAGACCTTGGACGACATCGCACGGATCGTGACCGCCGAGGACTTCGATCCGGATTCCGTGATCATCGCCGCCCGAGACAATGAGGCCGCGGCGGCCGACGAAAGCAGCGCGACCGCAACGGCCGACGCCGTCATCGGCTTCCACCAGACCAAGAGCAGTGAGGACGAGACGATCGGTCGCCTCGGCGAGGTCTATGTCGTGGGCGTCGATCCCAGCATCCACGCCAGAGGCGTGGGCAGGGCGCTGACCCTTGAGGGGATGCGGCGGATGGTCGCGGCGGGTGCGCGGGCGATCGAGCTCTACGTGGAGAGCGACAACGAGGCGGCGCTAGGCTTGTATCAGCGGCTGGGATTCCACGTCGCGGTGGCGCATGTGTCGTATGCGCCGGCTTCCTCGACCGCAGGCAACCAGGAGTAGACCGATGTATGACATCACAGCAGCCGGCAGGGAGCTCGACCTGCCCGACCCCGCGGATCGCTTCCTCGACCGGGAGCTGAGCTGGCTGGCATTCAACGAACGTGTCCTCGACCTCGCCTCCGACCCGAGCGTACCGCTGTTGGAGAGGGTCCGCTTCCTCTCGATCTTCGCCACCAACCTCGACGAGTTCTTCATGGTCCGCGTCGCCGGACTCAAGCGCCGGATCAACACCGGCCTCGCCGTGCCCACTGTGACCGGGCGGATGCCACGCCAGGTCATGCACGCGATCGGGATCCGAGCCCATGAGCTGATGACCCGCCACGCCGAACTCCTCAAGACCGACATCGGGCCGGCGCTCGACGCCGAATCGATCACCAAGGTGTCGATGGACGACCTGCGGCCGGAGGAGCGCGCCCGCGTCGACGAATTCTTCGCCCGGCACGTGTTCCCCGTCCTCACCCCGCTTGCCGTCGACCCTGCCCACCCGTTCCCCTACATCTCGGGGCTCTCGCTCAACCTGGGCGTGCTGCTGCGCTACCCGGAGTCGGGCAAGGAGCTCTTCGCCCGGGTCAAGGTGCCGCCGCGACTGCCCCGGTTCTTCAACGTCGCCAAGGTCGCCGACCGTCCTGTCGGCCGTGACGTGCCGTCCCGGTTCGTCGCTCTCGAGGACATCATCGCCGAGCACCTCGACACCCTCTTCGAGGGCATGGAGATCATCCACCATTCGACCTTCCGCGTCACCCGCAACGAGGACCTCGAGGTCGAGGAGGACGACGCGGAGAACCTCCTCAAGGCGCTCGAGAAGGAGCTCCTGCGCCGCCGCTTCGGGCCCGCCGTGCGGCTGGAGATCACCGAGGACATCCACCCCCGGGTGCGGGAGATGCTCAAGGACGAACTCGGCATCGACGAGTCCGAGATCTACCAACTGCCGACCCCGCTCGACCTCTCCGGCATGTCAGACATCGCCGACGTCCCCCGCGACGACCTTCACTTCCCGCGGATGGTCCCGCAGATGAACAAGGATCTGTCCCGCCGCGAATCGAGCGACCAGGTCGACGTGTTCGCCGCCATCAGCCAGCGCGACATCCTCCTCCACCACCCCTACGACTCGTTCTCCACCAGCGTCCAGGCCTTCCTCGAGCAGGCCGCGGCGGACAAGAACGTGCTCGCGATCAAGCAGACGCTCTACCGCACCTCCGGCGACTCCCCCATCATCGACGCCCTCGTCGACGCCGCCCAGGCCGGCATCCAGGTGCTCGCCGTGGTCGAGATCAAGGCCCGCTTCGACGAGGAGGCCAACATCACCTGGGCGCGCAAGCTCGAACGCGCCGGCGTCCACGTCGTCTACGGCATCGTCGGACTCAAGACGCATGCGAAGCTGTCCCTCGTGGTCCGGCAGGAGGCCGAGGGGCTGACCCGCTACTGCCACGTCGGCACCGGCAACTACCACCCCAAGACCGCCCGCCACTACGAGGACTTCGGTCTGCTGACCAAGGACATGCAGGTCGCCGACGACCTGACGAAGCTGTTCAACCAGCTCTCCGGATATGCTCCGCGCGCCGAGTACTCCCGGCTCCTCGTGGCTCCCACCCGCGTCCGGGCCGGCCTCATCGAGCTCATCGAGAAGGAGATCGCCATCGCCGAGGCGGGCGGCGCCGGGCAGGTCCGCATCAAGGTCAACTCGATCGTCGACGAGGCGATCATCGACTCCCTCTACCGCGCCTCGCGGGCGGGAGTCGACGTGGAGGTCTTCGTCCGCGGCATCTGCGCACTGCGTCCCGGAATCCCGGGGCTGAGCGAGAACATCAAGGTCCGGTCGGTCCTCGGGCGGTTCCTCGAGCACTCCCGCGCCTTCGTCTTCGGCAACGACGGCGACCCGATCGTCTACATCGGCTCAGCCGACATGATGCACCGCAACCTCGACCGCCGGGTGGAGGCGCTCATCGAGCTCCGCTCCTCCGATCACAAATCCGAGGTCATGACCCTGTTCGATCTCGCCTTCGACCCGTCCACCTCGGCGTTCGAACTCGCCGCGGACGGCACCTGGCACCGCGACGCGAACGACGAATCCGGTCAGCCCCTGACCGACTACCAGAGTGAGCTCATCCGCCGGCATCGCCGCAGGCGGAGGATCGGGGAGGACGGGTGAACCCCTCCTCGGTCGACAGCGCTCAGGCATCGTCGCGGGTCCGCGCCGACATCCTCGCCGCCGGAGCAGTGTGCTGGCGGGAGGGCCACTACGGCCTCGAGGTCGCCCTCGTCCACCGTCCCCGCTACAACGACTGGTCCTGGCCCAAGGGCAAGGTGGAGCCGGGCGAGACCCTGCCCGAAGCGGCCATCCGCGAGGTCAAGGAGGAGACGGGCTTTGACATCCACCTCGGCGTCCCACTGCCCACGGCCACGTACAAGGTCGGCGGCAACAACCTCAAGAAGGTCTTCTACTGGTCAGCCGAGGTCAAGGGCGACCTGGTCTTCGCACCGAAGAACACCCGCGAGGTCGACGAGGCGCGGTGGTTCCCCCTCGCCGAGGCGCGGGTGAAGCTGAGTTCGTATGCGGACCGGGAGCAGCTCGACGCGGTGGAGAAGTTCGCCGACACCGACGCGCTGCGGGCCTGGCCGCTCATCCTCGTCCGGCACGGCAAGGCGTTCCCCCGGTCGAAGTGGCATGAGACGGAACATGTGCGCCCGCTCCTGGCGCTCGGTACCCGGCAGGCGATGGCCCTGACCGGTCTGCTCGGCGCCTGGGACGTCAGAAAGCTCATCTCGAGTCCGTGGAAGCGGTGCATGGCGACCCTGGTCCCGTTCTCGGCGGCCACCGGCAAGCCGATCAAGAAGGCGGCGTGCCTGAGCGAGAAGGCGGGGTCTGCGAACCCGGAGAAGACCGCTCGCTACATCGAGAAGCTGCTCGAGAAGGGCAAGCCGCTGGCCTACTGCACGCACCGGCCCGTGCTCCCGACCGTCCTCGGCGTCTACGCCAAGCACGCACCGCAGCGAGTCGTCGAGAAGCTGCCGACAGTGGACCCGTACCTCAAGCCCGGCGAGATCCTCGTCGCCTACGTCCGCCCGGGCTCGGTGCCCCGCATCGTCGAGGTCGAGCGATTCCGCCCGATCGACTCCTGAAGCCCGCGGCGAGGTGCCTGAAGCCCGCGGCAGGGCGCCTTGACGCGCCCTCGCGGCAGGGCGGCGGGTGCACGGCGGGGAGACGCCCACAGTCGCCTCGGCGGCAATCGTTTCATGGAACTCTGCTTCCTGTGACTCCGGACTCAGAGCAAACTCATACGTTGCGGAGTCATTCACCTTCCATTCACTTGCGCACTCCCCGCGCTTCACGGACGGTCCTTAGCGTGGAAGGCGAACGATCGAGATCTCTCGAACCGTGTCCATGTGAAGAAAGGCATCTTCGTGAAGCTTAAGCATCTGGCTCCATCCGCGGCTCTCCTGGCAGTCGGCGCACTCACCCTGTCGGCATGCGGTGGAGCATCCGCCACCGGCGAGGACACCTCAGGCGGCGACAGCGGCCTGCAGGGCACGATCACCGGGATCGGCGCCTCCTCCCAGAAGGCCGCCATGGATGCCTGGACCGCCGATTTCGCCACGGCGAACTCCGGCGTGACCGTCAACTACTCTCCGGATGGATCCGGTGCCGGACGTGAGCAGTTCCTCGGCGGGAACGCCCAGTTCGCCGGCTCCGACGCTCACCTCGACGACGACGAGGCCGAGTCGGCCAAGGAGGTCTGCGGACCCGAGGGCGCCTACGAGTTCCCCGTCTACGTCTCCCCTATCGCCGTCGCCTTCAACCTCAAGGGCGTCGACTCCCTCAACCTCTCGCCCGAGACCATCGCCAAGATCTTCAAGGGCGAGATCACCAACTGGAACGACAAGGCGATCAAGGCCGACAACCCGGACGCGCAGCTGCCCGACCTCCCCATCACTGCGGTCCACCGCGCCGATGACTCGGGAACGACCGAGAACTTCGCCGAATACCTCAAGGAAGCCGCAGGCGATGCCTGGGACGCCGAGGTGGACGGAAACTTCCCCAAGGAGTACGGCGGCGAGGCGGCGCAGGGCACCGACGGCGTCGTCCAGACCGTGTCCGACACCGAAGGCGCGATCGGCTACGCCGACGCCTCGGCCGTCGGATCGCTGGGCCAGGCCAAGGTCAAGGTCGGCGATCAGTTCGTCGAGCTGACCCCGGACGCCGCCTCGAAGGTCGTCGACGCCTCCACGAAGGTCGAAGGCCGCGGAAAGGGCGACCTCGCCTTCGATCTGGCCCGCGACACCACCGAGTCGGGCGCCTACCCGATCGTCCTGGTGTCCTACCACGTCGTCTGCTCGACCTACAAGGACCAGGAGACTGTCGACCTGATCAAGGCCTGGGAGAAGTTCGTGATCTCCGAGGAGGGCCAGCAGTCTGCGGCGAAGTCTGCCGGCTCGGCGCCGCTGTCGGCTGACCTGCGCTCGCAGATCGAAACCGTCATCGATTCCATCACAGTCGCAGGCTGAAAGTCACGCCCCTGACCTGCAACGATTGACCGTCACAGAGCGGCGCAGCTGAGGAGAGTTCCCACTGCGCCGCTCTTGGGTGTCCAGGATCCGCGAGCGGATCTTCGCGACGATTTCCACGAGGAGTACCTGTGCCGACCAGCACACAGACCACAGCGACCGGCCCGGCGGCCGGCGCGCCGGGGCCGGCTCTCGGCCCGGCAGTCCAAGGGACGAGGCCCAAGGCCGTGATCCGGCCCGGGGATCGGATCTTCTCCGCCGCGACGCTGATCGCCGGCATCCTGATCCTCGCCATCCTGGCCGGCGTCGCCCTGTTCCTGCTGGCCCAGTCGAAGGACACGATCGACGCCCAGATCAGCGACCCGAGCGCCATCACCGGTGGCAATGGGTTCCTGGCCTACGTCTGGCCCCTCGTCATCGGAACCCTGGTCTCCTCGGCCATCGCGCTGGTCGTGGCGACGCCCTTCGCCCTCGGCATCGCACTCTTCACCACGCACATGGCCCCGCGCCGGCTCGCCCCTGCGCTGGGCTACGTCATCGACCTCCTCGCCGCGATCCCCTCCGTGGTCTACGGCCTCTGGGGCATCGCCCTGGCCGGCAATCTCACCGAGTTCTACCTCTGGCTGTCGAAGTGGTTCGGCTGGATCCCGATCTTCGCCCCAGCCGCTGACGGCTCGGTGTCCAACACGGGCCGCACCCTCCTCACCGCCTCTCTCGTGCTCTCGATCATGATCCTGCCGATCATCACCTCGCTGACTCGGGAGATCTTCCTCCAGACCCCGCGCCTGCAGGAGGAGGCGGCCCTGGCCCTGGGCGCCACGCGCTGGGAGATGATCCGCATGTCCGTGCTCCCGTTCGGGAAGTCCGGAATCGCCTCGGCGACGATGCTGGGCTTGGGCCGAGCACTGGGCGAGACCATGGCCGTGGCCATGATCCTGTCCCCCGGGCTGCTCACCGCGTCGCTGGTCGTCAGCGGCAACCAGACCATCGCTTCGGAGATCGCGCAGAACTTCCCCGAAGCCGCAGGACTGCGCCTGTCCGAGCTCATCTCGATCGGCCTGGTCCTCTTCGTCATCACCCTGCTAGTGAACATGGCGGCGCGCGCCATCGTCGCCAAGACCTCAGTGAAGGGAAGTTGAGATGCTGACGACTTCGGACACCACCTCCTCCCGCTCCCGCTCGCTGACCTCGAAGCAGCTGCCCAAGGCCACGCCCTGGGTCATCGCCGTCGCCTCGATCGTCGTCGCCGCAGGAATCAGCTTCCTCGGCCTGGGCAGATTCTCCATCGCGGTCACCGCGGTCCTCGCGGGAGCCATCAACGCGATCGCCGTGTTCGCGATCTCGGCTGCCTATGAGGGCCGCCGCAAAGCCGTCGACCGGGTCGCCACGACCGTCGTGTCCTCGGCCTTCGTCCTCGCCTGCGTGCCGCTCATCTCGCTGCTGTGGCTGACCGTGTCCAAGGGTGGGGCCGCACTCGACCTCAACCTGCTCTCCCGCACCATGCTCGGGATGAAGGGCGTCCTCGACCAGCAGTACGTCGCCGGGGAAGCAGGACTGGCCGGCGGCTTCTACCACGCGATCGTCGGCACCGTTCTCATCACCGTGGCCGCCTGCGTGATCTCGATCCCCATCGGCGTGCTCGCCGCGATCTACCTCGTCGAGTACGCCGGGAAGAACAAACTCGGCAAGGCCATCACGTTCCTTGTCGACGTGATGACGGGCATCCCGTCGATCGTCGCGGGTCTGTTCGCCTTCGCCCTGTTCTCCACGATCGCGAATGTCCTCATGCCCGAGGCCGCGGGAATCGCGAAGACCGGCTTCACCGCCGCCGTCGCCCTGTCCGTGCTGATGATCCCGATCGTCGTGCGCAACACCGAGGAGATCCTGCGGTTGGTGCCGATGGATCTGCGCGAGGCCTCTTACGCCCTCGGCGTGCCGAAGTGGAAGACGATCGTCAAGATCGTGCTCCCCACCTCGGTCTCCGGAATCCTGTCCGGCGTCACCATCGCCATCGCCCGCGTCATCGGTGAGACCGCACCGATCATGGTCACCGCCGGATTCGCCAAGAATCTCAACTGGAACCTGTTCTCCGGCTGGATGTCGACGCTGCCGACCTACATCTACGATTCGCAGCTGCGTCCGGTCTCCCCCGGCGACGCCGCGATCGCCAGTTCTGAGCGCGCCTGGGCGGCAGCCCTCGTGCTCGTGGCCCTGGTCATGATCCTCAACCTGCTCGCCCGGGTCATCGCCAAGGTGCTCGCTCCGAAGGCCGGGCGCTGATGTGCGCGGGCGGCCTCGGCACTGCCGGTAACCTCGGCGCGGGCCGCTACTCAGCCATACTGACAACCAGCCGTTCCCACTGATTAAGGAAACACAGTGTCCAAACAGATCGACATCAAGGATCTCAACATCTACTACGGCGACTTTCAGGCCGTCGAAGGTGTCGAGATGCAGATCAAGCCCCGTTCGGTGACCGCCTTCATCGGCCCCTCCGGCTGCGGCAAGTCCACCGTGCTGCGCACACTCAACCGCATGCACGAGGTCATCCCGGGTGCCAGTGTCCGCGGTGAGGTCCTCATGGACGGCAGCGACATCTACGGGGCCGGCGTCGACCCCGTCAACGTCCGTCGCGAGGTCGGCATGGTGTTCCAGCGGGCCAACCCGTTCCCCACGATGAGCATCAAGGAGAACGTGCTCGCGGGTGTGCGGCTGAACAACAAGCGCCTGTCGAAGGCGCAAGCCGATGAGTTGACCGAGCGGGCACTGCGCGGAGCCAACCTGTGGAACGAGGTCAAGGATCGCCTCAGCCTGCCCGGCTCCGGCCTGTCGGGCGGTCAGCAGCAGCGGCTGTGCATCGCCCGCGCGATCGCGGTGGAGCCTGAGGTCCTGCTCATGGACGAGCCGTGCTCCGCGCTCGACCCGATCTCGACTTTGGCCATCGAGGACCTCATCAACGAGCTCAAGGACAAGTACACCGTTGTGATCGTCACCCACAACATGCAGCAGGCCGCCCGCGTCTCGGACAAGACCGCGTTCTTCAACATCGCCGGCACCGGCAAGCCGGGCAAGCTCATCGAGTTCAACGACACCTCGGTGATCTTCTCCAACCCGGAGAAGGAAGAGACCGAGAACTACATCTCCGGCCGCTTCGGGTGATCTGAGGACCAGCGCAGGCTGGGTCGCGCGCAGCCACTTCTGCCGACGTTCATTCCGGTCACGAGTCTTCTGCCGACGTCCATTCCCAGGTCGATAATGGTCGATCCGGACCGGATATTTCGACCATTTCCCACCTGGGAATCGTGATCCTGGTTCTCAGTCCCCCAGGCGGCGGGCCCAGTGCCAGCAGGTGGTCGAGCGCCGAGGTCAACTGTCCCGGCAACGGAGCGCCGGGACGGGGGGCTCCCGTTCACATCCGTGGGAAATGGGCGCCCACTCGTCCCGACGCCACGCCGCGCCCGGAGAGATCCTCAGGGAGTGATGAACCCGGATTCGAACGCCGCGATCACCGCCTGCGTGCGATCCCGCGCACCGAGCTTGCCGAGCACGGAGCTGACGTAGGTCTTCACCGTCTCCACCCCGAGGAACAGTTCGGCCGCGATCTCGTTGTTGCTCAGCCCTCGCGCCATCAGCCGCAGCACCTCATCCTCGCGCCCGCTCAGCTGCGCCGTGGCCACCCTCCCCGAACGCGGCTGCGCCCGTGCTGCCATCTCCCGCACCTTCGCCGGGTACAGGAGCACGTCGCCGCCGGCCACGGTGTGCACCGCCCGCATCAACTCCTCGGGCTGGGCGCGTTTGAGCACGAACCCGTCCGCGCCCGCGCGCAGGGCTTCGAAGACGTAGTCGTCGCTGTCGAACGTCGTGAGGATGAGGATCCGTGGCGGCTCCTGCAGCCCCAGCAGCAGCCGAGTCGCCTCCAGACCGTCGAGGCGAGGCATGCGGACATCCATGACGACGACGTCGGGGCGGGTCCGGCGCACCAGGTCGAGCGCCTCGGCGCCGTCCGACGCCTCCCCCACCACGTCCAGTCCGGGATCGGAATCGATGATCGCAGCCAACCCTGCCCGCACCAGCGGTTCGTCGTCGATGAGTGCGACCCGTACGCTCATGAGCTCTTCTCCCTCGTCACCGAACTGTCCCGTCCTCTCTGACCTCGACCGCTGACACCTGGATCCGCGTCGCCGCCAGTGTCCTCCGCATCTCCGCCCGTGTCCTCCGCGGGCAGCGCGACCCGGAGCACCCAGCGATCGCCCTCGAGTCCCCAGTCCACCGTCCCGCCGAGCATCTCGACCCGTTCCCGGATCCCGCCCAGACCGCTCTCCCTCGTCACAGCCGCTCCGGTTCGGCAGGCATTGCTCGAAACCATCCTCACCCTGCCGTCCGCCACCGTCAGGTCGAGCGACATCCCCGGCGCCGAGGCGTGCCGCAGTGAGTTCGTCATCGCCTCCCTGACGATCAGGTGAAGTTCGCCGGAGACCGCTGTCGGCAGCGCTGAGACCTCCCCTTCGATGGTGAGATCGACGGGGTGGCCGAGAGAGCGCGCTTCCGCGGCCAACGCGCGGATGTCGTCGACGCTCCGCCGAGGCGACGCCGAGGTGGCGGTTCGCACCTGCGTCCGCGACGCCGAGGTGGCGGGCAGCTTCTGATCGACAGAGGCGGAAGTCTCGCCCTGTTCGGCTTCGGCGCGAAGGAGGGCGAGGACGTGGTCGAGTTCGGCCACCGCCTCCCGACCGGTGTGGGCGATCTCGTCGATGGCCGCCTCAGCGGTGGTGGGGTCGATGTGCAGCAGTCGCTTGGCGACGGCGGCCTGCATCGTGGTCACGGTCAGAGCGTGGCCGATCGAATCATGGACCTCCCGGGCAAGGGTGCTGCGGCGGAAGGCTTCGACGCGGGCTCGGCGGTCGAGCTCCTGCCGGTCCGCACTCGACGGGCCCAGCAGGACGACGGAGTAGTGCGGGAGGAAGAAGCAGGTGATGACGATGAAGCCGAGGCACACGATGAGGACGACGACGGCGAGCACGACGGCCAGGCCCGGCGTGAGGAAGCCCGGGACGCGGTCTGCTTCCGTGATCTCCCGGTAGAGCAGCTCCGCCTGGGCGGGGTCGACGATGAGGACGAGTGCCGTGGGCAGGATGAAGAACAGGGTGACCAGCAGCACTCCGCCCGAGAACGCGTGGGCGAAGTAGAACGCGGCGCCGCGGAGTCGATCGCCCGGGTCCGGTCGCCTCGGCGCGGTGGGGATCGAGATGTCGAGCAGGTGAGCGGCGAGGGTGCGCTCGAGTGCACGGGTGACCTCAAGGAACGCGGGCAGGCAGAGCAGCGCGAAGACGAGCACACCGGTGCCGAGGACGAGGAAGGGACCCGCGACGTCGGCGCGACGGCCGGAGACGGTGAGGATCCAGAGCAGCACAAGGGTGTAGGGCACGGCGAGGACGCCGCCGATCAGCAGGACCAGCAGCCTGCGGCACACGGTCGAAAGCCAGCTCTTCATCTCACTCACAGCGTAGGCCACTCCCGGGGATCGGGACGCGAACCTCTTGCCGCCACGCTATCGCCGATATATCGTTGTATATCGTTAAGACTGTTCGCGACAACTGCAGGAGGCTGTGATGAACGACTTCATGAATGGCGGATTCGGACGCCGATCGGGCGACTTCGGACACGGCAGCGGCATCTGGGAGGCGATGGAGCAGTTCCGCTCCTCGTTCGGTCCCCGATCGAGCACCCGGATGAACCGCGGCGACGTGAGAGCCGGGATCCTGGCGCTGCTCGCCGAGTCGCCGATGCACGGCTACCAGATCATCCAGGAGATCGAGGAGCGCAGCGGCGGCGCATGGAAGCCGAGCCCCGGATCGGTGTACCCCACCTTGCAGCTGCTCACCGACGAGGGTCTGATCACCGCTGAGACCTCGAACGGCCGCAAGACGTACTCCCTCACCGAGGCGGGCCGGGAGATGGTCGACGCCGATGCAGAGCGGCGCGCACCGTGGGAGTCGATGGGCGGGCACGAGTCGTCGCGGGCCTCCGACCTCGCGAAGGCGGGCATCGAACTCGCCCAGGCAGCCGCGCAGGTGGGTCGCACCGGCAGTTCGGATCAGGTGAAGCGCGCCGTCGACGTCCTCCAGGATGCTCGCCGCCAGATCTATTCGATCCTCGCCCAGGACTGAGACGGTGGCGCCGTCGCGTCGCTATCGCGTCATCCTCCGCTTCGCCTTCATCCACCTCGTGCAGACCTGGTGGTTCGAGCTGTTCCTGCCCCGCATCGGTTTGGGCGCACTCTCCGCGCGAGGTCGTGCAGACCGGCTGCGGCGGATGGCGGAGCGCTTCCACGTGCTCGCCGTCCGCCTCGGCGGGCTGATGATCAAAGTGGGGCAGTTCCTCTCGTCACGACTCGACGTCCTGCCGCCCGAGGTCACAAAGGAGCTCGAGGACCTCCAGGATGAGGTCCCGCCCGTTCCGTTTTCTGAGATCCGCGCCCTCGCCGAGGCGGAACTCGGGGTCGGTCTCGACGTCGCCTTCTCCTCCTTCGACGTCACACCCCTGGCCGCAGCCTCCCTGGGTCAGGCGCACCGCGCGAGGCTCTCGCCCGACGATGCGGCGGCATCAGGCACCGAGGAGGTCGTCGTCAAGGTCCAGCGGCCCGGGATCGAGACGATCGTCGACATCGATCTCGCCGCCCTCCGGAGGATCGCGGGGTGGCTGAGCAGAATCCGGCTGGTCGCCCGGCGCGTGAACATGCCTGCCCTGGTCGAGGAATTCGCGGAGATCAGCCTGGCCGAGATCGACTATCTCCACGAAGCGGCGAACGCCGAACGATTCGCCGAGAACCTCGCCACCGACGCTTCGGTGAACGTGCCCGATGTCGTCTGGGAACGGACCACGAGGCGCGTGCTCACTCTCACCGATGTCACCGCGATCAAGATCAACGACACCGCGGGGCTGCTTGCGGCCGGAATCGACCCGTCCGCGGTCGCCTCGCGCTTCGCCGCCGTCATGTTCGCCCAGCTTTTCGGCGACGGCTTCTTCCATGCCGATCCCCACCCAGGGAATCTGTTCGTCACCGTCAGAACAGGGTCCGAGGCCGGGCCCCAGGCCGGGACTGCCACCAGCTCTGAGGCCCGTTCCGAGGCCGGGCCCGCTTGGCAGCTGAGCTTCGTCGACTTCGGCATGATGGGCGAGATCCCGGATTCGCTGCGCGCCGGGCTGCGTGAACTCGTCATCGGGGTCGCCGCCCGCGACGGGAAGCGCCTCGTCGCCTCCATTGAGGACATCGGGGTCGTTCTCCCCTCCGCCGACATCAGTGAGCTCGAGCGGGCGATGACCCAGCTCTTCGCCCGGTTCGGCGGCATGAGCATCGCGGATCTCCGACGTGTCGATGAGGCCGAGCTGCGCGATTTCGCGGTCGAGTTCGGCGAAGTCGTCCGGGGCATGCCGTTCCAGCTGCCGGAGAACCTACTCCTCGTCATCCGCGCGATGTCGCTGACCTCGGGGCTGTGCACGTCACTCGACCCGGAGTTCAACATGTGGGAGTCCGTCGAGCCCTATGCGGCAGCGCTGCTGCGCGAAGAGCGGGGAGATCTCGCGGCACACCTGGGGCATGAAGCTCTGTCCTTCGCGAGCGACGTCGTCCGGCTTCCCGCCCGGCTGCACTCCCTCGCCGGTCGGATCGAGGACGGCCGCCTGACCGTGGGCACCCCGCAGCTCGAGCGACGGATGACTCGTCTGGAGCGCACGGCTCGCCGGGTGGTCTGGGCGATCGTCTTCGCCGGCCTCCTCATCGCCGGTGCCCTGCTCCGCGATGAGGAGCCCACCTTCGGTGCGGTGCTCATGGTCGCCTCGGCGATTCCGCTGTCGATCGCTGTAATCACCTTCCGGCGGCCCTGAGCTCAGCCGGTGAGTGCACGCACTCCCAGGCCGAGGACGATCGCGAGCAGCGCCGCCGCGGGGATCGTCAGCAGCCAGACGGCGATGACGGGGATGAAGAACCGGGCCCGGGCGTGACCGGGGCGGCCGGCGAACTGGGTGCCGAGGATCGCCGACCCGAGAACGAAAGTCAGCGACACGGGCACGCGCATGACGATGGCCGCGATGTACATGAGGACAGAGGCGGTCGCGTCCGCCGCGGCGAACTTCACCGGGTCGAGGCTCGCCATCCGCACTGACAGTGTGCGCACGACCCGCCAGCCGCTCAGCCCGGTGCCCAGGGCGAGCGCCGCCGCAATGAGGATGCGCACCGGCCAGGAGATGCCGAGATCGGAGAGTTCGGTGTGCGGACTCGCCTCGACCGCCAGCAGAGCCACCATCACGAGCGCCGCGGTCTTCTGCGCGTCCTGGATTCCGTGGACCAATGACAGTGACGCGGTGAGGACGGAGTCGACCATCCGCGCGCCGCGGAAGAGCGGCTTGGGCGGAGTCGATGCCACGAGCTTGGAGACCAGCAGAGTCAGCGCCCAGGACAGGAGGAATCCGAGGATCGGCGAGATCAGGAGCGGCAGAACCACCGAATGCACGCCTTCGTCTAGGTCGATCGTGAAACCGAGGACGATTCCCGCACCGAGGAGACCCCCGATGAGGCAGTGCGTCGAGGACACCGGCAGCGCGAGCCAGTAGGTGAAGAGGCTCCAGGCCGTCGCCGCGACGAAGGCGAGGATGATCGAGGTGAGAATCACCTCGGCGGCGCCGTCGAAGCGCACGATCTGGTTGGCGACGACGAAGCCGATCCCCTCCCCCAGCAGCGCCCCGATGAAGTTGAAGATCACCGCGAGCGACACAGCCCAGCGAGGGCTGAGGGCACGCCCGACCACGGCATTGCCGATGGTCAGTGCCGCATCATGGAAGCCGTTCGAGCCGACGAAGAGCACCGCGGCCACGATGACTCCCGCCAGGAGGAGCTCCACTGACTACGACTCCTTGATCGCGATCGAGGCGACGACCTTGCCGAGCTCGGTGAAGCCGTGGGCGGCACGGACGAAGGCCTGTCCCAGCTGGGACACCGCTGCCATGTAGGTCAGGCCACGCTTCGAGTTGGTCACCGCGTCGGACATTCGCCACTGCAGGCTCTCGACCTGGTATGTCAGTCTGTTGATCGCATCGACATAGTCCCACTGGTCGAACTTGCCGGGCAGGCGGGTGATCATCCGACTCGTGTGGTCCGTCTGATTGGACAGGACGGCGAGGGTCTCGAGGACTCCGGACGGAAGTTCGTCGAATGCTTCGGAGGCGAGGACGAATCCGACGCCGTGGAGCCGATGGCAGATGTCTCGCATATGGTGGCCGAGCAGATAGAGGTCGTTGCGGTCGAACGGGGTGATGTAGTTCTCGCGCAGGGCTCGCAGGACGGCCCCCATGTCGTCGTCGGCGCGGTCGCTGATCTCTTGAAGGCGAGCCGCGACATCGCGTCGCTCGGTGACTTCGATACCGGAGAGTTCGGCCAGCACCAGGTTGCATTGGCGCATCTGTCCGACCAGGTCGGACATCCGCTCGTAGAAGACAGTGTCCTGCGGAACGCGTCTGAGCCGCATGCCATCCTCCTGCCCGGCCCGGGCGAGCCGGACGAATCATGCCTAAGTTGTGAGCCGGACGCTGAACCGCGAGAGCGCCTCTCGGCGATAGGCCGCTCGCAGCGGCTGAGGTTGGAGCCCGGGGCTTCGGCGATCCAGCGTCCGGTGGCCTCGAGGGCCACACACCACGATACCTGTTCACGCTCCTGAGTAAACCGTCGCCGGGGAATCGAGGCGATTGAAAAATCTCACACCCGCAGGTGCGGGCGTTCAGTCGAGTCCGCCGTTGCGGCGCGAGAGTGCGGCGTCGCGCAGATCCCGCGAGAGCTGCTCGAGGCGAGCGCGGACGTCCTCGCTGCCAGCGCCCGCCGCGCAGAGCCGGACGAAGGCCGCAGCCCGCAGGAGGGCGATGACGACATCCCCGCGGAACGCTCCGGCAAGGATCTCATCGATGGCGCGAGCCACCTCGGCGGGGCCGGCGGGGATCTCGACCCCGGCGAGGATCTCGTCCATGCCGATGCCCTCGGTCAGCTGTCTCTGCCCGGTGGCGAACATGTCGCTGAGCTCACGCGGCTGGGTGCGGATCCACTCCCGCAGAGCGTAGAGCCGCCAGAGCGCGCCGGGGGCGGACACGGCGGGAGCGCTCGACCACATCTCGGCGATGACTTCGAGGCCGATGTCCTCGGTCAGTTCGACGAACCGCCTGGTCGCGGCTTCGTCGCGGTGTCCGTGGACATCGCCGAGCAGGAGCGCGGCAGTGGCGTGGGACGTCTCGGATCGGGTGACCGGATCGGTCGAACCGCTCAAGGATTCGAGATCGGCCAGCGGGATGGGACGGTGGAACGGTCGCTGTGTCATCGTCGACCAATTCTAGTCCTCGAACCGGCCGGGGGCACTGTGGTCGTGTGGAGCCGCCGAGTCTGTCGCAATACGGTCAGGGAACACTGGCCCGTCTCACAGTGGCCCGAACTAGACTGAAGGCGATGCTTGCAGGCAGGGTACTCTGTCCTGATCTGCGATGCGCGGACTCGAACTGTTGAACGCGGAAGGGACTCTCGTGGCCAAATCGTATGTGGTGAGAAAAGGGCTGGACCGGGCGGCGAAATTCGCCGTCAACGAGGATGGGTCGCTTCATCCCCGGACCCAGTCGATGCTGTCGAAGCTGCTCTCCGTGCAGCGTCCCGTTGCGCTGGCCTACGTCCGCAGCCTGCGCCGCAAGCACCCCGAGGCGACTCCCGAGGAGCTCATCGCGATCATTCGCCGGCATTATCTGACGCTGACGACCTCGGGAGGCGCGGCTGTCGGCGCGACTGCCGCGATTCCGGGTCTGGGCACGACCGCTGCACTGGGGGTCGCCGCTGTGGAGACTGCCGGGTTCCTCGAGGGCACGGCGCTGTTCGCCCAGGCCGTCTCCGAGATCCACGGACTGCCGGTCAAGGACGCGAACCGTGCGAACGTGCTGGTGCTGGGCCTGATGCTCGGCCAGGACGGGAAGAACCTGGTCCAGAAGCTCGGCAAGGAGTCCGTCGGCCCGGAGGCGGTCCTCGGCAACTGGGGCTCCGTCGTCACCAAGCAGCTGCCCGGCCCGTTCGTCGACATCCTCTTCCGCAAGCTGCGCAAGACGTTCATCCGCAAGTTCGCGACCCGCGCCGGTGGGTCACTGGTGGGACGCCTGCTGCCGTTCGGCGTCGGGGCGGTCGTCGGTGCCGTGGTCAACTCGCAGATGTCGCGGAAGGTCGCCGCCGAGGCGAACGACGCGTTCGGTCCTGCTCCGACCGTGTTCCCGCTGGAGACAGATCCGGAGTTCGTGCCCCCGAAGAAGGATCGGAAGCTCCTGTCGACGCTCAAGCACGTGGCCGCGCTGCGCGGCAAGATCAAGAAGAGCAAGCCGATCGAGAGCGATGTCGTCGACGAGGCGGTGGCGATCGAAGGACCCGCGCCCGAAACGGCGATTCCCGATTCGACGGACATCCGCACGACCGCTCGGAATGACCAGGAGCAGTAGGTCCTCCGGTTTGGGAAAACACCTCGCCTCGCTCTAATATTGGTGAGTCTCCGATTGAGCGTGCGCAAGTTTCGTGTCGCACGCTGCGGTTGGGGCGGGGCCTCTAGCTCAGTTGGTAGAGCAGCGGACTTTTAATCCGCGGGTCGTGGGTTCGATCCCCACGGGGCCCACCGTGACACCATGGACTTCACCAGTCCAGTTCCACTGGAACACACTCAATCGTCGCTGCTCCACAGTTGTCGGCGGGCCGTCAGCAGCTCGATCTCAGGGCGCTCGGCTACGAAACGCTCAGCCTGGTCCAAAACCTCGACCACGCGGCCGCGGTCCCCGGCGACCAAGCCCACACCGATGGCCGCACGCCGGTGCAGATCCTGGTGATCGACCTCAGCTACCGAGGCGTCATACCGCCGCCTGAGGCCGGCCAGGATCGGGCGCACCACTGCCCGCTTGGCCTTCAGCGAATGCACGTCGCCAAGCAACAGGTCGAATTCGATCCAACCGATCCACATTGCTTCATTATGCCGCCCGATGGGTTCGTGGCAGTATCTTTTCTGAAGGTTACTGCAGGCGGACCGGAGGAACGCATGATCGGCGATGAAAGCATCAGGGAGTACCTGGACCGCACGGCTTCCCATGCGCCTGCCCCCGGTGGCGGAGCCGCAGCGGCCCTCCAATTGGCCCAGGCGGCGGCGCTGACTGCCATGTCCGCCAGGTTCACCACGGGCGCCAACTTCGCCCAGCACGCCCCGCTCGTCGAGCGTGTGCTCGCCGCCGCCCAACCGCTGATTGCCGAGTCCCTTGACGTGGGCGACGCTGACGCGGAGGCCTTCGCGAGGGTCGCCGACGCCTATGCCCTGCCGCAGGGCTCGGCAGCGGAAAAGGATGAACGGACCGCAGCAATCCAGGCGGCGTTGGTCGAAGCGACCGAGCCCCCGCAGCAACTGATCGAGCTGGCCCGGAGCATCTCGGCACTCGGCGAAGAACTGCTCGGTTGCGCCAATCCGAATATCCTCAGCGATATCACTGCGGCCGCGGCGGCGGCACGAGCAGCCGCCACAATCGCGCAGGCCACGCTGGAGATCAACCTGGCCAGCGTCAAGGACAGCTCCGCCCGCCGGACGATCGAGGACCGCATCCACGCCGCGGACGACGTCATCGACTTCTGCAACGGCCTCATCGTCCGAACCCGGGAGGAGATCGCCCGGTGACCGTGACCACCTCGCACCATGGGCACGGCACCTGGCGGCGTGGTCAGCTGCTCCGTCCCGCCTCGGCGACGCGTCGTTGGTGGGCCCGCATCATCGACGCCCTGCTCATCCTCGTTCTGACTTCGGTCACCGCTGTGACGGCAATGTCCCTGTACGGAGCGACCGTGCTCAGTCTGGACGCTGCCACCGCCGCGGCACTGCTCAGCTACCCGGCGGTCCTGCTCCTGTTCGGCGCACTCTACGGGTGCACCCTCTCACCGGGTCAGGCCATGATGGGAGTCGTCTCCCTGAGGACTCACGACGGGAGAAGAGTCGGCTTCTGGAGAGGAATGGGACGCTACCTCGGCGTCGGTCTCTTCCCGATCGCCCTGGTGGTGCTCATCTGGACGCTCTTCGAGGCAACGAGCTTCGGCTCGGCACCGATCCGCGTCTGCCAGCGGGTTCGGTAGGAGCGTTTCGGCCGCATCCGACCTCGCGGGGCCCACCACGGAACATGAGTGTCACCAGCACGATTCCGCTGGAACTCGCTCAGTCGTCACTGCTCCACAGACCTCAGGGCACTCGGCGACGAAACGCTCGACCTGGTCCAGAATCTCGTCCACACGACTCTGTCCCCGGCGACCAGGCCCATACCGATGGCCGCGCGTCCGTGCAGGTCCTGGTGATCACCCTCGGCCACCGAGACCTCGTACCGCCGCCTGAGGCCGGCGATGAGCGGGCGCACCACCGCCCGCTTGGCCTTCAGCGAATGTACGTCGCCGAGCAACAGGTCGAATTCGATTCACCCGATCCACATTGCTTCATTATGCCGTCGGGCAACGGCTGGATCTACTCGTGGGCGACAGGGACCGCCCGGCGGCTCCGCGTCGGCCGACGTCCCTGAGCATCCGGCCGGGCCGGCGGTCACAGCTCCTGAGGTTCACGGCGTGGGGCGGCGAATGCCGTCCTCGACACACCGGAGCCACCGGAGTACCAGCCGCTCGGGCCGATGCGGGCACCCATTCGAGGCACGTACTGATCGAAGTACACGCGCGCGACGAGTTCACGCCGGCTGGAGACCCCGGCCTTGGTGAAGATCGACTTGAGGTGGTCCTGGACCGTGTAAGGCGAGAGGTGCAGCGCTGCGGCGATCCCCCGAGTGTCGATGCCGCGCAGCACGGCCGTGACCACGTCTCGCTCGCGGAGCGTGAGGTCGAACGCAGCCCCGATCAGGTCGATGACGTCCTGCGGTCGCGCCTCCTCGATCGTGACGACCACGTCACCAGCGCGGTCACCGGCACCGCCGAGTGGCGACGCGTGCAGCACGACCCAGACTCCATCCGCCGTGCGGGCGCGGATCCGCGGCACGGTGCCGACCTCGCCGCGGGCGAAGCGGCGGGCGCCGCTCACCAGTGCCTGCGCCGACGTCAATGGGTCGGCCATGCCGGGCACGGCAATCATCTGTGCAAGGAGCGCATGCGCGCCCGGAGTCGACTGCACGACGCGGTCGTGGGAGTCGAAGACGACGACCGCCGGGCCCGCCTGGGCTCCGGCCTCCTCTCTGCTGAGCTTGGCGAGCAGGCCGGTGCGGAAGCCGCGGGTGAACGCCGGCGCGACGGCCGATAGGAAGTCCAGCTCTTCCACCGCGAACGCCGGTTCGCCATTGCCCCGGAACAGCGAGATGTGTCCCCAGGCGCCGTTGCGGTCGACGAACGCGACGCGCGCTTCGTCGCGGAAATCGAAGTGGGGCACGAGGAGTTGGGACATGCGCACCGAGAGGTCCAGCACCCCCTGCGTCACATGATTCATGCCGATGGCGATCTGACCCGCTGCGACCATTGCGGTGATCGAGGTGGGATCGTCGCTGCCGTACTCGATCTGCGACCAGGTGACATCCTGCTCGTTGCGGCCGTCGAGCTCACCCAGCTTGCGTGAGCTCGAGATCATCGTCGTCGCCGGATCGAGCGTCGAGATGCACGCCGCCACGAACGGCACGACGTGCTGCAGCGTGGCCGCCGTCTCGTCGACGAAGCTGTGCAGCGGCAAGCCTGCGCGCGAGATCACGTCGATGTCGCTGCGCGCGCGACCGAGCGCCAGTGCCGAAGTCATGGACCAAGTGTGCTCCCGTGCAGCGTTCCGTCGCTACCCCCAGGCATCTGGGGGCGGAGATTCCCACACGAACTGGGATGTTCCCCGCCCGCCGCCGCCAGCCAGAGTAGAAGTGTCCCAATCGACTCTCATCCAGGAGCAATCATGACCCTTGCCGACTTCACCACCACGGCCGACGCGCGACCGGCATCCCTTCGGGACGCGCTCGGCGACCGCGTCCTGTTCGCGGGAGATCCCGGCTACGATGCGGCACGCGTGCCGTGGAACGTGGCCGTTGACCAACGTCCCTACGCGGTGGTCCGGCCCGAGACTCCCGAAGAGGTGGTCGAGGTCGTCCGCGCCGCCGCGGCAGCCGGACTCCGCGTCGCCCCGCAGTCGACCGGCCACGCCGCCGCCGCGCTCGCCGATACCGATCTCGCCAACGTCGTTCTCGTCTCGCTCGCGGGCATGCGCGGGGTGACTGTTGACCCTGTCACGCGCACTGCCCGGGTGCTGGGTGGCTCGCTCTGGAACGACGTCATCGAGGCCACCGCGCCCCACGGTCTGACCGCGCTGCACGGCAGTGCGGGCGATGTCTCCGTCGTCGGCTACACCCTGAGCGGCGGCCTGTCATTCTACGCCCGCGCCCACGGGCTTGCGATCAACACCGTCCAAGCGGTGCAGGTCGTCATCGCCGACGGCAGCCTTGTGAGAGCGAGCGCCGACGAAAACGCTGAGCTTTTCTGGGCGATGCGCGGTGGCTCGGGGGCTTTCGGCGTCGTCGTCTCGCTCGAGCTCGATCTGCTGTCGTACACCGATGTGTTCGCCGGCATGATGCTGTGGGATGCATCGCGAGCGGTCGAGATCTCACACACATGGGCGGAATGGACCGCCACAGCGCCCGAGTCCGCGACGACCACGCTTCGGGTGATGAATTTCCCGCCGCTGCCCGAACTGCCACCGTTTCTGTCGGGCCGATCCGTGGTCGTGATCGACGGGGCGATCCTGGAGACGGATGCCGTGGCGTCCGCGCTTCTCGCGCCGCTCCGCGCGCTGGCCCCCGAGATGGATACGTTCACACGCATCCCGGCCGCAGGCCTCCTCGCGGTGCACATGGACCCGCCCGGGCCGACACCCGCCGTGACGGCGCACTCGATGCTGATGGAGCTCCCGGCCGAGGCAGTGGAGGCGTTCGTCGCGGCTGGTGCCACGCCGGGGGTGTTCTTCGCAGAACTGCGCCATCTAGGTGGTGCGATTGCGCGGCGACCTGAGCACGCCGGCGCGGTCGCCTCGGCCGAGGGCGCATATCTCGCTCACACGGTGGCGATGGTGCCGTTTCCTGAAGCGGAGGCGGAGGCGGATGACGCGGTGCGGGCAGGACTGGCCGCGCTCGAACGGTGGAAGGCTTCCAATCTCATGCTCAACTTCATCGACGGCGGCGCCGACCGCGATGCCGGTTTCGGTGAGGCCGTCGAGCGTCTGCGCGCACTCAAGCAGCGCTTCGACCCACACGACGTCTTCGCGTCGGCGCACGCGCTCTGAGCGCCGATCGGTCCGTCTGGCGAGGTCCCGGCGGACCGATCACGGCCGTGGCAGTCTGTCTTCCGCCCCCGGTCGGGTCGAAGGGCGCACTTCAATCAGCGGCCGCCTCGGCGAGCTCACGTGCCGCCCGGGCTTCGAGGTCGGCGAGTTCGTCCAGTCTGTCGGCCAGACGAGCGAAGTGGGCGCAGCGGCCCTCCGCGGTGACATCGGGGTTGCTCTCGTCAATGAGGCCGTCCCACAGCGGTGCCAGTCTCCGGTAGCTGGCCGCAGACTGCTCGAGAGTTCCGAGGCCGGGCAGCTCGGCCGCCTCTGTCAGGAAATCGGCGTAGAGCCCACGCAGACCCCCTGGCCCGCCCCACCGGTTTCCGCCTGCGGTGAGCTGAACCATCTCCAGGCCCTCCCGCAGACGTCGCTGGTCGGCGAACAGTGTCGACCATCCCCGCTTCGAGCGTTCATCGCGCAACAGTCCCGCCCAGGTACGCATACCCTGCACCCCGAACTTCGGCAGCCATGACGACGGGATGCCCTCCAGCGGCAGCGTTCCCAGCAGCCGGCCGGTCGTCTCCGCGATCGCGATCCTCACCTGTTCGGCGAGCTGCTCGATGCCGTGCCCGCCGGGTTCGGTCGCGATGCTCACGGCCCAATGCCGGTCGGCCCTGCGTCTGCGCCTGGCCTCGGCGAGCTCAGTCCGCTTCAGCCGGCGCAGACGGTCGGCGTCGTCTTCACCCGGGCTCCATCCGCCTCCGTCGACGAGGCGGTCGTCCCCGTCCCGCCCGACCACGGCGATGTCGATCGATTCCTGGTACAGCGGACCATCTGAGGAGATCCAGGGGAGCGCTCCGTGGGTCACACGGACGACGCATGCTCGGCCCGCCTCCAGGGCGGAGTCGAGTGCGTCGGCTGCCGCCTTCGCCCCCGTGGTGCCGGTGCGGTCGAGGGCGACACCGGAACGGTCGAGCATCCGGTCCGTATAGGCCTCGGGATGGGCACGCAGCACCACGGTCGCGGTGGTCAGCTCCTGGTAGCTGAAGGTGGCGAACATGAAGCCGATCCCTCCGCCGAGCCCGGCGAGCATCGCGGGGCTGAAGGGCTCGCCGGTGAGCGGGTTCTCCACTCCGGCCTGCGCAAGGATCCGGTGCCAAAGTGCCGCGTCATATTGGGCGGTCGATGAATCGGCTCCGATCGGCAGTGCAGGATATCCCGGGAGCAGGCCGGGTTCAGGGGCAGGCGTCGGGCGAGCTGCCATGATGCGCAGGCGGGCCGTGGTGTAGCGTTCGCCGGTCTTCTTCATCCGCTCGCGGACAAGACTCTTGAAATGCTTGTTCTGGACCATGATGGTTCCTTCCACGCGGGCAGAATCCTGGTCCCACGCACCGCAGACACGCCCGCACACGAAGGTGCCACTGAGCCGATGACCCGAAGGCTGAACCTCCTTTGCCCCGTGGGTCCGGTGGCGTGGGCGCCGGCGGCGGGGGTGGGCGTTGGGTCGCGCCACTCCCGATCCTAGTACGCCCTCGCAACCGGCGACAGGGCAGAAGCTTCACTCGCGCCGCAGGTGCTCGATCAGCCCATCGAGTTCGCCGCGCTGGGCTGTGGCCGAAGGCAGGAGCGGAAGCTCGGTGACTGGGACCTCGGGCAGCTGCTCACGCACCCGGTCGAGGAGCTTCGCCTCCGCCCGTCGCCGCCCAGCCAGCAGCTCCCCGGCATCGTCGGGTGAACGACGATTGGCGACCAGGCCCGCGACGTCGATGCCCAGATCATTCAGGTGTCCGTGCAGTTCGATGGTCTCGGCGACCGGCATCGCCTCGGCGGTGAACACGATGATGAACGCGGTGCGATCGGCGTCGAGCAGGGTCGAACGCAGCGTCTCGAAGCGCTCCTGACGGCGGAGGAGAGTCGCCCGGAGCCGGGAGTCCGCGTCCTCCCGCTGCGCCTTCGCTCCCCCGAGACCGTGCAGGGCAGAGGCGAACTTCTCGGACCTGTCCCGATTGGCGAGGAGTTCTCCTGTCCACGTCGAGAGGCGGCCGGGCAGAGCCATCAGCCGCACGGTGTGTCCGGAGGGTGCCGTGTCGAACACGATCCGGTCATAGTCGGAGAAGCCGTCGGCGACCACCTCGGCGATCCGGTCGAGAATCGCGGATTCATGGCTGCCGGGGGCATGGCGAGCCAACTCGAGATGCCGGCGGGCAGCCTCCTGCATGTGCTCGGGCACAAGCTCGGCCATGGTCGCCCCGACCGCGGCGAAGTGCCGCGACACTGTCGCCTCGGGATCGATCTCGAGACCGTCGAGATGCCCGGTGTCAGCCGCCAGGAGCCGCCTCGGTCGATCGCCGATCTCGGTCGACCAGAGGTGACCGAGGTTGTGGGCAGGGTCCGTCGAGACGACGAGAACCCGGTCCCCCGCCTCGGCGAAGGAAGCACCGAGCGCGGATGCGACGGAGGTCTTGCCCACACCGCCCTTGCCACCGACGAAGATGACCCGGCGGGTCTCGAGGAGTTTCAGCAGCATGAGATGTGCTCCAAGGGTGACCGGCGCATGCCCATCCGACGGTGCCAGTCGTGGAAGTTCTCATAGAGGACGGGCATCAGCTCAGCAGTGTAGTAGGCGGCCGGGTCCGGCACACCGAGGGCCTCGGCCAGGACAATGAGGGTGAAGAAGTCGTCCTCGTCCCGCTGAGCCCGCGCGAAGGTGCGCCGATACGGACCCATGTAGTATTCGCGCAGCCCCTCGGAGAACGCCGACAGGCGCCGGGCCCAGGTGGCCCAGCGCCCGTCAGCAGGAGAATCGGTCATCTGTTACGACTGGAGTAGGCGGCGTCCGCATCGAGCGCCTCCGGCTCGTCGATGCGCGCGCGGCGCATCGCGCCGATCGCCTCCACGGCCACCCAGACCGCGGCGATGATGATGACGATGTCGATGACCAGCAACAGCCAGTCGCCGTCAGCCGTGAGCGATTGCAGCTGCACTATGGCGGCGTAGAACGACATGACGAACACGAACACCAGTGGGATGAGCGCCGGCCACGGATTGCGGCGCTTGCGCAGGAGGATGACGGCCAGGATCGACAGGGTCAGTGAAGCCATCAGCTGGTTGGTGGTTCCGAACAGCGGCCAGATCCGCAGTCCGCCCTCTCCCTCGAGGCCCTGGCTGAACGTCAGTGCCAGCACCAGTCCGACGACGATCACGGTGGCGGTGTACTTGCCGACCTTCCAGCCGAAGGATTCGCCGATCTCCTGGATGACGAAGCGGTGCAGTCGCACACCGGTGTCGAGAGTCGTGGCTGCGAAGAGGATGGTCATGGTGGCCAGCACTGTGGCCGCGAGTGAGGCGGGCAGGCCGAGGCCGTCGGAGACGATGGCGCCTCCGCCGGAGACGAAGGCTCCGACTCCACCTTCGTTGAATGCCGTGTAGACGGACTCCCACTCCGCCACCGTCTTGAAACCGGCGGTGGTGGCCAGAATCGCGCCGAGAGCCAGCAGGCCCTCGCCCACGGCTCCGAAGTACCCGACGAATCGGGCGTCGGGTTCCTTGTCGAGCTGCTTGGACGTGGTGCCCGAGGAGACCAGACCGTGGAATCCCGAGATCGCGCCGCAGGCGATGGTGACGAACAGCAGCGGCACGAGGCTCGGCGTACCCTCCGGCACCGCAGTGTTCCAGCTCGGGGCGACGACAGTCGGTGCCGAGAGCAGCACCGCTCCGAAGAGGATTCCGAGGCCGATGAAGAGCTGGACTCCGTTGATGTAGTCACGCGGCTGGAGGAGAACCCAGACCGGCAGCAGTGAGGCGATGGCGGAATAGAGCATGAGGGCGAGGATCCAGAAGGTGGCCGGAGACATGCCGAGGATCGGGTCCGGCAGCACGATCGGGAAGGCATCGCCGAGGAGGATGAGCGCGTAGAGCGCCACGACCCCGATCACGGTGACCGCGATGAGGTTCATCCTGTACCGGTAGACCGCCTGACCGACGAGCAGCGCCACGACGATCGCACCCCAGGAGGGGATGACGGCTTCCGGATTGCTGATGAGCAGATCCTTGATGATGACGGCGAACGCCATGAGGACCATCAGCAGGAGGACGAAGATGATGACGAGGAACAGGCTGGCCCCGCGTTTGCCGATGTAACGCTCGGACAGTGAGCCGATCGACTTCCCGCGGTTGCGGGCAGAGGCCCACAGCGCTCCGAAGTCGTGCATCCCGGCGAAGAAGATCGTGCCCAGAGTCACCCACAGGAAAGCGGGCAGCCAGCCCCAGATCACGGCGACAGCAGGACCTGCGATGGGCGCGGCCCCCGCCACCGAGGTGAAGTGGTGTCCCCACAGGATGTACTTGTTCGTCGGAACATAGTCCACCCCGTCCTTGAGCTCATGGGCTGGAGTGGAGAAGTCGGGGTCGAGTTGGAAGATCCTCTTCCCGAGGAACTTCGAATAGACGAAGTATCCCAAGGCGAAGATCCCCAGACCCACGAGGAGGAGAACTATTGAGTTCATGACTGGCGCATCCTTCCGGCGTCATTGTCGCAAGCCGATTTGCGCCCAGTCTATTCGTGTCCTTCTCCCAGCGCATTCACACCGTCGAAGTCGGTCCCCGGCGTCACCACCGGAGACGGCGTTGACCTGCTGGAGGACTCAGTTGAGCCGGGGACCGCCGAGGGATCGCTCGAGGGGGATGGAGTTGTCCTGCCATGGGGTGAGAACCCAGGCAATGAGGTAGGCCCCGACCCCGACGACGGGAAGCAGTGAGGCGACGAGGATGAGAAGGCGGACCAGCCACACGTTCATGTGCAGCGACTGAGCCAGACCGCCGGCGATGCCGCCGACGATTCGCTGTGGTCCGCGCCGGAAGCCGGATTGACGAATGGCGTTGAATATTCTGTTCATGTCTTCGACCATACGCCGTGCGCTCTCCGCCCGCAGTGGAGCAGACCCGTTGCCTCGCGGAGGATAACCCGAAACACGCCTTGCCCGTCTGTGCGACAGCAGGTCAGCTGTTCAGGACCTCTGTGATCGCGGCGAGCGCCGTGCGCAGTTCGAGGTCGCTCGGAGCCCCGTAGCCGAAGACGATCCCCCGCCGGCCAGGCCGTGTGTCCCGGTGGTAGTAGGCGCTCAGCGCGGCGAGACCGACGCCGCGCGCGGCCAAGGCGGCGACTACCTCGGCGTCGGTCCTCCCTGTCGTCCACGACAGGGTCGCGTGCAGCCCGCCTTCGACGGCGTCGAGTCTGACGTTCGGTCCGAGCTCAGCCGCTGCCGCGATGACGAGGGAGCGGCGGTGCCGGTACTCCCGCCCGACGCGGACGAGGTGACGCTTGAGCCCCCCGCTGCGAAGGAATTCAGCCAGGGCGGACTGGACGAAACCCGACACCGGCTGGCCGAGAGTCGCTCGCACTTCGAGGACGCGCGCCCGGAGTTCGGGATCAGGGATGACGAGGTAGCCGCAGCGCAGCCACGGGGTGAGGATCTTCGAGAAGCTGCCGATGAGCACGACCCGTCCTTCGGTGTCGAGGGATGCGATGGCGGGCAGCGAAGGAGCGCCGTGGCGGAATTCGCTGTCGTAGTCGTCCTCGATGATGACGGCGTCAGCCTTCCGCGCCCACTCAAGCAGCGCGAGCCTGGCCGCCACGGGCAGCCTGCCGCCCAGCGGGTATTGATGACTGGGAGTGAGCAGGGCCGCTGCGAACGGTCCCGGCGCACGTCCCAGCTCTGCCAGGTCCATTCCGCCCTCCCGCACGGAGATCGGCACCGGAATCGCGCCGAGGCGGTCGATGACCTTCCGCGCTGTTGGGTAGCCGGGGTTCTCCGTTGCGATTCGCAGCCCCGGGGCACCTGCGGCGCGCAGTCCGTGGAGGAGCAGCCCGAGCCCGTCGCTGGTTCCCGCGGTCACCACGACGTCCTCGACATCGCAGCGGACCCCGCGGGCCATCCGCAGATGAGCGGCGATCGACTTCCGCAGCTCGGGGTCGCCGCCGTCGGGAGGAGGCAGGCTCGGCAGATCGTGCCTGACGGCATCGCGCCACGCCGAGATCCATTCCCTGTTCTCCCCGAACCTCGTCGAGGGGCTGCCTGGAGAGAGGTTCACGACCGCCCTGACAGCGGCGACGTCCCTACCGGAGGCCGGTGTCGCGTTCGCCTGCCGCGAATGCGGCGGTGCCGCGTACGCCTGCCGCGAATGCGGATTCGGAGACTGGTGTCGAGGCACCCCTCGCCCCCGCCGACCTGAAGCCGATCGAGCAGGGGTCGGGGCGGCAGCGAGGTCGGGCCGTGGGAGATCCTCCGCCACGAAGGTCCCCGACCCCGGCACGCTGACGACGTAACCCTCGCCGGCGAGCTCCTCGTAGACGGAGACGACTGTGCCACGGGAGACTCCCATCGCCTCGGCGAACACCCGGGACGAGGGCAGAGGCTCGTTCGCGCGGATCTCCCCGGCCAGCAACGCGGTCCGCAGCTCCTCCACGAGGTATTCACGAGGGGATCGGCCCGCCGGTGGAGGGACGATGACGAGGTGGAAGGGGACGGCATGACGCATTCGCTCATTTTACTGGTCCAGCAGTAATCACCATTTCCGGCATTGTCCATGGTCCGGAACCGCTCGTAGTCTGGTCCTCAGTGACACCAGCGGATCCAACAGATGAGGAAGAACCCGATGAACCAGCACCAGCCGCCCGCCGTCCGTCCGCTCGAAGCCTCTGATGAGCACCGGTGGCGCGAACTCTTCCACGGCTACCGCGAGTTCTACCGTCTGCAGGAGTCGGATGAGGTCGTCTCGCGAGTGTGGTCCTGGCTGCGCGATCCCGAGCACGAGTGCCAGGGGCTTGTCGCCGAGACTGAGGACGGGATCGTCGCTGTCGCCCACTTCCGTCGCTTCTCCCGGCCTTCGACCGGAACCGTCGGCATCTGGCTCGACGATCTCTTCACCGTCCCCGAGGCGCGCGGCCGCGGAGTGGCTCGCGCCCTGATCGCCCACCTGCAGGAGATCGCCGGCGCCGAAGGCCGCTCCGTCGTCCGGTGGATCACCGCCGAGGACAACCACCAGGCGCAGGCCCTCTACGATCAGGTGGCCCGCCGCACGCACTGGGTCACCTACGACGCCGCGCCTGCACCTGCTGCGGACAGCAGGTCCTGATGCCGACGAACGATTACGGTCAGTCGGTCGGCGATCCACTCCCCGACTGGGCACCGGCGCGGCTGCCCGAAGCGCTGCGCCTCGAGGGGCAGCACTGCAACCTCGAGCGACTCGACCCCGACCGTCACGCCGCCGAACTCTTCGCGGCCTTCTCCTCCGCCTCCGACGGCCGTGACTGGACGTACATGCCCGTGGGTCCGTTCGACTCGTTCGACGACTATCGGGTCTGGGCCGAGGATGCCGCCGCTCAGACCGATCCGCGTCATTATGCGGTCATCGCCGCTCCCACGGGCCGGGCCGTAGGCACCCTCTCGCTCATGCGCCATGACCCCGCCAACGGAGTGATCGAGGTCGGCTACGTCGCGTTCTCCCCGCTGCTCCAGCGCACGGCGGCGGCGACCGAGGCCCAGTACCTGCTCATGCGCTACGCCTTCGACGACCTCGGCTATCGCCGCTACGAATGGAAGTGCGACGCCCTCAATGAACCTTCCCGTCGTGCGGCCGCTCGCCTCGGGTTCACCTACGAGGGCACGTTCCGACAGGCGGTCGTGACCAAGGGGCGCAATCGTGACACGGCATGGTTCTCGCTCCTCGACGGGGAATGGCCGCACGTGCGCAGAGCGTTCGAATCGTGGCTCGAGCGGTCCAACTTCACGCCTGAGGGAAGGCAGATCGCGCCCCTGAGGGCGGCTCAGACGAAGACACTGAGTCCATAGAGGACGAACAGCAGCAGGTGGGGTGCGCCGTGGAGCGCGGTGACCCGACCGCCGCCGAACGTCGTGACGGTGAGCAGGAGCGTGACGCCGAGGAGAACCAGATTGGCAGGAGTCTCGGCGAGGATGACGGTCTGTCCGGTGAGCAGGCCGATCGTCAGCACCGCGGGAATCGTCAGACCCACCGTAGAGACCAATGCCCCGTGGCAGAGGTTGCTCACGCGCTGGATCTCACCCATGTATGCGGCGCGGATGGTCGTGATGGTCTCCGGCAGGAAGACGATCATCGCGATGAGGATCCCGGACAGAGCGATCGGAGCGCCGAGGCGGTTCAGCCCGTCGTCGAGCAGCGCCGCCATGTCATGGGAGAGAAGGACGATGGGGACCACCGTCGCCACCAGCACTGCGGTCCGAGCGACCACCTCGGCGCGCGCGTTCTGCTGGGGTGCGAACTCT
Source organism: Brevibacterium sp. (assembly GCF_031179145.1). Classification (GTDB taxonomy): domain Bacteria; phylum Actinomycetota; class Actinomycetes; order Actinomycetales; family Brevibacteriaceae; genus Brevibacterium. The sequence goes on from NZ_JAPSIB010000007.1 coordinate 93,479, forward strand.
GCGTCCGAGTTCATCAGCCCCACTTCCCGGAAGTCCTCGCTTTGGGCTCCTATCTGCCGCCAGAGGAAGAACGCGTAGAGGACCACTGTGAGGACGATGATCGGGATCTCCTGCGTCGGCGAATACGCTCCCCGACTGCCGATGACCGCGGGCAGGGCGAAGGCGACCGCGGTGAGGACGACGAGCACCGACAGATAAGCCGACACCCCCGCCCGGTTCGGCCGGAGCCGGGAGTGGCGCAGCCCGCCGACGAGAAGGGCTGCGCCGACGACGAGGTTGAGGATGATCATCGACACCGCCATCACGGAGTCGCGGGCGATCGTCGCATGCTCGCCCGGACCGAGCATCACCGCGGAGATGAGAATGACCTCGATGAGCACGATCGACAGGGTGAGCACCAGGGTGCCGTAGGGATCGCCGAGGCGCCGGGCGAGATGCTCGGCTTCGGACACGACCCCGAAGGCGCAGACGACGATGACCAGCACGATCGCTGCGAGGACCGCAATGAGTGCGGGGCCGGGGAGAGGAGAGGCAAGAATCGGTCGGGCCGGGATCGTGAGGAGGAAGGCGCCCCATCCCAGAACCAGCCGGATGAGTGCTTTCGGAGTGAGAACTGTTCGGAGAGTCGTCGGTCGGAGTGTCTGCACCACCACTTGCTCGATTTTCTGCAGGGCCGTCCCAGCTCGTGCTCACGCCTGCGGGTCGTCCCACGGGCTGCTTCCCTCTCCATGCTAATCGGTGACGATGCCCCGATCGTCGCCGCCTCTGGCCGACGGTGTTTCGATAGGGGGCTGGGGTATCAGGGGTGATCGCCGTAGAATGTTCGTGATGCCGACGACTTCCGCCTGTTCGCCTCACCCGAGCCGCTTCTCGGCTCTGCGCGTCGTCGTGCTCGGCGGTCTGCTGGCGGTGCCGATCATCGTCGGACTCCTGTCGATGCACATCTTGGCCATGCACGGCAGCCCGGCCGCCCTGTGGGCGCAGTCCTCACCGCATTCCATCTCCGAGCATTCATCTGCCGACGCGGGCAATGTACACCATTCCGCGCATTCCGACGAACAGCTCGACGGACACGTTTCGGCAGACCGTGCGCACGCCTCGGCGGCGGGTCACTCGACCGCATACGCGGACCAGTCGTCGGCGACGGACCACTCGTCGGCACAGGCGGAACCGACGGAGCACACGTCCGCGTCGGAGCATCTGCCCGCTTGTCCCGGGTGTCAACCGCATGATGGCCATGTGGGAATGATGCTCGGCTGTGTCCTGGCGCTGCTCGCCGTCGCTCTCGTCCTCGCGCTTCCCCGGGTCCGACCGCAGTGGTTCCACGCCGAGCACCGGATCGCCGCTCGGCAACCTCTTCCGGCACGGCATGCCCGTCGCCCACGGGCACCCTCCTTGACGGTTCTGTGCATCAGTCGGACGTGATGGGGGCTTCCGCCCCGACCGCTCAGTCGAATCCGCCTGGGCGGACCGCCACCGACGACACGAACAGATGACACAAGGAGAACTGACATGAGAAATCGACTCTGCACTTTCAGCACCATCGCCCTGGCCACCTCACTCGCCCTCACCGGCTGTGGTGACAGCGGATCGCATTCCGGCGGCCACGGAGACAGTGCCGAGCCATCCGCCTCCGCCTCGTCCGCCGCCTTCAACGACGCCGACGCCAAGTTCGCCACCATGATGATTCCGCATCATCAGCAGGCGATCGAGATGAGCGACATGCTCCTCGCCAAAGACGGAGCCGACCCCAAGGTGGCTCAGCTGGCGAAGGACGTCAAGGAGGCCCAGGGTCCCGAGATCGAGCAGCTGAAGAAGTGGTCCGACGAGTGGAACGTCGGGGCCGACCACGGCTCCGGCCATGCGGGCCACGGTGACGGGATGATGAGCGGCGACGACATGAAGGCGCTGGAGGACGCGGACGGGCCCTCCGCCTCGAAGCTGTATCTCGAGCAGATGATCGAACACCACGAGGGTGCCGTCGCCATGGCGAAGACGGAGATCGAGGAGGGTCAGCACGCGGAGGCGGTCGACATGGCCAGGGAGATCGTGGCCAGCCAGACCAAGGAGATCGAGACGATGCGGACGCTGCTCTCCGAACTCTGAGGCCACGTGCCGAACTGACAACCACATCGATCCGAAGGACACCCATGTCACGATCAATTCCATCTCGGCGATCCCTGCGCCTCTTCGCCTCCGCCCTCTTCGTCGGTGCCCTGGCACTGTCCGGCTGCGCCACGGAGAAGCCCGTACCTGAGATGAAGCCCGCAACCGACTCGACCATCCTCACCGAGTACGGGCTCGACGGCCTCGACGTCCGGGAGATCATCGACACCCTGGACTCGACACCGGTCGCCGAACGGCCCACCGACCTGCTGGCGTCCGTTCGCCCGGACGCGCTGGAACTGAGCAGCAGCCTCGGCGAGGTTGCGCTGCCGATGCCCGATGACGAGGTCTATGTCTCGGTCGCCCCTTACCGGACGCAGACCCACGACTGCCATTTCCACAGTCTCACGACCTGCCTCGGTGAACTGTCGAACACCGAGGTGGATGTGACCGTCACCGACAGCACGACGGGCGAGACGGTGATCGACGAAACCCGGACCAGCTTCGACAACGGTTTCGTCGGCCTCTGGCTGCCGCGCGGAATCGAGGCCGAACTGCATCTGGAGAGCGGCGGGCTCAATGCCGACGTTCCCCTGTCCACGACGAGCGACGCCGATGCCACCTGCGTGACCACGGCCGAACTCAGCTGAGCCAGACCCGGCCGGTCGGAGGGCACCCGCGGACTGCGAGTGCCCTTCGGCCGACAGCACTGGTCCTCACTGGCTGAAGGTCGTCGCTCCGTCCCCGACCCATTCCCACAGCTGCACGGTCGTGGAACCGGCAGCTCTGGCCTTCGAGATCAACGGCCAGTTCCTCGCCGCGAATGCCGGCTGCAATCTGACGGAGAATCCAGCTGTCCTCGATCTGGCATACGCCGTCCTGCACCGACGGCTCGAGGGCTGAGCGCCGAGGCAGCCGACCGTTTGAGACTGCCCGGAGTTCCGGGCACCCGGCCCTGGTGCCCGGGACGCCGCCCGGACGAATGTTGACCTCGCACGCTCCGCCGATCCCGGCAGGGCACTCAACAAGGAGGTCCCATGTCCACCGTTCCCGAAGCCAACACCACCCCGACCACTCCTGCGCATCAGCACCCTCTCGCGCTCCGCCCGCCCCGAGCGTGGGCCTGGACCGGAGTTGCCGCCGGTGCGCTCGGCATCGCCACGATTCAGGCCTCTCTGGCCACCTCGATCAACTGGGCGGCCTCAGCGGGCGACGCCGATGCCATGCTCGCCGACGCCGCGGGCAAGCAGATGGCCTTCATCGTCTTCCATGTCCTGTCCATGCTCACCTTCCTCGCCTTGCCCGTCTTCGGCGCCGGCCTCAAACGCAGGCTCGACCAGCAGGGGCCTGCGAGCGGGCTGCACGGTCAAGTCGCTCTCGGCGGAATCATGCTCACCACGGTTGCCTTGCTCCTGGGCAGCGGCCTCAACACCCAATTCGCACTCGGCCTCTCGGACCCGTCGACGTACGTGCCCGAATCCGTCGCCTTCTACACCGACTGGGTAGCGACGATCCCCTGGCTGTGGGTGGGTACCGGACTGTCGGCCCTAGCGGTGGCGGCGGCCTCCCTGCGGCATGGGGCAGTGCACCGGTGGATCGGCATCGTCTCGCTCATCTTCGGCCTGCTCATCATCCTCACCGGGGTCTCGCCGTTCCAATACCTGGCCGGATTCATCGGCCCGGTCTGGGTGCTCATCGTCTCCCTCGGCTTCGCCTTGGGCGACCGGCGCTGACCGTGCGCGCGCCTCGGCCAGAGGCTGCAGCGGACTGCCCCGCGATGTCCTCACCGCGGGGTATTCCGCCGGTTCGGCCCGCGCGGTACTGTTCAGCCATGACGACGCCGCAGGTCCGCCGTGCCGGACGCCCTCGGGCGGGGATCGCCGTGCTGATCGCAGCAGCGCTGCCGGCCCTGGCGGGAGTGCTGCTGCAGATCGCCAGCCGCGCCGAGCTCACCCCCGATTCGCTGTTCCTCGCCGTCGACGCGATGGTCGGCCTCGTCTACGGGACCGTCGCCGCTGTGATCCTCTCCCGTCGCAGCCACCCCGTGGCCTGGCTCACCGCCCTCACCGCTGTGGGAGGAGGCCTTGCCACTCTGGGCGGCGGCTGGGCATCGTTCGCCATGGCCCGCGACCTCCCGGCCGACGACGCCGGCATCTTCCTCTTCGGCTCTGCCTGGGTGCCGGGCACCCTCGCGCTGTTCCTCGTCGTGCCGTGGCTCGTGCGCGAGACACCGTTGCCCCGCAGCTCCACGTGCGGCCTGGCCGTGGGAATCGCGGTCACCCTCGCACTCACCGTTCAGCGCCTCGTGTTCCCGACGAGCGACAACACGTGGGTCCTCATCGGCGTCGTAACCTGGGGGTTGGTCACCGCCGCGACTGTGCACCGGCGCCACCGCTTCGGGCCCGTGGACGAGCGCAACGGGCTCGGCCTCCTGGCCCTGGGAACCGCGGTGATGGCGGCGTCGTTCCTCCCCCTGCTGCTGGTTCCGTACACCTCGACGAGCGTCCTCTTCCTCGTCCCGATCTCCCACCTGGCCTGCCAGGCCCTGTTCCCCGGTGCACTGCTGGTCACCGTGCTGCGCAACCGGCTATGGGGCATCGATCTTGCTGTGAGCCGCGGAGTGCTCGCGGGGCTGCTCACCCTGATCATGGTCATCGTCTACGCGGCGCTCGTGTGGACGGCGTCGTCCCTGGTCGGGAACTCCACGATCGCCCAGCTCGTCGCCGCTGTCGGCGTCGTCCTCGCCGTCCAGCCGATCCGGTCCAGCCTCGACGCCCGGGTCCGCCGTCTGGTGTGGGGCGAAGCGGCCTCGGCCGGACGTGCCGCCCTGCAGATCGGCGCGAGCCTGACCACCCCCAGCCGCCCGGCCGAGCTCCTGGACAGGCTCGCTGCCGCAATCGGTGAGACGCTGCGGTTGGAGTCGGTGACCCTGACTCTGCCCGATGGCGCGACGGCCGGGCATTGGGGCACCCCGACGAGCCCGCCCCTGGAGAGGGCCATGGTGCGCAGCCCCGCCACCGGCGCCGAGGCGGTTGCTGCGTCTGCCGGCACCGAGGCGGTGACTGCGAACCAATCACCGACCGCCGAGGCGGTCGGTGCCGAGCTCGGGACCCTGACCTTCACTCCCCGCCCGGGTGAGCGGCTCGACCGGCGCACCTTCGACGCCCTCGCGAGGGTCGAACCCCTGCTCGCCGTGGGCCTGAGCCTGATCCGGGCCACCGCCGAGGTGACCGAGGCCAAGGATGCCGCGACGCAGGCCAGGGATGTCGCCGATCGGGCACGGGAGGCGACGTCCCGGGCACGCCTGGCCGAGCGGCAGCTGATCCGGCGCGAGCTCCACGACGGTATCGGGCCGTGGCTCTCCGGACTGCACCTGGGCATCCAGGGGGCACGCAATGTGCTGCGTTCGGATCCGCAGACCGCTGATGAGGTGCTTGAGGCGTTGCAGAACGAGGCGGCGCAACGGGTCCAGGACATCCGGCTGTTCTCGCGCAGCCTGCTGCCGCCGGTCCTTGAGGAACGCGGACTGGCCGCTGCCGTCGAGCAGCTCGCCTCCCGCTACGCCCAGACGGGCTTCACTCTCAAGCTCGGCGGCCTGCTCGCCCACGATCCCAACTCCCTGCGTGGACTCGATGCCCGCGTGACGGCTGCCGCGTACGCGGTCATCGCCGAGTCCTCGCTCAACAGCTCCAGATATGCAGGAGTCGACGACGCGGAGGCAAGAGTGGAGTGGACCGATGACCCGCAGCCGGTCGATGCGCCTCGGGGAATCGTCGTCGAATGCCGGGACTACGGAGTGGGACGAGCACCCGACTCCGCTGACGGAGTCGGCACCCGTTCGATGCGCGAACGCGTCGAAGAGCTCGGCGGCCGATTCAGCATCGGACCCGCAGAAGGCGGCGGAACCCTCGTGCGCACTCAGCTGCCCCTCGTTCCGCTCGAGGTGTCACCATGACCGCAGGCCAGCCGGCGCCGCGCGGGCAGGAGCCGGGAACGATCAGGGTCGTCGTCATCGATGACCATCCCGTGTTCCGGATGGGGATGACGGCTCTGCTCAATTCCCTGCCCGGGATCACCGTGACCGGCCAGGCCTCGAGCGTCGCAGACGCCCGCGAACTGTTCGCGTCGCCCGGTCCTGGGTCGGTCGACGTCGTACTCATGGATCTCGATCTCGGAGATGGCTCGGGGGTCGACCTCACCCGGGAGCTGCTCCAGCAGCACCCCGGGATCAATGTTCTCGTCGTGACTATGCACGAGGATGACGACGCCGTCGTGGCCTCCGTCCGAGCGGGTGCACGCGGCTTCCTCGTGAAATCGGCACCACCGGACTCCGTGGAGCGGGCAGTCCGGGCCGTGGCGGCGGGAGAGCTCATCCTCTCCCCAAGCGTCACCGCGCAGGCTCTGTCCTATGTCATGGGCGGACAGAGGGCTGCTCGGCTGCCGTTCCCCCAGCTGACTCCGCGGGAGCGGGAAGTCCTCGACCTGGTCGCGTACGGCCTCGACAACACTGCCATCGCCAGCCGGCTTTCGCTGAATCCGAAGACAGTGCGCAACACAGTGGCCACTGTGCTCGCGAAACTGTCAATGCGCGACAGGTCCGAGGCCATCGTCCGCGCCCGCGCCGAAGGTCTCGGCGGAGACATCTAGACTGGTCACAGCAGGGTGAGATCCTGTCGCGGGGTCTCACGACCGCTGTCACCTCGCCCATCGTCGCAAAGGAGCATCCGTGTATCAGGCAGCTGAGGATCGCTACGATTCCATTCCGTATCGTCGGGTCGGCCGCTCAGGTCTGGTGCTGCCCGCCCTCTCCTTGGGTCTGTGGCACAACTTCGGCGACGACGTTCCCTTCCAGAACCAACGTGACATCGTCCGCCGCGCCTTCGACCTCGGCATCACCCACTTCGATCTGGCCAACAACTACGGCCCGCCTCCAGGTTCGGCGGAGACGAACTTCGGGCGCTTGCTGGCTGAGGACCTGAAGTCGTATCGGGACGAATTGATCATCTCGACCAAAGCCGGCTGGGCGATGCATCCCGGGCCCTATGGCGGCCCCGGAGGCAGCCGGAAGTACCTGCTGTCCAGTCTCGACGCCTCCCTGCGCCGTTTGGGCCTCGACTACGTCGACATCTTCTACTCCCATCGCCCTGATGCCTCGACGCCGCTCGAGGAGACGGTGGCCGCGCTCGACGCCGCTGTGCGCTCCGGCCGCGCCCTCTATGCCGGAATCTCCTCCTATTCGGCCGCAGACACCGCAGCTGCGGCGGCGATCGCCCGCGATCTCGGCACCCCGCTGCTCATCCACCAGCCCTCGTACTCCATGCTCAACCGGTGGATCGAGACGGACAGTCTCCTCGACACCACCGAATCCGAGGGGCTCGGAGTCATCGCCTTCTCTGCTCTGGCCCAGGGTCTGCTCACGGACAAATACCTGGGAGGTGTACCCGAGGACTCTCGTGCGGGCAGGAAGGCCCCGTCGTTCAAAGAGGGGTTCCTGTCCCAGGACAATGTGGCTCGCATCCGTGCCCTGGGCGAGATCGCGAAGCGCCGCGGCCAGTCCTTGGCGCAGATGGCGCTGGCCTGGGCTCTGCGCGACGACCGCGTGTCCTCCCTGGTCATCGGCGCGAGCCGGGTCGAGCAGCTCGAACACAATGTCGCGGCTCTGGCGGCCGAGCCGTTCACGGACGAGGAGTTGGCCGAGATCGACGACTACGCAGTCGACTCAGGCATCGACATCTGGGCGGATGCACGCCGCAGCACCCAGGCCTGAGCCGAGCCCTCACGCGTCGGAGCTCTGCCCTTCCTCGAGTCCGGCGTTCGGAGTGCTCAGCCCGGCGATCGTGAGCAGGTGGTGGTACGTCGCCCCAGAGCGCTGACTCGGCAGCCGCGTCCACCCCTCGAGAACAGGATTGGCGGTCGGTGCGTCCGAGACGACTGCCTGCAGGTCGGGAACCGTGTCGATGTCGAGACCGACCATCAGCTGCACTGCCTGTTCGATCACCTCGGCTTTGAGGGGAGCACCGGGATGAGTGTTCGCAGGCTTGCGGTTCTCCACCACGTCGGCGGCCCAGGCACGCGCACCTCCCCCTCCGGCGATCGAGTACTGCAGTGCCCTGGCGCCGTCGGTCCGTCCGTGCCTGGCAACGTATCGCTCGACGACATTGGCCACGGCACGGGGATGCGAGCCGGTGGTGAAGACCGCCGCGATGATGCACAGCGCCAGGCTCGCGGGAAATCGCAGGTGGACGCTGACCTCCTCGCTGCCGTGCGCCGGGTCTGAGCTGACCGGGATGTCTGTGACCGTCATTGCTCTGCCTTTCGTTGGAGCCGCTGTGAAGCGGCGAGCGGCCCCGAACCCATGTCCAGGACCGAGTGAGCATTCACGCTAGACCCCGGCCCGGACACGAAACCCCGCGGTGGCGTTACGATGGCAGTATCTGCTCGAACGACGGGAGCCGTCATGGTTCAGGTACATGTCCTCGGCGTCGCGCTCGACGCCAAGCAGCAGCACATCGTGCTGTTGAAGCCGCTGGTCGAGGAGCTCGGCGAGAGCCGGGTGCTGCCGATCTGGATCGGTGAGCAGGAGGCGACATCGATCCTCGTCGCCGTTTCGGGAGCGTCGGCTCCGCGGCCGCTCTCCCACGACCTGATGAAGACCCTCCTCGACGCCCTCGACGCCGATGTCGATCGGGTCGAGGTGGAGCGCATCGACGGCGGCACCTTCTACGCCTCCATCACTCTCCGCGGTCCGTCCGGAGCGCATGTCATCGATGCCCGACCTTCGGATGCGATCGCCCTGGCGGTGCGGATGCACGCGCCTCTGTTCGTCGCCGAGGAAGTCCTGGCGGAAGCCGCGATCCCCGGTTCCTTCATCGATCAGAGCGGGGCCGACGAGGAGACCGAACACGAGCTCGACGAGTTCAAGAAGTTCATCGAAGGGGTGGACCCCGAGGACTTCAAGGGGTGAGCGCCCGGCGACGCAACCCGTCTTGCGCCCGGGCACTGGATGCGCAAAGGTCTGGGACATGACATCCACTGTTGAACGCGCACGTGAACTCGCCGCAGATGCCTTCGGTTGGGAGCAGCTGCGCCACGGTCAGGAAGACGCCATCACGGCGCTCGCCGCGGGGCGGGACACCCTGTGCGTCATGCCGACGGCGTACGGCAAGTCGGCGATCTATCAGATCGCCGGCATGCTCGTCGAGGGGGCAACCGTCGTCGTCTCTCCCCTCATCGCCCTCCAGCTCGACCAGATGGAAGGCCTGGCCGACGCCCCCGACGCACCCGAAGCCGTTGCCGTGAACTCCGCGCAGAGCGAATCGCGCAATGAGGCCGCGTGGGAGACGATCGCCGTCGGTGAGTCCGAGTTCGTCTTCCTCGCCCCTGAGCAGTTGGCGAAGCCGGAGGTCGTCGATCAGCTCGCCGCCGTCGGCGTCTCACTGTTCGTCGTGGACGAAGCGCACTGCGTGTCCGCGTGGGGGCACGACTTCCGCCCGGACTATCTGCGACTCGGCGCCGTCATCGATCGTCTCGGGCATCCAACGACCCTCGCGCTCACCGCGACCGGCGCCCCGCCGGTGCGCGACGAGATCGTCGAGCGTCTCGGATTCCGCGACCCTCTCGTGCTCACCCGCGGCTTCGACCGGGAGAACCTGTGGCTGGGAGTCACGCGGCACGAGTCCGACAGCGACAAGCGCGAGGCCGTGATCGAGCAGGTCTCCGCGCAGACCACTCCGGGTCTGGTCTATGTCGCGACCCGGCGGGCGGCCGAGGAGTACGCGGCCGCACTCACCGAGCGGGGCCTGCGGGCAGCCGCCTATCACGCAGGGCTTCCGGCCAAGGAGCGGACTCGCGTCCACGAAGCGTTCCTCGATGACGAGCTCGACGTGGTGGCCGCCACCAACGCCTTCGGAATGGGAATCGACAAGCCGAACGTGCGGTTCGTCATCCATGCCGCCGTGACGGAATCCCTCGACAGCTACTACCAGGAGATCGGCCGTGCCGGTCGAGACGGTGAACCGGCGACGATCCAGCTGCACTATCGTGCCGAGGACCTGGGCCTGCGCCGCTTCTTCGCCGCTCGGCATCCCGACTCCGAGCTCGTGCACGCGATCGTGGAGACCCTCCGAGCGGCCGATGGGCCTGTGCGCAATGCCGATCTCGCCCAGACCGTCGATGCGAACCCGCGCAAGGTCAGCGGTCTCGTCGGCCTGCTGCACGACGCGGTCGTCGTCGAACGGGTGCCGGCCGGCATCCACCTCTCCAGCCAGTTCAGGGGCTCGGCCGACGACGCCGTCGACCTGGCTGAGGCCCAAGCGGACATGCGGGAGCGGATCGACGAGTCACGGATCGAGATGATGCGCGGCTATGCCGAAACCCAGGGGTGCCGCCGGCAGTACCTGCTCGGCTACTTCGGAGAAACACTGGGGAGACCTTGCGGCAACTGCGATCGCTGCGACGCAGGAACGTCGGAGGCCGCTGACGTGATCGAGAATGACCCGTACGCAGTCCAGACACGAGTGCGGCACGTCGACTGGGGCGACGGGGTCGTCATGAGCACCGAGGACGATCGCATCACCGTGTTCTTCGACCGTGAGGGCTACAAGGTCCTCGCCCGCACCCTGATCGCCGACGAAAAGCTCCTCGAAACCGTCTGAGGTGCGTTCAGCAGGCGTCGATCAAGTCCCCGATCAGCGCCCTCCACCTGGGCCGGAACACGTAGACGCAGACCAGGCGCAGCAGCGCCGCGCGTTCGTACACGCCGACGCGGGCAACATCCGCCCCCGTCGCCGAGGTGGCCGTCGCGATCGCGTGCACCACTGCGTCGGCGTGGGGCTGCGACCAGATCCCCTGGCGGTGCCTCCACCAGGCATGGGCCCGCAGATTGCCCAGATCGAGTTCCCGTTCCCCGACGCAGGCGGTGTCGACGTCGAGCAGGCCGGGGCCGTGCTCCGAGTCCCACATCAGCTGCTTGTCGTGGAGGTCGCGGTGCAGCGGACCCCAGAGCCCCGCCGAGGTGCTCAGTTCGGCCTCGACGGCAGCGATCCCGCGCTCGAGGGATTCGAAGCGAGGCCCGTCGAGCAGAGGTTCGAGGAACGATTGCGCCCTGTCCCTCCACTCGCGCAGCACCCGGATCTCATCCTTCGCGGAGTGAACGGGCGTCAGGTGCCTCGGACGCGTCGGGTCCATGCTGCCGACGTCCTCCCCGGTCTCCTGCTGCGTCCCAGTCGCCCGGTCACTGCCCACCCTGGCCCAGGCGTCGAGCACCTCCGCCCACGCGCGCGTCCATTCCTCATCGCTGAAGGGCGACGGATCGTGAAGGCCCACTCCGGCGAGGGGACTGAGCACGACGGTCGAGTCATCGACGCGGATCACCTCGGGCATCCTGAACCCTGCTGCGAACGGGGCCGCGCTGAGGGTGCCGTCCACGACTGCTCGGGCTGCGCCGGTGCGCACGCATTTGGCGAATGTCCCGTCGCTGAGACGGACGACGGCGCGTTTGCCCGGTCGATGGGAGATCAGCCGATTCCCCGGGCCGGACAGGCAGTGCGCCAACCCCGGCAGTCTCGGATCCTCACCTGCGGGAAGCACTGTCACCCGGCCGTCTTCGAGGAATCCGGACCGGAGACGCCCCTCATGCTCGGCCTCCACCGCGGTCCGACCGCGGCTCGCCGGCCACGCTCGGCGGATGGCCCAGCGGCGCCCACCCACCTCGATGGTGCCGGGGATCTCCGTCATCACCGCAGCGCCTGCTTCGCTGCGGCCACGGTGCGGACAGTCTGGTCCCGCCAGTCCGTTCGGCACTGCCGGAAGGGTTCGATCGCCGTGGTCAGCAGGGCACGCGCGCACCAGGCTTCGACGTCGTCGATGCGACCACCTCGGCGAGCATAGCCGTCGAGGAATGCGTCTTCCATGTCGGTGAGGTCGTTCATGCGGCATCTCGCCACCCAGCTCCCCACATCCACTCCGGCGGGTCCGGCGCCGACGCGGTCGAGGTCGATGATCCGGAAGTCGTCCCCGTCGATGAGCACCTGATCAGGGCTGAGATCACCATGGAGCGGACGGTCTTCTCCCTCCTCGACGGCCTGGGCCAACCGTGTGCCCAATTCGTCGGCGAGCGTTCGGAGGTCGGCGTCGAGCTCCGGGACGAGTTCGGCAAGGGTACGGGCCACGTCGACCAGATCGAGCGGGGAGCACGAGCTGCCGGGGGTGTCGGGGTGGGAACTGTCCTGCTGGAGCGAGGAGGCCGGTGGGGGTCCAATATCCGGGCCGGCCCCCGGGACCTGCCCGGCCAGGAGACCCGGCGGCGGTGGTACGTCCGGCCGGGACACCGCGTCGTCGGCGGACAGCTCGTCCGGCTGGACCACCGTGCCCAGTGCGGTCGGCGGCTCCTGCCGGTGCAGTTCGGCGATGCTCTCACCGACGGCCGTTGCGATCCCGGCGTCGGGACAGCGTTCCAGATCGCCGGTCCCCCACCACGGGGAGTGGACCGAAGTGCGGCGCCGGCCGAGGAATTCAACCGGGAGGGTGGGGATGCCCCAGCGCTGCCATTGCCGGGACGTGCGGACCAGGTGGTCGCAGTCGGTGGAACTGATGCGCACGAACCGGTTCCCGCTGCGCAGGAGCAGGCGGCGTCCCGGGTTGTAGCCGAGCACCTCGGCCTCGGAGGAGAACCCGGAACCGGGGCGGCCGATCACCTTGTTCAGCTTCGGATCGCCCGGCAGCTCGCCGCTGACCAGCACGGAGCGTGCCTCCCCCGCCGCGTGGAGGCGGATGGGGGTGCCCCGTCGCTCGGCACGGCGACGGATGTTGTCGAGTTTGTTCGGGTCGGTGACGATGGCGGTCCAGCCCCAGTCCGCCGAGGTGAAGGTGCACGAAGACGAGGCCCCGCTCCGCGGGTCCCGGCGCCAGGCCAGGAGCGCGCCATGCCCGGGTTTGACCCGGATCCGGGTCGGTGCGACCGCGAAGCCGAGTCGCTGGGACAGGCGTTCGGCGTCGACGATCTCGTCGATGAAGGGGATGCGGGCGAATTCGGCGAGGCTCATGCAGGATCCTTGACCATGTCGCTGTCCTGGGTCCACAGCCACCGGGCGAATCGTGAACCCGGGTCGGCTGCCAGTGAGTTCGGGGGTCCGTCTTCCACGATCGTACCGTCTTCGAGCCACAGAATCCGGTCGAGACCCCGGATCATCGACACGTCGTGGGTGATGACCAGGCTGGTGCGCCCCTCGGTCAGCGACTGCACGGATTCGGTGACGAGCTCCCGGGTCTGCGGATCCAGTCCGGAGGTCGCCTCGTCGAAGACGACGATCGGAGCCGCGCGAACAAGGGCACGCGCGATCGCCAGCCGCTGTCGCTGCCCGCCCGAGAGCGTGTCTCCGCGGTTGCCGAGCACTGTGTCATAGCCGTCTGGCAGACTGCGGATGAACTCGTCGACCTGCGCGGCACGGGCGGCAGCCTCCACCTCGGCGTCGGTGGCGTCCAGGCGTCCGTAGCGGATGTTCTCCCGCACAGTGGCGGCGAAGAGGACGGACTCCTGGAGGAGGACGGAGACGTTCTGGCGCAGAGAGGAGCGGGTGACGTTGCGGGTGTCGTAGCCGTCGATGTAGATCGACCCGGTCTCGGGTTGGGACAGCCGCAGCAGATAGCTGACCAGAGTTGACTTCCCGGCCCCCGAGGACCCCAGCAGGCCGACTTTCTGACCTGCGGGGATGAGGAGGCTGAGATCGTCGAACAAGGGCCGGCCATGCCCGTCGCGGGAGGTGATGCGATCGAAGGCGATGTCGCCGCCGGGGCGACCCATGGTCACGGCGCCGGGGGCGTCGGCGATCTCCACCGGTTCGTCGAGGAGGTCGGCGATCCGCTCCCCCGAGGCTGCGGCGCGGGCGATCCTGCCCGTGTACTTGGCCATGTCCCGCAGGGGCTTCATCGCGATCTTCAGGTACATGAGGAACAGCACGAGATCGCCGGGGGTCATCGCCTGCCGCAGCACCTGGTAGCTGCCGAAGGCGAGCACCAGGGCCTGGGAGATGCCGACCAGGACGTCGGTGGAGCGCTCGAGGCCGGCCGCGAGCCTGCGGGCGCGGACCCCTGCCTGCAGGGCGCGTTCATTGCCGTCGGCGAACTCGCGGGCAACCGTCTTCTCCAACCCGTAGGCCTGGACGACTCGGATCGCTGAGAGGGCCTCGGCGGCGGATCCGACGAGCTTCCCCTCGCCCTTGCGAGTCGAGCGTGAGGCGGTGGTGATCTTCGGCGTCGAGACCTTCGACAGCAGACCGTAGATCGCCGCGGTGACGAGCACGATCGCGCTCAGAACCGGGTCGAGGACGATCATCACGCCGAGCAGAACCACGAGGGTGATGACGTTGCCGACCAGCGGCAGGCCGGCGGTGACCGCGACCTCCTGGAGGCGGCCGATGTCGCCGACCAGCCGCTGAGAAGTGTCCCCGATCGATGCCTTCGAATGATATTTCAGCGACAGTGACTGCACGTGGTCGAAGACTCGCGACCGCAGCTGGGTCGCGACCCGGGCGCCGACGAGGGCGAAGCAGATCGTCGAGGCGTAGTTGGTGACGGCTCGACCGGCGACGATGACCGCCAGTGCGATGGCGGCCGCGGCGAGGGTGAGACCGACGTTTCCGCCGAGGCTGAACGTCGTTGCGATCTCAGCGCCCAGAGCCGCGGTCACGGCGTCGACGGCGATCTTGATCGGCCAGGGCTCGAGGACCCGGAAGACCACGTCTGCGAACAGCGCCAGGAGACCGCCGACGATGAGCAGCCGGTGCCGGCCGATGTGGGGGCGCAGGATCTGCAGGGTGCGCCCCAGGGCACCTGCGGACACCGTGTCGCGTGATCGTCTGCTCATGTCGCTGCCACCGCCCCGTCCGGAACCTCAGTGTGCGTGCGGGTGAAGGGGGCGAGGATGTCCTCGCATCGGCTCAGCCAGGTGTGACGGATGACCGCTGCGGCCCGCGCCGCCGTCCCCATCCGTCTGCACGCGGCAGGGTCGTCGATGAGCGTCTGCAGGGCGGCGGCGAGAGCGCTCACGTCGCCCGGCGGCACGAGCTCGGCTGCTCCGGTTCCCTCCAGCAGCTCGGGGATCGCCCCGATCCGGGAGGCGACGATCGGCAGGCCTGCCGCCATGTACTCGTAGACCTTGAGCGGGGAGAAGTAGTTGTCACCCGGAGGGTAGGGTGCCACCGCGATGTCGAAGCGGCGCAGATGCTCGGGCATCACGTCTGGCGCCACGGCTCCGTGGAAGGTCACGGACTGCTCGAGGCCGAGGGAGGCGACCTGGGCACGAAGTGCTTCCGCTTCGGGGCCGTGCCCGCAGATGTCGAGGTGGACGCCGCCCTGCAGGTGCGCGCAGGCGGCGATGAGATTCTCGGTCCCGTGCCACGGTTTGAGGGTGCCCACGAAACCGATCCGCACCGGTTCCGCCGGCGTCACCTCGGCGGGGGTGGCGCAGTTCGCGCGCACCTCGGCGACGTCCTCCTCTTCCAGGGCGCCAGGGGTGATCCGGTCGGTGTTGACCCCGTTGGGGATGACCGTGACTCCGGCGATGCCGGGATAGTCCCGGTCCACCCAGGCGGCCACCGCGGGGCTGACGCAGTTGATGCGATCGGCAGCCGCGAAGCTCGAGGCGGTGGCGCGTTCGGCGTGCTCGGTGTGGACGAGCCCGCGGTGGTTCCGCTGCTCCTCGAGCAGAGGTGCGTTGACCTCGAGGATGAGCGGTGCGCCGAGGTGAGCGCTCAGTCCGCCGCCGGCCGTGGAGAACAGCGAGTACCGTTCGTAGACGAGGTCGAACGGTCCGTCGCGGAGAGCGGCGTCGACGAGGTCTGCGGACAGACGCAGCAGCTCCATCTCCCGCTCGCCGGCGTCGAGGCCCTTCGGCACCGGCAGGACGGTCACGGGGAGATCGGCGAGGTCGACGGGCACTTGGGAGTCGCGTCGGGTGCAGAAGACTCTGACCTCATGGCCGAGTGCGCGCATGGCTCGCACGATCTCCTGGACGTGGACGCTCGCGCCCTTGGTCCCGAACACTCCGATGCCCGGGTCGAGCAGCATGTAGGCGATTCTCATCGGACCTCCTCCAGTTCCCGCTCGAGCCCCGGTGCGAGGTCGATCGGTGCGGTCATCGGTGCGGTCATCGGCGCGGGATCCGTCGCCGAACTGAGCCTGCGCAGCGCCTGCGCCTGCCGCCTCGAGTCGTAGGATTCGACGATCCGCGCCCGCGCGGCATCGGTCATCCGCCTCCAGGTGCCCGGCGTCTCCTGCTCGAGGCGCAGCGCCTCGGCGACGGCTGCGGCGATCGAGTCCGGGTCGTGTCCCTCCACGAGCCATCCGGTGGCCCCGGTCTCGACCACCTCGGGGACAGCGGTCACATCGCCGGCGATGCACGGAATGCCGCTGGCCATCGCTTCGAGCAGCACGGTCGGCAGGCCGTCGGCATTGCCGTCGGCGCCGATGACGAAGGGGGCGACGAGGAGGTCATGGGTGTGGAACATGTCCCGGATCTCGGCCTGGGTGAGGGGACCATGCATCGTCACCCGGTCATCGAGCCCGCGATCGACGACGGCTGCCTGCAGCTCCGGTCGCAGCGGCCCGTCGCCGACGAGGTCGAGATGGACGGCAATCCCGTCCTCTCGCAGACGATCGACGGCCGCGATCAGGTGCCCGAACCCCTTCTTCTCGACCAGCCGCCCGATCGCGAGCAGCCGGAGGAGCCCAGGGGTGCGGCAGCCCGCATGCGGGCGGTAGGCGAAGCGCTCCAGTTCGAGTCCGTTGCGGACCAAGGCGATCTTCGCTCCCGCGTCCTCTCCCAGCGCAGCGCGCAGGTAGTTCCGGTTGTACTCGCTGATCGCCACCATGTTGTGGGAGTCGAGAGTCTTGAGCCTGAGGTCGGTGAGGTCGACGCTCTCGTGGAAGATGTCCTTCGCATGGGTCGTGAACGAGTACGGGATCCCGGTCAGCAGGGATGCCGACCTGGCGACGGTCGTCGCCACGGAGGCGAAGTGTGCGTGCAGGTGGGTGACTCCGTGCTCGAGGGCCAGCCGGGCCACGCTCAGGGCTTGGACGGCGTCGTCGTGGCCGAGCTGCGTGAGCGCCGGGAGCGCAGCGGCCAGCCGCTGCGCCGGGCCCGCATCCGCGGGTCCCGCATGGGACCGCGTCGTGGACTGCTCGTCACCGGCGACGGCCTGCGCCGCAGCCTGGAAGGACTGCCAGAAGCTGCGGGCGCTCGCGGGCCGCTCGACGTGGATGACCTGTGCCTTCACCCGCGCCAGTTCGGGGTGGAACCGCGAGTCCGTGGTGGGACGCAGGGAGAAGATGACGAACTCCTCTCCGGCGGCTTCGCGGGCGAGGATCTCGGAGACGATGAAGGTCTCCGAGAAACGCGGGTACATCTTCAGCACATAGGCCTGCAGGCCTCGAGTCGCCGGACGTGCCGAGAAGGGCGCCGGTGAGTGCGTCGGCTGCGAGGACGAGGGTGCGGAATCAGCCGACAAAGCGGACCTCCTGGGTGGAGCGGACATGGTCAGTGATGGAATCGGGGACGTCACCCAAGAGCCCGGCCGCCAACAGGGGAACCCGCCGCAGGCCATCGCGGTCGATGCCGCTGCGGTCGATGTGGCAGTCGGATCGAGAGGCGAACCATTCGCCGAGGCCGTGCGGAGTGAGGTCGGCGAGAGCGCACATGTCGACGGCCTGGGCCCGGCTCAGCGCGGCTGCCCGGCGCGGCTGTTCCGCCCGGCGCCCGACCCGCGGGACGACGAGGGCGGGGGTGGTCGTGGCCATCACCTCGGCGAGGGTGTTGTACCCGGCCATGCAGACCACGGCGCGGGCGGACTGGATCAGCCCGGGCACGTCGTTGCTGTGCCGGATCACGCGGGTACCCCGCCGTGCCGAGCGCTTGAGCGATTCGAACTCCTCCCAGTCCATCTGCGGTCCGGTGACGACGAGGTGGGTGTGACCTGCGGGCGGTCGCGCCTGCGCGGCGATCCGGGCCAGCGCTCCCCCGTCCGAACCGCCGCCGAGGACGGTGAGGACGAAGGGGCCCTCGGTGATCGGGGCGAACAGAGGGTCGGGGCGGGAGAGCGAGAGGTAGCCGGTGGTGACGGCGATTCGCGCGAGCTCTGCGGGAACCTCCCCGGTCAGGCGCGCGTCGTAGACGCTCGAATCCCCGAAGATCCAGACTTGGTCGAAAGCGTCGGCGACAGCGGCAGCACCGCCGATGCGGGCCCATTCCCCGTCGACCACGTCCGGGTCGTCGAGGACCTCACGCAGTCCGAGCACGGTCGCGCAGCCGTGGGTCCTGGCTGCGGCGAGGGCATCCTTGAGCTCCCCGTCGATGCCGAAGGGGTGGCGATCGGCGATGAAGAGATCAGGCTGCTGGGCGATGAGGATCGCCTCGATCGCGGCCGACCGCAGCGTGCGCAGGCCCGCCATCGAAGAGCCGAAGGACCGCGGAGCATACCCGTCGGCAGCAGGCGTGACTCCGGGCAGGATCACCCAGTCCCAGCCGGGCGGGAGACTGAAGCGCGTGGCCTCGGGGTTGCCGGCGATGAGCAGCCCGCTCACGGTCTTACCGGTGAGATGCGGAAGATCCCTGGCCAGAGCGAAGGCGAGCGCACGGTTGCGACGGACATGCCCCAAGCCCACCGAGTCGTGGGAGAACAATGCAATCGTCGTCGACGTGAGGTGATCGCCTCCACCAGCCCTGTAGTCTGCCATGCTTCCAGCCTCCGGGCACCGGATAAGGCTGAGATGAGAACTCGATGAGAACATTCTCATCTTCCGTTCGCCGCGGCCGGTACCTGCCGTGCTGCTCCGCAGGAGTTCCGGCCGCGAGTCAGTCGACGCGGTAGCCGAACCCCCGCACGGTGGTCACGAAATCGCTGCCCAGCTTCTTGCGCAGGTAGCCGATGTAGACATCGACGACGTTGGACCCGGGGTCGAAGTCGTAGCCCCAGACGTGGGAGAGCAGCTGCTCCCGGGACAGCACCTGGCCTCGATTGTGAAGCAGGATCTCGGCCAGGGACAGCTCCCGCGCGGACAGGTCGACCTCCCTGCCGGCCACTCTCACCCGCCGGCGGAGGAGGTCGATGTGCACGTCACCGCGGACGAGCTCCGTCGCCGGCGCCTCGGGCTGGGTCTCCTTGAGCCGGAGCTTGATCCGCGCCAGGAGCTCGCCGAAGCGGAAGGGCTTGACCATGTAGTCGACGGCCCCGCTCTCCAGCGCGTAGATCGTGTCATCGGTGTTGTCGCGGGCCGTGAGCACGAGCACCGGCACCTCGGGCCGCTGCTCCCGCAGCTCGGAGAGCACGCTGAATCCGTCCATGATGGGCAGGCCGATGTCGAGGACGACGAGGTCGAAGTCACCGGTCAGGGCCAGATCACGTCCGCTGCGCCCATCGCTGGCGATGTTCGAGGTGAAACCGGCCGCTTTGAGGCCCTTCGCGATGAATGAGGAGATGCGGCCCTCGTCCTCGACGATGAGAATTCTCTTCACTCTGCTCCTTTCGGCAGGATCATCCGGAACCGGGCCCCCACCTCGGTGTCGTCGAGGACCACGCTACCGCCGTGCGCCTCGGCGATGGCTCTGATGATCGACAAGCCCAGTCCGAAGCCGTTGCCCTTGTCGGTGCCACGGCGGAAGCGTTCGAAGATCCCGTCGGCGATCTCCGGGGCCACACCCGCCCCCTCGTCGCGGACCCATAGGTGCACGTTCTCGCCGTCGAGGCGGGCGCCGAAGGCGATCGTGTCTCCCTCCTCGGTGTGGTCGACGGAGTTCGCGGCCAGCTGCAGCAGTGCCTGGGTCAGGCGTTGCCGGTCGGCGTGGAACGTCACGCCGTCCACCTCGTCGAAGTTCCAGTTCCGGACGCCGAGCCCCCGGGCCTTGGCCAGCACGTCCTGGAGCAGGGGTGCGACGTCGACGGCCTCGGACCGGACGAAGTCGGGACGGCGGGAGCGCGCCAGGAGCAGCAGTTCGTCGACGAGGCGCGACATCCGGTCCGTCTCGTCGAGCAGCAGCGCCTGTGTCTCCTCGACGTCGTCCGGGTCGGTGACGTCCATGATCTCGAGGTGGCCGCGCAGCACGGTCAGTGGGGTGCGCAGCTCGTGCCCGGCGTCGTCGAGGAAGGTGCGCTGGGCGACGAAGGCCGCCTCGAGCCGGTCGAGCATCTCGTTGAAGGTCCGTCCGAGCTCGGCGATGTCGTCGTTGCCCTCCACGCTCAGGCGTTTGCCGAGATCGCCGCCGGAGATCGACTGCGCCGTCCGACGCAGCTCCGTCACCGGGTGCAGCAGGCGACGGGCGAGGATCGAGGAGATCCCGGAGATGAGGATGGCCGCGGCCAGGGCGACGACGATGTAGATCTGCATCACCTGGGTGAGGTCGGCGCGGCTCGCGGTGTCGTTGTGCATGACGACGAAGGAGGCGGGCTTCGCCGCAGAGGGCTGCGTTCCGCCCGCGGCCACCGGCAGCACATAGCCTTCGTACTCGGTCTTCCCGATGCTCAGCTCGATGCGTCCCCCCGCTCCCGCGACGCCGGCGACCGCTTTCTCGAACTCCTTGGATTTGCGCAGCAGCGGCTGCGAATCCCCCTGGTAGAGGACGCGACCGTCGGTGAGGAAGGCGAAGAACGCCTCGTCCGCGTTGGGCTGGTTCTGGGCGAGGAACTGGCTGAGCAGATGGTCGACCGAGGTGAAGGGCTGGCCGGTCTCCGGGTCGACGCCGGTCTGGGCGAAGGACCGCATCTCGGCGATCTCCTGCGACATCGTCGAGATGTTGCGGCTTTCGACGTTGTTCGACTCGACGGTGTAGAGGACGAAGCCGACGATCGTCAGCGTGAGGACCGACAGGATGGCGACAGCGATGGTGAGCCGGTTCTGAACGGTCAGCCTGATGCGCCGTTCAGTCGTCATCATCGTCTCCGGCGTCCTCGACTTCTTCGCCGTCACCCACGTCGTCGTCATCGTCATCGCCGTCCGGAATCTCCCGCGGCGGGTTGGGCGCCGGTTCGTAGGACCGTTCGATCCTCCTCGGGGGCGTGCCCTCGGCGTCAGCGGAGCCCTGGGAATCACTGCCAGCCGAGGAGTCGGCGCCTGTGGGCTCGCCTCCGGGCCCCGGAGACTGCGGAGGGGTGGTTGAAGGGTGCGGAGGGGCGGACGAGGAGTGCGGGGTGACCTCGACCGGCGTGAGATCGGGAGGCTCGGGCTGGGCGGTGCTTCTGACGATGACGAAGGTCAGGGCTGCGAGCACGACGACTAAGCCGGTCACGATCCAGCCCATCGCCTGCGATTGTCCCCCCACTCCTCTCACACTGCCCAACCCGCTCTCCTTTGTCGAGCGAAAACGAATGAGAGTCTTCTTAGGCGCCGAAGGAGAGGAAGGTCTCGCGCATCCGCTCGGGCGAGGCGCTGACCCCGCTGAACAGCTCGAAGGCGTCGACCGCTTGGTTGACCGCCATCCCTGAGCCGTCGAGGGTCCGGCAGCCCTTGTCCCGGGCCTCCCGGAGCAGCTGGGTCTCGAGCGGGAAGTAGACGACGTCCGCCACCCACTTCCGCGGGTCGAGGAGGCCGGTGTCGCAGGGGGTCCCGGGGAAGGCCGCCATTCCGACCGGGGTCGCATTGACGATTCCGTCCGCCGAGGTGACCGCCTCCTCGAGCTCGTCCATCGAGATTGCACGGACGCCGGCCCCGATGTCGGAGGCGAGGCCCTCGGCCCGCTCGGCGCTGACATCGGCGATGACGAGTTCGCCGACTCCCAGCCCCGCCAGCGCGAAGGCGACGGCCCGTCCGGCCCCTCCGGCTCCGATCTGCACGACCCGCGCGGTGGCGGCCCCGGCGAGTCCCTCGGAGAACCCGCGGGCGAACCCGGTGACGTCGGTGTTGAAGCCGGTCGTCGTTCCGTCGTCGCCGATGACCACGGTGTTGACGGAGCCGATGCGCTGCGCGCCCGGGTCCACCGCGTCGAGGAGATCGAGCACCCGCTGCTTGAACGGGTGGGTGACGTTGAGTCCGTTGAAGCCCATTCTCACCGCGGCCGTGACCAGCTCGCCGAGGTCGACGCCCCGACGCGTGGGGGCGGTGACGTCGAGGATCCGGTAGGTGGTCCTGATTCCGTGGAACTCGCCTTCGGCTTCATGCATCCGCGGAGTGCGGGATGCGGAGATCCCCTCGCCGATCAGGCCCAGCAGCATTGACTCTCGGGTGGTCATCGTCACTCCCCCGTCCTCGCGGATTCGGATGGTGCGGTGATTGCGGTCGGCTGCGTCTCAGCTCTCGGCTCGTCCAGCGCCTCGGCGAGGATCCTGATCGCATGGGCGTACCCGGCTGCGCCCGCTCCCGCGACGATCACGTCGGCGACGAGCGAGACGTACGAGTGGTGGCGGAACGTTTCGCGCGCGTGGGGGTTGCTCAGATGCACCTCGACGATGCGGTGGTGATAGGACTTCAGCGCATCGTGGATGGCGAGCGACGTGTGCGTGTAGGCGGCGGCGTTGACCACGGCACCGACCGTCGTGTCCCTGGCGGCGTGGATCGCGTCGACCAACTCGCCCTCATGGTTGGACTGGAGGCAGCGGACCTCAAGCCCCACTTCGGCGGCCGTCGCGGCGCAGAGGTCGTCGATGTCGGCCAGGGAGGTGCGGCCGTAGATCTCGGGTTCGCGGGTGCCGAGCAGGTTGAGGTTGGGTCCGTTGAGGACGAGGATCTGGTTCATCATCACCTGGGCAATCTGGCCGCGACCTGCGTCGCGGTCTCCGTGAGTTGGGGGACGAGTTCGATGAGCTCGTCGAGGGAGCGGCGGAACACCGGGGCCGCCAGCGCCAGCGCCGCCAGAAGGCGTCCGTCGAGGTCGAGCACGGGCACAGCCAGAGCGTTCATGCCGATGTCGTTCTCCTCCGATTGTCCGGCCCAGCCGAGCTCCCTGATCCGAGCGACCTTTTCGCGCAGCCGCGCGGGATCGGTGATGGAGTTCGGCGTCCGAGGTGTCAGATCGAGTGCGTCGATGACCGCGTCGTGCTCGGGGTCGAACGCGAGGAGGACCTGCCCCAGTGCCGAGGTGTGCAGCGGCGCCTGGTCTCCCGGATCGGTGGTCGTCCGGTACTGCGGACCATCGACGGTCAGCACGGTCAGCGACGCGTTCCCCTGGCGGACGGAGAGAATGCTCGACTCCCCCGTCGTCCGGGTCAGGGTCCGCAGCAGTTCCTTCGCCGCCCCAGTGAAGCCGCGGCGATGGGCGACCTTCTGGCTCAGCCGGAAGACTTCGAGACCCAGTGTGTAGAGCTTGCTCACCGGGTCGAAGTCGGCGTATCCGGATTCGACGAGTCCGCCCAGCAGCCGGTAGCCGGTGCTGAACGGATGACCGGTGGCCTCTGCGGCGGCGGCGGCACTGATGCCCTCGGGGTGCTCACCGAGGAGTTCGAGCATCTGGAATGCCTTGGCCACCGTGTTCGATCCCTTCGCCGGCATCGGCATCTCCTTCCTCGGCTGTCGCCTGTTCGCCGGCCGGTTCGGTACCGGCGACGTTGACAGGTTATGTCATCTGCCTCACACTGTAAACCATAATGTAACAGTAATTGCCATATTATGGCAATTGAAGATTCGAGGAACCATGACTCAAGCGATCGACGACGCTCGCCCCGCGAAGACGCCGCTGCGTGCGGCTCTGTCGAGCTGGACGGGCTCCGCACTCGAGTACTACGACTTCGCGGTCTACGGCACAGCAGCCGCCCTGGTGCTCAACATTCTGTTCTTCCCGGAGACCACCGCACCCGGAATCGCCATTCTGCTGGCGATGGGCACAGTGGGAGTCGCCTACGTCGTCCGCCCACTCGGCGCCCTGATCATGGGACCGCTCGGCGACCGCTTCGGGCGCAAGTTCGTCCTCATGCTCACCCTGTTCATGATGGGCATCTCGACGTTCGTCGTCGGCTACCTGCCGACCTACGATCAGATCGGAGTCTGGGCGCCGCTGCTCCTCGTCCTGTGCCGCATCATCCAGGGGCTGTCCGCATCGGGCGAGCAGGCGAGCGCCATCAGCGTCTCGCTCGAGCACTCGGCCGAGCGCAAGCGCGCCTGGACGACCAGCTGGACGTTGCACGGCACCCAGTTCGGCACCCTGCTGGCCACCGCCGTCTTCATCCCCTTCACCGTCTTCCTCCCCGAGGACCAGCTGTTCAGCTGGGGCTGGCGGGTGCCGTTCTGGCTCTCCGCCCTCGTCGTGCTCACCGCATGGCTGATCCGTCGCGGGCTGGAGGAGCCGCCGGCGTTCAAGGAGGCCCGCGCCGAGGCGCCCCCTCTGATGACAGTGTTCCGCTGGCACAAGGCAGCCGTGCTGCGGGTCGCGGCCTGCGCGATGATCAACACCGTCAATATGGTCTTCACCGTCTGGTCTCTGTCCTTCGGCACCTCGATCGTCGGCCTCGAACGCTCGACCATGCTCCTGGTCTCAGTGGTCGCCAATGCGGTGGCGTTGCTCGCCATTCCGGCCGCCGCCCTGCTCGCCGATCGCATCGGCCGCAAGCCGGTCTTCATCACCGGCGCCCTGCTGGCCGGCGGAATGATGTTCCCCTACCTGGGTGCGGTCTCCAGCGGGAACTGGACCCTCATCTTCCTCTGCGGCGCGATCATGTCCGGCGGCTTCTACTCGATGGCGAATGCGATCTGGCCCTCGTTCTACGCGGAGATGTTCCCGACCAGCGTCCGGGTCACCGGCTTGGCGTTGGGCACCCAGATCGGCTTCGCCGTCTCCGGCGGCGTGGCTCCCGCCCTTGCCTCGGCTGTGGCCGGCAAGTCCGGCGAGAACTGGGTCTCGGTGGCTGCCTTCACCGCCGGCGTCTGCGTCTTCGTGGCGTTGGCGGCGCTGGCCGCGAAGGAGACGAAGCCGCTGGATCTCGACGAGATCGACGGCCTCCACGCGGACCGGTCGAAGTCGCCGTCGGACGCCGCCACGGTTCGCCCGCCCGCTTCGTCGAGCTGAACACCGAGCGACCTGACACCCGACCCCATGAAGGAGAAATGATGCGGACATCGATCGCCACCGTATGCCTGTCGGGCACGTTGGAGGAGAAGCTCCGGGCAGCCTCGGCGGCCGGCTTCGACGGGGTCGAGATCTTCGAACAGGATCTCGTCGTCTCCCCGCAGACTCCGGAGGACATCGCCGAGCTGGCACAGGAGCTGGGGCTGACCCTCGATCTCTACCAGCCCTTCCGCGACCTCGAGGGCGTCGACGAGGCCCTGTTCGCGAAGAACCTGCGGCGGGCCGAGGCCAAGTTCGCCCTCATGCGCCGGCTCGGGATGACGACCATGCTGCTGTGCTCCAACGTGGGAACGGCGACCATCGATGACGACGGTCTGGTCGCGGACCAGCTGCGCCGCCTCGGCGACCTCGCCGCGCGCTACGACGTCGCCGTCGCCTACGAAGCCCTGGCCTGGGGACGGTTCGTCTCGGAATACGACCACGCCTGGGATCTCGTGGCGGCCGCTGACCATCCGCGAATCGGGACCTGCCTCGACAGCTTCCATATCCTCTCTCGACGCACGGATCTCGAGACGATCGCGGGGATTCCCGGCGACAAGATCTTCTTCCTCCAGCTGGCCGACGCCCCGGCCCTGACCATGGACGTGCTCAGCTGGTCCCGTCACCATCGCGTCTTCCCCGGCGAAGGGTCATGGGACCTCACCGACTTCCTGAGCCGGGTCGTCGCCACCGGCTACTCCGGGCCGGTCTCCCTCGAAGTGTTCAACGACTCATTCCGCCAGGCCGACACCTACCGCACCGCGGTCGACGGACTGCGGTCGCTGAGGTGGCTCGAGTCCCGCGTCGCCGCACAGCTGAGCGCCGCGGGAGAGGATCCGGCCGCGGAGGGTGCCAGCGGCACCGCCCTCGACCTCCGACCTCTGCCCGAGGTGGCCGAGCCGCGCGCCGTCGACTTCGTCGAGCTGAGCACCGAGGACCTCGGCACCCTCACGCGGCAGCTCCACCAGCTGGGGTTCGACTTCACCGGCTTCCACCGCAGCAAACCGCACGTGCGGCTGTGGACCCGTGGACAGGCGAGGATCGTCATCAGCGAGATCGACTCCGCTGCCCTGGAGGCCGTTCGACCCCGATCACCGGGCACCTACCTGCGCGGCATCGGGTTCGACGTCGACGACGCCGATGCGGCGATGCACCGCGCCACCCTGCTCCACGCCATCGAGGTTCCGCGGGAGCAGTCCCACGACGAGGAGGTGCTGCGCGGCGTCTTCGCCCCGGACGGCTCCGAAGTGTTCTTCCACCGGATCACCGGGACGGCGCCGGCCTGGATCCGCGAGTTCGGCACCGACACCTCTGCGCAGACTTCACGCATCGACCATGTGAACCTCGCCCAGCCGGCCAGCCACTACGACGAATCGGTGCTCTTCTACACCTCGCTGCTCAATCTGCATGCCCAGCCCGCCCAGGACGTCCCCAGCCCGTCGGGACTGGTGCGGTCCCAGGTGATGTCCTCAGCCGACCGGTCCATCCGGATGCCGCTCAACGTCGCCCCCGTCCATTCGGAGCTCATCGGCGACAAGGCCCGAGCCCAGACCTCGGCCGATCCCTACCCCGAGCACGTGGCCATCAGCTGCGACGACATCTTCGAAGCGGCCGCCACCGCCCGTGCCCGCGGCCTCGAATTCCTCGCCGTGCCGCAGAATTACTACGAGGACCTCGACAGCCGCTTCGACCTCGACCCGGACTTCCTGGGCCGACTGCAGGAGCACCACGTTCTCTACGACGCCGATGCCTCCGGCGAGTTCCTCCACTTCTACACATCGACGATCGGTTCCGTGTTCTTCGAGATGGTCGAACGCCGAGGTGACTACCGGGGATTCGGCGCCCCCGACGCCCCCGTCCGGCTGGCCGCGCAGTACCGCCGCAACCTGCAGCTGTGACCGTCCTCCTGCAGTCGGATGTTCCTCGGCTGCAGGAAGACGTCCGAATCAGCGCTTCCGGGCGGCCAGCGCCTCCGGGCGGAGGTCGAGCCGACGCAGCAGCTGCGCATTGAGCGCGACCACGATGGTCGACACCGACATCAGCACAGCGCCGACGCTCATCGGCAGGATGAAGCCGATCGGGGCCAGGATCCCGGCAGCCAATGGAACCGAGATGAGGTTGTAACCGGCCGCCCACCACAGGTTCTGCTTCATCTTGCGATAGGACGCGAGGGAGAGCTCGATCACCGACAGGACCGCACGCGGATCGTCGGAGGCGAGGATCACTCCGGCCGAGCCGATGGCCACGTCAGTGCCGGCGCCGATCGCGATTCCGACGTCGGCCTGAGCGAGTGCCGGAGCGTCGTTGACGCCGTCGCCGACCATCGCGACTCTCCGCCCTTCGTCCTGCAGCTCCTTCACCTTCGCAGCCTTGTCTGCCGGCTTCACCCCGGCGAAGACCCGGTCGATGCCGAGTTCGGCGGCCACGGTCCGGGCCACCGCCTCGGCGTCTCCCGTGATCATCACGACCTGGGAGCCTGCGGCATGGAGGGCGTCGACGGCCTCGCGGGACTCGGACCGGATCTCATCGGCCAGGCGCAGAGCACCGATCACCTCCGAGTCCCGGAGCACGTGCAGGATGATCGCTCCCTGCTCCCGCCAGTCTTCGGCGATCGCCAGCTCCGACACCTCATGGGAGGCCAGCAGGTGAGGTCCGCCGACCTCCACCTCGGCGCCGTCAATCGTCGCGCTCACACCGACCGCCGGGGAGGACGAGAAGTCCGCAGCCCGCGGGACGTCGAGGTTCCGGGCGGCGGCGGCGCGGACGATGGCGCTGGCCAGGGGATGCTCACTGTCGGCCTCCGCGGCCGCTGCGAGGACGAGGACCGCATCGGCGGACAGGGATTCGGCGTCGGCCGCTTCCACCGCGGTCACGGTTGGCTCTCCCCTGGTCAGGGTGCCGGTCTTGTCGAAGAGGATCGCGTCGACGGTGCGCATCGTCTCGAGTGCGAGCCTGTCCTTGACGAGGACACCGGCGCGGGCGGCGCGCTCGGTGGCGATGGAGACGACGAGCGGGATCGCGAGTCCGAGCGCGTGGGGGCAGGCGATGACGAGCACCGTGATCGTGCGGATCACGGCCAGGTCCGGCAGCCCGAGGACGCTCCAGACGAACGCGGTGATGATGCCCGCGCCGAGTGCGAACCAGAACAGCCAGGCCGCGGCGGTGTCCGCGATGCGCTGGGCGCGTGAGGACGAGGACTGGGCGTCGGCGACGAGCTTCTGGATGCCGGCCAGCGCCGTGTTCTCTCCGGTGGCGGTGACCTCGACGCGCACACCGGAGTCCGTGGCGACTGTGCCGGCGACGACGGGGTCGCCGACGCTCCGGCGCACGGTCCTCGATTCGCCGGTGATCATGGACTCGTCCATGCTCGCCGCACCATCGACGATGCGGCCGTCGGCGGGCACGGCGGATCCGGGCCGGACGATGACGACGTCACCGATCGCGAGCTCGGCCGGAGATACGGTGACGATCTCGTCTCCGACGACCTTGTCCGCCTCGTCGGGCAGGAGGGCGGCCAGGGAGTCGAGCGCCGAGGTGGTCTGCGCCAGGGAGCGCATCTCGATCCAGTGCCCGGCCAGCATGATGACGATGAGGAGCGCCAGCTCCCACCAGAAGTCGAGCTCAGGATGGAGCAGCCCCAGCGACGCGCCCCAGGAGGCGATGAACGCGACCGTGATCGCCAGCGAGATGAGGAGCATCATCCCGGGTTGACGGGACCTGACCTCGCTCAGTCCGCCGGTCAGGAACGGCTTGCCGCCCCAGACGTACATTACGGTGCCGAGGACCGGTGAGACCCAGTTCAGCCACGCAAGTCCTGAGTCCTCTGCTCCATGGCCGCCACCCGAACCCGGAAGCTCGTACCCGACGAGATGGGCGAACATCGGGCTGAGCGCGACAACGGGAATCGCGATGACGAACATGATCCAGAACAACCTGCGGAACTGTCCGACGTGATCCCCGTGGCCGGCATGGCCCATGTGACCGGAGTGGTCTCCATGGTTCGCATGACCGGAGTGGTCTTCGTGGTGGTCTTCATGAGGGCCGGCACTCTCATCGTGATCGAGACCGGAATGGCCCTCGTGGCGCCGATGCTCGGCATGGTGCTCGTGCCGATGCTCGGCATGGTGCTCGTGCCGATGCTCGGAGTCGTGCGAATGCTCAGCATGGTCGGGGCGATCGGCTCGGACCGGCGTCGGCGAGTGGTTGTCATTGCGGGCGGGTTGTGTGCTCATGCCGCCACCATATACCCCCTAGGGGTATCATTCAAGGGGTCTTCGGCAGATTCTCGGAAGCCGGGCCCGCAACCTCGACGATGTGCGCTGACTGCGGGGCTTCTCAGCCCCGCAGTCACGCCGAAGGGCCGCTCGGCAACGTCTGCAGACGTTTCCGAACGACCCTTCCTCGACGCTTCGCTCTGCGCGGTCAGCCCTTCGCGATCAGCTCCAGATTGTCCACGACGCGGTTGGAGAAACCCCACTCGTTGTCATACCAGGCCACGACCTTGACGTGCCTGCCCTCGACTCGGGTCAGTTCCGCGTCGAAGATCGACGACGCGGGCTGACCGGCGATGTCACTGGAGACAACCGGTTCGGTTTCATAGACGAGGATCTCCTTGAGCGGACCCTCCGCGGCGTCACGGTAGGCGGCGAGCACCTCGTCGCGGGTGACCTCGCGGGAGACAGCCGCGTTGATCTCGACGATCGAGCCGACCGGCACCGGCACCCGGATCGCGTCGCCGCTGAGCTTTCCGTCAAGCTGCGGCAGCACGAGGCCGATCGCCTTCGCCGCGCCGGTCGAGGTGGGAATGATGTTGACCGCGGCGGCTCGCGCACGACGCGGATCCCTGTGCGGCCCGTCCTGGAGGTTCTGATCCCCGGTGTAGGCGTGCACGGTGGTCATGAAGCCCTGCTCGATCCCGGCCAGATCGTCGAGGACCATGGCCAGCGGGGCCAGGGCATTCGTCGTGCAGGAGGCGTTGGAGATGATCGTGTGCTCGGGCTTGTACGCCTCGGTGTTCACGCCATACGCGAGGGTGACGTCCGCACCCTTGGACGGCGCGCTGACGAGGACCTTCCTGGCCCCCGCCGCGATGTGGGCCCGCGCCTTGTCGGCCTGGGTGAACCGGCCGGTCGCCTCCAGGACGACGTCGACTCCCAACTCACCCCACGGCAGGTCGGCCGGGTCCTTCTCGGCGAGCACCTTGATCGGGTTCCCATTGACGACCAGGCCATCCGCAGATACCTCTACGGGGTATTGGAATCGACCCAGGGTCGTGTCGAACTTGAGAAGTCGAGCCAGTTCGTCGAGAGCGCCGAGGTCATTGATGGCAACCACCTCGAGGTCGCTGCCCCGTTCGATCAGCGCGCGCAGGGTGCTGCGACCGATGCGACCGAAACCGTTGATGGCGATGCGAGTCAATGTCACTCCTTGTGAAGGGGATTTCCGTGGGTACATCTCTATTCTCGGCAATAATGCGCCCCAACGACAGTGGCCTGACTGCCAGTCATCGAAAGTATCTCGCCAGTGTTAATGCCAGAAGTCGCAAGGTTCCGGCCAACCGGAATCAGGCTCGTGCGGCGGAGAAGATGTGTCGGTATTCGTTGGGCGTCGTCGAGAGGATCCGCTGGAAGTGCATGCGGAGATTGGCGCCGGTTCCGAGGCCCACCTGGTCCGCTATCTGCTCGATCCCCAGGTCCGTGTTCTCGAGCAGCTCCCGGGCGAGGTCGACGCGGGCCCGGAGAACCCATTGCATCGGGGTGTACCCGGTGTCTTCGACGAACCGGCGGGAGAAGGTCCGGACCGAGACTCCGGCGTTCGCGGCGAGATCCTTGAGCGTCAGCTCCTCCCCGATGTGCTCGAGCGCCCACTGCCGGGTGTCGGCGAAGACCTCCCCGAGGGGCTCGGGAACGCTGCGCGGCACATACTGGGCCTGGCCCGCGCTGCGGTAGGCGGCGGCGACGAGCCGCCTGGCCACCTGGTTCGACAGGCCGACCCCGTGATCCTGCCGGATGAGGTGGAGGCAGAGGTCGATCGTCGAGGCGGCTCCGGCCGACGTCAGCACCCTCCCCTCCGCGACGAAGAGGACGTTCTCGTCGACTCGGATCGCCGGATAGCGCTGCGACAGCTCCTTCGCGTATGACCAGTGAGTCGTGGCACGCGATCCGTCGAGCAGGCCGGTGCGGGCCAGCACGAAGGCCCCCGTCGAGATCGCCACGAGACGGGCACCGCGTTCGAACGCGGACAGCAGTCCGCCGATGACGGCTCCGGACGGTTCGGACTCCACCGCCGAGGCGGCACCCGGGATGAGGATCGTGTCGGCCCGGTCGAGCGCATCCAACCCGCTGCCGATCGAGTAGTCGAGGCCATCGGCGCCGGCGACGACTCCGGGACTGGGAGTGCAGACCTCGACGTCATAGGGCCAGCCCCCGGGGACCACGCCCCGCCCATCGGTCATCTCGGCACTGGCCACCAGGGTCGGGCTCGTTCCGGGTCCGAAGATCTGCGCCGGGGTCCCGAGGTCCATCGCGGACACCCCGGCAAGGGCCAGGACGACGATGCGGTGGGGCATCGGCTTGGCTCGCTCACGGGCGCCGGTCCGGGTGTCCATACTCATGCTGACGTCGAGTCCAGGCAATCGCTGCTGGGCCCAGGGTCAGGCGACGACCCGCGACGCCTGCGGGACCGCCTGCGCGGGAACCGCCTCGGCGATCGCTTCGAACATGGCCAGGGTGCCGTGCTGGGCGGCGAGCCGCACCGGCTCGGGATCGCTGGAGAACTTGACGCCCACGGTCTGGGTCGCACGGTCGATGTAGAGCATCTGCCCGTGGATGCCGATGCCGACGACGACGTCGCGGCCGGCGGATGGCACCCAGAACTGGCTGCGGTACATTCCGCCCGGGTAGGACGGTCCGGAGGCGGACTGGGCGAACGCCTCGGCGGAGTCGGGTCCGCCGGTGAAGATGTCATCGATCCAGGCCTGGCTCAGGACTCTCTGCCCGGTGGCGGTGACTCCTCCGCGGGCGATGACCTCACCGAAGCGGGCGAGGTCGCGCAGGGTGGCGCTGATGGCGCCATCGACGATCGAACCGCCCCAATGGTCCTGGCAGACCTGCGCGGAGTGCGCTGCGCCGATCTTCGACCATACGAACTCGCTAGCCACGACCGCGAACGGGCGCCCGGTCACGGCTTCGCAGATCCATCCCAGCACGTCCGTCTCGCAGCTGCGGTAGAGGAAGGGACCGCCGTGCTCGCGTTCGCTCGTGAGGCCGGTGAGGAACTCCTTGATCCCGTTCGCCGCCACGGGAGTGCGTGGCACCATGTCGACGGCCTCGAACAGGGCACGGATCTCGGATCCTTCGACGAGGTACTCCTCGGAGAACCTCACTCCCGAGCGCATGTCGAGGACGTCGCGGACGGTGGCACCGGCATAGCCGCTGTCGGCCAACCTCGGCAGGTAGGTGGTGACGAGTTCGCCCGGGCAGATCAGTCCGGCATCGGTGAGGCTGCCGACGACGGTGGAGACGACGGACTTGCTCACCGAGAACAGCATGTGGCGACGGGCCGGCTTCATCGGCCAGGCGTATTCCTCGGCCAGCGCCACGCCATCACGGGTGACGAGCCAGGCGTCCGTGTAGGTGCTGCTGAGCACGTCCCCGACACTCGTCCAGGAGTCGTCGATCCCGGGCCACTTCTCGCGATCGAGCGCGAGGGAGCGGAAGTCGTTCTCCTCGGTGACGAAGGTGCGGACCGGGCCGACCCCGCGCGGGATCCCTCCCGTGGGAAAGAGCTCTTCGATCCGGGTCAGGGAGAAGGCGAAGTAGGCCGGCCATTTCCAGGAGTTGAGGTCGATGTGTTCGAGCACCTGCTCGGAGGGGTCGACGATGGCGTCTTCGCTCGCCGAGGTGAGCGCCCCGATCTCCGGCAATGGCAGTTGCGCGGTCGAGTCGGATTCGCCCGACGAGCCGGATCCATCAGGGTCGGTCGGTGCGGACTGGTCGGTCACCGAAGTCTCTTCGGGTGCCGACGTCTCCTCGGTCGTCGCTTCGACGAGGTCGGAGACCCTCGGTCGTGCCGGTTTCGCGATTGTGGATTCCATGGAGTCGAAGGTGCCTTTGATCCCTTTCATATTGCCCGACAGGGCTCCGAGCCGGCGCATCGAAGGGTTGCCGGTCAGGTTGCGCAGGAATTTCCGCACGTCCGCCATGCTCCTCCTCCAAGGGACTCGATCAGAGGTCGAGCCTACCCTGCAGAAGTGAACTCGGACAGCAGGAATCCGTCGCCGCGGCCCCGTTCCGACAGGACGACTCGTCTCCACACCGGCCACCACCTGGCGCGAAGCAGTATACGGTTACCCGACAGTTATATGGGTTACACCGAGCGTCGGTGAGGATATTTCAGCGGCTTCGTTCGCACCAGCCGTCAGCTCCAGCGATCAGCGCTCAACCACGGCCCACAGTACCGCTCAATCCAAAGGGTCATCAGGGAAGCCGCTGAGCACCTCCGAAGCTGGTCCCTGGGCATCATCCGCATCAGTGCCGAAGCCGAAAGCCCCCACTGTCGAAGGCGGCTGCCTGCGGGTTTACGGGACAGCCGATTCACGCTACTGTTACGGAATTGCGGAAAGCACCTTCCGCAATACGGAATCGCCGCGGCTGGGTCGATGATGACCTCAGCCCCACCTCGGCTCAATGACGACCGAAGAGGAACCACCGATATGAGCGTTGCCGATCAGCCCCGGACCACACGCCGACGCCGCTTCGAGATGCCGCACATCTACATCATCCTCCTGTCCTTCATCGCCCTGGCCGCTGTCGCCACCTACCTGGTTCCCGGCGGCCGCTATGAGCGCGTCGAAGGCCCCGAAGGCCGCACCACCATCGACCCGAACAGCTTTGAGTTCATCGAGGCGAACCGCACCACCCTGACAGATTTCATGCTCGCCATCCCACAAGGGCTGATAAGCGCCGGTGAAGTCGTCTTCTTCACCCTGATGATCGGGGGCGTATTCATGGTTCTGCACGCGACCGGAATCATCGAATTGGCGGTCGCGCGACTGTCGCGACGGTTCGCCCGCAGAGGTCTGCTGATGCTAGGGATCCTGATGACGATCTTCGCGCTGATCGCGACGCTGATCGGCACCCAGGAATTGTCCCTGGTCTACGTTCCGGTCATCCTCCCCCTCATCATCGCGTTGAAATACGATTCCGTCGTCGCCGCCGCCGTTGCACTGTGTGCAACTACAGTCGGATTCGCAGCCGGCGTGCTCAACCCCATCAACACCGGACTCGCGCAAACACTCTCCGACGTCCCCCTGTTCTCCGGAGCGCTGATGCGAATCGCCGTGCTGGTGGCGGCGCTGGCCGTGGCCATGTTCTTCGTCATGCGCTATGCGACGAAGATCCGCCGGGACCCCTCGCGCAGTCTGCTCGCCGACGACGAGGCCGAAGCGATCAAACGGGAGGAGTACCAGAAGGACTCGAGCACGTTGCCGATCCCCGTCGCCACCGGACGACAGAAGGCCGCCTCTGTGGCTTCGCTGCTCTTCCTGGCACTTCTCGTCTACGGCGTCCTCGCCCAAGGGTGGTTCATGCTTGAGATGGCTGGACTGTTCATCGTCATGGGCGCAGTGGTGGGCGTCATCGCCGGACTCAACGGCACTGAGATCTGCGAAGCCTTCAACAAGGGATTCCGCGACGTTCTCGTCGGCGCCCTCATCGCCGGCGTGGCCCGCGGTGTGGCCGTCGTGCTGGAGAACGGCCAGATCCTCGACACCATCGTCCACAGCCTCGGCGTTGTCGTCGGCGGCCTGCCAGCGGCCCTTGCCGCCATCGGCATGTTCGTCATGCAGCTGCTGTTCAACTTCGTCGTTCCCTCCGGCAGCGGCCAGGCCCTGGTCACCATGCCGATCATGGCTCCGCTCGCAGACCTGCTCGACGTCACCCGGCAGACGGCCGTGCTCGCGTTCCAGCTCGGCGACGGATTCGGCAACATCCTCTATCCGACCTCCGGCTACTTCATGGCAACCCTCGCCCTGGCCGGGGTCCCCTGGCAGAAGTGGGTCAAGTTCTTCCTGCCGATGTTCGCCGGCTTCATTGTGGTCTCTCTCATCGCCCTGCTGGTCGCTCAGCTGATCGGCTGGAGCTGAGCGCGATCTACCGGGACTGAGCGCGAGCCCCTTGCTCGGCCGAGTTCCGAGAAGGCGGGTCCTCTCACTCACTTGCGGTTCCACAGCTGACGAGTCAGACCGTCGCCGGCGCTGGTGGTCTCAATGGCGAAGCGGTCCTCGAGTCCCTGCACTGCCGCACTGTCGTCGGTCCAGTCTCCGGTCTGCGGGCCGAATCTCCGTCGGCCCATCATGCACCGCCCCGGGTAGCCTTCTCCGATGAAGCAGTTGTAGAATGCAATCACCAAACCAGGCGGGAGGTGCTTCGGTGTCAAGGAGATCGGGTCAACCACGGTCCGGGTGTGCGATCAATGCGGCCGTCGAGGCCTTGGGCGACCACTGGTCGTTCCTCGTCTTGCGCGACATCATCTTCGGAGACCGCCGCTACTTCCGCGAGCTGCTGAACGGGTCGATCGAAGGGATCGCCTCGAACATCCTCAGCGACAGGCTGAAGAGGCTCGTCGACGCGGGGATTCTGACCAAGGAACAGGTCGCACGTGGGCAGAAGGCGCGCTACAGCCTCACCGAGGCCGGCATCCAGACCCTGCCGATCCTCTTCGCCCTCGGCAACTGGGGACTGGATTGGCGCGAGGGCACACCAGAGCTCCGCGTCCGCCAGGAGCTCATGCGCCGGGAGGGGCCGGAGTTCATCGAGGAGCTCATGGACGAGCTCCGTCTCCGCCACCTCGGCGCCCCCTCCCCGGAGCGGACGGGACCGGGGCCGCTCGAACGGCTGGAAGCCGCCTACGCGCAGGCGACGGGCGGCTGAGCTCGGACGAGCGTCGCGCCGATGGACCTTCGCCTCAGACGATCGTGGCGCCGGAAACCTTCATCTGGGTCAGCGCCCGCTCGCTCGACTCGACGCCGACTCCCGCGACGAGCTCGCGCAGCACGCGCACGGCCCGACCGGTGGCGAGCGCATCGAGGACGGAAGCGCGGACGCAATGGTCGGTGGCAATGCCCACGACGTCCACCTCGGCGATGCCGAGGTCATCGAGAACCTCACCGAGGCGCTGCCCCGTGTCCGTCATGCCCTCGAACGCGGAATAGGCGGGGACCCCCTGCCCCTTGCGGACATGGTGGGTCACAGCAGCGGTGTCGAGGAGGGGGTCGTACTCGGCGCCGGCGGTCCCGGCGACGCAGTGGGGAGGCCAGGTGTCGATGAAGTCCGGTGCATCACTGAAGTGGCCGCCGTTGTCATTGTCGGCGTCGTGCCAGTCGCGGGAGGCGATGACGGCGTCATAGCTCTCGGCTGCCCCGGCCAAGAAGCGCGTGATCTCGGCGGCGACGTCATCGCCGCCGGACACCGCCAGGGCTCCGCCTTCGGTGAAGTCGTTCTGAACGTCGACGATGAGGAGTGCCTTGACCATGTCTCTGAGCTTAGGCCGGATTCACTTCTGTTTCGACACTTTCTTCGCCGCTTTCCTGGCAGCTCTCTTCGCAGCCTTCTTTCCCGCATCGGCCCCGGCGACGAGCAGCAGTCCGCCGAGGGCGGCAACGTTCTTCTGGAAGTGGACCTTGTGCGCAGCCGCGCTCTCCTCATCCATCTCCCAGAACGCATGGCCGGCCAATGTGGTCGGCACCAACGATGCGGCGAGCGCAAGGGCAGAGAGCCGCGGCTTGATTCCCAGCAGCATCGTCGTGCCCGCCGCGAGCTGAAGAGCACCGTTGGCACGGACCAGGAGTTCATCGTCTTCGGGCAGGATCTGCACGTACTCACGCATGGTCTCGAGCACCTGGCCGGCTGCCTCGGCCCGCCCGCCGGGCTGCGTCAGAGCCGAGTACCCGCCGGTGATGAAGATCGGTGCGGTCAGCATCCGACCGGCGGACTGCAGCAGCGATGAACCAAGTGCCATGAGGGTCTCCTTTGCGAAACGGACCCGGCCCCTGTTGGGATCGGGCGTCAGTGGGCTTCGAGCCTAACGCATGCTCCTGTGCCGCTCAATGCACAAGTTCCCTGGTCACTGGGCTCAGCCGGAGCCCGGCTCCGGGCGGTTTGATTCGGGGCGGTTCGGTGCGGGGCGGCCCAGCTCGGGTCGGTGTCGAAACTGACCAGTGAGAACGAGCACGGCGATGATCAGCGCGGAGACGATCCAACCGGACACCCCCAATACAGTGACGAGGGCCATGTCGGGAGTCGCAGCCGAGGCATCGGCGAACAGCCCGAGGAGCATCGCCGACGATCCGTTGAGCGCGCCATGGGCGAAGACTGCCGGCCACAGCGAACCCGATCGCAGGCGCAACCACCCGAACAGGAAGGAGAGCATGACGCAGCCTCCGAGCATGAAGCCCAGACCCGAGATGTCGGTGCGTCCGAAGTTGTAGCCGAGCAGGATGAGCGGCGCGTGCCAGAGCCCCCAGATGACGCCGATGATGAGGAGCGCGGGCCAGGTCCCCAACGGCCGCAGACTGGTGAGCAGCCAGCCACGCCAACCGACCTCCTCCCCGAAGGCGAAGATCGCCGTCACGATCGAGTTGAAGACGATGATCGCCAGGTAGATGGCGATGGCGGCACCGATCGGGAGCTGATCGAGACCGGGCAGTGCGGACAGCTGTGCCTTGAACCCGGACAGACCGACGAGGTCGATCTCGAACCAACCGAACGCCGCCGCGAGCAGATATGTGGTCGCCACCAGCAGGTACGTGCCGAACAGCGCTGCAAGCGTCAGCCCGACGACTCGCCGAGCCGGCGTGAGCGGCCAGATCCCGAGGTAGCGAGTCACCGCAGACTGAGCTGCCGCGGGCTGCATTCCGATCACAGTCTGTGCCGGGGGCGCCTGTGCCCGGGCAGTCCGTGCCCGGGCAGCCCGTCTGCGTTGGACGATCAACGCGAGGATGGTCGCCAGGAGTGGCGTGAGCATGAGCGCCTGCCCGCACAGCTGCACCACGACCAGATTCTGCAGCCCGTCGCCGGAGAGCCACAGCGGCAGGCACACGAGCCACCCGAGGATCACGGCCGTCGCCACGAATATTCCGACCTCCAGCCACGGCACCCGCCTCGGGATGGGGTTGCGCGGGCGCCCCTTCGCATCGAGACCACCGGCAGATTTGCGGCCGGCAGGATCCACGCGGTCGGCACGGCCCTCGGCGCCGCCCGGGGCCTCGCGGCCGGGGCTCGCAGGACGCGTGGCCGGGTGCTCGACGCCGTTGCTCTCGTGGGCGATGCCTGTGTTGTCTTCCATGCCTCCAACATAAGCCGCACAAAGGCACCTTGCCTCCGCCTGCGGAGGGAAATACTCCTCTGTCCCGTGGCTGACCTGGAATCCCGACTTCCGGAAGCCGAGACACTTCGCATCCCACGCCTCTCGCGCCCCTGGGCTACGATGAGCAGATCCGAATCAACGCCGATTCCCAGACAAGGCACAGCCCATGACCCAGCACTCCCCCGATCCCCGGCTGCCCGACGACAGCCCCCGACTGCCCGCGGAGAACCGCCGCCCGACCCACAGCGATCCCCACCTGTCCGACGACGATCACCTCTCGGTCCTCGGCTACCAGGACTCCTTCGAGAGGTCGATGAGGCCGTGGGCGAACTTCGCTCTCGGTTTCACCTACCTCTCTCCCCTGGTCGGGGTGTATTCGCTGCTGGCAGTCGCCCTGTCGACGGGCGGGCCCCCGTCGATGTGGTGGATAGTCATCGTCGCCTGCGGCCAGATGCTGGTGGCACTCGTGTTCGGCGAAGTCGTCTCGCAGTTCCCCATCGCCGGCGGCATCTATCCGTGGGCGCGCAGACTGTGGGGAAGGCGGTATGCATGGATGGCCGCCTGGGTCTACATCTGCGCGATGATCGTGACGATCACCGCGGTCGCCGAGTTCGGCGCCGGCTTCCTTGCCGGCCTCTTCGGCCTCGAACTGACGCGGACCACGACGCCCTTCCTGGCCCTGGGGCTTCTCCTGCTGGCCCTGGCCATCAACTTCAGCGGCACAAGGTGGTTGGCCCGAATCGCGCGCATCGGACTCTTCGCCGAACTCATCGGCGTCATCGGCCTCGGGCTGTTCCTGCTCATCTTCGAACGCAAGCATTCCTTCAGCGTCTTCTTCGACTCGATGGGGATCGCCGGAGACGGCAGCTACCTCGGCGCATTCATGGGCGCCGCCGTCGCCGGGCTGTTCCTGTTCTACGGCTTCGAGGCCTGCGGCGACGTCGCCGAGGAGGTCTCCAACCCGGCCCGCGGCATTCCCCGGGCGATGATCATGACGATCGTCGTCGGCGCGGTATCCGCCCTGTTCTCCTTCGCCGGCTACGTGCTGGCCGCACCGAACCTCGAGCAGATCGTCGCCGGCGAGGTCGCCGACCCGATCCCGGCGATCCTCGACGGCAGCCTCGGCCCGATCGGCGCGAAGATCTTCCTCCTCGTCGCCATCCTCGCGTTCATCTCCTGCGTGCTCAGCCTGCAGGCCGCGGCCTCCCGCCTGATCTTCAGCTTCGCCCGCGACGGCATGATGCCCGGGCACCGGTGGCTCTCCGCGGTCTCCGGCACGACGAAGGTCCCCGGCAACGCCCTCATCGTCGCGTGCACGGCTCCGGCTCTCATCTGCCTGCTCATCTGGCTGAACGACGGGATCCTCGTCGCGGTCACCTCGTTCGCGATCCTCGGCATCTACCTCGCCTTCCAAATGGTCGTGCTCGCGGCTCTGCGGCAGCGCCTCAAGGGATGGCGGCCCGCCGGCCCCTGGTCGCTGGGCAGGTGGGGAACCGTCGTCAACGTCGCGGCGCTGGTCTACGGCGTCTTCGCGATGGTCCTCCTCGCCCGTCCCGGTGCATCGGGATCGTTCTTCACCGACTACGTCGTGCTCATCGGCCTCGTC
Source organism: Brevibacterium sp. (assembly GCF_031179145.1). Lineage (GTDB taxonomy): Bacteria > Actinomycetota > Actinomycetes > Actinomycetales > Brevibacteriaceae > Brevibacterium. The sequence goes on from NZ_JAPSIB010000007.1 coordinate 133,573, forward strand.
ATCGTCCTCGCCGTCGGATGCATCTACCTCTTCGTCGCGCGTCCGGACGCCAAGTCGGATGCGCCGGAAGGAGATGCCATCGTCGTCGCCGAGGCGATCCGCAGTCACCGCGGCAGCTGACCCGCCGACACCGCTTCGTCCCGTCGCCTCAAACATGCATAATCATTCGGTGAAATGCATAACAATTGGTCTCAGGGGCCGGTTTCAGTGCGACATGAGCCACAGTCGGGCAGTAGGCTGAGGGTCATGTCGAAAGTACTGTCTTCTCTCCCCATTGGTGAGCATGTTGGAATCGCCTTCTCCGGCGGACTGGATACCTCCTGCGCAGTCGCGTGGATGCGCCACAAGGGTGCCATCCCGTGCACCTACACAGCCGACATCGGCCAGTACGATGAGCCCGATCTCGACGGTGTGACCGCACGCGCGAAGGAGTACGGAGCAGAGATCGCCCGTTTCGTCGACGCGAAGCGGCTCCTCGTCGAAGAGGGCTTCGTCGCCCTCCAGTGCGGCGCCTTCAACGTCCGCTCCGGCGGCAAGACCTACTTCAACACGACCCCGCTCGGTCGCGCAGTCACCGGCACGATGCTCGTGCGCGCGATGAAGGAGGACGGCGTCGACATCTGGGGCGACGGGTCGACCTACAAGGGCAACGACATCGAGCGCTTCTACCGCTACGGCCTGATGGCCAACCCGAAGCTGCGCATCTACAAGCCGTGGCTCGACTCGGAATTCGTCGAGGAGCTCGGCGGACGCCAGGAGATGAGCGAATGGCTCGTCACCCACGGTTACCCCTACCGCGACTCCGCGGAGAAGGCCTACTCGACCGACGCCAACATCTGGGGTGCGACCCACGAGGCGAAGAGCCTCGAGTTCCTCAACACCGGCCTCGACATCGTCGAACCCATCATGGGCGTTCCCGCCTGGCGTGATGACGTCGACGTCGTCACCGAAGAGGTCTCCGTCCGTTTCGAAGCCGGACGCCCGGTCGCGATCAACGGTGAGGTGTTCGACGACCCCGTCGCCCTGGTCTTCAAGGCCAACGAGGTCGGCGGCCGGCACGGCCTCGGCGTCTCCGACCAGATCGAGAACCGGATCATCGAGGCGAAGTCGCGCGGCATCTACGAAGCCCCCGGCATGGCTCTGCTCCACATCACCTACGAACGCCTGCTCAACGCGATCCACAACGAGGACACCATCGCGCTCTATCACGAGGAGGGCCGCCGCCTCGGCCGGCGCATGTACGAGGGCCGCTGGCTCGACCCGCAGTCGCTGATGCTGCGCGAATCCATGCAACGGTGGGTCGCCTCGGCGGTCACCGGCGAAGTGACGCTGCGCCTGCGCCGCGGCGACGACTACACCATCGTCGACACCCAGGGCCCCAACCTCAGCTACCACCCGGAGAAGCTGTCGATGGAGCGCGTGGGCGATGCCGCCTTCGGCCCCGAGGACCGGATCGGTCAATTGACGATGCGCAACCTGGACATCGCGGATTCGCGTGCCCGGCTCGAACAGTACGCGGCCATGGGTCTCGTCTCGGGTCCGACCTCGGAACTCGTCGGCTCCCTCGAAGCCGGCGGCGCCGAGGAGATCGCCAGTTCGCCGGTCGATGTCGACGCCGCCAGTGACCTCGCCGGGTTGTCCGCCGCCTTCGACACCGGCACGGACTGACCTGCAGCGACAAGGCCGTGGACTCAGGCAGATGCGCTTGGGTTCGCGGCCTTTCGCGTCCTCGAGTGCCGTACCGTCAGGATCTGCTCAGCGGTGAGAAGATCGAACCATGGACGTCAATGCCATCGTCGAGGCGATCGACCGAGAGCTGCGCTCGTGCGGCAACGCTGAGCGCGCGGTCAGGGAACGGGTCTACCTCAAGAGCGAACTCGATCACCTCGGCGTCACCGTGCCGGAGACCCGGGCGATCGTCCGCAGCGCGCTTCGCGGCACGGATGTCGATCATGACGACGTCATCGCACTGGCCGAAGCGCTGTGGGCACCGCCCGCGACCGATCACGCTCGTTCCTCGGTCCGGCCGGTGCATGAACGGCGGACCGCGGCGACGATGGTGCTCATCCAATCGGCGGATCACCTCGGCGCCGGGGACGCCGATCTCGTCGAACGCCTGCTCCGGGAAGCGCGCACGTGGGCTCTCGTCGATCCGCTCGCCGCGGACCTCGTCGGTCCGCTGTCGGAACGCGAAGCCGGTTTCGACCGGATCCTCGATGTCTGGGCGCAGGACGACGACTTTTGGCTCCGTCGCTCCGCGCTGCTGGCCCACCTCGTTCCGCTGCGACAGGGGCGAGGCGATTTCGACCGCTTCTGCCGGTTCGCCGACGCCATGCTCGAGGAGAGGGAGTTCTTCGTCCGCAAGGCGATCGGGTGGGTCCTGCGGGACACTGGACGCAAGCGTCCGGACACCGTCTTCGCATGGCTGCTGCCACGAGCAGGTCGGGCGTCCGCGGTGACATTGCGGGAAGCGGTCAAGCACCTGTCACCCGAGCAGCGGGAGGCGATCCTCGCCGCGCGGTGAGGTTACGCGCTTGCCGGGCGGATCGGCCGCGTTCGCACTCGGCCGCGTTCGAGCTCAGGCGTGTTCACGCTCGGCTGCGAGGGTGTTCGCCGCGTGGGCCAGAGCGGCTGCCGCCCGTTCGATGTCGGCGGCCGCGGTGCTCCTCCCCAGGGACAGGCGCAGCGCTCCCAGAGCCACGTCGGGAGTGAAACCCATGGCCAGGAAGGCTGAGGACGGAGTATGGACGCCGGAATGGCAGGCGCTGCCCGTGGAGGCGTCGACCTCCTCCGTCCGTTCGAGGAGATCCGCACCGAGCATGGACGGCACCGCCACCATCAGCGTGTTGGGCAGGCAGCCGGCGGACGGGCTGATGCGCACCAGATCCGGAATCGCCGTTCGCATCCGGTGCCAGAGATCTTCTCGCAGCCCGGCCTGCCGTTCGGCTTCCGATGTGAGGCGCTCAGCTGCGAGCTCGGCGGCCGCGCCCAGGCCCACGATCGAGGCAACGTTCTCCGTGCCCGGCCGGATTCCGCGCTCCTGCCCGGCCCCGACCAGAACCGGGTCGATCCGGATCCCGCGGCGGATCCAGAGCGCCCCCACCCCTTTCGGCGCGTAGAGCTTGTGCCCCGCAATGCTGAGCAGGTCCGCACCCAGTTCGGCGACCGACACCGGGATCTTCCCGACCGCCTGCGCACCATCGGTGTGCATCAGGCCACCGGCCGTACGGACCGCCTCGGCGAGGTCGTCGATCGGCTGCACGGCGCCGACCTCGTTGTGCGCAAGGATCACCGTTCCCAGCCCCAGGTCACCTGCGGGCATGTCAGCGGCCGTGACGCGCCCCTCGGCGTCGACCGGGAGTTCGTCGATCTCCCACCCGTGGCTGTTGCGCAGATGCGCCAACGGCTGCACGGTGGCGGGGTGCTCGTTGACGGACGTCACCGCTCGCTTGACCGCCGCCACCGAGGCGGCTCCCCGGATGGCGAGGTTGTTCGACTCGGTGCCGCCCGAGGTGAAGACGATCTCATCGGGTCGGGCCCCGATCAGGGAGGCGAGCTGTTCACGGGCACGATCCACGCCAACTCTTGCGAGGCGACCCTGGACGGTTGCGCTCGATGGATTTCCGAAGCGCTCGGTGAGGTAGGGCCACATCGCCTCCACCACTTCGGGCGCGACAGGAGTGGTGGCATTGTGGTCGAGATAGATCGGCGCCTCGGGCATCGCAGTGTCCTTTCCTGGGTCACCCCCCAGATTAGGTCACATCATCGTCGACGCTTCTCGGCGCCCGAGCTCTTCCGACTCACGACCGGTTTCAGTCACCATTCCCCGCCAGATGATGTCCACGGCGCTGCGCACCCTCGCTCTCGCCGGAGCCTGGCTAAGGCTCTCACCGCGCACGACGTGCTGGTAGTACATCGCTCCGGCGATGGCGTCGAAGCACGCGGGCACGTCCAGGTCGGCTCGGAGCTCTCCGCGCTCGACTCCCGCCCGAATGGCCTCCTCGACCGGGGCTCTGCGCTTCGTGACGTGGGAGGCCCAGTACTCGCGCTGCAGTTCGACGTCGGCCATGACCAGCCGGATCCGCTCCCGGAACCGTGCCTCGTGCGAACTCACGCCATCGGCGGAGCCCAAAAGAGCATCGACGATCGCCCTCTTGAGATCCCGCTCCCGGCAGATCACGGTCGGGATCACGCGGCCGCTGTCCAAGGCGGCGGCGATCAGCCCGGTCAGCGACGGCCACCTGCGGTAGAGGGCCGAACGGCTGACCCCGCTGTCGGCGACGATGCGGGAGACCGTCACTCGCTCCCCCGAGTCGACGAGCCTCAGCGTGGCGGCGAAGATGCGCTCATCAAGCTCCTCGTCACGTGGTCGGCCGGGTCCTCGCCCCGTGCCCGAGGACGGCTGGTCGCTCATCGGAGTGCTCACCCCTCCAGTGCGCGTTCGCGCAGCCGGTCGACGAGCCCATCGGTGAGCCCGGCAGCGCGCAACAGTGCGAGTGGATCCGCGCCCGCCTCCGACAGGCTCCCGAGCAGCTCGAGCATCGGAGCAGGCGAGAACTCGCTCCGCACAGCCGCCCGGGCGCCGAAGTCAAGATCGAGGCCCCGGCTGCGCATGAGCGGTCCGATGACCGGAAGGATGCGCCGATGGATCGCGGCCGAGTTCTCACCGGTGCGGACATAGTCGGCGAGGATGACCTCGGGCTCCGCGCCGAGAGCGAGCAGCAGCGAGGCCGCGAGGACTCCGGTGCGGTCCTGCCCGGCGGCGCAGTGGAAGGCAACCGCACCTCGGGAGTGCGCGATGATCGCGAGCGCCGTCACGATCCGAGAGGCGGCACCCGAGTACATCCTGCGGTACATCCGACCGAAGCTGCTCTGATCGAAGGGATCGGCGGCCGGTGCCACCTCGGTGCCACCGGAGGCCTCGACCGCCTCGGCGAGGGTGGTGAGGAACGGGATGTGGTGGTAGACGACCGACCCGTGGGCGCTGAACGGTCCGCGCCCGGTGAGCGCGACCTCCTCGGGAGAGCGCAGGTCGATGACAGCGCTCAGCCCTTCCTCGACGAGCCCGTCCGCGGTGTCCGCGGTGACAGTTGCGAGGTCGTCGGCTCGGATCGCGAAGCCTGGGCGGATGACTCCGCCGGCGATCGCGATGCCGCCGAGGTCGCGCAGATTGACCGGTGCCGACAGTGGGATCTCCGGTGCGTCGATGATTGTCATGTGATCTTCCTTCGGATGACGGCGCTGGCCTGGTCGATGACGGTGACGAGCACGATGATGCAGATGACGATGGCGCTGAGGTGACCGTAGTCGTACATGCGCATCGCGGTGGTCAGTTCCAGGCCGATGCCGCCGGCGCCGACCATTCCGAGAATCGTCGCGCCGCGGACGTTGCCCTCGAACAGGAGCAGGGTGTAGGAGACGAGCATCGGGGATGACTGCGGCAGGATTCCGTACTGGACGGTCTGGCGCTTCGAGGCTCCGACGGCCTGCATCGCAGTGACCGGTCCGCGGTCCACGGCCTCCATCGCCTCGGCGAAGATCTTCCCGATCGACCCGATCGACCCGATCGTCATCGCGAGGATTCCCGCGAAGGGGCCGAGGCCGACTGCGGAGACGAACATCAGGGCGAAGACGAGATCGGGAAGCGAGCGGATGATGTTCATCAGCCACCGCGTCGGGTAGTAGAGCCACTTTGGTGCGATGTTCGACGACGCGCCGAAGGCGACGATGAGGGACAGGACGGTGCCGAGCACGGTTCCGACGATGGCCATCTGCAGGGTCTCGATGAGCAGCGTAACGATGGTCCCGAGCTTGTCCCATGTCGGTGGGAACATCTGTCCGAGGAAGCCGCCCATGTTCACAGCGCCTTCGCCGAGCTTCGCGAAGTCGAACTCAGCGCCGACGAAGGACCACAGCAGGACAGCGGCGGCAATGGGCAGGCCGAGGAGGAATCGGGCTCTGGGCAGGACGAATGCACGCTCCATCCGCAACCGGTCCCGCGGATCCAGAGCGGGATTCAGTACGGGTCCCTTCGTGGTGCTCTCACGCATCGACATCGGACTCCTCCTCGTCGGAGGCGTAGATGTCGGCCAGGTCCTCGGCAGCGAGCTGATCCGTCGGCGCGGAGACCAGCACGCGGCCGTGCCGCAGACCGACGATGCGATCGGAGTGCTGCAGCGCCAAGGGGAGCACGTGCAGGCTCACGAGCACGGGGATCCCGTCTTCGCGCGCGATCGAGTGGAGCAGTTCGAGCACCGAATGGGCCATCTTCGGGTCGAGGGAGGCGACGGGTTCGTCGGCGAGGATGAGCTTCGGGCGCTGCATGAGCGCTCTGGCGATCGCAACGCGCTGCTGCTGCCCGCCGGAGAGCGACCGTGCCTCGTCCTTTGCCTTGTGGGCGATCCCCACCCGCTCGAGGAGCTCGAGCGCGCGTTTGCGGTCCGCCGAGGTGAAGCCGCCGAGAAGGTTGATGGGTCCGGCCTGGTGGAGCGCCCCGGTGAGCACGTTCGTGAGCACGCTGAGACGGCCGACGAGGTTGAAGTTCTGGAACACCTGCCCCACCGAGGCGCGCACCTCCCGCAGCTGCCCGCGACGGAGGTTTCTCATGTCGCAGCCGACGGCGCGCACAGATCCCGAATCGATGGGTGCGAACCCGGTCAGGGACTTCATCAGGGTCGATTTGCCCGAGCCGGACGAGCCGAGCAGGGCGACCATCTCACCTGGGTAGAGGTCGAGGTCGACCCCATCGAGCACGACCGGACCGTTCCCGTAGGAGACGGTGAGGTCCTTGACCGAGGCGAGCGGAAGGTGCAGCAGCATCTCCTCCGTGGTCGGGGCCGCCGGTTCCGCGGCGGCGGACCGCGTCGGTGTGGACGTCGCCGCAGGCTGGCGAGTCTCGTCGGGCATGATCGAATTGGTCATGGTGGCGCTCCTCAACTAACCGAGGTCCGTGATGTCGACATCCGCGACTGCGGCGAGTTCGACGAAGGGGTCGAAGATGTCGGTCGAGGGCTCGAGGATCGGTTCGGAGCCCTGTGTGGCTTCGACGTAGGTGCTCAGGCGCGAACCGTTGTCTTCGGAGATGACCGTGGGGAGTGCCTCGAGCAGCAGTTCGCGCTTGTCCTCGGCGAGGTTCTGGTCCGCGAGCATCGACACCGCGACCGGCATCGGTCCGCTTTCGCCGATCGAACGGGTCTCGCCCTTCTCGAACGGGAACATCGGGTCGCCCTGACCGGCACGCTTCGGGAAGATGGTCGAGGTGCAGGAGACGTCGACCTGTCCCTCCTTGAGCGCGACGTTGCTCATGTCGTGGCCGCCGGACATCATCGGGGTGTAGTGCTTGTCCTTCTCCAGTCCGGCTTCGTGGAGCATGCCGACGGGCATGAAGTAGCCCGAACTCGAGGCCGGATCGGCGAACGCGACGACCGTCTCCGGGGTGATGTCCTCAAGGGACTGCAGCGGCGACTCGTCGAGCACGAGGCAGGTCGAGACGGGCTCCTGGCTTCCCGGCCAGGCAATGAGCGAGTCGACCTCGCCGGTATTCACGGCGAGGGCAGAGGGGAATCCGCTCATCATCCCGATGTCGACGTGGTGGTTGCGCAGGGCCTCCACCACGGCCGAGTAGTCGGGGACGTCGACGATCTCGACCTCTCGGCCCGTCTCCTCGGAGAGCAGCTCTTGCAAGGCGTCGGCCGGGTTCTCCGCTGAGGGGTCGTCCCCCACCGAGGTGGTCGCAATCGTGATCGGGGCATGCGGGTCGGACTTGTCGGGGCCTTCGGCCGAAGCCGGTCCGGAGCATCCCGAGAGGACGAGAGCACCGAGGCCGAGGAGTGCCGCAGCACAGAGAGCGCGAGAGCGCATGGAGTGACCTTTCAAAGAAGTGAACTGGCGCCGGCTGACTCCCCCGAATGGGGCGAGCGGCGATGGCAACAGTCAACTCAGTGAAAGTGACGAGCAATTACGAGACCGGTGTACCGGTAATCAAACCGATCCTGAACAGGGGATGAATCCGGCCCGGAACCGGGTACAGCAAAGGCCCCTCACCAGCTGAACATGCCGGTGAGGGGCCTTCTTCGGTGCGCCACGAGGGATTCGAACCCCCAACCTTCTGATCCGTAGTCAGATGCTCTATCCGTTGAGCTAGTGGCGCATGTCACCCGGGCGTTCGCCCTGCAACTCGATCAACTATACACACCCGCTTCGGCGATACCCAAATTCCGGGGACGTGCGCTTCACCACATCGGCTTGCCCGCGCCTCAGGCTCGCCGCCACAGCGGGAACCGGGTGTTTCAGTCAGGAAACAACCACCGCAATAATCCGTCACGTCTGTGCAATAACACGTCACCTCAAAGTCGAATCTACGTCAGAACCGTTGCTCTTGTGACCCAATGCACAGGTTCTGCGGCCGAAAACGCGGACTCGGCGAGCGGTGCCGAGACCTACGGTGGTTGAAGTACCACCCGTTCAGCAACGGTAACCCCGCACCCGATTGACCAGGAGACCACTCATGACTGTCCTCGACCATGATGTCGTCGCTGACCAGCTCAAGACTGCACCGACCACCGATGAAGCAGTGCTGTCGTTCGTCGGACGGATTGCCCGACTGACCACTCCGGACGAGATCGTCTGGGTCGATGGTTCTGCTGAGCAGAAGGCGCTCATCACGGATCAGCTCGTCGCCGCCGGCACGCTTGTTCGCCTGAGCGGCACCAAGGACTCATTCTACGCAGCCTCCGACCCGGACGATGTCGCCCGCGTCGAGGGCCGCACCTACATCTGCTCCGAGAAGGAAGAGGATGCCGGTCCGCTCAACAACTGGGTCGCACCTGCGGAGATGAAGGAGACCCTCAACGGGCTCTTCGACGGTTCGATGCGCGGTCGCACCATGTACGTCATCCCCTTCGTCATGGGTCTGGCAGAGGCTGATCACCCGATGTTCGGCGTCGAGGTCACGGATTCGCCCTACGTCGTTCTCTCGATGCTCATCATGGCCCGCTCGGGCAAGTACGCGCTGGAGGCCATCGAGAAGCAGAACGCACCGTTCGTCGAGTGCGTGCATTCGGTCGGCGTCCCGCTGGAGCCCGGCCAGGACGATGTGGCGTGGCCCTGCAACACCACCAAGTACATCACCCACTTCCCTGAAGAGCGCTCCATCTGGTCGTTCGGGTCGGGTTACGGCGGCAACGCGCTGCTCGGCAAGAAGTGCTACGCCCTGCGCATCGCCTCGGCGATTGCCCGGGACGAGGGCTGGCTGGCCGAGCATATGCTCATCCTCAAGCTCACCAGCCCCGAAGGCGCCGTCAAGTACATCGCCGCGGCATTCCCGTCAGCCTGTGGCAAGACCAACCTCGCCATGATCGAACCCACGATCCCCGGTTGGAAGGCCGAGACCCTCGGTGACGACATCGCGTGGATGCGCTTCGGTTCCGACGGCCAGCTCTACGCCGTCAACCCCGAGTTCGGTCTCTTCGGCGTCGCCCCCGGCACCGGATACTCGACGAACCCGACCGCGATGCGCGCCATCGAAGCCGGCGGCAATGTCTTCACCAATGTCGCCCTGACCGACGACGGCGATGTGTGGTGGGAAGGCAAGACCGACGAGAAGCCGGAACACCTCATCGACTGGAAGGGCAACGACTGGAATCCCGAGTCGGAGACCCCTGCCGCTCACCCGAACTCGCGATTCTGCACCCCGATCGCGAACGTTCCGACGCTGGCGCCCGAGTGGGAGAACCCCAACGGCGTGCCGATCTCCGCGATTCTGTTCGGCGGTCGCCGGAAGACGACCATGCCGCTGGTCACCGAGACCCAGGACTGGACCCATGGCGTGTTCATGGGCTCGGTGCTGTCCTCGGAAACCACCGCCGCAGCCACCGGCCAGGTCGGCGTCGTCCGTCGCGACCCGATGGCAATGCGCCCGTTCATCGGCTACAACGTCGGAGACTACCTGCAGCACTGGCTCGACATCGGCGACACCGAAGGCGCCCAGCTGCCGAAGATCTTCTACGTCAACTGGTTCCGCCGCGCTGAGGACAACTCGTTCCTGTGGCCCGGATTCTCGGAGAACTGCCGCGTGCTCAAGTGGATCTTCGAGCGCGTTGCCGGCACCGCCGATGCCGAGGAGACCGCGCTCGGCATGACCCCGACCCCGGGCGCTCTGGACATCGACGGCCTCGACATCACCGAGGAGCAGGTGCGCAAGGCACTCGAGATCAAGCCTGAGGAATGGGACACGGAACTCGCCTCGATCGAGGAATGGTACGCCGAGCTCGGTGACCACGTCCCCGCCGAACTCCGCGCCCAGGTCGACGAGCTTCGCGCCCGTCTCGGCCTCGCCTGAGCTTCCAGACTCGATGCTCGAGGCTGTCGCAGGGCGACTCGACGCCTGAGGTCCGCTCGATCCGAAGCCTGAGCTGAAGACGATCCCCCGATCACCGCCGAGGTGGTCGGGGGGTCGTCTTCTGTGCGAGCGTCTCGGCGCGGGCCGCCGCGTGAGGAGTGCCGCCCCCTCAGAGTTGCCCGATGCGCGGAAGCTGTCCGCGCGAGGAGTGTCGGATGAGGCACCCCCGGCAGCTGTGATTCACCCCATTGCAACGGTAGGAATCAGCGCTGCGGCGAAGAATCGCGGAGCTGAGGATGGGAAACGAAGTCAACGGAGCGAATTGCCGGCATCCGGGCGAATTGCCGCCGCCGGGATGGGCAGTAGCTGCAGAATTGAAATGCCGTCCTGCCGTAGGAACGGCAGGACGGCGCATCAGGTACGAGCCGCAGTCGAACCTCGGCGTCAGGCTCCGTGCAGGGCGGGGACGATGAGGTAGACCCCGAAAAGCACGACGAGACCGCAGACTCCGAAGACCGCCCAGTAGGCGAGCCGGTGAACCGGACTGCTCTGCCCACTCAAGTCGACCTTCTCCACGTGGGAGGCGCGCATTCGAACCGCGGTGGAGAAGAGCGTGATGACGATGATCGCAGACACCCAGGTCGCGATCGCAACAATGAGGAATGAGCTCCACTCGATCATTTCGCTTCTCCTTCATCGTTCGGAGCTTTGTAGGTCGGAACAGTGGGGTTCGCCGAGGTGGTATCCGCAGCTCGCGTCTCGGCCGCGGGGACTGCGCCAGCAGCGTCCTCCGCTCGGACAGCGGGCTTGACCTCCGATTCGGCAGCCTCCGCTCTGTCAGCTGCCTTGGCCTCGGCCTCGGCGGCCTTCACCTCGGCGATGCGCTTCGTCTCTGCGCGCTTGCGGTTGCGGTTCTTGCGCAGCTTGCGCTTGCGACCACGGATGTTGACGGCCTCGGCGACGGTGTCGAGATTCGAGATGTCAGTCTCCTCGACGGTGCGGGAGCTGAGATAGATCCAGAGCACGGCGATGACGGCGATGATGGTGTCGATGATGATGCCGACCATGCCGAAGTGCGCGATGCCGGCGGCGATGCCGCCGATCAATCCAGCGGCCGGAATCGTCAGCAGCCAGCCGGAGGCGATGCGGCCGGCGATCGACCACTTGACGTCAGCGCCCTTGCGACCGAGGCCAGAGCCGAGCACGGACCCCGAAGCGACCTGCGTCGTCGACAGGGCGAAGCCCAGGTGAGAAGACGCGAGGATGGCGGCGGCGGTCGAGGTCTCGGCGGACAGACCCTGAGCCGGCTTCACCGTGGTCAGCTTCGTGCCCAGAGTGTCGATGATGCGCCAGCCGCCGACGTAGGTGCCGGCGGCGATGGCGATCGCGCAGGTCACGACGACCCACAGGTGCGGCCCGGTGCCGGGCTCCTGCATGCTCGCCGAGACGAGCACCAGGGTGATGACGCCCATCGTCTTCTGCGCATCGTTGGTGCCATGGGCCAGCGCGACGAGGGAGGAGCTGAAGATCTGCCCGTACTTGAATGGTGCGCGATGAGCAGTGCGTCCTTCGCCCTTGCGCCGGGTGATGGCATAGGCCAGCCGCGTGCACAGATAGGCGCCGATGCCGGCGATGAGCGGCGCTGCGATGGCGGGGAGGAGGACTTTGGAGGTGAAGACGGCGAAGTCGACAGAGCCGAAGCCCGCGCCGACGATGGCAGCGCCGATGAGGCCGCCGAAGAGTGCGTGCGAGGACGAGGACGGAAGCCCGAACCGCCACGTCGCCATGTTCCACACGATTGCGCCGATGAGGCCGGCGAGGATGAAGCCCGGAGTGATCTGGACTCCCCCGCCGCCTTCCTTGATGATGCCGCCGGAGATCGTCTTCGCGACCTCGGTGGACAGGAAGGCGCCGACGAGGTTGAGCAGAGCCGCCAGCGTCACCGCCGCCTTCGGCTTGATGGCTCCGGTCGCAATGGGAGTCGCCATGGCGTTGGCCGTGTCGTGGAACCCATTGGTGAAGTCGAAGAAGAGGGCGAGCGTTATGACGAGGACAACGACGATGATGATTTCCACTGAGCGACCTTGGATGTAGACACAATGCGGGCCATGGATGAATGGGCCGGTGAAACAGCAAACTCAATCCCGAAAAAGTCTACAGCCACAAGTCACCGAAACTTCACCAGATCGTCGACTGAGCTTCACCCGGTTCACGCACCGGAAACTTCCCAGCAGGACAGATGCGCATCACCGGACCGGTGAATGTATGCACACTCACAGCGGTCCGGTGATGACAGTCCGGTGATGACAGGGAGGCGCAGGCTCCCCGCCGAGGCCAGCTCTCAGCTGACGAAGGAGTCCGCGACGTCGAGGGCGCGGTCGAGCGCTTCGAGGCCGAAGCGCACGTCTGCGTCCGGGGTGTTCAGCGGCGGCACCACGTGGATCCGGTTGAAGTTCGCGAACGGCAGCACTCCTTCGGCCTTGAGTGCCGCGATGACCTGGTTCATCTCCGGCGAGCTTCCGCCGTAGGCGGCCAGTGGCTCCCGGGTCTCACGGTTCTTCACGAGTTCGACGGCCCAGAAGCAGCCCATGCCCCGCACGTCGCCGACGGACGGGTGCCGCTCCGCGAACTCCCGCAACGTGGGCCCGATGATCTCAGCACCGAGGCGCTCGGCGTTCTCGATCATTCCCTCCTCGCGCATCGCGGTGATCGTCGCGACCGCGGCCGCACAGGCGAGCGGGTGGCCGGAGTACGTGAGACCGCCCGGGTAGGCGCGTTCGCGGAAGGTCTCGAAGATCGCCTCGGAGATCGCCACCCCGCCGAGGGGAACGTAGCCGGAGTTGACGCCCTTGGCGAAGGTGATGAGGTCCGGGGTGACGTCCCAGTGGTCGACGGCGAGCCAGCGCCCGGTGCGACCGAACCCGGCCATCACCTCGTCGGCGATGTACATGATTCCGTAGCGCGACGTCAGCTCCCGTACGCCCTCCAGGTATCCGGCGGGAGGCCCGTAGATGCCTGCGGTGCCGGGCACGGTCTCGAGGATGAGAGCGGCGATGTTGCTCGGACCCTCGAGCACGATCATGTCCTCGAGGTGCTGGAGCGCCCGCTGGGTCTCCTCCGCCTCCGAAGTGGAACCGAAGTACGAGCGGTACTGGTACGCCGGCATGAAGTGGACGATGCCCTCGGCGGAGTAGTCGTTGGCGAACCGGCGCGGGTCACCGGTGACGTTGACGGCCAGCTGCGTGCCGCCATGGTAGCTGCGGTAGGCGGAGAGCACCTTGGTCCGACCGGTGTGCAGGCGGGCCATCCGGATCGCGTGCTCGTTGGCGTCGGCTCCGCCGTTGGTGAAGAACACATGGTTGAGATCGCCCGGGGTGATCTCGGCGATCAGCCGCGCGGCCTCCGACCGGGCATCGTTGACGTGCTGCGGAGCGATCGTGCACAGGCGCGCGGCCTGCTCTTGGATCGCGGCGACGACCTTCGGGTGCTGGTGTCCGATGTTGGTGTTGACCAGCTGCGAGGACATGTCGAGCAGCTTCCGGCCCTCCCCGTCCCAGACGTACGGCCCCTCCGCGGCGAGCACGGTCATCGGGGTGAAGGGCCCCTGCGCCTGCCAGGAGTGGAACACGTGCTCACGGTCGAGGTCATGGGCGCGTCGACCTACCTCGATCTGTTCGTCGGTGATCGTCGCCTGCGCCGGCTGCGCCTCGGCGGGAGCGGATGCCTCGGCCGCAGTCACTGCGCCGGCTTCCGCGGAGGCCTGCGCGTCGAGGTTGAGGTCTTCTTCAGTCGTGGTCATGATCGTCCTTCACGTTTCGATGTGGGTCAGGTCAGCCGTTGGTGGGGAATCCGAGGTTGATTCCGCCGTGGCTGGGGTCGAGCCAGCGGGTGGTCACGACCTTGCCCCGGGTGAAGAAGTGGACTCCCTCGATTCCGTGGGCATGGGTGTCGCCGAACAGCGAGTTCTTCCAGCCGCCGAAGGAGTAGTAGGCCATCGGCACCGGAATCGGCACGTTGACGCCGACCATTCCGACCTGGATCTCGTTCTCAAAGCGACGGGCCGCTCCCCCGTCGTTGGTGAAGATCGCGGTGCCGTTGCCGTAGGGGTTGGAGTTGATGAGCTCGATGCCGTCGTCGTAGCTCTCGACGCGGACGACGGAGAGGACTGGCCCGAAGATCTCATCTGTGTAGATCGACATGTCGGGGGTGACGTGGTCGAACAGGGTGGGGTTGAGGAAGAAGCCGTTCGGGTCCGCGTTCTCGCTGACCTCACGGCCGTCGAGGACGAGAGTGGCGCCGGCGTCGACTCCAGCATCGATGTAGCCGGCGACCTTGTCGCGGTGGGCGGCCGTGACCAGCGGTCCCATGTCCGAATCCTTGGCACCATCGCCGATCTTCAGTGTGCGGGTGCGCTCGGCGATCTTGGCGACGAGTTCATCGGCGATCGACTCGACGGCGACGACCGCGGAGATGGCCATGCAGCGCTCACCTGCCGCGCCGTAGCCGGCGTTGACCGCGGCGTCGGCGGCGAGGTCGAGATCGGCGTCGGGCAGGACCAGCATGTGGTTCTTCGCACCGCCGAGAGCCTGGACCCGCTTGCCGGTGGCCGTGCCCTTCTCGTACACGTACTGGGCGATCGGGGTCGAGCCGACGAAGGACACGGAGTCGACCTGCGGGCTCTCGAGCAGAGCGTCGACCGCTTCCTTGTCACCGTGGACGACGGTGAAGACGCCGTCGGGGAGCCCTGCTTCCTTCCACAGTTCGGCCATCCAGTTGGCTGCGCTCGGGTCCTTCTCGGAGGGCTTGACGATCACCGTGTTGCCGGAGGCGATGGCGACGGGGAAGAACCACATCGGGACCATGGCGGGGAAGTTGAACGGGGAGATGATCGCGGAGACTCCGAGGGGCTGCCGGACCGAGTGCACGTCGACCTTGGTCGAGGCGTTCTCGGTGTAGCCGCCCTTGAGCAGGTGGGCGATGCCGCACGCGAACTCGACGACCTCCTGTCCGCGGCTGACCTCGCCGAGGGCGTCGGAGACGACCTTGCCGTGTTCGGCGGTGATGATCTCGGCCAGCTCGCCCTTGCGCTGGTTGAGCAGCTCGCGGAACGCGAACAGGATCGTCGTCCGCTTCGCCAGGGACGTGTCCCGCCACCCGGGGAACGCTTCCGCCGCCGAGGCGATCGCGGAGTCCACGGTCTCCCGCGAGGCGAGGGCGACCTGGGCGGTGGCTGCGCCGGTGGCGGGGTTGGTGACCTCGGCGAAGCGGGAGTCGCTTCCGGCGTCGACGCCTGAACCGTTGATCCAATGCGAGACGGTGCGCATGTGTCGTCCTCTTTCGGTGGTGAGTCTGCGGTGACTCCCTCCATGGTGGGTCAGGGCGAACGGTAAGAACAGTGACAATCTGTCACAATGGAGCCGTGACCTCTTACACAGTGTCGGACGCTCCGCATCACTTCGCCGAACTCACGATCGGACACCTGCTCGACTTCGAGGAGATCGGGCGCGGCTCACCCGAACTCGTCACCGGGCAGGAGAACCTGGACCGCATCGTACGCTGGGTGCACATCGCGGATTCCGAGCAGGTCGGACGGTTCCTCGAGGGTGGGGAGTGCGTGCTCAGTACGGGCCTGTCCTTCCGGTCCTCCGCCGAGGCGGCGAACGCATTCTTCGACCAGCTCGAGTCCGTGTCCGCCGCCGGGGCGGTGATCGAGCTCATCGACGCCGATGGCCGGCCCGATGACGACGCCCTCGCGGTCCTCCGTGCGGCAGCCGCCGGCAGGCAGCTGCCGATCATCCTCCTGAGCCGGCGGATCAAGTTCGTGCGCGTGACGGAGCTCGCCCACCAGGAGCTGCTCAACCGGCAGCTGGCGCGGAAGGAGCGAGTGCGACGAGCACATGAGACATTCACCCAGCTGAGCCTCGAACGCGCCGGCGCCGAGGACATCGTCGAACGTACGGCCGAACTGCTCGCCTCCCCCGTCGTCCTCGAGGACGTCGGTCGACGCATCCTCACCCACGCCGACGGCGGGCAGGACACCACACGGATCCTGCGGGAATGGGGGCAGCCGGGCAACCGCCTCGGCGAGGGTGAGGCCGGCCAGCGCTGGCTGCAGACTCCGGTCGGGCTGCGGGAGCGGCGCTGGGGGAGGCTGGTCGCTCCGGGGCGCACCGCCGACGACGAGGAGGCGGCGCAGATCATCGAGCGGGCCGCACAGTCGCTGACACTGGCGCGGATGGCCGAACGCGATGAGCAGGACCTTCTGTTCCAGGCCCAGGGAGGGCTCATCCGCGAGATCGCGGACTCGACCGAGCTCGACGAGGACAGCGCGAGAGCCCGCGCCCGAGCCCTCGGGTTCACCGCCCGCGGGCACATGGTGGCGGTGGTCGTGCGGATCGACCGCAGCTCGGCGACGGACCCGACGAGCCTGCAGTTGCAGGAGAGGTCTCTGCTCCAGCTTCTCGTCGAGACGTCCGCCCAGCACCGCTGCACCACTCTGGCGGCGGGAATGCAGTCGGGATCCTTCGGCGTCGTCCTCGCACTGCCCGCGGGAATTGATGAGGACACGGCGCTCAAGCGGGTGCTCACCGGTCTGCCGCATCGGGAGACGACTGTCGGGGTCGCGCGGTCGAGCACTTCGCTGCTGACGGCAGCGCTGCGCCTCGAATCCGCGGCACAGGTCGCCGAGATCGCCTCGACTCTCGATCTGCGCCAGCGTCTCTACTACCGCTTCTCCGACGTCAGGCTGCGCGGCCTGCTCACCTCCCTGGCCGACAACCAGGCTCTGAACGCCTTCGCCGAGGCGGAGCTCGGACCCCTGCTCGAGACCGAGGACGAGGAGATGCTCGACTTCCTCGAGCTGTTCCTGTCGCACGGCGGCAACAAGTCCGCGGTCGCTCGCGCCGGGTATCTGTCCCGCCCCGCGCTCTACGCGCGGATCGCGAAGCTGCAGGACCGCCTCGGCGTCTCCCTCGACGACGCCGAGTCGCGCACGGCTCTGCATGTGGCGCTCCTGTGGTGGCGGGTGCGCGGCCGGCGGTGACTTCCTCCCGCGGCGAGCCAGAGTAGCGAAACTCCGGCAGCGCCGGTGACGATGACGGTTCTCTCGGCAAGCTCCATTGCAGCGCGCTCCTCCGGACTGATCTCAGCCCCGGTCGGTGGTGAAGATGAGATCCTGCCACTCCTTGTGGGCGGCGGCCGTGATGTCGGAGACGATGTGCTTGACGTTCGTGTACTCATCAAAGGAGTACTGGCTCATGTCCTTGCCGAAGCCCGAGGCTTTGTAACCGCCGTGGGGCATCTCCGAGAAGATCGGGATGTGGTCGTTGATCCACACGCATCCGGCCTGGATCTCCCGCGAAGCCCGCTGCGTGCGGAAGACCGACGTCGACCACGCCGAGGCGGCCAACCCGAACGGGGTGTCGTTGGCCAAGGCGATGCCCTCGTCATCGGTGTCGAAGGGCAGAGCGACGAGCACAGGACCGAAGACCTCCTCCTGGACGATCGTCGAATCCTGCGCGGCGCCGGTGATGAGTGTCGGCCGGTAGAAGGCGGTGTCCTCGGGTGCATCGGCCGGGACCTCGCCGCCGCAGACGACCTTTGCACCATTGTCCACGGCGTCTTCGACCATTGCCGCCACTTTGTCGCGGTGAGCGACCGAGATCAGCGAACCGAGGTCCGTGCTCGGTTCTCCGGCGGCACCGATCCGCACCCGCTCCATCAGTTCGGCCACACGGGCGACGAAATCGTCGAACAACGGGCGCTGCACATAGGCACGAGTGGCAGCGGTGCAGTCCTGCCCGCCGTTGATGAGCGAGCCGGCCACGGCGCCGCGAGCGGCAGCCTCGAGGTCGGCGTCGTCGAAGACGAGGAAAGGCGCCTTGCCGCCGAGTTCGAGATGGACGCGCTTGACGGCGCCGGCCGCCTTCGCTCCGATCTCCCGGCCCACCCGGGTCGAACCGGTGAAAGAGACCATGTCGACATCAGGATGCTCGACCAGGGCCGCACCGACCTGCGCCCCGCTGCCGGTGACGACGTTGAAGACTCCCGCGGGCATTCCGGCCTCATGGGCGGTCTCGGCGAAGATCAAAGACGTCAGCGGGGTGAGTTCGGAGGGCTTGAGAACGATCGCGTTCCCGGCGGCGACCGCCGGGAGTGCCTTCCACGCCGCCATCTGCAGTGGGTAGTTCCACGGGGCGATCGACCCGACGACTCCGACAGGTTCACGGCGGATCGACGAGGTGTGGTCCGGTGAGTACTCGGCGCTGGCCTTGCCCTCGAGGTTGCGAGCCGTGGCCGCGAAGAAACGGACGTTGTCGATCGAGCCCGGGATGTCGAATCCCTCAGCCAGCCGGATCGGCTTGCCGCCCTGGCGGGATTCGAGAGCGGCGATCTCCTCCGCCCGTGCCTCGAGCAGGTCCGCCCAGGCGAGCATGATGTCCGAGCGCTCTCCCGGGGTCTTCGCCGACCATTCGATGAACGCGCGACGCGCGGCGGCCACCGCCTCGGCGACATCCTTGGCATCCGCCGCGGTTCCGGTGGCGACGGTCTCACCCGTGGAGGGATCGACGACGGTCAGGGTCTCGGCGCCGGAGCCGGGACGGCGTGCGCCGTCGATGAAGTTGAGATCTGTCATGGTGATTCCTCTGTCTCGGTGATGATTGGTTCGACGGCGTCGTTCTCGGCGGTCGTGCGGCCGACGCCGAAACCCCAGATGTCGCCGACCGTATAGCCGACGGGGAATGGATCGTCGCATTCGAGGACGAGCTGCTGGAAGCCGGTGATCCATCCCCGGCCGGAGATCGAGGGGATGACGCCGGAGTGGGGCCCCACCTCGGCGGGCGCTTTGACCTGCGCGGTGAACGTCGTGCCCATCATCGATTCATGGACGAAGTCCTCGCCGATCTCCAGCTCGCCCCGCGCGAACTTCGCGGCGACGCGGCCGCTCGTGCCGGTCCCGCAGGGAGACCGGTCGAGCGTGCCCGACCAGGTGCTGGCATCATCGAGGTCGACCTCGCCGTTGGGAAGCACGACGGCGTTGCGACCGTCGGTACCTTGGGTGCGGGCCGCCCCGTGGATCATCGGCAGGGCGATCGTGTTGATCTCCGGCAGCAGCGGGTGGCTGACGTCGAACGCCTCGTCGGCGGCCTTGCGCATGATGCTGGCGGCGCGGATGATCGCCTTGGCGTTGCCCGGTTCGAGCTCGACGCCGAGGTTCTCCTCCCTGGTCTGGACGTAGAACTGTCCGCCGAAGACGATGTCGACGGGGATGGTGCCGTAGCCGGGGACGTCGAGCGGAAGGTCGAGTCCGACGACGAACGACGGAACGTTGTCGAACGTGACGTTGACGGCGCGGCCGTCCACGACGTCGACGCGCACCGCGACGATGCCGGCCGCGGTGTCGACGCGCAGCCGGGTGACCGGCTCCTCGACGTCGATCGCGCCCGTCTCCACCAGCGCGGTGACCGCGCAGATGAGGTTCGAGCCCGACATCGGTCGGAAACCGCCCTGCTCCATGACGATCATCCCGAAGTCACAGGTGGGGTCGGTGGGAGAGACGACGAGCGGCGAGCACAGACCCGGATACCCGCGCGGCTCCTGCAGGACCAGGGTTCGCAGGTCGTCGAGGTGGGTCTCGCAGTAGCGCAGGCGCTCGGCCATCGTCGCGCCCTTGACCCTCAGCCCGGTCCCCATCAGGACTCTGCCGGGTTCACCGGCGGCATGGACGTCGACGGCGTTGATGCGCTGGGTCTTGTTCATCAGGAGATGGTCGTGACTCCGGCGGCCTCGAGCAGGCCCCGCAGCTCTTCACGGTACTCGTCGGCAAGCGGCTGGATCGGCGCGCGGGTCGGTCCCGCGGGGACCCCGACGAGCTCGACGCCGGTCTTGATCGCGCAGGCATAGTTGTGCGACTCGAGGAAGACGCAGATGGGGTTGATCTTCGCCCACAGTTCGCGGGCCTTGGGCAGGTTCTCGTCGACGGCGAGTGCCTGGTAGAGCTCGCTGCACAGTGCCGGGATGACGCTCGCCGCACCCCAGACTCCGGCCGTGGCCCCGAGTGCCAGCGCGGCGAAGGTCAGGGTGTCCCAGCCGTTGAGCGCGACAATGTCGTCGGCGTGACAGAAGTGGACCTCGGTGAACTTGGGGAAGTCACCGCCAGTGTCCTTGTAGCAGGTGATACCGGTTTCGGCGCCGAGGCGACCGAGGTCCTCCGCGGTCAGCTCGAGTCCCGTGGCGGCGGGAATGTTGTAGAACATGATCGGGAGGCTGACGGCTTCGCTGATCGCCGTGAAGTGTCCGAGCACCTCGTCGAAGGATGGGGTGTCGTAGAACGGGGGCACGATCATCAGGGCGTCGGCTCCAGCGGCTTCGGCGTCCTTGCTCAGTTCGATCGTTTCGGCGGTGCTCAGCGCCCCCGTTCCGGCGACGACGGGCACCCGCCCGGCGGCCGCTTCGACGTAGGCACGGTTGGACGCCTTGCGTTCGTCGATCGACAGGGCGGTGAATTCGCCGGTCGAGCCGCCGGGGACGAGTCCGTTGACTCCGTTGGAGACGATGTGCTCGACCTGGGCGTTGATGCCCTCGACGTCGACCTCGGAGCCGTCGGCGGTGAAGGGGGTGACGCAGGCGGCGAGGATGCCGCTGAATTCCGTGGTCATGAGTCTGCCTTTCGCGGGGTATCGGTGGGTGCTCGGAAATGGTTGGGTGTCAGAAGCGGTTCGGCAGCGGTCGGGCGTCGGTGCCTGCCCGGGCCGCTCCCGCTCGGGTTCAGAAGCGGTTGGGCGAGACCCGGGCCAACAGCTCGGGGCTCAGGCTGGGTGCACGGTCGAGCATGATGTCGGTCAGGACCTTCGCGGAGCCCGGGGCCAGGGTCAGACCGAGCATGGAGTGCCCGGAGTTGACATAGGCATTGCGGGCGACATCGAGTCTGCCGATGACGGGAAGCCCGTCGGGAGTCATCGGTCTTGAACCGGCCCAGGCCTCGCGCTCCCCTGCGGGCTCACCCCAGGAGTGGAACGCCTCGCGAGCGGCACGACGGATCGCCTCCACGCGCACTTCGTTGATGGAATCGTCCTTGCTGCCGAATTCCATGGTGCCGGCCAAACGCAGCATTCCATTGAGCGGAGTCACGGCCACCCGCGCGTCCTCGAGCGTCAGGGACGTCCGCAGCTGGATCGGGGCGGGAGAGTAGTCGAGGCTGTATCCCTTGCCGGAGTAGATCGGCAGCCTCTGGCCCAATGAGGCGAGCAGCTGACCGGTCGGCACGCCGGCGGCCACGACGACGGCGTCGGTGGCGAGCACCTCGGCGTCGTTTGTCACGACGGCGGTGACAGTCTCACCACTGCGCACGAACCGGATGACGCTGACTCCTTCTCGGACGGTGGCACCGAGCTCATCCAGCTTGGCGAGCAGACCGCGGGTGAGGGAGTCGGGTTCGATCTGACGGTCATTGGGGAAGAACAGGCCGTGCTTGAGCCGGTCGCTCAGCGCCGGCTCGGCCGCCTGTACGGCGTCCCCGTGGAGGTGCTCGGCGATATGGCCCGCGGATTCGAATGCCTCGAGGCTCTCCGAGTGCTCATCGAACCTCTCCCGGGTCTCGAACGCCAGGAGGACTCCCTTGGTGTGCATCTCGAAGTCGATGCCTGCTCGCTGATAATCGTCGAAGAGGTCGTTGGCGTCGGCGCCAAGACGCAGGTGGAGGTCGAGTCCTGCCTCGAAGTCGCGGACGTTGCAATGCATCGCCATGCGGAGCAGGAACTTGATGTAGCCGGGAGCCAGCGAAGGCCGGATCGAGAGGGGGCTGTCGGGCTTGAGCATCCACTTGATCCCTTGGAGAAGGACGCCCGGGGCAGGCACCGGATTGCTCTCGGCAATCGCGATTTTCGCGGCGTTGCCGTGCGAGGCAGCGGCCCCGCACTTTCCGGCTTCGAGGACAGTGACCTCGCACCCAGCAGAGGCGAGTTCATAGGCCGTGGTGAGCCCGACGACTCCCCCACCGACGACGACAGCTTTCATCCAAGATTCCCTTTGTTCTTCTCCGAGTCCCGCCCCGGGCACGGACCGGGCCGTCAGGTCGTGATTGTATGACAATCCGTTGGGGCTTACGCTACGCGTATGACGCGGATCACGTCAACAGCTTTTCACTGGGCAAGATCGCCCCGCAACGGTGGGCGGCCGACTGGGACCGGACTGGCCCTGAGGGGTCGGGGCTCGACGGAGGGCGGGAGCTCGGTGGAATCCAGGGCTCTGCAAAGGGAGGCGGCCCCGTGCGCGAGACTCCGTCGCTTGTCGAGCGAGGCTCTAACGCTTGTCGAGCGAGCCTGTGATGAGGAGAGCGAGCTCCTGAGCACTGTCGATCGTATGGACCTGCAGTGCCGTCCGGATGCGCGCGGAGTCACCGCTGCGAATCGCATCCATGAGTGCAGCATGGACGGCGTGGGCGCGCTGGGCGTCGCGGCGGGTGAACTGGTCATAGGCCAGAACGATGGTCATCTGCGCCTCGACCACGGGCCAGATGCGCATGAGCAGATAGTTGTCGGCCGCTTCCCAGACGCCCCGGTGGAAGCGGATGTGCGCCTCGTGGAGCGCGAGGGGGTCCGAGTCTTCTCCTGCCGACTCGAATTCCATCCAGGACCTCTCGAGCGCCGCCATCCGGCGCCCCGTGCCGTCAGCAAGGATCTCGTTGATCGCCTCGGTGTCCAGTGCGACACGGACATGGGCGATCTCGAGCAGGGAGTCGACCTCGATGTCGGCGACGCGGAGACCGCGGTAGGCCTCCTGAATCAGGAAGCCGTCACGGGCCATCTGATTGAGGGCCTCGCGGACCGTAGGTCGGCTGACCTCAAGGGAGGAGGTGAGCTCGGCCTCGATGATGCGCTGCCCGGGTCGGATCTCGCCGAGGACGATCCTGCGTTTGATCTCATCGATGACCCGCTGCCGGCGCTCCGTGTTCGATGCAGGCTGACGCACGACCGTCGTCTCAGTCGAATCCGTGGTCTCAGGCATCGACTCCACAGCGCTTCCTTCTCGGTTCTCCTGCCCCGCCGGGCGCTTCCCAGCCGCCCTCACGGGGCACGTCTGCTCGTGCAGAATTCTACCGAGCGTAGCACCAGCGGGCGCTTTCGAATTCCACCTCGCCGCAGTGCGGGCCGTACCCCGACGAGGCCGGGGCCGAGCGGCGCCGCATGCCCGGGTCAGGGCATGCGGCGCTGGGAACTCAGACCGTCAGGACCCGGCCGGTCACGTTGCCCTCGACCGAACGTACGAATGCAGCGGCCACCTGCTCGTCCGTGACAGGCACCATTCCGGCGAATGCCTCATGGTAGTGCGGGGAGTTCGCCAGCACATTGGGGCTCACCGCGTTGATGCGGATTCCGCGCGGAAGCTCCGGAGCAGCCGCCATGACGAACGACTCGACCGCGCCGTTGGCCATTGCCGCAGCCGCCGCTGTCGGCACGGGTTCCCGGCTGAGCACTCCGGTCGTCACCGTGATCGATCCGCCGTGGTTGAGAGATTCCAGGCCCTGAGTGACGAATTCGATCTGGCCCAGCGTCTTCGAGGTGAAGGCGGCCGTATAGTCCTCGCGGGTCAGCTCGATCACCGGTTTGAAAGCTGCCGAGCCCACAGCGATGACGATGGCGTCGACCCGGCCGACCGCGGAGAGCAGCGACGAGATGGATTCGGGATCCGAGGTGTCCACGCCAGGTTCGGTGGAGCGCGAGACGGCGATGACCTCATGTCCGCGAGCTTCGAGCTCGGCGCGGGCGACGCCGCCGACATGCCCTCCGGCCCCGACCAGCAGTATCTTCATGACAGACCTTCCTCGTTCTCGGATTGTCAGACGATTTCGGATTGCCTGACATCAGCGAGGCTAATGGACCCGGGCGGATCACACCACCCCTGAGCGGACAACCGCACCGGAAAGCAGTCGGACGCACCGGGCAGCTTTCACTCCCGGGCGCAGGTCCAGGCGTCGAGCACGACAAGACCCCCGCCTTCCCAGTGATTTACTGGTCAGACGGGGGTCTCACATAACGCGGAGCCGGTGGTGTCTGGTTTCACGACATCGTTCACTGATGTCTCTCGACATCGATCACCTCATGTGTCACGACATCATTCACTGCCTGTGTCGAGACATCCTTCACCACATGTCTCACGACATCGTTCACT
>NZ_JAPSIB010000008.1:0-3186 GCF_031179145.1 Brevibacterium sp.
GACGACGGTGTTCGTGCCGGATTCTCCCATTGATGCTGCTCAGGCGCTGCGTTTGTGGGAGTTGGGGCAGAAGTCTGCCACTGCTGAGTGGACACTGCCGCCGCCGGGAACAGCGAATGACTTGCAGACTAGAGCGGAAGTCCATGGGAATGGTCTTCGCAATGCTGCCGGCGAATCTTCCGTCGGCGAGTCCTCCGGGCAGGGATCCGTGAAATATGCTGGACCGTCGGACTCGAGAGCGGTCCGCAGGATAGCGGAGCGTGTGGCGGAGAACTATCTGGCCGCGGGTGGTTCCTCTTGTGCGGGTTCTGGGCGCAGGCCCGCGCCTGAAGCCCTCCCGCGAGGAGGCACAGAGCGTCAGGGGGAGGAGTCTGTCGAGATTCGGGCTTCTGTTGGTGACGCGTCTCCCGAACCGGGCAGCGGGTGCAGGCCGCCGACGAGTTCGTTGCCCGAGATCTGTGTCAAACGCAGGTTCACTCGAACGCTTTCCAGCAGTGATCGTTTCGGCGCGCCGGTGATCGGTGCTGAGATCGTCGAATACGATCCTCTGATCGTCATGGCCACCAAGGGTATGAACATTGATGGTTCCCCGCTTTACTCGGTTTTCGCCCGGAACCGGCGGGAAGAGTTGCTGTCGCACTTGGAGGCAGCCGATGATGGTGCCACTGACTCTGGTAGCACTGATTCTGGTGCCACTGATTCTGGTGGCTCTGTTGCTGGTGCTACTGGCGGTTCGGGCGCTGTCGATAGGGGCAAGGCCCAGCCGGGCAGTCGCCCTGATCGTTCAGCCATCGATTGGGATCACAAATTCGACGACGATCCACCGCCATTCTGAAATCGACGAGTCGCGCCACTTGGTCGTCCACGTCCACTGCTGCCCGTCCGTTCAGCGCAAGCATCTGTTCATTCCAAATGAAAATCATCTCTGCCGGTGCGGTTCGACTGGTCTGACTTGAGAACCGCGAGGCGTTCTGCGCTTCAGGCGAGACGACGGGCCCGCAGCAGCGGAGGGAGGCCGAAGTAGATCGGCGGCCTGCAGACTGCTGCGGAGTTTCCAGGGAGCGCGGAGGCGCTTCGCTCGGAGGCCGCCGAGTCTTCGACCAGCGCCCAGGCGCTCTCCCAGCTGATGAGCTCGCCCGCGTGGCAGACGGGGTCGCCGCCAGAGTGTGGCGACTCGGCCCACAGCCACAAGTTCACCCCGTACTCGATGAGGGTGAGCTGGGCATTCCTCGGCCGCGTCGTGTTCTCCTTGACCAGCAACGCTCGCAGCCTCGCCGAGGCGGCTTCGAGGTCCGTCCACCCGTCGTGCCGGTGGGGCAGGAACACCCACGTCCCCCCCCCCGGGGACGTCCGCGATCGCCTCGACGGTAAGTCGATCGGGGGAGAGGACCTCGACGCCGGGACCAGGATGGAGGTTCTCGACGCTGCGGGCGGGGACGTCCGGCGGCGATTCCGGGACGCTGTCGCGATTTCGCACAGCTCCTAGGACCTCGCTGAAGCACGCGTCAACCACCTTGGCGGAGGGAGCGACGATGACGATGTGGGCGGCCTCTGCACGGAATTCGTCGATGCGCACGCGGGTCAACGGGTTGGCGCGCATCTGCGCGAGCACGTCGATCCCGTAGCCGGGCACGGGCGCCTCGGCGGCAAAGCCGATCAGCTGCGGTCGTTGGTCATCGTGTCGCATTGTCCGTCGTCCTCTCGCCGAGGTGGTGCACCGTCATCTTATTCCCCGGCCCCGCGGAGAACCGGGCGTGAGCTGGAGTTTGACCGTGACCTAACGTCAACCATTAGCGTCACAGACATGAACACGAGAAGGACGAGATCGCCGATGACGGCGGCTGAGAAGCGAGAGCAGTGGGGCTCGTTCGCCGAGAAGGAGGACGAACTCCTCGACGAAGTCGAACAGCGGTGGGGCGACACTGCGGCCTACGAGGAGTCGGCGCGGAAGGTGTCGAAGTACACGAAGGAGGATTGGGAGAGGATCAACGCGGGCAGTGCCGCGATCGAGGGGCGCATCCGTGAGCTCATGGTTGACGAGGCGGCGCCGACGAGCGAGGAGGCGATGGAGGTCGCCGAGGCGCAGAGGCAACACATCAGTCGCTGGTTCTACGCCATGGACCACGACTTCCACGTGCAGAAGAGTGAGCTCAATGTGGAAGATCCGCGATTCCGCGCAGGGATCGAGGAGAACACACGCCCGGGAGCGGCTGAGTGGCTGCAGTCTGCGATCATCGCCAATGCGGCTCGGGCCAAGCACGGCTAAGCTCGGAGCATATGCACGACACTTCCCCACGTCTCCGCACTGCCTCGATGCGACCGTGCGCTGCCTCCGGGCCTCGGAACAGGTTCGCTCTGGTCGCCTTCGCGACGACTGCCCTGCTGATCCCGATCTCCGGATGCGCAATTCTCAACGCGTCCGCCTCAACGCCGCCAGAGAGCTCGCCGGCCTCGTCCGCGACCGCGGACCCGGAGGAGCCGACCGCGGACCCGGAGGAGTCGACCCCAGACCAGGAGGAGCCGACCGCGGACTCGGAGTCGCCGCCTGCGGGCGCGGGCACGCCTGGGACCGCGCAAGCGATGCTCGCCGAGCTCGAGGTCAAGGGACGTGCACCGAAAACCGGCTACGATCCGGACCTGTTCGACTGGCGATCCGATGTCGACCACAACGGCTGCGACACCCGCAACGACGTGCTGCGCCGCGACCTCGACGCCATCACGCTGAAGAGAGATGGCTGTGTCGTCACCGCAGGGACCCTCGACGACGAGTACGCGGGACGGACCTACGCATTCGACCGCAGTCCCAACAACATCGACGTCGATCACATCGTCGCGCGGTCGAACGCCTGGCAGACCGGAGCGTTCGCGCTCGACGACGACAAGCTGCGGGAATTCGGCAACGACCCGCTCAATCTGATCGCAGTGAGCTCGAGTCTCAACCGGCAGAAGGGTGACTCGGACGCGGCGACATGGCTGCCGCCGGCCAAGGACTACCGCTGCGAATACGTGTCCAGGCAGATCGCGGTCAAGCACAAGTACGAATTGTGGGTGGTCCAGGCGGAGAAGGCGGCCATGGAGCAGGTGCTCGACACGTGCCCCGGGAAGTCTGCCTTCGACGAGGATGTGTCATGGCCAGGGCGTGGCGAAGGGGACAAAGCGCCGGAAGAGCCGAATGCTGATTCCGGC
>NZ_JAPSIB010000008.1:3286-156957 GCF_031179145.1 Brevibacterium sp.
GGAGAAGGCGGCCATGGAGCAGGTGCTCGACACGTGCCCCGGGAAGTCTGCCTTCGACGAGGATGTGTCATGGCCAGGGCGTGGCGAAGGGGACAAAGCGCCGGAAGAGCCGAATGCTGATTCCGGCTCCGGTTCGGACGGGGCAACGCATTTTGAGAACTGCGCTGCCGCGCGGTCGGCCGGCGCGGCTCCCGTCCACCGAGGCGACCCCGGCTATGGTTCCCACCTCGACCGAGATGGCGACGGGATCGCCTGCGAGTGATCGACCGGCGTCTCCGACGTTTCGAGGTCGATTCGGTGCGATTCTGAGAACAGATATCGGACCGAATCGACCTCGAGAATCGTGTCCCGGACTCGGGGTGGGGGTTTCGCTGGGTCTGACCGGGTGATCAGACCTCGGCGGCTGCTCGCGATGCGGCGCGCGACCGCTTCCGGGTTCCCTTCTTCCGGCCTCGGAAGATCAGCTGGTCGAGGCTGATCCGTCCCGGTCCGGCGGCGGCCAGCAGGAGGGAGCCGGCTGCCAGGGCTGCGACGAGCTCCCAGCCGCCCTGGTCGACGAAGACTCCGGCAGTCAAGTGGACGAGGATCATCGCCCCGACCATGTTGATCGCCAGCAGCAGGCCCACGACAGGAGTGAGTGCGCCGAGGATGAGCAGGGCGCCGCCGATGAGTTCGACGTAGGTGGAGAACGGCGCCGCCACCTCGGAGGCCGGCACACCCATCTGGTGGAACGACTGGGTCGTTCCCGCCACGGTCCATTCGCTGAACTTCTGCCACCCGTGAGCCATGAAGATGACGCCGAGGCCGATTCGGGCGATGAGAGTGACGATGTCGCGAACGACGGTCGGGAGTCCAGTGGTGGCGTACACGCCTACCTCCAATGAGTAGTTGAAATTGCAACTGAACGGTACGTGCTGAACATGCCGGTTTGCTGAAAGCCAGATGCGAGCATAGTCGGACTTCCGCCTGCGGACGAGTTCAGCCCTCCCTGAACGTGCGAAGTCCTCCGGTCACCGGCGGGCAGGTCTGCTGCGCCGGAGCCGGAGGACCCGGGAAGGCCGCTCAGGCGGGGATACGATCAGCGGTTGACGAGCTTGAAGAACGTGCTGTCGCTGCCGTCCGACTTCTGCTCCTGGTAGAGGAAGGCGAGGTTCTCGTCGTCGAACTTCTTGAACCAGTCGTCCCAGCTGATGTGCTCGAGGTCGTCCTTGCCGGCCCCGCCGGGGAAGTCGATGCGCAGGACGCCGGGATCACCGCCCGATTCGGTCGAGCGCACACTGGCGGGTTTGCCGTCGTGGGCCTCGACCCAGCTGCGGATCTCGTCGTGGTCCGTGGTCGTCGTGCTCTGTGATGTCATCGGTCATTGTCCCTTCTCTTGGTGTGATCAGGTCAAGACGTGAGGGCGGCAGTGCCGCCTGTCACTGTTTCCACGCTATCACCGGCCGGCCGGCGGAGCAGGAGGAGATTCGAGGCGGAGGAGCAGTTCGAAGCAGTGGCCCATCCGGAGAATCGAAGCAGAGGCCCGCCCGGAGAATCGAAGCTCAGGCCCGGGAGGAGAGACTGCGTTAGGCGGCGACTGTAAGTGAGGACGGGCGGAATCGAGCGAACTCTGGAACGCTCTGCCCGGATCGTGGAACAATGACGGGTGAAACAGCGACGGGAAGTGTGACCGCATCGTATACGGAAAAGATGATCTTTGTGACCAGTGAGAACACCATCGTGGGCGTCACCAGTGAGGACGCGGCCAGCGAGAGCACGACGACCACCCTGGATGCGACGGCCCTCCTCGGGGCGGGTCGCGGGGCAGCGGTGATCATCGCGTCCACCTCGGCGGCGAGGGGAGAGGCGGCCGACACCACCGGTCCGATCCTCGTCGACTGGCTGCGCTCGCGCGGCTACGACTGCCCTGAGGCCATCGTTGTCCGCGACGGGGAACCCGTCGGCCAGACGCTCCGGACGCTGCTCATCGACACTCCCGCGGACGAGCGGCCGCGCATCATCGTCACCAGCGGCGGAACTGGCTTGGCTCCCGACGACCGAACTCCGGAATTCACCGCCGAGCTCCTCGAGCGGCAATCCCCGGGGCTCGTCTACGCGATGTGGCGCAAGGGCCTCGAATCGACCACCTCGGCGGTGATGAGCCGCGGCGTCGCGGGCGTGCGCGGACGCACCTTCGTCATCAACTTCCCGGGGTCGAAGGGCGGGGTCAGAGACGGGATCACCGTCATCGACGAGCTCCTCGAACACATCCAGACCTCGGTCGAGGACACCACCGATCACGGCCCGAGGGTCTGATTCCCATGCAGCAGCGCAGAGCCGTCCGCGCCCGGGTCCACCGTTTCGACTCCACGGGGGAGATCTCCGCCGGCCCCGATTCGCTGGCAGGGGAGGAGCCGCTGGAGATCCGGCTCGACGGCGAGCAGTTCTCCGTCACGATGCGCACGCCCGGAAACGACGTCGAACTCATCGCCGGCTACCTGCTCTCCGAAGGTGTCGTGGCCGAGATGAGCGACATCGAGGAGATCGACTTCTCGGCCGGGCTGGCACCCGATGGCTCCCGCAACTACAACCTCGCCCTCGTGAGACTGCGGCGCGGGATCTGGAGCGCCGACGCCGCCCCCGCGCGCTCGGTCTACACTTCATCCTCGTGCGGCATCTGCGGGACCGCGGCTCTCGACGCGGTGACCAAGACCTCGGCCTACCCACTGATCCCGGCCTCCTGCCACTTCGATCCCGCGGCTCCCGCCCACAATCACTTCGATCCCGCGGCCCCCGCCCACAGCCACGCCGAGGTGGGCGATGATTCGCACGCCGAGGCGGCCGACGGTCCCCACGCCGAGGTGGGCGATGAGTCGCACTCCGAGGTGACTGTTGACGAGGACGGCGAGTACCGGTTCCCGCCATTGCTGGCGGCCGCCCGCGTGGGGGAGCTGCCCGATCGGCTGCGCTCGGGACAGAGCGTCTTCGACAAGACCGGCGGAGTCCATGCGGCGGCTCTGTTCGCCGTCGGCGACGACCCGCACGCCGAACCGGAGCTCCTCGCCACCCGCGAGGACGTCGGCCGGCACAATGCTGTGGACAAGGTCATCGGCTGGGCGATGGCCAACCGAGACCTGCCTCTGAGCCACACGGTCCTCCAAGTGTCCGCCCGAGCCTCGTTCGAGTTGGTGCAGAAGTCCGCGATGGCCGGGATCCCGATGATGTCCGCGGTGAGTGCCCCGTCGGCGCTCGCCGTCGAATACGGCAGGAGCGTCGGCGTGACGGTGATCGGATTCAACCGCAAAGGCCGGTTCAACGTCTACTCGTACCCCGAACGCGTGATCTGAGGAGGCGCCGGCCCGACGTCGCCTCGCTCGACGCTGCGTAGCCCGGAGCTGTTCGGCTTCCGCTCCCCGGCCCGGTGGTGTTCGACTTGGGCTGTCCAACTTCCGCTTTTCAGCTGAGCACCCTCGGCGCATAATAGAACGTATGGACGAATGGGATGCTCCGGAATGGCTGAACAGGTACAGAGCCTTCAAGTCGCTGTGCGCCGCCGTCTCGGGCGAATACATCCGGTTCAGTCTCACCACCGGTTGTGGCGACGTCTCGTACACGCATTCGCAGAGGACCGAAGGATTGCCCAACTATTCCTGTCGCCTCGAGGCCCGCGACGGCGCGGTGCTGATGCTCGAGCTCGACAACTGGCGGGGACGCCCGGATGACGTCCGAAGGGTGGTCCGGAAATGGCTGGGGGAGCATTCGAACCTGCGCGGCTGCAAACCCGCTCAGACCCACTATGGAGGCGACGAGTATTGGCGGACTCAGCTTCAGCATGCGAATCAGTGAAGCAATCAGCGAAGCACTGACTCAACCTCGAGCCCGCATCCCGGGTCAAGTCTGCAGATCAGCGAGGCACTGACTGCTGAGGTGGCCGTTGAGGCGACCGCTGAGAACTCACTCGGTCGAGATCCGCTGTCGCAGCCGCTGACCGTGAGTGAGACGCTTGACGTCCAAGTCCGAATCGAAGTTCGACCCCAGCGCCCCGGCCGCCACGCCCATCGCCGCGCTGAGCCAAGCGATGTCGAGATAGCTGGTGAAGGTCGCTTCCGTCTGAATCACCGTGCCGAGGAACTCGGGGTCGATGACGACCAGGCTGCCGAGCAGGATGAAGGTGACCAGGCAGAGGTAGAGGGCCACGGTGCAGGCGAGCAATGTCAGAATCGTGGAGAGATTGTAGAGGAGGACGGTCGCGGCCCGGCTCTCATTGGGCGGAAAGTCCCACAGCCGGTGGGAGAAGATGAGCCAGGCGACCATGCCGAGGATCGTCATCAGACCGATCGACAGCAGTCTCCCTGTCGACAGGTAGCTGGCCATCTGCCAGATCGAGCTGTAGAACACACCGAAGGCCCCCACGGCAGCGGCGGCGGCCATGATGCCCGAGAGTTTGGGCAGGGTTCGCCAAGGGTCGTTCGCCGCGACCATGCCCATGAGCAGTCGGATGTTCCCGGTCATCCGTGAGGCGTAGAGCGACAGCGCACCTGTCTCTTTGTGTTCCATCCACGTGCAGAAGCTCAGCTTCGGCTGGCGGACTCCCTTGCGTGAGAGGTTGGGGCGCATCCGTTCGATGCAGCTCATCAGGACGTTGAGAATCCGAACGTTGGGCCTGATCGCGCCGACTGCGGTGGAGCAGACGACGGCGACCCGGTGATCGGAGAACACCTCCGCGACCAGGGGGCGGCGGTGGAGGTGACGGGGGGCTTCGACGAGGACCAGGATGATGTCGATGTGCTCGTACTCGTCTACCGCCTCGGCGACGCTGTCGACGTCGATCCCGTAGTGCGGCGTCATCCTGACGGTCTCGATCCTGGTGGTCAGGTGGACCTTGGGTTCGAGATCGGAGTTGAGACGCTCGTCGAGTCTGTCCAGGACTCCCTGCAGGCGACGGCTGGGAAAACCGGGATCGGTGATGAGCAGGATCTCGAGCGGGGGGCGGGGCTCATTCATTTCGGGTCAAGACTCCGCCGCGGATCCGTCGCACCGGGTTTCTCGACCACCACCACCGGCGCCGGCGACAGATGCGGAGAAGGCAGGTACCTCGCTGCGATCGGACACGTGGTGACCACCGGCAGCCGGCGATTGACCGCATCTTTCATCGCCCGCGAGATAAGTTCCGCGCAGTGCTGGTCGGCGCTGTCCGGTTCGATGGCCTCGAGGTAGACGAAGACGACTTGATCCTTCTCGATCGTGTAATGCAGTGAGGCGACCAACTTGCCGGGCAGGTAAAGATCGAATTTCGACGCTCCCCGATTGTCGAGCATGGTGTACATGAGACTCCTGGAAGACTCGTGCAGTGCCGCGTGGAACTTTCACTATCGACCGCAAGCAGATGGTCATGGTTCTGACCAGTCCACTTGTGGCGAACGGTCCAGGAGCCAAGTGAAAGCAGCGCTGTTACTGGTTGACGGTTGGTTACCCCGTCAGTGTAAACGACTACAGCCGAATCCGGCGCGAAGCGCATTGCGGTAAAACGTAACAATCGCGTCAGGCTCAGCCCCGCGAATCGTCCGCCGGTGCTCACGAATCGTCCGCCGGTGCTCACGAATCGTCCGCCGGGACCCGTGAATCGTCAGGCTCCGCCCCGTGAACCGTCCGCCGGGGCCCGTGAATCGTCCGGCTGGGCCCGGGAATCGAGGAGATCACGCACGGCAGTCTCGGTGACAGGAAACCTGGCCGGGGCGTCGCCGTCGAGGAAGGCGTCGAAGAGACGCGGATCGACGTAGGAGTCCTGGGTGACCTTCGGAGTGTCGGCGAGGAACTGAGCGGTCACGTCGATCGCCTCCTTGATCAGCTTGCGCCGCTCCTTCTCACCCGTGCCCGCTGCCGTATCCCACGCCAGCGACTGACCTGCGACGACGGTGGCCCTCCAGGTGCGCAGGTCCTTGGCCGTGAAGCCGTCACCGGCCACGTCGCGGATATAGTCGTTGACCGCCTCGGCGGTGAGGCGCCGCCAGGCTCCGCCTTCCTTCGCGGCAAGCAGCTGCTGCGTCGGTTCCCGGCGGAGCATCGGTCGCACGGCTTTCGCAAGGTCGCTGTCCTCAAGGCTGACCGCCCACTCCTGGCCGCCCTTGCCCGTGAACTGGAGGGAGAGAGCGGAGCCGCTGACAGAGGCGTGCTGGATCTCCAGGGTCGACACTCCGTACGTGCCGTTGACCCGGGCATACTCTCGGCTACCGATGCGCATGCCCGTCGTGTCGAGGATGCGGAACGCGGCAGCCACGGCCCGGCGACCCGTGCCGCCGCGGGAACGGAGATCGAGGGTGACCCTCCGCCGCGCGTTCGGCAGCGCCCAGGCCAGGGACAACGACCGCTCGAACTTCTCTGCCTGCCGTTCGGCGATCCAATCGGGGTGGTAGATGTACTGCCGCCGTCCGGCGCTGTCGACACCCGTGGCCTGGATGTGACCGTCAGGACGCGGACAGATCCACACGTCCTTCCAGGCCGGGGGAATCGCCAATGACCGGATCCGGTCCAGTTCCTCTCCAGGCGGAACTTTCGTCCCATCTCCGTACAGGTAGAAGTAGCCCTTCCCGGCGCCCTTCCTCCGGATCCCCTCGGATGAAGGGTCGACGTAGGCGATCCGCCTCACGAATTCACCTCTTCTCCACTTCTCGACCGATGCCAGCGATTCAGCAGCTGGTGCAAGCGGTTCAGCGACTGGCGCCGCCGACGCTATCAATGTCGCCCATGATCCGTTTGAGCACAAGAGGGCTGGACAGAATCGGGGTTTCGTCCTAGGTCCACCGACGGCTCTCGTCACCCGCCGAACGCGCAGGCGCGGCGGCGTCTCCTGAGGTACGGCCTCGACTTTCGACCCAGGTGGAAGGAGAATACACTCACATCTGCGCAGCGCCGCGCCGAACCCCACGACTCGAACTCGTCAACCCCATGACGCGAAGCAGGAGGCCTGATGACCACAGCGCGAGCGTTCGACAGATCGAAGACCATTCTGTCCCGGATGTGCGCGGTCGGCGCCGTCACTCTCATGCTCACCCTCAGCGGTTGCGTGACCGCGGAGGGGGGAGTCTGGGGTGACATGTCCCGCGCGGTGGAGACGACCACCTCGGCGGTGAAATCGGTGTCGAACACCTTCCGCCAGGTCCAGGAGGGCACGACCCTGACCACGGTCGCGGAGACGAACTGCGAGGAGATGTTCAAGCAGGTCGAGAAGTCGAACAAGCAGATCTACGGGCTCAAGGTCGACTCGGACGCGCAGTCGGAGGCCCGGCAGAAAGTCCTCGACGAACTCTCCGGCGCCGCCAAGGCGATCGCGAACGCCCAGGACTCCATCGAAGGCACAAGCAGCGACTCACCCGAACAGCTGGACGCCGAGCTCAGCGACGCCGTCGAGCGGCTGTCCGCCCTCGAAGACGAGTTGGAGGCGCGGCAGTGAAGAAGATCGTCGGCGTCATGTTGGGCCTGCTGTCGGCGATCGGCGGCTTCGTCGACATCGGTGACCTGGTCGTCAACGCCCAGGTCGGCTCCCGGTTCGGCCTCTCCCTGGCCTGGGTGCTGCTCGTCGGCGTCATCGGGGTCTGCGTCTTCACCCAGATGTCCGGCCGGGTCAGCGCCGTGAGCCGACGGGCGACGTTCGAGATCATCCGCGAACGTCTTGGGCCCCGGGCGGGGCTGGCCAACCTCGCCGCCTCATTCCTCATCAACCTGCTCACCGTCGCCGCGGAGATCGGCGGCATCGCGCTCGCCCTGCAGCTGGCCAGCAGCGTCAGCTATCTGCTCTGGGTGCCGGTGGCGGCCCTCGCCGTGTGGCTGATCATCTGGCGGGTGAAGTTCTCCACGATGGAGAAGACCGTGCCGTTCGTCGGATTGGCCCTGGTCGGATTCGCCATCGCGGTGTTCATGCTCGGTCCGGACTGGGGTGAGCTGTTCGACCAGACATTCCAGCCGTCGGTGCCCGGCAACGAGCATGTGGCGACCTACTGGTACTTCGCGATCTCGATCTTCGGGTCCGCGATGACTCCCTACCAGGTTCTGTTCTACTCATCGAGCGCGATCGAGGAGAAGTGGACGCCGCAGAAGATCGCCGAATCCCGCCGCAACGTCCTCATCGGATTCCCCGTCGGCGCGCTGATCGCGCTCGCGATCTCCGCCTGTGCCGCCATCGTCCTCTTCCCGCAGGGCATCGAGGTCAGCTCCCTGTCGCAGGTCGTGCTCCCCGTCGCCGAGGCGGGTGGGAAGCTTCTCCTGGCGGTCGTCATCCTGGGCATCGTCGCCGCGACCACAGGCGCCGCTCTCGAGTCGACGCTGTCGACCGGGTACATGCTCTCGCAGTTCTTCGGCTGGCGGTGGGGGAAGACCCGGAAGCCGACCCATGCCGCCAGGTTCCACGTGACCATCATCGTCTGCGTGCTACTGGGCATCGGGGTCCTGTGCACAGGGGTCGACCCCGTGCAGGTGACGGAGCTGTCGGTGGTGTTCTCGGCCATCGCCCTGCCGTTGACCTACCTGCCGATCCTCATCGTGGCGAACGATCCGCAGTACATGGGCAAGCACGTCAACGGTCCGTTCACCAACGCCTTGGCACTGATCTACCTCGTCATCGTCATTGCCGCGTCCGTCGCGGCCATACCCCTGATGATCATCACAGGAGCGGGAGCATGAGTGAGAAGCAGAAGCCCCTCGACGCCGATGAATCCGTCGCCGAGCCACGGCACTTCGACGCCAGGCTGCACCTCGTCGACCGGCAGATCCTCGACAATGACGGCGATCCCGTCGCCGTCGTCGACGACCTCGAGATCAGCGACATCCCGTACGGACAGCCGCTGGATCCGGACGCCGATCCGCCGGTGATCACCAACATCCTCACGGGTCCGGTGCTCGCAACCCGCATCTTCGGCGGGCGCCCGCCGTCGTCGCGGTGGCACCGGATCAGCTGGGACAACGTCACCGACGTCGGAGTGACCGTCGACCTCGATCTGCCGCGGGACCAGATGGCGGCCGCATGGGTCGAACGCTGGATGCAGCGGCACGTCATCTCCAGGATCCCAGGAGGCAAACATGATTCTCAGTGACCTCATCGACGCCGAGGTGGTCGACTCGACCGGCGCCCGCCTCGGGTGGGTCCTCGACCTCCGCTTCAGTCGAGGTCGCGACGACTCGAGCCAGGCGCGCTTGGAGGCGATGGTCGTCGGCGGGCATCGGAGGGTGCCCTTCCTCGGCTATGAGCGAGCCGGGATGACCAGGCCGAAGATCCTCGCCTGGTTCCTCCACCGGATGCACCGTGATTCGCGGCTGATCCCCTGGAGCGAAGCGGCGCGGCTCGACGAAGGCCGGATCACCCTGCGCGCGGACTTCGACTCCGAACCGCTGATGGACCCCGGAGCCGGGGACGTGGAACGGGCGGCGGGGCGCATCGAGCAGAATACCGGGAAGCGGCAGGACGGAGAGCCCTGACCCGCGGACGGGCGCAACGCAGGCTCGTTGACCGGCGAAGACGCCGCAATTCAGGCCACCCCTGGCCGGCGGTGGAGACCCTCGCGGCGAAACTGTGTGAGTTCCGGCCCTTGGTGACAAGCACCCCTGATGTTGGAAGAATGGGCGAACCGTTCTTCGACGGGTCGGGCCGAGTCCTGCCCGTCTTCAAAACTTCATCAGGAGGACCCTCATGACGGCGCAAGTGTTCAACGATCGGACCCGCACCGCCCCACTTCCCCGAGGTCCGGTGAGTGAGCAGCTGATCGCAGTCCTCACCTCGGACGCCGAGGTGGGGCCGGAGGAACTCGATGAGCTGAGAACACGCGTCGTCACCGCCCTGGAGAACACCGACGACCTCTTCGCCGACGACGATCTCCAGCTCACGCTCTTCCTCCTCTACCTGCTCCACTACGGCCCCGCCGACTTCGTCACCGGCGAGTGGGAATGGAGCCCCGAGCTGATCGGCATCCGGAGCCTCGTCGAGGCTCAGCTGGAAGCCGCGCTCCGGGTCCACAACCCGCTGCCCGAGGTCCTCCCGGAGACCGGAGACGAAGTGTCCGAGGTCCTGTTCGAGATGACCGCCGGCGCCGCCAAGCCCACCCTGGCGATGTGGGCGGCCCGCCACGCCTCGGTGGAGCAGCTGCGCGAGTTCCTCATCCACCGCTCCATCTACACCCTGCGCGAAGCCGACCCTCACTCGTGGGCGATCCCACGCCTGCGGGGCCGCGCCAAGGCTGCGATCGTCGAGATCCAGTCGGACGAGTACGGGGCGGGCGATCCGGAGCGGGTCCATGCCGAGAT
Organism: Brevibacterium sp.; assembly: GCF_031179145.1. Lineage (GTDB taxonomy): Bacteria > Actinomycetota > Actinomycetes > Actinomycetales > Brevibacteriaceae > Brevibacterium. The sequence goes on from NZ_JAPSIB010000008.1 coordinate 13,556, forward strand.
CTTCGCCGGCACCCTGCGCAGTTTCGGACTCGACGACCGGCCCGACGTCTACCTCGACCTTGTTCCGGCTCTCACCCTCAACTCGATGAACACGATGAGCTTCTTCGGACTCAACCGGCGCCTGCGCGGGGCGATCGTCGGCCACCTCGCGGCATTCGAGATGACATCGTCGATCCCGAACAAGTTCTACTCCCGGGCGTTCTCCCGCCAGGGTTATGGCGAGGACGTCACCTGGTACTTCGATGAGCACGTCGAAGCAGATGCAGTGCACGAGCAGATCGCGGGCAGGGACCTCGCCGGGGGTCTGGCCGACTCCGACCCCGATCTCATCGCCGACATCATCTTCGGCGCCACCGCCTGCCTCTACGTCGACGACCTCGTCGCCGCGCACATGTACGCTCACTGGACCGAGGGGCGAACCTCGCTGCGGGAAGTCCGAGACATGCGATGACAGCCTCAGCGAATGCCGGCGCGAACTCGGCGAGGGCCGGCGCACCGATTCTGCCGGTGCACTATGTGCTGCCGATGCGGTGGAGCGAGGACAAGGGTCTGGCGGAACTCGCCGACTACCTCGAATCGATCAGGGAGTTCGTCGACGTCATCGTTGTCGACGGTTCCGATCCCGACCGCCGGCGACAGCACCGGGCCGCGCTGCCCGAGGACATCACGGTGCTCGACTGCGCGAACACCACCTGCCTCAACGGAAAGGTCGCAGGAGTGCTGACGGCAGTGCCGATGCTGCACCGGGCGAACACGGTCATCGCCGATGACGACGTCCGCTACGAACCCGAGGACCTGTTCAGGATCGTCGGTGAGCTCGATCGGGCCGATCTGGTCATCCCGCAGAACCACTTCAGCGCCCCCGGCAGTCACAGGGTTCCCTGGCACGCGCGGTGGGACACTGCCCGGTCCCTGCTCAACCGCGCCTTCGGCTCCGACTATCCCGGAACTCTCGCCCTGCGCACCACGATGCTCGCCGACGGATACGACGGCGACGTCCTGTTCGAGAATCTCGAACTCATCCGCACGGTGAAGGCTCGCGGCCGGATCGTCCGCAGCGTCCGCGATCTCTTCGTTGCCCGCCGTCCGCCATCATTCGCAGGCTTTGCCGGCCAGCGAATTCGGCAAGCCTACGACAGCTGCGCCCAACCACTGCGGTTCCTCGTCGAGCTCTCGCTTCTGCCCCTGGCCGTGGCATCCGCGCGCCGACCCAGACGTTTGGCGGCGATGGTCGTCCTCGTCATCGGCATCGCCGAGGTGGGGCGGAGGCGAGCGTCGGGCACATCCGTCTTCCCCGCCTCGGCGAGCTTCTGGGCCCCGCTCTGGGTGGCGGAACGGGCCGTCTGCGCGTGGTGGGCTCTGGCTCTGAGACTGCGTGGGGGAGTGACCTACCATGGCAGGAGGATTCCGGTTGCCGCGCATTCGCAAGCGCAGCTGCGGAAGGTTCAGCACGAACCGCAGGAGTCCTCTGCCGAGCCGCGACGGACGATCGTCGCGAGACCGGCTGCGGTCGGACCGTCGAGGAAAGTGAGCGAATTGTGAAGAACGAAACCGATCCGGTGACCATCACGCCCTGCCCCGACGGGCCGCTGCTGGTGCGCGGCGACTTCCTCATCGCCCCCGCTCCCGGCCGGGAGCCCGAGGCGCCGGGGCGGCGGGTCGTCGCCCTGTGTCGGTGTGGCAAGAGCGGGATCCCGCCGATGTGCGACGGCTCGCACAAGCTCGTCGGCTTCCGCGCGCCTGCCCCCGAGGCGGCACCCGAGGATTCTCCGCGAAGCGACTGACCACTGTCCTCTCTGCTGCTGCACCGCTGACAGACGACTGACGCCACCTCGGGGAATCCGAGGTGGCGTCAGTCGTTCTCAGCGCCGCGGTTCAGCTCTGGGCGCGGGCCCAGGCGCGGTGCTCGGCGAGGCCCTCAGCGATCTGCTTGACGATGCTGCCGAAGTCGTCATTGCAGTACACGCCGGGATCGTTCGCCGCGATTCCGTACTTCGACATCCATTCCGAGGAGTCGCTGTAGGCGCCGATGAACTTGAGGTGGCGCCACGCCTCGGAGACGAGGCGATCGATCTCCACGGTCAGTTCGACCTCCTCGGCGAAGATCAGAGCGTCGAGCTCGACCGAGGACATGGTCATATAGGTCCGTTCGACCGCGACGGACTTGCCGCCCGAGGTGATGCTTCCTCCGGCGGGAGCGATGAGGATCGGCACCATTCCTGCCTGCGCGATGAGGTCGTGCGCCTTGATGGCCTGCTCGGCCGGAGTCGCGGTGCCGGTGACGATGCCGACCTTCCGCCCGTCGATGGGCCACTTGTGGCCGAGCTGCGACAGCGCCGGGCTCGGCTCGACATCCGTGGCCGGCTCGACCTCGGGCTCGGGGACGTCGAGTCCGAGACCCTGGGCCACCATCGTGGCGAGTTCGGAGTCGACCGAGGCGAGCACCTTGAGCTGGCGTTCGCGGATCGTCTCCTCGTAGCACTTGCCGAGCTCGAAGGTGAACGCGTCGGCCAGGTGTGACTGCTCGAGCGGGGTGAGGCTGAGCCAGAACAGTCGAGCCTGGGAGAAGTGATCGTCGAAGGTCCGCGGCGTCTCGCGCACCTTCGTCGATTCGGCGACCCGCGTCGGCACCTCGACGAAGGTGTGATCGTCGTCGGCGGGCGCATGGAAGGGGTTGCCGCCGTCGAGGGAGTTCGGCTTGTACGGGGCGGCTCCGCGGTGGACGGCGGTCTGATGCATGCCGTCGCGGAACATGTCGTTGACCGGGCAGTGCGGTCGGTTGATCGGCAGCTGGGCGAAGTTCGGCCCGCCGAGGCGGCTGATCTGGGTGTCGAGGTAGGAGAACAGGCGCCCCTGCAGCAGCGGGTCGTTGGTCACGTCGATGCCGGAAACCAGGTGGCCCGGGTGGAACGCGACCTGCTCGGTCTCTGCGAAGAAGTTGCTCGGATTCCGGTTGAGGGTGAGCAGGCCGACGGGCTGGACGGGAGCCAGCTCCTCGGGCACGATCTTCGTCGGATCGAGGAGGTCGATGCCTTCGAACATCTCGTCCTCGGTGTCGGGGAACACCTGGATGCCCAGCTCCCACTGGGGGCACGCTCCCGCTTCGATGGCGTCGGCCAGATCCCGCCGGTGGAAGTCGGGGTCGACCCCGTTGACCATCTGCGCCTCCTCCCAGATCAGGGAGTGGACGCCGGCCTTCGGCTTCCAGTGGAACTTCACGAGCGAGGTCTCGCCGGCGGCATTCTCCAGGCGGAACGTGTGGATGCCGAAGCCCTCCATCGTCCGGAACGACCGCGGGATCGCCCGGTCGGACATCTGCCACATCGTGTGATGGGTCGCCTCGGTGTGCAGGGACACGAAGTCCCAGAACGTGTCGTGGGCGCTTTGGGCCTGCGGGATCTCACGGTCCGGATGCGGTTTGGCCGCATGTACGATGTCGGGGAACTTGATCGCATCCTGGATGAAGAAGACCGGGATGTTGTTGCCGACGAGGTCGAAGACTCCGTCCGAGGTGTAGAACTTCGTCGCGAACCCGCGGGTGTCGCGCACGGCGTCGGCAGAACCACGATTGCCCACCACCGTGGAGAAGCGGGTGAAGACCTCGGTCTCGACGTCCTTCTGCAGGAAGGCGGCCTTCGTGACCTTCGCGGCGCTGCCGTAGGAGACGAACGTGCCATGCGCTGCGGAGCCTCGAGCGTGGACGACGCGCTCGGGAATGCGCTCGTGGTCGAAGTGGGTGATCTTCTCCCGGAAGTGATGATCCTGCATGAGCAGCGGTCCGCGTCGGCCGGCCTTGAGCGAATGGTCGGTGTCGGGGACGCGGGCGCCCTGAGCGGTGGTCAGGTAGGCGCCCTGCTGTGCCTGATCCGCCTGGGTGTCGGCGCTGGGAGCGCCCGTCGGGGACGTCGGACGGGGACCGCTCTGGTCGGGCTTGGGCGGCAGCGGAGGCTGGGGATTCGTCGGCTCGTCGAACTCGGGGGTCCGGGGGCCAGGTTTGCCGGGAATGGTCGGCTGATCTTCGGGAGCCATATCGTTCTCCTCCTGTGTCGGGGTCGGGGTGGTCGGGGACGGATGGGTCTCGTCAGAGTACGGTCAGTTCCCCTCGTGAATCGCAATGTCGAGAAAGGTCTTGATGTTCTTGATCCGTGTGGTCAGCTCCGCGATGTCCAGGGACGCGGTGTACTCCTCCATCTCCCGTGTCTGAGCGGGGCAGAGGATCCCGGAGTCGAGGAGCCGTTTGATCGGAGTGACGGGGTCGTCGTAGACACGGCGGCGGACTCCGGACGGGGTTCGCTTCCACCCGATAGGGTTCTTCACCGGCATGAAGAAGTTGAGTCTGTCGCCGAGGGCGTCCCAGATGTCGTTGGCCAGCTCGATGTCGACGTGCGGATTGTTCTTGATCACCGATTGGAGCGTGTCGACGGTCTTGCGCTTGCGCTCGGCCAGGCGGATGCCGTGGTTGATCGCGGAGATCGGGTGAACTGCGACCATCCGCTCGGTGGCCCACTCCTCGATTTCGTCCAGCGGCAGCTCGGGGCTGATGAGGAGCCCGGTCACGATGTAGGGGATCGAGGCGACCGCCTCGGCGAGCACCTTCACCGGGTCGGCGTCGGGTTCGAAGCTCACGGTTCGGACCCATCCGATGCGGACATCGGTCAAGGTCAGGGTGCGGCGACCGGGGCCGCGATCGTCATCGTGGTCGGGGTCGATGTACTCGGCGACGAAGTAGCCCGGTTCCGGTTCGGCGAGGAGCTTGGTCGCATGCAGCGACACCGAGGTCCTCAACCCGGTGCCCGACCCGGAGAGGAGGACATCCTCGGTGGTGTCGGACTTCTCGGAGCTGAGGTAGCGGTCGATCGTGGCGGCCGAAATCTGGAACAGCTCCTCACGAACCTCCTCGGAGTAGCTGTCGCGTCCCGGCCGCAGGTGGCCGTGGGCTTCGAGGGAGGCGAGGCATTCCGGCATCGCGGCTTCCAAGTACTTTCCGCAGGGCTGCCCTGACTGCTCCCAGACGAATTGGAGCGTCTTGCGGGCTGCGAGGGAGAACTTCTTCGGCTTGCTGCGGCGGCGATCGGGGACCGAGTCGGGAGACACTCCCTCAGCCATCAGAGCCAACTGCTGCCTGAGCTGGTGTCTGGCGTGGTCACGGCTCCATCCTGTGGCAACCGTGATCGTATCGAGCAACCTGCCCTTGTCCTTCCTTGAGGACGTGTCGTACGCCTGCGCGTATTTGCGGGCCATTTGGATCGCGGTTGTCATCTCGTCCACTCCTGACTGTCGTTGAACGTCTCCGGCAACCTCTCATGCCCTTCCCGATTGCCGTCCGGCTCAAGAGAAGGAGGAGAGGCTTAGTGGAAATGACGCTAACTATGCGGTCACAGCTTCACAACCCCCCTTTACAAAACTCGGTTCTTGTTCTAGAGACGTTCATGTCCTGGACGAATGCGGAGAAGATCTCGGCCATGCCAGAGATTCCTGACATGGCCGAGACGCTGGAGATGCTCTGAGTCAGGTCAGTAGTGCCCGGGCGCGTCACTGCCGGGGAACGACTCCTCGCCCCACTCATCAACCAACTCGTCCTCGCTCATCGCGTCGTCCGATCCGGAGCCGGAGTCGTGAGCGTTCGAGTTCTGAGCGTCCGAGCCCTCGGAACCGGGACGCTCCGCCTCGGTGTCGGGAGCCGCAGCGGGCACCTGCTCGACCGAGTCGTTCTCGGAAGCCCCGGCGAAGTCCTCGGTGCTGTTCTGGTCGGGCGAATCGGTCATCTCTGTCTCCTCATAGGGTCGATGATTCCTGTCACCGGGCTCGCGGCCCGGCCCTGTCACCGGGGCTGACGCCCGGCATATCATTGATGATGGCAAAAACGTCACACCCTGTCACTCGACACCCGGAACTCACCTTCCGCCGCCGGTAGGGGACCTCCGGCCCGCCGGACGCCACCACCGGTAGGGGACCTCCGTCCCGCCAGGCGCCGCCGCCGGTAGGAGCCCGCCGGACCAGGCGAGCAGTCTCAGGCCGGTTCGGGCTCGAGCACCTCGACGACTTCGTGGTCGCGCTGGGTGAGGGTGGTGGGGGATTCGAGGTGCACCGCGCTGCTGGGGATGATCCCGGCACCGCCGTGTCGCCGCATCACCTGCCATTGGCAGTAGACGTCCTCACCGACATGGGTATCGGGCAGTTCGTTCCAGAACTCGAACCCTCCGGCGTCAATGAGCTTGTGCCGGTCGAAGAGCACGCAGCCGCCGACCCAGGCCACGTGGTAGACGCCAGGGTCAGCTGTCGAGTAGCTGCGGTCTGCGGCGATGTGGCAGAGGTTGGCTGCATTGTGGAGCTTCCAGCGCTCGAGTTCCTCGGCGCTCTGTGACAGCGACTCGGGTGCGACGGGTCCCTGCCATTCGGCGAACTCTCTCCATTCCTCCGGTCTGCGGTCGTCGAGGTAGGACAGGCCCTGCACCGCTGAGCCGATGAAACCGCATCTCTGCGTCTGCAGTGTGGAGAGCATCCTGGTGATCGTCCCCGGTTCCAGCCACACGTCGTCGTCGAGGTAGAGGACGAAGTCGGCTGAACTGAGGTCGAGCAGATGCTGGCGCTGCTGTGCCATTCCCCGTTTGGGCAGGTTGCGGTCGACCGTGACCCGGCGTCCCTGAGCCTGCAGGAGCGTGATCATCGGAGCGACCCCGGTGCGGGGTTCGACCGGCTCCCGGGACTGGTCGCTGATGATGACCGCGAAGTCGGCGTCCATCTGTGCGGCGAGCCCGCTGAGGGTCACGGCGAGCTCGGTGGGGCGGTCACAGGTGGGGATCAGCACCTCGACCGCTGCGGGGCCGGTGGGAGCGGGAGTCCGTGCTCCCCACTCCGCCGAGGTGCGTGCTCCCCTCGACCGTGAACCCGCCGACCGTGCGGAGGCCGACCGTGAGCCCGTCGACCGTGCACCGGCGGACCGTGTGTCCTCCGAAGATCTGTCCTCCGTCGAGATGTGTGCCTGCGTCGAGGTGTGTGCCTGCGAGCTCATTGTGCCTCCTTGGCAACGTCGGCCGGTGCCGCCTCCCGGCTCTGGCTGAGGTCGATGACGTCGACGCCGAGGTGGGAGAACCGCAGGGTCAGCTCCGCGGGCCGGAATGCCGTCTGCGTCGAGGCGTCGATCGCGATGACATCGGGGCGAACGGTCTCGACGACTGCCGTGGCGTCCCCGGAGAACGTCGTGACGACGTCGACGCTCGGGTCCGAGCTGAGCAGCGCCATGGTCGCGGCCGTGGAGTCCGTCGAGCTCAGCCCCGCCGAGGTGGACAGAGCGACGACGAGGAAGTCCCCGAGCGCTCGTGCCGACTCGAGCACGGTGCTGTCGCAGTCGCTGCCCGGCTCGAAGAGCCCGAGAGCCAGCACCGTGCGTCGCGCAGCGCCCCGATCCGAGGAGCGGTCGCGCCCGGAATGCCGGGTCCCCGAGTCCTGTGCGTCGGCGCCCATCTCGGCGCTGCGGTGGTCGGGACCGACGAGCTCGAGGAGATCGGCCGCCGAGCACAGTGACGTGCCCTCCTTGTGGACGACGACGTTCGCGGCCAACTGGGCGAACTCGGCGGCCAGGTTGAGGGGGAACCCGGCCGACATCGCCAGGGCCAGGCCCGCGACGAAGGTGTCGCCGGCCCCCGACGCCTGGCTCTCGGGCACCGGTTGAGCCTGGGTCACGTGGATGGAGTCGGCTTCGTCGACGGCGACCGCCCCGTCCCGGTCGAGGGTGATGACCATCGCCGAGGCGTTCGTCGCCTCCCGCATGGCCGGAGCGTATTTCTGGGCCAAGGTGACCCGGTGGCGGCCGCTGCGGAAGCTTGCGTGCAGGGTCTCCTCGACCTCATGGACGTTGGGGGTGACCACGGTGGGGCGCAGGTCCCGCCAATGCTCGGGCTGGTGGGCGTCGACGATGGTCATCGGGCGCTCGCCCACTCCGGCCAGCCGACGCGGCAGGTCGCTGTCATGGACGGGGCCGCCGTAGTCGGCGATGACGAGGGCATCGCTGTCGGCGGCCGCCGCGAGTGCGGCCCGGCAGAGCCGATCGTCGACCTCCTGACGCTCCTGTCGGTCCAGCTCCTGCATCGGCACCGTGTCGAGCCGGAGCAGGATGTGGTCGTCGACGAGGACGCGCGTCTTCTTCGTCGTCGTCAGCTGGGAGCTGATGACGACCTCGGAGACGTCGACGTTGGCCTCGGCGAGGAGTCGCCTCACCGCGGCACCGGATTCGTCGTCACCGACGGCCCCGATCAACCGCACCCGGGCGCCGAGGGAGGCGAGGTTCATCGCCGTGTTCGCCGCCCCACCGGGCGACAGCGTCTCCTCGCCCTGTTCGACGACGGGCACCGGGGCTTCTCGGGCCAGGCGGGTGCTGCGGCCCTGCATCCAACTGTCGAGGATGACGTCGCCGATCACCGTGATCAGCGGGGAGCTGCGGGTGAGCTCGCAGATCAGCTCGGGTGTGATCTCCTCACACGCGGCGCTGGGAGCGCCGGCCGCGATGGAGACGGAATGCAGATCGCGTTTCATGATGTCTCCTCACTGTTCCGGACCACTGGACGACGCTGAACCGCTGGACGACGCCGGATAGCTGGACGACGCCGGACCACTGGACGACGCCGGACCGTCGGACGCATCCGCACCGCTCGACGCCGGCGGAGCGCTGATGTGGACCACCGAGGTGGTCGAGAACTCGTCGAGCAGCTCCGGGCCGAAGCCGAATCCGGACCCGCTCTCACCCAGCGGTTCCGCCGAGCCGCCGGGAGCCCCGCCGAACACGGCGTTGACCTTCACGGTGCCCACCCGCAGGGTGTCCACGGCGGCGAGCACATGCCCCAGATCGGGGCTGAGCACCGTGGCCGCGAGCCCGTAGGGGTCGGCAGCGGCCAGTTCGAGGGCCTCGTCGAAGTCGTCGGCGACGCAGATGGGCGCGACGGGACCGAACACCTCGTCGGTGAGCAGCGGCATTCCCGGACGGCAGTGATCGACGACGGTCGCCGGGTAGTGCGCTCCCGGGGTATCGGGGATCGAGCCGCCGGCGAGCACCTTCGCTCCCATCTCCCAGGAGGCGGTGAGGAGGAACTGCACGCTCTCGCGGTGGCGGCGGTCGACCAGCGGCTGGGGTTCCGGCGCGCTGTTCCACTTCTCAGCCTCGGCGACCAGCGCCGAGGTGAAGTCGGCGGCGACGTCCCGGTGGACGAAGATCCGCTCGACGGAGGTGCAGATCTGACCGGCGTTCGCGAACGACCCCAGCGCGGCCTGCCCGGCGGCCCATTCGATGTCGACGCCGGAATCGACGATCAGGGCATCGTTGCCGCCGTTCTCCCGGATCACGTGGGCGCCGTGGGCGGCGGCGCGGGAGTGGATGTCGCGGCCGGCAGCGCTCGACCCGACATGGGCGTACATCGCGATCCGCTCGTCGTCAGTGAGCACCCGGCCGATCTCGGCGTCGCCGAGGGCGGTGGCGAAGACGCCCTCGGGCAGCACGGCGGAGCAGATCTCGCCGAGGCGCCTGCCCAGGTGAGGGCAGCGCTCACTGGGTTTGTGGATGACGGTGTTGCCCATCACCAGGGCCGCTCCGATGAGACCCGCCGCGATCGCGACCGGGTCGTTCCACGGGGTGATGGCGGCGACGACGCCCCGGGCGCGGGACCGGGTGAAGTCCGCGGCGAGGCGGTCCCCGCGCAGACTGTGACCCCGGTGGACGGGCCCGAGCTCCGCGTACTGGCGCAGCGTGCCGACTCCCGCGTCGATACCACCCTGGGAGTCCGCGACGGTCTTGCCCGTCTCCCGGTGGTTGAGCTCGGCCAGCTCCTCCGCAGCCGCTTCGAGCTGATCGGCGATGAGGGTGAGCAGACGAGCGCGTTCGGTGACGGGTGTGGCCTCCCAGCCGCGCCGGGCACGATGGGCGGCGGCGACTTTCGCGCGCACCGAATCGGGGGTGTCGCAGCTGATCTCGCCCACGAGTTCGCCGGTGGTGGGGTTCTGTATAGTGATGGACGAGACAGTGACATTGCGTGTGTTCAGGTCATCTGGCATGGGAATCCTCCTCGAACTCGATGGGTGGGAATGGCGACGGTGAAACGACGGTGACGGCGGTGGAGGCATTCGACGGTGTGGAGAGGATCGCGGTCCTGCGCGGGGGCGGTCTCGGTGACCTGATGTTCGCCTACCCGGGACTGATCGCTCTGCGCGCGACCTATCCGCAGGCGACGATCACTCTGCTCGGGACCGAGCTGCAGAGGCAGCTGGTCGAGGGCCGCCCCGGCCCCATCGACGCCGTGTGGGTCCTCGACGGGGAGCCGGGACTGCGTGACACCCCGGAGCAGGCGGAGTTCTTCGCGCGGGCGCGGGCACAGAACTTCGACCTCGCCGTGCAGCTGCACGGGGGTGGGAAGAACTCGAACCCGTTCCTGTTGGCACTCGGCGCCGCCCACACCGTGGGCTCGGCCACCGATGACGCCCCGCCGCTCGAGCGGACCCTGCCCTACGTCTACTACCAACATGAGATGATCCGCAGCCTTGAGGTGGCCGCCCTGGCGGGGGCCTCCCCGCAGGTGCTCGAACCCGAGCTCACCGTCCTCGAATCCGAGGCGCGCGCCGGACGCGACATCGTCGGCGAGGCGCCCGGACCCCTGCTCATCGTCCACCCCGGAGCCACGGACCCGCGCCGACGCTGGCCGAACGGCCACTGGATCGACGTCGCCGTGAGCGCGGTGAGCGCCGGGTGGCAGGTCATCGTCGTCGGTGGGCCCGAGGACCGCGAGGACGGGGCGAGCATCGCCGCCGGCGCCCGCGATCGCCTGACCGCCGCGCAGGGCGAGCAGGTCAGGACCTTGGCCGGAGAACTCACCCTCCCGCAGCTGCTCGGAGTCTTCACCCGCGCCGAGGTGGTCGCCGGCAACGACAGCGGACCCCGGCACCTGGCAGCGGCCGTCGGGGCGAAGACCGTCGGCGTCTACTGGGTGGGCAACGCGCTCAACGCGTCCCCGCTCAGCCGGGCCCGCCATCGGGTGCTCATGTCCTGGGTGACCCGGTGCCCGGTCTGCGGAATCGACATCACCCAGGTCGGCTGGACCGCTGAGCGCTGCGCCCACGATCCCTCGATCGTCGCCGAGGTGAGCCCGGTGACCGTGTGGAGCGCGGTCCTCGAACTCGCCGAGGGGTGAGCGGGTCACGGCCACGAGTTCTCGCTCTCGTGGGCGATGAGGAGCTCGCGGACCTCGACGCGCGGGGGCTGTTCGAGGGCGAAGACGACTGAGCGGGCGACGTCGCGGGGATCGTTGAGCTTGGTCCGGTCGGGCGGCAGGAACTGTTCGGTGCGGCCGTTGAAGAAGTTGGTGTTCATTCCGCCGGGGATCAGGTTGGTCACCCCGACCTTCCCGGCCATCTCTGCGGCCAGGGCCTGGCTGAAGCCGCGGACGCCGAACTTCGAGGCCGCATACGCGGTGGCTCCCGGAGCGCCGCGCAGTCCGAGGGTCGAGCAGACGGTGACGACGCGGCCGCGGGCGGCTTCGAGGTGGGGGAGCAGGGCCCGGACGACGGAGACCGTCCCGAGCAGGTTGACGCCGATGACGTGCTCCCACTTCTCGGCGTCGACCTCGCTCAGATCTCCGGGCACGTCGATGCCTGCGGCGGTGATCACGCCGTGGATCCCGTCGACCGACTCCGCCAGACGCGCGACGGCGTCTTCGACCGCCTGGCGGTCGGTGACGTCGACGACGACGGATCGGTGCTTCTCGGTCGCCTCCCGGTCGAAGACGACGGGAGTGCCGCCCGCCTCGGCGACGGCTGCGGCGCAGGCGGCGCCGAGTCCGGAGTTTCCGCCGGTGATGACGATGGTGCGGTTCTCAAGGCTCATACTGTCACGTCCTCTGCTGTCGGGGTTTCTGTTCGGTTGGTCGGTTCGGAGTTCGCGCCGGCGGACGCGAGCGCGTCCGCCGGCGCCTCCAGGCTGTGCAGGGCGTCGGCCAGGCGGCTCGTCGAGCGGGCGGGGACGAAGGGGACGGTGACGACGCGGCCGCCCCATTCGGCGATCGTCTTCGCCTCCGCCAGGTCCGCGCTGCGGTAGTCGTCGCTCTTGACCCAGATGTCGGGGCGGATGCTCTCGATCGCCCTGACCGGGGTGTCCTCGTCGAAGATGACGACCTCGTCGACGCAGTCGAGGGCCAGGAGCAGTTCGGCCCGGTCCTGAGCGGTGACGATGGGCCGGGTGTCTCCCTTGAGCCGGCGCACCGAGGCGTCGGAGTTGAGGAGGACGATGAGGGTGTCACCCATCCGCCTGGCAGCGCTCAGGGCACGCGCGTGCCCGGCGTGGAGGAGGTCGTAGCAGCCTCCGGTCGCCACCACCGTTCCGCCCCTCGCCCGCACCGACTGGGCCCGGGCGAGGGCGGAGTCGCCGTTGAAGTCCGGCTCCGGTTCGCGTTCGGCGGAGCTTCCCGGGTGGGCGAGGGTCCGCAGGTAGGCTCCGGCGCCGCCGAGGGCGATGTACTCCGCGGTCTCGGAAATCGCGCGGTCGACGGCGGCCATCAGGTCGTCGCCTGCCCCGAGGCCTGCGGCCAGGCGCCCCGCCAAGCAGTCGCCGGCACCGCATTCGTCTCCGGTCGCGGTTCTGGTGGCAGGGGAGAACCGCGCCCCGCCCGAGTCAAGGATCAGCGCGCCGCGGGATCCCAGGGTCACGATCACCGAGGTGACGGTCCACAGGTCGAGCAGCTCGGTGGCGGCGGCGTGCGCGGTGGGGATGGAGGTCTCGCCCGCCTCGACGCCGGCCAGGGTCGTGGCCTCGGAGAAGTTCGGCGTCACCGTCGCCGTGTTCGGCGCCGGTGGGGGACCGGCCGGGTGCGGGTCCCAGACGATGGGGATCCGCACACCCGCCTGACTGAGCGCCGTGCGCAGCGTTTCCTCGGCGAGGAGGCCGCGGCCGTAGTCGGAGACGAGGATGGCATCGGCGTCGTGGACGGCGCGCAGCATCTCATCGGTGACCTCGTTGCGGGAGGCGTCGCAGTTCTCGTCGAGCCGGGTCACCAGGTGACCGTCGGCAAGCACGCGGCGTTTCACCGGGGTGGGCTGGTCGAGGCGGGCGGCGACGACGTTGACTGCGGAGAGAGCCGCCAGCAGGCGTTCGGATTCCTCGTCGTTGCCGAGCACCGTGACGAGGGTGACCTCGTGGCCGACGGCGGCCAGCAGGGAGGCGGCCAATCCGGCGCCTCCGGGCCGATGGTCGACGTGGTCGATGTCGACGACCGGCACGGGATTGTCGGGCAGGAGCCGCCGCGCGGCACCGTGGGCGTCTGCGTCGAGGAGGGTGTCCCCGACCACTGTGATCTTCATGGCGTCTCCTCTCAGAGGGATCCGGTGCGCACTTGCCGGGTGGACCTGGCCGGCGTTCGCGTGGTCGTCGGCCGCGAGGCCCGGCTGCTCATCGTCGCGATCGTGGCGTCGAAGATCGCGCACAGGCAGTGGACGGCCATGAGATGGGCCTCCTGCACGTGCGGAGCGGCGGCGTCGATGCGGATCGAGGAGTCACAGGCCGCGGTCAACGGGCTCGGGTCCGGTCCCGTCAGCGCCCAGGTGGTCACTCCCAGACGCTGGGCGGCCTCGGCGGCTCTGACCAGATTGGGACTGCGTCCGCTGGTGCTCAGCAGGATGAGGATGTCCCCGGGGCGGGCGTGGGCCTCGACCTGTCGGGCGAAGACCTGCTCGAACCCGTAGTCGTTGCTGATCGCGGTCACCGCCGAGGTGTCCGTGCTCAGCGCCACCGCGGAGAACGGGGGACGGTCGGGACCGTACTTGCCGACGAGCTCGGCGCTCAGATGCTGGGCTTCGGCGGCGGACCCGCCATTGCCGGCGCAGTAGAGCGTGCCTCCGGCCGACAGGGTCCGGGCGAGGACCGCACCCCACTGCCGCAGCTTCGAGATCTGCCCGGCCAGTGAGTTCACGGCCGAGGACACCCCTTGGAAGTGGCGGACGACGACGTCGACGGAATCCCCGGAGGTCTCGGCGGGCGGGCTGATGCGGGCCAGCGAGCTCGCGACGAGCGCATCGTCGTCCTGGCCGAGGGTCGCCCGGTACGCCCGTTCCGTCCTCTGCGCCACGGCGGGCCAGGTGAAGCGGTCGCGGACCCGGCGGGTGCCGGCCCGGCCGAGCTCGCGGGCGTACTCGTGGTCGGTGAGCAGCCGGGCGGCGGCGATGGTGAAGGCGTCGACGTCCTGGGGTGGGATGAGGAGGCCGGTGACCCCGTCGACGACGGTGTCCTGAAGACCGCCCACCGAGGTGGCGACGACGGGCACGCCGCATGCCATCGCCTCGAGCGGGACGATGCCGAAGGGCTCGTACCAGGGGGTGCAGGCGACGAAGGTCGCCGACCGGATGGCATCGGGGATCTCGTCGCGGCCGAGCTGACCGCGGAACGTGACCTGTTCGTCGACGCCGAGTTCCGCGGCGAGGGCCCGCAGCCTGCGGACCTCGGGGTCGGTGTCGATCGATCCGCCGCTGCCGCTGCCGCCGATGACCTCGAGCTCGACGTCGTCGACTCCGCGACTGCTCAGTTCGGCCAGGCCCCGGATGACGAGGTCGACGCCTTTGCGGGGGACGAGGCGGCCGAGCGAGACGATCTTCTTCGTGCACGGCTGCGGTGCTTCGAGCGTGGTGGTCAGGGCGTCCGTGGAGTTTCCGGCGCCGGCCGGCCTGTACTCGGCCGGGCGGAACTCATCGGTGTCCACCCCACAGGGGACGACGGAGATCTTCGTCGTGTCGATGCCCAGCGCCGCGAGTTCGGACACCTCGTCCTGGCAGGTGGCGATGATCGCGGCCGCATCGTGGCCGAGCCTCGTCTCGAGGTCGGTGCGCTCGGGCGGACTCGTGTCCTCGCTGCCCTGGAAGCGGCGTTTGACCGAGCCGAGGGCGTGGTAGGTGTGGACCAGGGGCACATCGTCGTACCCTGCCTCCTCGAGCGCGGTCCGGGCCGCGAGCCCCGACATCCAGAAGTGGGAGTGGAGGACCATCGGCCGCTGCTCGGGATTCTCCGCCCAGTGTCGGGCGACCTGCCGGCCGAACTCGGGCATGTGGTCGAGGAGGTCATCCTTGGGGATGTAGCGGTCCGCCCCGGTGGAGACATGGACGACCTGGACCCCGGGCTCCATCGTGACGACGGTGGGCGTCGTCGTGTCCTCGCGCCGGGTGAAGACCGTGACCTCGTGACCCCGGTGGGCCAGCTCACTGGCGAGTTTTCCGACGTGGACGTTCTGACCCCCGGCGTCGACCCCGCCGAGCGGGGCCAGGGGGCTGGCGTGTTCGGAGATCATCGAGATCTGCATTGGTCTCTCCTTGGCGGTCGGGTGATGGGCGGTGTCTGTGGTGGGTCGGCCTCGCAGGCGAGGGGACCTGGCGCGCGGATGCTCACAAGCCGGGGGCCGCCCTGCTCAGCGCATGGGCCCGGCCGTGGTCGGCCACCTCGGTGAGCAGTTCGTCCCACTCGCGCAGGAACCGGGGGAGACCGTAGCGCTGCAGCGCGTGGGCCCGGGCGGCCTGACCCATGTCGTCGGCCAGCGCCGGATCAGCGATGAGTCGGCGAGCCATGTCGACCATCTCCCGCGGGTCGGTCGTCAACAGCCCGGCCTCCGGGGGAACGGCGCGGATCGCCTCGGTGGCGGCGAGGACGATGACCGGCATGCCAAGATGCATCGCCTCGAGCAGGGACAGGCCGAGCGACGTCCACCGGACGGGGTGGAGGTAGGCCCGGCGCTTGGCCACGAGCGGATGGAGTTCGGCCAGGGGGATGTCCCCGTGCGGGACGAGCCGGGCCTCAGGCCCGGTGCCGCCACCGGTCCGGATCTCGGGGCGGACCAGGGCGGCCGGGGCCGCGTCGATGAGCTTCTCCGTCCCGATCCCGAACGCGTCGACGGGGACGGATTCGGCGATGGTCTCGACGAGGTCGGTGCCGAGCACCCGCCGCCGCCTGACGGGTTCGTTGGCGACGAAGGCCAGTCGCTCGATCTCACCGGAGTAGAGGTGGCCGGGATCGCGGATGCCGTGTTCGATCACCGCCACCGGTGCGGTGCCGTTGTCCCACATCAGCGCATTGAAGTGGGTGACGTGGGCGATGGGGATGGCGCTCTGGTCCGCCAGGGGATGGACGGTGTCGGGCACGTGGGCGCGCGGGGTGTTGTGCTCGACGAAGATCGCCGGGACGTCGACCCCGGGCTCGACGCCGAGGCGGGTCCTCACCTCGTCGATCTCCTCGGTCCGCTGGAGCACGACGAGGTCGAAGTCGGCGAGAGTCAGCAGCTCGATCGACACCTCCCGGGCGTTCGCCGGCCAGTCCCTGCCGCCCCGGCCCAGCCCCCAGGCCGAACGGTCGGCGTCGGTGGGCAGCAGGTACTCGTGGGATCCGTGCACGAAGGCATCGGTCCATGAGCCGTGCACATGCCACAGGAGGATTCTCATCTCATGCTCCTTGTCTCGGTCAGTGTCTCGGTCAGTCGGTTCACAGCGGCCACCACCTCGGCGGGGGTGACGGAGTTCAGGCACGGGTGCCCCGGGAGCGGGCAGTCGCGGGCGCGCGAGCCCGCGCACGCGGCGCTCTGGTCGCCGAGCATCTCGACGGGCACCCCGTAGGGCAGCCAGCGCCGAGGCGGCACGACGGGGGAGAACAGACTGACCACCGGGGTGCCGACGGCGGCGGCGAGGTGGGCGGGCCCCGTGTTGCCGACGATGAGGGCCCGTGCCCGGGCGAGCAGGTCGGCCAGCCCCGCGACGTCGAGGGCCCCTCCGAGGTCGATGCCCGACGCCCCGGCGACGTCGTCGGTGAGTTCACGTTCGGACGGCGATCCGGTGACCACGACCTGCCACCCGTCCTCGGAGAGGTCCTGGACGGCGTCGTGGAAGTGCTCGGGCGACCACATGCGGGCGGGGACATTGGCCCCGGGGTGAGCGACGAGGACCCGCTCGCTCTCGAGCAGGGAGGCGAGCTTCGGAGCCTGCTGGGCGAAGGCGCCGGGCGTCGGGTTGACGTGGAGCCGGCCGTCGTCGCCGGTGGGAAGTTCGAAGCCCGCCGCAGCGGCGATGTGGGCGCTGCGTTCGGCCTCGGGCAGTTCGTCGTCGAGGTCCTCGGCGGGACGGATCCGGACATCGAGCAGGGAGCCCGCGTAGTCGGTGGACACTCCGGTGATGCGCCCCACCCCGGCCAGCCGGAGGATGAGCGCCAGGGGCAGCGGCGACTGATGGAATGAGGTGAAGATCACGGCTTCGTCGAACTCCCGGCGGGCCACCTCGGCGCGCAGGGCCTCGATGTCCTCCGCGCTCACCTCGGGGGCGGGCGCGACGATCCACGGGCTCGACCACGTGAGGATGTCGGTGACGCCGGGCAGCAGCTTCGCCACGGACTCACTGCCTGGTGAGCACAGAAGAGTCAGCGACTCGACCCGCTCGTCGGCGGCGATCGCGCGCAGCCCCGGCCCGGTGACGAGGACGTCGCCCATGCTGTCGAGGCGTGCAGCGAGGACCCTCGTCATCCGGCCCTCCTCTCCGGCGTCAGCGCCATCTCCACGGCCTCCACCAGGTCGGAGGCCACCTCGGCGGCGGCTGCGATCTCGGGGTTCAGGGTCCGGGCGGTGGGCACGAGGATGCCCCGGGCCCCGGCGGCCTTCGCGGCGGCCATGTCCGCGGCGATGTCGCCGATCATCACGGTCTCCGTGACGTCGACGCCGAGCTCGCCCGCCGCGGCCAGCAGCATGCCGGGCTGCGGCTTGCGGCACTCGCAGCCGTCGTCACTGACATGCGGGCACCAGCACCAGACGTCGAAGGGACCGAGGAGCTCGGCGACGCGGGCGTTGACCGCAGTCACCTGCGCAGCGGTGATCAGCCCGCGGCCGACTCCCGACTGATTGCTGATGACGCCGACGGGAATCCCCCGCTCGCGCACCAAATCGAGCGCGCGAGCGGCCTCGCCCTTGACCGTGACCAGGGACGGGTCGCCGTTGTACGGCACATCGTCGATGAGGGTATCGTCTCGATCGAAGAGGATCGCGGCGGGAAGGGAAGTGGAATGGAGCAGGTCGTCTTGGCTCTGCGTGCTCTGGGACTCGGCGACGTGCTGGCGGTCGTTCCCGCCCTGCGCGGGCTGCGCCGGGCGCTCGGTGATTCGCGACTGGTCCTCGCCTGCCCCGAAGCGCTGCGTCCCATCGTCACCGCCGCGGACTGCGTCGACGACATCGTCGACGTCCGCCCCGATCACGTCGCGGCAGGTGACCCGGCCGGGGCGCGGGCGCTCGCCGGTCGGGTCCGGACGGTCGTCAACCTCCACGGACGCGGACCGATCAGCCACCGCTGGCTCGAGGGCTTCGGCGCCGAGCAGCGGATCGGACATGCAGCTCCCGGCTGGGAGGGACCGGTGTGGTGCGAGGACATCCACGAGAGGCAGCGCTGGGTGCGTCTGCTGCGCCACTGCGGGGTCGACGCCGATGCCGGCGACCTGCGGATCGATCCGACGCGCCTGCCGGTCGGACCCGTGGCGGCAGAGGCCGTCGTCCATGTCGGGGCGGCCCTGCCGAGTCGGCACTGGCCCTGCCCCCGGTTCGCCGAGGTGGTCATCGACCTGATGGACCGCGGGCACGACGTGGTGCTGACGGGCAATGGCGGTGAGGTCGAGCGCGCGGTGGCCGTCGCCGAGGCGGTCGCCGCGAGGAGTGGAGTCCTGAGCGGCTCCCGCCTGCGGGTGGCCGCCGGGCAGCAGTCGCTGGCGGAGTTCGCCGCCACGATCGCCGGAGCCCGGGTGCTCGTCAGCGCCGATACGGGAGCAGCCCACCTGGCCAGTGCCTTCGCCACCCCGTCGGTCGTCATCTTCGGACCCGTGTCCCCGCAGCTCTGGGGTCCTCCGGCCGGTCCTCATCGGGTCCTGTTCGAGGAGTCGCTGAGCAGCGGGGATCCGCACCGTCCGAACCCCGATCCGGCTCTCCTGGCGGTGTCCGCCGGCGACGTGGCGAGCGCTCTCGACACCCTCGGGATCTGACCCGGACCGGCTCTTCCTCACAAGGGTCCCTCCTTCGCACGTTCGCTGCAGCCGCTGACAGAAGCGACCTCACCTCGACTTCTCCTAACTTGCAGGTACTTTTGCCGGAAATCAAGTGGTCCCGGTGGATCAGTTGTCGACACCCGGGGGCGGACGAGTGAGGTTTCGGAGAGTCTTGAAGCCGGCAGACCTTCTCACCTAGGGTTCGAGCCAGGTATCAGACCTGCCGACAGCACGACCTGCCAGCAAATCGCCTATCCGCAGATGCGGCCAGCGGTCGCAGCGGAGATTGGAAGTGTCGAGCATGAAGAACATATTCGTCCCCGGGCTCACCGAGGTGCAGAGAGCTGAGCTCGAATCGATCGCCGGCTCCGATGACATGCGGTTCTTTAGCCTCATGGACTACGACTCCCTGGTCGGGGCCACCGTCGTCGACTTCGAGAAGACCCTGAATGAGGCCCGGGAGGAGCTCGAGGCCTTCGACGGCAGTGTCGATGCGATCATCGCCCACTGGGACTTCCCAGTGAGCATCATCGCCCCGATGCTCGCCAAGGAGTTCGGTCTGCCTGCTCCGAGCCTGGAGAGCCTGCTCAAATGCGAGCACAAGTACTGGAGCCGTCTGGAGCAGAAGAAGTCCATCCCCGAGGTCGTCCCCGACTTCAGCGCCTTCGACCCGTTCTCCGACGACGCCCTCGAGGCCATTTCGCTCGAATACCCGTTCTGGGTCAAGCCCGTCAAGGCCCATTCCTCCGACCTCGGGTTCATGATCACCGACGAGGAGGAGTTCTGGGCCGCCCTGCAGGAGATCCGCTCCGAGATCGCCAACGTCGGCGACGCCTTCGAAACCGTGCTCGACCGCGTCGAGCTGCCGCCGGAGCTGGCCGAGCTCGGCGGCAACGCCTGCATCGCCGAGAAGCTGGTCACCGGCACCCAGTTCGCCCCCGAGGGCAGCGTCGCCGGCGGGGAGTTCAACGTCCATGGCGTCTTCCACATGCGCAAGGACGAGAACGGGACCAGCTTCGACCGGCTGTCGTATCCGACAGCGGATGTTCCCGCCGAGGTGCAGGAGCGGGCCATCGAGGTCTCCCGGCGGTTCCTCGAGCACATCGGCTTCGACGACGGCTGCTTCAACTCCGAATTCATGTGGGATGAGGAGACGGGTGACCTGTCGCTGATCGAGTTCAACACCCGCATCAGCCAGTCCCACTCCGAGATGTTCCTCAAGGTCGACGGCGTCTCCAACCACCAGGTGGCCGTCGCAGTGGCGCTGGGGCGCACGCCCCGGATGCCCGACGAGAGGGGGGAGTTCGCCGTCGCCGGACAGTACATGATCTTCCACGACGACGACGCGATCGTGACCCGGGTTCCCACTCGGGAGGAGATCGCTGAGGTCCAGGAGCGCAACCCGGGGACCGTGATCACTCTCGAGGTCAAGGACGGCGACCGCCTGTCCGAACTGGCGGGGCAGGACAGCTATCGGTTCCGGTTGGGCAAGGTCTACCTCGGCGCCCGGGACCAGAAGGAGATGGACGAGAAGTTCACGCAGATCGTCGACGCACTCGACTTCTCCTTCTCATCGCCCGGAGGAGGAGCATGAAGGAGGTCGAGGAGTTTCCCTACGAGGTCCGCACGGTCGAGAATGTCTTCATCACGATGCGCGACGGCGCGAGGCTGGCCGCCCGGCTGTGGATCCCGATCGAAGCGCTGAGCGAGCCGATGCCGGCGGTGCTCGAGTACATCCCGTATCGGAAGCGTGACAACAGCCGCGGCCGCGACACCCTGAACATGCCCTACATCGCGGGCCACGGCTATGTCTGTGCGCGCGTGGACCTGCGCGGCAGCGGCGATTCCGACGGGGTGCTCGTCGACGAATACTGCCCTGCCGAGCTCGAGGACGCGGAAGACGTCATCGCCTGGCTGGCCGAGCAGGAGTGGTGCGACGGCAGCGTCGGGATGATGGGAATCTCCTGGGGCGGCTTCAACAGCCTCCAGGTCGCGGCCCGGCGCCCGCCCGCGCTCGGCGCGATCATCAGCGCTTCGGCCACCGACGACCTCTATGTCGACAATATGCACTACATGGGTGGCGCGCTGCTCTCGGACAATCTGTCCGAGGCCACGGTGATGTTCGCCTTCAACAGCCTCCCACCCGATCCGGAGATCGTCGGCGACAGATGGCGGGACATGTGGATCGAGAGGCTCGAGGACAGCGGGCTGTGGATTGAGAAGTGGCTGTCCCATCAGCGGCGGGACGAGTACTGGCGATCCGCCTCGGTGTCGGAGGACTATTCGGCCATCGACTGCCCCGTGATGGCCGTCGGCGGGTGGGCCGACGGTTACACGAACGCGATCTTCCGGCTGATGGAGAACCTCGAGGTGCCCCGTAAGGGGCTGATCGGACCCTGGGGTCACAAGTACCCCCACCTCGGCGTTCCCGGTCCGGACATCGGATTCCTCCAGGAGGTGATCCGCTGGTTCGACCACTGGCTCAAGGATGAGGACACGGGGATCATGGACGAGCCGATGCTGAGACTGTGGATGCAGGACAGCGTCTCCCCGAAGTCCTCCTACGAAGAGCGGCCGGGGCGGTGGATCGAGGAGGACCAGTGGCCCTCACCGCGAATCGAGTCGCGGACGCTGCAGCTGGGGGACCGTCACCTCATCCCCGTCGCCGAGGCGGACGCGGCTGCCGGAGATCCCCCTCGTCCCGATGCCGACCAGGTCCAGGGCGACGAGGTCCAGGGGGAGCAGTCGCTGAAGTCGCCGTTGAGCGTGGGGATGTTCGCCGGGAAATGGGCTTCCTACGCCGCGGCCCCGGATCTGCCCTTCGATCAGCGGGAGGAGGACGGCGGTGCCCTGACCTTCGACACCGACGTCCTCGAGGAGGACGTCGCGATCTGCGGCCGTGGGGAGTGCTCGTTCGTCGTGTCCAGCGACAAACCGGTGGCGATGCTCATCGTCCGACTCTCCGACATCCTGCCCGACGGGGAGGCGACCCGGGTGACCTACGGGATCCTCAACCTCACGCACCGGGGTGGCAGTGAGAACCCCGAACCTCTGGAGCCGGGCAGGAAGTACCGCGTGAGGATCCCGCTCAACGGGATCGCGCAGGTGTTCCCTGCCGGACACCGGATCCGGCTGTCCGTGTCCACCTCGTACTGGCCCCTGGTCTGGCCCTCACCCGAGGCGGCCACCGTGACGCTGACACCGGAGCTGAGCACCCTGACCCTGCCCGTGCGCAGACTCGTGCCCGCCGACGATGAGATCACAGGCTTCGAGGAGGCGGAGGCCGCGCCCGAACTCGAGGTCACTCCGGTGGAGACCGGCGATCACCAGTGGCGCGTCATCCGTGACCTGGCGACCAATGTGTCGACGCTGGAGATCATCAACGATCAGGGCAGCTTCCGCATCGACGAGACCGGCGCCGTCATCCGTCGCAAGACCGACGAGTGGTACAGCTTCCGCTGGAACGAGGTGAACTCCACCCGCGGTGAGACTCGGACGATCCGTCGGATCGAACGCGGCGACTGGGGGGTCGAAGTGCATACGCGCACGGTGCTCACCTCAACTCCGGCCGACTTCCACATCACCGCCGAACTCGACGCCTACGAACTCGAGGAGGGCCTGGGCTACACCCGCGTCCACTCCGAGAATTGGCACCGGGAGATTCCCCGCGACCTGCTGTGAGGGGAGACCGTCCACCGCTGCGCAGCCAGTCTGACGCTGCGCAGCCAGTCTGATCACGATCCGGCTACATCCGGGAAGACCTATGTACGACAAGTCAACTTGCGAGTAGTCTGAGGCCACGGCTCCATCTGCGACACCGCTTCGCCATCATCCATCCATAAGGAGTGAGCGCAATGTCCAATGCAGCACCTCGTTCAACACCTCGCACGCGGACGGCAGTCCAAACCGTCGCCCTGATCTACGGCGTGGTGTTCCTCCTCGTCGGGGTCATGGGCTTCATCCCCGGACTGACGTCGAACTACGAATCGATGAGCTTCGCCGGTCACCATTCCCAGGCAATGCTCATGGGCATCTTCCAGGTCTCCGTCCTGCACAACATCGTCCACCTGCTCTACGGCATCGCAGGTCTGGTCCTGGCTCGTTCCGCGCCGGGTGCCAGGCACTTCCTGCTGTGGGGTGGAATCATCTACGCCGTGCTGTGGATCTACGGTCTCCTCATCTCACCTGAGTCGGCGGCGAACTTCGTTCCGCTCAACACCGCTGACAACTGGCTGCACTTCGTCCTCGCCATCACCATGGTGGGGCTGTCGTTCCTCCCGTACCGGGACAAGCGCACGAGGACGCGGGCCTGATCCGTCCCACTCCCGCGGTCCAGAGTGCGGTTTGTCTACGTGGTAGCCGGCGGCGATACCCTGATGAGCCTCGCGGAGGGCCGCGGCGTCGCTCGGATCGGACCTGAGCATCACAACGGGTTCGCCCGCCAGATCTCGGACACGGGAGTCAGGTGGGACTTCGGTCACCAGTGTGAACCACTTGTCGGTGACCCTGGCTGACTCCCAGCCGACTTCGAAGGTGTCGAGCGTCGCCGACGGCAGGTTCTCGACACACCGGCGGACAGCGCCGTTCCAGGTGGACGCGGGCTGTCCCGCGGTGGGGCAGTAGCGCGGTTCACTCGTCCTCGGTGATGGCCCGCATCGCCTTCCACCCGTGGGTGACGGCTCCACCTGCACGCAGGGTCGCCGCGACCATGACAGCCTCGGCGACGTCGGCCTTCGAAGCGCCGGCCTTGACCGCGCGCTTGGCGTGGTCCTCGATGCAGAACGGACACTGGGTGGTCACCGCGACGCCGACGGCGATCAGCTCGCGGGTCGCCAGATCGAGATTCGCGGAGTTCTTGCTGAACACCGCCTTGTCGACTCCGAAGAAGGCCGAGACCATCTCCGGCGCAGCCTCCTTCATATCGGCCATGAAAGATGCTTCTTCATTGTGGGAGTGCATGTGCTGTTCCTTTCGTAGTGCCTCATGCTTTGACGAGGCGGGCTTTGGCCGCGGAGGCTTGAGGACTTGATGAGGTGGGTCAGTGCTCGCCGTGGTTTCTGTGTGTCTGTTCGTGCCCGCCGCCCGGGGCAGCTTCGAGGACGAAGTGGACGGAGTGGACGTCGTCATCGACTTAGAAGTCGAAGTAGAGCAGGTACTTCCCCGGCGTCGGGGCGTGCGCCATGAATGAGATCTCCGGCCCCGAAGTCTCGCCCGGTCGGGGGCTTTCGCTCTCTGGGTGAATGTGCAGGTAGCCGAGGTCGCCCTCGCGCAGCGCAACCAAGTGGCCGAAGGCGCCGAGGTAGGGCTGAATCGCGGTGACCGGCTGACTCTCGCGGGAGATCGCGATCGTCAGTTGGCTGACATCGCCGGTGACGAGGGATCCGGAGATCGTGGCATCGAAGCCGTCGATCGAGTCCGAGGTCGTCAACTCCGGCGTTTGCGGCGCGAAGTCGCCGGCGACGTGCACGGTGCGCGTGAGCGTCAGCGCATGGTCGTGCTGGCTGTCGGCAGGCAGGAGGTCGGCGAAGACACGGTAGGTGCCGGCCTTCTTCCAGGTCCAGGGCAGCGACCAAGTGCCCGTTGAGTGGTTCAGCTCGGGATGGACGTGAGAGAACTCGGCACCGTCGGCGCGGACGACCACGAGGTGTAGGTCACGCTCGTGTGAAGCTTCGTATTCGGTGACCGGCCGCCCGTCAGGGGCGATGATCTCGAATGACAGTTCCCCGGCGTCTTCGAGCCGCGTTGGGGCATGGATCGTGCCCAGTCGATATCCAGACTGTTCGATCGAAAGACCGTTCATCTTCCCCTCTACTTCCCGTGGAGAGGGTTGCCCCGGCTCCGCGTGTTCATGGGCGACCACCAGTGTTCAGCGGGCGGGCATCGCTTGGTAGCCGGCTTCGCCGACCGCCGCCTCGCAGTGCCCGCAGGACATGCCCGTCACCTGGTACTGATTCGTGGTCATCCGTCCACAGCTCCTTTGCGCACTCGAGGATACCCGCCGGGGGTAATTTCGACACCACTATACCCGCCTGGGGTATTCGGGACAAGCGGGGTCATCGACAGCAGGGTGAATCGGGTCACGACCTGAGGTGCTCGGCGGATGGGAGCGCGTCCAGTGTCACTGGAAGTCGATGTGCGCTTCCTGGGACAAGCAGTCTTGCTATTGCCCCCCATGGTCGACTGCCGTAACTTGAAAGTCCGTAGGGCGTCCGACGAAAGGACCGGCGATGAGACTGTTCGGGGTGGAAGAAGAGCTGCTCATCGTCGATGCGGTGACCTTGGCGCCGGCGCCCTATGTCGATGCCGCCATCGAGCGTTTCGAGCGCGATGGGGCGAGTGATCACGAGCTGACCGTCGAATTCAAGCAGGAGCAGATCGAGGTGGTGTCTCCTCCGCAGGCAACGCTCGACGATCAGATCGAAGCGATCAGAACCGGACGAGCGCTCGCGGACAAGGCGCTCGGCGCAGTCGGGGGCCGGGTGCTGGCATTGCCGATCCTCCCGTTCGCCTACGAGACGACCCTGAGCAGCGGCGAGCGCTATGACGCCATCGCCGAGCAGCTCGGGTACGCGACCACCGAACACATGACGTGCGGCTTCCACGTCCATGTCGAGGTCGAATCGCACGAGGAGGGAGTCGCCATCCTCGACCGGATGCGGCCGTGGCTGCCGACCCTGCTGGCGCTGAGTGCGAATTCCCCGTACTGGAGGGGAGTGGACTCCGGGTATGCGAGCTATCGCTACCAGATGATGAGCCGGCTTCCCACCACTGGTCCCTCCGATGCCTTCGGCTCGGCCGCAGAGTACGACGATCATTGCCGGCAGCTGCTCGACTCGGGTGTGCCTCTTGACCCGGGCATGATCTACTTCGACGCCCGGCTCAGCGTGCGCTACCAGACGCTCGAGGTCCGAGTCGCCGATATCAGTCTCACCGCTGAGCGGGCCGGCGTCATCGCCGGTCTCATCCGTGCCCTCGGAGAGACCGTGGCTCGAGAGTGGCGCGACGGGGGCACCGTGCCGGAGGTGAGCACAGCAGTCCTGCGGGTGTGGATGTGGCAGGCCAGTCGCTTCGGCGTCGAATCGCATCTGATCGATCCGGTGACCCACAAGCGCGCGCCGGCCCGTGATGTCGTCGGCCGGCTGCTGCAGACGGTTCGCCCGGTGGCGGACGAACTCGGGGAGATGGACCGGATCGAGTCAGCCGTCGACGACATCCTCACCTCGGGGACGGGCGCCCACCTGCAGCGGCAGGCGTACACCGACAGGGGAGACGTCCTCGACATCGTCCGCAACGCCCTCGACCTCACCCACCGCTGAGCCGAACGGGCCGCCTCAGGAAATGGCGGTCGGCGTCTGCTGGTGGGTGAACAGCTTCCACTGGCCGCCTCGGCGGGCGTAGGTCGAGATCATGTCCGCTTCATAGCGCTGTTCGCCACGGGTGCCGGAGAAGTGGTAGCTGAGCGCGGCGGCGTTCTCCGCCAATCCGATGACTCGCAGTCGGGTCAGCTCATAGTCGTCCCATGGAGGAGTCTGCTCCAGACCGGTGATCGCCTCGTCGAGGGTCGCGACCATTCCGGGCATGATGAAGTGGCTGCCGGGATCGCAGACTTCGCGGTAGATCTCGACGTCGCCGCCGGCGAGGCGCCGCTCGATGCATTCGAGTGTTTCGATGGGCGTCATCAGATGGTCGCCCCCTTCTGTGTTGAGGACTGTGTTGAGGAGTGATTGGACCGTCCCCTGATCGCCACGACGATGAGAGCGGTGCCAAGGACGATGGTGTAGACGGCGATGATCCACAGGAGAGCGCTGACCGCTGCTCCCGGGGAGAGGAAGAGCACCACCATGACGATGATGGCGAAGACCACGTCGAGGACTCCGAGGGCCTTCGACCACCCGCCCAGCGACCGCGACGCGAGAGCGAGGATCCCGCGCAGCAGCATGCCGAAGGCGAGCAGCCATAGCAGCGCGACTCCGGTGAGAACAGTGAACAGGGCGGGGGCGATCATGATGAGGACGCCGGCGAGGATGTAGGCCAGGCCTGCGGTCATCTCCCAGCCCCAGGACAGGCCGAGCCTGCGGGCGGAGTTGGCACTGATGAACGTGAGGACTCCGTCGACGATCAGCCAGACTCCGACCCACACGCCCACGGCGATGGCGACGAGGCCCGGGGTGATGAGCACCAGCAGTCCGAACAGGATGGCGACGGCACCGCGGACGACGACCGTCCAGAAGACGCCCCTCCCCAGATCTGTCAGCAGCGACTGCGGGGAATCAGGCGGGAGCAACGGCGACGGCAGCTCACCGGACGGCTGATCGCGATGGTTGTCAGACGCGGACATCAGTGCTCCTTTGACGGAAAGGCCCGTTGTCAGTTGGATCAGTCTAACCGAGCACTGTGGGCTATGGGAGGGGGGTCACATCCACTTCTTGATCCGGAATGCCGCGTAGAGGAGGGCGGCGACGACGACCATCAGAATCAGGGCCAGGGGATAGCCGTAGGTCCACTTCAGCTCGGGCATCTTCTCGAAGTTCATTCCGTAGATGGCTCCGATCAGGGTGGGCGCGAAGATGATCGCAGCCCAGCCGGAGATCTTCTTCATGTCCTCGTTCTGGCGCTGTGCGATGAGCGCTGAATTGACGTCGAGGATCTGAGTCAACGTGTTCCGCAGTTCCGTGGCCTCGGCGACGACTCGCGTCAGGTGATCGTCGAGATCGCCGAGGTAGGGCTTGAGGCTGTCGTCGACCAGGTCGTCGGCGGCGTTGTCCGTGAGCGTCTCGCTGATGCGCTTGAGCGACATGGTCGCGTGGACGACATCGATGACCTCCTGGCTGACCCGGTAGATCCTCTCCGCCGCCGCGGCGTCGCCGCTGAAGACCTGGCTCTCGATCTGGTCCTTGTCCTCCTGCAGTCCGTCGAGGACCCGGAAGTATCCGTCGACGGTGGTGTCGATGAGTCGGTAGACGAGGGTGTCGGTGCCCAGGGCGAGGAGGTCCTTGTCCTCGGCGTGGACCCAGTCCGACTCCTCGAAGAGCCTGTTGAGTTCGTTCCGGTCCTCCGGGATCCGCGCGCCGTCGATGAGGCGCTTTCCTTGGCAGATGATGATGACCGCATCGCCCTTGACGAGGATGTGGAATTCACTGAAATCGACTTCCTCCTCGTCATCGAGGTAGAAGGCGTTCTTGAGCACCATGAAGAGAACGCCGTCGTAGCGTTCGATCTTCGGGCGCTGCTTCGCATGACGCAGGTCGTCGGCGAGGACCGGGTGGATGTCCCACCGGTCGATGATCTCCTCCACCAGCTCAGCGGTGGAGTGGGGGATGAGGTAGCGCGTCATCGTCCCCGACTGGTCGGAGGAGTTGAGTTCCAGTGCTTCGGAGAAGGAATCCGAGACGACGACATCCTCCTCCTCGCCGTCGACGATGCGACGGCTCAGCACCATGGTCGTCTCTTCGGTGGGGAACTTCTCATCGGAGGTGGCTCGGTTCGGCATGCCCATAACCTTAAGCCTCACCGGGGTGGCATGGGGGACCGGGTTCAGAACACGATGATCGGTTTCAAGGTGCCGCCTTCGGCTGAGTCTGTGAACGCCTGATTGATGTCGTTGAAAGCGTATGTCCGAGTCAGCTTGTCGAACGGGAAGTCTCCCGCTTGGTGCAAGGCGATGAGTCTAGGTATGAACTCACGGGGGACGGCATCGCCTTCGATCACCATGCTGATATTGATGCCAGAGGTCAGCAGTGTTCCGATGTCGAAAGCTGCCTCCGTGCCGAGCTTCGCGGCCCCTACCAATGCTCCATGGCCTCGGATTGCAAGAGATTTGGTCATCTGGGAGAAGACCGCAGGAACGCCCGTCGTATCCAGTGCATAGTCCGCGCCGGTTCCGGTGATCTCCCGGATGGCGTCCACCGGGTCGACCGTCGAGGATTCGACTGTATGCGTTGCGCCCAGCTCCTCTGCGAACTCGAGTCGTGGAGCAACGATGTCGACCATGATGATCGTCGAAGCGCCGGCTGCTTTCGCAGCCAACATTCCCGCCATGCCAACGGCCCCGGTACCGAAGATCGCAATCGACGATCCGGGTTTGGGTCTGAGGACATTGAGAACTGCGCCCGCTCCTGTCATGAGTCCGCAGCCGAGCGGACCGAGGAGCTCAAGAGGGGCATCCTCTTCAACTTTGACGGCACCGTGTGCGACCACGTTCGTGTACTGCGCAAAGGAGGACTGCCCGAAGAAGTGAGAACCGACCGTTGTTCCGTCTGCGTCGCTGAACGCTGTTGATCCGTCGGCGCGACGCACGCCGAAGTTCCTGTCGAAGAAGTTGATGCAGTACATGGGGTGGCCGGACAGACACTGCTCGCACTCTCCGCAGAACGTCGGGCCAAGAACGACCTTGTCGCCGACATTGAACTCGGTCACTGCCTCGCCGACCTTCTCGACGATCCCGGCTCCTTCATGGCCGAGAACCACCGGCTGCGGTACCGGGTACCACTGATCGCGGATGATCGCGTCTGTGTGGCAGATACCTGACGCAACCATCTTCACCTGGATCTCATTGGAACGAGGGTCATCGACCTCGAGGTTTTGGATCTCCAAGTCGGTTTCCGGTGCCGTTGCCACGGCTGCTTTTGTGCGCATAACGACGTCTCCTCTGACTCAAGGGACGCCGCTCCAGGAAGATATTCGCCGCGTCCTCGTCCTCCCATAGTAGTGATCTGAGTCACGGAGCGACGATGCGTTCTTCATCATCGCTCAGAAGTGTGAGAATGAGAGTCCATATTGAGTGCAGATTGATCTGATGCGACCAGGGCACAATGGTCCCATGTCGAAAAGCGGACAACGACTGACTGCACGCGCGGTCAAAGGCATCAGTATGGCGAAGAAGGGCTGGGTCGTCGGCTCGTCCTTGGTGACGTCTCGTCTGACCGAAGCACGGCTTCCCTCCGACCTGAAGCCACGAGGCGACGACGCGTTCACCGCGGCCGTCTATTTCTCCTCGGATATGACTTCGGTCTACCAACTCGAGCAGTGGCTCTGGCCCCTCGAGCAGCTGGCGGGCCAGCTGGGGGAAGCCTCGCTCGCCATCTTCGTCCGGGATCCGCAGGTGGCGCTCCACATCCAAGCTCGCACTGATCTGCCGGTGCGGTTTTCTCGGCTGAGCCATGGCCTCGACACCTTCATGGAGTCGAAGCGACTGCGGCTGATCTTCTACGTCAACCAGGCAAAAGGCAACTTCCAGAGCCTGCGATTCCCACGGCCCGCCCACGTCCACCTCAGCCACGGGGAGAGCGAGAAGATCTCGATGATCTCCAACCAGCTCAAGGCATACGACTACGTTTTCACCGCTGGTCACGCCGCCCGGGTGAGGATCACCGACACCCTCATCGGTATGACCGAGGACAGGATGATCGACGTCGGGCGCCCCCAGCTCGATCGCCCTCGCCAGATCCCGCAGCTATGGCAGAGCTTCGACGGGCAGGCCCCGAGCGGGCCCGTCGTCTTCTACGCACCGACATGGGAAGGCGATTCCGCCGCGATGGCGTACGGGACACTGGCGCACAACGGGGAGACGATGTTGAGGTCACTCCTCGACGCCGGGTACCGGGTGATCTTCCGTCCGCACCCACGCACCGGAGTCGTCGACAAACAGTTCGCCGTGGCACTCGAGGGAGTCCGACGGCTCGTCACGGCTCATCCCCGCGGCTTCCTCGACACCAGCCCGGACGTGTCCTGGCAGTTCGACGTCGCCGAGGTGGCGCTGGCGGAGATGTCCTCTGTGGCCTTCGACTGGTTGTCCACGCGCAAACCCCTGGTCATGGTTTCCCCGCGCAATCCCCACGCCGAGGTGCTGCCCGGGGGGCTCTTCGACCGCTGCCCGACCATCGAATCCGCATCCGGCCGTGATGTCGCCGGTCTGATCAAAACCACAGTCGCAGGCTTCGACGGTGAGGCGATCGCGGAGGACTACCTCGGCGACACATCCTCGGGGTGTCAGATCCGACGATTCATCGACGCGAGTGCCCAGGTCATCGCACAGCGCAGCGCGGCGCTCGGGCACGCGGTGGAATGAACCTCCGCGGCAGGTGGCTGCGCAACCGAGGGGAACCTTTCAGAATGGTAAACTGAGTCTGAATTTCCAGTACGTTCGCGGCCCCGATCACCGGGGCTTGATTTATTTGGATGGTTGCACTGATGCGTCGAGTCATCACCTACGGCACTTTCGACCTGCTTCACTACGGGCATATCCGTCTGCTGCAGCGCTGCAAGGAACAGGGCGACTACCTGGTCGTGGCGCTTTCGAGCGACGAGTTCAACGCGGGCAAGGGCAAGAAGTCGTACTTCTCCTACGAAGAGCGCAAGCGCATGCTCGAGGCCATCCGCTACGTCGACCTCGTCATCCCGGAGGACAACTGGGAGCAGAAGACGACCGACGTCGAGAAGTACCACATCGACGCCTTCGTCATGGGCGACGACTGGGAAGGCAAGTTCGACTTCCTCCAGGACAAGTGCGAAGTCATCTACCTGCCTCGCACCCCTGAGATCTCCACCACTAGAATCAAGAGCGAGCTCGCCGGTTCCTGACCGGGTCTTTCACTTCTCCCCTCGAGACGGAACACATGAAGAATAATGAACCATCCCCTCGCGTCAGCGTTGTTGCCCCCGTCTACAACGCGGCACCGTTTCTCGACGCCTTTGTCAAGAGCTTTCTGACGCAGACGCTGCCCTCTGGAACGATCGAGCTCATCGCTGTCGACGACGGTTCGCTTGACTCGAGCGGTGAGATCCTTGACGAATACGCGCGACAGCACGAGAACATCCACGTCATCCACCAGGAGAACGCGGGCTGGCCCGGCAAACCGCGCAACGTGGGGCTGGCAGCTGCCCGGGGAACGTACGTGTTCTTCGCCGATCCCGATGACGAGTTCGGCGGACCCGAAGCGCTCGAGCGCCTGGCCGATTTCGCCGACGAGCACGACAGTGATGTCGTCATCCCGAAGATGGTGCCCAAGGGCAACCGGCTCTACGCGCAGTGGCGGTACAAGACCACCCAGATCGACGCGGATCTCGTCACGGCATTCACGACCCTGACCCCGCAGAAGCTCTTCCGTCGTGAGTTCCTCGCTGAGAACGGCATCAGGTTCCCGGAAGAGAAGGTCAGGCTCGAAGACGGCCAGTTCCTGTCAGAGGCATATCTCAAGGCGCGGCGCGTCTCGATCCTCACGGGTTACAACTTCTACTTCATCATCGACCACCCGCAGCAGGACCATCTCAGCCGGAAGGTCCCGGACCCGAGTAACTACATCGGCTCCGTCGCGGTGATGAGTGAGAATGTGGAGAAGCTGTGCGCTGACGCCGACACCGGCGACCGCATCATCAACGAGATCTACTTTCGCAAAGTACTCTCAAACTTCACGAACTCGCGACTGGCCAATCACCCCCTCGAACGCCGGCTGAGGTGGCTGGAGAATCAGCAGAAGTTCGTCGAGCGCTTCATCACCGACGACCGCTATTCCAAGATGACCGATGTGGCGCAGAGGCGCACCGATCTTGTTCGCGCAGGAGATCCTGGCGCAATCCTCGCCTACGCGAAAGAGGGACAAGTGGATTTCCAGTTCGAGGAAGCAACAAGCGTCGGTGGGGTTCTCACCCTCTATGGAACATTGACTGGCTGGCCCGACGGTGACGATCTGCCTCAGCTTGTCATCGTCGAACGAGACGTCCCGACCGAGTCCACCCGGGTTCACTTTGTCGCCACTGCACAAGGCGTCAAGGTCGATATTCCCAAGACAGCGCTGCGGGCCAAGGCGAGTACGCGCTACTACGACTTCTTCGTCCGGCCGGGAGAGGGTCAACAGGACCGTCGCGTCAAAGGACCGAAGAAGCAGTTCCGCCAGATCTTCACAGACGATCGGCAAGTGGAGATCTATACCACCAAGAGGGGGAATCTCAGCGCTGCCGTGACGAAGGGGCTGAGCGCCGCAGATCGGATGAAACGCCGGGTGAAGCGAGTCCTCAAGCTCAATTAGACGGTTGCGCCGGTTCCCAGCCGTGCACCGCTGCGCGGATCCGACGGAATCCGGATCGTTCGGCGCGAATATGAACTGAGGGTAAACTTGGGCGGGCCTGTGTCCTAGAGGAGAAGCCAGCAGATGGGGGAGAGCGTGCAGCCGGATCGAACGCCGAAACACCCGACCCTCTCCGAACTTCGTGCCAAGGCACAGCCGATCGAAGTCCGCAGTCGGAAGAACGCCGAGCATTGGACTGCTCAGCTGTACCTGCGGCACATCTCCATCTACTTCACCATGCTTCTGGTGCGGACACGGATCAGCGCCAATGGTGTGACCGGTCTGATGATCCTCGCCGGATGGTGCATCGCTGCCTCCCTCCTGATCCCCGGGATCTGGGGTGCGGTGCTGGCAGTGTTCTTCTCCCAGGTTCAGATGTACATCGACTGCTGTGATGGAGAGGTTGCCCGGTGGCGCGGCACCAGCGGCGCCAAAGGCGTGTTCCTCGACAAGGTCGGCCACTACACCACTGAATCCCTGGTCGCCGTCGCGCTCGGCGCCCGCGCGGTCGGCGAATGGTCGAATCTGCAGAGCGACCCTGCTGGCACTTACCCTTATCTCCTGGCCGGCACGGTCCTGGCGTCATTGGTTCTGCTCAACAAGGCGCTCAACGACATGGTTCACGTCTCCCGCGCTTTCAACGGCCTGGACAAGCTCGCCGATTCGAAGGAAGCGACGGCTCTGGTCCCTGGCACCGTGGCGAAGCTCAAACGCATGGCGCGCTTCGTGCCGTTTCATCGGATCTACCATTCGGTGGAACTGTCGATCCTGGCGTTGGTGGCGAGCATCGTCACCGCGATCGCCGTGCCCATGGGCTCTGATCCGCTGACCGGCGAACGGTGGCTGGTCCTTCTCCTTGCCCCTTTGTGCCTCCTATCCGTCATCGGTCATTTCCTGTCGATCATGGCTTCGAGGAGGCTGTCATGAACGCTGCCAATGAGTATCGAGCCGGTCAGGTCGAGAGACACACGAAGTACACCTTCGGTGTTGTCATCCTCACCCAGGGCAAACGGATGGACGATCTCAATCGGGGTGTCCGCTCGCTGCTGGAACAGAAGGGTGTTGACCTCGATGTCGTGTGCGTCGGCAACGGCTGGGAGCCGCAAGGGCTTCCCGACTCGGTCAAGACGCTTGCGCTGCCGGAGAATCTGGGAATCCCGGCGGGGCGGAACGCGGGAGTGCCGCACGTCGAGGGCGAGTTCCTCTTCTTCCTCGACGACGACGCATGGCTGCCCGACGACACGACGCTGATGAAGATGGCGCACCTGATGCGGACCAAACCGAGCATCGGCATGGTCCAGCCGCGCGTCGAAGACCCGGATGGTCCACCGGCACCTCGACGGTGGATCCCCCGGTTGAAGAAGGGCTCGGCGAAGCACTCCTCGAACGTGTTCTCCGTCTGGGAGGGCGCCGTGTGCCTGCAGCGCCGAGCCTATGACAAGTCAGGTGGCTGGCCTGCCCCATTCTGGTACGCGCATGAGGGCATCGAGCTCGCGTGGAGAGTCTGGGACGCCGGATACGAAGTCTGGTACAGCGGCGATCTTGCCGTTGCCCACCCCGTCATCGATCAGCGTCGGCACGAAGAGTACTTCTATATGAACGCGCGGAACCGAGTATGGCTCGCCCGACGGAACCTTCCTGCGCCGTTCAACCTCGCCTATGTCGGAAGCTGGACTCTGATGCAGATGGTGGCGTGGTCGAACAAACCCGAACAGCTCAAGCCGTGGTTCGAGGGCTGGCGTGCCGGCTGGCGTGACAACCCCTGGAGCGAGGATGAGATCCCTCACAAGATCTCAGGGCGAGGAGTCCTGCGGATGACTCGTCACGGTAGACCCCCGGTGGTGTGACGTCACAGTCTCACTGCAATATGGCAATGATGCACGTAGTGAAGAATTCCGGCGACAGAAAGCACAGAGTCGATCAATGGTGATGAATGAACTGGTCCGCACTGCAGCCAGGGTGACCAGAAGTGCTGCCGATGGACTGCCGGCGCCGGCCCGCCGCCGCGTTCATCGCGCTTTGAAGTCGAATCTGCTCAAACAGGTTGTCCATGTGGCGACCGGGTCTCAACGTCGTGAGGTCGGGCCTCTCGTGACCATTGTCGTTCCCGTCTACAACGTTGCGCAGTATCTGCCGGAGTTCTTGGACTCAGTGGTCGGCCAGACCTACAAGAACCTTGAGATCCTTGTCGTCGACGATGGTTCTCCCGACGAGTCTGCTGCGATTGCCAGGCGCTGGGGTCGATGGGACCGGAGGATCAAAGTCATCACCAAACCCAATGGGGGGCTTGGTGACGCCCGGAATGCCGGCTTGAAGGCAGCGCGCGGCAAGTACATCACCTTCACTGATTCGGACGACATATTGCCGCCCAACGGCATTCGGTCCATGGTGGAGACGATCGAGGCCTCGGGGTCGGATTTCGTCGTGGGCACCATGGTGCGGATGCGCGGCGGGAAGAAGTGGCTGCCCCAGTGGACTCGGCGAGCTCACGGCGCGAACCGCATCGGGATCACTGTCGACCAGTTCCCAGAGATCCTGCTCGATGTGTTCGCCTGCAACAAGATCTGGAATACGGAATTCTTCAGGGAGCATGTCCATGGCTTCCCCGTGGGTGTTGCTTACGAAGACCAGGAACCATCGGTCAAGTCCTATCTCAGCGCCACTAAGTTCGACATCATCAAAGACCATGTCTACTACTGGCGCATTCGCGATGACGGTTCCTCAATCACACAGCAGAAGGCGAAACTGACCGATCTGAGAGACCGGATCAGGGTGTCGCTGGCCGTTGGTGAGCACATGGTGGAGACCCCGCTGGAAGCGGTGCGACGCGGTTGGTACCGGAAGATCTTCGGCGTCGACCTCATTCAGTACGTCGAGCAGGTGCCACGAACCGGTGAAGAGTACTTCGAAGAGCTATGCGATGGTTATGAAGCCATCATCAGCCTCTGTGAGGACGACTTCTGGCGCGACGTGGCGACGTATCCCAGCGTGGCAGCATGGTACGTCCTCAATCGTGACTACGAGTCGCTGATGGAAGTCATCGCCGGCCACGTCGAGAGGGGACGAGGCTATCGGCTCCACCGGGACGAAGGGGTGCTCTCCGCCTGGCCACTCTATGTCGATGGACTCCGGGCGCAACCCAACGACAAGGTGTTCGAAACCCGTGACGAGTACCTCGACATCGTCTCGAAAGTCACCCAAGTCGAATGGCTTGACGACTCCAGGGTCAGAATCGGCGGGCACGCCTTCGTCCGCAGTGCGTTCTCTCCCGACGAGAACGTGAACCTCTCCTTATCAGCGGTCAACACGCTGACAGGGGAACGACTCGAGATGCCGACCAGACTGGTCCACGATCCGGCCATCAACGAATTCGCAGGCACGGAAGCCAGGGATTGCTCGACTTCCGGCTTCGAAGCAGTCGTCGACACGTCGCAGCTGAGCTTCACCACCGCATCGGACAGCACGGTCGAGGGGGAGGAGTTCTGGAAGCTCGTCGTCTCGGTGCAGTTCGAGCAGATCCGGAAAGAGGACATCCTCCGTGAAATTGCTGATGACGCGGGTGCGGCTCAATTGGGTCATTCCGGTGTCCAGGAAGGCGAGCAGGTATTCGCCCTCACGCACAGTCAGCAGGAAGGACTGAGATTCCGCCTTTCACGGCCGAAGACCGTCGCCCGGGCAATCGTCCTCCAGGGCAGGACTCTGGACATCTCGGTGAAGTCGCTTCTCGGCGAAGAGGTGTCGACTCTGATCCTTCGCTCGAAACCTGGGAAGACTTCGATAGTCACAGCGCCGATCCGCACGGATGCAGATGGATACACCCACTTCCGTGTCGACGTTCCGCCGCGAGACCCGAAGCTGGAGGGCACTCGCCGCAGCAAATGGATTGCGGGCGTCACCATGGCCGACGGCAGCAGGCGCCTCATCCACTTCGGTTCCGGTTCAGCATCCGAGGCCGGACTGCGTAAAGGCGACGCCTCCCTGACCGCTGACTTCGACGCTCGAGGGTATCTTCGGCTCGACGAATGGCCGAACCGCTTCACCACAGAATCCATCACGGTCAACGGTGACGCCCTGGTGGCGCAGGGCTGCTTCCTCGTTGAGCACAGCGATCACCGGCCGGTGCTCACCCTCGTCGGCGAGTCGTTGAATTGCGAACCATCCGAATTCGACTGGGACCGGGCCACCGGCAGCTATTCGGTTCGCTTCCCTCTGTCACGTACGGACTGGTACGGAAACGAGGTCGCTCTTCCTCTCGGTGCCTATGCCTTGATGGGTCAGGTTCGAAATACTGAGGATTCCTCCTGCAGCAGACTCCAGTATGCGTTCATCCCCCTGGGTTCATCCCTGACGATGCCCTGGGAAGGGACGACCGGGCTCTCTCGCATCAGAATCACCCGGACCAGGAAGGCATTCAGGCCGTGGATCAAGGTGATGCCTCTTCTCGGAGAAGATGAGCGTGGCCATTACAATCGACGGGCAGTGATCGGTGAGGCCGACGCGTCGAGAGGCGGGCTGAGCGATTCGATTCTCTTCGAGAGCTACCACGGCAAGCAGATCTCGGACAGCTGCCGAGCCCTCTACGACTGGGTCCGTGAGCATCGTCCGGACCTGAAATGCCTGTGGTCGGTGAATTCGCATGCTGTGTCGGTGCCTCCGGGGGCGGAAGCCGTCCTGCACGGTTCGCGGGCATGGTTCCGTGCCGCAGCCACCAGCAGATATCTCGTCAACAACGCCAACTTTCCCGGCTACTTCCGGATCAGGGGCGGTCAGCGGTACCTGCAGACCTGGCATGGCACTCCGATGAAGAAGATCGCCGAGGACATGCCACCGGGGAATCTGTCCCTCGGCTACCGTCTGCTCATGCGAAGAGAGGCGAAGGCGTGGGACACATTGCTGGCGCAGAACGATTTCGCCGCCGATGTGCTGCCCAAGGCGTTCTGGTTCCATGGCACCACGCTCAATGTCGGTTATCCGCGCAACGACGTCCTCGTCGGCGAGCGGGAAGAACTAACGCGTTCGCTGACGAGGCAGAGGTTGGGAATCGCCGACGACAGTTTCGTCGTCATGTACGCGCCGACCTTCCGCGACAACGTCAAGACGACAGGCGGCGGCTATGCGTTCTCCACAGAGCTCGACGTGGAACAGCTGCTGCTTGGCCTGCCGAGCGATTCGAGAGTGCTTGTCCGCGGGCACGCGAACACGACAGGTTCTGCGAATCTGTCCGACAGCGACCGGGTCATCGATGTCAGTTCTTACGGGGAGATCAGCGAGCTCTTCGCCGCCAGCGACACGTTGATCACCGACTACTCGTCGATGATGTTCGACTACGCCGTGACTCGGAAGCCGATGTTCTTCTTCGTCCCCGACTTGGAAGAGTACGAGAGTTCAACACGAGGCTTCTATCTGGATTTCAGAGAGATATGCCCGGGCCCGAATCACAAGGACACCAGATCCTTGGTCGTCGACCTCCAGCATGCGCGAGTCAACCCGGGCACATTCATCGACTCCCGATACTTGGACTTCGTCGACCGTTTCGCTCCGAACGATGACGGACATGCCACCCAACGTTTGGTCGAGAACCTCCAGTCGCGTGGATGGTTCGCGTGACTTCGGCCTGGCATCCGGGAGGGAGCTAGCGCCTGAGCAACGACTTGGCTTTGGATAGCAGACCGCCTGACGTGGGTTCGCTGTTCGACTGAACCGCTGAGGGACCCGTGATATCAGGAAGGCTCCTCATTGTTCGCTCTATCCCGGAAATGCAATCCTTGGCGATGTCGATCGGATCGATGTGCAGCTCCCACCAGTTCACCTCGAGGTGATATCCCGACTTGCCGAACCGAGTGCCGAGCAGCTCAGCGGATTCCCGGAGGCGCTCCCTGAGAACGCTGTCTCTGGCGGTGACGACGAGGGAGAGCTTCGCCGCCTGCAGTCGCAGCTCGAAGGCGATGGCTCCGACATCACGCACCTCGAAATCCATCACGTAGACGTCGTCTTTCCAGAACCATGACTTCTTCAGACCATCAGCGGTCCACCGCGCAGTGAAGACTTCATCAGCGAGGTTCTCCAGGTACGCTCTCTTCGATTCAGGGGAGGGCGAATCGAGCACGTCTCCGATGAAAGACGAGTGATTCGGGATCGCGAAAGTGGCGTCCAGAACCCGCTTCAACGTTCTGTCGACAATCAGCCCCTGATGGATCTTCTCGTCTTCTCGAGAGCGTTTCCATTTCCAGTTGGTCGTGATTCCTTTGAAATGGCGGTGTTTGAGCAGAGGAGTCTTTGCGCTCGATGCGCCAGCCACACTGTGCGTCTTCCACTGGGCTGCGTCAGCCAACCGCGCAGCAGACGCGGTCCATTTCCGGGTGGTGGGTCCGCCCTTCGCGATCGTGTAGCAGAAGTCGCTGAATCGCGGTGTCTCTTCGGAGGCATCCCGGGCCGCCTCGATCCACACTCCGTCGTATGACAGGTAGTCCTCTTCAGTGGAGTCAATCAGTTCCTGCACGGTGGAATCGCCTTCGACGATGAGCAGCTCATCGATATCGTGACTGATGATGTAGGCGGAATCTCGGAGATACTTCCGTCTCGCATGTTCGGTGATCCCGTATTCGCAGAAGTCGGAGTCCCAGGGCCTGTCGACGGGTCCATTCCAGCGCCCACCCTGCGGTCCGAACTTGAATGGCCAGTTGACCACGACCGCGGAGTCGATGCCTTCGACGCTGATCGCTTCGAGCACCTCGTCGAGCTGGTATGCCGTCGAGGCGTTGTCGTAGATGAGAACGGCGTTCACACCGTGGTTGGTCGCGTAGAAGTGTGCCCAATCCCTGATCCAGCGCAGATTGTTGTTCTTGGACTTGGTGACCAGGACAGTCTTTCCCCTGAACGAATCGAGCTGTGAGTTCCCGATCGCAACGTCATACGATGTCCCGCCGATCGCGACCGACACCTGCTCTTGGCGGGAAGGAACACCTGCGATGACGAGATGGGAGACCCGATCGAGAGCATTCACCCTCACATCGGTGCTCGGTCCCGTCGCAGCGGACAGAGCTTCCACCACTGAGGACTCCATGTTCAGCAGTGGGGGTCCCGTGCAGATCACTGTGTCGTCGAGGCGATAAGTGTCGTAGAAGATTGTGTCCGTATCGAACTTCTCCAGATAGTCGTCCTCCTGGAGCGCGGGATCCCGAGGCGGGAGCCGTTTGAGGTCGTCGTCGATGGAGATGATCGGATTGACGTCATCCACGCGGAAGTTCCGGTCGTCTACCATGAGTCTGCTCTCTACCTCTCGGCTCGGAGAGCCAGTGTCGCGATGAGCGGGGTCAATCGATTCTACCGCGCAGTTGGTTTTGGGTAGACTGCTCGATGGCAATGTCCTAACCAACAGACTCAAAACGGAACGCTGTCGATTGCCTGCCTCGCGGTCGAAGCGTCAGCGATTCCGTTCCGAAGGATTTCGCGCATATGGAACCTGCTTCCTCAGACTCTCGGCCCCGTTTCGAAGATTCAGGCCCAATAGAGGTGGACATCTGGGGAGTCGAAGGACGACCTTTGGTATCGGTGATCGTCACCGGGTACAAGGATCCAGTGAATATTCGGGCTGCGATCGCCTCGGTGCAGCATCAGACCCTGCACGCGGTGCAGATCATCGTCGTCGACGACTGCTCCCCGGATCACACCAAGGAGACTGCGGAGGAGATCGCGCGAACTGACCCACGGATCACGGTGCTGTCGACGGAAGCCAACAGCGGTGGCCCCGGTGGCCCGCGGAACGTCGGACTGGACAACGCGGCCGCGCCGTATGTCATGTTCCTCGACAGTGACGATGTTCTTGAACGTCACGCCTGTTACAACCTGCTCACGGCTGCAGAGGAGTC
Source organism: Brevibacterium sp. (assembly GCF_031179145.1). GTDB lineage: Bacteria > Actinomycetota > Actinomycetes > Actinomycetales > Brevibacteriaceae > Brevibacterium. The sequence continues at coordinate 54,499 of NZ_JAPSIB010000008.1, forward strand.
CGGAGCAGACCTCGTCATGGGAAGAACCACGCGGTACGAGGTCGCGAAGAATCGTCCTCTGGGATGGCATGCACGCCTGTACAGGGAAGTCCGCCGGCTGGAGTCGATCGAAGACGATCCCGAGATGGCCATCGACACCATCGCAGTTGCGAAGCTCTACAAGAAGTCGTTCATCGACGCCCACTCGCTGCGCTTCCGTGAGGACATCCACTACGAGGACCTGATCTTCACAGCGACAGTGTTCACCGAGGCGCGGGGCATCCAGGTCATCCCGGAATGGGTGTACCAGTGGAACATCTATCCCGTCGACGTGCGGAAGTCGATCACCAACCAACGCGATGACATCAAGAATCTGCGCGACAGGAAGATCGCTCTGAAAGAAGTGATGCGCATCGCCGACCCTGCCCTGGTCCCAGGCCTGCACGATCGACTTCAGCTGAAAGTCGTGCGCCACGACGTGAGGATCTACCTCAACGACATCGCGAACGGAGTCGACCCGACTGTCGCCAAGGAGCTGGTGGCGGAGCTCAAGCCCCTCATCGAATCGGTTCCACGGCCGATCCTCGAGTCGCTCTTACTGGCGGATCGGCTGCTTATGGCCGCGACACTCCTCGGCGACGTCGAATTGGTCCGGCGAATGGTCGATGTCGCACGAGGAGACTGTGACCTGTATGGGTCCTGGAGGTCTGCCGGAACGGACAGTCTGTGGGAGCCGGAGAAGTTCGACACCTATCCGCCGGACTCGTTGGAGCGCACTCTGGCCACATTCGATTCCAGCGAGCTGGAGTCCATTCCCTGGTACAGCTTCCGCTGGTTCAACGAAGTCGACAGGGTGACGATCAACGATGCGAACCTCATCACCATCACCGGTCGCACCCCGGACCCGTTCTGCAAATTCGCGACCCATGACGATATGAAGGTGAGAGCCGTCATCCATGAGCGCTGGGGTCTCAAACGCTTCTGGGTGGCACCAGTGAAGCACACCCGAACCGGTGACACGGTGGAATGGACGATCGAGTTCCAGTTCCCGCGCGACATCGACCTGCAGGTTCTCCCCAAGATGTCGATCCGGATGGAGTTCACTGACGGAGCAGTTGCGCACCGGCAGGCTCTGCGTGCGAAGAAGGGATTCGCCGGCAGCAGGCAGAAGACCTCGCCCGTCGGAGTCGTCCAGAAGGTGGCGAACATCCGGTATCAGGCCTACCGGACCGTCACAGGCACCCTGGCGCTGCGCCTGTCGAAGGTGACGAAGAAGCGAAAGAAGGTGCGCACGGCCATCGACCGTGTGATTCCCGCGCTTCCCCAGTCGACCAGGAGCGCTGTGGTGCCGATCGAATCGCACCTCCAGGCCGAGCGCGGTGCGGAGATCATGGCCAAGTTCAGCGGGCAGCGGGATGAGAAGCTGGTGGTGGTCGAATCGCATATGGGCCAGTCGCAGTTCGACTCTCCCCGTGCGATCGTCGATGAGCTTCGCCGGCACCGTCCGGACCTGCGAGTGGTGTGGTCGGCAAGCTACGGGCAGGAATGGGCGCTGGGTCGCGACGACGTGGTCATGCGGCACACGGAGGACTACTACCGCACACTCGCCCGGGCAAGCTTCATCGTCGACAATCAGAGTCTGCCGGACGGCTATGTGAAACAGGCAGATCAGGTCTATGTCCAGACGTGGCACGGCATCCCGATCAAGAGGATGGGCTTCGACGAGGACAGCATGGCCTACGCCTCGAAGGAGGAGACGGAGAATCTCCGGCGCAAAGTCGGCTACTGGGACTACCTGACGGTGCCCAGTGAGTACTTCCGGGAGACGTTCGTGCCTGCATTCGGCTACGAGGGCGCGCAGCTTCCACTCGGATCTCCCCGAAACGACGTGCTGGTCAACGAGGCCGCTGACATCGCCGCTGCCAAGACGCGGCTCGATCTGGATCCGAGCCGGACAAGCGTGCTCTATGCACCGACGTTCCGGACGCCGGGGGCGGCACCACTGGAGCTCGATCTCATCGAGCTGGTGGAGGCGCTGGGCGATGACGTGCAGATCATGCTTCGCCCGCACTACCTCAATCGGATCAGAGTCCCGGCGGAGCTGCGCGCCAATGTCATCGATGTGTCCGCAGTCGGCGACACGTCGCGGGTTCTGCTCGCATCGGACATACTCGTCTCCGACTATTCCAGCATCATCTTCGACTTCCTGACCCTGAACAGGCCCGTGATCCTCTACGCCTACGACCTCGACGACTATGTCTCCTCCGCCCGTGGCACCTATTTCGACTTGCGAGACGATCGTCCCGGACCCTTGGTGACCACTCAGGACGATCTCGTGGACGCCATTCGAGGATCCATCGCGAAAGATGACCATGCCGACCAGCGACAGAGCTTCAGACTGAAGTACGCAGGAACAGAGCCGGGAAACAGCGCTCGGACGACCGTCGAGACCGTGTGGGGTGCCCAGAAATGATGAACTCGCCCTTTGACCGGATCGTTCTCATGGCCAACGACGTCGACCGACTGGGCGGCGTCGGACGCTTCATCAACGAAATGGCCCGGGGTTTCCACTCCCGCGGTTATGCCACGGAACTCGTCGGCGTCTCGCCCTCGCCCGAAGGTCATCACCAGGTGGTCGAGCGATCTCCCGAAATCATCGTTCGCACGCTCATGCCACAGGCTCCTCCCGCAGACTGGATCATCCGTTCCGACTCGGACAAGCAAGACCGGGCACGGATGGCACGCCACAAGAAGCGATTCGCTCTGCGGAAGATCGCTGTCGACAAGCTCCGCAAACTGATCCCCCAATGGGGTCCGAGGACACTCATCATCTGCACCCAGGTGTACGGAATGGAACACCTGCTCGAAGCCGGCTACGACGCCAACGACTTCACCCACCCCCGGGTGGTCGGGCAGTACCACGGCGCATTCAGGGGCGCGAAGCTGACAGGGCGGGACTACAGCCGAGTGATGGAAGCTTACGCCGACGTCGACAGAACAGTGTTCCTCACCGAGGAAGACGCCCTCAACTTCCGGCTCGCGGGTCTCAACAACACCCACTGGATTTCGAACCCCGTGTCCAGGCCTGCCCATTCCGAGGCCACCACTCGGCGCAACACGATCGTCGCTCTGGGACGTTATGACGAAGTGAAGTCGCTGCACTACCTGTTGGCGGCATGGGAACGGGTTGCCGAGTCCCTGCCGGACTGGAATGTCGAGCTCTACGGGGAAGGCGACCTCCGCACCCAGCTGCAGGAGATGATCGATGACCGATCCATTCCCCGAGCCAGGCTCATGGGGAAGACCGACCACGTCGGCGACGTGCTCGCATCGTCAAAGATCCATGTCATCTCATCCCAGCACGAAGGTCTGCCCATCGCGATCGTGGAGGCCGGGCTTCTGGGAGTCCCCACGGTTGCCTTTGACTGTTCGCCGGGCGTCCGCAGCCTCATCGACTCCGGCAGGACCGGGTTGATCGTGCCGCAGAACCACGTCGGCTCCATGGCCGAGGCCATTGCCTCCCTGGCGAAGGATCCTGAGGCGTGGTCGCGGATGTCGGGCGTCTGTGCCGAAGGGATGACACGGTTCGCACCGGAGAACATCCTCGATCAATGGGAAGATCTGTTCATGCAGATGGCGCGCTGAGTCATTCCCCCATGGCGGCCAGGTCGGCCTGGCGCGTCTTGATGAGATCGGAGACGGTGTCGACGAACGCGCGAGTCGATTCGCCTACGGCACGTTCGCCGAAGTAGTAGCTCCGCAGCCTCCAACGGTCGTCGATGTGAGGATCGGACTCGAGCGCCTCGGCGATGGCGGTGCGCAGCTGGGCCTCGGTCGATCGGGAGATGACCGGGGTGGCATGCGAGATGGGGGAGTCGTGGCGGAGGGATTCCAGATCGTCCCAACGGTCGGTGAGAATGATCGGAGCTTCGGGCCGGAGGTAGAGGAAGTCGAGGCCGACGCTTGAGACATCTGTGATCATGAGATCGACGTCTGCGAACATCGGAAGGATGTCGCCCTGCATCGACACGATGTGTTCGGCGCCATTCACATTGGCGGCCTCGATCAACTCTCGAATGCGGGCATCCGCTTCGACGATCTCCAGATGTTCCGAAGTCTCCACCCGCGGGTGCGGCTTGTAGACGATACGAGTGTCAGGGAGATCGAGAAGCGCTTCGACAATGGACACGCCGAACAGGTCGACCGAGGTGTAGTTGTTGGCGTCGTTCTCACCCTCCCAGGTCGGGGCGTACATGACCGTGCGACTGCGAGTGGTGGGAAGCGTGGAATGAACGTCGATGTCGAGCTGCGGACGTCCGATCTCCACCAGCTTGTTGAAGTCGAATTCGATGAGGGCTCTTCTGTGCCTCTCAATGGCCGCCGGTCCGGCAACGAGGACTCGGTCGTAGGCCTTGACCTGGTTGGACACCATGGAGACCTTGTCGCTCTCTCCATGATTGATGTGGACGTGGACCATCGGCGCATAGCCCAGTGACTGGAAGTTCCGCACCCCGTTGTTGACGTAGAGCGCCACCTTCGGATCGAGCTCGTGATAGAAGTCCTGCAGGGGATCGAATCGTCGTTTGAGGACGAGAGGCAGCTTCGTGATCTTCCGGAGCTCGAGCAGCGTGCTGTGCGAGCGCAGGACGAGAGCGACCTTATGAGTCCGGTTGAGCTCTTCGAAGATGGGCAGCCACTGCAGGATCTGGTAGATCTTCGCCGGGCCGTCGCCGAAGTAGACGACGACCGGAGCGTTGAGACCGCGGCCGTCGTATTGGATCTCAAGGCGTTCGATGGCGGCTGCTCCACGAATCCACCTGCTCGTGGCCTGCCACGGCCGGGAGTTGAGCGCGCTCAGACCGGCCCGCCGAATCAGCGATCCCACTTTCGGACGCTTGCCGGCCAACGCCTTCTTGACAGAGCTCATCTTCGGCTTTCTCCGCTCATCTCGGGGCACCAGTTCAGTGTCGGACACTTTAGTTTATGGGGACAAGATCACAGGGGACGATTCGAGAGACAGGAGCCACAGTCGTTCTGCACGGGCTGTGACAGTTGCGAAGAATCGGCGCGACCGGAACGGAGTAAGATTGAGGCAGATCTGTGGACCATCGTGGCGACAGGTCATTCTTCTCATTGGAAGGGGCCTGCGATGGAAACGGCGCACTCTGAATTGGAAGCAGCGGAACTGCTGCATGAGCTTCTGGCCACTGACCAGGACCTCGCTCCGTTCCTCGACGACGTCGCCCGTCTGGCCGCGATCGAGGTCACCAGAGATCTCCCCGTCCTCTGCGGGATCACTCTGGAGCGCAACAAGCGCATCTCCATCGCCGGCAGCAGCGATGAGGAAGCACGGCAGATGGACGAGATCCAGGCAGGCTTCGAAGAAGGCCCGTGCCTGACCTCGCAGAAGACCGGCACTCTGATCAGAGTCGACGATGTTGCGAATGAAACCAGGTGGCCCGACTACATGGCAGCCGTGCGCGGCCACGGATTGCGCAGCGTGCTGGCGGTGCCGCTGGACCTGAACGGCGCAGCGAAAGCCGCGATGAATTTCTACACCGTGGTCCCCATGGCCTTCGGCGATGACTCGATCGCCGCAGCACAGCGCTTCGCGGAGTTGGCGTCGAGAGCGCTGCGGGTGGCGATCCGAATCGCCAGACTGGCCGAACATGCCGAAGATCGACAGCGCGCAATGGAATCGCGGACTGTCATCGACATTGCGATTGGAATCACCATGGCCCAAGCGCAGTGCAGTCAGGATGAGGCCTTCGCCATCCTCAAGAACGCGTCTTCACACCGGAACATCAAACTGCGCGCATTGGCTGAAGAGCTCGTGGACACCATGGGCCACTCGACTCCAGTCACGATCTTCGACCGCTGAACGACACCACAGAGCACGGCTGTCTCGGCACCCCGGATCGAGTTGCTGACCTGCACTGCTTTCGATAACCTCAGAACACGGTCAAGCAGTCGGCCCCGAAAACCAAGGGGACCACTGTATGTACACGATGCTGAACAATCGGAAGGCATCCAAATTCGACCTGTATCTTCCAGGACGGCTGGTTGCCTCCCTGCACTACAGCATCGACGAGAACGAGATCCTCTACGTCTTCTGTGAAGTCATTGAGCAGGAGGATTCAGACCAGCATTGCCGAGCCCTGATGCAGCGTGCAGTCAGCGAAAGTCTCAACCGTCGATTGAAGATCAACGTCACATGCCCGATCGCGCTCAACCACCTCGGCGAGACAGCGCTGCGCCTGGGACTCGGCGGGCAGCCGGTGGCACAGACAGCCAAGGCGAGTGAGCCGGTGACGCAGATCAAGCCGAGCGAGCAGTTGATTCAGACCACGCTCAAGCACGAGCCGGCTGGCGCCGAGGCTGTGTCGTAGGCGCTTCTTGGTCTCAACGGGATGAGGGCAGCCTCCACTCGGGCAGTCTGATCACGGGGAGCGGTGCCAGGCGGGGTCACCGATGTTCGCCATCGAGCGGGATCTCCGCGTGCACGGTGCCGTCGCCACGTTGCTGGAGGGTGGCGCCGGCGCGGCGCAGGGTAGCGATGGCAGGGGAGTTGCTCGCAGTCGTTCGTGCGATCAGCCGCAGAGCTCCGAGCTCGTATGCCCGACGAACGATGAGCCGAAGTACGGTGGCGCCCAACCCGAGCCCCCGCCAGGATCGCGCCAGCCAGATGCCGTACTCGAGCGATTCGGGTGCCTCGGAGTCTGAGCGGTGCAGGCGGATGGCTCCGACAATTCGGCCGTCGACGCGGATGGCGGCAGTTTCCTCCTCTCCGCCCTTCAGCCCTGATCGACGATGCCGATGATAGGCGCGCAGCCATGCCACGCGGCGGGGGTTCCAGCTGTCACCGAGAGGTGGAGTGACTTCGTCGGGTGCAGCGTCAGAGGTTGCGACCTTGACCAGTTCGTCCAGGACATCCTCATCCACAGAGACGAGTTCGACGTGTCGCTTCCGCGAGTCTTTCGAACGAGCGGGTTCTGAGGCAGGTGCCGCGTCCATCACCTGGTCGATTCGCCTGCTGGTGGCGTACCAGGAGTCAGGAGCGATTTCCTCATCCACAATTCGCAACCTTTGTCGCAGACGAACTCACTTGCTCCGGTCGGCTGAAATCCAAGGCGGCGATACGCTCTGACACCGGCCTTGTTCTCCTCCATCACGCCCAGCACGAGCGTGTCTGCGCCCGCTTGGCGAGCGACCTTCTCACAGGCCGACATCAGGGCATCCACCACTCCGGTTCCCCGCGCCCCCGGAGGGACCCACATGCCGACAACCACCCAGACGCCGTCGAATTCGTGAACTCCGGTGAGGCCGATGACCTGGTCACCGCGTGAAGCCAGGAACGACACAGGACGTGCTGCGCGTCGACGCCATTCCTGCTCGTCGAAGGCTTCCTCCCGGGACAGCGTGGACCCGAACATCTCAGGAGATTCTGCCAACGCTTCCAGGCGTGCGCTCCGGAATTGCCGCCAGTCGGCAGGGCCCACTGGGACTATGTGAAGTTCAGGGGGAGTCATCATGTCCGTCCGGAGTGCCTGGTGAACGAAATCGGTCGGTCCGGCATCAGTCTCGGCCGGCCGCTGAGAATGGTTGTGCGCAGTCATGATGTGAGCTCCTCTGCTCGGCGAGCATCATCGCGGGGAGCTCATCGGTCTGATGGCTCGCCTGGTCGATGAGTCTACTCATTGGCGTTGCGTCAATTGCACGACCTTTCCGCGTGACTTCGGGCAGATGCAACGCGATCGAGATGATGGGCGAGGACGGGGGAGAGGTGAATGAGATACCGGTCCTTGTGGATGCGGCGCGCTGTCGGTAACGAAAACTACTTAATCTCATAGAAACCATTGCGTTAATCGCAAGACCTGGTAGAACTATAAGGGTGACTTCGACCGGCAATGATGCAGAGGGCGACCCGGGCACCTTGGGAACGCGCGTGCGTCGGGCCATCCAGGCCGCGGGGATCAACCACAGCGAGGTCGCGCGCAGGATCGGAATCGAACCGAGCAAACTTTCCAAATCATTGGCCGGCACCCGCAACTTCCGGGTGGAGGAGCTCTCCCGGATCGCATCCCTGACCAATGTCACCACGGACTGGCTGACGACCGGACGGACCGGGGAGCCACCTCGGCGACGGATGGTGTCGAACTTCAAAGCCGAGCCCGCGGACGGGGCCACGCTCAAATCCACGGCCGTCCCCACTGGCAGCGAGACGTTCACCGCATCGTCCGGCGCCGGATCAACGATCACCGTCGAACCGGCCGCCACCGCCGTCGACAGCGACCAGTGGCTGTCGAAGGGGAAGCGGAACCGCCGCCGCATCGTCGCCGCGGCGTGGGAGCTCTACGCCGATCGCGGTATCGACAACGTCCCCACCAGCGACATCGCCGCTGCCTGCGGGCTGAGCGTATCCACCGTCAACTACCACTTCCGGACGAAGACCCAACTGCTCGAGGCCGCGCTGCGCTACTCCCTTGAGATCATCACCCGCGCCCGTGACCTGACCGCGCCCAAGGACCCGATCGCGGCCCTGCGCCACTTCTCCTGGCTCCACGCCGGCACGGACCAGGGTGTGCGCCGGGTGTGGTCGATCTGGCTGCAGAGCTGGTCGCGCGCCGTCGTCGACGAACGCTCCCGGCTCAACCTCACCTCTGTCTACACCGAATGGCTCGCCGTCGTCGCCGGAGTCATCTCCGCAGGGCAGAGGGTCGGGGCGATCCGGACCGGGAACACCCTGCGAATGGTCAAGAGCCTGTCGATCTTCATCGACGGGCTCGGCATCGCCCGCGCCACCGGGCAGATACCCATCACCGATGAGGAGGCGCTCGGGATGCTCGAGGACTACCTGCGGGCCCACATACTCCACCAGCCCGACGAACCTCAACAACCCGACGAACCTCAACAACCCAACGAACCTCAACAACCCGACGAACCTCAACAACCCGACGAAGGGGAGAGATGACTACACCGAACCGAAGACAAGTCCTGGGCGCCGGGCTCTCGGTGAGTGCGCTGCTCGGACTGAGCGCCTGCGGAGGTCAGACCGGAGCCGCCATCGACGCCGGCGAACCGGTCAAGGGAGGAACCCTGCGGGTGGGCCTCACCGGCGGAAACTCCGCCGACACCATCGATGCGCACATTCCCGTCAACAACGGCGACGTCTGCCGCACCGTGAACATGTACAACGCCCTCTACGGGTGGGACGACAACGCCAAGGTCGTGCCCCTGCTCGCCGAGTCCCTCGAGTCCAATGGTGACGCGACCGTGTGGACGGCGACGCTGAAGAAGGGCGTCAAGTTCTCCGACGGCAGGGACATCACCCCCGACGACGTGATCTTCACGTTCAAGAGGATCACGGACCCCGACGATCCGAAGACCGCGGCGGCGAACTTCACAATGCTCGACGAGGTCGTCGCCACCGGCGATCGCACCATCGAATTCCGACTCAGCGAACCCAACGGACTCTTCAACGACGCAGTCGCCGAATACACCGCGGGGATCGTGCCCGTCGACTACGACCCGACCAACCCGGTGTGCTCGGGCCCGTTCAAGCTCAAATCGTTCACTCCGGCCCAGTCGACGGTGCTCGTGCCCAACGAGCACTGGTGGGGACACGAGGACACATACCTCGACGAGGTGTCGCTGCTCAACTTCAACGACTCCGATGCCCTCATCAACGCCCTGCTCTCGACCCAGGTCGACGCGATCGCGCAGATCCCCGTCGCCCTCGTGGAGGTTATCGACGCCGATGAGCGCATGAACATCCTCAACTCAGAGACCGGCATGTGGCTGCCGTTCACGATGCGCGTCGACAAAGCCCCCTTCGACGATGTGAGAGTGAGGCAGGCATTCCGGCTCGTCGTCGACCGGGAGCAGATGATCGAGCAGGTCCTGTCCGGGTTCGGCACGATCGGCAACGACATGTTCGGCCCGCTGAGCGCGAACTACCCCGACTTCCCGCAGCGCAAGCAGGACATCGCCAAGGCCAAGGAGCTCCTCGCCGAGGCGGGCTACCCCGACGGCCTCGACGTCGAGCTCGTCACCGCCCCCATCCAGTCCGGCGCCGTCGAATCGGCGCAGGTCTTCGCCCAGCAGGCCAAGGAAGCGGGCATCCGGGTGAAGATCCGGCGGGTGGATGTGACGACGTTCTTCGGCGACCAGTACCTGCAATGGGACTTCGCGCAGGACTTCTGGTACACCCGAGACTTCATGCCGCAGGTGATCGCCTGCTGCCTCGAGGAGTCGCCGTTCAACGAGACCCACTGGAACGACCCGGAGTTCCTCAAGGTCTTCGACAAGGCGCGGGCGATTCCGGACGTCGACGAGCGGAGGAACCTCGAGCACGAGCTGCAGCAGATGCTCTACGACCGCGGCGGCTACATCATCTGGGGATTCGCCAACCAGGTCGACGCCTTCCAGAAGTACGTCGGCGGACTCGTGCCCAACGCCACCGGACGTCCGCTGTCCGGCTGGCGCTTCGACCGAGTGTGGATCGGAAAGGTCTGACATGTTCGCAAAAGTCATCGGCCGCAGGCTCATCCTCTCGGCCTTCATCCTGCTCGCGGTCTCGCTGCTGGTCTTCGGAGCCACCCTGCTCCTGCCCGGCGACCCCGCCCGCGCGATCCTCGGCCAGCAGGCCACTCCGGAGCGCATCGCGGCGCTCAACGAACAGCTCGGGCTCAACCAGCCCGCCTGGCAGCGATACTTCAGCTGGCTCGGCGGTCTCTTCGTCGGCGACTTCGGCACCTCGACTGCCTCAGGAGGTCCCGTCTCAGAGCTCATCGGTGAGCGGATCGGCGCGTCCTTCGTCCTCATGCTCCTCGCCGGCGTCATCTCGGTGCCGCTGGGCATCGCGATCGGCGTCTGGTCGGCGCTGCACCGCGGGCGCCGCCGAGACCAGGCGACGACGATGGTCTCGCTCATCCTCGCCTCGATGCCGGAGTTCGTCATCGGCATCGGCCTCATCGCGCTGTTCGCCACCTCGGTGTTCCAGTTCCTGCCTGCCGTGACCCTGGCGCCGCCCGGCGAACCCGTGTGGAACCTGCCGTTGCAGCTGGTCCTGCCCACGCTCACCCTGGTCCTCGTCGTCACCCCCTACATCGTGCGGATGATGCGAGCGACGATGATCGAGGTCCTCGACTCCGGTTATGTGGAGATGGCGCGCCTCAAAGGTGTGCCCGAACAGCGGGTGATCATGCGCCATGCCCTGCCCCATGCACTCGGCCCCGTGGCACAGGTCGTCGCCATCCAGCTGGCCTGGCTGGCCGGCGGCGTGGTCGTCGTCGAGTTCCTGTTCCGCTACCCGGGTCTGGGTCAGGCCCTCATCGACGCCGTGACCTACCGCGACGTGCAGGTCGTCCAGGCGATCTCGATGCTCGTCGCCGCCGTCTACGTCGTCGTCAACCTCGCCGCCGACGTCGTCGGCATCCTCACCAACCCGAAACTGAGGAGTGCAGCATGACCAAGCACACCGCGACCGACACCGCTGCCGGAGGCCCCGGGGCGGTCCCCGCGATGGAAGAGGGCCTGGCGCTCGCCTCGGCGGAGGTGCCGAAGGAGTCGCAGACGACGTACCGTCCGTTCTTCAAGCGGGTGCTCGCGCAGAAACAGGGCCGGATCGGCTTGACGATCACCGTCGTCGTCCTGGCCTTCGCCATCTTCGGGCCGCTCCTGCTGCCGTGGGCGACGGGGAACACCGCAACGGAGTTCGTCGCCAAGCCCTTCAGCGAGTACGGGATCTTCGGCTCCGACAACCTCGGCCGGGACGTGCTCAGCCGGTTCCTCGCCGGCGGTCTCACGCTCTTCGTCTACGCCCTGCTCGCCACGGTCCTGGGCATGGTGCTCGGCACGATCATCGGGATGATCGCCGCTTACACCGGGGGAGTCCTCGATTCGATCATCATGCGCCTCAACGACGTCATCCTCGCCATCCCGCAGCTCGTGTTCGCGCTGCTGGCGATCACGGTCCTCGGGCCGCAGGGATGGGTGCTCGTCACCGTCATCGGCATCACCCACGCTCCGCGCATCGCCCGCGTGGCACGCTCGGCGACCCTCGGGGTGATCACGGAGGACTACATCCTCGCCGCCGAGATGTACGCGGTGCCGCGCTGGAAGATCATCGTCCGTGAGCTGCTGCCCAACATCACCGGACCTCTGAGCGTCGAGGCCGGTCTGCGTCTGACCTACTCGATCGGCTACATCGCCTCGCTGTCGTTCCTCGGTCTCGGCCTGCAGCCGCCCGCCGCCGACTGGGGTCTGATGATCAACGAGAACCGGATCGCGCTGAGCGTCCAGCCCTGGGGCGTGCTGCTCCCGGTCTTCGCCATCGCCGTGCTCACCATCGGCACCAACCTGCTCGCGGACTCCTTCGCCCGGGCGGTCGCCTCGACCTCAGTGGAGAACACATGACCACGAACCCGACCACCACAGACACCGTCACCGAGGCGGGCGATCATTCCGTCGTCCTCCGGCTGACCGACCTGCGGATCTCGACGAATGCCGACGACGAGATCCTCCACGGGGTCAGCTTCGCTCTCAAACGCGGGGAGATCCTCGGCCTCGTCGGCGAGTCCGGATCCGGCAAGACCACGGCGGGCCTGGCCTGCATGGGGCACTTCCGGGAGGGGCTGAGATACTCGTCGGGGTCGGTGAGCCTGTGGCCGCGCGGCGATGAGAACGCCGTCGAGATCGTCGCACTCGACGAGGTGGCCGTCCGGGCCCTGCGCGGCTCCCGGATCGCCTACATCCCCCAGGACCCCGCGCTCTCGCTCAACCCCGCGATGCGGGTGGGCGAGCAGATCAGGGAGGTCCTCGACATCCACGGCTTCGGCAGCTCCGAATCCGAGCGGAGCGCCCGGGTCGCCGAGGTGCTCGGTGACGTCGGTCTGCCCGGGGACAAGGCGTACCAGAAGCGGTGGCCGCACCAGCTCTCGGGCGGCCAGCAGCAGCGCATCGGCATCGCCATGGCCTTCGCGATGTACCCCGACGTGCTCATCCTCGATGAGCCGACCACAGGTCTCGACGTCTCCACCCAGGCGGTCGTGCTCGACACGATCCGGCGGATGACGGTGGCCAACGATGTCGCCGGCCTCTACATCACCCATGACCTCGCGGTGATCCGCGAGATCTCCGACCGGGTGGCCGTGATGCTGCGCGGCGACCTCGTCGAAGAGGGACCTGTCGCCGGGGTGCTCGAGAACCCGCAGCACGAGTACACGCAGATGCTCATGTCCGCCGTGCCCGACCTCGCCGGCCGCAAGACCATCGGCGCTGGCGCCGTCGAAGGGTCCGGCGGGATGACCGCGGCGGGGGCAACGGCGGTTACGAAGGAGGAAGCCACCTCGGCGGAGGACTCCCCGGACGATGGGACGTCGGACAAGGACACCTCGAACAAGGACACCTCGGGTGAGCGCACCACGACGATCCTGATGGACTCGCCGCTGCTGCAGGCTAAGGACGTGGCGCTGGCCTATGGGAAGGCGCAGATCCTCGACGGCATCAACCTCACTCTCAACCCGGGGGAGTGCACGATGCTCCTCGGCGAATCCGGGTCCGGCAAGACGACCCTGTCGCGCTGCATCGCGGGTCTTAACGACGACTACTCGGGGCAGGTGCAGCTGTGGGGTGAGACGATGGCGCCCTCGACGAGGAAGCGGACGAACGAGCAGCGGGTGGGCGTGCAGTACGTGTTCCAGTCGCCGTTCTCCTCGCTCAATCCGAGGCGGTCGATCGGGCAGTCGCTGTCGGTCCCGCTGGAGATGAGCGGCGAGGACAATGCCGCAGCTCGCAAGGCCAAGGTCGAGGATGCGCTCGACGCAGTGCGGCTGGGGCGCAGCTTCTATCACCGGCGGCCCGGCGACCTCTCCGGCGGTGAGCGGCAGCGCGCAGCGATCGCCCGGGCTCTGGTGAATGCGCCGTCGGTGCTCGTGTGCGATGAGATCACCTCGGCGCTCGACGTCAGCGTGCAGGCGTCGATCATCGCGCTGCTGCGGACCCTGCGGCAGGAGCGGGACCTGGCGATGCTGTTCGTCACCCACAACATCGCGCTGTCGCGGCACGTCGCGGACAACCTCGCGGTGCTCAACAAGGGCAAGATTGTCGACTACGGACCCACCGGCGAGGTGCTGGAGAACCCGACGCACGAATACACTCGGGAGCTCATCAACGACGTGCCGAAATTCTGAGGGGTTGGCGCGGGCCTGCGTGGCATCGTGTTGTGCTCGCCGTCATGGTGCGATTAGGGACTCCGTTCGCACCGGACCGGTCGGCACCAGCGTCCAGCGTGTGAGGAGATGTTTGCATGGGACCTGCGCCAACGCCACTCGACATCGAGTACCCGTTCACCGGCCGATGGCTCGTGCAGAACAGTCCGGCCGATCAGGTGCCGAGCCACGGGACGGCAGCATTCGCGAGCTCATACGCCATCGACTTCGTCCCTGTCGACAGCACGGGAGGGACAGCCCCATTGACGTTCTCCTCTCTCGTGCGCCCTGAGCCACCGGACAGGTTTCCCGGGTTTGGGCGCCCGCTGCTGGCTCCGGCTGCGGGGACCATCATTGCTGCCCACGATGAGGAGCCCGACCACGCCGCTCACCGCGGCCTGCCCTCGATCACGTATATGCTCACGCAGCAGAGACGAGCCCGAGCAGGCTGGTTGGAACTGGCCGGCAATCACGTGTTCATCGAACACAAAGGTGTCATCGTCGCACTCTGCCATCTGCGCAGCGGCAGTGTTCAGGTGCGGCCGGGGGAGAAAGTGCGGGTCGGTGACCCGGTCGGCCGGTGTGGGAACTCCGGCAACTCCACCGAGCCCCACGTGCATGTGCAGGTGCTCGACAGTCCTGATGTCGCTTACGCCCGCGCTGTGCCGCTGACGTTCCGAGGAGTTCTGCCGCGCAATGGGGAGATCGTCGACGTCGACCATCATCGGCACGATTGACACGTGCGACTAGGGCAGTGGTGTCGGACTTGCGGGGACGTCGTCTGAGTCTCGTCGTCCCATGGCCTCACGGAGGTTCGATCGGTACATTCGTCAGATATGGAAGACAGATCTGACGAGCCGCTCGACTCAAGTCGTATCAGTGATCAGCCTGCGCTTCGAAGCTCCTCCGGCACTGTCTGGATCGTCGCGGGCGGGCTGTTCCTCATCGTCATTGCAGGCGTGCTGGCAACGATCATTGCCTCCGGGGGCCCAGCGATTCCCTACGCGATCGCCACAATTGCCGTGGCTGGGGGACTGTACCTTGCCTTGCTCATTGCCCGTTTCGCTGTGCGACCGGGGAAGGTCCGCCTGCGGGTCATGGCTGTGTCCATGATCGGCATGGCCGTCGTATCGATCATCGGACTCGTGCTGTGTGTCGGAGCCGCCTCGGGCGGGGCCTGATCAGCCGCCGGTCGATGAATGCGCACGCGGAAGTGAACCGTGCTCTCACGGTGCTCCCCGGTCGCAGTCATTGCATCCTCGAAAAGGACAAGTATCCTGTACCCCGAAACGCCGAGGCGCCTGCTCGGGGCCTCCGATCACTGAAGGGGCTCCGCTATCCGCTTTCGCACTCATGCTTCTCGTCCACAGTCAGCACCGGCAGGTCCCACTCCGCGGACCAGCGCCTTCATGCAGTTCGTCGCTGTGAGCTGCGCCGCCGGGATCCTGGCAGCCGGGATGGCGATTCCCTTCGTGGGGTTCGGAGCCGCGAGCGCCGAGGCGGGTGTCGACATCTTCAACTCGCTTCCCGCCGAGCTCGATGAGCGGCCGCTCGCGGAGCAGTCGCGGATGTTGGCCGCCGACGGCTCGGAGATCGCCACGTTCTATTGGCAGAACCGGCAGGAAGTGGGCTTCGACGACATCTCTCAGGAGATGAAGGACGCCACGGTCGCGGTCGAGGACTATCGCTTCTACCAGCATGACGGTGTCGACATGCAGGGCATTGCCCGGGCCGCGGTGAGCAACATGGTCTCCGATTCCACTCAAGGCGGTTCCACGCTGACCCAGCAGTATGTGAAGAACGTGCTGGCGCAGAACGCGTACGCGGAGGGCGACGAGCAGGGCTATGCCGAGGCGATCCAATCGACCGGCGGTGAGGGCTACGCCCGCAAGGCACGTGAGGTGAAGCTCGCGGTCGCACTGGAGAACCAGTACGACAAGGACGAGATCCTCCACCGGTATCTCAATATCAACAACTACTCGGGGTCGCCGAACGTCTATGGCGTGGAGGCCGCCGCCCAGCGCTACTGGGGAGTGCCTGCCTCCGAACTCAACATCCAGCAGTCGGCCACCTTGGCGGGCATCGTCCAGAATCCCTGGGCATTCAACCCCGAACGCCACCCCGAGCGCACGCTGGAGCGACGCAACACTGTGCTCGCACTCATGCACCAGCACGGATTCATCGATGATGCCCAGTACGAGAAGGCACGCAAGACCGGACTGGACCTCGACATCCATGAGACCGGCAACGGCTGCGCAGCCGCAGGGAACAAGGCGTACTTCTGCGACTATGTGCAGCGCATCATCGAAAACGATGACAGCTTCGGCAAGACCAAGGACGAGAGGCAGCAGCTGCTGCGCCGCGGAGGGCTGACGATCAAGACCAGCCTCGATCCCGACATCCAGGACATCTCGGACAAGGCGGTCAAGGACCGGGTGCCCGTCGACGACGCCTCGCACGCCGGGCATACGTCGGTGACTGTGGAACCGGGCACCGGGCGAGTCATCGCCATGGCCCAGAACCGTGACTACTCGGCGGGTGAGGCAGAGGACTCCTCCCAGACCCAGATCAACTACAACGTCGGACGCAGCCTCAACGGCGCCAACGGCTTCCAAGTGGGATCGACGTGGAAGCCGTTCGTGCTCGCCCAATGGCTCAAAGAGGGGCATGGGCTGAACGAGACCGTCGATGCCAACCGCCGCAGCTATTCCCCGGACTCATGGACGTACGAAGGCTGCCCGTCGATGGGCGGCGAATGGAATCCGCGCAACGCCGAGGATACGAAAGTCAGCTCGTCGATGTCGGCTCTCGACGCCACCCGCACCTCGGCGAACACCGGGTACGCGGCCATGGGGAATCAGCTGAACATGTGCGGCATCATGGACAACGCTCAGTCGCTGGGCGTCAAGTACGGAAGCGGCACCCCCTTGGACGCCGCCCGCGACGACGGCTACATCCCCGCGCTCGGACCCGCTTCGATCCTCGGCACCGTCCAGGTCGCGCCCATCGACATGGCTGCGGCGTACGCGACCTTCGCCGCTGACGGCGAGTACTGCCGGCCGACCCCCATCGACTCGGTCGCGACCAAGGACGGGAAGAAAGTCGATGTGCCCTCGGCCGGCTGCCGACAGGCGCTCGACAAGAAGACGGCCCAAGGCGTCGCCTACGTCATGAGCCAGACCTTCAACGGCGGGACCACGAAGGATCTGAAGATCGGCGCACCGGCAGCGGCGAAAACCGGGACGACGAACTTCGAGGTGGGGTCGACCTCGCTCGGCGGATACACGCGCTCGCTCTCCACGTTCGTCTGGACCGGGGACCCGAAGCGGAACCGTGACTGGCGCAAGGACGGGGCGGGCGCTGTTGACGGGAAGATCTTCGGAGCGACGATCTCCGGCAAGACCTGGCAGTCGATCATGGGCAAGGCGGTCCGCCACACGGAGGGCAACACGGGTTTCCCCAACCCGGGCACATGAGCGCAGGTTCCGGGGAGAGCACAGCGGTTGGCTAGGATGGCAGTCTGGCAAGGTCCCTGGACGGGAACGGGCATCAGCGGACAGGTGTGAGGACGAGTGGAGCAGCTGCAAGTGTCGTCGAACGACGAGCGTGCCGGCGAGGCGCTGCCCGCTCATGTCCGCACAGCCGTCATCGAGACATTCGACCGGCACGCGGCCCAGTGCCGGGGTGGGATGCAGTTCAGCGTCTACCGCGCAGGTGAACCGGTCCTACGGCTGTGCGCCGGCGTCGCAGGAGTGCGCGGGGACACCTCGGCGCGGTCCTGGGGTCCGGACACTCTGGCAGTGGTCTTCTCCGGAACCAAGGGGCTCGTCGCCACGATCGCCGCGATGGCTGTCGGGGCACAGCTTCTAGACGTCGAGGCCCCCGTGAGCAGATACTGGCCGGAGTTCGCGGCCGCGGGCAAGGAATCGGTGACCGTCGCCCACGTGCTCTCCCACACGGTCGGGCTGCCCTACGTCGATCCCGATCCCTCACTCGACGCCCAGAACCGTCCCCGAGAGGGGGAGGGGAAGTGGGCGTTCCTCGACTCGCGGGCGATGGCTGCGATCCTCGCCGGCCAGCGGCCGCAGTGGGAACCGGGAACGGCGATCGCCTACCACGGTGTGACCTACGGATACCTGATGTCCGAGATCATCCTCCGCGCCACGGGCCGCAGCGTCGCCCAGTGGCTGCGGGAGGACCTGGCCGAACCGTTCGGCCTCGACCTCCACCTGGGCCTGGTCGCAGAGGATGAGGACCGGGTCGCCCCGATCATCCAAGCACCGGGGTACAGGGTCGCTCCGCAGGTCACCGACCCGCAGCGCCGCGACGTCATCGACCGGATGTACGCCTCACTGCTGTCGCCGAGCCTGCTGATGAACTCTCGGGAGTTCCACGCCGGCGAGCTTGCGGCAGGAGGCGCGATCGCCACTGCCGACGCGATGGCGAAACTCTACTCACTGCTGGTGACGCCCGGTCACCTCGGCGGGGGCATCGTGGCAACGGAGGCTCTTGAAGTCGCCACGAGCCCGCGCGCCTCCGGGACCGACTGCCTCACCGACCGGCCGCTGGACTTCGGTCTCGGCTACGAACTCGCCGAACCGACGGGCACGTACGGACCGGTGAGCAGGGCGTTCGGCCACTCCGGTGCCGGCGGCAGCATCCACGGGGCGTGGCCGGAGCATGGTCTGGGGTTCTCGTTCCTCACCAACGAGATGCTCAGCGACGCCGCCGACCGGCGGGCGAAGGACCTCCTCGAGGCGCTCGCCGGAATGCGGACATCATGACCGAGCAGATGCGCAGGCACGAACACGACCACGAGATTCCCTGGTCACTGCCCATTGTGGTCCGGCGATCCAAGACTCGGCTCTCCCGACACATCGACGTGCTCGAAGCCACGGCCCGTGCCGTCGTCACCTTCCTCGACGACTCCCGCGCTCAGCCCGGAGGGGAGTGGTACGAGGCCCTCGAGCATTGGCGCGATGGCGCGATCCGCAAAGTCGTGCGCCGCGGAGACGGCAAGCAGTTCGCCGACGCGCAGGCGCTCGGCTGCATCACCGTCACCCACGGAGGCACCGACGACTGCGCCCCCGCCGAGGTGCTCGTGTTCCCGCCCGGGCCCGTGCGGCCCCTGCCGAGGGAACTGGCGAAGCTGCAGGTGGGAGGGACGGAGTTCCCCGACGAAGGGGAAAGTGCGACTCCTGTCGCCGAGGCGGTCGTGACGATCGAGGTGACGCCCCTGGAGACCCTGACGACGGGCAAGGCCGCCGCGCAGTGCGGTCACGCCGCTCAGTTGGCCTATGAGCAGATGCCCGCCGAGGTGCGTGCCCGCTGGCGCGACTCCGGCTTCAGCACTCGGGTGGTGACCGCAACGCGGGAGTCCTGGGCCGTGAATGCGCGGCCGGTGAGCGTCACCGATGCCGGCTTCACCGAGGTGGACGGACCGACGGAGACCACCCGCGCGTGGTGGTGAAGGTGCGGCACTGGTGCTGTGCGGACGGTCCTCGTGACAGAGGGGCGGTCCTCGTGCTGAAGGGACGGTACAGTATCACCGTGCCTTCTCCTCTTCATTCGTGCCGGTGCGATGCGCAGAATCCTTGAGTTCTTCCGCAGCACGCTGATCATGGCTCCCGCCGACTCGGATCGACGGGCTCCCTTGCGCGTCGGGATCGGCGTGGCCGTGCCGTCGCTGATCCTCCTAGTCATCGGTCATCCTGAACTGATCGTCTATGCGGTCTTCGGGGCATTCTGCGGACTGTACGGGCGCGGGGAATCCCATCAGCTGCGCGTCATCCACCAGGTGCAGGCAGCGGGCCTGCTCTTGGCCGGGGTCAGCGGGGGAGTGGTGCTGTCGTGGTTCGACACACCGCTGTGGGGTCTCATCGTCATCGAATCGCTCTTCGCGGCCGCCGGCTCCGTGCTGGCCGACCGCGCCTCACTTCGGCCCGGTGGGCCGTTCTTCGGGATCTTCGCCCTCGGGGCCTGTGCCTCGATTCCACCATTGGGGCCGATCTGGATTCCCATCGCGATCAGCTTTGCCGCAGCCGCCTTCGCCATCGCGGTCGGGTTCCTCGGCTGGTTCCGCAGCCGCAGGTGGAAGACCGGAGCCAAACGCGAGATCATCGACCTTCGCGGTCCCCGCGCCGGGGGAATCATCCGGCACGCCGTGACCTACGCGGTGGCCGTGGGAGCCGGCGGTCTCCTCGGCGCGTGGCTGATCAGCGATCATGCGTACTGGGCGATGGCCTCGGCAGCGGTGCCCCTGGCCGCCGCCGATCTTCCGGGACGCATCGCCCGGGGTGTTCACCGGGTGCTGGGCACATTCTCGGGGCTGATCCTCACCGGGCTGATCCTGCTGCCGGATCCGTCACCGATGATGCTGGCGATCCCGGTGATCCTGCTGCAGTTCCCCACCGAGTACCTCATGCCACGGAACTACGGTTTCGCGCTGACGTTCTTCACCCCGATGATCCTGCTGATGACTCAGCTGGCCAATCCCATTCCACGTTCGACGCTGATCATCGATCGGGGCCTCGAGACCCTGCTGGGAGCTCTGGTCGGCATCGCGGTGGTGCTCGTCGTCGGGTTCTTCAGCTCTCCCAGAAGCCCGGGCGTGCGATTCGTTCGGCGACGAAAGGCTGCGTGAATGATGGGTTTGAGAGCACGACTGCTGGCGGCCGTCTTCCCCGGAGCCTGCCTGATCATCGTCGCAGGGCTACTCATCGACACGGCAGCCCGCACATTCGCGGTGTTTCTGGGGTTCTTCGGGTTCCTCGTGCTGGTGATGTGGCCGATCATCGCCCTCACCGTCCAGATCCGCCATGAGAGCAGATCGTCCCGCGGACGCGAGATCTCGACGCTGCTGGGCAGGTCGTATGTCCTCGTCACTGCCGTGCAGAAGTTCGCCCTGCAGATCGGCATTCCGGTGGTGATGCTGGGCGGCGTGGGGATCTTCTGCCTGATCACAGCAGGGGACGAGCCCGACCAACGGGTTGCGAAGATCGTGTTCGGGTTCGGCGCGCTGCTGCTCCTCGCGGTCTACCTGCTCTTACTCGTCCTCGGTCGCTCCGCGCTGACGCTGCGCTTGGCCGGAATTGCCTGTGTGGTCTTCGGGGCGGGGGCTCTGTTCACTGTGATCACCGAGGTGCAGGATGGGAGCGTCGTCCCCGCGGACATCATTGCTGCCGGTGCCGGCATCGTGGTTTCGGCGGCCGGCCTGTGGCTGCTCGTGACCGGACGCAACTCGATCAAGCGCCGAGGCTGACCAACGCCGCGGCGACGCGGACATCCGCGAGGGCGTCGATCGTACTGTCTGACGCTGGACGTGAGGCTCGACGCGCGCCGGTGGATCTAGAGCTCGTCGTCTTCGCCCTCGTCGAGAGGACGCGTCTTCGTGCCGTTGCCGAACTCGTCGAGGATGATGCGCTGCTTGACCATCTTCCCCTGCTCTTCGTCCCACACCTCGATGATGTCTCCGGGATGGGTGGAGGGCTGGTAGTGGTCTTCATTGACTCCGGTCATTGGACTCACCTCATTCTGTCGTCCAGTGCTTGTACTGACCGTAACCCGGGTCACGTCGGGTGACAAGGGTTTGGGGCAGGAGAGCGGCGAATGCCCGCTCTCCCGCCCCAAACCTCAGCGAGTCACTGAAGTGGGTTTGGTCGATGAATGCCGAACGGCGGGGTTGAAGTCTTCACTTCAACCCCGCCGTTCAGCGGTTACGTCACTGAGTCAGTGTGAACTGATTCAGATCTTGGTGCGATTGCGGCGAGTCACGAGGATCGCTGCGGCACCACCGGCGAGGAGCAGAGCCGCGAGGCCGCTCAGCGCCAGGGTTCCATCGATACCGGTGCGAGGCAGGTCGCCACCGTTGCTGCTGGCCGAGGCGTTCGAGCCAGTCGAAGCGCTTGCAGAAGCGCCTGCGTTGGTCGAAGCCGAAGCCTTGTCCGAGTCATCTGCCGAGGAAGCGTTGGCATCCTTGGCGTCGTCGGAGTCAGCGGTTGCGGCTGCTTCCATCTCGACATCAGCTTCTGCGGCGGCGGCCGGGTCAGCGTCTGCTTCAGCAGCTGCCGACGGGTCAGCGGTTGCAGTTGCTGCTGCGGCCGGATCAGCCGTAGCGGCTGCACCTGGATCGGCGTCGGCGTCAGCGGTCGCTGCAGCCTGAGCCGAGGCGTCGTCCGACGA
This sequence comes from Brevibacterium sp., assembly GCF_031179145.1. Lineage (GTDB taxonomy): Bacteria > Actinomycetota > Actinomycetes > Actinomycetales > Brevibacteriaceae > Brevibacterium. The sequence goes on from NZ_JAPSIB010000008.1 coordinate 76,869, forward strand.
GGTTGCGTTGGCTGCGACCGAAGCTGCTGCTGCCGGGTTGGCGTCAGCGGCTGCGGTGGTGTCAGCGTTCGCGGTGTCCTCATCGTTGGCGTTGGCAGCTGCAACTGCAGCGGCCTGCGACGAAGCGTTGGCCTCAGTCGTGGCATCGGTCGAGGCTTCGGAAGAAGCGGTCTCGTTCGCTGCCGACTGTGCTGCGGTCTGAGCGTTCGGGTCAGCTGCTGCGGATGCGGTGGTGGTCGCATCTGCGAGAGCGGCTTCCTGAGCTGCAGCTTCAGCAACGGCGTTCTCATTGTTGTCAGCATCGGCGGAAGCGGCTGCGGACGCCGAGGCGTTCACATTCGCTGCTTCATCCTGCGAAGCGTCGGCAACTGCCGAGTCGTCAGCGTTGGCAGCGGCGGTAGCCGAAGCCGTGGTCGACGAATCTGCGGTCGCTGCAACGGCGGCTGCAGCGGCAGGATCGGCGTCGGCGGCCGCTGTGGTGTCAGCGGTCGTCGAGCTTGAGTTATCTGCCAGTGCTGCGGCGTCTGCTGCCACCGTCGCCGAGGCGTTCGGGTCAGCGGACACGTCGGCCGTCGTGTCGGACGATGCGGATTCATTGGCGGCCGTCTGAGCTGCTGCTTCTGCCGAGATATCGGCAGCGGCGGTCTCATCGGTCGATGCATCCGCGTTGGCAGCAGCCTGAGCTGCGACCTGGGCGGCCGGATCGTTGTCACTGTCAGCGGTAGCCGATGCCGAAGCCGAGGCTGCTGCATTGACGTTCGTATCGGCTTCAGCGGCCGGATCAGCGGTTGCGTCATCGTTCGCTGCTGCTTCGACAGAAGCATCAGTCGACGAGTCTGCAATCGAAGCAGCCTGTGCGGCCGAGGCAGCGTTCGGGCTGGCATCTGCAGCTGCAGAGGTATCAGCGTTCGTCGAATCCGTGTTGTCAGCCTGAGCCGATGCATTTGCTGCCTCGTTCGCTGCAGCATTGACATCAGTCGTCACATCGGCCGTGGTGTCGGTAGATGCGGTCTCGTTGGCGGCCGAATCAGCTGCTGCAGACGCGGTTACGTCGGCGGCTGCCGTTTCGGTGGTGGTCGCATCTTCGTTGGCGGCAGCCTGGGCTGCTACCTGTGCGGCCGGATCGTTGTCAGCATCAGCAGTGGCCGAAGCCGAAGCCGAAGCTGCGGCGTTGGTGTTCGCATCCGGGTCCGGCACGACGACTTCAGCGTTCGCACGAACCGAGGACGAAGCCAGGTTGACATCGACGGCGGCAGCTGCCGGCAGCAGTTCGAGGCTGACAGCGTTGACGGTGAAGCCGTCACCGTTGGTGCCGTTGCCCTTGACTTCGCTGTCCTCAGCAGGATCCTTGACCGTGGGCTGCTCGTTGATCGTGAGATCGACGACCTGGTTGAGGCCTGCGAACACGGGATCGAGCGATGCGAGGATCGGATCGACGATTCCGGTGACCGAGCCCGAGATCTCTTCAGCGGTCGAGGTGAGGATTCCACCGATGATCGGCTCAGTGATCGCGAGGACCGCATTGAGCAGGGGCTCGGTGATGGCCGTGACGATCTGTCCGACAGGCAGTCCTACAACCTCCAGGTCGGAGGTGATCGTAGGATCAGAAGGATCGGTTCCCGCCAGCTGTCCGAGGGTCGCATCGATGGTGACGGTGCCCTCTGCAATCACACCGACGATCGCAGCTGAGACCTCAGCCGGGAGTTCGATGATGACGTGCACATCATTGAGTGCATTGGTCAGCGCGGTGTTGAGCTTGCCGCCCACTTCGCCCAGAGCATCGGCAACACCGGTGGTGATCGCGGAGATGGTCTCCGAGGTCAGCACCTGGGTGTTGGGAGCCAGACCATTGAGGTCCGTCGCCCCGGGGCCGCTGACGATCTTGGCCAGATCGATCGTGATCTCACCGTTCTGGAGGTTCACCCGGACTGGGCTTCCCTCTTCACCGAGCTGCTCGTTGATGACGTCTTCGACGACACCGTCCAGCGCGTCGCGAACCTCAACGCTGACGGTGGCACCTTCTCCGCCGATGGCGATGGTGTTGCCCAGCAGGCTGACATCGACACCCAGGGCGACGAGGTCGTCGACCAGGCCTGCTTCGCCGAGAGCGCCCTCGAGCGTGGCGCCTGTCGTGGCGACCAGTTCGTCGAGCTCTGCAGAGATACCGGCGACAGCCGGGCTCGAGAGGGTGAGGATTCCATCCGCGACGACGTATTCCGAAGTCGTGGTGGTTCCATCGGACTCAGCCGTCGAACCGATGGCGCCGAGTTCGAGGGACAGTTCGTCAACGAGCTGATCGCTGAGACCGTCGATGCCGGCCTGGCCGAGAACGTCCGTGAGGTCGATCGTGGCGTTCTTGAACGAACCTTCGTTGGTGTCGTCGACGTTGAGAGCACCATCGGCGCCGACAGCACCAGAGCTGGCCAGTGCCTGGTTGGCCGCAGTCGACTGCGAGTAGGAGTTGAGAGCACCGGCCTCACCGAGCTGGATCAATCCGCCACCGTCGGGGGCACTGACAATCGGAACGTCGATTCCGGGAATGGTCAGACCCGCGAGGCCTCCAAGGGCCTCGGCGTTGATCGGAGCGACGGTCTCGCCCTCGTTGGAAGGAGAGCTGTTGTACGCAGTGACGGCCTGAAGCGCCTCGGCGGACAGAGCATCGGCATCGATGAACTGAGCGAACGCCTCGGCGTCCTCATCGGGGTTTACTTGAGCGGCCATACCGGGTGACGTTGTCATCACGGTGAGCCCCAGTGCGGTAGCGGCTGCGACCGCACCCACTGCTGTCTTACGGCCGGGCTTGAGCCGGCCAGGGAGCATCTTCATGTTCCTCCACATCGTTTGAAACTGGACGATCTCCTCGTCCGAAACGAGCGGGGGCACAACAGTACCCACGTGATTCTCGACTCGAACCTTGATGGAAACGGGCAGTCTCCTGGTAGATCCCTCACAACACTACAGACCTGACGTGAATGTCATGGTCTGGTAACGAAAACTGTTACGGTCCCGTTACAATTACCGTAACGTAACGTCATAGTTCGTATTCAGTGCGAAATTCTCGAATTCAAGGGTCGGTTCTACCGTCCGTAGTCGTTTGGGCGCATTGAACTAGGGGCCGGACTCTCGGACTCGGCTGTGCCCCGTATTCTGGCGGATCGATGATATAGAGAACGCGACTGCCCTCCTGCGCTGAGGGCAAGACGCTTTGCCTCTGACGACGATTGCGTCGGCTTTATGAACAACCGGCGACAAATAATTGAAAGTTGAACTTCACCCGAATGTCACGGATTCGGGATGAATTATCGAGACCTTCAGGTAACGAATCAGTGAAGAAGGTCGATGTGCTCCCAGAACGTCTTCCGCAGTTTCTGTCTCACGCTCTGCCTGTCGGTGTCATACTCGCCGATCTGCGCAGCACAGTCCCGGAGGAGAGTCGCATCGATGTGGATCGGCAGATTGGGGCGATCGCTGAGCACCTCTTCCAGTTCCGCCTCTGTGCAGGTGTCGTACCAACTCTCGGCGACACTGCGTCCGACTTCTGCGGCCACATCGAGCAGCCGTTGCAGAGCGGCGACCTTGGCCTGGTCGGTCGAGAAACCGGGCACGGGACCGACAGCGTCGCGTGGGGATGGGCGCGCGGCTCGTGCGACCGCCTCCGTGGGCTCCGTCGGAGGTTGCCGGTCGGCGGGTGCTGCGGGCGTTCCCAGATCGGATCCATGCTGTGATCCACGGGACCGGTGCGCATGTACCGTCAACGGCGTGGGCACTGGACTCTGCGGCGGCCGAGGCATCGGCGCCGGAACAGGGACAGCGGGCGGCACCGGTGCCTCGCCAGTCGCCTCGGGGAAGTGCTTCATCCGGGTGCGGGGAGTGAAGCAGCTGGTGATCAGTTCATTGGGCAGGGTGATGATGCGGTCGACCTGCATCGCCAGGTGTTCGGCGACGGAGGTGACCTTGAGGTAGTGGGCCTCGTTCTCGATGCCGACGAGCACGACCTTCATGCCGAGGTCCTGGGCGGCTTCGACCGCCTCGGCGAGGTCGTCGTCACCGGTGAGCAGGTACGCGACTCGGGCTGCGCCGTTCCGGGCGATCTCGACGAGGTCGAGGCCCATTCGCAGGTCGACACCTTTCTGGGTGCCATTGACACCGATGCGGCCGAGCCTGACCTTGACGTCGTCGATGAGCGCGATGCGCTTGTGCGACTCATGGAAGACGCCGTCCTTCGACGCGTCGTACCAATACACTCGCAGCGTCTCGAGTCCGGAGTCGCGCGCGGTGGCCTCCACGACTCCCTTGATCAGCGCCTCCGTGTTGACGAGGGTCGCCGAGCGCAGGGATGTGCCTGTCACTCTGGAGCTGCCGACCGCGAGCAGGAACCCGGCGTCGATGAAGACTGCACTCTGCTCGATCGCCATTGGCTGACACCTTCCTGATTGCGGTGGATCCTCATCCTAGCGGAGCACGCTCTATCGGTGCAGGCCAGGGGGCAGGTGGAGATCACCTCGGCGACTTTGGCGAGTCACCGGCTCCGGCTCTAGAGTCAGGGAATCGGACGGTTGCTGGACGAAGGGGTATCGGTATGAGTGCGAGGAAGCGATTCGCCGTCATCGGTGCGGGGATCATCGGCTCGGCCGTGGCGCGCGGTCTGCTCGCTCGCTATGACGGAGCGGAGGTGACGCTCTATGAGAAGGAGGACCGGCCGGCCTCCCACCAGACGGGCCACAACTCCGGGGTCATCCACGCCGGCCTCTACTATGAACCCGGCAGCCTCAAGGCCAGGCTCTGCCGCCGTGGCGTCTCCCTCCTCGTTGACTTCGCCCGTGAGCACTCCGTGCCCTTCGACGAATGCGGGAAGATCGTCGTCGCCACCAACGACGTCGAAGTCGAACGGCTCCACGCCATCCATCAGCGTTCCCTGGCCAACGGCGTCCCCGACGTCGCACTCCTCGACGCCGACGGCCTGCGAGAGGTGGAGCCGAATGCGGTCGGCCTGGCTGCCCTGCATTCCCCGCACACTGGAATCATCGACTACCGCGGACTGACCGAAGCCCTTGTCTCGGACTTCCGCCGAGGTGGGGGCCGGGTCCGCTTCTCCACCGCGGTCAACCGGGTCGAGGAGCGGGCCGGAGGCGCCATCGTCTATTCCGTGTTCGATGCGCAGGAATACGACCAGGTCATCGCCTGCGCCGGTCTGCAGTCCGACCGCCTGGCCGCCCGCTCCGGAGAGGACAGGAATCCGTCGGTGGTGCCGTTCTTCGGTCAGTACTTCATCCTCGAACCCGAGTACGACGACATCGTCAACGGGCTCATCTACCCCGTGCCGGATCCGAAGTACCCGTTCCTCGGCGTCCATGTCACCCGGCGGATCGATGGGGGAGTGATGCTCGGACCCAACGCCTTCCTCTCCTTCTCTCGTGAAGGCTACCGGGGGCTCGGCTTCAACCTGCCCGACTCCCTGCGCATCGCCGTCAACCCTGGGTTCTGGAGGTTCGCGGCCGGCAACATGGCCACCGCCCGGCGGGAGATCGCCGGAGTCCTCTCGAGCGAGAAGTTCGTCGAGGAGGCTGCCCGGTATGTGCCCATGCTCGCAGGGGCGACCGGTCGGCGAGCCACCCGCGGCATCCGCGCCCAGGCGATGAACCGGGACGGATCATTGGTCGACGACTTCGTCATCGACCGCGGCCGCGCCACGATGTTCGTCCGCAATGCCCCCTCACCCGGAGCCACCTCGGCACTGGCGATCGCCGAACACCTCATCGACGAGGCGACGAGGTAGTTCCGGGAACGCTGCCTCGCGGGGTGGTGCGCCCTGTTCCCACTCGGTAATGTGCGATGTGACTGGAACGGTGAGCCCGGATCAGTGAGTCTGGATCGATGAGGATCGAGATCGAGAGGAACCGATGACATGGCCGAGGTGCTGCTCTATCACCACATCCAAGGGCTGACCGACGGGGTGCGACGCTTCGCCGACGAACTGCGAGGGTCAGGCCACACCGTCCATACTCCTGACCTGTTCGACGGGCTGACATTCGACAGCCTCGACGAGGGTTTCGGCTACGTCCGCGAGGTCGGATTCGACAAGATCCGGGAGCGCGGTGCGGCAGTCGCCGACGACCTGGGGCAGGAGCTCGTGTACGCCGGCATCTCCTTCGGCGTCATGATCGCCCAACCACTCGCTCAGACCCGCCCGGGAGCTCGGGGAGCAGTGTTCCTGCACTCCTGCCTGCCTGTGACGGAGTTCGGGGACGCGTGGCCGGACGAGGTGCCGGCGCAGATCCACGGCAAGGACAGTGATGAGTTCTTCGACGAGGATCTGCCTGCCGCGCGAGATCTCGTGGACTCGGCGGCGGGAGCCGAACTGTTCGTCTACCCCGGCGACCAGCACCTCTTCACCGACTCCTCCCTCGATGCCTACGACCCGCAAGCCTCCGCGCTGGTGCTGCAGCGAGTGCAGGCATTCCTCGCCGAGGTGTGAGACGCGGCTGTTCGCTCACGCATCCCGGGACCGCAGCATCGCATATCCGAAGAGCAGCCCGGCGCCGGCCCAACCGACGAGAACGGCCAGGGCGACCGGCCATTCGTAGGGCTGGGTCGTCTCGACCGCGAGGACCGCGATCGCCTGGTTCGGCAGGTATTGCGCGAGGTCGCTGATCGCTTCGACGCCGAAGAGCGGCAGGATGTTCGGGACCACGTGAAGCAGTGCCAATGCAGTGATGATGGTGAAGGCCGCGCTGCGCAGAGCCGCACCGAGCCCGAGGACGAAGATGCTCAGCAGGGCCAGGCCGACGCCGGTGCCGATCATCGCGCGTGCGAGGTCCGGGGATTCGAACCGTCCGAATTCGGCCGCGGCGCCTGCCGCGACAGGAGTCCCGACGAGGATGAGAGCAGCTCCGGCGACGATCCCGATGATCAGCAGCACCACCGTCTTTCCGGCCAGGACCCGGAACCGCCGGGGAACACTCTGCAGCGTCGTCATGATCGACCCGGTCGAATACTCGCTCGTGATCGCGAAGGTGCCGAGCAGGACCAGGGCCATCTCCACGATGAGCATCGTCTGGACGACGATGGCGGGGGCGGGCATTGCGGTGTCGAACCCGTTGCGTCCGCTGGCCAGCGCCGAGGCGCCGAGCAGCCAGCTTCCGGCGAGGGTGCAGGCGAGAGCGCTGGCGAGGATCCACCATGTGGAGCGGACACTGACGAGCTTCGTCCACTCGAAGGCGACCGTGCCCCACCAGCTACTCAGGCGTGAGGTCCCAGCTTCCGAAGTCGGTGAGATCGAGTTCTGCGGGGTTGCGGTGGTCATCGGAGTGCCTCCGAGCTGAGAGCGGCCGGGTCCTGCCCGGCGGTGGTCGGATGGGTGGGGGTCGCCGGGGAGATGGCCCGGTAGTCGGTGCCGCCCGCGGTCAGGCGCGCGTAGACGTCTTCGAGGGAGGAGCCGGTGAAGGCGAGTTCGTCGATCCGGATGCGGTGGGAGTGGGCGAGGGCACCGATCGAATCGATGTCGGTCCCGCTCACCCGCAGCCCCTCCTCGGCGGCGGAGACCTCGAGGCCCGCATTCGCGAGGACCACGGCCAGAGCTGACGCTTCCGGGGTGCGGACGTGGGCGGTGCGGGTGACGTCGAGGAGCTCTCGCAGCGGCGCATCGGCGACGAGGCGACCGCGGGCGATGATCACGAGGTGATCAGCCGTGTCCGCCATCTCACTGAGCAGATGACTGGAGACGAACACTGTGCGTCCCTCGGCCGCGAGGGAGCGCATCAGGCGCCGAATCCAGCTGACCCCTTCAGGATCCAGTCCGTTGACCGGTTCGTCGAAGACGAGCACCTTGGGGTCGCCGATGAGCGCCGAGGCGATGCCGAGCCTCTGCCGCATCCCGAGAGAGAACGTGCCGATCCGCGACCGGCCGACGTCGTCGAGTCCGACGGTGGCCAGCGCCTCATCGACCCGGCGAGGACTGATTCCGTTGCTGCGAGCCATGCCGAGCAGGTGGCTCCGGGCCGATTGGCCGGGGTGGCCGGTGCGCGGCTCCAAGAGCGCGCCGACCGTGCGCAGGGGGCGGTCGAGTTCGGCGTAGCGACGGTCGTCGATGAGTGCGGTGCCGGCGCTCGGGCGGTCGAGGCCGAGCAGCATTCGCATCGTCGTCGACTTCCCAGCGCCGTTGGGGCCGAGGAATCCGGTCACCCGACCGGGGTGGATCGTGACCGTGATGTCGTCGACGGCGCGTTTGTCCCCGTAGACCTTCGTGAGCGATTCGAATCTGATCATGGTGTTCGTCCTTTCTCCATGCCACTCAGCCTAGGAGTCGCCGGCCCGGCGCGAACCGGTCCGGAGTCGGTTGTCGACCCTGTCGTTCGTCGGTATTCTCCGAGGGAATGGCCCTGACTTTCGTCAGTGCCGTCGAGTCCGTGGCGGTTGGTAGCATTCGAATCGAGAGGTGCTCTCGAGAGGCGGAACCGCGGATGAGGCGACACGAGTGGTGGCAGCTGGCCGGCCTCGTCGCATGCGCGGTGACGATTCCACTGCTCGTCGGGGGACCCTGGTCCTTCCTGCTGGCACTCCTCGTCATCCCGTCCCTTCTCATCGGACGTCGCAGCACCGGTCTGCGTCCGGCCCTCGTCGCCTTCGCCCTCGGCCTGCTCGTGCAGCTTCTCGTCGCATGGCTGCGGGAGCCGGGGTCGATCGTCTCCGAATGGGTGCACTATCTGCTCCACGACCTCGTGGTTCTCCTCATCCCGTGGTGGATCGGGCGGGTCCTGCAGCTGAAGCGACTGCGCCGGTCGAAGGAGGAGGCGATCATCGCCGATCTCGCTCGCACCCGCGAGCGGACGCGCATCGCCGAGGACATGCACGACGTGCTCGGCCACGACCTCGCGCTCATCGCCCTGCACAGCGGCGCGCTCGAACTCCTGCCCGAATCCACCGACGAGCAGCGCCGGGCAGCAGCCCAGATCAGGGAGCGGGCGGTCTCCGCCACCGACCGCCTCCACGAGATCCTCGGCGTCCTCAGAACCGGTGACGTGCTCAGCGGCGAGGAACCCGGGGACCGCCGCAGTCCTGAGGGATTCGGCCTCTACCGGATCGTCGACCGCGCTCGCGAATCGGGGATGGAGGTGACCATCACCCCCAATGGGCCGGCTTGGGGCCGGCACACCCCCGCTTCGAGTCGGCGCTCATCTGCCGATGTGATCATCCCCGCCTCGAGTCGGCGCTCATCTGCGGAGGCGACGGTCCCCGCCGAGGCGACTGTCCGTGCCGTCGAACGCGTGGTTCAGGAAGCACTGACCAACGCGGCCAAACACGCTCCCGGAGCGCCGGTCGACATCGAACTCGGCACGACCGCGGACGAGACGCGAGTCTCGGTGACCAACGGTCCGCGCGGCAGCAGGGAAGGGTACGCTGAGGCGCGCGGCGGTGGGATGGGGCTCACCGCGGCGCAGGAGCGGGTCCGACTGCTCGGCGGAACACTGACGGCCGGCCCCCACCTCGGCGGCTTTCGGGTCGAAGCTCGGATTCCGTCGAATCCGAACGGAACGGTGAGCAAGGGGCAGTCCGACCCCGAGGCGGAGCAGAGGCTGCGGACTCTCCATCGGAGCATCCGGGCGAACCTGGGCCGCGCCGCGCTCGTGCCGGCGGTCTGTGCAGTGCTGGTCCTCGGTGCCTTCGCCGTGTTCCACGTCCTCACGTTCACCAGCCTCGCCCTGCCGTCCCAGGACTTCGCGCAGATCGAGGTCGGGGACGACCGCTCGGAGGTGGCGGGGCTGCTGCCTCCCTCCAGCATCCCTGTCGACAGGTTGCCGGATGCGATTGAGGTGCCGCCGGTTCCGGAGGCGGGCCGGTGCGAGTTCTTTCTTGCGCGTGATTCTCTCGTCGACCTCGGCGGCGACGTCCACCGCATCTGCACAGCCGACGGTGTCATCATCACCGCAGACCGACTGACGCCAGGAGGACGCTGATGATGCCGAGCGACCAAGCTGCCGGTCTCGGCGCGGAGGGAACGGCGTCCGCTTCGGACGTCAGAGTGGTCATCGTCGACGATGAGCCTCTCGTCCGCGGTGGGGTGCGCGCGATCCTCGCCACCGACCCCGACATCGAGGTGGCCGGGGAAGCGGGAGACGGGCGTGAAGCGATCGAAGTGATCAGGGCGCTGCGCCCGGCGGTGGTGCTCCTCGACATCAGGATGCCGCGCCTGGACGGGCTCGAGGCGATACCGGAGATCCTCCGCCTGCTGCCGGAGACCAGGATCGTCGTCCTCACCACTTTCGGCGAGGACGCCTACATCGCCGAGGCGCTCGCCCGCGGGGCGGCCGGATTCCTCCTCAAAGCCTCCGATCCCAGGGAACTGCGAGATGCCGTCCATGCCGTCGCCGGCGGAGCCGCTTACCTCTCGCCCCGCGTCGCCCACCGGGTCATCGATCAGCTGCGCGAGGGTCCTCGCCCCGATCCTGCCGCGGGCAGCCGAATCTCGCGGCTGTCGGAGAGGGAGAGGGAAGTCCTCGCGCTGGTCGGCGCCGGTTGCTCGAACTCGCAGGTGGCGACGCGGCTGCACCTGACTGAGGGGACCGTCAAGGGATACGTCAGTGGGATCCTGACCAAACTCGACGTCGAGAACCGGGTGCAGGCCGCCATTCTCGCGCACCGCGCCGGAATCATCCCGGGACCGGAGAGTCGGTAGGCTGGGGGCGCAGCAGTACATGAGTGAAGGAGAATGCGGCGCATGGCAGTTCTGGTGACCGGCGGGGCAGGATACATCGGGTCCCACGTGGTGAGGCTTCTGGTCGAACGCGGTGACGATGTGCTCGTCGTCGACGACTTCTCGACCGGGATCGAGAACCGGGTCGAGGGCCTGCCGCTTGTCAGCCTGGACCTGGCCGCACCGGATGCTGAGGACCGCCTCGTCGCCGCGATCGAGGAGCACTCCGTCGACTCGATCATCCACTTCGCCGCGAAGAAGCAGGTCGGCGAATCCGTCGAGCGGCCGCTCCTGTACTACCGGCAGAACATCGGCGGACTGACCAACGTTCTCGGTGCTGCCGAACGCACCGGCATCGAATCCCTCGTCTTCTCGTCTTCGGCCGCGACCTACGGCATGCCCGACGTCGAGATGGTCGCTGAGGATCTCGACTGCCGTCCGATCAACCCCTACGGCGAGACGAAGCTCATCGGCGAATGGATGATCGACAATGCGATCACCGCGGCGAAGATGCGCGGGGACACGTTCAAGGCCGTGAAGCTGCGCTACTTCAACGTCGCGGGCGCCGGCTGGCCCGAGCTCGCCGACACCGCCGTCATGAACCTCATCCCGATCGTCCTCGAGCGCGTGGCGGCCGGCAAGGCGCCCATCGTCTTCGGCAATGACTACGACACCCCCGACGGCACGTGCATCCGCGACTACGTCCACGTCAAGGACCTCGCCGAGGCGCACATCGCCTCCCTCGACTACATGAAGTCCGACGACGAGCCCGCTGAGACCGTGTTCAACGTCGGCACCGGCAAGGGTGCCTCCGTCAAGGAGGTCATCGACGCCATCGCCGAGGCGACCGACCGTGAGATCGTGCCCGAGATGGGCGAGCGTCGCGCAGGAGACCCACCAGCGCTCGTCGCCGACGTCTCCCGGATCTCGGCGCAGTTGAGTTGGAAGGCTGAGTTCGGCCTCGAGGAGATCGTGCGCAGCGCCGTCGACGCGGCGGGAATGTCACCGACGAGCAAGTAGTCTCGAGCACGGTCGGAGCATGGCCTGTTTCGTCTCCGGGCGCACGCTCGTTTCGGGGCACAATTGTGCTCATGAGCGAATACATTGTGGTCGGAGCCGGGCTGGCAGGGGCCGCCACGGCATGGGAGCTGACCTCCCGAGGCGAGAACGTCACCGTGCTCGAAAGGAGCACACCGGCCAATGACGCCGGCAGCTCGCACGGTTCTGCCCGGATCTTCCGCTACGCCTATACCGACCCGCTCTACACTCAGCTGCTGGTGAAGGCCAAGCGCCGCTGGGACGAGCTCGAGGAGACTGGCGGAGTCCAGCTCATCACCCGCACCGGGTCCGTCGACCACGGTCCGGTCCGTGACGTCGCCCAGCTGGCTCCGATCCTCGACGCCGCGGGAGTGGAGAACGAGCTGCTCTCAGCCGCGGACGCGCAGGCCCGATGGCCTCAGTTCGCCTTCGACACCGAGGTGCTCTGGCACCCCGACGCCGGTGTTCTCGATGCTCAGACCACAGTCGAGACGATGCTCAGGCTCGCCGAGGGCACCGGTCATGCCAGAGTGCTCACCGACTGGACGGTCGCCGGGATCGAACGACGTGCCATCGGCGGATTCACGGTGCGCTCGACCTCCGGCGAGGTCATCGGAGGTGATGTCGTCGTGGTGGCGGCCGGGGGATGGCTTCCGAGTCTGCTCGGTGACCTTGCCCTGCCGACCGGGTTCATCGAATCGTTCCCGACGCTCGAGGTGCGGCAGGAGCAGGCTTTCCATCTGCCGTATCGCGACGAATCCGGCGGCGTTCAGGCAGGTCAGACAGGCGGTGGCGAGTTCGGTGTCTGGCCGACTTCGATCCACATGACCCCCGAGACTATCGTCTACAGCCTTCCCGGAGGTCGGGATGCCGGCTTCCGTGGGCAGAAGATCGCCGAGTTCAACGGGGGACCGGTCATCGATTCAGCACTCGACCAGGACGGGCAGATCCGTCCGGAGATGCGCGAGAAGATGGTCGACTACGCCACGCGGTACCTGCCGGGAGTGGTGCCAGAGCCCTATGCGGAGACCACCTGCCTGTTCACCAACACGAGTTCCGAGGACTTCGTCATCGACGTCGCGGACGGTGTTGTCGTCGTGTCTGCGTGCTCGGGCCACGGAGCGAAGTTCGCACCACTCCTCGGTGAACTCGCCGCCGATCTCGCCACCGGAGCGGGAACCGTGCCCGATCAGTTTCGGGTCGCCGCGCATCGCGGAAGGTGAGACTGTAAGACCATGATCAATCGCATTCTCGCCAACTGCACAGTCTCGGACCTGGACCGTGCTGAAGAGTGGTATGCCCGCCTCTTCGAACGCGGACCCGACGCTCGTCCGATGGCCGGGCTGATCGAATGGCACCTCGGTGCCGACTTCGGTGTGCAAGTGTGGCTCGACGCCGATCGTGCGGGGAAGTCGACGCTCGTGCTGGGGGAGACCGACTTGGATGCGGCGGCAGCGCGTCTGATCGAGGCGGGCATCGACCATGCTGGTCCGCAACCCGGAGGTGGAGCGCGCATCCTGCAGCTGGCCGACCCTGACGGCAATTTCGTCGTGTTCTTCGGAGCTTGAGCTCCGACTCCCCATTGCCGCCGAGGCGGTGCTGCAGTTCCGTGCGAACACTCCGTTCACGCCGGTTCCCCACGCGAACACACTGTTCGCGTGGGGCAGCACCCCCTCGGCGGCACTGTTGTCACGCTTCTCTGACACTCTCGTGTCAGCCCCTCACGATAACCTGAAAGCACTCAACAACATCAAGCACCAGGAACAGAAAACGACACGACAACACAACCTGAACAGGCGGCTGAAAACTAATAATAATCGAAGAAAAACGTAGACGGATTCGAATCATGCGCGTAACATAGACACCAAGCGGGCAACACAGACGTTGACGAACGGACCGAGACGATGACTCTCACCCCCGACCGGAACCACCCGAAGCAGAACAGGCGCACCCCCAGCGCCGCTTCGCCCTGGTGCGCCGGCGGGAACAATCCGAAAACCACCGAACCAGGCGGGGCCGAGCCCGGCGTATCCGGTGTCTCTCGCGTGCCTGACCCGCCCGATGCGCTTGCACCGCGTGAAGTGTCGCCCGAGACGTCCGAGGCGGGCAGTTGCAGTGGTGCTGGTTCGAGTGCTGGTGCTGATTCGAGTCTCGGCCAGTGGGGTGGCCGGACTCTGTGGGAGGCAACGGTCGATGATCCCGCCGCCCAAGCTGAGGCTCGCCGGATCAGTGCCGAACGCGATGCCGAGATCCGCGCCCGCCAGGACGCCATCGACCAGGCCCGTGAACACGCCGCCGACCTCGCGCGTGAGGCGGGCACCGGTGCCTGGGGCAAGTCTGAACGTGAGGCTGCTGGAGGTCCTCCTGCTGAGACTCCAGTTTCCGAGGCTGGCGCCGGTCCTGATGCCGACGTAGCTGCTGCTGGGGAGTCGCGGAGCGCTCCTGGCTCGGGTGATGAGTTCGCGGGCACTGCTGTCTGGGGCGTCGCCCCGCGAGGGCATCACGGCGACGACGAGATCCCAGTTTCTGAGGTCAACACTGATGCGCAGGCCGGTGCGGACGCGACGACCGGCATTCAACCTGAGACCGGCGGCGGTGCTGAAACTCGGATCGACGTTGACCCCGGTGGAACCGGCGTTGACCATCCGTCCAGTAGTGAGGCTGAGCCCGACGCCGACGCCGATGCTGTTGGGGCTGGTCCGCACCCGTTGCTCTCTGAGGAGGCATGGGCTGATCTGGTCCGGTTCGCTCCCGAGATCACGGACTCGATCACCGCCCTGCAGACACTGGTCGAGGGCCTGTTCTCGTTTGCTCGTCCGATGGGCCCCGACCAGGCCGTGACCATGCTCGATGGCGTCGAGGCACTCGAGCGTCTCGTCGAGTCATTGTCGGTGGTCGGGGTGTCGGTGTTCGAGCGGTCCGGAACGCCGCGGGACTACGGGGCCAAGGATGCCCGGGCCCTGATCGAGGACCGGTTGCATGTGAGCGGCTATGAGGCGTCGCGTCGGGCGAATCTGGCGAAGTCGTTGGGGAACAGGGTTGAGATCAGTGGGCAGTCACGCGAGCCTGAGTTCCCGCAGGTCGCAGCCGGCCTCAGGTGTGGGAGGTTGTCGGCGAATCAGGCGAGTGTGATCGCTGAGTGTCTGCGGAAGCTGCCGGGCTGGGTCAGTGGTGAGCAGCGTGTCGAGGCGGAGCGGGTGCTGGTGGAGAATGCTCCGGCGGTGCGGGTGCGTGATATTCGCCTGTTGTTCGAGGAGGTTCTGGCCTGGATCGATCCTGATGGGTCGGTGCCTGATGAGGAGCCGCGGGCGGAGGAGTACTGTGTGAACTTGCGGGCCCGGAAGGATGGGGCGTGGGTGCTCAAGGGCCTGTTGGATCCGACGACGGGTGGGATCATGCACGGTCTGCTGACCTCACGAATCACCACTGACCCCGAGGCTGGGAGCACCACCACCGACGGCGAGAACGATAAAACCGACGCTGAAGAGGTCGGCACTGACGCTGATGGCGCTGACGTGAGCGTGGGATCGGCCGCTGATGGCGCGACTGCAGGGTCTGCTGCCGATGGCGAGGCCAGTTCAGGAGGCGATGAGTCCCTGGATGCGGCGGTGGTGGAAGCGTTTGAGGCGGTGTTGTCCGGGGACCGTCACGATGTGCTCGACCCGACTGTCGGTGGCGAATCCGCCACCGGGGTTCCTGGGTACGGGGTGCGTGAGGACGGGACTCGGGTCGCGATGACATTACAGCAGCCGGGTATCCGGACTCGGATCTATTCCCGGTTCGCGACACTGGTGTCGCGGGTCGAGATGAACCGGGTCGGTGCCGGTGCCCCGTTCGCTTTGGTGGTGACGGCGAAAGCCAGTGATCTCGCTGCTGGGTCGGGGCGGGCGGAGACAGGTGCCGAGTCCCGGTTCCCAATGGCCACGGCGGTGCGTGAGGGGCTCAATGGGGCGGTGTTCTTCCATCTGATGAGTGAGAAGGCGCGCACGGTTGAGGTGTGTACGGAGAAGCGGTTCGCGAATGCGAAGCAGTTGGCGATCCTGACTGCCCGGGATCAGGGGTGTACGTTCCCGGGCTGCGATACTCCGCCGGGGTGGTGCGATGCCCACCATATTGTGGAGTGGGCCCAGGGTGGGAAGACGGATATCAACAATATGACCCTTGCCTGTGGTGTCCATCATCGGCTGTTGGATAAGTCGGGATGGGAGACGGTGATGTTGGTCGATGGGCGTCCGGCGTGGGTGCCCCCTGCCACGCTTGATCCGGCTCGGCGCCCGATCCTGCATGCCCGGTTCGAGGCTCGCGATATCGCGGAGACTCTCTTCGATTAACTGCCTGACGGAACCACAGGGGACAAGTGTGCCTGTGGCCGTTGGCGGGCGGCCGGGACACGCGGTTGTTGTGCTCGGGTGAGCACTGAACTGCATTTCATTGCTCAGCCAGACTATTTCGGCTCGCTGATCGCCGCATACTCGCTGATCGACACATACTGTTGGTATGAACCCTGTTCATCCCATCTCAGTCGCCACAGTCGAGAACGCAATGGCGGTCACCCGCCTGCAGATCGACTTCAACGCCGAATTCGATTCCACGACGCCCCCGCCTGATGTGCTGCTGCGACGCTTCCGCGCGCTGCTCAAGCATCCCGATGCCTTCGTTCTCGTAGCAGGCGATCCGGAAGAACCCACCGGGTATGCTCTCGTCACGTTGCGCCCGTCCATCTACTGCGACGGTCCGCTGGCCGTCCTCGACGAGCTGTACGTGCAGCCGACCTTGCGCGATCAGGGGATCGGCACCCAGCTGCTGCAACGAGCGATCGCCGAGGTGGTCGCCCGCGGCGGCGGGGAGATGCACATCAACGTCGACGAGGTCGACACGGATACCCGGCGCTTCTACGAACGCCACGGCTTCCTCAACATCGAGCCCGGAACCGATTACCGCATGCTCTGCTACATCCGCGAATTCGAGTCCTGAGCATACGACCCGGCCGTCACCTCGGCGGTCGACCGTCGCCTCGTCGAGGAGGCGCTCTCCTCTGCGGGGACACGACCACCTCGGCGAGGGTTGCGGAAGACGGACCCGATGCGGACGATGCAAAAAGTCAGCGTGGTCCGCGTCACAAAACGTGTAGTCCGGGGCATGATGGCCTTATGAACGTTGATCTGGAAATCGCACTTGCCGCTGAGCTTGATCCCATCGTCGATGTCGCCTCTGAACTGGGCCTGGATCCCGAGCAGATCATCCCCTACGGGTGGACCAAGGCCAAGGTGCCCATCGAAGTCCTCGACGAAGCAGCGCAGACCAACGCTGACGGCAGGCTCATCCTCGTCACCGCGATGAGCCCCACTCCCGCGGGGGAGGGCAAGACCACCACGAGCATCGGCCTGGTCGATGGTCTCAACGAACTCGCCCGGCAGAAGCCCGAAGTCGGCACCGCTGTCCTCGCTCTGCGCGAACCCAGCATGGGTCCGGTGTTCGGAATGAAGGGCGGCGCCGCCGGCGGTGGGCACGCTCAGGTGGTGCCGATGGAGGATATCAACCTCCATTTCACCGGGGATTTCGCCGCCATCGCGGCGGCGAACAACCTCGCCGTGACGATGCTCGACAACCACATCCACCACGGCAACGACCTCGACGTCGACCTCCGCCGGGTCCACATCCGCCGTGTTGTCGATCTCAATGACCGGGCCCTGCGCAACGTCACCATCGGCCTCGGCGGGATCAATGGGGGTGTGCCGCGCGAAGACCACTTCGACATCGTCGTCGCCAGCGAGGTCATGGCCGTGTTCTGCCTGTCCACCTCGGTCGCCGACCTCAAAGAGCGCCTCGGACGGATCGTCATCGCCCACAGCCGCGCGCGAGAGCCGATCACCGTCGCCGACATCGGCGCCGCCGGGGCGATGACCGCGCTGCTGCGCAACGCACTCTCACCCAACCTCGTGCAGAGCCTCGAGCACTCGCCGGCGTTCATCCATGGCGGTCCCTTCGCCAACATCGCCCACGGCTGCAACAGTCTGCTCGCGACGAGGGCGGCGATGACGCTCGGCGACTGGGCCGTCACCGAGGCGGGATTCGGCGCCGACCTCGGTGCCGAGAAGTTCCTCGACATCAAGTGCCGCGTCGCGGGGATCTGGCCCTCAGCCGTGGTCGTCGTCGCGACGCTGCGGGCGCTGAAGTACCACGGCGGCGTCGAGGTCGCCGACGTCGAGACGCCGAACGTCGACGCGGTCCTCAGCGGAATGAGCAACCTCGAACACCATTGCCAGAACCTGCTGAACATCTACGGGCTGACCCCGGTCGTGTGCTTCAACCGGTTCCCGACCGACACCGATGAGGAGATGTCGGCGGCGATCGAGCACCTGCGGGACCAGGGCATCGCGGCAGTCGAGTCCACTCACTGGGCCGACGGCGGCAAAGGTGCGCTTGCCCTCGCCGAGGCGGTCGTCGAGGCTGCGGTTAAGGCTGGGGACGCGGACGGCGCCGGGTCGAGGGCACAGTACAGCTACGACTTGGAGTTGCCGCTCGAGGAGAAGATCCGCACCGTTGCACGGCGGATCTACGGGGCCGCCGATATCGACCTGCCGGCAGCTGTCAAGCGCAAGCTCGAGCAGTTCACGGACGAAGGCTATGGTGATGCCCCCATCTGCATCGCCAAGACCCAGTACTCGCTGAGTACCGATCCGAAGCTGCGCGGTGTCCCGAAGGACCATACGATCGTGGTCCGCGATGTGCGGTTGTCGGCCGGCGCCGGGTTCGTCGTCGTCATCGCCGGAGACATCATGACTATGCCCGGCCTGCCGAAGGAACCCTCGGCGTTCAATATCGACGTCGACGAGAACGGGAACATCACCGGTCTGTTCTGAGCGGCGGGGCGTACATGTCGCCGAGTTCGGCGCCGATGCGCACAAGTTCGGCCCGAAATTCGGGCGCACCAAGTGTCTCGATCCGCCGTCCCCACCCGGCCAACTGCTCAGCGAGCGATGACGAGATTCGCCAGCACCTCGACCCGTTCGGCAGTTTCCTGCGCTTCATGTACAGCCCGCACTGGACTGCTCGACACTGATCGAGCCGGGCCGGCTACCGACAAGCGCTCGCGAATCGGCTATTGCGAGTCCGCACTTCGTCGCCTATGATGATTGTTAACAGTCAGCACTCAACAAGGAGGTGAGCGGTGCTGGACACAACAGGAGTATCGGATGAGAGACTTCTCCGGCTCAGGGAAGCTGCGCTTCGGATCCGCGAGAACAGTCTGATCCAAGCTGAAGTGCAGGGCCAGGGGTATATCGGTCAGGCGCTGGGAGTCAGCGACATCCTCGCAGCTCTCTACACCGATCAGATGCGATTCCGACCAGAAGAACCCGAGTGGGAACACCGTGACCGGTGCCTGCTGTCGATCGGCCACTACGCGCTGGCGCTCTATGCCGCCCTGGTCGAGGCGAAAGTACTGCCGTTCGAGGAGCTCGAAAGCTATGCGGCGGACGACTCGCGGCTGCCCATGTCGTCAATGTCGACCTATACGCCCGGCGTGGAGATCTCCGGCGGGTCCCTGGGGCACGGGCTCGGAATCGCCGTGGGAATCGCGCTTGGGCTGAGGCGCAAGGACAGTGACAGTCATGTCTTCAACATCCTCAGCGACGGAGAACTCGGCGAGGGTTCGACATGGGAGGCGGCGCTGGAGGCGGCTCAGCATCAGCTGAGCAACATCACCGCAGTCGTCGACTTCAATGGGCTGCAAGCCGACGGTCCATCGCAGGACATGCTCTCGACCGAACCGGTCGATGAGAAGTTCCGGGCATTTGGCTGGGAGGCGATCCGCGTCGACGGCAACGATCCGGCACAGATCGTTCTGGGACTCGAAGCACTCCGCGCCAACCAGGATCAGCCGGGCGTCCTCATCTGCAACACCAAGGTGGGCAAGGGCGTGCCGATGCTCGAAGACCGCGAGAAGCTCCACTTCATGCGAGTGGCTGAAGACGAATGGACCCAGGCCCGAGCTCAGCTGAAAGAGGTGTTCGACAATGAATCCAAGTAAACCACCCGTCCGCCGATCGGGAGCGATGTCGGCGTCGATCGCCGGCGAAGACCAGCGAACCGTCAAGGCACCGCTCGGTCATGCCCTCGTGGATGTCGCTCGGGAAGACGAGCGCATCATCGGTCTCAGTGCCGATCTCGCGAAGTACACCGACATGCACATCTTCCGCGATGCCATGCCGGATCGCTTCTACCAGGCGGGGATGGCCGAACAGGTCCTCATGGGGATGACGACGGGATTGGCGATGGAGGGGTTCGTCCCCTTCACCTCGACCTACTCGGTATTCGCCACGAGACGGGCCTACGACTTCATCTGCCTGGACATCGCCGAACCCAATCTCAATGCGAACTTCGTCTGCGCACTGCCCGGACTGACCACGGGTTACGGGCCCAGCCATCAGGCCACAGAGGACATCGCAATCCTCCGTGGGATGCCGAATCTGACGATCATCGACCCCTGTGATGCCCTCGACATCGCACAGGCTGTTCCGCAGATGGCGAGCTCCGAGGGTCCGACCTACATGCGGCTCTTGCGCGGCAATGTTCCATTGGTCCTCGATGAGTACGACTACGAGTTCCAGCTCGGCAAGGCTGCGCTGCTCAGACCGGGTGCCGACGTACTCTTCATCTCGTCCGGCCTGATGACGGAGCGGACGTTGGAGGCGGCCAAGCGCCTGGCCGAGGACAGGATCGATGTGGCGGTGCTTCACGTGCCCACAATCAAGCCCTTTGACGCCGCAACCGTGCTTCGGGAACTCGCAGCCGACCGTCTGGTCATCTCTGCGGAGAACCACTCGGTGGTCGGAGGACTCGGCGAAAGCGTGGCGTCGACGATGGCCACCGGCGGGGTCGCCCGTAAATTCCTGCAGGTGGGACTGCCGGACCAGTTCCTCGAAGCCGGAGCTCTGGAAACTCTGCACGAACGGTATGGGCTCGACGTTGATAGTCTCATCTCAACGGTGAAGAACAATATCGGATAGGGACAACCTCATGTCGATCAGCGACGGAGCTCTGCGCAGCGTACCCCGGGCAACTCTGCGCGAAGGAGCGCTCGCCCAGATCCGAGATGCGATCCTGGCGGGCCATCTCAAGCCGGGAACACCTCTGGGAGAAGTGGCGGTGTCGGAGCAGCTGGGAGTCAGCCGTGGGACCGTGCGCGAATCATTTCGCACCCTGCAGCAGGAAGGGCTGATCGAACCCTTCGGTCGCGGACTCCGGGTCAAGCTGATGACGGGCATCGAGATCGAAGAGCTCTTCCTGGTGCGTGCGGAGCTCGAGAGTCTGGCTATCGAGCAGGTGCTCCAACGCGACGACAAGGATGAACTCGTCGAGGCGATCGCGGAGCAGCTTCCACCTGGATCCGAGGCGAAGTTGACCTATGCCCAGCGCCTGGACCGCGACTTGGCCTTTCATCGGGCGCTCGTCAGGAGTTCCGGCATCGGTCTCCTCATCAGGATGTGGACGAATCTGGAGAACTCGGCACGAGTGGTGGTGCTCGCGCACCAGAACTCGGACGTCGTTCCATACATGGGCCGGGATCATCATTCTCCGATCGTCGAGGCGATGAGGAACGGCGACGCTGCCGCGGCGCGGACGGCCCTGCAGTCGCATATGCGAGCCTCGGCGAAGTTCTTCGCAGAATAGGCACCGCGGACTCGCAGGCGACGGGACCACCTGAGACTGAGCTCGACGCTGCCGCCGAACTCGGCCTGCTCGAAACACGACATTGAAGTCCGGACGAAGCGCAATAATCGAACCCAGTGTCAACACTCAACAATCTACAGAAGGATTTGCCATGACACTCACACCGTCAACGCGGACTGCAGTCATCACCGGGGCCGCAGCTCGCAACGGAATCGGATTCCACGCCGCCCGACGAATGGCCGGGGCCGGTTGGTCGCTAGCGCTGCTCGACCTCAACGGGGAGGCTGCCGCCTCCGCGGCCGATGCGATCGCCGACGAATTCGGGGTTGCGACCACAGGACGAAGCGTTGATGTGACCGACGAAGAATCGGTCGCCTCGGTGATGGAAGCAGTGGCCGGCAGCGACCTGCCGCCGATCGGAGCGCTGCTCAACATCGCCGGCATCCCGTCGCCGTGCCCCTTCCTCGACCTCACACTGCAGGAGTGGAACACCGTGGTCGGCGTCAACCTGACCGGAACGTTCCTCATGGCCAGGGAAGTCCTTCCGGAGATGATCGAGCAGGGCTCCGGGCGCATCGTCAACATGTCCTCGGTGTCCGCCCAGCAGGGCGGGGGAGTGTACTCGAAGACGTCGTACTCGGCGGCGAAGGCGGGTGTCCTGGGGCTCACTCGCTCGCTGGCCAGGGAAATGGCCGAACACAACATCACCGTCAACGCGATCTGCCCCGGAGTCGTCGATACCGGGATCCGGGCCGCTGAGACCAACGAGGAGAACGAGAGACAACTGGCCGCAGCGGTCCCGCTGGGCCGGCAGGGAACTCCCGACGAGATCGGAGCCCTGTGCGCCTGGCTGGCCAGCCCCGATGCCGGATACATCACGGGAGCGACCCACAACATCAACGGCGGATCCTACATCGCCTGAGAGCCGGACGGCACGCGAGCTCAACTCAGCAAAGGAGCTGAAAAGCTATGACACGAAGACTCCCCGTCCGATCCCTGATCGCGGCCTCGGCAGTTGCCCTCCTGGCTGTGACGGGCTGCGCCGGGCCGCGGTCAGCGGGCACCGATGGCATGGTCGAGCTGACGCTCGGCCACGGTGCGGCCCCAGGCAACCCGCGAACCCTGGGCGCTGAAGAATTCAAGCAGATCGTTGAATCCGAGTCCGGCGGGAAGATGAAGATTCAGATCCTCGGTCAGGAGACCGTGGGGTCGGACCCTGAGATGCTCACTTCGGTGCAGAACGGGGCCCTCGATCTGTCGATCAACTCTCAGGGGCCGTTCGCCTCCTATGTTCCGGAGATCCAACTGGTGGGACTGCCGTTCCTGTTCGAAAGCAGCGAGCACGCCTACAGCGTGATCGACTCCGGCATCCTCGACGGGTTCACTGACGACGCCGAATCGAAGGGCCTCGTCGTCCTCAATTACTGGGACAACGGGATGCGCGAAATCACCAACAGCAAGCATCCGATCAATGTTCCTGCGGATCTTGCGGGACTGAAGATCCGCACCCCTGATGACCCGATGACCCTTGCGATCTTCAATGCCCTGGGGTCGAACCCCACTCCGATGGCCTTCGGTGAGCTCTATCTGTCTCTGCGCCAGGGTGCTGTCGACGGGCAGGAGAATCCTGTCGTGAACATCAAGTCCGCAAAGCTCGACGAGGTGCAACAGCACCTTGCAGTCACAGGACATCAGTACCAGGTGAATCCGTTCGTCGCGTCGAAGATCAAATGGGAGACCCTTACGGATGAGCAGAGGGACATCCTCCGTCGAGCTGCGGACGAGGCGTTGGTTGATCAGCGCCAGATGATGCTGGACCAATCAGCGGAGATCTACCAGGAGTTCGAGAAGACTCTCGACGTCACCCACCCGGACAAAGCGCCGTTCCGCGAGATGACACAGAGCGTCTATGACGACTCCCAGACCGAGTTTCCCGACTTCTATTCGGATCTGACTCAGGCAGCCGATCAGGGTCGAACCGAGTTCGCTGAGGACAACAGCCATGAATGAGAAGAACAGCAGTGCGCGAGCGACGGTGATCACGGAGGAGGATCTGGCCGCCATCGATGTTCAGGGAGTCCTGAACGAACCTCTGCGGGCGACCGATCCGATCAACAAGATCTTCTTGGTCATCGGAACGGCGATGGCGGTGATCGCCACCATCGGCATCGGCGGCCTGATGCTCATCAATGTCGCGCTGCGATACATCTGGGGGTCGAGCCTGCCGGTTGCCACTGAAGGTCCCAGCTACTTCTTCGGCTGGCTGATCGCGGCGGGGGCCATCATCGCTCAGGCCCAGTTGGGCCACGTCGCCGTCGATCTGGTGCCGAGCCTGCTGCGTCCCCGTGCCCGCAAGGCACTTCTCGTCGCCATCTGGGTCGCCAGCACGCTTCTGCTCGCGTACGGGGCGTACCTCGGTCTCTACCTGTCGGGAGTGCTCAGCGATCAGAAGACACTCGTGATGGAATGGCCGGTCCTTGGCAGCTTCGCCGCTTTCATCGTGATGATGCTGGTCATGGCAGTGCAGGCTCTGATCCGAACGATCCTCCTCCTGCGCGAGCCGGCGGGAGCGATATCAGGGCAGTCAGCCGACTCGGTGCTCACGGGTGGAGTCGGCACCGCCGCTTCGGCGGATCCGGATTCGAACCGGAGACCACATGTCGACGACAGCCGGGACGATTCGGGGTCCGACGAGAAGGGAGCGCGCGATGTTTGAGGTTCTGCTGTCAATCGGCGTGTTCGTCGGGCTGCTCGTGATCGGAGTCCCGGTCGCGTTCGCAATCTTCGCAGGGTGTGTTGCCGGGGTCTATGCGCTTGGCCATGTGCCGATGGAAGTGGTGGCCCAGCAGTCCTTCTCGCAGACGTCGTCCTATGAGCTGCTCGCCATCCCCTTCTTCATCTTCACCGCGGATCTGCTGTTCGGGGGAAATCTCGGCAAACAGGTGATCGGGCTCGCGACACGAATCGTCGGCAGGCTCAGGGGCGGAGTCGGAATGACTTCGGTCCTGACCAGCTTGGTCTTCTCCGGAGTGTCCGGTTCGGCAGTTGCAGATGCGACTGGCCTCGGCAAGGTTCTCATCCCGTGGACCACGCGCATTGGCTACCCAGCTTCGTACGGAGCAGCAGTCAACGCATCGTCCTCGGTCATCGGCATCATCGTGCCGCCGTCGATTCCGATGATTCTGTATTCGGCGGCGTCAGGGGCATCGGTGGCTGCGGTGTTCACGGCCGGCATCGTTCCGGGCATCATCATGGCAGCAGTGCTGATGGTCGGCTGCTGGTTCGTCGCGATGTGGCAGAAGCTGCCGACGGTGCGCGCCAAGCTCACGCCCAAGAAGCTGCTCATCGATCTGCTGCTGGCAACGCCTGCGATCCTGATCCCGGTGATCCTCATTCGCGTGGTGCTGTTCACCGGAGTGGCAACGGTCACCGAGGTCTCGGTCCTCACCACTCTGTACGCATTGCTGCTGCGGTTCCTCATCTACAGGGACCTGAGCTGGCGCGGCTTCGTGCGCTCGACCGCGGAATCTGCGGCCGCCAGTGCGATCGTGCTGCTGTTGGTGATGTTCTCATCCGCGATGGCCTGGCTATTCACCATGCAGCAAGCACCGCAGATGATGGCCGATTTCCTGACCGGCACCTTCACTTCCGATGCGATGGTGACTGCAGCGATGATCGTCACGCTGCTCGTCGTCGGGATGTTCCTCGATATGTCGCCGGCGATCCTGCTGCTCACACCAGTGCTGATTCCCACCGCCGAAGCCATCGGCATGGGGCCGATCCACCTGGGGATCGTCATGGTCGTCACTTTGGCAATGGGGCTCTACACCCCGCCCGTCGGGACCACGCTGTACATATCGGCTGCCATCGGGCGGGTGTCCATCGTGGACACGGTCAGACAGCTGATCCCGTTCTACGCGATGGCGATCGTTGTGATCCTGCTCGTCGCCTATCTGCCGGGCTGGATGGCGATTTCCGGCTGATCTGGCACGCTCGTCGTCAGGTGGCGAAGACCGCACTCTCAGATCGAGGGTGCGGTCTTCCGCGTGATCTCGTTCGGTCGTCCACGATCTCACGTACAGCCCGCACTGGTCAGAGCGATGAGCTCAGTTCCGATTTCTGCCTTGTCGGCTGCTCAGCCCTGGCGTGCCTTGAACCGGGGATTCTTCTTGTTGATGACGTAGACCCGGCCGCGGCGGCGAACCACCTGTGAGCCGGGCTGCTTCTTCAGCGACCGCAGTGAACGACGAACCTTCATATTTCTCTCCTTAGTGAGAACGAGTATCATTAACGAAAATGATAGACGGTTCTCCGAAGGGACGCGAATGCCACAGGTCGACGTGATTGCAGTAACGGGAGTCTGCGCAGCAGAACGGCGGAGCTATGCACTTGAGCTGGCGAAGGAACGGGGATATATCTTCATCCCCGGCGAGCAGACGAGTCGGGGAATCGACGCCGTCGATCGGATGATCTCACTGGCCTGCAGCGCGTTCAACGCTCCCGGCGTTCTACTCGAGTACCCCGCTGAAGCTCCCGCGCAGGAGATCGTCGGCGCGCTGACCACGGGAGGCGTCGAGGCAAGGCTCTCAGACCTGGTTTGCGTCCTCGACGTCGGACATCTGCTTGAGGACCTGGATTCCGACGTGCTCATCTCGAACCTCGTCGACAGAGGCGACGCCTCCATGGAATATTCCACTCGGGCCGAACTGCTCGTCAGCCAGCTCGAATTCGCATCCACTGTGGTGCTCGTCAACTCCGACTCTCTGCCTCCAGGCGCGATCGAACAGATGGCCGCGC
Source organism: Brevibacterium sp. (assembly GCF_031179145.1). Lineage (GTDB taxonomy): Bacteria > Actinomycetota > Actinomycetes > Actinomycetales > Brevibacteriaceae > Brevibacterium. Next base: position 103,069 of record NZ_JAPSIB010000008.1, read on the forward strand.
TCGTCAGCCATCTGGCCCCGAATTCTCACCTGTTTCACCGCGGAAATCGGCGATCGGTGCACCGGTCCGCCCGGTATTCCTTCCTTCCCGAGCCGCCGAGCGCAGGCTGGGTCGCGCTCCTCAACCGCGAGTTCGCGCCCCGGTTCCATGCTCCCGGCATCACCGCCTACCGGTACGAACAGGTCCGACCCTTCCACCCGGGACGCTTGTGGCAGGCACTTTCCGTGCTCCTGTCCCGAGAGAGCAATGGGCGAGTGCTGCGGTCGGCGGGGTTTGCGCATCTGGCGACGCGGCCGCACATCACTGCCAGTTGGGATCAGGTGGGACGGTCGTTCCAACTGACCGCGCTGTCCCTCGATCATCAGCTCGCGGCGGAGGACGAGGTTCTGGCCTTCGGTCAGGACCTGGCGCTCTTCGGCATCGGTCTCGATCAGCAGGAGGTGAGTGGGATGCTCGACGAAGCGGTCCTTGACGATGGGGAGCTGACTGCGGGGCCGATGTTGTGGGCGACCTTCCCCGATCCGTTTCCCGAGTGGAACACCGCCGACACGTGAGAACTATGGCTGCCACCGGAGGAGGAGCGCCGACACGTGAGAACGATGGCTGCCACCTGAGGAGGAGAGCTGGCACGTCGGCTGTGCTCGCGGCGATATCATCGGACCATGAACTGCCCCGTGATCACCGAATGACCTCTCGACGCACCGAGACACGACGCTCCGAGACACGCAGAGCGGTGCCGGTCATCCTGCTCACCGGGTTTCTGGGCGCGGGGAAGACGAGTCTCCTCAACCACCTGCTCCGGCACCCCGACTCACGCATCGGAGTCGTCGTCAACGACTTCGGGGAGCTCAACATCGACGCCGGACTCGTCGTCGGACAAGTCAACGAGCCGTTCTCGATCTCCGGCGGATGCATCTGCTGCCTGGACGACGACGGCTCGCTGGAAGACGCGCTCATCGCGCTGGCAGATCCGACCCTGCGCCTCGACGCGATCCTCGTCGAAGCCAGCGGATTCGCCGAGCCGCTCACCCTGGCACGGATGGTCTCGCGGATGGGGCGCCATCGCTTCCACCTCGGCGGGGTGATTGATGTCGTCGATGCTCCGATGCATTCGTCGACGGTCGACGTCGCTGAACACCCGCCGGTCCGTTACGCCGCGACCACCCTCGTGATCGTCAACAAGCTGGATCAGGTTCCGGCGTCCGACCGGGATGCTGTCATCGAATCGATCAGGTACCGCGTCCATCAGCGCAATCCTCGGGTGCTCGTCGTGGGCGCCGCATTCGGACGCCTCGACCCGAACCTCATCTTCGAACCCGGTGCGGGGGAGCGCGAAGCGGCGGCGGACGATGAGGAAGAATACTGGCAGGCTGAGCTGCCGTTGCGAGAACTCCTGCGCGAGGCCTATGCCGAGCGCGAGGAGAAGCTCGAGGTGGAGGACCTCGGGGCTGACGCCGGCATCGGTCACCGACACGCGCAGTCAGTGACGGTGACGGGATCCGGATGCGCGCACGCGCACGCGGCGATGGACTTCGTCGAGGAACTGCCGCGCGGTGTGTACCGGGTCAAAGGCACCGTGACGGTGCGGGACCAGGGTCGCATCCGGTCCTTCGGGGTGCAGGCGGTCGGGCCGAATGTCTATGTATCGACCTCCGTGGCGAAGTTCCGAGGCCAGGAGTCCGGCGGCTCGGAACAGCGTGGCGAATCGGACAGTGTTCTTGTCGTCATCGGTCAGTCGTTCGACACCGATGAAGTTCGGTCACGATTGGAATCGGCGCTCAACCAGGAGACATACTCTCGAGCAGACGCAGACGTAGACGCAGGCACCAGGGTGAGAGACGACGATGAGATCCACGAGGGAAAGAGCGCGATTGAGCGATTCCTCCACTACGTCCGGCTGCACGCCTGAATCGACGCTGCGCGCTGGAAGGTTCGGATGAACTGAGTGCGCCTGCACTGCCGTCACTCGGACGTCGTCGCACCCCTGACTCGATCATGGACATGGTCGAGAGCTTGAGCCAGTCTCGCCTGATTGTCCTCGCCCATCCACTCCCTGCGCAGCATCTCGTTGAGCCCGCCGGGAGTCTCGTGTCCGTGGATGAGGTCGGGCAATGGGGTCTCCGGATCCGCCAGGGTAGTCGCCAAGCCGACGAACTCGCCGCGGACGAAGTGCTCGGCATCGGCGCGGTCCCATCCCTGTGCCTCGAGCCAAGCGGCGATGCCGGCAACGAAGGCGAAGTGGGCCGACATGGTCGCTGTGACGGCCGACAAAGTGTTGAACTGGGCTTCGTCGGCGGCGGCGACGGTTCCGCCGAGCGCGTCGAAGATCTCCTCGACGGCGGGCTCTGCGGGGAACATTGCTGTCACGCCTCGGCGTTCCCGCACCGCGGGCAGCGGGATGACCCGCACCAGCGACGGCCGGTGGGGAAGCAGCGGGGTGAGTGCGTCCATCGAGACCCCGGCCACCGCGCTCACGACCGTGCGTTCGGACGGAATCTCCAGCTCTGCGAGCACCGATTCGACCTGGCCCGGCAGTACGGAGAGGACGACCAGCTCGCTGCGGTCGACGACGTCCTGATTGCTGTCGCATACCTCGATGCGCTCGTGCGCCTCGGCGAGGCGAGCCGCCCGCTGCGCATTGCGCGGGGAGAGGAAGAACTGGGGGTGGTCGGGGAGGGCACAGAGCCCGCCGACGATCGCCGAGGCGATCTCACCGACGCCGATGATTCCGATGCTCGTGGTCATGGAACGTCATTCTGCCAGACGACAAGCATTCTGCCAGACGACAAGGGCGGATGGTCCGAGCCGAATCCACAATGGGATATCGACCCGGACCATCCGCCCTGTCCGGCTGAACCGCCCGCTCAGAACGACGGCAGGACCGAACCGTCGGACCACTTCTCCTCGATGAACTGCTTCACCTCGGGGGTGTGGAGGAGCTCGTTGAGCTTCTTGATGTTCTCATCGTCCTTGTTCTCGGTGCGAGCCGCGAGGAAGTTGCCGTAGGGGTTGTCCTTCGGAGACTCGATGAGGATTCCGTCCTTGGCCGGGCTCAGCCCCGCCTCGAGGGCGTTGTTGCCGTTGATGACCGAGGCGTCGACATCCTGGAGGGTGCGGGCCAGCTGTGCGGCGTCGGCTTCGATGAACTCGAGGTTCTTCGGGTTCTCCTTGACGTCGGAGAGCTTGGCGCTGACGGCGTCGACACCGTCAGCGAGCTTGATGAGACCGGCCTGCTCGAGCAGCTTCAGCGCACGGCCCTGGTTGGCGGGATCGTTGTTGATGCCGACCTTCGCGCCCTCGGGCAGGTCCTTGACGTCCTTGACCGTATTGGAGAACAGTGCGAAGGGTTCGAGGTTGATCGGTTCGAACGCGGTGATCTCGTAGCCCTGGCCGTCGATCTCGGAGTCGAGGTACGGCTTGTGCTGGAAGTAGTTGGCGTCGAGGTCGCCGTCCGACAGTGCCTTGTTCGGCAGGGTGTAGTCGGTGTATTCGCGGACGTCGATGTCGAGCCCCGCCTCGGCGGCGAGGTTTTCGTCGACGAAGCGGAGAATGTCACCCTGGGGCACAGGGGTGGCCCCGACGGTCAGCTTGACGACGTCGCCGTCCTTCTCGCCGACCTCGCTGGTTCCGCCGCCCATCAGGCCGCAGCCCGAGAGCAGCAGGGTGGCGGCTGCAGTGAGTGCAATGAGCTTGGTTTTCATGTCTCTCCTAAGGATGTGTCACTTGAGTCAGATGGAAGATTGCGAAGTCAGCGGTGGTCGACGACACGGGCGAAGCGGTCGCCGAGGAATTGGATCACGGCGACGATGAGGACGAGGACGATGATGCACGCAAGCATCGTGTCCGACTGGTACCGCTGGTAGCCATACGAGATCGCCAGTGCTCCCAGGCCGCCTCCGCCCACGGCGCCGGCCATCGCGGTGTAGGACACCAGGGTCACCGAGGTGACCGTGGCGGCGCCGATGAGACCGGGCAGCGCCTCGGGGACGTAGACCTGACGGATGACCTGGCCGTTCGAGGCGCCCATCATCAACGCCGCTTCGACCTTGCCCTCGGAGACCTCGCGCAGGGAGTTCTCCACCAGCCGGGCGTAGAAGGGGATGGCGCCGACGGTCAGGGCCACGACGGTCGCCTGCCAGCCCAGCGCGGTGCCCACCATGAACCGGGTGAACGGGATGAGGGCGATGATGAGGATGATGAACGGGATCGACCGGGTGATGTCGACGATGAGCGACAGCACGCGATAGAGGGCGGGGCGAGCCTTGATCCCGCTCTTCGAACTCGTGAACAGCCAGATGCCCAGAGGCAGGCCGAGCAGGACCGCGAGTCCCGTCGACCAGGCCGTCATCAGCAGGGTCTCAATGGTGGCGGGCAGCATCTGCTGGGTGATCGCCGGGTTGTCGAACCACATCGGATCGTTCACTTGAGAGCCACCTCCGCGTAGATGCCGTCTGCTTCCAGGGCAGTGATGAGTTCCTCCGACTTGTCGGCACCGGGCACGGTGAACCGGATGCGGCCGATCTGCCGGCCCTCGATGGTTTCGACGGCCCCGGCGAGGATCGAATCGGCGCTCACACCTACCGACTGGGCGCTGCCGAGGACCGTGGGCAGGTCGGAGCCTGCGAGAGAGGCCTCGACGATGACGGTGTCACCTTCGTCGAGTCCGACGGGAGGAAGGGGGACGAGATCCTTGGCCAGGTCGGATCCGGGCTCGGAGATCACCTCGGCGAGCTTCCCGGTCTTCGCGACCCGGCCGCCGGCCAGCAGGGTGACCGAGTCGCAGATCTCGCGGACGACGGACATCTCGTGGGTGATGATGAGGACGGTGATGCCGAGGCGATCGCGCAGGGAGCGGATGAGGCCGAGGATCTGGTCCGTGGTGACCGCATCGAGTGCCGAGGTGGGCTCGTCGCACAGCAGCACCTTCGGTTCGGCGGCCAGCGCCCGGGCGATGCCGACGCGCTGCCGCTGTCCGCCCGAGAGCTGCGACGGGTAGTTGTCGACACGATCGCCGAGGCCGACGAATTCGAGGAGCTCACGGGCCTTGGCCTGGCGTTCGGCCTTGGAGACGCCGGCGATCTGCAGCGGATGGGCGACGTTGTTCAGCGCGGTGCGCGAATCGAGCAGATTCACGTGCTGGAAGACCATGCCGATGCTGCGACGAGCCTGGCGCATCTCGGCGCCCGCCTGGTCGGAGAGGTCGACGCCGTCGATCGCGACCGAGCCCGAGGTGGGGCGGTCGAGACCGGTCAGGCAGCGGATGAGGGTGGATTTGCCGGCTCCGGAGCGGCCGACGATGCCGTGGATCTCTCCGGCGGGGACCGACAGGTCGATCTCCTCCAGAGCAACGGTGTCTCCGAACACCTTTCTCAAGCCGCGCAGTTCGATCACAGGCGTCTCCTCGATGGTTTCTGGGTACATGCGCTGAGCTTCCCGGCAGCAGGCCTGGGCGCGACGGACACATGTGACAACGGTTCAGCATGACAAGAGCGGAACTTCGCGCCCGTCATAAATGACACAAAAAGACGCATAGGGACGCACTTCGTGACGAAGAACTCAGTCGCTCGGCGTCACCGTCCGTTGTACATCGGTTCAACTGGCCGTCATTGCGCCCCCGTAGTTTCCCGATGGTGACTTCCCCGCTGAACGGTGAGGAAGTCGCCCGCAGCATTTCACCTTCGATGACACGAAAAGGACCACGATGACGAACGATGACAATCCGACCTCGACCCCTGCGGCCGGCGGCCGGGGCGGTTGGGGCCGACGCGGAGTGCTCCAGGCGGCTGGTGCCTCGGCGCTGGGAGCGGGTCTGGCGACCCTCGGCGGCGGGACTGCCTTCGCAGATGGACGCGGAAACGGGAACGGCAAGGGTCACGGCGCGGCACACAGCAGTGACGGTGTGGTCCGGCAGAAGCTGCGATTCCCGGCGAACGGGCGGTTCCGCATCGTCCAGTTCAACGACACCCAGGACTCCCACCGCACGGACACCCGCACGATCGAGTTGCAGAAGGCCGTCCTCGACGAGGTGAGGCCGAACTTCGTCGTCATCAACGGAGACGTCATCAACGGCGGGCCCGCCTCCGTCGCGGAGACCAAGCAGGCCATCAACAACGTCGTTCTGCCGATGGAGGAGCGCGGCATCCCCTGGGCTCTGACCTTCGGCAACCATGACGAGGACAGCACCGGCAGGACCGGATTCGACGAAGCCGACATGATCGCCTTCATCCGCCAGTACAAGCACAATCTCAACACTCCCGGCGCCGAGGTGACCGGAACGTCCAATCAGGTCCTCACCGTCTCCGCGGCGAAGGGGGATGAGGACGCCTTCGCGATCTGGCTGCTCGACTCGGGACGCTACGCGCCGAAGACCATCGCCGGCCAGGACATCGAGGGGTACCCGCACTGGGATTGGCTGCGCTTCGATCAGGTCGAATGGTATGCGCGCACCTCGCGAGAGCTCGAAGAACGCCGGGGCTCGGCACTCCCCGGACTCGTCTTCCAGCACATCGCCCTGCATGAGCACCGGGCCATGTGGTTCGACAGCATCGACTCGCGCACCGAGGCCGACCACTCGCGGGCCAGGGAGAAGCACTCGATCGTGGGGGAGCGCCATGAGGACGAATGCCCCGGTCCGTTCAACTCGGGCATGTTCAACGCGATGCTCCACCGTGGTGACATCAAGGGCCTCTTCGTCGGCCACGACCACATCAACAGCTACACCGGCGACTACTTCGGCATCGAGCTCGGCTACTCGCCCGGCACCGGGTTCGCCCCTTACGGTCTGCCGGGGGCTGACAAGCATCGCCTGCGCGGCGCGCGGGTGTTCACCCTGGAGGAGGGCGCCGACGGCTTCACCTCGGAGTTGAAGTTCGCCCGCGACTACGGGATCGATATGAGCCCGACGGCGAAACCGGGTGAACCCGCGCCGTTCCCCGATTATGTGAAGTAGGGGATCGCCTTCGTCGAGGCGGGGGCGGATCGCGGAAAGGTGACATCGATGTGAACAGTTGCTCAAATCGCCTTGACGTCACCGGCGAACGCCCCTGCCTGGCGCCTCGGCATCAGGTGCGTTCACTATGCTGGTGAGGAACATGCTCTCCGATCGGCGCCATATGCGCGGTCGTCGTCGACGAAGGACCTCCCATGCTTGAAGCCTCCACCAGAATCGCAGCCATAGTCCCCTGCCACAATGAGGAGATCACGGTGGCGAAGGTGGTCCGTGACCTGCGAGCGGCGGTGCCGGGGATGACCGTCTACGTCTACGACAACTGCTCGAGCGACCAGACCGCCCAACGCGCCGCCGAGGCGGGGGCGATCGTCCGCCGGGAGGACACCCCTGGCAAGGGCAACGTCGTCAGGCGGGCGTTTGCCGATATCGAAGCCGACATCTACGTGATGATCGACGGTGACGACACGTATGAGGCCTCCCACCTTCCCGAGATGATCGAGACGCTGGTCTCCGGCCCCTACGATCATGTGCTCGGGGTGCGGCAGGACAACCAGGAGACCACGTCGTACCGGCCGGGGCATGAGCTCGGCAACCGGATGTTCAACCAGCTCACCGGGTGGCTCTTCGGCTCCGAGGTCTCGGACATGCTGTCGGGCTACCGGGTGTTCTCCCGCCGGTTCGTCAAGTCGTTCCCCGCGATCAGCCGGCAGTTCGAGATCGAGACCGAGTTGACTGTGCACATGATGGCGCTGCGGCTGCCCACCGCCGAGGTGCCCATCGACTTCCGCGACCGCCCCGACGGCAGCGAGTCCAAACTCTCGACCTTCCGTGACGGGTTCCGCATCCTCGGTCTCATCACCGCGCTCGTGCGTCACGAACGTCCCCGTCTGTTCTACGGTCTGCTGACGATCATCCTGGCCCTGGCCTCGCTGATCCTCGGGCTGCCCGTGGTCTGGGAGTTCTGGCAGACCGGGTTGGTGCCGCGCTTCCCGACGGCGATCCTGGCGACTGCGCTGATGGGTCTGGCGTTCCTGATGGGCAGTGTGGGTCTGACCCTGGATGGTCTGCGCAGGGCGCGTCGGGAGACGTCGCGCCTGTGCTACCTGGGACTGCCCGCCGTCAACACCGAGGCGGGTCAGCGGGACCTGGGGTCGCGACCTGAAGGTCGCCCATCGGGCTCGCACCTGGCTTGATGAGGACGGTCGTCCATTCGAGCCTGGTCTGGGACGGCTGCTCGCAGGCGTCGAGAGCCGGGTCATTCAGGAACTCCGAAACAGAGCCCACTAGACTGCGTAACCGTCATGAATGAATCTCTTTCGGTCCGGTCGCGACGTCTCGCGGTGGAAGCCTTCAAGTTCCTCACGGTCGGCGGTCTGGGCTACGTCGTCGACGTCGGGCTCTCGAATCTCCTCGCCTACGGGCTCGGTCCGGTCCCCGCCCTGCTCGAGGGCAGCCCGATCAAAGCCAAGATCATCTCGACGATCGTGGCGATGATCGTCGTCTGGATCGGCAACAAACTGTGGACCTACAGCGATCGGACCACCCACTCGAACCTCCGTGGGATCATGCTGTTCGTCCTGGTCAACCTGGCCGGCATGGTGCTCTCGGTGGTGCCGCTCGGAATCACCTGGTACCTGTTGGGCTGGCACGACCAGCTCAGCTACAACATCTCGACGAACGTCATCGGCATCGGCCTCGCCATGCTCTTCCGTTTCTACGCCTACCGGACGTGGGTGTTCAAGGAAGCCTCTCCCGCCGCCGAGGTGGTCGTGGAATTGGACGACCCCGCGCTCGCGGAGACTGCCGAACTGGACGACCCTCCGGTCGTCGAATTGGACGACACTGCGGTCGCGAAGGCCGTCGACCCCGACTCGCGCCGCTGAGCGGCGCCCACTCCCACAGGCGCCGCTGAGCGGCGCCCACTCCCACAGGCGCCGCTGAGCGAACCCGACTCGCGCCGCTGAGGGTTCGGTTCGTTCAGACCCGGGGAACGGGTAGTCCCAGCTCGCGAATCGTCCGGCCGCCCTTCCGCGCGGCCCTTCGCGCCAGGACGACGGGGTTCGCCCGCAGCCGTGCCGCTGGAGGAAGTCGCCCGGGAAGGTCGAGCTTCGTCAGCCGGCGGCGCTTGAAGTACCGCCGGATGTCCTCCTCCGGCAGACCGTCGAGGAACCTCACAGCGGTCTCGCGCAGCGCCGGCAGCTGATCGGCACGCATGCAGTACGACACCGCATCGACCAGGTCCTGCAGGCTGTAGGCCCGGTGGTGCTTCTGGGCATCGGCGGAGAAGAGGTGATCGCAGATCGTCACGGGGATCCGGTTGCTGTTCTCGTATGGGGTGAAGTTCTCCAGCGCATGCTCGGTTCCGGCCGCGATCACTCGCGACCCGAACAGGCTGTGGGCGGTGGCCAGACCGGTCGAGAAGCACCCGGCCACAGTGGCCGGACGGAGACGGGCGATGCACACCTCGACGGGGACATCGCCGGGAAGCAGGTGGAACTCGATGCCCCGGTCCGCTGCCAGGTGAGCCAGGATGCTGCTCACCGACGCCGAGGCGGCTGGATGCGGTTTGAAGTAGACGGACGAATGCGCGGCGGCATCCTCAAGCAGGCGGGAATAGATCTCCACTTCCTCCTCTACGGAGAACAGCCCGATGTCGGAGAGGTACTGTCCGATGATCACGGTCGCCTCTCTGTCCTCTGCGAGCGCCTCGGCGGGCAGCTGCGCTTCGACCACGGACAGGGTGTCGCGCAGCGCTTGGCGATCGACCACCGTCGCTTCCACCCCGTATTCGCTGAGCAGTCGGGGAGTGAGACCCGGAACGAGATCCATGGTGTACAGGGCGCTCAGGCGCTGCCGGACCCGCGACTCGACGCGATTGCGGGTGGGGCCGTAGCTCATCAGTCCATCGGAGTGCACCCTCACCTCGGCGCGGGAGAACACGCGAGCCAGCGCCAGTGCCGGGTGGGCCTGAAGGGATTCGACGTAGAGCTGGAGGTCGGCATTGTCCACGCCCCAGGCGCGGGAGAAGAACCGGGTCCAGACCGGGATGTCGGAATCGCGAGGGCCCCACTGAGCGGGGTGATAGGGATGAAGCCACTCGTTGAGGTCGATTCTGCGGTCGAAGACGTCGAGCAGGGGCGCTGCGAACGGAGAATCCGAGAACGACGGGCCCACCTCGTTGATGATGCGATTGTCGCTGATGAGGAGGATGCGCTCCTCGGCATCCTCGATGAGACCGGAATCGATCGCCGCATGGAGGTTGACGAGCTGGAGCAGTGAGGAGACTTCGAACAGCTGTTTCATGACGTCCTTCCGTCCGATCCTGCGACCAGTTGCTTGCGGTGCCTGAGGGTCCGCCGGATGATCGGAGCGAGGCGGCGGCGGCGCTCGGGTTTCATCGACGCGAGGATCGCGGTCCAATCGTCTTCCGGAAGCTTCGCCGCGGCGCGGGCGGTGCGGTCGATCAGCTCATGCTGGATCTCCCGGGTCATCTCGGACTTCCGCTGCAGGTGGATGTCCGCCAGCGCCATGAGGTTGTGCCCGGCCTTGATCGTGAAATCACGGAACTCCTCCCGGTCGAGGGTCTGCTCGATCGAGGCCTGGCAGCTGTCGATGAAGCAGAGCTGGCGTTCGTCATAGACCGCGGTGATCGAGGTGGGGACGTTCCTTCGATAGACCGGCCCCGGAGAGTCGACGACGGCGAACGTCTCGGCTTCGAGGAACACTCGCCAGTTCCATTCCCGGTCCTCGGCCGACAGCAGGGACTCATCGAATGCGAGGATCCCGGACTCCCACAGCTCGCGTCGGTAGAGACCGGCGAAGGCGTTGGGGAAGTCGACCATGGTCGCTGCGAACCCGTCGACGATGAAGTCCTTGGTGTTCAGGGCTCTCGCACGGAGTGAGACGGGCGCGGTCATCAGCTTCCGGGTCTTCCCGGTGGCGCGGATAACATCGGTGCGGACGAAGTCGACCCCCAGTGTTTCGATCGCGTCGAGCATCACCCGCAGGTGGCCGTCGGCGAACCAGTCATCGCTGTCGATGAAGGTGATGTGACGACCGGTGGATGCCGACATTCCGGAGTTGCGAGCCGCGGGCAGCCCGCCCGGCTTCGGTTTGCGGATCATCTGCATCCCAGGGAACTCGGGGCGGCGCGATTCGACGATCTCGGCGGTCGAATCCGTTGAGCCGTCGTCGACGACGATGACTTCGAGCTCGTCGGCGGACAGTCCCTGGTGGCGCAGGCAGGTGAGCGTGTCGGCGATGTAGAGCTCGGCATTCAGGGCCGGGATGATCACACTGACGGCGGGGGGTGAAGTCATGGAAGCCTCGTCATTGGTCGTGGGCGTGCGGTGGGATCGCGCTGGCAACGTGCGGCGGGATTGCGCTGTCGACGTGCGGTGGGACTCGGCGGTCAACGAGCGGGGCGGCGCTGCCGGCTGATGGGCGCGGCCGTCCGTAGCGCACCCGGCGGTAGGCCCGGACGACGAACTCGGGGGACACGGTGCGCAGTTCGGCGCGCGCGAGCATCCGCTTCTGCTTCCACAGAGCCCGGCGCATGTCGGGCAGCTGCCCCTGCCTGGCGCGCAGGCCGAGCAGACCCAACCGGCGTCGGAGGTGCCCGTCGAGGGGATGGAAGTAGTTCGCCGACAGCCACTCGGTGGTGGGGAAGGGGATCCGACCGGCGGCCACCTCGGCGAGGCTGGCCGTCGCGCCGGAATCGGCGAAGACCTCGTTGAGCAGCTCGGGCTCGAACCCGAAGTCCGAGATGAGCGCGGTCGGGATCCCGCGGTCGATCGATTCGAGTGCTGCGGTCGAGGACACGGTCACCAGCGCCGAGGTGGGGGTGAGGAAGTCGCTCATCGGCCCGTATCCGAGTTCCAGACGGTCACTGCCGGGCACTCGCGCCGCCCGCAGCTCGTCGAGGATCTCGTGATACGGGTGCTGCTCGTGGTGCGTCTCCTGCTCACCCGGGCGGGACCGGACCTTGATGATCGTGCGCGAACCGGGGTGGGCGGCGGCGAACCGGGCGAGGGCGCCGACGATGGCGGTGCGATCGAGGCGGTCGGCGGGCACCTTGGCCTGTGTGGCGAAGACGAGCGTCTCAGGGACAGCGGAGCCGGTGCGGATCGGGGCCGGGATTCCCACCGACCTCAGCATCGGCAGCCGCCCGAGGATGACCTCGGTGGGGACTTCGACTCGGGCGCTGACCCGTTCGTACTCGGAGACCTCGAACTGGGAGTGGGCGATGAAGGCATCGCCGAGGCGGCGGTAGCGCATCCCCTTCTGCCGGGCGGGCAGTCCCATCCCCGGAAGCCCGGAGACGAGGGCCGGCCGCGGGGAGAGGGCGTGCGCGCTGGCGAAGACCTGGGCGACGACGGGCCCGGTGGCGGCGGCGAGCACGATATCGGGACGCAGCGATGCCACGGTGGCGGCCACCTCGGCGCGGGTGATGGTCTCGATCTCGCGCGATGCCCACGGTGTCCCGGCCACCGCGTGTCTGATCTGCTCGGGGGTCGGCAGGATCGGGTTGTCGATGAGGAAGACGTGGGCGTCGACGCCGGGCAGGGTGCTCAGCAGAGCGCAGGCCCATTTCAGGTAGGACTCGCTGTCGGAGATCGAGACGATCCGCAGCGTCTCCGGATAGTGGTTCGCAGTGCTCATCAGCTCGCGGCGGCCTTCAGCGTCTGGGAGTTCAGGGACGTTCGGAGACTATCCGGTGCGGCTCCGGTCCACCAGTCGGCGGGGATCTCGGTGACGTCGATGGTGACATCGGGATTGAGCACGGTCAAGGACACGACGGCGGTGCTCGGCAGGCTGCGGATGGTCGATTCCGCGGGCAGATTGACCAGACGCAGTTCGATCGGCAGTCCGACGTGTTTGATCCTCACTCGGGGGTCGGTTCCGAGTGCGGACAGGAACTCATCGGTCTCCCGCCGGTGTGGGTAGTAGGTGATCGGCCCCAGGTCGATGATGGCCTCCAGCCACTCCCGGTACCTGGCCTCGGAGATCAGCCCATCCGCGGCTAGAGAGGAGCCGATGACCGGGTTGTCCCTGGGGTGGCTGCCACCGGTCGGCAGCGTCTGCAGGAAGTCGAAGCGATGGGTCGCGATGCCGGCCCCGGTGGCGGTGAACGCCGCGGCGAGGGCGTCGGGGACCGGCAGCGCGGTGTGCCAACTCAGACGCCCCGATGCCGCGAGGCCGCGGAGCCGGTCGGCGACGTAGGCGGCGATGATCCTGCGGGAGGGTTTGAGGGTCTGCCGGGCGCGGATCAGGGGGCCGCCCGGCGACGACAGGATGTCGATGGTCGAGTACGTCGCCAGCCCGTCGTCGAGGATGACCACCTCGGGCAGGCGCCGTTCCAGGTAGGCCAGGGACAGCGCCTTGTGCATCTGCCCGGAACAGGGATCGCCGAGGTAGATGCGCTCAGGCGGTCGGTCGCGCAGGATGCGGTGCTTGGCACCTTCCCGCTCGACCCGGACGTTGTCCGGCAGCCAGCCGAGGTCGAAGGCATCGAGGAAGGAGGTCATTCCCTTCGCCTGGGAGCGCGCGACGATGAGCAGCTCTCCCAGCCCGGCCGGTGCCGCAGCCCGGCGCTGTCCCTCACCTGTCGCCCGTGCCGGGGAGATCGCGGAGGTGTGGGCTTCGAGGGCGGAGAGGAACTGCAGTGGGGACTCGACGAAGGCGACGGAGTAGGAGGGAGAGTTCATTCTGACGTGGTCACGGATTCCTTCGGTGCTGGTCGTACGCTGATGTGAGGCCGATGCAGGAGGAACCGCCCCACCACCTCGGCGAGGTGATCGGGCAGTTCGGGCTCCTGGCGGGTACTGGCCGGTGTCTCAGACGGAGACTTTGCGCAGGGAATCGATCTTCGACTCCTCACCGGGCATGACGCGCTTGATGCCGTCCCCCTGGGCGACTTCGAGCACGCGCACACCCTTGACCAGCGAGGTGAACTCGCGCGGTTCCATCGAAGCGGACTGGTCCGAACCCCACATCGAGGAGTCGAGGGTGATGTGGCGCTCGATCGTCGCAGCACCGAGGGCGGCGGCCGCGAAGGAGATCTCGAGGCCGAGCTCGTGGCCGGAGTAGCCGACAGGCACCTCGTAGCGCCGACGCATCGCGGGGATGGCGGCGAGGTTGACCTCTTCGGGAGGCAGCGGGTAGGTCGAGGTGGCGTGCATGAGGACGAGCTTGTCACGGTCGAATACCTCGACCGCGGCATCGAGGGTGGCCCAATCGGACATGCCCGACGAGCACAGGACCGGCTTGCTTGTGTCCGCGATCGCCCGCAGGAGCTCGAAGTCGGTCAGTGAGGCGGAGGCAACCTTGTAGGTCAGGGCGTCGAACTCGGTCTCGAGGAATTCGACCGAATCAACGTCCCACGGGGAGGCGAACCACTGCAGGCCGATCTCCTTGGCGTACCGGTCGATCTCGGTGTATTCGTCCTTGCCGAACTCCACCCGGTATTTGTACTCGAGGTAGGTCATCTCGCCCCACGGGGTGGAGCGCATCTTCGACTTCTGGTGTTCGGGCACGGCGACGTCGGGGTTGCGCTTCTGGAACTTCACGGCCTGGGCGCCGGCGGTGACGGCGACATCCATGAGCTGCTTGGCGATCTCCACGTCACCGTTGTGGTTGATGCCGATCTCGCCGATCATGTACACGGGCTGGCCGTCACCGATGAGGTGATCTCCGATGGCCACGGGAGCGAGCTGATCAGTCATGGAACCTGCTTTCGAAGTTGGATGGTGCTGGTTGGACGGTGCTGGTTGGTGGATTGCGTTCAGTGTGGTGGGGCCGGTCGATCAGGGCTGAGAGTCTGACTGACAGGCACCATGGCTTCTCAGCGCTGCGCGTGCGCCAGGGCCGGCTCCCGGTGAACGGGATGGGGAACGTATGAGGTTGTCTCCGGCGCTTCGCCTGCTTGAGGTTCCGCCGGTGCCTGGGCAGCCTGCTCCCGGTTCGCGGACCCTGCCTGCACGGGCTCGGCCCGGACCGGGATCAGATCGCAGACCTCCCGGACCGCGCCGCGTCCGCCCGGCCGATCGAGCACGACTCGGGCAGCCGCCCGCACCTTGGGGTGGGCGTCGGCGACGGCGATGGGCCAGCCGACGACGTCGAAGGCTTCGAGGTCGTTGATGTCATTGCCGACGTAGGCCACGCGGGACGCGTCAAGACCGTTGCGGTCGATCCACGCACGCAGGACCTGACCTTTATTGTCGACGCCTTGGGTTACTTCTACGTGAAGTTTCTCCGCCCTGCGGGTGACGACTGGATTGCGTTCTTTCGACAGGATCATCACCGGCACTCCGGCCTTCACCAGTCGGGAGACACCCATGCCGTCACCGCGGTGGACGCGGACCTGCTCATTGCCGTCCTCGTCGACATAGGCACCGTCGTCGGTGTGGACGCCGTCGAAGTCGGTGACGAGTGCGTCGACGTCGATGATCTCCGCCGTCTCCTGCGTTGAGGCGATCGCCCGGACCAGGGTCAGGTCAGACATGTCGTCGATCTCGCGGGCATGCTCGGGCGGGACCTCCTCGATCGCGATCCGACCGAAGAACCGGTGCTCGTGGAGGAGCAGGCCATCGGTGCGCATGACGTAGAAGGCGCCGGTTTCGTTGAAGTGCTGCGCCCGGTCCTGGCGGCGGGGACGGAACGAGGCGTCGTGGCCGACAGCCACGGCATGCCCCTCGGCGTCGAGGCGCCAGAGGAAGGAATGGTCCTCGACCGCGGAGAACACGACGTCGGCAAGACCTGAGGACACGGTGCGCACCGCATTGTCGATCGACGCGGAGTCGATGAAGGGGGAGGTGCACTGGAGGAACACGGTGGTGTCGAAGCGCTCGTCAAGGCTGCCGAGGGTGTGGATCAGCGCCGACTCACTCGTCGCCAGGTCTCCGGCGATGTCGGCGGGACGGTGGGACACCTCGGCGCCGGCCCGGATGGCCTCGGCGGCGATGTCCTCGTGATCAGTCGATACGATCACCCGGTCGATGCTCGGGGTGGCCCTGGCGGCGTGGACGGCGCGGGCGAGGAGCGAGGTCCCGGCGACCTTCTGCAGGTTCTTCAGGGGGATGCCCTTGGAGCCGCCGCGGGCCGGGATGATCGCCACCGTGCGGTGCGGCCTGTCCGTCGTCGCCGGAGGGTCGGGGAGATTCGTCGTCGTTTCTGCAATCACAATGATTCGACGCTAACGAGGCGGGGTGACGGGACGGTGAACGGAGATCGACGCCGAGGCGAGGGCTGGATTGCCGGCCGGTGCCGGGTCCGCTGGTGGGAGGGCCGAGGTGAGGGGGTGGTTCTGTCCTCGGACATAATGGTGGGATGCCATTCAAACGTTTCACGGCAAGAGTGCTGTCTTCTTTCGGCGCGAATGTCTCCCCACTGCTGCCCGTTAGGAAGCTTGGCTCACGTGAGAAGTGGGCGTTTGCGCTCAGCAGTGCGGTCGGGCTTCTCGTGGCCCTCTATCTCATCCGGGCGACAGCGCCGGGCCTGCTCACCAACGACAGTTCCTTCCAGCTCGCGCAGGCGCTGGGCCAGGAGCCGTTCAACGACTGGCACCCGGTGATCATGAGCGTGGTCTGGAGCGGCCTGATCTCGATGACGGGCAGCATCGGGTCGATGGCGGCGGCCCAGATTCTCTTCGCCTGGCTGTGCGCCTGCGGTCTGTCCGTGTTCCTGCTGCGGGCCACGGGCCGGTGGTGGACTCCGGTGGTGGCTCAGGTCTTCATTCTGCTGCCGAACACGATCAACATGTGGGGAATCGTGTGGAAGGACGTCCACCTGGCTCTGGCGCTGGTGTGCTCGATCGTGTGCCTGTTCCTGATCCGGACTGCGGGCAGGCGGATGGGCTGGGCGCTGTTCGGTGTGAGCGTGCTCGCGCTGATCTACGCCGTGCTGGTGAGGAAGAACGCGATCGTCATCGCCCCGCCGATTCTGTTGGCGGGAATCTTTGTGCTCACCGGGCCCTGGTCGGCTCAGCGTCTGCGTCGGCCTGTGCTCATCACTGTGGCGGCGGTCTGTGCTTTCGTGATCGCGGTGCTCGGTGTCGGCAAGGCGATCGATCTCGCCGTCGATCCCTCGCACAATTCGCAGTTCACCCAGGTGATGATCGACGACATCATCTTCGCCCTGCCCACCGAGGCCGTTGAGCGCAGCGAAGTCGCATCCCCTGAGCTCAAGGAGAAGATGCTCGCTGCGAAAGCCGAGTGTGAAACCAAGGAGGCGTACTGGGACGCCTACTGGAAGTGCTACGGGCGCGGTGCCTCGGGGAAGGGCTTCACGAGCGTGGCCCGTCCCGATGAGATCACGGCGCTGTGGATGGAGCAGGTGCCGAAGGAGCTGCCCCGTTATGTCGACTATCGGCTCTTCACGTTCGGCAAGCTGCTGTTCACGAGCAAACTCGAGTTCGTCAACCACAACAAGGCGTTCGAGCCGTTGGAGTACCCGCGAGCCAATCAGGCGGTGGAGTCCTATGTTGTGGATCTCGGGGTGACTCAGCTGCCGTGGCTGTTCCACGGCTGGTTCTGGCTGCTGCTGAGCCTGGCGGGACTGGTCGCGGGCTTCAGGGCGCGATCGTTCGTGGGGCTGTGCGTGCTGGCGGCCGGTGTTCTGTATCTCGCGAGTTTCATCCCCACCGTGCCGGCCCAGGACTACCGCTACATCTTCCCGCTGGTCCTCACGACAATGCTCGGCGGGGCGATCGTCGCCATCGATGCCCGTGTCCGCGCGAGGGGCGTCGCTCGTTCGCGCGGTGGCGATCGTCTGGACGGGGGAGGCGACCGTCTCGACGCGGCCGACGATCGTCTGGACGGGGGCGGCGACCGTCTCGACGCGGCCGACGATCGTGTGGACGGGGGCGGCGACCGTCTCGACGCGGCCGACGATCGTGTGGACGGGGGCGGCGGGTTCAGCGCCAGGTGACGTTCCACATGCGGGCGTTCCACGCCTCGAACGGGATGACTTCACCCGTGTAGATCGGCCAGAAGTAGGCGAACGCCATGATCGCGGCGACGAGGACGAGCCCGACGCCGAGTCGACGCAGGAGCAGAGGGCCGGGCACCCGCCGGCCGCGGGGGACGCCGACGGGCGCTCGCCCCCACAGCAGTGCGAGGCAGTACGTGAGCGCGAGGACGACGAAGGGCACCATGACAATGGTGTAGAACGTGAAGATCGTGCGCTCCTGGTAGGCGAACCACGGCAGCCAGGTCGCGGCGAGGCCGGTGAGGATGACTCCGGCACGGACATCGCGGCGCAGGATCCAGGCGGCCAGGACGAGGAGGAGCGCGACGGGTGCCAGGCCCCAGATGACGGGATTGCCCACCGAGGTGATCGCCGAGGAGCACTTGGTCGCGGCGCATCCCAGGTCGCCATGGCTGAGTGACTCGTAGTAGAAGGACGTGGGCCGCCACTGCACGATCCAGCCCCACGGGTTCGACATGTAGGGGTGTTCGGATTCGAGTCCGACGTGGAAGGAGTACGCCGTGTAGTGGTAGTGCGCCAGGCCCGGCAGCCAGTCCAGCCAGGAGGGCAGCGCCTGCCACCAGCCGGGCGTCTCGGCCGCCCATTGCCGATCCCAGGCGTCGGCGGAGAGGATCCACCCCGACCAGGTGACGATATAGGTGACCAGTGCGACCGGCACGAGTCGGAGGAACGCGGGCACGCTGTCCCTGATCAGAGCGCCGAGCCACGGGTGGACGACGCCGGCGCGGTGTCGCGAATGCACATCCCAGGCGACGACGAGAATCCCTAACGCCGCGACCGCATAGAGACCCGACCACTTCACCCCCATCGCCAGCCCGAGGCTGAGGCCCGCGGCCAGCAGCCACCAGCGCGCGCCGAGGCGGGGGCCGAAGTTGAGCGCGTCTCGGTTCCGTCGGGCAGCGGCCGCGGCATCGAGGGCGTGTGCCGGTTCTTGTGTCGACTCCCGGGTTTCTTGGATCGACGGGGACCCCGCGACCGACTCGGTGGCAGGAATCTGCTGGGTCGACGCAGACCAGGCGGCCAGCCGCTTCGTCACCTGCTCGCGGTCGAGGACGATGAAGGCGAAGGCGAGCAGGATGAACGCCATCAGGACGATGTCGAGCAGACTCGTGCGCGAGTGAACGAAATGCTCACCGTCGATGGCGAGCAGTCCGGCAGCGACGCACGCGAAGAACGGGGAGCGCAGCAGCTTCCAGGCGATGAAGCCGATGAGGAAGATCGTCGCCGTGCCGAGGATCGCGACGGAGAAGCGCCAGCCGAACGAATCGTCGGCCCCGAAGAGATGGATGCCCGCGCCGATGATCCATTTGCCCAGCGGAGGATGGACGACGTACTCAGGGGTCGACTCGATGACGCTGGGATCGCCGGCATTGAAGGAGTCGTCGGCGCCCTCGGGCCAGGATCTCTCATAGCCGTACTTGAAGACGGAGTACCCGTCCTTGACGTAGTACGTTTCGTCGAAGATGAGGCGATGCGGGAAGTCGAGGCGGAACAGCCGCAGCACGCCGGCGATCACTGTGATCAGGAGGAGCGCCGGCCACATCCACACGGGCGCCCGAGTCGACCACATTCCTGCGGTGAAGAGTTCGCGCCGGATGGCAGCTGCGTTGGAGAGGAGCGTCTCGTGCCGCCGCGCTCGCTGCTCCTTGGCCATGCGGGAGTCGTGCCCCGCAGGTGTGGAGGAGTCGTGCTCCGCAGTCATGGGGGAGTAGTGCTCCGCAGTCAGGGGGGAGTAGTGCTCCGCAGGGGCGGCCTCGGGGATGCCGTGCAACGATTCGTTTTCGGGGTCGGTGGACCGCCTCGGCGGAGGGGGATCCTGGGGCTGGTTCATCAACGACAAGTTTAAGGTGCTCGGCTGCGCAGAGTTGCAGGGCCCATGCAGACTGAGGTCGCATGTGCCGACCGGGGCCGATGCGGGCCTCTGCACTTCACCCGGCCGACAACCCGCAGTGCTCGGTTGCGGGCCTCCCGCTCCGGTGCCCCGCAGACGCCGACCGCCTATACTGGCGGCATCGACTACGACACCAGCTCCCCCTACGGCACCAATGCCGCCTACGGGCCCAACTCTGCATATGCGCCTGATGGAGGCTGCGGCCCCAACCCCGCACAAGGGCCCAACTCTGCGCATTTCCATGACCCCGCCGCCGTATACGGTCACAATTCCGCGTACGCTCACAACCCCACCGCAGCGTACGCACATGATCACAACACTGCGTACGGTCACAACGCCGCGTACGCACATGATCACAACGCCGCGTACTGGCCGCAGATGCCTGTCCCGGTCAAGCCGAAGGCCAACAGCACAGCGACTTGGTCCATGTGGTTGGGAATCGTCGGGCTGGCCGGCGGAATCATCTGCCAACTGCTCACGTTCTTCCTCTCCTACGTCGGGCTCATCTTCATATTCGTGACCATGGTTCTCTGGTTCGCGCCGATCCTCGCGGTCGTCTTCGGCGTGAAAGCTCAGCGACAGGTGAAGCAGAGATACGAACGCGGTGCCGGTCAGGCGACCGCCGGCCTGGTGATGGGGATCGTCGGAATCATCGCGGCGCTGCTCTATCTGATTCTGCTGATCATGTTCGCAGGAGCGGCGATCGCGTTCTTCGGAGTCGTGGGCGCCTTCAACTGATTCTCGGACCCGTGCAGACCGAAGTCACCGCTGTGGGCCGGGTGCGGAACGGTGCCGCATGGGAAGAGCGCGCTGCAACAGGATTGCAACCTCGTCGCCTTGGGTTGCGCCTGCCGACTGGGTACCGTTGTACCTGAGTTCAAGGAGAGCAGGCCAATGAGCAGTCAGAACAACTGGAACAATCCAGACATGTACTACCAGCAGGAGCGTCCTCAGTCCGGACCCTCTTATGATTCCAACTACGGATCGAACGTCAGCAACGTTCCGGCCAGCTACAACTCCGGTTCCGCCTACGGGGCCGGAGCCGCCTATGGGGCACAGCCCAACTATGCCGGATCGGCAGCCGGCTACCCGATGCTGCCCCCGAACAACACCCTGGCGATCATCGGCATGGTGGCATCGATCTTCGGGTTCGTCTCCTCGATCTTCATCGCAGGAATCGCCGGAATCATCAT
Source organism: Brevibacterium sp. (assembly GCF_031179145.1). Classification (GTDB taxonomy): domain Bacteria; phylum Actinomycetota; class Actinomycetes; order Actinomycetales; family Brevibacteriaceae; genus Brevibacterium. Next base: position 124,088 of record NZ_JAPSIB010000008.1, read on the forward strand.
GGGTCACATCGCTCTCAAGCAGATCCGCGAACGTGGTGAACGCGGCGAGGGGATGGCGAAAGCCGCACTCTGGGTCGGCTACATCGGCACCGCACTCTGGGTGCTCTTCTGGATCGTCTATGTGCTGTTCTTCGTGGTCATCCTCGGCGGCGTGTTCTTCGCAGCCGGAGTTTCCTGAGGATGACCACCTCCTCATCGGAGCAGAATTCCGATGGACCGACTGCCTCGGGGGAGGAGATCTCGGCGGAGCCCGACTCCGTCGGTGACCCCCTCGAGAAGGATGTTGACCACTTGACCGGGATCGACCCCCTCGCCGACCCCGCAGGCGGGCGACTGGTGCTTGTCGGCACTCCGATCGGCAACCTCGGCGACGCTTCGCTGCGGATGCAGCAGGCCATCGAGACGGCCGACGTCATCGCCGCCGAGGACACGCGGCGCTTCCTCTCGTTGGCGCAGCGACTCGAACTCGAGCACACCAATCGTGTGATCAGCGTCTTCGACCACAACGAGCACAGTCGCGCCCCCGAGCTCGTGGAACTCATCCGCGCCGGCAGGACCGTCGTCCTTCTCAGCGATGCCGGCATGCCGGCTGTCTCCGATCCCGGGTATCGCGTCGTCAAAGCCTGCGCCGAGGCAGATCTGCCGATCACCGCCACCCCGGGCCCCTCTGCGGTCCTGATGGCGCTCGCGGTCTCGGGGCTGCCGAGCGACCGGTTCAGCTTCGAAGGGTTCCTGCCGCGGAAGGGCGGAGCGCGCAGAAAACTGCTGGAAGAGCTCAAGACGGAGAAGCGGACGATGGTCTTCTTCGAAAGCCCGCATCGGATCACCGACACGATGGAGGACTTCCTCACCGTGATCGGCGCCGACAGGCCGATGAGCATCAGTCGGGAGCTGACCAAAACGTACGAGGAGACCCTCCGCGGAACCATCGGCTCGCTGCGCGACCAGGCTGCCGGGGGACTGCGCGGGGAGCTCACCCTGGTGCTGGCCGGTGCCAGCGAGGAGGAGACGAAGCCGGAGGACCACCTCGGCCAGATGGCGGTGCTGGTCGACTCCGGCGTCCGCGCGAAAGAAGCCGCCGGGCAGGTGGCGAAACGCTTCGGGCTGTCCAAGCGCGACATCTACGAGGCCTGGCTGCACCGGGAGTGACGGGCGGTGCTTCCCGGCCGGCGCGGCCACTGGCAATTCCGCTGCATGGTCCGTCAACTGCGGTATTTCCTCCTGCGGAACTTCAGTCCCGTCGAGCCGAGCATGCGGACTTGAACGTGACAGGTTGTGGATATTTGAAGCCTGCTTTGCTTTGAATGGCACGGTTTGCAACTCGTGCTAGTCAAAGTGGACCGGGCACAAATGGTCAGGTGCCGTCGGAAGTGGAACCGTTCCGGCCACTTCGCGGCATCCTGAGGAAGTCACTCCGAAGGCGTTAGAGCAACGGCTCCGCAGACTCGCGTGCGTGCCGGCCTTGAGTAGACGTGTGACTGCATGACAGCGACGGACTGCTGATGACTCGTGCTCTCGAATCCGTGGACATGTGCTCGAACTTGGGCTCTCAGGCGCTGTGGGATGAGAACGCCTGTCCACATCCAAGAAATCCGAGCGTGAATTGCGCCTTTCACTCGGAGAGAGTGAACGCATGATCGAAGGAATTCGGGGCAGGTACAACGTTGTCACATACACCGACCTCAGGGCCGCAGGAGTATCGACAGTGGAGATCTCGAGGGCGAAAAGCTGCTGCCTGATGGTGCTGAGTCGAGGAATCTACTCGATCGTCGCTGAGTGCTCGAAGCCCCAACATTCGCGAATACGTGGTTTCGCAACCGACAGCGAGTGGGTGGACTACTTTCGCACAACTTCAGTGGCAGATCGCCTTCGCGATCGCAGATTTCAGCAACACGTTGCCCGCCTGGCAGTTGTCCACTATCCGAGTTATCGGACCGACGACGTCGTATTCGGAGTCTCGGCTGCTCTGCTGCATGAGCTTCCACTTTTCGATGTGGCGCTCAGACCGATCACGGTTGCTCATTCGAGTGCGAGCTCCGTGACGGGTGAGATCAAGCGACTGCGGCGCCCGATTTCCGTCGAGGACCAGGCGATCGTCGCGGGCGTCCGCGTAATCACCGCTATACGTACGGGTCTCGAGCTTATTTCTTTGGAGAGTCCTTCCGCAGGCCTTGCAGCACTCGACTGCGTGGTCAGAAGGACGGTCGTCGCGAAAACGGGTGACAAACGGCTGGGAGCCAGGAATCCCCGACTCATGTTCACCAAGGGACGAGAAATCGTGGACGCTGAGTTCGTACCTGCAGCACTGCGGCTGAAGCGAGGGAAGCGTTTGGCACTGAAGTTACTCGACATCGTATCGCCGCTCTCGGAGAGCTACGCGGAAAGCCGGTCGTCATTCAACCTGCATCAGCTCGGGCTGCCCGACTTCGTGCAGCAATGGAACGTCGTTCACGAAGGCAGTCTGCTCACTCGACTGGATTTCCTGCACAAAGAGACTAAGACTGCGTTGGCCATCGATGGGGTGGGAAAGTACGTCGAAGCTGGGCGCGGCAGGCTGAAGAGGGAAAGCTACCAACACAACACTCTGCTGTCGATGGGGTTCAAGGTCATCCACTTCAGCTTCAGTGAGGTGATGCACCTGCCGGTTTTCGGTCTGAAGCTCTTTGAACAGGTGCCAGAACTGCTCAAGTTCCGGCGCTCCGCATTCCTGAAGTGATCATGAGCCCTCCTCGCGGGGACCATTGGCGACTCGATCTATTTGAAGCACTGGTTGCTTTGAAAAGCACTGGGCGGAAACCGTGCCTTTCAAAGCAACCAATGCCAATTGGGAAAGCATCCAGTGCCAAAGCCCGTTCCTGTCGCTCGGCGATTGTCCCTGCCACCACCCCGTGAACCCACCCGCCCCTTGGACCCGCACCGACCCTCTGCAGCGCGTCCTTTAGACTGAGATACCTATGGGTTATTACTTGACGACAGCCATCGCCTACCCCAACGGGGCCATCCACATCGGGCATGCCTACGAATACATTGCCGCCGATGCTCTTGCCCGGTTCAAGCGCCTCGACAATCACGAGGTCTTCTTCTGCACCGGCACCGACGAGCACGGACTGAAGATGCTGCAGTCGGCGAACAAGCTCGGCATCACGCCCAAGCAGCTCGCCGATGACAATGCCGCGAACTTCCGTAATACCCAAATCGCGCTCGGCTCGACCTACGACCGGTTCATCCGCACCACCGACCCGGACCACTACGCCACCTGCCAGGCCGTGTGGCGCAGACTCGAGGAAGCCGGCGACATCTACCTCGACTCCTACTCCGGCTGGTACTCGGTTCGCGACGAGGCCTATTACACCGAGGACGAGACCGAGGTCGTCGACGGCGTCCGCCTGTCGAAGGAGACCCGCACCGAGGTCACCTGGACCGAGGAGGAGTCCTACTTCTTCCGCCTCTCGAAGTACCAGGACAAGCTGCTCGAACTGTACAAGAACCACCCCGAGTTCCTCGGCCCGGATTCGCGCCGCAACGAGATCGCGTCCTTCGTCGCCTCCGGGCTCAAGGACCTGTCGGTCTCCCGCACGACCTTCGACTGGGGCGTGCCGGTGCCCGGCGACGAGAAGCACGTCATGTACGTGTGGATCGACGCCCTGACCAACTACCTCACCGCCGTCGGCTACCCCGACGACGAGGAGCGATTCGCCAAGTGGTGGCCCGCCGACGTCCACATCATCGGCAAGGACATCACTCGCTTCCACGCCGTCTACTGGCCCGCGTTCCTGATGAGCGCCGGCATCGAGCTGCCCAGGCGCGTCCACGCCCACGGGTTCCTCTTCAACGCCGGCGAGAAGATGTCGAAGTCCGTCGGCAACGTCGTCGATCCCATCGACCTCGTCGACGCGTTCGGGCTCGACACGCTCCGCTTCTTCCTCTTCCGCGAGTTCTCCTACGGCCAGGACGGCTCGTACACCAAGGACTCGATCATCACCCGCAAGAACTCCGATCTCGCCAACGAGTACGGAAACCTCGCGCAGCGTTCGCTGTCGATGATCGCGAAGAACTGCGACGCCCAGGTGCCGCAGCCCGGAGAGCTCTCCGACGCCGACGAGGCGCTGCTCGCCCAGGCCCGTGCGGTCCTCGACACCGCCCGCCGCCACGTCGACACCCAGAGCCTCCACCTCTACGTCGAGGCCTGCTGGAAGGTGCTGTCCGAGGCCAACCGCTACTTCTCCGCGCAGGAGCCGTGGAAGCTGAAGAAGACCGACCCCGACCGCATGGCCACCGTGCTGTGGGTGACGATCGAGGTCGTGCGCATCATCTCCATCCTGATCCAGCCCGTCATGCCCGGCTCCGCCCGCAAGATCCTCGATCTGCTCGGTGTGGCGAAGGGCGGGGCCGAGGCGGGCGCGAAGGTGCTGAGCACGGCGATCGAGAACGGCTCCGGCGCCGAGGCGATGGCCTCCGTGGGTGCGGGCGCAGCAGTCGGCGTCGCCGCCGGGGCAGGGGTCGCGGCGGCGGGGATCGCTGCTGCCGCCGCCGAGTCCGCGGAAGCCGGAGTCACTGCCGCCGAGGTGGACCCGCGGTCGTTCGCAGCGATCGACTATCCGCTGGTGCCGGGTACGCCCCTGCCCAAGCCCGAGCCGGTGTTCCCGAAGTTCGTGGAGGAGTAAGAGCAATGGCCTCTCGTGCCGCCGGGACCTACCCTCCGGTACCGGCTCCGCTTGCCCATCCGGTGGTCGACACCCACACCCACCTCGACATCTGCACTGGTGCCCGTCTGCCTCTGGGCCAGGGCGAGCCCGAGCCGCAGCTGGCGCCGAAGGAGGATGAGGAGTTCCCCGGACTCGACTTCTTCCACGACACCGCGCAGGCGGCCGATGTGCGGCGGATCGTTCAGATCGGCTGCGATCTGGCCGCGGCGAGGTGGACCGCGGAGCTCGTGGCCAGCGAGTATGCGGGGACCACCCCAGCCGAGATTGCGCTCGGACGTGACGCCTCGGAGCTCCTGAGCGGCGTGAACGCTCGCGGCGCCGAGACGATGACCCCCAATGCGCGTCCGGGCGACGCGGCGGAGTCGGGCGCCCAGAACGCATCCATTGCCGTCGCTGAGGCGCGAGCCCCACGCACGTGGATGCTCGGGGGAGCGGCGCTCCACCCGAACGAGGCGCCGAGGCTGGCCGAGTTCGGCAAGCTGGACGAGGCCCTGACGGAGATCGAATCGCTCGTGACCTCCCATGACCGGATGCGCGTGGTGGGGGAGACCGGCCTCGACTACTTCAGGACGGGGGAGGAGGGGATCGCCGAACAGCAGCGGTCCTTCCGCGCCCACATCGAGATCGCCAAGCGCACCGGCCGCGCCCTGCAGATCCACGACCGCGAGGCCCACGCCGATGTTCTGCGGATTCTGCGTGAAGAGGGCGCCCCCGAGGTGACCATCTTCCACTGCTTCTCGGGCGACGAGGCGATGGCTCGCGAGTGCGCCGAACACGGCTACTTCATGTCATTTGCCGGCAACATCACCTTCAAGAACGCGGACGAGCTGCGGCGTGCGGCGGCCGTGGCTCCATTGGACCTGCTGCTGACCGAGACCGATGCACCCTTCCTCACCCCGCACCCGCATCGCGGCAAGCCGGGTGGGCCCTACCTGACTGCGGTCACCGCACGGAAACTCGCCGAGGTGCGCGGAATGCCCGAGGAGGACCTCTGTGCGGCCGTGTGGGACAACTCCACCCGAGCATTGGGCTCCTGGAACTGAACGTGATCTGCGTCTCTCGACCGAGATCTTTTGATGCCGACTCTGTGATCAAGTTGTTTTCCTGCAACCGGGGTGACCTGGGCTTCTCACGCCGTGTTCAGCTTGGTTCCAGGGTTACCGGGTCATGCCTTGGCGTTACATTCTTGTGATGTTTTGCCCTCCTTGTAACGAATCGGTTACAGTGGATGAGTCGATGAACTCTGCCCCAGGGATATTTCTGTGATTGATTTTCTCAAGAACCGCAAAGCGCAAATAGTTGCACAGGCGGTTGTGATTACCGGACTCGTGGGCGGCACGGGTGCCGTCGTCACGATGAACAAGCCTGTGACCCTGTCTGTGAACGGCCAGTCCGAGGAGGTTCGAACCTTCGGCGGAACTGTCGGCGATATTCTCGAGAGCCGCGACATCAAGCTCGACAAGCGCGACGAGGTCAAGCCCGGCCTCGACAAGAAGGTCGACCGCGACATGGATATCACCGTCAACACGGCCAAGCAGGTCACCCTCGACGTCGATGGAAAAGAATCCAAGGAATGGACGACGGCGAACACCGTCGGCCAGGCTCTTGCTGACCTGGGCGTCGATGCCCGTGATGCCGAGCTCAATGCCAAGGTCGACCAGAAGCTCAAGGAAACCGGCAACGACATCGACGTCACCACTGCCAAGGATCTCACCGTCCTCGCCGACGGCAAGGACCACAAGGTCACCGCTCCGGTGGAGACCGCAAAAGAGGCTCTCAACGAGGCCGGCGTACAGCTGGACAAGGATGACTTCCTGTCGGTTCCGCTCAGTGCCGCTCCCGCCGATGGTCAGGTTCTCACGGTCAACCGTGTCGAGAACAAGACCGTCAAGGAGAAGGAGTCGATCGAGCCGAAGGTCGAGAAGAAGAAGTCCGACTCTCTGCCCAAGGGTGAGACCAAGGTCGAGAAGAAGGGCAAGGACGGTCAGAAGGAGATCGAGTACACGGTCAAGACCGTCAACGGCGAAGAGGTGAAGAAGGAGAAGAAGGCCGAGAAGGTCCTCTCCGAGCCCGAGACCAAGGTCATCGTCGAAGGCACCAAGGAGAAGGAAGCTCCCTCCACCGGCGGCGGATCCGGCGACTCCGGTTCCGGTGGCGACAGCGGTGACTCCGGATCCGGTGGAGATTCCGGTGAATCCGGCTCCGGCGGCGGAGGCGGCGGCACCATGAGCAAGGATGAGATCAAGGCCATGCTCGGTGGACCCGGCAGCAAGTGGTACTCGATCGCCAAGTGCGAATCGGAGTTCAACCCGAAGGCCGTCAACCCGAATGGCCACTATGGACTGTTCCAGTTCAAGATGGCCACCTGGCAGTCCATGGGCGGATCGGGCAACCCGGCCGACGCCAGCCCGCAGGAGCAGTTCGACCGCGCCAAGAAGCTGCAGCGCGAAGCCGGCTGGAGCCAGTGGGCATGCGCCTGATCGCGTAGTCCAGCTTCAGCTGACAGCCACATGACCGAGGGCCCCGGAGAGATCCGGGGCCCTCGGTCGTATCCGGCGATGCCTTGGCGAGCATGATCACTGCACTCGACGACCGCCTCGGCGAGGCTCCTTCCTGGGGTTTCGCCCAGAGCATGAACGATCCTTGGCACTCAAGTTGACCGAGTGCTAATTGCGTCCTAAAGTCGAATTAGCACTGACACTCCATGAGTGCCAGTTTCACCAGACGGTCGATCCGCTCGGCACCCGCGACGACGAGAGGGTCATGGCAGCAGCCGCCGTCTGATCTTTGTCAAGAAGAACCCAGCGAAGGGAGAGGGCCCGATATGTCGGTCTCCATCAAGCCACTCGAAGATCGGATCGTTATCCGTCAGGTCGAAGCAGAACAGACCACTGCCAGCGGTCTGGTCATCCCCGACACCGCCAAGGAGAAGCCTCAGGAAGGCGAAGTTGTCGCAGTCGGCCCCGGCCGCGTGTCGGACAGCGGAAACCGCGTTCCGGTTGACGTCAACGTCGGCGACCGCGTCATCTACTCGAAGTACGGTGGCACCGAAGTCAAGCACGGTGGCGAAGAATACCTCGTGCTCTCGGCTCGTGACGTGCTCGCCGTCATCGGCTGAATCCTTCCGAATCACTTTCTAACATCACGGAGGACGAATGCCTAAGACTCTAGAATTCAACGACGAGGCCCGCCGCGCACTCGAACGGGGTGTCAACGTGCTCGCCGACACCGTCAAGGTGACGCTGGGACCTCGCGGACGCAACGTTGTTCTCGACAAGAAGTGGGGTGCACCCACGATCACCAACGATGGCGTGACCATCGCTCGTGAGATCGAGATCGACGATCCCTACGAAAACCTCGGCGCTCAGCTCGCCAAGGAAGTTGCCACCAAGACCAACGACATCGCCGGTGACGGAACCACCACCGCGACCGTCCTGGCTCAGGCCTTCGTTCACGAAGGAATGCGCAACGTCGCCGCCGGCGCCGCTCCGGGCGCCCTCAAGCGCGGAATCGAAACCGCCGTCGAGGCTGTCTCCGACCAGCTGGGCACGATCGCCCGCGATGTCGCCGACTCCTCTGAGATCGCACACGTCGCCGGTCTGTCCGCCCAGTCCGAGGAGATCGGCTCGCTCATCGCGGCCGCCTTCGACAAGGTGGGCAAGGACGGCGTCATCACGATCGACGAATCCCAGGCTGCCAATGTCGAGCTCGAGATCACCGAGGGCATGCAGTTCGACAAGGGTTACCTCTCCCCGCACTTCGTCACCGACGCTGAGCGTCAGGAGGCAGTGCTCTCCGACGCGCTGATCCTCATCAACCAGGGCAAGATCTCCAACATCCAGGAGCTCCTGCCCGTGCTCGAGAAGGTGCAGCAGGCAGGCAAGCCGCTGTTCATCGTCGCCGAGGACATCGAGGGCGAAGCCCTGTCGACCCTGGTTGTCAACAAGCTGCGCGGAATCCTCAACGTCGCCGCCGTCAAGGCACCCGGCTTCGGTGACCGCCGCAAGGCGATCCTCGAAGACCTCGCCGTCCTCACCGGCGGCCAGGTCGTCACCGCGGACATGGGCATGAAGCTCGACCAGGTCACCCTGGAAGAGCTCGGCAACGCCCGCACCATCACCGTCACCAAGGACAACACGACCATCGTCGATGGTGCCGGGTCCGATGAGGATGTTGCCGGTCGCGTCGCCCAGATCCGCTCCGAGGTCGAGAACACCGACTCGGATTGGGACCGCGAGAAACTGCAGGAGCGCTTGGCCAAGCTCTCCGGCGGTGTCGCAGTCATCAAGGTCGGCGCCGCCACCGAGGTGGAGCTCAAGGAGCGCAAGCACCGCGTCGAAGACGCTGTGTCGGCGACCCGCGCCGCCATCGAAGAGGGCATCGTCGCCGGTGGTGGATCGGCTCTGATCCACGCCGCGAAGGTCCTCGAGGGCAACGACCTCGGCCTGACCGGCGATGCAGCCACCGGTGCTGACATCGTCCGCCGCGGTGTCGTGCAGCCGCTGCGCTGGATCGCCGAGAACGCAGGCCAGGACGGCTACGTCGTGGTCTCGAAGGTCGAAGAGCTCGAGTCGGGGCAGGGCTACAACGCTGCCACGAACTCCTACGGTGACCTGATCAGCGCCGGAATCATCGACCCGGTCAAGGTCACCCGTTCGGCACTGCGCAACGCCGCTTCGATCGCCGCCCTGGTGCTCACCACTGAGACCCTGGTCGTCGAGAAGAAGGAGGAGGAAGAGGACTGATTCCAGTCTGACTCTTCGTCACCGTTTCACGCGTGGCCCGGAACTTCGGTTCCGGGCCATTCGTGTGCCCGGAGGCCGGGTGACCACTGAGGTGCCGGTCGATTCGCCGAGGAACCGGGTGACCGGCCGGTGAGCCGGGTGACCAGCAGAGCTGTCGGGTTTTCCCGAGGCCGCCCTCAGGGTTACTGCACCGTCACCCGATCGAGGGCTCAGTAGTGTGGAAACCGATGACAGTCCCCTCGAGATCAAGGTGAACCAGCAGTGACCCAGCCCCTCCCCGACCCCGCATCCCCGACAACCTACTCGGCGCCGCCGATCGCTCGAGTCCGCAACGTCACGAAGACCTACGCCAGCGCGCACACGTCGGTGACAGCCCTGCAGGATGTCGATCTCGACGTCGCTCCCGCCCAGATGACCGCGATCATGGGCCCCTCGGGGTCGGGCAAGTCGACGCTCATGCACATCATGGCGGGTCTCGACACCCCGACCTCGGGCAGAGTCCTCATCGGCGACCGGGAGATCTCGGCACTGGACGATGACGAGCTGACGAAGCTGCGTCGGCGGAAGATCGGCTTCGTGTTCCAGGCCTTCAACCTCATCTCCACTCTCACCGTCATCGACAACATCCTTCTGCCGTTCGAGCTCGACGACCGGAAGCCGACGACCCAGGAACGCGAATGGGTCGACCACCTCGTCGCACGTCTGGGAATCGACCACCGACGCGACCACCGACCGAACGAGATCTCCGGCGGTCAGCAGCAGCGCGTCGCGATCGCGCGGGCCCTGGCCACCCGCCCCGACGTTCTCTTCGCCGATGAGCCGACCGGCAACCTCGACTCCCGGTCCGGACGCGAAGTCATGCGGATCATGTCCGAGGCGGTGCGGGACCTGGGCCAGAGCATCGTCCTCGTCACCCATGACCCACTCGTCGCCGCCTCTGCCGGGCGCGTCGTGTTCCTCGCCGACGGTCGGCCAGTCACCGAGCTCGCCGGGACGTTCCGCGCCGAGGAGGTCGCGCAGACCATGCTCGACCTCGAATCCGATGCAGCTCTCGACTCTGAGTCGGACGTCGAAACCGGCACGGCCCACGGCTCCCACGTCGTCACCTCGGCGACAGAGGTGGAGGCGCCGTGAACCCGATCCGCGAGATCCGCGCGAACCCCCGACAGTTCGCCCCCAGCTTCCTCGTCGTCTTCATCGCCGCCCTGTTCGGCACCGCGATCATGCAGGGCATCGGCATCCTCAGCGCCCTGATGCGCTCTGCCGAGGTGGTGTCCGGCTCCGACACCGCGACCGTGATGATCATGGTCGTCGGCATGACGTTCTTCCTCATCGCCCTGTTCGTCTCCAGCATCGTCATCGCGAACACCTTCAGCATCATCATCGCCGGACGCAGTCGACAGCTGGCCCTGCTGCGACTCATCGGGGCGTCGACGAAGAGGCTGCGCCGCTCCGCAGGGCTGGAAGGGCTCATCGTCTCGATCCCCGCCACCCTGGCCGCGGTGGTCGTGTCGACCGGTCTGGCCCTGGTCACGCTCGGACTCCTCGGCGACGCGGTGACCGCCGACCCGGGGGTCGGGAGCTTTCAGATGTTCGTGCCCGCCGTGGCCACCATCGTCGTCACCTGGTACGCCGCCTTTCTCGGGGCGAAGCGGATCTCCGGGATCTCCCCGATCGAGGCGACCTCGCAGGCCGTCGAACAGCGCTCGGAGGACGCCCGATCATCGAAACGGTCACTGGGGCTCGCCCTGGTGCTGCTCACCCTCGGCCTGATCATGCTCGGCGGCGGCGCTTTCCTCGGCTTCGCCCTGTCGAACCCGGCGGGCCTCCTCATCGCCACCCCGGGAGGAGCGTGCTCGTTCCTCGGACTCATCATCGGCAACGCCTGGTTCCTCCCGCCGCTGCAGAGGTTCACGGGCGCAGTCATGGGCCGGAGCGCCGCGACCCGATTGGCGGCGAAGAACATCGACCGGCATCCGACCCGCAGTGCCCGCACGGTCATCGGCCTGATCATCGGCATCACGCTCGTCACCATGTTCGCCACCGCGATGACGACTTTCCGCGACCAGCTCGTGAGCTATGCGCAGAGCCTGGGCCAGGAGGGGTTCGAGATCGTCGAGGACGCGCTGATGCAGGTCATCGACCGCACGATGCTCTTCTTCCTCGGCATGGTGGCATTCTCCGTGATCATCGCGGTCATTGGCGTGGTCAACGCGCTGACGCTGTCCGTGAGGCAGCGGACCAGGGAGATCGGCCTCCTCATGGCTCTGGGGCAGAGTCCGGCGAAGGTCAGGTCGATGGTGCTCGGCGAGGGTCTGCAGCTGACCGCGGTCGCCTGCCTCGTCGCGGTTCCGCTGGGCATCGTCTACGGATGGATCGGAGCTCTGGCGGTCATCTCGCCGCTGACCGGGTTCTTCGCCCCGAGTCTGCCGTGGTGGGTGCTGGGCGTCGTCGTTCTCGGCTCGCTGCTCGCGGTGGCTCTGGCCAGTCGGGCCCCGGCGAAGGCGGCGACGACGATCAACCCCATCGAGGCGCTCGAAGCGGTGTGACGACGTTACCATTGAGCAATGCCGCGCAGCCCGCTTCCGCCCCGTGAGGGAATCTCGGCGACCCCGTTGCGGGCGCCGGGTGGAAAGGCCACCCACGCCAAGGCCGAGCTGCCGGTTCCCGACACGATCGGGACGTGGCTGCGGGAGGAGTTTCCCGATGCGCCCGTCGATGACTGCCGCAACCTGCTCACCACTGGTGAGATGTGCGACGAGGCGGGGGAGCCGGTCGCCTGGGACGATCCCGTCACCCCCGGCGGCTTCTACTTCTTCCACCGTCCGGTCCCGGTGGAGGAGCCGATCCCGTTCGAACCGGTGATCGTGTGCGAGGACGACGACCTGCTCGTCGTCGACAAACCGCATTTCCTCGCGAGCACCCCGAACGGCCGCTTCGTCCGCGAATGTGTCGTCACCCGGCTGCGCGTCGAGCTCGACCTTCCCGACCTCGTCGCCATCCACCGCCTCGACCGGATCACGGCGGGACTGCTCATCCTGTCGAAGCGCCTGGAGACGCGGGGAACCTACCAGCGGCTGTTCCAGGACCGCCTGGTCAGAAAGACCTATCGGGCACTCGCCCCACTGCCGCCTCCGGGCCTTGAGTTCCCGCGCGAGGTCCGGTCACGGCTGGTCAAACCGCGCGGCGGCCGGCAGGTGCTCGAAGTCGACGGTGAACCGAACGCGCACAGCCGGATTCGCTTCCTGGGACCGTTCGAGACTCCCTCGCCGAGGCGTTCGGGAGGTGACGTGCGCGAGTGCCCAGGTGCGGGCATCAGTTCCACCGACGAGATCGGCGAGTACGAACTCGAACCCGTGACCGGCAAGACGCATCAGCTCAGAGTGCACATGGCGTCCTTGGGTCTGCCGATCCTCGGCGATCCTGTCTATCCGGTGGACTTGAGCCCCGACCCCTATGACTTCAACTCCCCGCTCCAGCTGCTCGCGTCCTCGATCGGCTTCACCGATCCACTCACCCGGCACCCACGCAGGTTCGAGACCACACTGCGCCTGGGGTGAGTGTCTACGCCTCGGGGTCTGCGCGATTCTGCCGCCGGAGACGGTCCCATTCGGCGACGTGCTCGCCGATGATCCGCTCGTAGCCGTTGCCCGTGGGCCGGTAGAGCTTCTCGCGTTCGACGCCCTCGGGGAAGTAGTCCGCGCCGGAGAACCCGCCTGGAGAGTCGGGGTCGTATTCGTAGTCCTTGCCGTAGCCGAGGTCCTTCATCAGCTTGGTCGGGGCGTTGAGGATGTGCTCGGGCGGCATGAGCGACCCCGTGCGCTTCGCGAGCCTCGTCGCGGCGTTGAACCCGCGGTAGACCGCGATCGACTTCGGCGCCGTGGCCAGGTAGACAACTGCCTGAGCGATCGCGAGCTCGCCCTCGGGCGAGCCGAGACGTTCGTAGACGTCCCAGGCCGCCAGCGCCTGGTGGACGGCCTGGGGATCGGCGATCGCGATGTCCTCATTGGCGAACCGCACCAGGCGGCGGGCGATGTAGAGCGGGTCCTCCCCGCCGTCGAGCATGCGAGCCAACCAGTAGAGCGCGGCATCGGGGTCGGAGCCGCGCATCGACTTGTGGAGGGCGGAGATGAGGTTGTAGTGGCCCTCCTGCGACTTGTCATAGACCGGAGCCCGCTGTTGGACCAATTGCGCGAGCCCTGCGACGTCGAGGGTGTCGGTGATGGTTTGGAGCTGCTCGACGAGGTTGAGCAGATAGCGGCCGTCGCCGTCGGCCATCGCGATGAGTGCCTGCCGGGCCTCGGTGGTCAGTGGCAGCGGCGTGCCCGTCGTCTGCTCTGCTCGGTCGATGAGTGCGACGAGGGCGGACTCATCGAGGCGTCTGAGGACGAAGACCTGGCAGCGAGAGAGGAGTGCTGCGTTGAGTTCGAAGCTGGGGTTCTCCGTCGTGGCGCCGACGAGCACGATCGTGCCGTCCTCGACATAGGGCAGGAAGGAATCCTGCTGGGCGCGATTGAAGCGGTGAATCTCGTCGACGAACAGCATGGTTCCCTGCCCGATCTCCCGGCGCTTGCCAGCCGCCTGGAAGACCTTGCGCAGCTCCGCAACCCCGGAGAACGTCGCCGACAGCGGTGCGAACACCAGGTCGGCGCGCTCGGCGAGGAGACGGGCGATCGTCGTTTTCCCACACCCGGGCGGCCCCCACAGCACCATCGAGACGAGACGATGTTCTGCGACCATCCTCCCGATCGGGGCATCGGCGCCGAGGAGGTGGTCCTGACCGACCACCTCCTCAAGGCTCTGCGGCCGCAGTCGGTCGGCCAACGGTCGGCCGACCTCGTCTGGTTCGAACAGTGACGGCGCATTCTCACTCATGGTCACGGCCCCTCTGCCTCGGGGCGGTCCTTGACCGGCAGCTGCTCTGCCGCGAGGTCGTAGGAGCCCCGAACCAGATCCTCGACGACGGCTTTCGTGATTCCCGTTCCCGCCCCGATCGAAATCCAGTGCTCCTTGTCCAGATAATGTCCGCGTGTGATCGCCTCGTGATTTCGGCGCAGCTCATCGCCCTCGTCGGGGTCGATCTTGACGGTGATGATCTCGAGGTCCGGGTCGTCCTCAGTGACGATGAGGAAGACCTTCCCGGAGACCTTCCACACCCGCAGGTGCTCGGTGAACGGGTATCCGGCGCTCGTTCCGGGCAACCCGTCGGCAACCTCCTGAGCCGTCCGTTGAATGTCGCGTCCACTCAATGTCATGGCTGCTCCTTCTCCGATCGTCAGGCTGGGGCTGGGTCTCTTTCTCGCCAGTTTCTCGCCAATCGCGTGCCCTCAGTCTTCAAGGGACAGCGTGACGGCGCAAGGGGCCGGGCTGACCGAGAAATCTGATTCTTTCGAGGCGAGTGTCGATCCGGAGCTCGCCCGGACGACGTATCAGTAGGAAGCATCCCGTGAAGCGTCCAGCACAGGCAACGCTGATCGGTTGCTCCTGGTTGAACCGAACTCACGACAACGACTTGAGGAGTCGCCATGAGCACAGTAGCCGCAGCAATCACCATGTCCCTCGACGGGTTCGTCACCGGACCGAACGTCACCCGCGCCCGGCAGCTCGGCGAAGGAGGTGACGTGCTGCATCGGTGGTTGGAGACACCCGACCCACGCGACCTTGAGGTGCTCAGTGGAATGGGAGAAGGCGCTGGAGCGGTGCTCATGGGCAGGCGCTCCTATGACCTCGCCGAAGGCGACGGAGGCTGGTACGACGCCGGACCGGTCGGACGCACCCCGTGCTTCGTCCTCACCCACTCGGCGCCTCATCCCGACACGGTCCGGGCACCCGATGTCTTCACCTTCGTCACCACCGGCATCCACTCCGCGGTCGAGCAGGCTCGAGCCACGGCAGGGAACAAGGTGGTCGCCGTCCACGGCGCCAGCGCCGCGCAGCAGTGCATTGCGGTCGGGCTCATGGATGAGATCCAGATCCACCTGGCGCCCGTCCTCCTCGGCGACGGGACTCGTCTCTTCGATCACCTGGGTGGTCAGTTCCCGCTGGAGAGGATCGCAGCTGTCGCGACTCCCAACGCCACCCATCTCAGGTTCCGTGTCCTCCGCTGAGGAGGGCTCTCGGCCCGGACCTCACGGAACTCTCACATGGAGGCGGTAACCTATTGATATGCCAGATTCTGCCCACGGTTGTACCTCAGAGGCCATCGTCAGTCGTGTCCGGTCCCGGATCACGACCGGCGAGTACCCTGCCGGCAGCCCGATCCGCGATGGTGCAGTGGCCAAGGAATTCAACGTCTCCCGCAACACGGCCCGCGAATCCCTGAGCCTGCTCCGCCACGCGGGTCTGCTCGTCCAGGAGCCCAACAGAGGATTCTTCGTCCGCACTTTCGGCATCGAGGAGCTCAAGGACCTCTACCGAGCCCGCCGAGTGTTCGAGATCCGCGCCGTGCAGGAATCGCAGGACGCCACCGACGAAGCGATGGACCGGGTCGAGGCAGCCGTCGTCCGCGCCGAGACGGCACCCGCCGATGAGGGCTGGGCCGATGCGGTCGAGCACTCCATGTCCTTCCACCGGGCGATCGTCGGACTGCTGGGCAGTCCGCTGCTCGACGAGTTCTACCTCAACCTCCTCGCTCGGTTGTCGACGACGTTCTCCCGCTCGGCCGAACCGGGCAAGTACCACTCGCATTGGGCCAATCCGCACCGCGACATCCTCGACCGGATCAAGTCGGGGGACCGCCACGGCGCCGAAGGCCTGCTGCGCATCCACCTCGACGACTCCGAGGCCTCGACCCTCGACCTCGCACGCTCCGTCGGCGAGGGCCGCTGAGACGGGAACCACCTCGGCGAGGGTGCCTGCCGCGTGGGCGGCCGCGGATTGCCGCGGGTGCTGACGTTCCCGACGGACCGCTTCGACGAGGGCTGCTGAGACCCGGGTGTGCGTGTAGGCAGACTCACAATGTGCGGTGCTTGAAACTGTGGCTCAGGCATGTTCCGGTTCGATAGCATTGACCCCACCGAACACACCGCGTCGAAAGGCTCTACTCATGGGGATCCCGGAGCAGGAATCACAGGCCGCTAACGATCCGTTCTCCCTCACGGGACTCACGTACGACGATGTCCTTCTCCTGCCCGGTGACACCGATGTCATCCCTTCAGAAGCCTCGACCACCACCCGTCTGACCAAGGAGATCGAGCTCAACATCCCGCTCGTCTCGGCGGCGATGGACACCGTCACCGAGTCGCGGATGGCGATCGCGATCGCGCGGATCGGCGGGCTCGGGATCATCCACCGCAATCTGTCGAAGGAAGATCAGGCCGATCAGGTCGACTACGTCAAGCGCTCCGAATCGGGCATGATCAACGACCCGCTGACGATCACCGCGGACAAGACGCTCGAAGAGCTCGACGAGATCTGCGGACGGTACCGGATCTCCGGGCTGCCCGTCGTCGATGAGAACGATGTCCTCGTCGGCATCGTGACCAATCGCGATCTGCGCTTCGTCACCAGGAGTGAGTACCCGAACCGCACCGTCGCCGACACCATGACCCCGATGCCGCTGGTCACCGCGCCCGTCGGTGTGTCCGCGGACCGGGCCTTCGAGCTGCTGGCCAAGCACAAGGTCGAGAAGCTGCCGCTGGTCGATGACGACAACGTCATCAAGGGTCTGATCACCGTCAAGGACTTCGTCAAGACGGAGGAGTACCCGCTGGCGACCAAGGACGACGAAGGGCGGCTGCGCGTCGGTGCGGCCGTCGGCTTCTACGGCGACGCCTACGAGCGTGCCGGCCTGCTGGCCGAAGCCGGTGTCGACGTGCTCGTCGTCGACACTGCGAACGGACACGCCCGCGGGGTCACCGACACGATCCGCCGCCTGAAATCCGACCCGGCGTTCAAAAACGTCCAGATCATCGGCGGAAACGTCGCCACCAGGGAGGGTGCGCAGGCGCTCATCGACGCCGGAGTCGACGCCGTCAAGGTGGGTGTCGGGCCCGGATCGATCTGCACCACCCGGGTGGTCGCCGGCGTCGGCGTGCCCCAGGTGACCGCCATCCACCTGGCTGCTCAGGCCGCCCGCCCCGCCGGCGTCCCGGTCATCGGTGATGGTGGACTCCAGTACTCCGGTGACATCGCCAAGGCGATGGTCGCCGGCGCCGACACGGTCATGCTCGGCTCCCTGCTCGCCGGCTGCAGCGAGTCGCCCGGCGACCTGATCTTCGTCAACGGCAAGCAGTACAAGGCCTACCGCGGGATGGGATCGCTGGGGGCGATGGCGCCGCGCAAGGGCAAGTCGTACTCGAAGGACCGCTACTTCCAGGCCGACATCGCCACCGACACCGACCTCATTCCGGAAGGCATCGAGGGTCGCGTGGCCTACCGCGGGCACCTCAAGCACGTCGCCCACCAGCTCACCGGCGGGTTGCGCCAGTCGATGTTCTACGTCGGCGCGCGCTCGATCGGCGAGCTCAAGGCCAAGGGCAAGTTCGTCCGGCTGACGACGGCCGGGCTCAAGGAGAGCCACCCGCACGACATCCAGATGACCGTCGAGGCGCCCAACTACACGAGCAAGTAGGGACGAGTCGAACAGGACGTGAGAAGAGGTCCGGTGCAAGTGCACCGGGCCTCTTCTTGTTCTGCGTGCATGCGGGCTTGGGACATGTGACACAGGTATTCGGGCAGGGGACTGAGCAGGGGACTGCGGGGAAGTGACGCAGAACACACCTGCAGACGCTCTTACTTAGGGTAGGTTTCCCTAAAGAAGGATCACCTAAGTTCCTGGTCCGAGGTTCTCGACCAGTCGATGAGAGCGTCGGTCGGGAGCGAAACCCTTGGAGGACGACCGCATGACAGCCACCCCTCAGCCATCTGCCGACACCGGCCCCACTGACAGCAGCAACCGTACCGCCGACCACAATCGGAACTCCGACCACGGCCGGAACGCCGACCACGGCCGGAACACCAGCCAGGTCCGCATTCGCGATGCTCGCACGAACGACGGCATCCGCATCCGGGACCTTGGTGACAGGGCTGACCACGTCCATGACCTCGTGGGGATCGGCATCGGTCCGTTCGGCTTGGGCCTGGCCGCTCTCGCCGATCCGCTGCCTGACGTCGACGCCGTGTTCCTCGACCGACGGGACGGGTTCCGCTGGCACCCGGGAATGATGATCGAGGGATCGACGGTGCAGGTGCCGTTCCTCGCCGACCTCGTGACCATGGCCGATCCCACCTCGCGGCTGTCGTTCCTCCAGTTCCTCAAGGAGAAGGGCCGGCTCTACCCGTTCTACATCAGGGAGTCGTTCTACCCTCTGCGCGCCGAATACGACGAATACTGCCGGTGGGTCGCATCCCAACTGAACACGCTCAGATGGAACCGTGAGGTCACCTCGGTGACCCGTCAGGGATCGATCTTCACGATCGTCGCCGAGGTGCGCGACGACTTCGGGCGCCGCCTCGGCGAGGAAACCTACCGCGCTCGTCACGTCGTCCTCGGCGTCGGGACCGCCCCCGTCATTCCGCCGGCTCTCCAGGGACTTCAGACGCCGGGCGCCGGGCCCGTGATCCACACGGCCGACTACCTCGAGCACCGCGACGAGCTGCTCGACAGCGGCTCCGTGACGATCATCGGCAGCGGGCAGTCGGCGGCGGAGATCTACCGCGACCTCATCGAGGACGCCGTCGGTCGCGACGTCCGGATCGATTGGGTGACGCGCTCGCCTCGATTCTTCCCGATGGAGTACACGAAGCTCACCCTGGAGATGACATCGCCGGAGTACACGGATCACTTCCGCGCGCTGCCCGATCAGCTGCGAGACGCGGTCGGCCGCGACCAGCGGAACCTCTACAAGGGCATCAGCGCCGACCTCATCGACGACATCCACGACACGCTCTACCGGTTGAGCCGCGGCGGGAGGCAGCTGCCGACGAACCTCCTCACCGACGCCGAGCTCCGCACCGCGGCGCACGACGACGGGGATTACGTCCTCCGGTTCCGCAACCAGCTCCTCGGGCGCACCTTCGACCTGCGGAGCCGATCGGTCGTCGCCGCCACCGGCTACCGCTCTCAGGTCCCCGACTTCCTCAACCCTCTCGGCGCCGAGGTGCGCACCGACAGGCACGGGCGGCTCGACGTCAGCCGCGAGTACACGATCAATGCCGCCGCCGACCTCCACGTCCTCAACGGGGAAGAGCACACTCACGGAGTCACCGCTCCTGACCTCGGATTCGGCCCCTGGCGAGCCTCGGTGGTGCTGGCGGCGGTGACCGGCCGCGAGCCCTACCCGATCGAGCGCAGGATCGCCTTCCAGACCTTCGGCGTCCCGCCGGGCGAGGACCCGGAGGACGAGAGCATCGACGAACCGAGCACCGAAGCGCTGACGACCAAGGAGAAGACACTCGCATGAGCCAGACACTCGACACCACATCCATCGATCAGGACACGGCGCTTCCCGGCGTGGACGCACTGTCCGCCGAAGTCCGCATCGACCCGATGGTCCCGGCCCGGGACACGGAGCTGATCCATTCCTGGCTCAGCGATCCACGGTCGCGCTACTGGCAGATGACCGAACTCAGTGACACCGAGATGCGCGACTATCTCGACCAGATCCTCCGTTCACCCGACGACAACGGATGGGTGGGCTCGGTGGATGGGCACCGCTGCTTCTACGTCGAGACCTATGCGCCGTCCACACTCATTCCCGCAGCTGTCATCGACGAACAGCCCGGTGACATCGGAATGCACCTCCTCGTCGCCCCACCCCAGGGAGAGCCGGTGAGCGGTCTCACCGACCGCATCATGGCCGAAGTCATCGCCTTCTGCCTGCGCCCCCACAGCCACGGTGGACGCGGGGGGACCCGAGTGATCGTCGAACCCGACGTCCGGAACGCCGCAATCATCGCGAAGAACGCGGCCGCCGGGTTCCGTCCCGTGAGAGAGGCCGACATCGTCCAGGACGGAGTTCCGAAACGAGCACTGGTCAGCGTGTGCACCTGGGAGGACTTCGACGCCAGCGCCCTGGCGCCGTTGGTGGCAGACCCGGACGTCCCCGCGGCACCGACCGCGGTCGCCGGTGTCTCGACCGCCGCGACCGAGAGCGGGGACCGGGCCGACGCGATCCACTCCCACCTCAACGCCGACACCTTCGCCGTCGTGCAGCGCCACCTGGCGACGAAGGCGCTCGCCGAGTTCACCCACGAACGGCTCATCCAACCCCGGAAGGTGGAGGCGCGGGCAGCCGGAGTTAGGGAGGCGCGGGCAGCCGGAGTTGGGGAGGTCACTGAGAATGTGGAGGCGGCGGTCACCGGGATGGAGTCCTACGAGCTGCGGATCCCGGACTCATCGGTCCGTTACGTCTTCCGGGCGAAGGTGCTGCCGCTCGAGCACTGGGCCATCGACGAGTCCACCGTCCGTCGTTTCCGCGACACCAGCGCCACCACGAACGACAGCGCCATCGCCGACACCAGCGCCACCGCGAACGACAGCGCCACCGCCGACACCAGCGTCGAGGTGCCTCTCGACGTCCAGGAGCTCATCGTCGAACTGCAGCGCGACCTCGGTCTGCCCGACGAACTCCTCTCGACCTACCTCGAGGAGCTTGCCTCGACGCTCGCCGGCGCGGCATTCAAGCTCAGCGAATCCTGGACGGGGCAGCGGCCGACCTCGGCCGGCCTCCTCGACGCGGACTTCCAGACCACCGAGGCGACGATGACCGAGGGACACCCTGGATTCGTCGCGAACAACGGTCGGATCGGGTTCGCCCTGTCCGACTACCGGAAGTGGGCTCCGGAGACCGGGCAGCGCAACCGCCTCGAGTGGGTGGCGGCCAGTCGCGAGCACACCCACCTCTCCTTGGGCGCGGGCCTCGAGGAGTCGGCGCATCTCGAGCGTGCACTGAGCGCTGCCGAACACGACCTCTTCCACTCGCGGATCCGGGCTGCCGGGCGCAACCCCGACGACTTCCATCTGCTGCCGATCCACCCCTGGCAGGCCGACCACCGTCTCGCGATCACGTTCTCCGCCGACATCGCCCGCGGCGACCTGCTCCCGCTCGGCCCCGGACTCGAGGAGCACCAGGCGCAGCAGTCCCTGCGCACATTCTTCAACCACTCACGCGCCGGAGCCCCATACGTGAAAGTGGCGCTCGCCGTGCAGAACATGGGCTTCCTCCGGGGACTCTCGCCCGAGTACATGCGCGCGACCCCGGCGATCAACGACTGGGTCTCGGGACTCGTGGACTCGGATCCCGCGTTCGCCGCCGCAGGCTTCCGGCTCCTGCGCGAACACTCCGCCATCGGCTACACCGGCGACGTCTACCATCGCACGCCGACGTCGAACCCGCACCGGAAGATGATCGCCGCCCTGTGGCGGGAGAACCCGCTGCCGATGATCGAGCGCGGCCAGCGACTGATCACCATGGCGGCGCTGCTCCATCGCGACCACCTCGGCGTGTCCTATGCGAGCGAACTCATCCGTGCCTCCGGACGGGCCCCGCACGACTGGGTGCGCGACTATCTGCGGGCCTATCTCCATCCCCTCATGCACGGACTGCTCGCCCACGACCTCGTCTTCATGCCCCACGGGGAGAACCTCATCCTCGTGCTCGAGGACCATACCGTCACCGGTGCGTTCATGAAGGACATCGGAGAAGAGGTGGCGGTGCTCGGTCACCGTGAGCTGCCCGCCGAGGTGGAGCGGATCCGGTCCCTCGTCTCCGGTGAGGAGAAGGCCCTGTCCGTCTTCACCGACATGTTCGACGGAGTGCTCCGGCACCTGGCCGGCATCCTCGACACCGATGAGGTGATGCCGACGCAGACGTTCTGGCGCCTCGTGGCCGACGTCCTCGACGAGTACGAGGCCGCACATCCCGAATTCGCCCGCGGATTGGCCGGCGACGTCGACCTCCGCGCCGAGACGTTCGCCCACTCCTGCCTCAACCGGCTGCAGCTGCGCAACACCCTCGAGATGGTCGACATCGGGAACCAGGCCGAATCGCTGCTCTACGCCGGCCAGATGCCCAACCCGGTGGCTCGGTGAATCGGCTGGTCAGCTGAATCGAGCCGCGGAACCGAGTCCGCTGGGCGGGCAGAGCTCGCCGCGCCCGCGGCGATCCTGCTACAGTCGAGAGCTATGACATGGGGTGCCATGCACGTGAGTGCAGGCTGAGAAGACACCCATCGAACCTGATCTGGGCAACACTAGCGAAGGGATTGTCATGGTTGACATCGACCTGCATTCTGCGCACCGACAGCTGGGTGCGACCAACCCTCTGATCCAATGCATCACGAACACCGTGGTGCAGCAGTTCAGCGCCAACGTCCTCCTCGCCGTCGGCGCCGCCCCGGCCATGCTCGACCACGAGGCCGATGCCGCGCAGTTCACGCAGATCGCGTCGGGGCTGCTCGTCAACTTCGGCACTGCGACGAGCCACCAGTTCCTCGCCGCCGACGCCGCCATCGAAGCCGCGACCGCTCATTCCACGCCATGGGTCCTCGACCCCGTGAGCATCGGAGCCGCCGACTTCCGGACCACCCGGATCCGCCGTGCGGCACGCTGCCATCCGACCGCGATCCGCGGCAACGCCTCGGAGATCGCAGCCCTGGCCGGCTTCGGCCTCGGCGGGCGGGGAGTCGACTCCACCGACGAGGTGGAGGCCGTCCTTCCCGCCGCCGTCCACCTGGCGGCGACGACCGGAGCGATCGTCGCCGTGTCCGGCCCCGTCGACGCGATCGTCGCCCAGATCGACGGAGTCGACCATGTCGTGCGCATCGAGGGCGGACATGCTCTGATGCCCCTGGTCATCGGCACCGGGTGCTCCCTCGGCGCCGTCACCGCCGCCTACCTGGCGAGCCCGCCGACCACCCCGGGGAGCTCCGCAGATCCCTCCGCCGACCTCGCGACCACCTCGGCGAGCCAGTCCGCGAACCCAGCGATCACCGCGGCGAAGCTGACCGCGGTCGTCGCCGCGCATGCCCACTTCGCGGTCGCAGGTGCGCAGGCGGCCGAGCACGCGCAGGGACCGGGCAGCTACTCAGTCGCGTTCCTCGATGCCCTCCACGCACTGACCGCCGATCAGCTGGCTCAGGCACGCATCGAGATCGGCACGTTCGAAAGCTCAGCAGCATGACCGCCGCGCGCTCACCGCAGGCCCCGCGTCTGGCGGGGATCGACACCCGGCTCTACCTCGTCACCGACACCGGCCAGTGCCGGGAGGCCGGCCGGACCGTGGCCGAGACCGTGCGGGCGGCCGTGGCCGGGGGAGTCGGAATCGTGCAGGTGCGCGACAAGGACATCGACGACGAGGCCTTTCACACCCTCGCCCGCGAGGTCATCGCCGCCGTCGACCTCGCCGTGGCCGGCACCGACCGCCACGTGCCCGTCGTCCTCAACGACCGCGTGGCCGTCGCGCAGCGGATCCTCGCCGACGGCACTCCCGTCCACATCCACGTCGGTCAGACCGACACCCCCGTCGCCGAGGTGCGCGCCGCCATCGGTGATGAGCCGCTCATCGGTCTCTCGGCCGCCACCGGCGCCGAGTTCGCCGCCGCCCGGGAGTCGGGCGCCGTCGACCTCGTGGGGATCGGGCCCGTATTCGACACCACCACGAAGACCGACGCCCCCGGCGGCATCGGACCCGAGCGCCTCGGCGAACTCGCCGCAAACGCGGGACTGCCCGCGGTCGCGATCGGCGGGATCACCGCCGCCAACGCCGGTGAGCTCCGGGGTGCCGGGGCGATCGGGATCTGCGTCGTGTCCGCGATCTGCCGCGCAGCCGACCCCGCGGCTGCCGCCGCCGAGCTGCTCGCCGCCTATGAGGGCGGTGCCCAGTGAGCACCCGCCCGCCCATCGCCCTGTCCATCGCCGGCACCGACCCCAGCGGGGGAGCCGGCATCCACGCCGACCTCAAGACCTTCACCGCTCGCGGAGTGCTCGGCACCACGGCCATCACCGCGCTGGTCGCCCAGAACACGCACGGCGTCTCACGCGTCTACCCGATCGCTGAGGACTTCGTCTCCGACCAGCTCGACAGCGTACTCGGGGACATGCCCGTCGACGCGACGAAGTCCGGGATGCTGGGCACCCGTTCCCTCGTCGAACTGGTCGTCGCCCGCGCCGCCACATCCGACCTCGGGTTCTACACCGTCGACCCGGTGATGGTGGCGACCTCGGGACATCGACTGCTCGACGTCGACGCCGTCGAGGCGGTGCGCACACAGCTGCTCCCAGTGGCCGATCTCATCACTCCGAACCTCCCCGAGGCGGCCCTGCTCCTCGGCGACGATGTGCCTGAGGCCGGCACCCGGCAGCAGATGCTCGACCAGGCCAGGGAACTCGTCGCCCGCGGAACCGGGGCGGTCCTGCTCAAGGGCGGGCACGGCGGCGACGATGAGGTCACCGACATCCTCGTCACCGCCGACGGCTCGCTCACCGAGTACATCCATCCGCGGATATCGACGCCCAACACGCACGGCACCGGGTGCACGCTGTCCGCGGCGATCACCGCCGAGGTGGCCCACCTCAAACACGACCGCACGCTCGCCGAGGTGGACGCCGGGCTTCTGGCCGAAGCCGTGGACAGCGCACTGAGCTACCTGGGACGCGCCCTGACGTCCGCAGCCGGCTGGCAGGTCAGCCTCGACCCCGAGGGCGCCCATGGTCCCGTCGACCACCAGGTCGACATCGTTCGTCGCTGATCGTCCGCCGCAGAGCTTTTCCCACAGCACTTCTCAAGGAGACCCGTCATGATCACGAACTTCGCCGCCGGCCCTCAGTCCACTCAGTTATGGAACCAGGTCCGGCCGATCATCGAGGAGATCGAGAACCTGCCGTTCCTCAGCCAGCTGGCCGACGGCAGCCTCGACCCGGTGGCATTCACCAACTACATCACTCAGGACAGCATCTATCTCACCGGGTATGCCCAGGCGATGTCCTTCCTCGCCGCCCGCGCCGAGGATCGCGACGAATCACGATTCTGGGCCAACTCGGCCGCGGAGGCGATCACGGTGGAGGAGTCGATGCATGAGGAGCTGCTCGCGGACGAGCGTCTGGCTGCGGCTCGCGAGTCCCTCCTCGGCGGGGGAGCGGTCAAGGCGTCGCCGACCACCCTGGGCTATGTCTCCTACCTCGTCGCCACTGCCGCCGCCCGCTCCTATGGAGAGGGCGTGGCTGGAGTGCTTCCGTGCTTCTGGGTGTATGCCCACATGGGCAAGGTGCTCGTCGAGAAGGCCGGGCGGATGAGCGAGGACCACCCGTATCGGACCTGGGTCGAGACCTACGATTCGCCGGAGTTCGACGAGGCGACGCGGCTGGCGGTGGAGATACTCGAACGTGAGCTGGAGACCGCCCCCGCGGCTGAGGCCGCCCGGATGCGGGCCGCGTTCGAACAGGCCTGCGTGTACGAACTGCATTTCTGGGCCTCCGCCCATGCTCTGCAGAACTGGGACGCCACAGTCTTCGCCCCCGCAGTCACGGTCTGAGGCTGAGCCGCGGTCTGAAGCCGGGGCGCGGTCTGAGGCCGCACTCGATCTGGAGTTGAGGGTCGGGGTGCGAGACCTCGCTCAGGCCCGGTTTCCGTCCGGTGTGTCGTCGACGATGTTCGTCAGCGGCCCGATCGCCCCCAGCGCATGCCAGCCTCGGCGCAGCGTCGTCCAGGCGATGACATGATCGACCTCCATGAGCGGGACGCGATCATATCGGGGGCAGGCGAAGCGCCCGATCACGAACACAATGGTCGTGAAGAACACGCCGATGAAGAAAAGCACGAGCAGATCCATGACATCCCCCTCACACTCCGTCGAATGCGTACACCCATCTTCTCTCCAAAGCGTGCAGAAAGATAGAGCCGTAATCAGCTCGGAACGGGCTGATCGCGCAGACGCTCGTCATCCAGCGGCGGCACCACCATCACCGGGCCCTCCGCCTGATGGAGCAGCGAGCGCGACGTCGACCCGAGCAGGACGCTCTTGAGCGCACCCCGACCCCGGGAGCCGACGACGGTGAGCTGAGAGGTGCGGGTGGCATCGCGCAAAACCTCCACCGGGTCGCCGATCTTGACCGAGCCGTCGACGTCGAGCGTGCGGAAGTGGCCCTCGACCCAATTGATCTCGGCGCGGAGGGATTCGTCGAGCTGACCTCGCCGCCTGTCCGTCAGATCCTTGTAGTCGATGATGAGTTCGGGGTACCAGACGAGTGGATCGTCCAAGGGCGGAAGGGCCATGAGGAGGTGGAGCGAGGTCTCGGCCTCGACGGCGGCCAGAGCCGCCTGGAGCACCGCCGTCCGACTCCGCGGCGAGCCGTCGATGCCAGCGACGACAGGGGCATCGGAGTGCGTGAGCGCGAACCGGTCCGTGGACCGCTCGGCGGATTCCGCGATGCCGGTGTGGATGTTCTCGCGCTTGTGGTCGAGGACGATCGTCGGGCACTTCGCATGCGCGGGCAGAGCCGAGGCGACGGACCCGAGCACGCGCCCGAGGAAACCACCGCGGCCGCGAGCGCCGACGACGGCCACCTGAGCATGTTCGGTGAGACCGACGAGGGCACCGACCGAGTCGCCCTCGACGCGGCGGAAGTCGACCTCACCGGGGTAGCCCTCGAGCAGCGCACGGGCGCGGTCGAGCACGATCTCCGCCTCTTTCCTGCGGACTTCGTCCTCGGGCTCATGGGGCATGGCGGCCAGGTTCGCATAGATCATCACCGGCACCTTGTAGGCCGTGGCGACGGTCAGCCGGATCCCGCGGCGAAGGGCGATGCCGGCGGCGTAGTCGAGCGCCAGAGATGCGTTGTCCGACCCATCGAAGCCGACGAGCACCCCTGCGTCGCGGAGATTCGCGTGAAAGGGAACGCCGTCGATGGCGGACGGTACTTCGTTGCTCATGACTGCCCTCTTCCCGGGGGCTGGGTGACGGCTCGACGGGACTGGAGCCCCCGACAGCGAAAGCCACCCCCGTCACTGTCGATTCTACGCGGGAAGTCGGAACCTGCCGAGGGATTCTGCTGGTCAGGTGTAGGCGAGGGCGAGTCGGCTGGCCGCTTCGATCACTGCGCCCGCGGCGGCACGTCCCTGCGCGGCGGTGATGGACGAGGGGAAGGTGAAGCGGACGCTCGTCTTGGCCACCTCGGCGTCGACTCCCAAGGCCGTGAGCACATGGGAGGGTTCGTCGGAGCCGGCGGCGCACGCCGACCCGCTCGAGGCGATCACGCCGAGGCGCTCGAGTTCGAGCAGCATCGCCTCCCCGCTGGTGCGGGAGAAGCAGAACGACGCATGGTTCGGGGTCCTGGAGTCCGGGCTGCCGGTGAGGAAGACGCCGGAGATCGAGGCGAGCACCTCGGCGATGAAGTCGTCCCGGATCGCCGACACCCGGTCGGCGGCCTCGAGGCGTTCCGCCTCAGCGAGTTCGAGCGCGGTCGCGAACGCCACCGCCAGCGCCACGTTCTCCGTCCCCGAGCGGCGCCCCGATTCCTGACCGCCGCCGTGGATGAGGGGTTCGAGCGGGATCCGTGAGCGGATCGCCGCCGCCCCGATTCCCTTCGGCGCCCCCACCTTGTGTCCGGCGAGGCTGAGCGCATCGGCCCCGAGCCCCGACAGCGGCAGCCATCCCGCGGCCTGCACGGCATCGGTGTGGAACCGGGCACCGGCGCTGTGGGCGACGGCGGCCAGGGCGGGCACGTCGGCGATCGTACCGATCTCGTTGTTCGCATACCCCAGGCTGACCACGGCGGTGTCGTTGCGCAGGGCCCGGCTCAGGGCCGCGGGAGTGACCGTGCCTGAGGAGTCGACGGCCACCTCGGTGACGGTGAACCCGTGCCTGCGGCGCAGGAAGTCCGCCGAGGCGAGCACCGCCTCATGGTCGAGAGGTGAGATGACGAGATGCCGCCGGGGCGCGCCGACCACTCCATCGCCACCGGAGGTTGCGGTGGGGTCCTCGGGCACGGCGCCCAGGGCCATCCCGATGATCCCGAGGTTGTTCGCCTCGGTGCCGCCGCTGGTGAAGACGATGTCGGTGCTGCGCATCCCGAGCACCCGGGCGACGCTGCGGCGCGCCGCGAGCAGCGCCTCGGCCGACGCCCTGCCGACTTCGTGGTGGCTCGAGGGATTGCCGAAGCTGCCGGTGAGGTATGGCCATGCGGCCTCCAGGGCTTCGCGGCGGACCGGGGCGGCCGCGGCGGTGTCGAGGTAGAGGGGAGCCGTCGGAAGCCCGGCGTCGCCGCGGGTGGGGGAGGCGTCACTGCGGGTGGGGGAGGCGTCGAGCGTCATGTCAGTTCACTTCCAGGTCGAGGTCGAGCCCGAGGTCGATCGCGCGGACGCTGTGGGTCAGTGCTCCCGAGGAGATGACGTCGACTCCCGTCGCGGCGATGTCGGCCACCGTCTCGAGGCTGACGTTGCCGCTGGCCTCGACGACGGCGCGGTGGTCGATGAGTTCGACACCGGAGCGCAGGTCCGCGAGGGAGAAGTTGTCGAGCATGATGATGTCCGCCCCGCCGTCGATGACCGCGGGGATCTGCGCGAGGCGGTCGACTTCGACCTCGATCATCGTGGTGTGGCCGACGACGGCCCGGGCGACGCGCAGGGCGGCGGTGACGTCGGCGCCGCGACCGGCGAGGACGGCGAGGTGGTTGTCCTTGACCATGATCGCGTCGGAGAGGCCGAACCGGTGATTGTGCCCGCCGCCGCAGCGCACGGCGTACTTCTCGAAGGCCCGCAGGCCGGGGGTGGTCTTGCGGGTGTCGGCGATGCGCACCGGGTCGTCGTCCGTGCGAGAGGCATTCGCCGCAGTGACGAACGCGTGGGTGAGTGTGGCGATCCCGCTCATCCGTTGGCAGAAGTTGAGCCCGATCCTCTCGGCCCGGAGCACGGCCCGTGCAGGTCCGGTCACGGTCGCCAGCGTGTCCCCGGCGGAGAAGTCGCTGCCGTCGGCGGCGTGCACCTCGACGTCGACGCCGGAGTCCGTGAGGGTGAAGGCGCGGGCGAAGACGTCGATCCCGGCGAGCACCCCGTCCTCACGAGGTCGGAGCGCTGCTCGGGCGCTCGCCTCGGCGGGAATGAAAGTCTGCCCCGTGATGTCGCCCCAGGGCGCGTCCTCGTCGAGAGCCCGGTGCAGAGCGGCGTCGATCGTGGGGGGAGTCAGCATGAGAGGGCCTCCTGAAGTGGGGGAGTGGGAAGCGGGAAGTCGACGCGGACGTGCGCCCCGCGACTCTCCTCCCGGTCCAAGGCGTGAGCGGCGATGGTCTCGGCGATGAGAGCGAGATTGGCCGTCTCGACGTCGGACCGAGGATCGGCAGGTCGACGATCGTCGAGTCGACGAGGGGCCGGTTGAGGATCGGCACGTCGACGACCGTCGAGTCGACGATCGGTGATATCGCCGAGGTGGTCGAGCACCGCGCGCAGGCCACGCTCGTCCCGTTCGACGCCGAGGTGGGTCCATGCGAGCTCCTGGAGCTGGGACCGCGCCCACGGGAGCGGGCGAGTGCTGGAGCCGACCAGACCAGAACCCGAGACCGGATCGCCGGCAGCGCTCGGATTCGGGGCCGGGATCGAAGCGGTGGACTGCCTGTCCGGGGTCCGTGCGGTGGACCGACGGTGGGCGCGCTCGGCGGGTTCCCGGAGGTCGGCGTCGACGGCGCTCGCCGCTCTGGCCCCGAACACGGCGCCCTCGAGCAGGGAGTTCGACGCCAGACGATTCGCGCCATGGACCCCGGTGCATGCGACCTCGCCGACCGCGTAGAGACCGTTGAGGCTGGTCCGGCCCTCGAGGTCGGTGGCGACGCCGCCCATGAAGTAGTGGGCGGCGGGGGTGACCGGGATCAGGTCCTGGGCCGGGTCGACTCCGTGTGCGGCCAGCCCTGCGGTGATGCTCGGGAAGCGCCGGGCCACCTCGGGGACCGCGCGGGCGTCGAGGAAGCAGGGAGCCCCGCCCTGGCCTGCCATCGTGCGGTGGATCGCAAGCGCCACCACGTCACGGGGTGCGAGTTCGGCGCGGGGATCGATGCGCGGCATGAACCTGGTGCCGTGGGCGTCGAGGAGGACGGCTCCCGCACCGCGCACCGCCTCCGAGATGAGGAGTCCGGTTCCCGCCAGGGCGGTGGGATGGAACTGGTAGAACTCCATGTTCCGCACGGCGGCTCCGGCCCGGATCGCCGCGGCCAGTCCGTCGCCCGTGGCCTCGGGAGGGTTCGTCGTATGGACGTAGAGGCGCCCCGCCCCGCCGGTGGCGAGGACGACGGCGTCGGCGAGCAGGGTCTCGACCGTCCCGCCGCCCAGCAGCGTCACTCCGGTGCTCTGCCCGTCGGTGGTGAGCACGTCGACGAGCATCGTGTCCTCGCGCAGCACCACGGTGCCGGCCACCACCTCGGCGCGCAGAGCCAGGGTCAGGGCGTCGATGATCGCCCGACCCGTCGCGTCGCCGCCGGAATGGTAGATCCGCGGCACCGAGTGCGCGCCCTCGAGTCCCCGCGCCCAGTCCCGCCAGATCTCGCCGCCGAGGTGGTCGCCGGGACGACCGGCTGCGGGGCCGCCGAGGTGATCGCCGGCCCCCGAACGTGCAGGCGCGCAGTCGAAGCGGACTCCGGCGGCGGCGAGCTCGAGGATCCGCCCGGGACCCTCCGCGCACAGGACGCGCACCGCTGCCTCGTCGCAGAGACCGGCCCCGGCGGTCAGCGTGTCCCTCACGTGGGAGGCGATGCTGTCGTCGGGGAAGAGCACCCCGGCGATCCCGCCCTGGGCCAGGGCCGTGTTCGACTCGCCGAGGCGCCCTTTCGTCACCACGGTGACATCGTGGCGGCCGACCAGGCGTAGGGCGGTGGTGAGTCCGGCGATCCCGGAGCCGACGATGACGACGTGGGCCATGTCGGGCTCAGATGCGCGGCTTCGCGGCGAGCATTCGCTCGAGCGAGACCCGGGCGGGTTCGGCGACCGCGGGGTCGACGGTGATCCGGTTGACCACTGTGCCGGCGAGCAGGGATTCGAGGACCCAGGCGATGTAGCCGGGGTGGATCCGATACATCGTCGAGCACGGGCAGACGACCGGGTCGAGGCAGAAGATCGTGTGCTGCGGGTGTTCGGCGGCCAGCCGCTGGACCAGGTTGATCTCGGTGCCGATCGCGAAGGTCGTCGGCTCCTCCGCCTCGGCGATGGCCTTCGTGATGTACGCCGTCGAGCCGGATTCGTCGGCGGCGGCCACCGTCTCCTGCGGGCATTCGGGGTGGACGATGACGCGCACACCCGGATGCGTGACGCGCGCCTTCTCGATCTGGGTGGGGGTGAAGCGCTTGTGGACCGAGCAGAAGCCCTGCCACAGGATGACCTTCGACTCGCGCAGGGTCTGCTCGTCGTTGTTGCCCAGCGGTTTGGCGGGGTTCCACAGCGGCATCGCCGCGAGGTCGATTCCCATATTCAGGGCGGTGTTGCGCCCGAGGTGCTGATCGGGGAAGAACAGCACCCGCCGTCCGCGTTCGAACGCCCACTCGAGGACCACCTCGGCGTTGGACGAGGTGCACACGATGCCGCCGTTGCGGCCGCAGAAGCCCTTGATCGCCGCGGAGGAATTCATGTAGGTGACCGGGACGACGGGCACCTTGCCCTCGGCGTCGGGTGCGGTGCCGAAGACCTCGGCCAGCTGCTCCCAGCAGTCCTCGACCTGGTCGATGTCGGCCATATCGGCCATCGAGCAGCCGGCGGCGAGGTTGGGCAGGATGACGGCCTGATCGGGGGCCGAGAGCAGGTCGGCCGTCTCTGCCATGAAGTGGACGCCGCAGAAGACGATGGCCTCGGCCTCGGGGTGGTTCTGCGCGGCCCGAGCGAGCATGAACGAGTCGCCGATGTAGTCGGCGTGTTCGACGACCTCGACCCGCTGGTAGTGGTGACCGAGCAGCACGACCCGATCGCCGAGCTCAGCCTTCGCCCGCACGATCCGCTCCCGCAGCTCGGCGGCCGAGGCGTCCCTGTACTCCCGGGGGATCTCACCCTGGCGTGGGGCGGTGGCCGGGATCGGATCGGCGGTCGAGGCTCCCGGGCCGTAGCCCGGTGCCGCGTCGATGTCCCAGGGCGCTTCGATGAGGTCGGTGGAGCACATCGAACCAGCCGACTGGCCGGCGGAGATGTCCTTGAGCGTGAGCTCGATCGAAGCAGTGGTGGTCATCATCGTCCTCAGGATAGGGTTTATTTGCGCAGTTTTGAGCTTAATCCTCTGCGACGGCAAAGTGCAACTGCGGCGGACGATGGCATCCGCGAGGCCGC
This sequence comes from Brevibacterium sp., assembly GCF_031179145.1. Taxonomy (GTDB): domain Bacteria; phylum Actinomycetota; class Actinomycetes; order Actinomycetales; family Brevibacteriaceae; genus Brevibacterium. The sequence continues at coordinate 156,767 of NZ_JAPSIB010000008.1, forward strand.
TCGAGCCGAACATGTCTTAGGGTGGATGCAGAATCGCCCGGACGACGACGACCGGTTCCACCGACCCGTTACATTCATTGTCAAGCAGCAGCCGGGGTCTTCGCCTCGTAGAAGACCCCGTGCTTGACCATCGCGAACATGACATTGAGCCGACGCCTGGCCAGACACATCACAGCAGCATTATGACGCTT
>NZ_JAPSIB010000039.1 GCF_031179145.1 Brevibacterium sp.
GTGACGGCGCTGCGGGTGACCGGGCCGGACATCGATGGTCCCGGTCTGCTGCCGGGAATCGTGGCCGCTTTCTGGGTGGCCCTGGGGCTGGCTCTGCTCGCGATCGTGGCGGCATTCTTCATGCCGGGGCGCGCCGCTGCCCAGAATCCCGCGGCGAAGATCGACTCGGGGTCTGCCGCGAAGGAGGGAACGGCCACCCGGTAGTCTGGAGCGAGCAATATTCACAGACTGAAAGGAAGATCCCGGTGGCCGAGCTCGACTCGAAGGAATTCATGAGTGACTTCCAAGCACTCATCGAATGCGAGTCGTTCACCGGGGATCCGGAGGCCCTGGCCCGCAGCGCCCACCTGATCTCGCGCATCGGCACCGGGCTGCTGGGATCAGCTCCGCGGATCATCGAAACCGATTCGCGGCCGCATCTCCTGTGGCGTTTCGGCTCTGGACCGCGGAAGGTGGTCCTCATCGGGCATCACGACACGGTGTGGCCGACGGGGACGCTCGAGACGTTCCCCTACTCCGTCTCCGACGGCGTGGTGCGCGGACCCGGCACCGATGACATGAAGGGTGGCCTGCTCATCGCGCTCTATGCGCTGGCCGGTCTGCGCTTCCAGCGTGGGAACCTCGACGGAGTCAGCCTGCTCATCACGGCCGACGAAGAGCTCGGGTCCCCCGGGTCGCGTCGGATCATCGAGGATGAGGCCCGCGGCGCCCGCGCTGCGCTCGTATTCGAAAGCGGTGCTCCCGACGGCGCGGTGAAGATCGCCCGGAAGGGAGTGGCCATCTACTCCCTCGAGGTGACCGGCCGCGCGGCCCACGCCGGAGTCGAACCGGAGAAGGGCATCAACTCCACCCTCGAGGTGGCCAATCAGGTGGTGAGGATCGCGGCCCTCCACGATCCCTCGGCGGGCACTTCGGTGGTCCCGACCGTCATGCACAGCGGATCGACGACCAACACGGTCCCCGCCGAGGCGAAGGTCGGCATCGACTCCCGTGCTGCGACCGTGGAGGAACAGACCCGGATCGATGAGATCCTCACCTCGCTGAAGCCGACGGTGGCCGGGGCGAAGGTCAAGGTCAAGGGCGGGATCAACCGGGCCCCCCTCGAGCAGAAGATGGCGATGGGGCTCTATGCCCGCGCGCAGCGGCTGGCATCGACGCTCGGCCACCCGCCGCTGCGGTCGGTCGCGGTCGGCGGAGGGTCGGACGGAAATTTCACCGCCGGCATCGGGACCCCGACCCTGGACGGTCTGGGAACGGTGGGCGGCGGCTCGCATGCCCGCACCGAGCACGCGCTGCAGCTGTGGATCCCGCGGCGGGTCGAGCTGACCCGGGCCCTCGTCGGAGAGCTGCTCGCCGAAGACTGACGACGGCTCGCGGGCATGATTCCTAGGCGTCGAGCAGCCAGGGGTTGGACAGCAGGACGAACGCCGATTCGACGATGAGGACGGGCGACATGTTGGTCTGAAGTCGTCTTCTCGCCTCGGTGATGGCGTCGATGCGCAGCAGGGTCGTGTCGGGACCGTCGCGGTTCGCGTGCTTGGCGATGAGGTCGCCCTCTCCGGCGTTGATCCATCCCTCGCGGATCCCCAGCTGGTACATGAGGATGTCGCGGTAGAGGCTCATAAGCTCGAGGAAGATCCGATCGAGTTCGTCGTTGCGGGCACGCACCGATCTCCGCTTCTGCTCTTCCTCGAGCCGTCTGATCTGAGATCTGGCCGACGGTGGGATGCTCTTCTCCGTCTCGATTCCCAAGCTGGTCAGGAGTGCGCGGCGTTCGTCCCGGTTGCGGTCCTCGACCCGTGCCTTCGCCGTCTCGGCCGCGTCGTCGACGATGCGACCTGCCAGACGGATCGTCGCTCCGACGGACGTGAGTTTGTCGGGGATCTCGAGGATCTTCCGTCGCTCCTCCCCCGCCGAATCGCTGCGCGCCAGGTACTTGGCGCGCCCGATGTGATTCTGCGCCACGGCGGCCGCCCAGCGCGCCCTGCCCTCGTCCACGCCATCACGTTCGATGAGGAGCGTGGCCACTGCCTCCCGGGAGGGGATCCGCAGCCGCACGGGCCGGCATCTGGACCGGATGGTGGTGAGCACATCGATGGGGCTCGGCGCGCACAGCAGCCACACGGTGGCAGGGGGCGGTTCCTCGATCGCTTTGAGCAGGACATTCGCGGTGCGCTCGGTCATCCGATCGGCGTCTTCGATGATGACCACCCGCCAGGCGGAGTTGACCGGAGCCGACTGAGCCTTCGAGACGAGCTCCCGAACCTCGTCGATCGCGATGACCGACTTCTGCGTCGACATGATTGTCAATGATTCGTGGTGGCCTCTGAGCACTCGAGCCGTGACGTCGTTGGGCGCGGTGCCCCCGGAGATCAGTGCGGCGGCGAACGCTCGAGCCGCGTTCGAGCGTCCGGATCCGGGAGGGCCGGTGAACATCCAGGCATGGGTCATGGCGCCCGGCGTGTGGAGGGCGTAGTCGAGCTGTCTGACCACGTCGTCCTGCCCGACGAGCTCATCGAAGACGCTCACTCAGGAACCTTCCGGGTCGTGGAGACGATTCTGATTGCGTTCCCGCTGCTGCCGCAACCGTTCTCTGGCCTGCCGTTCGATCTCGGCCTGAGCGAGGAGCCGCTCGCGGCTCATCTGCCGAGGGCTGCGGGTGGGCAGCACGGTCGTGTCCGCCTCGTCGCCACCGGTGTCGCCGCCGGAACGGTCCTCTTCCCGTTTCCTGCGTTCTTCGATGACGGTCGTGGGCACGTTGTCCTCGTCGTCGTCCTCACCGACCAGCGGCGCACTCGGAGTGAAGCCATGGGCGGGAATCACCGTGGTCGATGCCTCTTCGGACCACCGGTCCTCGGTGCTCTCGGAGTCGGCAGAGTCGACTGGGTCGTCAGAGTCGCCGGTGCCGTCCGCGCTGCGGGAACTGTCCGTCTCGCGCCCACCGTCTTCCTCGGGATCGAAGACGTGCGCACTGCCGCGAGGCGCGGAAGCGTCTTCTGCAGCAGCAGAGCCGTGGTCCGCCCGGAGGTCGGCGCCGAGGTCCGCCCGCGGCTCGCGTTCGCCCCTGTCCACACCGAGGTGAGCCCCGACGCTCGAGTCGACGGCGTCCCCGGAATCGACGGCGTCGAAGCGCGCGGTCGCAGGTGCCTCATCGGTGCCCATGGCAGTCGCAACTGACTCATCGCCCATAGCGGTCGCTCCGGCGGCACCGATCGCGGTCGCTCCTGCTGCGCCCCGGACCCGACCCAGTTCTCGCGGCAGCCGGGAGCGAATGGCTGCCAGCATCTGTTCGGTCAGTTCGTCCTGACTCACCGAGGCGTCGAGGACGACGTACCGGGAGGGATCCTCATGGGCGCGGGACAGGTAGGTCTGGCGCACCCGCTGGTGGAATTGCTGGTTCTCCTCGTCGAGGTAGTTGTTCTCCGCCCTCTTGCCCATCCGCGCCGCAGCCACCTCGGGTTCGATGTCGAGAACGATCGTCAGGTGGGGAATCAGGCCCTGAGTCGCCCACCTGTTGAGCGCCAGGATCGTCTCCGAGTCGAACTGTCGGCCCGCCGCCTGGTAGGCGATGGTCGAATCGATGTAGCGGTCCGTGATGACAATGCTGCCGGACTCGAGGCTGGGGTCGACGAGGGATGCGATGTGGTGGGCGCGGTCGGCGGCGAACAGGAGGGCTTCGGCGCGGGGGGCCGGGGGCTCGGCGTCGAAGAGCACCGACCGGATGCGGCGGCCCAACTCCGTGCCGCCCGGTTCCCGAGTGGACTCCACGTCGTAGCCTTCGTCTGCCAGAGCATGTGAGATGCGCTTGATCTGGGTGCTCTTGCCGGAGCCGTCTCCGCCTTCGATGGCGATGAAGAAGCCTGCGCCGAGGCGGTCGGACGTTGCGGCGATCCCCTCGCCGCTGCCGTGGTCCCCGGCTCCGTTGGGCGGACGGAAGCCATGCACGATATCCACGGCCAGGCCCTGCAGACGGTGCGGGTCGAAGATGAAGAGACCGATGATGCCCGCGATCAGGGCGGCCAGCCCCATCACCCCGTAGGCGACCTCACTGGGAGCGATCGCCCAGTCCGTGGCCCCGCTCAGCGGCACCACGATTGAGATGTCGAGCGCGTTGAGGGCGAGGGCGACGACGGCGCCGGCCACCGCGCCGACCCGGCGCGAGAAGTCATAGGGCTGTGAGCGCACCCCGATTCCGACCAGGTATGCGACCACGGACGACAGGACGACTTTTCCCGACAGCTCGTCGATGGCGCCGGTGGCGACGAGGAGAATGCCCGACACCATCAGGGCGAATGCCGAGACCCGCGGCCGTGACATCCCGGGGGCGAAGGTCGGGCCCATTTCGAAGCCGATGGCCCAGCCCAGCAGCGAGCACACGAGGATGAGGGCGAATCCGGCCTGGCCGAAGCTGTTCTCGATCGCTGTCGGCTGCGCCAGGATGAAATTTGCTCCCAGCACGGCGAAGAGGGCCACGCACACCCAGGGATTGGCCACCGTGGCCGGTGGTCGGGAGATGCGCGCCCTGACCTCGGGGAAGGCTCCCGTCGCCGACGCCTCGGCGTGCAGGGCACGCTCGGGAGTGAGATAGATGATGACAGCGCCCACCGCGGCCGCGATGCCGACGACGACGCTCATCCATTTGAGGGCATGCGCTCCAGCATCCGCGCCGCCGAGGATCTGGAAGGAACAGGAGAGGAAGACCAGAAAGGCCGCGGGGACCCCGACCCTGCGCCACGGCTTCCGGTTCGCGAAGGGATTGAAGCTCATCAGGAGTCCGACGAGCCCGCCGAGCACCAGGCCACCGACCCAGGTCAGCCAGGCACTCGGAACGAAGCTGAGCACGATCAGCAGCGCTGCGAGGAGAACCGCGGTGGCGCTCAGCGCGATCTTGCGCGGGGCCGGTCCTTTCGTCGCGAAGACGTGGCCGGGGATGAACAGGCCGGCACCGGCCAGGACGAAGACGATGAGCAGGGAGAGACTGCCGAGACGGTTGTCGAATTCACCCGCAACCAGCGCCTCGGCGACCGTGGCATACGGTTTCCCCTGGAGGGTGACGAGCATCCCGCTCGTACCCGCCACGACATAGCCGACCGCGCCGAGGACGATGAGGGCACCCCAAGCGGCGGTCTCGGTGACCAACCGGCCGGGGGCGCCTGGAAGTCGATGTCCTGAAGTCGTCAACATACTCACAGGACAACAATATCCGCCCCGACTGACATAACTCTTGGAACCGCTGGAACTCCTGGGAATCCAGGGAAGCGGCGGACGAGAGTAATCTGGTTCTCGTGCACGCACAGACCCCGACTGCCCTGAAGGCCCTGACCGCGGTCGAGACCTCCGGACTCGATGCCATCGAACAGCTGGCGTTCGCACGGATCCTGCTCGACTCCGTCAAAGGCGGGCGGCGGGGTGCGACGTTGCGCATGTATCGCCCGGCCCCGACCGTCGCATTCGGTGCCCGGGACCGGTTCCTGCCCGGCTTCGCCGCTGCGATCGAAGCGGCGCGCGACCACGGCTTCACCCCGGCCCTGCGCAGCCTCGGAGGTCGCGCCGCGGCCTACCATCCGGGCTCCCTCGTCATCGACCACATCGAGCCCAGCGATGCCTTCATCAAGGACACGAACGCCCGGTTCTCGGGGTTCGGGCAGGAATACGTCGACGTCCTGCGCGGCATCGGTGTCGACGCCCGCCTCGGCGAGATTCCGGGCGAGTACTGCCCGGGTGAGCACAGCGTGAATGTGGGTGGGCGGATCAAGGCCATCGGGACCGCGCAGCGCGTCGTCTCGGGGGCCTGGCTGTTCTCGTCCTCCGTCGTCGTCGAGGATCCGGACCCGATCCGGGCGGTGCTCACTGACGTCGAGGCGGCTCTGGGAGTCGACTGGGATCCGTCTACCGGCGGATCGATCAGTGAGGTCCACCCCGGGGTCACGGTCGATGCCGTCGCCGAGGCGTTCACCGAGCATTTCGCCAGGGCCTATGCCCTCACCACGGGCATGCCGACCGCGGAGGAGCTCGATCGACTGCCCGAGCAGGTCCGCGGACACGCGCTCTGAGGCAGCTGACCTCGCGGATGGATGCGGTCGATACACTGCATCTCATGACAGACAGCGCATACCTCACGACCGAGAACACCTCGACGCCCGACTTCCGCGTGCGGGAGGCGACCCAGGACGACCTGCCCGACATCCTGCGGCTTGTCCATGCGCTCGCCGAGTACGAGAAGGAACCTGATGCCGTCGAGGCGACGCAGGACGACTTCGCGGCGGTGATGTTCCCCGCCGACGGGCGCCCGAACACCTACGGATTCGTCGCCGAGGTCGACGGCGAGATCATCGGCATCGCAATCTGGTTCTACACGTTCTCCACCTGGACGGGGAAGAACGGCATCTGGCTCGAGGATCTCTTCGTCAATCCCGCCCATCGCGGCGTCGGAGCCGGCAAGGCACTGCTCGGCCGCCTCGCCCAGCACTGCCGGGACCGGGGTCTGACCCGACTCGAATGGTGCGTGCTCAAGTGGAACGAGCCCTCGATCGGGTTCTACCGCTCACTGGGTGCGAAGGCCCAGGACGAATGGGAGACGTACCGACTCGACGGTCAGGCGTTGGAGGCGTTCGCCAACGCCTCCAGCGCCTGACCGGGGGCTCCTGACGGAGGAGCGCTGACTCTCAGGGAGTCTTCGGCTTGGTATCCGCCGACTTCGTGGCGGTGGTCGACTTCGTGGCGGTCGTCGACTTCGTGGCGGTGGTCGACTTCGTGGCGGTCGTCGACTTCTTGGCGGTGGTCTTCTTCGCCGCCGCCGTCGTCTTCGCCGCCGTCGTCTTCTTCGCCGGAGCCTTGCGCGTGGTCGTCTTCTTCTTCGCCGGTCCCTTCGCCCGCTTCTCGGCGAGCAGGGTCGCGGCACGCTCGAGTGTGATCGTCTCGACGTCGTCGTCCTTGCGCAGGGTCGCGTTGGTCTCCCCGTCGGTGACATAGGGTCCGAAGCGCCCGTCCTTGACGACGATCGGCTTCTTCGACTCGGGGTCCTCCCCCAGCTCCTTCAGCGGCGCCGTCGCGCGGCGGCCGCCGCGCTGCTTCGGCTCGGAGTAGATCTTCAGCGCCTCGTCCAAGGTGATGGTGAAGATCTGCTCCTCGTCGGTCAGCGACCGCGAGTCCGTGCCCTTCTTCAGGTACGGGCCGTAGCGGCCGTTCTGCGCGGTGATCTCAGTGCCCTCTTCGTCCTGGCCGACGACGCGAGGGAGGCTGAGCAGCTTGAGCGCCGTGTCGAGGTCGATGGTCGCCAGGTCCATCGACTTGAACAGGGAGCTGGTGCGCGGCTTGGCCTTCTTCGCTCCGCGCTTCGGCTTCTCCTCCGACTCGGGCAGCACCTCGGTGACGTAGGGACCGAACCGACCCGTCTTCGCCACGATCGTGTGTCCGGTCTCGGGGTCGACACCGAGTTCGCGGTCGCCGTCGCCCTGGGATTCGATGAGTTCGGCGGCCTTATCCGCGGTGAGCTCATCGGGTGCCAGGTCGTCGGGCACGGAGACGCGCTTCGGCTCCTCGCCTTCGGCTGAGCCGCTGACCTCGAGGTAGGGTCCGTAACGACCCACGCGCAGGGCCACTCCCTCGCTGATGCGCACGGTGTTGACCTCGCGGGCGTCGATGTCGCCGAGGTCGTCGACGACCTCTTTCAACCCTTCGCGATCGTGCGACTTGTCCCCGAAGTAGAACCGTGCCAGCCAGGCTTTGCGGTCCTCCTCGCCGGCGGCGATGCGGTCGAGCTCGGTTTCCAGGTCCGCGGTGAATTCGTAGTCGACGAGTCCCGTGAAATGCTCCTCGAGCAGCCGCACGACGGAGAACGCCAGCCAACTGGGAACCAGTGCGTTGCCGCGGCTGGTGACATATCCGCGGTCCTGGATGACGGAGATGATCGACGCATACGTCGAGGGTCGGCCGATGCCGAGCTCTTCGAGCGCTTTGACCAGGCTCGCCTCCGTGTAGCGCGGAGGCGGAGCGGTGGTGTGCCCGTCGGCTTCGGCCTTGACCACACTCAGGGCCTGGCCCTCCTCGACCTGCGGCAGACGCGATTCGCCGGACTTCGAGTCATAGCGACCCGCGTCCTGGCCCTCCTCGTAGGCGGCGAGGAATCCGCGGAAGGTGATGACGGTGCCGCTGGCGGTGAAGCCGGCCTCATGACCGTCGCCGAGGTCGGCCCGGACCCTGATGGTCGCCGTCTTGCCCTTCGCGTCGGCCATCTGGCTGGCGACGGTGCGCTTCCAGATCAGGTCGTAGAGACGGAACTCGTCGCCGCTGAGCGCCTTCGACACCTGCGCGGGAGTGCGGAAGGAGTCACCGGCGGGCCGGATCGCCTCGTGGGCCTCCTGCGCCGATTTCTGCTTGCCCTTGTAGACCCGGGGGGACTCCGGGACGAACTCCGGCCCGTAGAGCTCGGTGACCTGCTTCCGGGCAGCGGCGATCGCCTGTCCGGACAGCGCCGGGGAGTCGGTTCGCATGTAGGTGATGTACCCGTGCTCGTACAGCGACTGGGCGGTGCGCATCGCCTGGCGAGCGCTCATGCGCAGCTTGCGGCCGGCTTCCTGCTGCAGCGTCGAGGTCGTGAACGGCGTTGCAGGTTTGCGGGAGTACGGCTTCGACTCGACCGCGGTGACGGTCAGCGAGTCCTTCTTCGACCCGTTGAGGAGTTCCGCGAGCTCTTCCGCCCGGGCCTGATCGACGACGGTGGCGGAGGCGTTCTTCAGCTTGCCGGCGTCGTCGAAGTCCCGCCCCGACGCGACACGTGCCCCGTCGAGGGTCGCGAGGTTCGCCGCGAAGGGGCTGGTGCCATCGGGCAGACCCAGATCGATGTCGAGGTCCCAGTAGTCGGCGGCGACGAACGCCATGCGTTCGCGTTCGCGTTCGACCACGAGACGAGTCGCCACGGACTGCACACGGCCGGCGGACAGGCCTGCACGGATCTTGCGCCATAGGACCGGAGAGATCTCGTAGCCGTAGAGGCGGTCGAGGATGCGCCGGGTCTCCTGAGCGTCGACGAGCGCATCGTCGATCTCTCTCGTGTTCTCCAGGGCGCGGTTGATGGCCTCGGGGGTGATCTCGTGGAACACCATGCGCTTGACGGGGACCTTCGGCTTGAGCACTTCGAGGAGATGCCACGCGATCGCCTCACCCTCGCGGTCCTCATCTGTTGCGAGGTAGAGTTCGTCGGCGTCCTTGAGGAGGCGTTTGAGTTCGGCGACCTTCTTCTTCTTGCCCGGGTCGATCCGGTAGTAGGGGTCGAATCCGTTGTCGACGTCGACGGCGAACTTGCCGTACGGCCCCTTCTTCATGTCGGCAGGCAGTTCGGACGGAGTCGGAAGGTCACGAATGTGGCCCACCGAGGCCTCGACGTCATAACCCTCGCCGAGGTACCCGACGATCGTGCGCGCCTTCGTCGGGGACTCGACGATGACGAGACGGCGGGGCTTCTTCTCGGTTGTCGTCACTCTTGCACATTCCTCTCATG
>NZ_JAPSIB010000026.1 GCF_031179145.1 Brevibacterium sp.
GCGCCCAGGTGGTGCTGACACTCCGGTGGCGAAGGTTTTGCTGTGAGGCAACGACTCGAGCTTCCCGGAGGTTGTGCTGTGAGGCAACGATCAGGGGTTCGCGAAGGTTTTCAACGAGTCAACTCGATCTCTGGACCGGCTCGACTGCCGGTCATAGCCTGTGGTCACCAACGCCGACCCGGCACAGCCAAAACCTGTGCTCGAGCTCCGCCTGCGGTCAGGCCCGCTGCCACCAGGACCAGAGAGGATCAGCCATGAGTTCCCTATCCGCACGACTGGCGTCCGTCGTCGACGCCCTCCCCCTCAGACCCGACATGCGTGTGCTCGAGATTGGAGGCGGCCCCGGTGCCGCAGCCAAGGCAGTGGCGACGCGCATCCGCCAGGGTCATATCCTCATGATCGACCGCTCGGCGAAGAGTGCCGCCCTCGCGACGAGCAGCGCCGCCGAGGAGATCGCCGCCGGCCGCATGAGCGTGCGCCACGTCGCCGTCGAAGACTTCGTGCTGGCCGAAGGTGAGGTGCCTTTCGATCTTGCGTTCGGGATCCGGGTCGGGGCGCTCGACGGCCGGCACCCGGAACTCACCGCCATCGCTCTGCAGCGGATCGCGGATGCGCTGACTCCCGAAGGTCGGCTCTTCATCGACGGCGGGGATCCCCTCCGGGAGATCCGGCTTCCGCAGCGAAGCGCGCCGGCAAGCAGATGACCGGTCCCACGACGAGTACGTCGGGGAACCGGTCATCGTTTCGGAATCCGGCGAGGTCTCTACTCCTGCGGAGCCCGGGTTCGGGTGCTCAGGCGCTCTTCACAGCGAGAACGGGCACCTCCGCTTGCAGCAGGATTCGCTGCGCCAGCGACCCCATGATGAACTTGCCCACCTGCGAGCGCTTCCGCAGTCCGATGACTATGAGGTCGACCTCCCAGGCATCGGCCGCTTCGAGGAGCGAATCCGCGACATCGTCCTCGTGCGCCAAGCTGTAGACCTCCGCGTCGACTCCGGCTTCCACCGCCCTACTTTTGATGTCCTCGAGGGCTTGGTCATCGGCGACTGAGTCGTCGACGAGAGGGCCGCGCTTCCTCGAGTTCGCGATGCGGAGCTTGACGCCTCTCCAGGCGGCTTCTCTGATGGCGGCGTTGACCGCCGCTTTCCCGGTCTCCGTGGGGACATAACCGACGAGGATGCTCATACGTGGAGCCCTTTCTCTTCTTTCGACACGGGCGTGGACTTCGCTCGATCGAGCAGAGTCTTGACCATGGGAAGCACGACGACGACAACGAGGAGTGCCAGCAGGCTCACGGTGATCGGACGAGTGAACACCTCGGCGAGGTGCCCCTCGAAGAGGAGCAGCGACCGGCGGACATTCGACTCCAGCATCTCGGCGAGCACGAACGCGAGGACCAGCGGTCCCGGCTCGAATCCGGTCTTCTTCATCAGATAGCCGATGAGACCGAAGACGACGAGGAGCACCAGGTCGAAGACGGAGTTCTTCACGGTGTAGGCACCGATCAGGGTGATGAGCACGGTGATCGGGGCAAGGATCGCCGGGCGAACGCTGAGCACCTTGACGAACACGCCGATCAGGGGGATGGCCATGATCAACAGCAGGATGTTGCCGATGTACATCGAGTTGACGACGCCCCAGAACAGCTCGGGTTCGTCCGAGACCAGGAGCGGTCCGGGGGTGATCCCCTGGATCAGAAGCGCTCCGAACATCATGGCCATCGTCGCATTGGCCGGGATGCCCAAGCTGAGCAAGGGGATGAATGACGAGGTCGCGGCCGCATTGTTCGCCGACTCGGGGCCCGCGACGCCTTCAATGGCGCCCTTGCCGAACCTCGACGGTTCCTTGGCGATCTTCTTCTCCACACCGTAGGCGGCCATGGACGAGATCGTCGCTCCGCCGCCGGGCAGGATTCCGAGCAGGAAGCCGAGCACAGATCCTCGTCCGATGGCCCCGGAGGAGCGCCTCAGGTCGTTCTTCGTGGGCCAGACATGTGCGACCTTCTTCGGCGGCGCCGAGGCGCGGTGGCGCTCCTCAAGGTTGTAGAGGATCTCACCGACACCGAACAGTCCCATCGCAACGATGACGAAGTCGATTCCGTCGCCGAGGCTGAGGTTGCCGAAGGTGAAACGTTCGGTTCCGGTGAAGACGTCCCGACCCACCATCGCCAGAAACACGCCGAGGGCGGCCGCGATGAGGGCTTTGATCTTGTTCCCCGAGCTGATCGTCGCCACCAGTGTGACGCCGAGCAGTGCCAGGGCCGCATATTCGGGAGGACCGAAGTCCAAAGCGAAGGAGGCGATGAGCGGAGCCAGGAACGTCAGACCGATGATCGCCGCCGTGCCTCCGATGAATGACCCGATCGCTGCGACTCCGAGCGCGGTTCCGGCCCGGCCCTGCTTGGCCATCTGGTAGCCGTCGAATACAGTGACCACAGAACTCGCTTCGCCGGGAAGGCGCAGGAGCACCGAGGTGATCGTCCCTCCGTACTGAGCGCCGTAGAAGATTCCGGCCAGCATGATGATCGCTGTCACCGGTTCGAGCCCGAAGGTCAGCGGCAGGAGGATCGCGAGGGTGGCCGACGGCCCCAGGCCTGGCAGCACGCCGACGAGCATCCCCACCAGCACACCGATGAAGCAGTAGAGGAGGTTCCCGGGTTCGAGAACAGTCCCGAACCCGTCAATGACAGGAGCAAAGAAATCCATTGTGTGCATTCCTCAGAACAGGTGTGGGATCTGCGTGCGCAGAGCAGCGACGAAGATGGCATAGAAGGCGGCGACCACCAGGAGCGAGTAGATCGTGGCTGATCGCCAGGTCTCACCGCCGAGGAATTTCATCCACACGAACGACAAGAGGAGGGAGGGGATCTCGAATCCGATGAGCGGCAGCAGTGCCACAAAGATCGCGAGGCTGAGCACACCCCAGACCACCATCGTCGAGTAGGAAGTGAACTTCTCACCGTCCCCTCCCCGCCGTCCCAGGAAGATCTGGGCGGCAGAGAGCACGGCGGCGATAAGTGCGACTGCGAACGGGAAGAACCCCGGCCCGGGGTCGACCAGCGACCCCAGGCCCAAGTTCCACGAGAGCACCATACCGGTCACTCCCAAAGCTCCAGTGACCATGCATGCGACCAGGTTGGCGATGCCTCCGCTGGGGGCCGGACCTTCGGCCTCCCAGAGGGCCAGGAGCTCATCCGGTGTCTCCGCCTCCTCGAGCTTGAGGTCATCGATCGGTTCGCCGGAGGCTGGGTTCGACATCATGGTCATCCTCAATCGGACAGATCGATCTTGTGCTCGTCGACGAGCTTCTTGTACTGGTCGGCCAGTTCCGACCATTCCTTGGCGATCTCATCACCAGAGACTTCGTGCGGAGTGAGGAGGTTCTGCTCGTTGAACTTCTTGTACTCTTCGGTGGCGAATGTCGCTTTGAACGAATCCTCGAGCTTCTTGACCACGTCGTCCGGAGTGCCCTTGGGCGCGACCATTGCCCGATACTGGGAGACGGGAATGTCGTATCCCTCTTCCTCCGCTGTCGGCACGTCTTCGAGGAACTTGTTGCGCTCCTGGGAGAAGACGATGATCGGCACGAGCTTGCCCGCGTCGATGTGCGGCTTCGCCTCGCCGAGCTGCACCGTTGAGAGATTCACCTGGTTCCCCAACGTCGCAGTGACTGCGGGTGCGCCGGAATCGAATGGCACCTCGGTGAAATCGATTCCCAGCTCGGCCAGCAGCAGGCTCTGCGCCAGCTGCGAACCGGTGCCGACGCCAGTCGTTCCGAAGGAGAGCTTCGAGTCGCTCGACTTGATGTCATCGAGCGACTTCACGCCTACATCCGGGTTGGCCACCAACACGTAGTCATCCTGTGAGACGCCGGTGATGACCTCGAAGTCATCGATGCTCACTGCTTCGTCCTCTCCGACCGCCAGAGGCGTGATTGTGATGAGGGAGGCATTGAGCGTTGCAATGTTGTATCCGTCCGGTGCGGCAGCTGCGACCTCATTCGCAGCCAGCGCGCCGTTGGCTCCCGGCTTGTTGACGACCGGCATCGACTGGCCGAGCTCCTTCGACGCACCTTCGCTCACGGCGCGTGCGATGAGGTCGGTCGACCCACCGGCCGCCGCGCCTACAGTCACGGTGACTTCCTTGGTCGGGTAATCGGAGGCTCTCCGCCGCCCCCGGCAACGTTTCCGCCGCATCCGGAAAGGACCAGCGCCACAGTCGAACCCACGGCGAACAGCCCAGCAACTCTGCGTTTCGTGTTCTTCATCCTTGTCCCTTTTCAATCAGTCTCTGTGGACACGTCCATGTGTCTCGTCGAGCTCTCTGCAGTGAGCCTAGAAAGCACTAATGATATTGTCTATGCTGATATCTGCATGGAATAATGCACGAAAGGCATCGATGTACACCCTGGATCAAGTGAAGTGCTTTGTGGCTGTCGCCAGCCACCTGCACTTCGGCAGAGCGGCAGAAGAACTGTCGATGACCCAACCTCCGCTCAGCCGGCAGATCCAGAAGCTGGAGCGGTTCGTCGGCGTCACTCTCCTCGAACGCGACAATCGGCGGGTCAGCCTCACTCCCGCGGGTGAAGCGTTCCTCGTCAATGCCCGGATGCTGCTGGCCGTCTCGGATCGTGCACCTCGAGACGCACAGCGGATCGCCGCGGGCCAGTGGGGACGCCTGAGCGTCGGCTTCACCGCGGCCAGCGGGTTCGGAATCCTCGGAAGCCTGGTGTCCGTCATTGAGGACCGACTACCCGGCATCGACCTCGACCTTCACGAAATGGTGACGGGATCCCAGCTCGAGAATCTCGCAGAAGGCCATATCGATCTGGGCATCGGTCGTCTGGAAGTGCCGCCGCAGGAGATCGAGTCGGAGCTTCTCCTGGCAGAGCGACTGATGCTCGCTGCGCCTGAGCGGCATCCGCTTGCCCTCCTCGATCGCCCGCTGCACCGATCGGATGTGACTGGCCAACCGCTGATCCTGCACTCGGCGACGAAGGCCACCTACTTCTACAACCTCATCGTCAGGCACTTCCCGATCGATCACCATATGATCAAGCATTCGCTGAGCCAGGTCCTCACCATGGTCAATCTCGTCGCAGATGGGCATGGAATCGCGTTCGTGCCAGAATCGACCTCCCTGCTCAAGATCCCCGGCGTCCGCTATCTGGCATTCGCCGATCTCACGGACGATGTGGTCGAGCTCAAGGCCCTGTGGAACAGTCAGTCACGCAATCCAGCACTCCAGCGAGTGCTCTCGGTCATCAGAGACTGAGCGAGCACCTCGGCGCGGGCAGCACCGCGCAAGCCTCCCGACCATCCGCACCACTCTGACCCCGCCGCAAAGGAATCCGACTCATGGCCGACATCCCATCGCGACCGCTCGAAGGCGTCCGCGTCATCGAACTGGGCAACTACATCGCCGCTCCGACCGCCGGTCGGCTGCTGGCGGACTTCGGGGCAGAGGTCATCAAGATCGAACGTCCGCGCACGGGCGATGAGCTGCGCAACTGGCGCCTCTACAAGGGCAGCACCTCGATGCTGTTCCGGACGATCAATCGCAACAAGAAGTCTGTTGTCCTCGACCTGCGCTCCGAGGCGGGAAAGGATGCGGTCAAAGCCCTCGTCGCCGAGTCCGACGTCCTGCTGGAGAACTTCCGGCCAGGAACCTTGGAGAAATGGGGCCTGGGACCCGAGGTTCTCAACTCGATCAACCCGGAACTGGTGATCAGCCGGATCTCCGCCTTCGGACAGACCGGCCCCCTGTCCCCGCGCCCCGGCTTCGCCGCGGTGGCCGAAGCGTTCAGCGGATTCCGCAACCTCGTCGGGGATCCCGATCGCGCACCGGTGCGGGTGGGCGTGTCCATCGGGGACTCGATCGCCGGCCTCTACGCCGCCTTCGGCGTGGTGATGAGCCTCTTCCAACGCGAGACTCGCCGCAGCAGCGACGGCGCTTCTACTCCGCTGCGTGATCGTGTCATCGATGTCGCCCTCCACGAGGCGATGTTCTCCATGATGGAATCCCTGATCCCCGATTACCAGGCCTACGGCGTCACCCGCGAACGCACCGGAGGACGCATGGAGGGCATCGCCCCGAGCAACGCCTACATCTGCGGCGATGGGGCTTCCATCGTGGTCGCCGGAAATGGGGACTCCATCTACCAGAGGTACATGGAGACCATCGGACGGCCGGACCTGGCGTCGGACACCGGTTTGCAGACCAACGCCGACCGATGGGCGCGCCGCGAGGAGCTCGACGCCGCGATCGGGGAATGGGCCGCGGCCCGCACCTCGGAGGAGGCACTGCGGATCCTCGACGAGGCAGGAGTCCCCGCAGGACCGATCTACACCGCGGCCGACATCAGCGTCGACGCCCAGTACGAAGCCCGTCACATGATCCAGCACTTCGACGTCTCCACCGGCGACGAGGTGCTCCCGAACGTGGGATTCCCCGGAATCGTCCCGGTCATCGGCGACCAGTCGCTGCCCATTCAGCACCTGGGCCCTGACCTCGGAGAGCACACCCACGAAGTCCTCGCCGATCTGCTCGGCCTCACCGAGGAACAAATCGCCTCGGTGACGGGCTGATCGCCTCGGCGACTGCCTGATCCACGCGAGTTTCAGGGAGGAAATGGTCGATTTCAGCACTCAGAATCGACCGTTTCCTCCCTGAGATTCCCGGCTGGTCAGCCACAGCTTCGGAAATGATCCCGGATCTGGCATTCCAACGCTGCCATGTCGGTGCGGGCAGTCACTTTGAGAACGACCCAGCCCATTCGCCGCAGTCCTTCATCCCGCCTGATGTCGCTGTCCCACTGGGCCGGCGACGATCGATGATGGTCGCCCTCGTACTCCAGTGCCAGACGCTGTTCGCGAAATCCCAGATCCGGTTCGATGACTCGATCGAGGTAGGGGCTGAAGATGTCGGGATGGACCTCCGGCTCGGGGAGTCCTCGCCCGATCACCCACAGTCTCAGCCTGGTTTCCTGCGGGGAATCCACGCCTGCCCGAATCATGTCGAGTGCGCGCTCCACCTTCGACCTCTGGCGCAGGTATCTCCGGCCCCTGACGTAGTCGCGGAACTCTGCCAGTCCATAGATCGCCGGCCCATGCCAGGGCCCTACCATCGCGTCCCCGACGGCTATGAGTTCGTCGATCGTGAGCACCACCGCCAAGTCGATGAACATATCCGCCGGACGGCCGAACGGCAGGTCGAGCCAGCGGAGGATCGCCGTGCCTCGGCGCCGACGCGCCCGAACTCCGGCACGCGAGATCTTCCTGTCCCAGTCCGCGGTCACCACGTGGAGCGATGTGTCCTGCACCCGGTTCGGCAGGGGCAGGCCGAGAAGCCTGGCCGCGGTGAGATGGGCGGCTCCGATTCCGGGCATGAGCATGTCGGCTGCACGAAGTCGGAGGCGCTCCTCCATCCACTTCGAGTCGGCCCACACAGGAGTCCAGAGCGCCTGCAGCTCTCGAGGATCTTGATGGACTCCCATCAACACCGAGACGAAACGCGGATCGCAGCGAAGCCGGTAGCGGCTGAGTCCACGCTCCGCTGCCTCCCGAGTGCGGAAGAGCACCGGATAGTCTCGCAGCTCGAACAGATCGTCCATACCCACCAAGGGTCAGGCATTGCTCACTCCGACTGAAGATCGCGGAACGTGCCTGTGGATGGCTGCGCACCCGTCCACCAGGCGGAGCACCCGAGTCGCCCCATTCGCCCCCAGCCCGATGCACCCGACTGTGCCGCCTCATTCCTCCGCAGTCCGATCCGGTCAGCTGAGTCGCCTCGTGCCCGACGGGCACCCAGTGTTCGCAGAAGGGGCGCGTCGGACCACAGGCGCAGACAGCCGAGACACTCGACTCCACGGCACCCGGGGCATTTCGTCCACAACCTGCCGATCCGTAGTGGGCTCCCGGCGGCTTGCACGTAGTCCGAACAGCCAAGCCCACAGCGGCACTCAGCAGGAGCAGCCCCTCCACTGCCGAAGCGGCATTTCCAGGGAGCAGATGGTCGATTTTCGCCTCGATTCTCGACCTTCTCCTACCGGAAAATCGCCAATCGGCTCAACCCAGCAGCTGTGGCCCCGCGGGGCACCCGCAAGCGGACGCCCCCGCCCTCACGCGGGCGCGGGCTGCTGCTTCTTCGCTCCCATCGCCAGGCGGGCGATGTCGCGCAGGACGCTGAGCTCCTCACTGCGCTCGAGCACCTGCCGCAGTTCGCCGGCGGCATGAGTGAGCAGCCCACGGTAGGCGCCGGCCACGTTCTCCGGCTCCCTGGACAGCGGGTAGGACACGCAGATCGCTAACACGGTGGCGCCGACGGTGAAGGCCACGCTCGCCGAGGCGGTGCCCTGCACCCGCGCCTGCTTCGTCGCGTAGAACTCCTGTGGATTGCCGGGACCGCACAGGGCCAGCGCCCCGGACCCGCCGTCGACGAGAGGCAGGATCGTGCCGACGCTGCGGGAGACCCGCAGCTCGTGGTCGGCCTCGGCGGTGCGCACGCACACGCGTTCCTCACCGACCCGCACCCACAGCTGCACCGATTCCCCCGTCAGGGACCGCAGGTGCTCGAGCACGGAGTTCGTCGTGGCGATGCTGCGCCGGCCGGGGAACGGTCCCAGGCGCAGCAGCCCCGACGAGTCCCGGACGATGAACCGGTGCGCGCGCAGGTCTGCGAGGAGGCGGTACGTGGTCGACTTCGAATACCCCAGGCGACGGCACACCTCGGCGGCGGTCAAGGGTGTTTCCTGCAGCGCGGTGAGGATCGCGGCGCTGCGGTCGATGACTCCGATCTCTTTCATTCGGATGGTTCCGATCTCTTTCATACGACAGTGAAATCCATCAGGATCTGGCGCCGGCGGATCCACCAGCGGACGACGATTGGGGCGATGATGCCCAGCAGCATCAGGATGATGATGCTCAGGGACACCGGGCGAGTGAGCAGAGGCAGGAACGATCCGCCCGAGATCTGCAGCATCCGGCGGAAGTTGTCCTCGAGCAGCGGGACGAGGACGAGTGCCAGGATCGATGGCGCGAGCGGGATGCCGCCCTTCTCCATCAGATAGCCGAAGACTCCGAACAGTCCGAGCAGCATGAGTCCGAAGAGACTGAACTCAATCGCGTAAGCCCCGATCGTCACGAGCACGAGGATCGCGGAGAACAGGAGCTCCTTCGGCATCTTCAGCAGCTTGACGAAGACTCCGACGAGCGGCAGGTTGAGGACGATGAGCGCGATGTTGCCGATGTACATGCTGGCGATGATCGCCCAGATCAGGCCCGATTCCTCGCGGAAGATCAGCGGCCCCGGCTGGAGCCCGTACATCGTGAACACGAACAGCAGCAGCGCGGTGGTCGCGGATCCCGGGATGCCGAGGCTGAACAGGGGGACCATCGCCCCGCCGACTCCGGCGTTGTTCGCGGCCTCGGGCCCGGCGACTCCTTCGATGGCGCCGTGGCCGAACTCGTCCTTCCGCTTCGAGATCCGCTTCTCCATGATGTAGGACATGAATGAGGCGAGTGAGGGGCCGACGCCGGGCAGGACGCCGATGATGAATCCGAGCACCGAACCACGCGCCCAGGGCCCGCTCGAGCGCTTCCAGTCCTCCTTCGTCATCCATTTCTCGTCCCCGAACCGCTGGATCTCCTCCTTGCCTCCGCGCCCGAGCGCGAGGTTGCGGATGGCTTCGGGGATCGCGAACAGCGCCATGGCGAAGATCGTGAAGTCGATGCCGTCGGAGAGCAGGCTGATGCCGAACGTCTGCCGCGGCAGTCCGGTTTGGAAGTCGAGCCCGATCAGCCCGACCGCCAAGCCGATGAACACCGAGATCAGCGCCTTGACCCGCGACCCCGACGACATCGTCGAGGCGAGCAGCAGCGCCGTGGCCATGAGCAGGAAGTACTCGGTGGCGCCGAACACCGTCGCGAGCTGCACGAGCAGGGGCGACAGGAACGTCAGCCCGATGATGGCAAGCGTCCCTGCCAGGAACGAGCCGATGGCCGCTGTCGCCAACGCTGTCTTGGCCCGGCCCTTCCGCGCCATCTCGTATCCCTCGATGGCCGTCACCGCACTCGAGACCTCACCCGGGGTCTTGATCAGCGTGGCCGTGATCGACCCGCCGTACATCGACCCGTAGTAGATGCCGCAGAGCAGGATCAGCCCGTGCATCGGCTCCATCCCGAACGACACGGGAATGAGGATCGCGATCGCGGAGATCGGCCCGATCCCGGGCAGCACGCCGACGACGGTCCCCAGCAGCACGCCGAGGAGGGCGAACGCGAGGCTGGCCGGCTGCAGGGCGGTGGCGAAGCCGTTGCCCAGATCGACAAGAGTGTCCATTCCCGCCCCCTAACCCAGGATCCCGGCGGGCAGGTAGACCGCCAGCCCGTAGACGAATGCGACGTAGACGACAACAGCGAAGACCACCGAGAACACGAGGTTGCGAATCCACCGATCGGGCGCGTAGATGCTGGTCAGGCCCATGAGGAACGCCGCGGTGGAGAGGAGGAACCCGACGGGGATGAGGATTGCCAGGTAGACGAAGAAGAGGGCGAACTGGAGCGCGACCTGCTTCGACTTCGGCTCCGGCGGCGCTGCGATGATCACGCCCGTCTCCCCCGCCGAGGAGGCTCCGTCAACCGACTCCCCCGCCGAGGTGGTGCCGTCGTCGGTGATTCCCGCCGAGGTGGTGCTGCCCGAAGTCTCGGACGCGGCGGTGACGTCGGTGGCGGGGAGACCAGGGGCCGCCTCGGCGGGGGTGCTCCTGGCCAGCAGCGACTGCGCGACGAGGACGGCGCCGAGGACGATGAGGGCGACGCCGACGATGGCGGGGAAGGTCGCCGGGGTGACGATGTCGTTCGTGCGCTGGATCGAGAACGTCGCGATGAAGTAGACGACGCCGATGACGACGATGGCGCTGCCGGTGATGAGGTCACGGCGGTGCGCTGCGGTCAGGGACCGGGCCATGGTGCGGACTTTCTGCTCGGTGGATCGGCAGGACGGAGGCTGCAAGCCTGATGGCAGGCAAGCTGCCTGACGGCGTTGCACGATGGAGGCTGGTGACGGGCCCGAGTGGGTCCGTCACCAGCACATCGCATCACTTGCTGCCGATGTCGGTTTCCTTGACTCCTGCGTCGACGGTCGCAGCGGCCTCTTCGACGTACTGCTTCGCATCGTCGCCGGTGCGGAACTCGGGTGCCCACTGGTTCTTCGTCAGAGTGGACTTCCACGACTCGGACTTCGACAGGTCCTCGAGCGCGCCCTTCCAGTAGTCGACCGCGGCCTGCGGCATCTCGGCGGGTCCGTAGACTCCGCGCCAGTTGCTCAGGGTCACGTCGTAGCCGGAGTCGACCGCTGTGGGCACCGACTCGAAGGGCGCCATCAGCGGTTTGTCGGCGAATGTCACGATCGGCTTGATGTCACCGGATTCGAGCACGGAGCGGAACTCGCTGAGCCCGGCGATCGCGACCGTCGCATCCCCGTTGAGCAGAGCCGTCGTCTGCTCGCCGCCGCCGTCGTAGTTGACGAAGTTGACGTCGGCGGGTGAGACGCCTGCCGCCTTGGCGAACAGTGCGAACGGCAGGGTGTCATCGCCGGCTGCGGCGACGGTGACCTTCTGCGGGTCGTCCTTGAGCGCCTTGACCAGGCCGTCGAGGTCCTTGATCTCACCGTCGGCGGGACTGACGACGATGAAGTCCTCGACGTAGAGGGTGGCGATGAGCGTCGTGTCCTGCGGACCGTACTCGCACAGTCCGCGCGCCTTCATCGTCTGGCTGGCCAGGGACGTGATCGCGATCTGGTCGTCCTTGCCCTTCTCCTGCTCCATCATCGACGTCATCCATGTGCAGCCGGTTCCGCCGGGACGGTTCTGGACCGGCAGCGGAGTCTCGACGATCTTCTCCTTCTGCAGCGACTCGACAACGGCGCGAGCCGTCGTGTCCCAGCCGGATCCCGGCTCGGCCGGTGCCGTCACCGTGACCGGTCCCTTCGGGTAGTCGCCGCCCTCGCCGGGAGGCTGTGCCTTGCCCGAACATCCGGATACGACCAGGGCCAGGGACGCGAGGACCGCGCCGACCTTGAGCGCCCCGGATTTCTTCGCCGAGGTGCCCCGGCTCATTCGTGCGATCTCCATCGATCTCATCGTCACTCCTTGATTGTGTGCTGTGCGTTGTCGTTGTCGGTGCTGCCGGTGCCCACGCCGAGGCGGCCGTCGGGCTGCATCGGTGCGTTGCGTTCACCGTCGGTGGCCTCGGGCTGTCCCTCGCCGAGGCGGCCGTCGCGGAAGTCCTCATTGTGCTCTCCCGCGGCCGGCACGTCGGAGCGCAGACCCAGCCGCCGGCCGTCGAGGGTCAGCGGCAGCAGGGGCAGGTCGATCCGCTTCGTGTCCTGAGCCTCCTGCGCACCGGCCCCCTGCGGACCGGCCCCCTGCGGTGGCGGGAGACCGGTCGAGGCCAGGGCGCCGGAGGCGACGAGGTGCTCATCCGTCGTCAGGTCCGCGGGGGTGTTGACGCGGGCGACGGGCAGGCCCCGGCGTGTGCACTTCTCCTCGATCACATCGAGGCGCAGCTCCGACAGGGCTGCCTGCAGAGTACGGTGGATGCGCTCCCGCTGATCCACCCTGCCCTGATTGTCGACCAGCGCCGGGTCCTCGAGCAGGGTCCGCAGTCCGAACTCCTGGCAAAGGTCCCGCCACTGCCCGTCGCTGACGGCGGCGACGAAGATCTGACTCCCGTCGCGATCGCGGAAGATGTCGTAGACGGCCCAGGTCGCCATCCGTGTCGGCATCGGCCGCAGCGGCTCCTCGGTGAGCTGGGCCTGGGCCATGTGGGTGCCAACGAGGAAGGCGTTGTTCTCGAACAGGGCCGAGTTGATGACCTGGCCGCGCCCGGTCCTCTCCCGCACGCGCAGCGCCGAGAGGACGCCGATGACGCCGAACATGCCGCCCATGATGTCGTTGACGCTGGCGCCGGCCCGCAGGGGCTGGCCGGGTGGGCCCGTCATGTAGGCCAGCCCACCGAGCATCTGCACCACTTCGTCGAGCGCCGAGCGGCTCCCATAGGGACCGGGGAGGAACCCTTTGAGCGAGCAGTAGATGAGGCCGGGATTGTGAGCCGAGAGCTCCTCGTAGCCGAATCCCATCGACTCCATCTTCCCGACCCGGAAGTTCTCGAGCAGGACGTCGGCCGACTCGATGAGGGACAGTGCGACCTCACGATCAGCCGCCTCGGCGATGTCGAGCTGGACGCTCTTCTTGTTCCGGTTGAACGCGGGGAACAGTCCCGACCCCGACCCGGGCAGGTAGCGGGTCTTGTCGCCGCGTCCGCGGGGTTCGACCTTGATCACCTCGGCGCCGAGGTCCGCGAGGATCATTCCGCAGCTCGGTCCCATCACCATGTGGGAGAACTCGATGACCCGGATCCCCGCCAGCGGCAGCTCGTCAGCAGCGACGGCCGCGGAAGCAGGATTCGCAGAGGAGGCGGAATCCGCAGGGGAATCGGTATTCGCCGAGGTGGGGGTGGCGGTCATCGGCCCGCGCCTTCGTGCGCAGCAGGGGCGGAGGCGCTCGTGACTCCGCCGCCGAACGCGGCAGGGACCGCGGGGATCTGCGACAGACTCGAGCTGAGCTCATGGCCGACGGCGGCGATGAGGGGCTCCCGCACCTCGGCGAGGGCTTCGACGTCGATGCCGGTGGCGACTCCTTCGCGGTGGAGGAGGTGGACGAGGTCGTCGGTGCCGATGTTGCCGGCGGCTCCCGGTGCGAACGGGCATCCGCCCAGTCCGCCCATCGCGGAGTCGAAGGAGGCGACGCCGAGCTCGAGCGCGGCGATGACGTTGGCCATCCCGAAGTTGTAGGTGTCGTGCAGGTGCAGGTTCAGCGGGTGATCCGGGAACGCTTCGAGCACCGCCGAGGTGTTGGTGCGCACCAAGGTCGG
This sequence comes from Brevibacterium sp., assembly GCF_031179145.1. Classification (GTDB taxonomy): domain Bacteria; phylum Actinomycetota; class Actinomycetes; order Actinomycetales; family Brevibacteriaceae; genus Brevibacterium. Next base: position 13,931 of record NZ_JAPSIB010000026.1, read on the forward strand.
GTTGGCGTTGCCGATGGTGTCGGCGATTCCGATTCCGTGGGCGCCAGCGTCGACGAAGGGGCGCAGGACCTCGACGAGGTCATCGGCCGCAGTGATCCCGTCGAAGGGACAGATGAAGCTCACCGCCGTGGTGATGTCGAAGCGGATTCCGTGGTCGCGAGCGCAGTCCGCGGCGGCGAGCAGTCGTTCCGTGGCTTGGGCGATCGGGGCGTCGGAGTTCGCCCGGGAATGGCCCTCGGATGCCGAGATGACGAGCTTGATGTTCTTCGCCCCTGCATCGGCGGCGCGCTCCGCGCCTTTCCGGTTGAAGACGAGAGTGAACAGTTCGACTCCATCGTTCTCGTGAGTCTGCAGCCGCCGGAGGAGGTCGTCCGTGTCGGCCATCTGCGGGACCTTCTTCGGATTGACGAACGATCCTATCTCCAGTTGCTTGAGTCCGGCGGCGATGAGCTTCTCGGCGAGAGCCGCTTTCACCCCGGTGGGCACGATGGCCGGCTCGATCTGCAGCCCGTCACGCAGAGTGGCGTCAAGGACAGTGACCGCCTGTGGCCGAACCATCGTGTGCTCCTTATGGCAATCTCCCGCTCCCAGCCAATGGGACGAAAGAAGAGTGGATGCCGCGCTTCATCACGCGCTGGAACAATAGTTACCACGAAACTCCCGCTCAGTGGCACGATCAGTTCATATCGTGAGAGCAGGTCGAGAAAACGATGCCTCCAGTCCCGACAGTCGGGACCACCGGCCACTGCTTGACTGCGCGACCGCCCTTGTTCGCTGCTCACAATCATCCTGGCGCGCTGTTCCTCGCGGAGCATCTGCGACTGTGCAACACCTTCGTTACACGGGCAGGGTAACGTCCACGCATGACAGGTCGACGGCGATAACCTGAGCAAACCCTGAGAGAACTGGGCGGAGTATGTACAGATTCTGGGTCTTCTGAAAACATCTTGCAATATTCAACTTTTTCCGTTGCGTGAGCCTCGATCGGTGCCGAAGACTGACGGCAAGCCGCAAAGAGCGGCGGTAAATCTCTTTCAAGGAGTCAGCAATGGGAATCGAAGACTACGCAAACCAGGCACAGGACGCTCTCAACTCCGAGCAGGGTCAGGAATTCGCCAACCAGGGGCTGGACCAGGCTTCCGAGGCTGCGGACAACGCAACCGGCGGCCAGTACTCCGACCAGGTCCAGCAGGGACGCGAGGCCGCAGGTGACTTCGTCGGCGGCGGCAACGACCAGGGCGGCCAGGAGCAGGGTGGCTTCGGTGGCGGCGATCAGGGCGGCCAGGAACAGGGCGGCTTCGGCGGCGGGGAAGGCCAGGGCAACCAGGGCGAAGGCGGCTTCGGCGGCAACGAGCAGGGCGGACAGCCCGACAGCGGCTTCGGTGGCAACGAGCAGTCCGAAGGCGGCTTCGGTGGCAACCAGGGTGGCCAGGAACAGGGCGGCTTCGGCGGCGACCAGGGCGGCCAGGAACAGGGCGGCTACGGCGAAGAGCGCTGATCCGCACCCATCACACTGAAGGGCCGGCACTTCCATTCGGAAGCGCCGGCCCTTTCGTTGTGCCGCCTCGACGGTTGTGCCGCCTCGTCGTCAGTCGGTGACGGCCACGACCTGACGGTGCCGCCCGAGTCCGTCGATCTCGATCTCGACGACGTCGCCATCGGCCAGGTACGGGAACCTGCCGGACAACCCCACGCCCTGCGGAGTGCCGGTGAGGACGACGTCGCCCGGCTCGAAGGCCATCGCCTGACTGAGCTGGTGGATGATGTCTCCCACCGAGAAGATCAGGTCAGTGGTCGTCGACTCCTGGCGGATCTCGCCGTTGACCCAGCTGCGGATGCCCAGGGAACTCGGGTCCACCTCGGCGGCGGGCTTGAGAACAGGGCCGAGAGGCGTGAAGCCGGGGAGGTTCTTGCCCTTCGACCACTGCCCGCCGGACTCCTCGATCTGCAGGCGACGCTCGGAGAGATCATTGGCGAGCACATAGCCGGCGACGTGCCCGAGAGCCTCTTCCGGCGAGGCGACTCGGAAGGTCGGGGCGCCGATGACGAGTCCCAGCTCGACCTCCCAATCGGCCTTCGTCGCGTTGGGCGGGAGCTCGATCGGATCATGGGGACCGACGATCGTCGAGGGCATCTTGAGGAAGACGACAGGAGCCATGGGCGGTTCCGCGCCCGCCTCCCGCGCGTGGGCGGCGTAGTTCATTCCCACGCACACGACCGAGGAGGGTCGGGCGACAGGCGCTCCGATGCGCATGTCCTCCGCGCCTGCGAGCACCGTCAGCTCACCTGCATTCAGAGCTGCTTCCACCTTCTCGATCCCGCCGTCCGCGAAGAACCTCCCATCGATGTCGGCGGTGAGAGGGCGCAGGTCGTAGTAGGTGTCCTTCGAGTGCACGACCGGGATCTCCTGTCCGATCGGTCCTAAACGCAGTATGTCCATACGATTCCCTTCCTGTGTCTGACCAGGCCAAACGAGCCTGTGTCGCCACCGCCGGCACAGAGGGGAATCCGCTGATCGTACTTCCGCGTCACCTCCACTGCACTGTGGTCGCACTCACCACGGTAGTGGTATGCCAAATTCCAGGTTGGAATGGTTCAAGAATCGGACCGCTTCTTTGTGGACTCCCGCAGAACCTGGGTCGCTCCCCCGCATAGCGGGAGCAACCTTGCACGGAGGCTGGAAGACAAGGTGGAAGACAGACCGGGAGACACGTTGGGGGCGTCAGAATCCTACATTCGTCGCACCTTTCAGTCCGAGCATCGTCCGCGCTTCGTCAGGAGTCGCGACCTCCATGCCCAGTTCCTCGACGATGCGTCGCATCTTCTCGACCTGCTGCGCGTTCGACTCGGCCAATCGTCCTGGTCCGATCCAGAGTGAGTCCTCCAGTCCGACCCGAATGTGCGAACCCATCGTCATGCCCATCGTCGCCAATGGCTGCTGGTTCCTTCCTGCCCCGAGAATGGACCACTGGTAGTCGTCAAGCAGACGGTCGGCGGTCCGACGCATGTGCATGAGATCCTCCGGGTGCCCGCCGATGCCGCCGAGGAGACCGAAGACCGACTGGACGAAGAGGGGGCCCTGCGTCAGTCCTCGCCCCTGGAAGTGAGCCAGATTGTAGAGGTGGGAGATGTCATAGCATTCGAATTCGAACTTGGTGCCGTTCGAGGTCCCGATCTCGAGGATCGTCTCGATGTCGGAGAAAGTGTTCTTGAAGACGAGATCACGCGAATCTGCGAGGTGCCGGCGTTCCCACTCGTTCTCGAACGATTCGTATTTGTCGAGCATCGGGAACAGCCCGAAATTCATTGAGCCCATATTCAGACTGGCCAACTCGGGTTTGAACGTGGCGACGGGTTGCATCCGCTCCTCCACGCTCATGTGAGGAGAACCGCCGGTGGTGATGTTGACGATCGCATCCGAATTCGCCGCGACCTTCTGGAGGATAGGTTCGAAGTGCTTCGGGTCCTGAGAGGGACGCCCGTCCTGCGGATCACGCGCATGCAGATGGAGAATCGATGCTCCGGCTTCCGCTGCTCCGATAGCCGCCTCTGCGATCTCGTCCTGGCTGACCGGCAGATGTGGGGACATCGTCGGAGTGTGGATAGCTCCGGTCACTGCCGAAGTGATGATGACCTTGCGTGATTTCGCCATTGAGTGCTCCTTGTCCTCAGTACAGTTTTTCCGTGTTGCCGTCGACTGCCATTGCCTGTCCATTCACGTGAGTGGCCATGTCGGAGGCCAGAAAGACGGCCATGTTGCCGATATCCGAGGCATCCGCGAGTCGATTGAGCGACGACTGACCGGTGTAGAGCGCGGTGACTTCTTCAACACTGGTGCCGAGCATCTCCGCCTTGGAGGCGATGACGGCTTCGATCCGGGGACCGCCCACGGCTCCCGGGCAGATCGCGTTGCAACGGATGTTCTCGGGCCCGAGCTCGATCGCCAGCGTCTTGGTCAGACCGACGACAGCCCACTTCGTCGCGGAGTAGGCGCTTCTGCCTGCCATTCCGAGCCGCCCGGCGGCAGAGGACAGGTTGATGATGGAGGCCGAACTGCTGGTGCGAAGCAGCGGCAGGAAGTGCTTCACGCAGTAGAACTGACCATGGATGTTGACGTCGAAAGTGGACATCCACTCCTGCGTATCCAAAGTCTCGATCGGGCCTGTGGGTCCCGCGATTCCCGCATTGTTGACGAGGACGTCCAACGACTTCCACTCGAATCCGACCTCTTTCGCCAGGTCGATCACCTGGTTCTCATCGGCGGCGTTTGACACTGTGGCCCAGAAACCGCTTGCCACGGCGTCCTCCACCGCAGCGGGGGCCACGTCCGTCACCCACACCTCGGCGCCGGCGCTCCGGAACCGCTCCGCGATCGCGGCCCCGATCCCCGCGGCGCCTGCGGTCACGAGCACTCGTTTCCCTTCGAGTCCGAGCATTGTCATCGGTCTTCCCTTCTCGTCGATGTCAGGTGTGCAGTGCCGTGTCTGCGGTTTCAAACAGCACTCGTCCTGAGCTCTGTCGAATCGCATATAGCCTTTGAGGACGGAACGTCAGGCATGAGCAACCGCCGAGTTCGTCTCCTGGCCCTGTTTGAGGAACGGCACCAGGAACGCCCCGATCACGCACACGCCGACAATGAGCCACAGTCCCGAGACGGATGACCCTGTCAGGTCTTCCATGAATCCCATGATGTAGGGGCCGAGGAATCCGCCGAGGAGACCCACGGTGTTGACGAAGGCGAGTCCTCCGGCCAGGGCCACTCCCGTGAGCCGGGTTGCCGGATAGGTGAACAGAATGGGCTGGAGCACGAAGAAGTTGAAAGCCGCCAAGGAGAAGCCGATGAGTCCCAGCACCGGCCCGCCCAATGCTCCGATCGAGTAACCGACGATGATTCCGATCATGGTTGCGAAGGCGATCTTCTTCGATGCGCTTGGGGTCTTGGCGAAACGCGGCAGAACCAGCGCACCGATGGCCGAGAACACCCACGGGATCGCTGTGAGCAGTCCGATCTCCACCGAGGTCATCTCTCCCCAACCGCCGATGATGGACGGCAGGAAGAAGTTGAGGGCATATACGGCGAGCTGATGCCCGAAGTAGACGCCGACGACCAGGAGGATCTGTCGGTCCCGGACGATGTCGATCAGTTTGTGGTTGGATGCACCTGCGGCGCCGGAAGTCTCCTCCTCGGAGATCGTCCTCTCCAGCCAGTCGGCCTCTTCGGTGCTGAGGAACTTGGCTTGCCGGGGTCCGTCAGGCAGGCACTTCCAGACGACGATGGCGAGGAAACAGGCGGGAATCCCTTCGATGAGGAACATCCACTGCCATCCGTGGAGACCGAGTACTCCTTCCATTGTCAGCAACAGTCCGCCGATCGGCGCGCCGACGATGTTCGCGATGGAGACACCGATGAGGAACGCGCCGTTGGCCTTCGCCCGGTCCTTCACCGTGAACCACTTCGTCAGGTAGTACATGACCCCCGGGAACAGTCCCGCCTCCGCGATTCCGAGGAGCATCCGCAGAATGTAGAACGACCATTCGCCCTGGACGAACATCATCGCAGCGGAGATCAGACCCCACGTGATCATGATCCGCGTGATCCACCAACGGGCGCCGACCTTATGCATGATGAGGTTCGACGGGATCTCGCACAACGCGTAGGTCAGGAAGAACAGCCCCGCGCCGATGCCGTAGGCGGTGGCTGAAATCCCCAGGTCGACCTCCAATCGGTCCTTGGCCATCCCGATATTGGTGCGGTCGAGGAATGCCAGGATGTAGGCGGCGATGAGCAGGGGCATTAGGCGGGCGAAGATCACCCGGTTGAGCACAGCAGGCGACCGCAGTGTCGCTGATTCAGTCATGAGATTCCTTCGGTTTCGGCGTGGTCAATGCATTGGGCGATAAGGGTTTGCAGCCGCAGCTGGTTCCCACGTGGATCTGGTGCCGGCAGATGATTGTCCGGGGCTCCCGACCGGGGTGTTCGATGTGGTCGAGCAGGACCTCGAACGCCGTTTTCGCCATCTCGACGACGGGCTGGACAATCGTCGTCATCCCCAGCAGAGGCGAACGCGAGCGGGCCAGACCGTCACTGCCGACGACGATGAGGTCGCCGGGAATGCCGATCTCGTTCATCACCGCGTGCTCAATGACACCCACGGCGACTTCGTCCGAACCGCAGACGATCGCCTCCGGCCTATCCCCCGGATCGCGAAGCAGTTCTTCGGCGGCGATTCGGCCGCCGTTGCGGTTAAGTTTCGTACTGACTTTCCATCGACCTGGAATCTCGACCCCGCGTTCAGCAGCGGTTTCGATGAACCCCCGCTCCCTGTCCGCCGATGCCGTCGAGAACCTGGGCCCGATGACGGTCGCAATCTTCGTCGCCCCATGACTGAGGACATGCTCCATGAGTTCATGAGCCGCCCGACGGTCGTCGATGCCGATAAAGCTCGCCGAGGCATGCTCGACCCTGCGCGAGAGATTGACGACGGGAATCCGTTCGGCGCTGAGAATTCCGTTGAATCGCGCGTCCAGACGCATGCCCGCGGTTGAAATCACTCCATCGACATTGCGCGCCGCCATCGTGGACGCGACATGGGCGAGCTTCTCCGAATCGTCTCCCGTGGTCGAGACGAAGACGTCGAAGCCTTCGTCACCGGCGGCGTCGATGATCGCTTGGCACCAGTGCATGTGCATGTAGTTGACCATCGACGGAACGATCAGGCCGATGACTCGGGTGAGCGTACGGTTGTGGTTCGCCGTGGTCAGCGGAGACCGGTAGCCGAGCTCATTCGCGGTTTCGATAATGTGTCGGCGCACCGCGGTCGACACCCCGCCCTTGCCGTTGAAAACGTAGCTGACGGTTGCCGTGGAGACGTTGCAGGCACGCGCTACCTGGGCAGCTGTCACCCGTGAACGGGGACTCTTCTCGTCCTTCTCTTGCGCTCGGGCCACCTTCGTCTCCCTCCTTCACGTCTTCGTGCGACCGGGTCCTCATCATTGGACGCCCGGACACGAACGTTAAGCAACGTTAAGTATGAAGGGTGAGTCCGATGACGACCGGACGCCCCTGACTGAACCGGGCCGACCATTCTGCACGGAGGCTGAGCACACTCAGGGCCCGGGATCGCGGTGGTGCGCTATTCCCGGGCCCTGATCTGTGGGCTCTAAGGCCGCTGCTGCTGTCTGCGCGGGCTGAAGACCCCTGCCGTGTAGTCACTCTTGACCCGGCGCGGGACGACGATGACCGGTACCGGCGAGTTCTGCAGGATCTTCACCGCGTGCGAGCCGAGGGCCACCCGCTTGAGCGTGCCGAGCCCGGATGACCCGAGCATCATCACCTCCGGATCCTCCCAACTCATGTCCCTCAGCGCCGCCGCCCAGCTCGGCCCGGTCCCGAATTCGACATCGATGGTCTCGGGTCGGGTGGGCAGCGCTTCGACCTCACGGAGGATCTCGCTCGTGTCCCGGCTGACCGTCTCCTTCCACTCCGCGATGAAGCTCGCTTCGACCTCGAGGCCGATTCCGGCCGCGGAGAGCACCCGCGACTTCGGGGCGAAGGAGGCGATGCGGAATCGCGTTCCCGCATCGGCGGCGACGATGGCCGCCCCGAGAATGAGGTTCGCCGAGGTGGACGATCCGCTGTAGGCGGCCGTGATCCTCTTCAGCCGCGCCCCCGCCTCGGCGCGGAACCCCTCGGGAGCCAGCGCCACCGGCAGTTCGGCGCTGTGCAGGAGACCCGAGGACACCGACCCGAGGCTGATCCGACCGGCCGGGCCATCGGCGGCGGGACCGACGACGAGGCGGAGGGCGTCGACCCTCTCGCTGACTTCGAGCAGACCGCGACGGGAGGAGCCGGCATCGTGGACCAGCGAATCGACGACGAGATCGTCGGGGACGAAGACCAGCGCCTCGTCGAGCGAGGCCCGGGCGGCCCGGCGGACGAACACCTGATACTCCGCATCGACACTGATCCGACCGGGAGGCCACGCCGCGGAGTTGATCGCGACGAGCAGGAGCTTCTGCGAATATGACCGGGCGAGGACGGCGCCCAGCTCCACGGCGGCCCGATTGTCCTGACCGGGGGCGACTCCGACGACGATGCTCACAGTTCGCTCCCTCCTCCGCGCTCGGAGCCCTCGGTGGGCGCGCCGCCAGTGCGAACAGCGTCGGCTGCGGCTGCTCGCTGCCGGCCGAGCACCGAGTTCTTCCGGCCGAAGACGAGGTAGAGCGCGAGGACGACCGCGGTCCAGACGAGGAACACGACGATCGTGATCGGCCGCAGGCTGCTGATGATCCAGAAGCAGCCGATGATCGACAGCACCGGCAGGACCGGGTAGAACGGGACTTTGAAGCCGCGTTCGAGACCCGGCTCCCGGACCCGGAGGATGATGACGGCCAGGGACACGACGACAAAGGCGACGAGGGTTCCGATGCTCGTCATCTCGGCGAGGAAGGTGATGGGGATGAATCCGGCCATGACGGCGATGACAGCAGTCACGACAATCGTGCCTTTGACCGGGGTCAGCGTACGGGGATTCACCTCCTGGAAGAGCTTGGGCATCATGCCGTCGCGCGACATCGTGAACAGGATCCGGGTCTGGCCGTAGATCGACACGAGGGTGACGCTGAAGATGGAGATCACGGCGCCCGCGGCCACGACCGTGCCGGGCCACGTCGAACCGACGATGGTCTCGAGGATCGCGGACAGGCCGGCATCCTGGCCTTCGAATTCCTGCCACGGCTGTGCGGACAGCGCTGCGATCGCGACGAGGATGTAGACGCTGGTGACGATGAGGAGCGCGGAGATGAGAGCGATCGGCATCGTCCGCTTGGGGTTCTTGGTCTCGTCACCGGCCGTCGCCACGGCATCCATGCCGACGTAGCTGAAGAAGATGAGGCCGGAGCCGGCGATCACCCCGGACACTCCGAAGGGAGCGAAGTCGGAGAAGTTGTCGGTGTTCCAGCCGGTCACCCCGACGCAGATGAAGAAGATGAGCACGCCCACCTTGGTGCAGACCATGATCGTGTTGATGACGATCGATTCACCGGTGCCGCGGATGAGCAGGAATGCACACATCGTCAGCAGGAGAATTGCCGGCAGGTTGACGATGCCGCCTTCCTCGGGCGCATAGGCGAGGGCGTGGGGGATCTCGAATCCGAACAGATTGAACAGCAGCTGGTTGACGTACTGCGACCAGCCGACGGCGACCGCGGCCCCGGCCACGCCGTACTCGAGCAGCAGACAGGCCGCAACTCCCATGGCCGGAAGCTCACCAAGCGTCGCATAGGCGTACGAATACGAGGATCCCGAGACCGGGACGCTGCCGGCCAGCTCGGCGTAGCAGATCACCGCGAGTCCGGCGACCACGCCGGCGATGACGAAGGACCAGATCACGGCTGGGCCCGCCACCGGCACGGACTCCGAGAGGATGAAGAAGATCCCCGTGCCGATCGTCGACCCGACACCGATCATCGTCAGCGAGAACGGACCGATCGTCCGCTTGAGCTCGCTTCCCGCCTCCTCCGCGTCCCGCGGGACGGGTTTCACTCGGAACAGCTGTTCACGCAAAGTTGCCATTGACTCTCCAGACTTCGTCGTCATGCCCAAGCGCTCATGCCGGTCATTCACCGGCCGCGGTCCGTTCGTTCCGGACCACATCCCTTGAGGCGCGGGACTCTGACGACTTTAGGACAAAGTCCTCCGCCCGAGGCTGATTTCGGCCCGATTATTGGGACGAATATCTCTGCAGGGCCATGCATAGAATTCATGCGTTCACCGAGGTGACAGGTCTTTTGGTTCAACAGCCTCCCGCCGGATGCGGACGCGCTGAACGACTTCATTCAACCAAACGGTTGACAACCTACGAGGGTAGGTCTAGGTTGTTTATCAACCGAATGGTTGAGTACAGGGAGGCGTGATGGCAGACCAATTGTCGAAGGTGTTCGCCGCCCTGGCGGACCCCACTCGCAGGGATATCGTCGCCAGGCTCAGTCGCGGAGACGCGACCGTGAACGAATTGGCCGAGCCCTACGAGGTGAGTCTGCAGGCAGTGTCGAAGCACCTCAAGGTTCTCGAGGACTCGGGGCTGGTCACCCGCACCAGGGATGCCCAGCGCCGCCCCGTCCACCTGGAGGATAACATGTTCGATCTGATGACGAAATGGATCGAACGCCACCAACGCCAGGCCGAGGAGCGATACCGGCGACTCGACTCTGTGCTCGCGCAGATGCAGTCCGAAGAATCGGCAGACACCGGCTCCACCACCTCGGCGACGGCAGGACACAGCACATCCACAGGGAAATCACGCAAAGGAGCATGACATGTCCAGCACCCCCGACGCAGCACCCGACACCCATCCCACCACGCAGCTCGACGTTCCGGAGGGCACCCAGTCGCTGACGATCACTCGCGATTTCGCGGCGAGCCCGGCCCAGGTCTTCCGGGCGCACACCGATCCGGACCTGTTCACGCAGTGGGTCGGGCCGGACTCGATCGCGACCACGATCCGGGAATGGAACCCGACCACGGGCGGACGATGGAGCTACGTCTCCACGGACGACTCGGGTGAGTACGGGTTCTATGGTTCGTTCCACGAAGTCAGGGAGAACGAGCGCATCGTCCAGACCTTCACGTTCGAGGGATTCCCCGACGGCGTGAATCTCGAGATCCTCACTCTCACCGACCTCGGCGACGGCAGGACGCGACTGCAGTCGACGGCCATCTTCGACTCGGTCGAATCCCGCGACGGCATGGTCGCCTCCGGCATGGAGACGGGCATCGTCGAGGGCTACAACAAGCTCGACGCGATGTTCGCAGCCGGAGAGATCTGAGTCGGCACCTGCTCCTCACCCTTCTCAGTGCCCCTCACAGCTCAACCGACCCAGGCGGATCCGTTCGACCTCGGGTCGGATGCGGCGAGGGGCACTGGTCCCCGCAGATCGATGATGTTGGCGTGCCCCATATCGTCGGAGAACGGCGGAACCCTCCGCGGGCCGGCCTCAGCCCCGACCGCCAGGGCGTCCACCAGGACCTGGGGTACATCGGACTCCACCGTGATCGTGCGATCGGGATCGCCCGGCTGCTTGGGACCAGATACCCAGCGCGGGAGGTCGACGGCTTCGGACGGCGACTTCCCGCGCAGCAGATTGACCACCAGGCGGGCGTGGATCTGAGCTTGTGCCTTGCCGCCCATCGTCGACTGCACGAGCAGCGGTGCGTTCGCAGCGTCGGTGACGAGCACCGGCATGAGCGTATGCGCGGGCCTCGCTCGAGGACGGAGGACCTGTGGTGACGTGGGATCGAGCGAGAACATCGAACCCCGGCTCTGGAACAGGATGCCGGTCGACTCATCGAAGCACAGGGACCCGAACCAGGAGTAGAGGCTCTGGATCAGGGACACGCTGATACGTTCGTCGCTCGCGGCGATCCCAATTGTGTCGCCGCTCGCGGTGGGCGCCGGCACGGTCTCCCGGGGTTTCGCATTTCGGTCCAGCAGAGCGGCTGGGGTGGTGCCTTCGGCGAGGATCGAGTCGCGCAGATCGTCGGAGATCGTGAAGGAGTCAAGCCAGATCCGCGCCAACACCTCATCGCTCATTCTGGTCAGGTCCTCACCGCCCAGCTCCTCACGTAGGTCGTCGAGGAGCCGCAGGAGCGCGAATCCCTGGCTGGGCGCACCACTGGTGTGCACACGGTGACCGGCGAACCCTGCCGACAGGGGCTTCTCCAGGCGGACCTCGTACTCGGCGAAGTCAGTTGCTGCGAAGTCCGGACGGACGGTTCGCAGATAGCCGAGAACCGCCTCGGCGATCGCACCGGTGTAGAAGTCGTCGAGCCCGACTTCGGCGATCCGGGCCAGGGTCCTGCCAAGGGCCGGATTCGACGCCGAGGTCGCTGTTTCCCAATCCGGACCGATGAGCTTCTCCATGAGAGACGCGGCTTCGGACACCTCGGCGATCGTGTCGCTGATGGCATTGCGCACCGAGGAGGAGAGGGGATACCCCTGAGCGTGCGTGATCGCCGGCGCGAGGATGGTCGCCCAGTCCAAGCGCCCATATCTCTCATGGAGATGCTTCCAGCCCTTGAGCGCCCCCGGTACAGTGATCGTCTTCGGACCGCGGTGCGGAGCCCTGCCGGAGCTCCCCCAGGCGCCTGGCTCCGCCGCGGCTGGTGCCCATCCGAACGCTGTCACCAGTTCCGGCTCCCCGGAATCCTCCGACACGAGCGCCACGAGGTCTCCGCCGATCGAGGTGTTGTGCGGGTAGACGACGGTGAGCACGGCGGCCGCGGACAGTGCGGCGTCGACGGCGCTGCCGCCCAGTCGGTACATCTGCTCACCCGCCTCGGTGGCGAGGTGATGGGGTGCCGCGATGGCTCGATGTCCGGGCATGGTCTTCCTTCGGGTTGACGACGATGATGTCGAAGTTGATGAGCACGCAGTTCGGGATGGCCGGATGGCCGCTTCGATACTGGCTGCGGGACGAGGACGATGAGGGAACTCTGGAGCGGTCAGAGTATGCGGGAGAAGAACGCCTTCGTCCGTTCGTGCTTCGGGTTCGAGAACACGTCCGCTGGTCGGCCTTCCTCGACGATGTGACCATCGGCCATGACGACGAGGCGGTCAGCGACCTCTCGAGCGAACCCCATTTCATGGGTGACGACCATCATCGTCATCTGATCCTGAGCGAGTTCGCGCATGACGTCGAGAACCTCACCGACCATCTCGGGGTCGAGCGCCGACGTCGGCTCGTCGAAGAGCATGAGCCGTGGTCGCATGGCCAGCGCTCGCGCGATGGCGACCCTTTGCTTCTGACCTCCGGAGAGACGGGACGGCTTAGTGTGGGCCCGGTTTTCCAAACCCACCCGCTCGAGCAGCTGGAGTCCTCGCTCTCGTGCCTCTTCCTTGGACAGTCCGAGCACCTTCCTCGGGGCGTGGGCGATGTTGTCCAGCGCGGTGAGATGGGGAAACAGATTGAAATGCTGGAAGACGAAACCGATCTCCTTGCGCGCGGAGCGCAGCTGCGGTCCCTTGAGTTTGCGCTGGGTGGTTCCGGCCGCTTCGTCTCGCTGCTGGACTTCGATTCCGTCGACCTCGACGGATCCGCTGGTAATTGGATTCAGCCCGTTGACCGTGCGCAGCAAACTGGTTTTGCCAGCCCCGGAGGGCCCGACGAGGACGACGACCTCGCCTCGACTGACGTTCAGAGAGACGGAGTCGAGGATCTTGACGCCTCCGAGCTCGAGATAGACATTCTCGATCTCGACCAAGTGGGACGTCGGTGAAGCGGGCGCGGTGGCGATGTCGCTCGAGTCACTCATAGATGGGCTCTCTCCTGAGGTCGATGGGTCGTTCGCTTCGAGAGTCGCGATGCTCCGCTGATTCGTGAAGGGCATGTCACGCTCCCGTCGTTGCCAGCCGCGGCGCCGACTCGACCTCTGTGGGCACCGGTCGGTTCCGTCGCCTGCGGGGAACGATGAGCTCGCGGATCCAGGCGATGACCCCCTGCTGGGGATCGATTCCCATGTACTTGTCGAGTCTGTACTCAATCCATCCTTGGATGACCGTCCACACAGTCGTCAGCGCCAGATAGTAGATGGCTGCGACGAGGAAGATCTCGAAGGTCCTGAATGTGGAGGCGCTGAAGCCCTGCGCGACGAGGAACATCTCACTCACCCCGATGATGCTGAGGATGCTCGTCTCCTTCATCAGCTGATTGAAGATGTTGCCGAGCGGCGGCACCATCGTGCGCACGGCCTGCGGGAGGATGATCGAGAGCATGGTCTGGCCGGGCTTCATCGCCAGCACTTCGGACGCCTCGAACTGTCCCTGGTCGACGCCCGAGATTCCACTGCGGACAATCTCCGCGATGTACGACGATTCGTGGATGGTCAAGGTCACGATCGCCGCTTGGATGACCGCCTGCAAGGTGATCGCGCCAACGCTGATGTCGGAGAACCGATAGATGCCCGCCGCGGCGAAACCCGAGTAGACGATGACCAGCTGCACGAGCAGCGGGGTCCCCCGGATCACCCAGATGTAGATGTTTCCGATCGACCTCAGGAAGATGTTGTTTGAGCGCAGGAACAGCGCGATGACGACGCCGAGGACGAGCGCGAGGACCATCGATGCGATCGAGATCCAGATCGTCCTCCACAGCCCAGTGACGAAATCGGGGTGCGGGGTGAGCAGGTGATCCCAGAAGAAGGCCCAGTCGAACGTCATTTGGCGTCCTCGATGGCCATGTCCTCAGTCTTGTACTTCTTCAGGATATTCGTGTATTCGCCGGATTCGATCAGAGCATCGAGTGCGGTGGAGATCGCGTCCTTGAGCTCCGTGTTTCCCTTCTTCACCGCCGCGCCGATCTCGATCATCCCGAACGGATCACCTGTCACCTGGAGGCTTCCATTGGACTTGCCGGCCGTGTAGATCGCGGCCGACTGCGTGTCCACGTACGCATCTATCTGGCCGGTCTGCACCTGCTGCATGCCCATGGTCCCCTCTTCGGTCTTGACCACGGAAATCGCCGGCTTGCCCGCCTCTTCGCATTTTTTGCCCTGTTCGTTGACTGCGACCTCGGCCGTCGTCGACACCTGGAACCCGATCTTGTTCCCGCACATGGTGTCGTCGTAACCCGTGATGCCCTTCGGATTGTCCTTGCTCACCACGACAGCCTGACCGGACATCATATAGGGAACGAAGTCGACCACTTCCTCTCGCTCGGGCTTGATGTAGAGCGAGGACATGATGACGTCGCACTGACCGGCCTGCAGCGTCGGGATCACCGATGCGAATTTCGTCTCGACGAACTTCGTCTGCAATCCCATGAGCGGGCCCAAAGCACGTGCGATGTCCGTCTCGGCGCCGGTCTCCTCGTGAGATTCGGTGTAGTAGGCGTTCGGTGGATTTCCGAAGGAGGCGCAGACCGTCAGCTCCCCCTCGGAAATGGTTTTGGGCGCATCGACGACGGCTTCAACGTCGGAACCGGCGTCTCCGGCGGCCTCTGTGGACGAGCCGCACGCGGTGAGCATCAGGCCCGCCATGGCAATCACGGCTGCGGGGATCATTCTCTTCTTCGAGATCATTGGCAGAGCCTTTCAATTGGTCCAACCACTTTGACTCTGCCGACGTTAGCAGTCAGAATGTGATCTACGCAACAGAAATACGTCTCAGTTCCTTCTCTTCGGCAAAACCGCTGGTAAGACCTTCGGGTCGAAGGCAACGCTCACGTTCGCGCAGAGCGCTGGAAGAGACTCGTTAAACGAGGAGTCCGACATCAAACCACTGCCCGAGAGGTTGGACCACTCTGGAACGAGCCCGGCAACGAAGGTTGAGTCCGATCCTGATTCAATTCCGAGAGTGGTTAAGGTTGGCACAGCCGTGGGAGGGGTGATGAGTAGATCCAGTCTGGGAGTCACCGGCACATCGATCCTGATGAACGCCGTGATGAATGCGATCAGTTCCGGCGAGCTGAAGGAAGGCGAGAAACTCGAGAGCGAGCGTGGCCTGGCTGCTCGATATGGCATCAATCGGACGACAGTGCGCGAGGCGCTGAAGGAACTGGAGGTCAGGGGCTTCGTTCGTCGGGTCCACGGCAGTGGAACCTTCGTCTCCTCCGATCGCGACAATGAACACAAGAGATCGCTGCTCGGGTCGGGTTCGGAATCGGAGCGCCAGTTCCGTGAGGTGATGGATCTGCGTCAGGCGCTCGAACCCGCAATCGCCTTTCGTGCAGCGAAACGGAGCAGTGCCCGGACAGAAGCTCTGGAGGAGATCTTGCACGAAGCGGAAGATCGCGACCCCTCGGAGGTGGCCGAGCTGGCGCTCCTCGACATGCGTTTCCATGTCGAGATCGCTCGGCTGACGCTCAACCCACTGCTCGTAGAGCTGTTGGAGGAGACGCACGAGATCTTCGGCTTCACGCGACGGTCGGAGTTCCAATCCGAGAGTCGGATGCGCACCTCACTGGCCGGTCATCATGCGATAGTCGAAGCCATCCGCCAAGGAAACGGGCCTGCGGCACGCGACGCGATGCACGAGCATCTCTTCGACGTCTCGCAGTCCATCGTCTTCTGAGCCGAAGGGCCGCGATGCGGTTCAGGAGGCCGGGTCTTCGGGGCGTTGCTCGGACATCATGGCGAAGTACGAGTCGCGACTGCGGCGCACGTGGCTGGCCATCAGGTCAGACGCTTTGTCACGCTGACCGGCGTCGACGGCGGCGATGATCTCCCGATGCTCCGGCCAGGCCTGAGGGCCACGGCGAGTGACATTGAGTGAGTACAGCCATTCGATCTTCCCCGAGATCTGACGGAGGAGGCTGACCAGAGACAGACTGCCGCTGAGCTCGGCGATCGCGAAGTGGAACCGCATATTGAGCACCGCCAGGTCCTCGAACCGCTCCTCGGCGATGACCTCGTCTCCAGCGGCCAGAATCTCGTTGATCTCCTTGCGGATCGGCCACCAACCGGGATCCGGAGAGCCCTCGCAACTCTGCGCAGCCGACCTCCTCGCGGCTCGCCGGACAGTGGCAGCTTCGAGGACGATTCGAATCTCGAACAAGTCCTCCGCGTCCTCGATCGGGGAGGGCGCAACGACACTGCCGCTGTAGGGACGCGACTCCACCAGCCCCTCGGCCTCCAGCGAGCGCAGGGCCTCCCGCACCGGAATGCGGGAGACCGAGTACTGCTTCGCCAATGCCGCCTCCCCGAGCTTGCTGCGAGGTGGGAGAACTCCGCTGATGATGTCGGTGCGGATGCGGGCCGCCACGATCACGGTGCTCGACTCAGACTTCATCGGCCTGCCGCATATCCCTGGGCACCGCGCGGGTTCGCTGCCGCAGTCAACTTTCCGGTGGTTGGATCACGAGTCACGCATGAGAGCCGCCCGAGTTCCCAATCACCTGCTCGGGTGATGACATGTCCACGGTCGATGAGGCCATTGATCACTTCGTCACCGAGGCGATCCTCGACCACGGCTCCCCCCGGAACCCAAGTGCGGGGCCAGAAGGAACCCGCGAGTGAGGTGGTGTGCAGTGCCGGCGCATCGATGGCCTGCTGGGGTTCGTAACCGCCGACGAGAATGCGCAGGATCATCAGCAGCTGCCACTGCTCCTGCTGGTCACCGCCCGGTGACCCGAGCGCCATGACCGGTTGGCCGTCCGTGGAGATCAGGGTCGGCGTCAGCGTAGTGCGCGGACGCTTGCCGGGAGCCAGAGCCGAGGGTGAGGATTCGTCGAGCCACATCATCTGCAGGCGGGTGCCCAGGCAGAAGCCGAGCTCCGGAATCACCGGCGATGACTGCAGCCATCCGCCCGAGGGGGTCGCTGAGATCATGTTGCCCCACCTGTCGACGACATCGATGTGACAGGTGTCCCCGTTGTTGACGCCGTTCTTCTGCACGGTCGGCTCGCCTAACCCTGCTTTGAGCATGGCCTCTTGGTCCGCACCGTCGAGCACCAGCGGCGGAGTGAACGTCGCACCAACCCCGTTCCGGTCGGTTCCCGGACGGAACTCGAGGGATGCCTGCTCCCCGATGAGATCGCGCCTGGTCGTGGCATAGTCCTCGCTGAGCAGCCAGTCGAGGTCGACATCGCCGTCCCCGTACCAGGTGTCGCGATCGGCCATCGCGAGTTTGAGCGCTTCGAGGATCGTGTGCGCGCCGATCTCCGTAGAGGGATCGAGCCTTTCGTCGTCGAATCCGTCAAGGATGCGCAAGGCCTGGAGGAGTGCCGGCCCCTGCCCCCAGGCCGCGATCTTCGAGATCGTGTGCCCACGGAATTCGATCGATACCGGCGACTCGAAGTGGGCGTCGAATCCTGCCATGTCCCGGGCGGTGATGACTCCGGCATGGTCGCCCCCGGTCGAATGCCGGTGCGGCGCGCGCACGAATTCGGCAATCGCTTCGGCGACGAAACCGCATTTCCATTCCTTGCGGGCGGCACGGATCCGAGCGGCACGGGGGCCGTCGGAACTCTCGCCCCCGGTGCCGTCGACCGCGTCTCCTGCCGCGATGAGCCGACGCAGCACCTCGGCGTAGGCGTGATTGACGACCATGTCCCCCGGCTCGGGGATCCGGCCCTCGGGCATCCAGAGATCGGCGGAGCTCGGCCAATGCTCGGTGAAGAGTTCCCGCACGCGTTCGATCGTGCCGACGACTCGGGCCAGGACCGGGTGTCCGTTGTCGGCGTAGTCGATGGCGTAGGCGAGAACGTCTGCGAGCTCCCAGGTGCCGTGGTGTTCGAGCAGGTCGAGCCAGGCATCGACTGCGCCGGGAACGGCGGAGGCGAGCGCCCCGGCGCCGGGCACCATGTCGAGTCCCTGCTCCCGATAGTGCTCGATCGTCGCTCCAACCGGAGCCGGACCCTGCCCCATCATCACCATTGGGTGGGCGGGGTCCTCGGCTGTGGCGAAGATGCCGGTCATGTCACCGCCCGGGCCATTGAGGTGGGGTTCGACGACCTGGAGGACGAAGGCGCCGGCCACGGCTGCGTCGAAGGCATTTCCGCCGCGTTCGAGCACCGACTGTGCCGAGGCGGTGGCCAGCCAGTGAGTCGACGCCGACATGCCGAAATGGCCTTCGAGCGTGGGACGCGTGGTGAAGACAAGCGGCGGGGTGAATGGCATTCGGCTCTTCCGATCTACTGAAACATTCGGGGCACTGTTGCATGGACTGTTTTCGCTCAGATTATGAGTCGCGGTAGCAACATATACAATACTGATCAAGTCGCATATTTTGTATACAACATCGCCTCGGATTGTGAGCCCCGCGAAAGGAACACCATGGATCGCCGTTTCGATCTGGCAATGCTGCTGGTTCTCACGTTCTCGACCGGAATGGTCGATGCGATCGGGTACCTCGGATTCGACAAGGTGTTCACCGGCAACATGACTGGCAACGTCGTCATCCTCGGAATGGGGCTCGCGGGCGCCGAGGACGTCCCTGTCCTCCGCCCGGCCCTGGCCCTGGTCTTCTTCATGGTCGGAGCCGCGCTGGGCGGTCGCATCCTCGGCCGCATCGGCGAGGAGTGGCACAAGCGGACGACCCTGATCTTCGGACTGGTGGCGCTCGGCTGCGCCGGGCTGGCCGTCTACGTGGCTCTCGTGCCCGATCCCGAACTCGGCCTGGCCGGCACCATCTTCACCTCGGTGCTCTCCGCGCTCATGGGCGCACAGGCGGCTGCGGCGAGAAGAATGAAGATCGCCGACGTCACCACCGTGGTGGTCACGTCGACGATCGTCGGTCTTGCGTCGGACTCGAAGCTGGCCGGAGGCGACGGCGTCCGCTGGGTCCGTCGCCTTCTCGCGGTCGTGCTCATCCTCCTCGGCGCCCTCGCCGGGGCCGGAACGCTGATGGTCAACCAGTGGATCGGGATCGCCATCGTCGCCGCGGCCATCACTGTCACCACCGTGCTCGGCCACTGCAATGCGCGGAAGAGGCGGAAGGCCCTCGCCGAGGCGGTCAATACCTGAGCAGCGGCGCCTCAATCCGCCCGGTGATTCAGCGCGCGAAGCGCGCGGGTCGGAATCGTGCCAGCAGCGCCGATTCCACACCGGTCACCAGCTCCCGCCCCAGCATCTCGGCGAGGACGAGCGCAACGGTGGCTCCGCTGTGCGAAGCCAGGACGTGCAGGTTGGCCACCCC